>NZ_JBQVVV010000002.1:0-2027713 GCF_052886895.1 Enterobacter sp. C4G1 | reverse complement strand
TTTTTTTATCGCTTTATTTTTTATTACATAAAAGTTATGGATTTTTATTTCATCATCAAGCAGATGAATACCGCCGAAATGATCTTCATCAGGATGAGTTGAAATAAATCGCATTATACTCTTTTGAGCTGATTGCTCTTTTATTTCTTCTATAATGCCTTTGGCATTTCCAGTATTAATGTTACAATCAATGATTGTGAAATTATCACTATTATGCTTTATATAACACATATCACCATTTCCTACTGAAAAACTTTTAATTATAGACACTTTGCTCTCCTTAATTTATAGTCTTTTCTAAATCGTTGTTGTTTGATTTTGATATTTAAATTGGTATATCTTTTTTCCATCTGCCGCTGCCAAATAACAATTAGATATTACATTTTGATTAGGGATTATTAAAATTATAAAAAATGGTCTGTTATGTTTAGATTTGGTAAATAACTCATGAATGCTATTAATATCAGTAGGTGATGGGTTTGCAATAGTCTCGTTGTGTGTATGCCAGTCGCCTAAATAATGGAAACCATTTTCAAATTGTATTAGTACTTCTTGTTTCGCTTTTTTCTCATCTAATTTGAAATAGTTTCTTTTCCTTATATCAGATGAGCAAGGTATTGAGATTTTATTTATTTCTATTTCTGTGTTGTCAAGTTTATTTGTAAATAACATTCCTCCAGACTCTTTACTTAGGAAATTTTTCTGTCTATAAGAAAATAACTCTTCCATAATATCTTCACTGATGCATATATAAAAATTTAAATCATAACTATAAAATTTATGCATCGTTATTCATCCAGCTTGAGTTTTCATAAATCAAAGAAATGATTCGATCGCCTTTATTTGGATTGCCAAATTTATTTATCCAACAATCATTCCATTGACCACCAAGTTCTACCAGTTCTTCTTGTCTACCAAGATAGCTATATGCAAAGGAACTGTCAGGAAATCTATTCAATATTAAGTCAATTATTGTTCTTGCAGCAAGTGAATGTAAGTTTGCTAAAGGTATCGCTCCATAAGGCTGAAATTCTCCAGCACAAGCAGCAATTCTTTTTTTTGTATTTTCTTTCCAATATGTAGCAGGATATCTCAATGCACCTATTTTTTCACCTTGTGTGTAATGCCAGGCATTAAAGGCACCAGAATCTATTTGATTTACTATTACATGTCCAGCCATTGCATGGGCTTCAACAAAAGCAAAAACAAGAACTCCCAAATTACACTGAGATTGTTTACTTAACAGTTGTTGCTCGGTATTCCAATCGGCAGTGCAGCTTAGGATAAGGTCAGCCTCAGTAATTCTTGTACTTGATTCAGCGTTTTCGGACCATTCTTCATTAAAATACTCTATATTGGTGTTTGGAAATTCTAAACGAAGTTTGGATGCGAGAGCAGATGCTTTATTTTTGTTAACAGAATCGAACCCCAGGAGATGTCGTGAAGAATTTTCTGATTTCATAGAGTCTTCATCCCAGAGCATTATATTTGTAATGCCAGATTGTATTAACAGCCTCGATATAGATGAACCGACTGAGCCACATCCGATTATAGCTACTGTATGCTCAGATATTTTTTTATAAGTAGGATTATGATCTCTACCCATTATCCATGAGTTATCGTTACGTTCAACTAAGATGTTTTGTGCTTTTAACTCACCAATTCTATTCTTTAAAATGCGGCCATTGATATAATCTCTATGACCATCTAATAATGAATTAATGTGGAATCGACCGTTAGCGATAGCTCTTGTATCATATCTATCTGTATGACGATCACCTACACTCTCAGAAATTCGAATTCCTATAATATTCATTCCTGAGGGCGTAGGAAATGCTATTAAAACAGTTGGGTTGCGATTATATATATTTGCTATTGATTTTAAAATAAACTCATCAACTATATCTGGCTCATTATGATATTCATTGATTAAATTGAATAAATCTCTTATTGTTCTTGGATATTGTTCTGGATACCATGCATTTTCAAAAAATATTAATGGAATAGATATTATTCTGGAAAGTTGTCTTTGACGTAGGTGTTTATCTCTTGCATTAGAGTTATCTGAATTGGAAGATAGTAGTTTCTGATTATCTAACCAATTAATTAATTTTTGTTCACCATCAGAATATATCCATCCTAATGTTTTTGCTATGTAGCCGTATACTAATCTTGTGTTCTTTATGTTCAGATCACATAGGCTAATAACACGTTCTATTTTATTGCAATGATAAATCCAGTAATTCTGAAACTCGTCAATAAAATCATCTCTAAGATCTCCTTTGATGCCTTTTTTCAACATCGAATAGGCATCACTTAATAATTCAAGAACATATGAATTATCACTCAAATCAATAATGTATGTATTTGGCCAAACACATAGTTTACCATTTTTTTCTATATGAGGTAATTGACATACATTTATTACTGGAGATGATACAAATACTTCTGGGATATCATGCTGTGTTAAACTTTTATACCTTATTTGTAATACAATTGAGTCGTCATTGAATACTAAATCTGTAGGTAATTCCCAGACACATATATATTTTTCATCAAGAATAGATAATTCAGTATTGGACAGCTTCCTTGCACCATAAGGTGCAAGGATTTTATTTAACTGATCTATCTTTTTTTTAAGACAATCAGGCATAACCACCACCACCTTGTCTATTTACGACAGTATTAGATGATTCTGCCATACCTAATGTAGATGCCGCTATCTTCTTAATACCATTACTGGAAATTTCAATTTCCAAAGGAACATTTTTCCCATTTTTTTTATGATCAGATACGCACAGAAATTGACCGTTTTTATCATCTGTTATTTTTTCATACTCTTCTTTTGCTCGGTAAGCTGGAGGATCTTTTTCATCGTCTTCAATTGTTTTCGAACTTGATATAATGAAAGCATTTTGTTTTGCACGGTTAAATACCTCCATTGCTTTTTCAGAGGTTTTTGCATCATCGCCTTTTTGGCTTAGACTATCATGAGATATACTGTGCCAAGAACAATGATGTGGTGTTTGTAAGATATCATAATCTAACCATGACATTTCATTCTTGTCTGACAGACGATCTTTCACACCTTCCCAGCACACAACCTCAGCATCACCTCCACTTAAAAAATAAGCAGTTTTGTTATCACCTTTTAATTCAAAGTTTATGATAACACTCGAATGATTTTTACCTAATTTATCTTCTAACTCGTCGAGATCTTTCTTGGGTGATGGACCTAATAACCGGGCTTGAAAAACTGATGAAGATTCTCCGTTAATATAACTGGTTGTATTATCTAATTCTAAAAGAATATATGGTATATCATCAGTTTTACCATTCTCGTCTTTTCCTAAAACCAAGACTTGATTTCCGACACCATCCAAATAGCCCTTCTCTTTGTAAAGATTAACTCTTCTCTTCACTTCTGTATTTAACGCTATTGCATCATCACATAATGGATGATTTTGAGCATGATGGCGTCTAAATACAATTGGGCTTGACCAAATTTCATTGATAAAAATTTTATCGCTCTTTTCACTCCAATTTTCAGGTTTCCCCAAGTGAAAGTGATCAGATACTCCATCACAATGATCTGAATCAGGATGCGTCCAAATAAAAAGATTGACGAAAAGACGCCCTTCGCTATCTCGAGAGAGTTTTTCTCTAAGTTGTGAGCGGACATCAGGATGTTCTTCTCCATCCCTAATACGGCAATCGATTAATATATTTTTTCCATCTTCAGTTTGAATAAGTGTCATATCCCCATTACCTACGGGGAAGAAACATAGTTTTGCAGCCATATTATTTCCTTTTTAACTGTTTCTTGATGGTACTATGTTGTCATTGCTGTGTAGGATTTTAAAATCCCAAAAAAGTAGTCATAACTACATCAACAATTTTGCCAACAGGCTTGTTTACATTCAACCCTCAAAAAATGGCAAATCATATGCTCATAGTTTCTACTACCGCATTTTTGTGATGGATTTAACATTTTGAAACTAGTTAAGAAATAGAGAAACCAAGAAAACACATACTTAACCCATAGCCCTCGACAGATACCATACGTGCCAACTACCATCCAAACAGTTTTTGACGTATTACCTAGAAACGCCATACGCAGCGGAGATGGCATCGGATTTCCTAAGACACAACAGTAAACCTGCTGTGAATTATGTTTTTGCCGATGAGTTTTTAGAGGAAAACTTACCTTTTAGAAATCCAGCTTATATAAGAGCAGCCAGATTGATTTCACTATTTGTAGCCTATAGGTAGCTTGTTGTGTTTGTTTTTATTTAAATATTCATACATATCAATTTACTATAATCTTATTTTCTATACTGCTGCATCATCGGCGTATGTGCGTCGAAATTGTCGATTGTGGTCATGGAGTTATGATATCCATTTCTTTGATAATATTGAGCTTTGAGCGGCTCATTGGCCGTTAGTTCCCTCTATTGTCGCATGAAAAAATGGCGCGGCGCAGAAAAATGTCGCGTGTTTACGAGACGTCTTCCGCCATTAACTCAATGACGATTTTTCCATGTTCAACGCCCACTCTTACCTGAGAGTTTGTGGTAAATCCGGCTTTTTCCAGCCAGTCTCCTTTCAGGCTTAGCGCTGCGTGGACGCTATAGCGGGTCGGGATTTTAGTTTTACGGTCTTCGTGACGCTTTCTGAAGTAACCGACCTTCAAGTGGCGATAGGGTTTGGTGATAGCGATCTCTTGCATACGCGCTCCGGTAGTTAAGCACAACGTGACGATGATATTTGCTGTATAAAATACCAGTAAATATCACGACGGGCAGAGGTAAAACTGGAAGGCGTCTTCAGCAAATGGAATGCAACGGCTGAAATCGGGTACATAAAAAGGTATTATAAATGCACGTTATTGTTGGGTGATCCGCCATGTCTGGAAAACGCATCGCACGAGAAAAAGAGACGATCGGTAAAATGATCGCGTTGTATGAAAACAAGTGCCCGCAGGCTTTGAAAGAAGAGGGGCATTATCAGGCGCTTAATGATTATGCAGATAAACGCCTGGATAAATGTGTCTTTGGCGAAGAGAAGCCCGCCTGCAAGCAGTGCC
Organism: Enterobacter sp. C4G1; assembly: GCF_052886895.1. NCBI lineage: Bacteria > Pseudomonadati > Pseudomonadota > Gammaproteobacteria > Enterobacterales > Enterobacteriaceae > Enterobacter > Enterobacter sp. C4G1. Next base: position 2,022,627 of record NZ_JBQVVV010000002.1, on the reverse strand, counting down.
CCGTCCACTGCTATCAGCCGGCAAAACGTGAAGAGATGAAGCAGGTGATGCGTTGGGCCGGGCCGCGAATGCTATGGCGACACCCCATCCTGACTATCCGCCATCTGATTGACGATCGCCGCCCGGTCCCTGAATTACCGGAAAAATACCGGCCAAAAAAACAGTAAACCTACGCCCGGGAAGCCAGTGCTGCGCGCATTGGGCGGCAGATGAACACCAGGGCCACCGCGCTGCATAAAGGGAAAAACGCCAGCTGTAGCCAGGGGAAAACGGCCTGTGGTGACGGTGTTAGCGCGTGATCCAGCTGGCTGCCGAACAGTAAATTCCCCGCCAGCACCGCGCAACCCCCGGCGGTAGAGAGCGCGCCGTAGTGTGCGCCAAGCGTAGACTCTTTCGCAAACCACGGGATGAGATCTTTCGCGGACGGTACCAGCAGCATTTGCCCGCACGTCAGTAGCGTAACAAAACACCCCGCAGGCAGAAGCCTCAGCCAGCCTTCCGGTGGCGGGTGGGCGGCAAACAGGGCCACGCTCGCAAACGATGCCGAAAGCAGCAGAAACCCCGCCGGTAAGATTCTGACAGCCCCCACCCGACGGGCGAAACGCGCAAGCGGTAACTGAAACAGGATTATCAGCACTGAAGCCAGCATAAAGAGCGGGCCAAGATCTTTCTCACTGCCGCCAGCGCGCTCTATTTCTACCGGTAGCGCCAGATAAAGCTGGTTGTAACTCAGCAACCACGAACTGTAGGCGATAATAAAAGCGACAAATCGCGGCTGGCGGAACGTGCTCCACCACGGGTGGATCTCCAGCGTTTGCTTACTGCGCTGAGCAGGAGGAAGGCAAAAAAACAGCACGATCAGCGCAACCACAAAGACGCCTGCACCCGCCAGAGCAACCTGGCGAAAGCCAAGCCCGGTAAGCAGGGCACCAGCCACCGGGCCGAGTACGGCGCCCAGTTCACCGCATACGGCAAACAGCGCAAACCACTCCGCGCGGCTGCGCTTGCCCTTTGCTTCACTCTGTGTTCCCGCTTTTGCCAGCAGCGCTTCAATGGATGGAGAGAAAAGCGCACCGCCAATGCCCGTCAGACACGCCCCCAGAATGATGGGCCACAGGGACTGACCAAACGCCAGCAGAAGATACCCCGCGATGCGGACAAGACAGCCGCACAGGATAATCACCCGGGCACCAAACCGGTCTGAAAGCGCGCCCCCGACGATAAACATGCCCTGCTGCGAGAACGTGCGCAGCCCCAGAACCAGCCCGATAAGCCCGCCGGAAAGCATCAAATCGTCACGCAGGAAAATCGCCAGAAAGGGGATAACCGCGTAAAAGCCAATGTTAAAAACGAACTGGCTGCCCAGTAACACGGGCGGCCAGAGTGTTGTCGCAGGGCGTAGAGAAAACAGTGACATGCGCATTACCCGGCGTTAAACAATGAAGTGGATATGCTTTTTGCCATGGTACGCAGAGATCTCAATTTTGGTTTTGACCCGGAATACATCCCAGAGCAGCTCTTCGCTCAGGATCTCCTGCGGTGTCCCGGTAGCGACGATTTGGCCTTTTTGCATCACAATCAGCGAATCACAAAACATCGCTGCGTGGTTGAGATCGTGGATCGCCACAATGCTGGTTACCGGCAGTTCGCTTATCAGATGCATCAGCTGGATCTGGTGATGAATATCCAGGTGGTTGGTCGGTTCATCCAGCAGAATTTCAGTGGGGGATTGCGCCAGGGCACGGGCGATATGCACGCGCTGGCGCTCCCCGCCGGATAAGCTCAGCCAGCCTTGTTCGCTGCGATCCAGCATATCTACACGTTGCAGGGCGGAGGTGACGGTTTCATCATCCTGCGCGCTCCAGTTGGAGAAAGGCGAATGGTGCGGAATACGCCCCAGCTTCACCACATCACGCACACGCATGTTGGCATCGGTCATGCCGTGTTGTTCAACGAATGCCACGCGGCGGGCAAGCTGCTTTTTGGGCATCCGGGCGATGTTATGCCCGTCAAGCTTCACGCACCCGGCATCCGGGCGACGTAGCCCCGCCAGCACACGTAAAAGTGACGATTTACCACAGCCGTTAGGGCCAAGTAGCCCAACGGTTTCCCCGCGCGCGATGTTCAGCGAGACATCGTTGACGATGACTTTATTGCCTACCTTCCAGGTAATATTTTCAGCGGTGATACTCATCACTTATTCCTTGAACGGTAGATGATAACGGCAAAGAAAGGCACGCCAACCAGGGCGGTGACAACGCCCACAGGCAGGCTTTGGGGGGCAATCAGTAAACGCGAAGCAATGTCTGCCAGCACCATCAGAATGGCCCCGGCCAGCGCGCTGGCGATCAGCAGAATGCGATGCAACGGCCCAAAGAAGAAGCGCATCACATGCGGCACAACCAGCCCGACAAAGCCGATGGAACCTGCCATGCTGACAATGGTGGCGGTGATGAGCGCAGTCGTGGTGAACAGGATCAGGCGTACCCAGGGCACGGCAATACCCAGTGACGCGGCGGCGTCATCGCCAAAGGTAAAGGCATCCAGCGCGCGCGAGTAATAAAGGCAAACCGCCAGCCCGGCCAGAACGACCACCAGCGCCAGCTGAAACTCAGGCCACCTCACGCCACTGAAACTGCCCAGTAGCCAGAACATCACGTCGCGGGCCTGCTGCGCGCTTGCCGAGGTGCTGATGGTATATGCGGTAATGGCGTTGAAAAGTTGAGAGGCGGCAACGCCCGCCAGAATGGTGCGTTCGTTGCCGCCACGCGCGCCGTTCGTCAGGAAAGCCACAAAGACAAAGGCGGCAAACGCCCCGGCAAATGCGCCTGCCGAGAGCGACACCGCACCGGTGCCGATACCTAATACCACCACCGATACCGCGCCCGTTGATGCCCCCGCAGACACGCCCAGCACATAAGGTTCAGCCAGCGCGTTCTTCAACAAGCTTTGCAGCACCGCCCCGCAAATTGCCAGGCCCGCGCCGCAGCACGCGGCCACCAGAGCACGACTCAGGCGAAAATCCCAAATCACGCTTTCATAAATGCGGTTTAGCGGGACTGCGGTCAGCCCCATTTTATTGCTGATGGTGTAAAAGACGTTTTGCAGTGGAATAGAAAGCTCACCTACGCTGACGCCAACGGCGATCACCAGGAACAACAGCACGACGGAAAGCAAACACGAGGTCGTCAGGATGAATCCCTGTCGCGCCTGTTGAACAACAGCGGTCATCAGTTAAGCCCCAGTTTTCTGAGCTGCTCGCCCACCTGTTCAGCACCGTAGAGGGTGCGAATGGTCGGGTTCATCGCCTGGCCGTCCATCACGACGATATGACCTTTTTTAACGGCATCCATCTGGCTGACGGCCGGATCGCTTTTCAGGAATTTGATTTTTTCCTGTGCGTTATCGAGCGCCCAGCGGTTGCGATCCAGGCTTGAAACGACAATCACATCCGGGTTGGCGGCGATAATGCTTTCCCAGCTCACCGTTGGCCACTCTGTTTCGGAGGTAATGGCATTGTGCCCACCCAGAACGTTGGCAATAAAACCGGATGCACTGTTTTTACCGCCGACGTAGGCATCAGCAGAAGGTGAGGCGCTGGAGAACCAGAAGACGAAAGAGAGGTCTTTTTTATTCTTGCCAAACTCAGCGCGCAAATCGTTTTCGCGTTTTTTAAAGTCGGCAATTAATGCTTCACCGCGAGGCTGCACATTAAAAATGGTGGCGAAATCTTCTATCTCTTTATAGAGATAGGTCATATCCCACAGCTTCTGACGGCTGCCGTACATATCACCTGCGGCTTTTTTGGTGGCGCACATGCCTGGGGATAAATAACTGTTCACCCCCACGGTGGCCAGGTCTTCGCGTTTTGCGACCTTACTTTCAGGCCCCAGCAGCAGGGGAAGTTGTGCAGGCACGAAATCAGGGTTCTGGGCGAGAATGGATTCAAGGGTCGGGATTTCTACCGTCAGCGTTTTAATTTTTGCATTTTGCTCAGCCAGCGCCGGTAACACTTTTGTGGGCCAGAATGCACTGGCGGCTACGTTATTTTGCAGGCCTAACAGTAAGAGGATCTCGACGGTATTTTGCCCCAGGGCAACAACGCGCTCGGGCGCTTTGGTGAATGTTTCTTTATATCCGCAGTTTTCAAGAGTGAGAGGATATGTTGTTGCCAGAGCAGAACCGACCGATGCGAACGCCATTCCCAGCGCGCAGATGACCTTTTTCATGAAACGCTACCCTTCATTTATTGTATTTTTGATGCAAATGAAACTCATTATTAAGGCGGAATTTTATACAGAGGAAAATATATTGTGTCAATGAGGGGCAATTTCGCGGAGTGACAAGGGGCGGCGTCAGGAAACACCGCCCGGCAAGACAGGTTACACCAGGCTCTCTTTATCAATGCCCAGCCGCTTCATTCGCGAAAGCAACGTGGTGCGTTTCAGGCCCAGACGCTGCGCGGCGCCTTTCGGCCCGGCGACGACGCCGTTGGTTTCTTTCAGCACGCGCATAATCAGCTGGAATTCATCTTCGCCCGCCTGTGCCACCTCTGCCGCGACCAGCGGTTCTTCTGACATCGTCACTTCGGGCAGGGAGAGTTGCAGCACGCTGCCGCGTGTCAGTAATACGGCACGTTCAATGACGTTTTCCAGTTCGCGCACGTTGCCAGGCCACTCCATGGACGAGAGCGTTCGTAGCGTTTCGGCAGGAATGCTGTCGATACTGCGCCCCATCCGGCGGGCAATTTTCGCGGTAAAGGCTTTGACCAGCAGCGGAATATCCTCAGGGCGTTCCCGCAGCGGCGGCAGATAAATCGGGAAGACGTTCAGGCGATAATAGAGGTCGCTGCGAAACTCGCGGTCTGTGACCATTTTTTTCAGATCGCGGTTGGTGGCGGCAATCAACCGCACGTCCGTCTGGATAAGCTTATTGCTGCCCAGGCGTTCAAACTCTTGCTCCTGCAACACGCGCAGCAGCTTGGGCTGGAGCTCCAGTGGCATATCGCCCACTTCGTCCAGGAACAGCGAGCTTTTATCCGCCAGCTCAAAGCGACCCAGCCGCTGGCTGCTGGCGCCAGTGAAGGCACCGCGTTCATGGCCAAAGAGATCGCTTTCCAGCAGGCCCGCGGGCATGGCGGCGCAGTTCATCTTCACCATCCGGCGGCTGTTGCGGTTGCTGAGATTGTGGATCGCGCGGGCAATTAACTCTTTGCCCGTCCCGGTTTCCCCCAGGATAAGCACCGTACTGTCGCTTTGCGCCACCATCTCGACCTGCTTGAGCACGCTGTACATTGCATCGCTGCGACCGATGATTTCACCAAACTCGCTGTCGACATTGTTGAGCTGTTCCGTCAGGGCCAGGTTTTCATCCACCAGCCGCTCTTTCAGGCGATGAATTTCCTGATAAGCCAGCGCGTTATCCAGCGCAATGGAAATACGTTCGGCAATCTGGCGCAGCAGCTTCAGGTTGGCGGTGTTGAACACGCCTTCTTCACACTGTGCCAGCTTCAGCACGCCCAGCATGGTATTGCCGGACATCAGCGGGAGCAGGCACAGTGTCTGGATTTTATTGCCCCAGGTGTTAAACAGTAATCGTTCGTAGGGTGCCAGTGCATCGTGTTCGTTCAGATTGAGCAACAGGATCTCTTTGCTCTTAAACACGCGTTCAGAAAGGGTTCCCGCTTCATCCACTTCGCTCTGCTCGTGAGCCGGATTGGCTTCGTCGAGATAGTGTGTTGAGTAGATGTTGAGTTTGCCCTTGCGGTGGCCCCGCAGCGCGATGCTGATTGCATCAATTTTGAAATAGTGGTGGATCTCTTTAGAGACTTCACTGACCAGCTCGTCCATATCCAGGCGCGAGAGCACGGCGTTAGTAATTGCTACCAGAATGCGGAAGTTGTCGCGTTCACGGCTAAGCAGGTCGTAGTCGACATTGTTGGTCACGCGGTTCTGGATCTGCTCTGCCACCACGCCCACAATCTGGGTAAAGGTATGCAGGCGCTCATACTCCGCCTCGCTCCACGGCTGGTTAGTCTTGCGGATAAATTCGCAGCCACCAAAAATATGCCCTTCAGCCGCCAGCGGCAGCAGGCAGTAGTGTCCGAAAGGACGATACAGGTTGCTCTCTGCAAGCACCGGCCAGGCCTGGCGAAACTCTTCAAAGCTGCAGTGCAGGGCTTCAGGGCGGGAGAGGATCCGCCGCACCGGGCCATGAGCCAGGACTGTTTCATCTTCGTACTGAAAGGGTTTGCCGTTGTCGTGCGCGGAAAAATAGCTCGCGCGATGACTCCCGCTATGCCAGAGCACAATGGCAGCGCTGTCCGCCAGTGCAGACTGTCTGACCAGCCGCGTCAGGGCATCGCTCAGCGAGCCGAGGTCCGGCTGCTGTAAAAGAGTGCGCGTAATGTCGAACAGGCCCTGCTGTCCAAGATCGCTCATCGGTGTATACGGCATCATTGCTTTCCAATTGAAACTGGCAAAAAAAGAGAAAATCCTGTGCTGCCCGCTTTTGGCGCGGTTCTAGCAAATTCGGGGTAAAGGTTCGGCGTGCGGCAGATCCAGCGTACGTTTAACGCCGTAAAGCCCGGTCAGGCGCACCCCTTTGCGCTCAACCACTTCGCCGATAATCGCGGACTCTTTCCCTGAGGGATGAGCACGCAGCTGCGCCAGTACGGCTTCGGCGGCCTGGCGTTCCACGCCGATAACCAGCTTGCCTTCATTGGCAAAGTTTAGCGGGTCCAGCCCAAGCAGTTCACAAAGCCCCCGTACTGCAGGTTTGACCGGTAATCCGCGTTCGGTCAGTTCAATACCGCATCCGCTGCTTGCCGCGAATTCATGTACCACTGCATTAACGCCGCCACGTGTGGCATCACGCAGGGCTTTTACGCCCTGGCATGAACGCAGAGTCTGAATAAGCGGTGTCAGCACGGCGCAGTCGCTGCGTAACTCGCCATCCAGCCCCAATCCTTCACGCAGGTTGAGTATAGTCGCGCCGTGGCAGCCCAGCGTTCCGCTGACCAGCAACACGTCGCCGGGGGTCAGTTGCCCCGCACCCCAGTGAATATCGGCAGGAATTGCCCCCATCCCGGCGGTGTTGATAAACAGTTTGTCAGCCGCGCCGCGTTGTACCACTTTGGTGTCCCCGGTCACGATGGCGATCCCTGCTTCATGTGCAGTGGATGCCATGCTGGCGACAACGGCCTTCAGGGTGTCCATTGGCAGCCCTTCTTCAAGGATAAAGCCGCAGGAGAGATAGCGTGGAATTGCGCCGCTGACTGCCACATCGTTTGCTGTACCGCAGATGGCCAGCTTGCCGATATCACCGCCTGGGAAGAACAGTGGATCGATAACGTAGCTGTCGGTCGAAAACGCCAGCCTGTCGCCCTGAGCGGTGAGGGTAGAGAGATCAATGCGCGCCTGGTCTTCCTGTTCGGCCAGCCAGGGATTGTTAAAGGCGTCCATAAACAGCTGATTAATGAGCTGCTGCATGGCTTTTCCGCCGCTACCGTGCGCCATTTCTACCCTGTTCATACTTCACACTCCTGATTGCGATACTGATACCACGCAGCGCATGCGCCTTCTGATGAAACCATCAGTGCGCCAAATGCAGTTTGCGGGTTACAGGTGTTGCCAAATAACGGGCATTGATGTGGTTTGCATTTACCGGTGAGTACGTCGCCACAGCGGGCGCGGGGATCGTCGCAAACCTGTTGCGGTTGCGGGTGGAAATGGGCTTCGGCGTCGAACGCACGGTATGCAGACGTCAGGCGCACACCTGATTCGGCAATCAATCCCAGGCCACGCCACTCGCTGTCGCCCTCCACACTGAAAACCTCAGCAATGGCTTTTTGAGCAAGCACATTCCCGGCATCCGGGACCACGCGGCGATACTGATTTTCCACTTTACTCAGGGCTGCTATTTTCTGCTCAACAAGCATGGTCACGCCTTGCAGTAGATCAAGAGGTTCGAAACCAGCGACCACTAAAGGACGATCAAAGTCGCTGGCGATGAAACCGTAAGCCCCGGTGCCGATGACCATACTGACGTGCCCTGGCGCCAGAAACGCGTCAATGCCGTTGCCCGGCTCTTCCAGCAGGCTGCGCAGGGTCGGGATAAGCGTAATGTGCTGGCAAAAAAAGAAAAAGTTGCTGATGTTGCGCGCTTTGGCCTGCTGTAAGGTGATGGCGGTGGCAGGCATGGTGGTTTCAAAACCCAGGCCGAAAAAGACGACTTTCCGCGTGGGATTGTCGGCGGCCAGTGTTAAGGCATCTACCGGCGAGTAGACGATACGCACGTCCGCTCCCCGCGCTCTGGCCTGGAGCAACGAGCCATTTTTCCCCGGCACGCGCATGGCGTCACCAAAGGTACAGAAAATCACGTCAGGCTGGCTGGCAATCTCAATACAGCTGTCGATGCGTCCCATTGGCAGCACGCACACCGGGCAGCCCGGGCCGTGGATAAACTCGATGTTGTCCGGCAACAGCTGGTCGAGGCCAAATTTAAAGATGGCGTGGGTATGCCCGCCGCACACCTCCATGATGCGCAGCGGTTTTTCGGCGGTATAGCGCAGATGTTTTGCCCGCATTTTCAGGTGTTCAATAAGCTGCATCACCTGTTCGGGCGCTCGATATTCATCAACATAGCGCATGGTTATCGCTCCTCGCCGTACAGCAGCGCCCCAACATCAGGCTCCACATCAAACATGTTTTGCAGGGCATCCAGCGTGTCGCGCGCTTCTGCTTCGTTAATCACGCTCATGGCAAAGCCAACGTGTACCAGTACCCACTGGCCAGTGCGGGGCGCACCGTTTTCATCCACACTGCCAACCAGCGTCAGATCGACATCGCGCAGCACGCCGCACACGTCTACTTTGGCCTGATTGCCGTCAATCGCATGGATTTGCCCCGGGACGCCTATGCACATCGTTCTCTCTCCAGCCAGTTCAGCCAGTTATCCATACCTTGCCCGCCGGTGGCGGACACCAGCAGGATTTCAATATCCGGGTTCACTTCACGGGCATACGCCAGACACTTATCGACGTCGAAATTCAGGTACGGTAGTAGGTCGACTTTGTTGAGGAGCATCACCGATGCCGCAGCAAACATATGCGGGTATTTCAGCGGCTTGTCTTCCCCTTCGGTCACCGACAGCACGGCCACTTTATGCCGCTCGCCCAGATCAAAACTCGCCGGGCAGACCAGATTACCCACGTTCTCAATAAACAGAATGCCGTTATCCGCTACGGGCAAACGCGGCGCGGCATCGGCAATCATCTGTGCATCAAGATGGCAACCCTTACCGGTATTCACCTGAATGGCTGGTGTGCCGGTTTCACGAATACGCGCGGCATCGTTTACTGTCTGTTGATCGCCTTCGATAACTGCGCAAGAGACGCGTCCGTTCAGGCGTTTGAGCGTTTCGGTGAGCAGTGTTGTTTTGCCAGAGCCCGGGCTGGAGACCAGGTTCAGCACCAGCAGTTTGCGGGCGGCAAAGCGGGCGCGATTACGAGCCGCCAACTGGTTATTTTTATCAAGCACGTTGATTTCGACGTCCAGCATCTGCCGCTGGCTGATGCCTGGCGCGTGCGTACCGGCTTCGCCGTGGCCGTAATGCAGGTCGCCGTCAGCGGATTGGGTTGGCGTAAATGCCAGGCCGGTAAAGACTCCTGATGGACGAGGCGCAGGAGAGAAGGGTGCGGAGCGAAACGCAGAGTGAGGACGATGCTCATCCCCTTCTATATAGAGGTTGCCTTCGGCACAACCGCAGGTACTACACATAATTATTCCCTCTCGATTTCGAGGCGTTGGATCTGCATTCCGTCATCGGCCACGATGCGAAGCCCGGTGCTCTGACACTGCGGGCAGCTTCGTACTTTCGACGACAGCAACGTGACGTACTGCTGGCACTGTTCGCACCAGCACTCCGCCTGCTGTTCTTCAATATGAAGCTGGCAGCCTTCCGCCAGCGTGTCGCGGCACACCAGCTCAAAGCAAAAGGTGAGAGCGCTGGTTTCGACGCAGGAAAACGCGCCGAGTTTCAGCCAGACACCGGTCACACGTTTTGCGTGGTGTTGTGCTGCCTGTTGTTCGATTAACTCCAGAGCCCGTTGGCAGAGGGTGATTTCGTGCATGACGCCTCCTCAATGAATTGCGCCTGTAATGCAATAACGATGCCATCTTGATTTTTGTTAAGGCGTGACGATGTCAACGCTGTCGAAATGACACGTCGACACTGCCGTTACAGCAGTGTGTTTTGTATTTAAATCATTAAAAATCAATTAATTAAAAACTGGCATGGAATCTGCTTAATAGCCGCAATCTCCATTAACCGGATATCTGACATGACTATTTGGGAAATCAGCGAAAAAGCGGATTACATCGCACAGCGGCATCAGCAGTTACAGGAGCAGTGGCATCTTTACTGCAATTCTCTGGTTCAGGGGATAACCCTGTCGAAAGCCCGGCTACACCATGCCATGAGCTGTGCCGCACAAGGTGATATGCGCTTTGTGTTGTTCGGGCACTTTACGATTTACGTCACCTTGGCAGACAGCTTCAACAGCCACACCATCGAGTATTACGTCGAGACAAAAGACGGGGATAAACAACGCATTGCGCAGGCACAACTGATGACCGATGGCATGGTTGATGGCCACGTCAGCAACCGCGATCGCCAGCAGGTACTGGAACATTACCTGGAAAAAATTGCGCCGGTCTACAACGGCCTTTACACCGCGGTTGAGCACGATTTACCGGTCAACCTGCAACAGCTGATGAACGGAAATCCATCGGCAAACGTTGCCTGAGTATTGCGTGTCGAGAAGTGTCGATAAGACAGATTTTCGTCAAAAATGACCATCACCAGAGGATTACCCGGTGAACCGTTTTGTAATTGCCGACTCGACGGTCTGTATCGGCTGTCGAACCTGTGAAGCGGCGTGTTCGGAAACACACCGTCTGCACGGATTGCAGTCAATGCCGCGCCTGCGCGTCATGCGAAATGAAAAAGAGTCTGCGCCGCAGCTCTGCCACCACTGTGAGGATGCCCCGTGCGCGGGTGTCTGCCCTGTTAATGCCATCACCCGTGTTGATGGTGCGGTACAGCTCAATGAAAGCCTGTGCGTAAGCTGCAAGCTGTGCGGTATTGCCTGCCCGTTTGGCGCAATTGAGTTTTCCGGCAGCCGCCCGCTGCATATTCCGGCGAATGCCAATACCCCGAAAGCGCCGCCAGCGCCACCGGCTCCGGCACGCGTCAGTACGCTGCTGGACTGGGTTCCCGGCGTGCGAGCCGTCGCGGTGAAGTGCGATCTGTGCAGCTTTGATGAACAAGGCCCGGCCTGCGTGCGTACCTGCCCGACCAAAGCGCTCATTCTGGTCAACATTCGCGATATCGCCCGTACCAGCAAGCGCAAGCGCGAGCTGACGATCAACACCGATTTTGGCGATCTTTCGCTGCTTCAGGAACTTAACGAGGGGGCAAAATGAACGCGGTGACGATGATGAACAGCGCTGTGGCCTGGTTCGCCGCCGCGGCCGTTCTGGCGCTGATTTTTTCGTTCCATAAAACCCTGAGCGGCTGGATTGCCGGGATAGGTGGGGCGATAGGGAGCCTGATGACCCTGGCCGCGGGTGGGGTGGTTCTGCTCGGCGGGCAATCCGTTGAAGCCATCATTCCGGTGGTGCATCACGCGGTTCAGGTGACCCCGCTGAATGCCATCTGGCTGGTGACGTTTGGTTTGTGCGGGCTGTTTATCAGCCTGTTTAATATTGACTGGCACCGCCATCACAGCACCAAAGCGAACGGGTTGCTGGTGAATGTGCTGATGGCTGCGGCGGTCTGCACCGTGACCGCCAGCAACCTGGGTGCGCTGGTGGTGATGGCCGAAATCATGGCCCTGTGCGGCGTGTTCCTGACCGGGTGCAGTGCTTCCGGCAAGCTGTGGTTTGCGCTTGGGCGGCTCGGCACGCTGCTGCTGGCGTTAACCTGCTGGCTGGTGTGGCAACGTTACGGCACCCTGGATTTAGCCCTGCTGAACGAGCGGGCACAGCAGCTGCCGTTTGGCGCTGACATCTGGTTGTCGGGCGTGGTGGGCTTTGGCCTGCTGGCCGGGATCATCCCGCTGCACGGCTGGGTGCCACAGGCGCATGCCAATGCTTCTGCTCCGGCGGCGGCACTGTTCTCCACCGTGGTTATGAAGGTTGGGCTGTTCGGCATTCTTACGCTGTCGCTTACGGGCGGGCAGCCGCCGCTCTGGTGGGGCGTGGTGTTGCTGCTTGCGGGTATGGTAACTGCGTTTGTCGGCGGGCTGTACGCGCTGATGGAGCACAACATCCAGCGTTTGCTGGCCTATCACACCCTGGAGAATATCGGCATCATTCTGCTGGGGCTTGGCGCGGGTGTGACCGGGCTGGCGCTCAATCAACCTGCACTGATTGCTGCCGGGTTTATCGGCGGCCTGTATCACCTCATCAACCATAGTCTGTTTAAAAGCACGCTGTTCCTCGGCGCGGGCAGCGTCTGGTTCCGTACCGGCCATCGCGATATCGAAAAACTGGGTGGCATCGGCAAAAAGATGCCGGTTATCTCTCTTGCCATGCTGGTGGGGTTGATGGCGATGGCCGCGCTGCCGCCGCTGAACGGCTTTGCCGGTGAGTGGGTGATTTACCAGTCCTTCTTCGCGCTCGGTCAGAGTGATGCGTTTATTGCGCGTCTGCTCGGTCCGCTGCTGGCGGTGGGGCTGGCTATCACCGGCGCGCTGGCGGTGATGTGTATGGCGAAAGTCTATGGCGTGACCTTCCTCGGCGCACCGCGCACGAAAGAGGCGGAACAGGCCTGCTGCGCGCCGGTGCTGATGGCGGCAAGCGTTGTCGCACTGGCGCTGTGCTGCGTTATCGGCGGTGTGGCTGCGCCGTGGCTGCTGCCGATGCTGGGTAGCGCGATACCGCTGCCGCTCACGACGGCGCACACCACCGTTTCACAGCCGATGATTGCGCTGCTGCTAATTGCCGCGCCGTTGCTGCCATTCATTCTGATGCTGTTCTTCAAACGCGACCGTCTCTCCTCCCGCTCGCGCGGTGCGGCGTGGGCCTGCGGCTATGAACATGAGCAATCAATGGTGATCACCGCCCACGGCTTTGCCATGCCGGTGAAAGAGAACTTCGCTGCCGTGCTGAAGCTGCGTCACTGGCTGAACCCAGTGGTCTGGATCCCAGGCTGGCAGAGTGCTGCCGTGCCTGCGCTGTTCCGCCGTCTGGCGGTTGTCGAGCTGGCGGTGCTGGTGGTGATTGTGATTTCACGAGGAGCCTGACATGAGTCTGTTACTGGCATTACTTCAGGCGCTGGTGTTATTCGCCATTGCGCCACTGCTTTCCGGGTTGAGCCGTGTGCTGCGCGCCCGGATGCATAACCGTCGCGGGCCGGGTGTCCTTCAGGAATACCGCGACCTGTTCAAATTGTTCACCCGCCAGAGCGTTGCACCCGATGCCGCAGGTTGGGTGTTTCGCCTGACGCCGTTTGTGATGGTGGGCGTCATGCTGACCATCGCCACCGCGCTGCCGGTGGTTACCGTTGGCTCTCCGCTGCCGGTACTGGGCGATTTGATCACCCTTATCTATCTGTTTGCCATCGCGCGTTTCTTCTTTGCCATTGCGGGCCTGGACACCGGTAGCCCGTTCACCGGCATTGGTGCCAGCCGCGAGGCAATGCTGGGCGTGCTGGTTGAACCGATCCTGCTGCTGGGATTGTGGGTTGCCGCGCAGGTGGCGGGTTCAACCCATATCACGTTTATCACCGATACCGTCTACCACTGGCCTGTTGCACGTTCCATTCCGCTGGTTCTGGCGCTGTGCGCCTGCGCGTTCGCCACCTTTATTGAGATGGGCAAACTGCCGTTTGACCTTGCAGAAGCGGAGCAGGAGTTGCAGGAAGGGCCACTGACCGAGTACAGCGGCTACGGCTTTGCGGTGCTGAAGTGGGGCATCAGCCTTAAACAGCTGGTGGTGCTGCAAATGTTTGTTGGCGTTTTCTTCCCGTGGGGACAGATGACGCACTTTTCCGCTGGCGGCCTGGTGCTGGCAGTGGTGGTTGCCGTCCTCAAGCTGCTTATTGGCGTGCTGGTAATTGCGCTGTTTGAAAACAGCATGGCGCGTCTGCGTTTTGTAGCGACGTCCCGTATCACCTGGGCCGGTTTTGGCTTTGCATTTTTAGCATTCGTCTCCTTGCTGGTGGCGTGATTAAAGAGAATTTTTATGTCTGAAGAGAAAAAAGGTCAGCAGTACCTCGCCGCATTGCATCAGGCGTTTCCCGGCGTGGTGCTGGAAGAGTCCTGGCAGACCAAAGACCAGATAACCCTCACCGTGAAGGTGAACTACCTGCCAGAGGTGGTGGAGTTCCTGTATTACCAGCAGGGTGGCTGGCTCTCCGTGCTGTTCGGCAACGACGAACGTCAGCTGTGCGGGAACTATGCGGTTTACTACGTGATGTCGATGGAACAGTTCGAGAAGTGCTGGGTAACCGTGCGCGTCGAAGTGGACCCGAACAAACCGGAGTATCCGTCCGTTACGCCGCGCGTGCCTGCTGCGGTCTGGGGTGAGCGTGAAGTGCGCGATATGTACGGCCTGGTACCTGTCGGTCTGCCGGATGAACGCCGCCTGGTGCTGCCGGACGACTGGCCGGACGAACTCTATCCGCTGCGTAAAGACAGCATGGATTATCGTCAGCGTCCGGCACCGACCACCGACAGCGAAACTTACGAGTTCATCAACGAACTCGGCAGCAAAAAGAACAACGTGGTGCCGATTGGCCCGCTGCACGTTACCTCTGATGAGCCGGGGCACTTCCGTCTGTTCGTTGACGGCGAGAACATTATCGACGCCGACTACCGTCTGTTCTACGTCCATCGCGGCATGGAAAAGCTGGCGGAAACCCGCATGGGTTACAACGAAGTGACCTTCCTCTCCGATCGCGTGTGCGGTATTTGTGGCTTTGCCCACAGCACTGCCTACACCACCTCGGTGGAAAACGGCATGGGAATTGTGGTGCCAGAGCGCGCGCAGATGATTCGCGCCATTCTGCTGGAAGTGGAACGCCTGCACTCGCACCTGCTGAATCTCGGCCTGGCCTGTCACTTTGTCGGCTTCGATTCCGGGTTTATGCAGTTCTTCCGCGTGCGTGAAGCGTCAATGAAGATGGCGGAGATCCTCACCGGGGCGCGTAAAACCTACGGTCTGAACCTGATCGGCGGGATCCGCCGCGACCTGCTGAAAGATGACATGATCCAGACCCGCCAGCTTGCGCAGCAGATGCGTCGCGATGTGCAGGATCTGGTGGATATGCTGCTCAGCACGCCAAACATCGAGCAGCGTACCGTCGGTATTGGCCGTCTGGATCCTGAAATTGCCCGCGACTTCAGCAACGTTGGCCCGATGGTGCGCGCCAGCGGCCACGCCCGTGACACCCGTGCCGATCACCCGTTTGTGGGCTACGGTCTGCTGCCGATGACGGTACACAGCGAACAGGGCTGCGACGTGATTTCTCGCCTGAAAGTGCGTATCAACGAAGTGTTCACCGCGCTGAATATGATCGACTTCGGCCTGGATAACCTGCCAGGCGGCCCGCTGATGGTGGAAGGCTTCACCTATATTCCAAACCGCTTTGCCCTTGGTTTTGCTGAGGCGCCGCGCGGTGACGACATCCACTGGAGCATGACCGGCGACAACCAGAAGCTCTATCGCTGGCGCTGCCGTGCGGCAACCTACGCCAACTGGCCAACCCTGCGCTATATGCTGCGTGGCAACACCGTGTCTGATGCGCCGCTGATCATCGGCAGTCTCGACCCGTGCTACTCCTGCACCGACCGCATGACGGTGGTCGATGTACGTAAGAAGAAAAGCCAGGTGGTGCCGTACAAAGAGCTTGAGCGCTACAGCATCGAGCGTAAAAACTCGCCGCTGAAATAAGGACTCGTCATGTTTACCTTTATCAAAAAAGTCATCAAAACCGGCACCCAGACCAGCAGTTATCCGCTGGAGCCAATGCCGGTGGATAAAAACTTTCGTGGTAAGCCAGAGCACAATCCGCAGCAGTGCATCGGTTGTGCCGCCTGCGTGAATGCCTGTCCGTCTAACGCCCTGACGGTGGAGACGGACCTGAAAACCGGCGAGCTTGCCTGGCAGTTTAACCTCGGGCGCTGCATTTTTTGTGGTCGCTGCGAAGAGGTGTGCCCGACGGTGGCTATCCGTCTTTCTCAGGAGTACGAGCTGGCGGTCTGGAAGAAGGAGGATTTCCTCCAGCAGTCGCGCTTTGACCTGTGCAACTGCCGCGTTTGCAACCGCCCGTTTGCCGTGCAAAAAGAGATCGACTACGCCATTGCGCTGTTAAAGCACAACGGTGACGTCCGCGCAGAGCACCACCGGGAAAGCTTTGAAACCTGCCCGGAATGCAAACGCCAGAAATGCCTGCTGCCGTCCGACCGCATCGATTTAACCCGCCATATGAGAGAGGCCAGCTGATGGAAAACTTACTCGGCCCACGCGACGATAACGGCATTCCGGTGCCCATGACGGTGGACGAATCCATCGCCAGCATGAAGGCGTCGCTGCTGAAAAAAATCAAACGCTCGGCCTACGTCTACCGCGTGGATTGCGGCGGCTGCAACGGCTGCGAGATTGAAATTTTTGCCACGCTGTCGCCGCTGTTTGATGCCGAACGCTTTGGCATCAAAGTGGTGCCGTCCCCGCGTCATGCCGACATTTTGCTTTTTACCGGGGCGGTAACCCGCGCCATGCGATCGCCTGCGCTGCGTGCCTGGCAGTCAGCGCCTGATCCGAAAATCTGTATCTCTTACGGCGCGTGCGGCAACAGCGGCGGTATCTTCCATGACCTTTACTGCGTGTGGGGCGGCACTGACAAAATTGTCCCGGTGGACGTTTATATTCCGGGTTGCCCGCCAACGCCTGCCGCGACGCTGTATGGGTTTGCGATGGCGCTCGGTCTGCTGGAGCAGAAGATCCACGCCCGTGCACCGGGTGAGCTCGACAGCCAGCCCGCGACAATATTGCACCCGGATATGGTGCAGCCATTGCGCGTGAAAGTCGACCGCATGGCGCGCAAGCTGGCGGGCTATCGCTATGGCCGCCAGATTGCCGATGATTATCTGCGTCTGCTCAGTCAGGGCGATCATCAGGTAGCACGCTGGCTGGAGGCGGAAAACGATCCGCGTCTGAATGAGATTGTCGCAAACCTGAATCAGGTGGTGGAAGAGGCGCGTATCCGATGAGTGAAACGGTGGTGTTCAGTCAGCTGAGCCGTAAGTTTATTGATGAGAACGATGCCACGCCGGATGCGGCGCAGCAGGTGGTCTATTACAGCCTGGCGATTGGTCACCACCTGGGGGTGATCGACTGCCTGGAGGCGGCGTTAAGTTGCCCGTGGTCAGCGTATCTGGCGTGGATTGCCACGCTGGAAGAGGGCAGTACAGCGCGGCGCAAGATGGAAGGTGTCCCGAAATACGGTGAGATTGTTATCGATGCTAACCATATTGCCATGCTTGCCAATGCGTTCGACGCGGCCATAAGCCGACAAACCCCTGAACAGCAGGCGTGGAGCAAAACCCTGCTCGGGATGCTCCATGATATTCATCAGGAGAGCGCCATCTACCTGATGGTGAGGAGATTACGTGACTGACGTTTTACTGTGTGTGGGCAACAGCATGATGGGCGATGATGGCGCAGGCCCGCTGCTTGCAGAAATGTGCGCGGCCCATCCCCAGGGTAACTGGGTGGTCATCGACGGTGGCAGCGCGCCGGAAAACGACGTAGTGGCAATCCGCGAATTGCACCCGAACAGACTGTTGATTGTCGATGCCACCGACATGGGGCTAAACCCCGGCGAGACGCGCCTTATCGACCCCGACGATATTGCAGAGATGTTTATGATGACGACCCACAATATGCCGCTTAACTACCTGGTCGATCAGATTAAGGACGACGTGGGTGAGGTGCTGTTTTTGGGGATTCAGCCGGATATCGTGGGCTTTTATTACCCGATGACGCCGCCGGTGAAAGAGGCAGTGGACGTGGTTTATTCCCGGCTGGGTGCGTGGGTTGGGGATGGGGGATTTGCCAGGCTTTGAGCCGGTGCCCGGTGCCCGGTGACGCTACGCTTACCGGGCCTACGGTTTTGTAGGCCGGGTAAGGCGAAGCCGCCACCCGGCAAAACAGACTACACCAGATCCGCCCCGTTACTCGCAATCACCTTCTTATACCACCAGAACGATTTTTTGCGCTTTCTGTCCAGCGTGCCGTTCCCGGCATCGTCACGGTCAACATACACAAACCCGTAGCGCTTGCTCATTTCGCCCGTAGAGGCGGCCACCAGGTCAATACAGCCCCATGTGGTGTAACCCATCAGCGGCACGCCGTCTTCAATGGCATCGCCCATCGCGCGGATATGTTCGCGCAGGTAGCTGATGCGGTAGTCGTCGTTAATCTCGCCGTTTGCCTCAATCACATCCTTCGCGCCGAGGCCGTTCTCCACCAGGAACAGCGGTTTCTGGTAACGGTCGTACATCATGTTCATGGTGATGCGCAGACCCAGCGGGTCGATACCCCAGCCCCATTCGCTCACCTCGATGTGCGGGTTACGCAGAGATTTCACGATGTTTGCCGCATTGGTGTTTTGTGCATTCATATCCGCCGAGGCACAGCGGGAGGCGTAATAGCTGAACGACACAAAATCGACAGTGTTTTTCAGCAACTGGTCGTCACCAGGCTCTTTAACAATCACCACCCCTTTATCGCGGAACACGCGGGCAGAGTAGGCCGGGTAACTACCGCGCGCCTGCACGTCGATAAAGAACAGGTTCTCGCGGTCTTTTTCCAGCGCCATCCACACGTCTTCCGGCTTGCAGGAATATGGGTAGAAATTGCCGCCTGCCAGCATACAGCCGACCTGGTTTTCCGGGTTCACCTCGTGGGCGATTTTGGTCGCCAGCGCGCTTGCCACCAGCTCGTGATGCGCGGCCTGATATTTCACCTGATCTTCGTTTTCGCCTTCTTCGAACATTAGCCCCGCACCCGAGAACGGGCTGTGCAGCATGATGTTGATTTCGTTGAAGGTCAGCCAGTATTTCACCAGGCCGTTAAATTCTTCAAAGCAGGTGCGGGCGTAGCGGGCGAAGAGATCGACCATCTTGCGGTTACGCCAGGAGCCATACTCCGTGACCAGATGCATTGGCACATCGAAGTGGCACAGCGTCACCAGCGGTTCGATATTGTACTTTTTGCACTCTTCAAACACCGCGCGGTAGAAGGCAATACCCTCTTTATTTGGCAGCGGCTCATCACCATTCGGATAGAGACGGCTCCAGGCAATGGAGGTACGGAACACCGTGAAGCCCATTTCCGCCATCAGGGCGATGTCTTCTTTATAGCGATGGTAAAAATCAATCGCCTCGTGGCTTGGGTAAAATTCGTCGTCACGCAACGAAAAACGTCTTTCCTTACCGACCTTCACCGCCAGACGGTTTGCGCCGTGGGGGATCATATCGACGGTGGTCAGCCCTTTACCGCCTTCACGGTAAGCACCTTCACTCTGGTTGGCGGCCAGTGCGCCACCCCATAAAAATCCTTGTGGAAAAACAGACATTTTTACCTCGCTATAAAATTATGCTTGTGCGGCTTTGGCCTGAGCCGGTGCGGTTTGCAGGGCGCGCGCTTTTTCTGCTTCGTCCTCAACCGGGATGTCTTCAAAGCCGAGTATTAACGTCAGGACAAACGACAGAACAACTGCCAGCGCCATGACGCCAAACACCCAAACGATGGTCATCGGATTCGCCGGGTCGAAGAACTGTACGCTGGTAAACAACCCCGGAGCGGCCATTGAATGGCTGGCAAGACCGGCAATCCCGGCGACCGCGCCGCAGATAAAGCCGCTGATAAGACTCGCAATTAACGGACGTTTCAGACGGACCGCCACGCCGTAGAGAGCCGGTTCAGAGATACCCGCCATGATGGCAGAGGCTGCTGCCGCCAGCGCCGTCTGACGCAGTTCCGGGTTTTTGGTTTTCCACGCCACCGCCAGCGACGAGCCGCCGAGCGACAGGTTGGCACCAATTTCTGACGGCATCACCATCCCTTCTTTGCCCGTTTCGGCAATGGTCTGAATGATAGTCGGCGTAAACACGCGGTGCATCCCGGTCATCACCAGCAGCGGCCAGAGCGCGCCCATAATCGCCACGGACAACCAGCCGAGGTAACCGTGAATGGTGTAAACCAGCGCAGAGATGGCACTACCGATCCAGATCCCAAGTGGCCCAATCAGCACGATGGCGAGCGGAGCGGCAATCAGCACAATCAGCATCGGTTTGAGGAAGTTTTTGGTGACGGCAGGGGTAATACGGTCAACCCAGCGTTCGATATACGACAGACACCAGGTCATCACCAGCGCCGGGATCACGGTGTAGGTGTATTTCACCGCCGTGACCGGAATAAAAGCGAACTCGACGTGTTCACCCTGCGCCGCTTTCGCCATCAGTTCAATAAAGCTTGGGTGGACCAGTACGCCCGCAATGGCAATCGCCAGCGACATGTTGGTTTTGAATTTCACCGCCGCAGAGGCCGCCACCATTAGCGGCAGGAAGAAGAACGCCCCGTCGCCGATCACGGTCAGAATGGTGAGCGTCGGCGCACCTTTTGGCAGCACGCCGGTCATCTCCAGGATCATCGCCAGCAGTTTGACCATCGAGCCGCCGATGATCGCCGGGATCAGCGGGGACATGGTGCCGATCAGCGCATCGAGGATCCCCGCGCCAACCCGGCGGAAGGTGAGCTTTTGCGGCCCTTCAGGCACGGCGGGTTGCAGTTCTGTCGGCAGCAGGCTCACGACTTCACGGTAAGCCTGGGATACGGTGTTGCCAATGATCACCTGGCACTGGTTATCGTTGCGCACCACGCCAAGTACACCGCTGATGCTTTTCAGGCGAGCGGTGTCGGTGAGGGCTTCCTCTTTCAGGACAAAACGCAGTCGCGTCATGCAGTGGGTGACGGCGACGATGTTGTCTTTGCCGCCCAGCGCGCTGACAACGTCGTTCGCCAGCGCAGCGTAATTTTTGGCCATCGGATGAGATCCTGTTATCGTTGTGTGAAATGTAGGAAACCGGTTCCACACAATCATCATGAGTTTCTTTGAATGAAACAAGATCACATTTTGTACATTTTTTATATTCGTGATGACGATCACTTTGAGGTGTTGAAAGCGTGATATTGCCGCTGCGACAATTTTCCTGCGGTGCAGTACACTGCGCCCCATCAGTTTCAGACGGAATAAAAACATGACCACGATGCTGGAAGTGGCGAAGCGCGCAGGTGTCTCGAAAGCGACGGTTTCCCGGGTGTTGTCGGGAAATGGCTACGTGAGCCAGGAGACCAAAGACCGGGTGTTCCAGGCGATTGAAGAGAGTGGGTATCGCCCCAATTTGCTGGCGCGCAATCTGGCAACCAAACGCACGCAAACCCTGGGGCTGGTGGTGACCAACACCCTGTATCACGGCGTTTACTTCAGCGAGTTACTGTTCCATGCCGCCCGGATGACCGAAGAGAAGGGGCGGCAGCTGATCCTGGCGGACGGTAAGCACAGCGCGGATGAAGAGCGTGAGGCGATTCAGTATCTGCTGGATATGCGCTGCGATGCGGTCATTATTTATCCGCGTTTCCTGAGCGTGGAAGAGATGGATGAGATCGTCGAGAAGTGCGAGCAGCCCATTATGGTGCTCAACCGCCGCCTGCGGAAAAACAGCAGCCACAGCGTCTGGTCCGATCATAAGGCCTCCAGCCAGGACGCGGTGGCGCGGCTGATTGCGAAAGGTCACCGGGAAATCGCGTTTATTACCGGCTCGCTGGATTCGCCGACCGGGGTTGAGCGTCTCTCCGGCTACAGGGACGCGCTGGCGCAGCACGGTATTCCGCTACGCGAGGCGCTGATTGCGCAGGGGAAGTGGAACCCCGCCAGCGGCGCGGCGGCAGTGGCGGAGCTGCTGTCCCGGGGCGAAACATTTTCGGCGCTGGTGGCAAGTAATGACGATATGGCCATCGGTGCCATGAAGCAGCTGCACGACAGCGGCATCGCCACGCCTGAGAAGGTGTCGGTGATTGGGTTTGATGATGTGGCCATTGCGCCTTACATGGTGCCGTCTCTTTCCAGCGTACGTGTGCCGGTCACAGAGATGATCAAAGAAACCATCAGTCGCCTGATCTTTATGCTGGATGGCGGTGAGTTCACCTGGCAGCAAACCTTCTCCGGGGAACTGGTGTTACGCGACTCGGTTATCGACGGCCCGCATCGTTGACATCGACATCTGTCATCGTCAGAAGTGACGATGACAGTCTCCGTGTAATTGCTAAATCAATATAAATCATCAAGTTAAAAACTGGCACGGTTTATGAATGTCTCCGCGCATGACTGTTATGCTGGAGAAGCAGATGAACCGTTTTATTATGGCCGATGCCAGTAAATGCATTGGTTGCCGTACCTGTGAAGTGGCGTGCGTGGTATCGCATCAGGCGGATCAGGATTGTGCAGCACTCACCCCTGAATCTTTCCTGCCGCGTATTCACGTTATCAAGGGCGTGAATATTTCTACTGCCGCCATTTGCCGCCAGTGTGAAGACGCGCCGTGCGCCAATGTCTGCCCTAACGGGGCTATCAAACGTGAAAAAGGGTTTGTCCATGTGATGCAGGAGCGCTGCATTGGCTGCAAAACCTGCGTGGTGGCGTGCCCTTATGGCGCGATGGAAGTGGTGGTTCGCCCGGTTGTGCGCAACAGCGGCATGGGGCTGAGCGTGCGGGCAGACAAAGCCGAAGCCAACAAATGCGATTTGTGCCATCACCGTGAAACGGGCCCGGCCTGTATGGAAGCCTGCCCAACGCACGCGCTGGTGTGTGTCGATCGTAACAAGCTCGAACAGATGAGCGCTGAAAAACGTCGTCGTGCGGCGTTCGATACCTCGTCGTCCATGCTGTTCTGATCCGCCATGAGCTGTAACGGCATACAGGTGCGGGTGCGCGGAAAAGTGCAGGGCGTCGGGTTTCGTCCCTTCGTCTGGCAGCTGGCGCAGGCGCTTCAGTTGACCGGTGATGTCTGCAATGACGGGGAGGGAGTACTGGTGCGCCTCGCGGGTAATGGGGGGGCCTTTACCGCGAGGCTGCGCCAGGACTGCCCACCGCTGGCCCGTATCGATGCGATCCAGACCCAGCCGTTCGAGTGGCCAGACCCGCCTGACGGCTTCACCATCCGCCATAGCGCGGGTGGGGCGATGGATACGCAGATTGTGCCGGATGCCGCCACCTGCCCGGCGTGTCTGGCAGAAATGCGCGATCCGCGCGAACGCCGTTACCGCTACCCGTTTATTAACTGCACCCACTGTGGCCCACGTTTTACCATTATCCGCGCCATGCCTTACGACCGTCCGGCCACGGCGATGGCCGGATTCCCGCTCTGTACGCCGTGCGAATCAGAGTATCGCAACCCCGCTGACCGGCGCTTTCACGCTCAGCCTGTCGCCTGCCCGGACTGCGGGCCACAGCTTGAATGGTGCGGCGAAAACATGCACGCCACGCGCGAACAGGCGCTGGCAGCGGCCGTTGTGATGCTGAGAGAGGGCGGGATTGTGGCCATCAAAGGCCTGGGTGGTTTCCACCTGGCCTGTGACGCGCAAAATCCGCGGGCAGTGGCGCGGCTGCGGGAGCGAAAACAGCGCCCGACAAAACCCCTGGCGGTGATGATCCCCCATGCTGATGGCCTGCCGGAGTCTGTCAGTAAACTGCTGAGTTCACCCGCAGCACCCATTGTGCTCACGCCAAAAGCCTGGCTGCCTGAACTGTCTGAGGCGGTAGCACCAGGCCTGGACTGTGCGGGCATCATGCTGTCGGCTAACCCGCTCCAGCATCTGCTGATGGCGGATGTGCAGCGCCTGCTGGTGATGACCTCCGGAAATCTCAGCGGCAAACCTCCGGCCACCACCAATGCGCAAGCGCTGGACGACCTCAGGGATATTGCCGACGGTTTTCTGCTGCATAACCGTGACATCCTGCAACGGATGGATGATTCCGTGGTGGATGCGGATGGCACTATGCTGCGTCGCGCCCGGGGTTTTGTACCGGATGCCATCACGTTGCCTGCCGGATTTCACAATATTCCCGCCATGTTGTGTCTGGGGGCCGAGATGAAAAACACCTTCTGTCTTGTGCGCGGCAGTCAGGCTGTAATGAGCCAGCACTTTGGCGATCTCAGTGATGACGGCGTGGAGCACCAGTGGCGTACCGCGCTGGCGGTGATGCAGCAGATGTATGCGTTTCAACCTGTGCGCGTGGTGTGTGACGCGCATCCGGGATACCGCGCCCGGCGCTGGGCTGATGAGCAGGCACTGAGCACCGAAACGGTATTGCATCACCATGCCCACGCAGCGGCTTGCCTGGCGGAAAACAGCTGGCCGCTCGACGGTGGCGATGTTATTGCCCTGACGCTGGACGGTATCGGCATGGGCGATAACGGCGCGCTGTGGGGCGGGGAATGTTTGCGGGTGAACTACCGTGACTGTGAGCATCTCGGAGGGCTACCTGCGGTGGCATTACCGGGCGGCGATCTGGCGGCCGTTCAGCCGTGGCGTAATTTACTCGCACACTGCCTGGCATTTGTGCCTGGCTGGCAGCAGCGCAGGGAAACTCACGCGGTACAGGCGCAAAACTGGCCATTGCTGGCAACGGCGATTTCACGTGGCATCAATACACCGCTGGCATCGTCGTGCGGGCGGTTGTTCGACGCAGTTGCCTGCGCGCTGGATATCACGCCGGATAAGCAGGGCTATGAAGGTGAGGCAGCATGTCGGCTGGAAGCGCTGGCTGCCTGCTGCAGTGGCGTTGCACATCCGGTCACGCTGCCGGTGATAAACGGCAACCTGGCACTGAGCGTATTCTGGCAACAGTGGCTGGACTGGCAGGCGGAGCCGAGCGAACGCGCGTGGGCATTTCATGATGCGCTGGCAAACGGGCTGGCAGAACTCGCCGCTTTCCACGCCCGGCGCGCGTCCCTCTCTACGGTGTGCTGTAGCGGCGGGGTGTTACATAACCGCCTGCTGCGCGCGCGCCTGCGTCATTATCTTTCTGACTTTACTCTTCTTTTGCCGTGTCGCCTGCCCGCAGGTGATGGGGCTATCTCCTTCGGGCAGGCAGTGGTTGCTGCGGCCCGGTCATGTTCACAAAGGACTTAAAATGTTACGACTCTTACGCAACGAACCGCGTGCAGCGTTTTTGCTGCTGGCTCTGGTCATGGCCAATCTGCTCGCCTGGGGCTGGGCGTGGCGAACCTTCAGCGGCAGTACGGCGCTGATGGCGGCAAGCCTGCTGGCCTGGTGTTACGGGTTGCGTCACGCAGTGGATGCCGACCACATCGCGGCAATTGATACCGTGACGCGTAAGATGATGCAGCAGGGCCAGCGGCCCTCTGGCGTGGGGGCGTGGTTTTCGCTGGGCCACTCAACTATCGTGGTGCTGGCCTCGGTGGCGATTGCTGCCACCGCCACGGCGTTTCAGAAGAACATGGCCTGGTTTCATGAGACGGGCAGCCTGATCGGTACAGCGGTATCCGCGACGTTTCTGCTGGCGATGGCGCTAGTCAATATGGTGATTTTGCACGGTGTCTGGCGCAATTTTCAGGCGCTGAAAAACGGTCAGGCAATGAATGGCGATGTCACGCTTCCGGCTGCGGGTGGGGTGATGAACTGGCTGTTTGGCACTACATTCCGCCTGGTGAACAAAAGCTGGCAGATGTATCTGGTCGGTTTCCTGTTTGGGCTCGGGTTTGATACCGCAACCGAAATCGGTGTGCTGGGGATCTCCGCCGCCAGCGCCTCTAACGGTATGTCGGTCTGGTCGATCATGATCTTCCCGGCGCTGTTCGCCAGCGGGATGGCGCTTGTCGATACCCTGGATAACCTGCTGATGGTGGGAGCCTACGGCTGGGCGTTCAACAAACCGCAGCGTAAGATCTATTACAACATGACCATCACCGGCACTTCCGTTGTGGTTGCCCTGTTTATTGGCGGGCTGGAAGCGCTCGGTTTACTGATGGATAAATTTGCCCTGAGCGGTGGTATCTGGGATGCCATTGGTGCGGTTAATGACAATCTCGGTAATGCCGGGTTTGTGGTAGTTGGGCTGTTTGTCGTCTGCTGGCTCGTCTCGATGATCAACTACCGCTGGCGTGGTTACGATGCGCTGGTCGTACGCTCCTGAGACATTGCCGGGGGCAGCCAGGCTCGCGTGAAATCCAGCCAGCCGCCTGCGGTCAGTACAATATCCTGCACGTTTTCCATGGTGTTAATGCGATAGCGATAGTGGAACAGCGGCGTACATGCGCCGCATTCCAGCAGCCGCCTGAAAAAGGGGACGAGCTGTGTGTTCAGGCGCTCTTCGCTTTCGCAAAACCCCATCAACTGCTGTTTCTCTTCCTGCCAGCGGGCGTCGCCAAGTGCGGTGGCCCACGCGGGCTCGTCGGTAAACCATTCAGCCAGGGCAAAGCCTGGCAACTCGCCCGCCAGATAATCCCCCAGCACCAGGTCGGCCTGTTCTAGCGCACCGGGAGCGTGCCACTCATCGCGGTCTTTCCAGACGATAGTCAGTTCGCATTGGCGTTTTTTCAGGGCGGCATGAAGCGTATCGGCCAGCTCGAGCAGCTCCGGTGTGTGGTAGCAGACCAGGGTTAAGGTGGGCGGTAACGGGACGTCTGGTGCTGTCGGGAGCGGCGGTGTTTGCAGGCCGGGAAGGAGTTCGGTACGGGTTTGCAGATCGTCACGCTGTGCGAAGTTGTGCTGGCTCAAAAGGACGATTTCCTGGCGCAGCCAGGCGGCAAGCGGCTGCGCCAGTGCGATGTTAACCATTAACCACGCGAATCCGCCGCTGGTGGAGGTGACGGCTTCCTGAGCGCTTTTCCCTTTTCCGACGGTTATCCAGGCCGGTTTTTGCGCCCCGGCGCGGGTTCGCCAGAACTCTATCGCGTGCAAAAGCGGGTGGGCGGCAAAGTACCAGGGCTGACGCTCCAGTCGTAAAAAGTGGGAGTGATGACGGGCGATGGCAAACGGCCCGGCGCCGATATCCGGCTGTTGTGGATGAGGCAGGCGGCAGACGTGGTGCGCCAGACGATGCGCCAGCATGGCATCCGGTGCGTGCAGGGTAATATCAAGACACCAGGGTGCAGCAAGCGAAACCTGATGAACATGCTTAAGCCCCGAGTTGCGCACCGGATCGGCCAGCAGCTGTTGTACTCCTGCAAAGATATCTTCGTCACTGATGGCCTGGCCGTTATGCCAGTGTGCGCCACTGCGCAGGTAAAACCGCCAGCAGAGGTTGTTATCACGGGTTTCCCAGTGGTGCGCCAGATCTGGCGCAGGGTATGGCTGGCCGGGTGTGTAGCGCGTCAGTCCTGCATGTACCGCGCAGATAATGTGCTGTTCGGCGCGGCGGCGCTGCAACGCCGGGTAAAGCGAGGTGAGCGGGCGATACCAGGGAATACGCAGGGTCGGCTGGTGCTTAAGCCATTTTCCCCCCAGAAAAGGGGTGATGATGTGATGCAGGCTGGCAGGGTCACCGTCTGCAAGTTGCAATGCGCTTTGATAGTCTCCCTTTTCCAGGCAGGCATGCATCAGCGGCGCGCTGAGCTCGCTGGTGGTTGCCAGGCAGTGCAGGATGGCGCGGTGCCCGCGCCCAGGCTGTGCGCTCCAGCTTAACCATCCGCTCTGGGCGAGCTGGCGCAACAGGGTGCGCGCATGGCGCTCGCTGCACAGGGCTGTTTCGGCAACCTCGGCGATGGTTGTTGGCTTCGGGTCTGCTCCGTAATGCTGATAAAGCCGTTGATACTGACGGATTTTCTGAAGCTGGCGCATGGGGGCATTCCGGTGACAAAAAGGGATGCTGAGAGTGTAGGGTGTTTTGCGGAATAAATAAGGTCTGGTTAAGTAAAGTGTTCCGGTTTTTTTTGCCCGGCGGCGCTACGCTTGCACGGGCCTACGGGGTATGTAGGCTGGGTAAGCGCAGCGCCACCCGGCAATTACTGCTCATGTTTACTGACCGGCATCATCAGCTCACGCAAGCGAGCAATGCGGGCCTCCGGACTCAGATAAAGCCAGCGGAATAAAATGTATTCCGCATTCTTCGTCTGCTGGAAATAACGAGAAAGATAATTGAGTTCTTTATTAAAGGTTGCCACGATTTGTCTCCGGCTGATTAATACCTTTTCAGCGTAAGCCGGATGCGAATAATAAAACAGGTTGCTGTTTTTCAGGTGTTCCGCATTTATATATTGATGAGTGTAATAAACAAAGGACTGTAAGCAATGATTTATCTTTTTTGTATTTATATGGCGAACAGGATGCGCAAAAAAAGCCCCGGGACATCGGGGCGGCGGATAATAAAATCCTAAGGTTAAGTAAGCGTGGTAACAGACTGAAAACTAAGCGGGCAGCGATTTCAACAGTGTGAAAGCCTCCTTCATCCGATCTTCACTAACCACAAAGGCGCGTAGCTGACCGTCATTATCAGCGCCGCGGGCCACCATGCCCTGCGGCTCAATGGCTAACTGCCAGTTCAAATCCTGTCGCTGCGTTTCGCCTGCAAGATGCAGCGGTAACTCCGGCGTTTTTACCTTCACCAGCATGGCGGGTAATTTCAGCGGCGCGCTTGTCCCGAGCAGGTTTTTTGCCAGATACATGGCACTGAGCTGAATAGGTTGCAGGAAGGGCAATACCTGTCCGTTAATTTCCGCACAATCACCCAGGGCATAAATATCCGGCTGCGTGGTTTGCAGGTAACTGTCGACCTTCACACCGCGATTCGTTTCTGCGCCCGCACGGTGGGCAAGCGCTGTTTCCGGGCGCAGGCCGGTTGCGGCAATCACCACGTCAACCTCTACGCTGCGCTGGCGATCAAGCGTGGCGCGAATGCCGGTTTCGGTTTTGCTCAGACCTTGCAGCTGAGATTTCAGCAGCAGATGTACGCCCATATCGGTCAGCCGGTGTTGTAAACGACTGCTTACTTCTGCTGGCATCAGTGCGGAAAGGATGCTCGCGGCATGGTCAACCAGGGTGACCGCTTTCCCGGCGCGGCAAAAATCCATCGCCAGCTCGGTGCCAATCAGGCCGCCGCCTACAATCATTACCCGCTGTGCGTCCCGCAGCCTGGTTTCGCTGGCCTGATATTCCTGCTGGCTGTTCAGTGTCACCATCAGCTCGCGACCTTCAACCGGTGGGACAAAAGCGGCCGCACCTGTTGCCAGCACCAGCTTGTCGTACTGCCAGGTTTTATCCTGGCTCTTCACGACATGCGCGGCGGCATCGATATCCGTTACCCAGGTATAGGGAAACAGCCGCAGGTTTAATTGTTCCGCGAACTCTCCCGCCGTCTGGCGGGTGAGATCCTCTGCGCGCTGATTCTGGCTAATGACATGGCTTAAATCCGGCTTGTTGTACTCGTCCATGCTGTCGGCGGCGATAAGCGTCAGCGGCACGTTCGCGTCCTGTTTGCGGATATTTTTCACCAGCTGGCGGGCGGCAAAGCCCGAGCCGATGATCACGATCCCGTTGTTCATTTTGCCTCCGTACCCAGTTCGTCAAAGACGTCTTTACCCAGTGAACATTCAGGGCACAGGAAGTTGTCCGGGACATTGCTCCACGGTGTGCCTGGTGCTACGTCCTGCAACGGTTCGCCCAGTTCCGGGTCGTAAATCCACTGGCAAACGCTGCACTGCATACGCGGGCCGAGATTTGCCGCCGCGGCTGCCGCACAGGCGCAGGCTTCCTGCTGTTCAGGGGCTTTCACCGTGGATTCTGGCAGTGGAGCAAGCGCCCACTGACGTGCAATCTCGCGACCATGCTGGCGGCAGATTTCCAGGGCATCGATATCCGGGCGCCATTTGGCTTTCAGACTCATGGACATCTCAAAACCGGCGTCCTGCAAGCGGGTAGACAGACGGTCAACCGCGCCGCCGCTCCAGCCGTGTGAACCAAAAGCGCTGGCGCGTTTGTTACGGAAACGCAGACCTGTCATCTCTTCCACCAGACCAGCGATTTTCGGCATCATCACGTTGTTCATGGTGGACGTCCCAACCAGTACACCTTTGGAACGGAACACGTTGGTCAGGATGTCGTTTTTATCGCTGCGCGCCACGTTAAAGATTTTCACCGCCACGTTCGGATCAACTTCGTTGATGCCCTGGGCAATCGCATCCGCCATCATGCGGGTGTTGTTGGACATGGTGTCGTAGAAAATCGTGATGCGGTCTTCCTGATAATCCGCCGCCCATTTCAGATACATCTCAACGATCTGGGTTGGGTTTTCACGCCATACGACGCCGTGAGAGGTCGCAATCATATCAACCGGCAGATTGAAGCCGAGGATCTCGGTGATTTTCGGCGTCACCAGACGGCTGAATGGCGTCAGGATATTGGCATAGTAGCGCTGGCACTGCTCAAACAGCTCGGCCTGATCCACTTCGTCGTTGAACAGACGTTCGTCGCAGTAGTGCTGGCCGAATGCATCGTTACTGAACAACACCGCGTCGCCGGTCATGTAAGTCATCATGCTGTCAGGCCAGTGCAGCATTGGCGTTTCAACGAAGATCAGCTGTTTGCCGTTGCCGATAT
The DNA here is from genome assembly GCF_052886895.1 of Enterobacter sp. C4G1. NCBI lineage: Bacteria > Pseudomonadati > Pseudomonadota > Gammaproteobacteria > Enterobacterales > Enterobacteriaceae > Enterobacter > Enterobacter sp. C4G1. The sequence continues at coordinate 1,991,938 of NZ_JBQVVV010000002.1, read as the reverse complement.
CCAGTGAGTCACCGGTTTTCACGGTGTGGAAGTTCCACTCCGGGTGGTGGTGGTGACCGTTGATTGAGTCGATAGCATTGGTGGTGCAGTAAATTGGGGTATTTGGGATGTAAGACATCAGCTCGGTCAGCGCGCCGGCGTGGTCTTCTTCTGCATGGTTGATAATGATGTAGTCGATAGCGTCCAGATCGATTTCGCTACGCAGGTTCTGCACGAACTCGCGGCTGAATTTGTGATCGACGGTATCGATCAGAACATTTTTACCTTCACGGATGAGGTAGCTGTTGTAGCTGCTGCCGCGCAGCGTTTTGTATTCAGTTCCGTGGAAATCACGCACTTCCCAGTCACGTTGGCCAACCCAATGAATGTTATTTTTAACCAGAATAGACATAGCAACCTCAATTAATACGGCGTTTTCAAATAAGATGTTTTAGCTATATCAAGTTGCGTGCCAACTTTTTATCTGATTGATTTAAATGTATTTAATTGTTTATTACTCGTAATGGGTAGTCATTATGACTATCTTAAAAACTGTCAATATGACAATATGCATTGTCAAAATGACAGCGAGGTTGAGATGAGCTTTTCTGTAAACGTACTGGCGAAGATCGCCATTGAACTGCAAACCGGTATTGGCCATCAGGACCGATTTCAACGGCTGATCTCCACGCTCCGCGACGTGCTGGAGTGTGATGCCTCAGCGCTGCTGCGTTACGAAGGTCGGCAGTTTATTCCGCTGGCCATCGACGGCCTGGCGCAGGATGTGCTGGGGCGGCGCTTTACGCTGGAAGGCCATCCACGGCTGGAAACTATCGCCCGTGCGGGTGATGTGGTGCGTTTCCCTGCCGACAGCGACTTGCCTGATCCCTATGATGGGCTGATCCCGGGGCAGGAGAGCCTCAAAGTACACGCCTGTATTGGCCTGCCGCTGTTTGCCGGGCAGAACCTGATTGGCGCCCTGACGCTTGATGGTATGTCACCGGATCAGTTCGATACCTTCAGTGACGAAGAGCTGCGGCTGATTGCGGCCCTGGCTTCCGGTGCGCTTAACAACGCACTGCTGATTGAACAGCTGGAGAGCCAGAACATTCTGCCGGGCAGCCCGGCGGCATTTGAACAGGTCACCCACACCGAGATGATTGGCCTTTCGCCGGGCATGGTGCAGCTCAAAAAAGAGATCGACATTGTGGCGGCTTCTGATTTGAACGTGCTGATTTTCGGTGAAACCGGCACCGGTAAAGAGCTGGTGGCAAAGTCGATTCACGAAGCCTCTCCACGTGCGGTCAACCCGCTGGTGTACCTCAACTGCGCTGCGTTGCCGGAAAGCGTGGCGGAAAGTGAGCTGTTTGGTCACGTTAAAGGGGCGTTTACCGGGGCCATCAGCAACCGCAGCGGTAAGTTTGAAATGGCGGATAACGGCACGTTATTCCTCGACGAGATTGGCGAGCTGTCTTTGTCGTTACAGGCCAAACTGCTGCGCGTGTTGCAGTACGGTGATATTCAGCGCGTGGGGGACGATCGCAGCTTAAGAGTGGATGTACGCGTGCTGGCGGCGACCAACCGCGACCTGCGTGAAGAGGTGCTGGCCGGGAATTTCCGTGCTGACCTGTTCCACCGCCTGAGCGTCTTCCCGCTTTCCGTCCCTGCGCTGCGTGAGCGCGGTGAAGATGTGGTTCTGCTGGCGGGTTACTTCTGCGAACAGTGTCGTCTGCGGATGGGGCTTTCCCGCGTGGTGTTAAGCCCCGGGGCGAGAACACATCTGTTAAGTTACGGCTGGCCGGGCAACGTGCGTGAACTGGAACATGCCATCCACCGTGCCGTCGTGCTGGCACGGGCCGCACGTTCAGGTGATGAAGTGGTGATCCACGCGCGTCACTTTGCGCTGCATGATGAAACCGCGCATGTTGTGACGCAGGACATCCCGGAAATCAGTAACGAGAATCTGCGCGAAGCAACGGAAGAGTTTCAGCGTCAGATGATCACCCGCGCACTAGAGCAGAATAACCGCAGCTGGGCGGCGTGCGCGCGGGCGCTGGAAACGAACGTCGCCAACCTGCACCGGCTGGCGAAACGTCTGGGTCTGAAAGGTTAGATGATCCCGGCCTGATAGAAATCTTGCAGGTTAATTGCACCGCACAGCTTGCCGCTCTCATCCACCACCGGGGCGGCAGTGATTTTGCGCTTCATCAGCACCTCTTTGGCTTCGATGGCGCGGCTTTCTGCATTCAGCGTCAGCCCGCCCTGGGTCATCGCTTCTGAAACCTGCGATTCCAGCTTGCCTCCGCCGACCAGCCAGCGACGCAGGTCGCCGTCGGTAAAAACGCCTTTCACAAAACCGTTGTTATCGCAGACGGCAACCAGCCCAAGCCCGGTACGGCTCAGCTCCAGCATCGCATCCATCACGCTGGTATCCAGTGTTACCTGTGGAATGGCATCGTCGGTGCGCATCAGGTGGTGCACTTTATTGAGTAGCCGTGCGCCCAGCGCGCCTGCCGGGTGAGAACGGGCAAAATCTTCTTCATTAAAGCCGCGCGCCTGCATAACCGCCATCGCCAGCGCGTCACCCAGCATCAGGGTGTTTACGGTGCTGGAGGTGGGGGCCAGGTGCATCGGGCAGGCTTCACGCTCTACGGAAACATCCAGCACCGCTTTTGCCGCCAGCGCCAGCGGCGAGCGGGATTTTCCGGTCATCGCCAGCAGGGCAACGGCTTTTTCCTGCAAGCGCGGAATGATGAGATCCAGCTCTTTTGCCGAGCCGGAGTAGGAGATAAACAGCATCACGTCGCGGCTTTCGATCATCCCCAGATCGCCATGCAGCGCCTCTGCTGGGTGAACAAAGAACGCAGGCGTTCCGGTACTCGCAAGCGTGGCGGCAATCTTCTTACCGATATGGCCGGATTTACCCATACCTGAGACGATCACTTTGCCTTCACACTGAATGATGGTGTTCGCCGCACGGACAAAATCATCGCCCAGGCGATCCGGCAGGCGGCTCGCTTCCTGCAATTCGAGCATCAGGGTCTGGCGGCCTGCGTTTAACAGAAAATCACTCATCTTTGTCTCCGGTTACGATAACGTCGATTCCTTTCTCTTCCAGCGCTTTTTTAAACGCCGGATCGATGCCCGCATCGGTAATCAGCTTATCGACACTTTCAAGGCTGCACACAATATTGGGGCTTTTACGGCCAAACTTCGACGAGTCAGCCATCAAAATGACTTCCCGCGCGGCGTTACACATGGCTTTGCTGACGCTGAACACTTCATTAAACGTGGTCACCCCGGCGTTCAGGTCGATGCCGTCCGTCCCCATAAACAGTTTATCAAAGCTGAAGTGGTCGAAGGCATTCTCGGCCAGTTGGCCGTGAAATGAGGCCGATTTTTTACGGAACGTCCCGCCTGGCATCAGGATGGTTTGCTCGCAGTCGTTCTCCGACAGGGCGTTGACGATATGCAGGCTGTTGGTCATCACGGTGATGTTGTTAAAGCGGTTGAGCATCGGGATCATCTGCAACACCGTGCTGCCGGCATCAAGGATGATAGAGTCGCCATCGTGGATAAACTTCACGGCAGCTTCGGCAATCAGCGCTTTCTGGTGAGTATTGATCAGCGTTTTGTGGTCGATAGGGGGATCGGCTTCGTCTTTATTGAGCATCACTCCGCCGTAGGTGCGGATGACGGCACCGGAGTTTTCGAGCAACACCAGGTCTTTGCGTATCGTTGTGCCGGTGGTGTCAAAGTAGTGCGCCAGTTCCTCTACCGAGCATTTTCCCTGCTTTTGCAGATGCTCCAGAATGGCCGCCTGCCGCTGACGTGGTTTCATAGGCGCTCTGTTCCTTAAGTTGCAAAATGATAATTTCGCAAGCTTATAGCGTTCACAACGAAATTATCCATGTTTCAGATTAAGCGCTAATGATAGTGCATTCTGACAGAGTGAATCATGGGGAAAGATCACATCAGGCTGCAATTCCTGCAACGATTTGCCGTTAATTGCCTGGATTTTCGCCGGTCGGGCAAAAACCGTCATCCCGCGCATGATGAGTGAATCGCAGACATTGTCATGTTCATCAAGCGCAACCGCCACGACCACACGCGGTTTGAAACGCCCGCCAGAGCGCCCGACGCCCACGCGGCCTTTCTGACACAATGCATCAAACGCGCGGTTGAACTGATGGATTTGCCAGCCGCCAAACGCCATCTGGCAGATCCAGGCGATAGCGGCGACGGTGATGAGTGCTGTTACCATGTTGGCTCCTTAATTGCCGGGTGGCGGTTGCACCTTACCCGGCCTACGGGGTTTTGTAGCCCCGGTAAGCGCAGCGCCACCGGGGAATGAACTCAGAACATCACCTGCCCACCGGTCACATTAATCGACTGTCCGGTGCAATAAGAGGCTTTCGGGCTGGCGTAAAACAGCAGCATATTCAGCACGTCCTGATAGTCGCAGCCGCGCTTCAGCGGCACTTTGTCGATGTAATACTGCTCTACTTCATCGGCGTTAATCCCAAGCTTGGTGGCGTACTGTGGCAGCAGGGACTGGAACATTGGTGATTTCAGCAGGTTGCCCAGCATCAACGAGTGCACGGTGATCCCGTACTCGGCGAGATCCAGCGCCAGGGATTGCGTCAGCCCTACGCCACCAAATTTGGCCGCACTGTAACCCGAGTTGTGTTTACTGCCCACTTTGCCGGATTTCGAGTTGATCTGGATGATGCGTCCCTGAACACCGTCGCGGATCATCAGACGCGAAAACTCGCGAGCGCAGAGGAAATAGCCCACCAGATTCACCTGCAAGGAGCGGTCAAAATCCCCCAGCGCAAAGTCGCTGATAAACGCCGCTTTCGCAATCCCGGCGCTGTAAACCAGCAGGTCGGTACGGCCAAAAATTTCGTCCACTCCGCGGGCAAGCGCCATTACGCTATGCTCGCTGGTGGCATCGGCGCCAAACCCGTACGCCATCCCTTCACCAAATTCGGTATTGATGGTGTCCGCCACGCGTGCGGCTTTTTCACTCTGAATATCGACAACCGCCACGCGGTAACCTTCTGCGGCAAGCCCACGGCAGAGGAACTCTCCTAAGGTTTGTCCCCCACCAATGACAACGGCAACCTGACTCATATTTCTCTCCTTAAATTACGCAACAAACTTTAATGTGCAGCCCGGGGTAACAGCCTGCGGAACAGGGCCATCCACATGAACGGTGCCGGGATATTCCGCCTGCGGCTGGCCGTCGAACCGCAGGGTGATATGCCCCAGTTCACGCAGATTTTGTTCAGCCACATCGCCCACGGCGGTCACGGCATAACGCATTTCACCCAGCTCCAGCTGGCTGCCGGGCTTGAGTTCACCGTTTAGCTCGCCATGGCAATGAATAAAACAGAACTCTTCGATATCCGCTGGCGCGCCTTCGCGAAAGGTAATCAGCATCTGGTCGCTGAGCGCATCGGCCGCGCTCTGGCCGATGCGGGTAATGGTGGTTTGGTAAATCACGGTCATCACAGGAACCTCTTATTGGTAAATAAAGCCAGAGACAAACCAGGCAATCAGCACCGTTGGCGCGCCCGTCAGGAAGCGGCTCACCAGAACCGATGGCACGCCAACGCGTACGGTGTCCTGACGCGCTTCGGCAAGCGAAAGCCCAACCGGGATAAAGTCGCACGCCGCCTGGGCGTTAATGGCAAACAGAGCGGGCAGGGCAAGGTGCGGGGGAATATTGCCCAGACCAATTTGCACGCCAATCAGCACGCCGATCACCTGCGCAATCACTGCACCCGGGCCGAGGAACGGCGACAGCAGCGGGAAGGAGCAGATCAGCGCCAGCGTCACCAGCCCAAGCGGATGGCTGGCAAGCGGGGCAAGACCGTGGGCAATCCAGTCGCCCAGGCCCGACGCCATGATGATGCCGATAAGCGCCGAAACGAATGCCATAAACGGCAGAATGGTTTTCAACACGGTGTCGATGGTGTCGCGCCCGGACTGGAACAGCACCGCCACCGCCGAGCCCATCCCCATCCCGACTTTTGCCAGCAGACCGTCGCTCTGCTCGGTGATTTTCTTGCTGGTGTCGTAATCGCGTGGCGCAGCTTTTGCTTCTGTTTTCTGTGGAGCAGCAGAACCATCAGCCAGACGAATGTTGTCTTCTTTCACGCCGGAAACATAAATGTCTTCAACGATGTACTGCGCCAGCGGGCCAGATTTCCCGGTTGAGTGGATATTTACGGTCGGGATACGGCGTTTTGGGTAAATGCCGCAGCGCAAGGTGCCGCCGCAGTCGATTACGGCAACGCCGATTTCGGACTCTGGCGGCTCGCCTTCTTTGAAGCCGTCTACCGCTTCCCAGCCAGTCAATTCGCGCAGCTTGTCGACAATCGCCGGGCGTGTGCCTGCGGTGATGTAAACAATCTTTTTACCCGGTGTGGCGTCGAGTTCCAGCGGGCCACCCCAGCCGCCCGTTCCTTTTTCAATACGAATTCGGCTCATGCTGTGGCTCCTGAAAGCTGGACGTTTTGTTCAAGCTGAATGCCCATTTTTTTCTCGAAAATCGCGGTGGTGAGGTCGGTCACCCAGCCACGGAAGAAGTTAGTGACCAGGCCGACCAGCAAATAGCTCACCGCCAGCGGGCCGAGCGGCAGGCCAAGCGTCGTCAGGCCGCTGGCAATACCGAGGTAAACAAACAATTCGCCGGGGTTGATGTGCGGGAACAGGCCGTTCATCGAGTGGCAGCTATAAGATGCAGCGGCGTAATAACTCGGCTTGTATTTCTCTGGCATAAAGCGGCCGAGGCTTAAGGTCATTGGGTTGCAGAACACGAAAGTGCCGATGAAGGGCAGGACAAGGTAACGGGATAACGGATTCCCGGCGCAGCGCTGGGCAAAGCGTTCAATGCGTTTCTGGCCGATAAAGTTAATCAGCGCGTTCATGATAACCAGCAGGCTTATCAGCAGCGGCAGGATCCCGGTCACCATGCCGGTAAACACTTCTCCGCCTTTCTGAAATAGCCCGATGAACCACTCGGCGCCGTGGGTGATGATATCTATCATTCTTCTCTCCTGTGGGGCTTCTTGTTTTTGTATAACTGCGGCTAATAATAATCACTTTGAAAGGTTTTAAAGTGTTAATTAGATCTCACAATGAAAGAAAAATGTATTATTTTGAAAGTTAATGGGCAGGGGAAAAGCGCTTTGGTTGAAAAAAGTGCAGATTTGCGTTGGGGAGCGTAAAGATTTGGTAGTGGGTGCGAGTACCGCTTCCTTGAGGTGTCGGGGATGTTTTACCATACTGGCTTCTTGTCGAACTCGTTAAATGGATGTCTCATGTTCAAGCGTCGTTATGCAGCGTTGTTACCTGCGCTTATCCTGCTTTCTGCCTGTAGTAGCAAACCTAAAACTGAAACCGCTCAGCCCACTGCTGGTGCGCCTTCAGGGGGATTCTTGCTTGAGCCTCAGCACAATACGATGCAGATGGGCGGCGACTTCGCGAATAACCCGGCAGCTGAGCAGTTCATCGATAATATGGTGAGCAAACACGGTTTTGACAGACAACAGCTGCATGAGATCCTCTCCCAGGCGAAACGTCTGGATTACGTGCTGCGTCTGATGGACAGACAAGCCCCGACCGCACAGGCGCCGACCGGGCCAAATGGCGCATGGTTGCGTTACCGCAAACAGTTTATTACCCCGGACAACGTGCAAAATGGAGTGGTGTTCTGGAACCAGTATGAAGATGCCCTGAACCGCGCGTGGCAGGTGTACGGCGTACCGCCTGAAATTATCGTCGGGATCATTGGCGTTGAAACCCGCTGGGGCCGTGTGATGGGTAAGACCCGCATCCTGGATGCGCTGGCAACGCTCTCCTTTAACTATCCACGCCGTGCTGAATACTTCTCTTCTGAGCTGGAAACCTTCCTGCTGATGGCGCGTAACGAACAGGACGATCCGCTGGATCTGAAAGGGTCGTTTGCCGGGGCAATGGGCTATGGCCAGTTTATGCCGTCTTCCTATAAGCAGTACGCCGTTGACTTTAACGGTGATGGCCACATCAACCTGTGGGATCCGGTGGATGCTATCGGCAGCGTGGCGAACTACTTCAAAGCGCATGGCTGGGTACCTGGCGACCAGGTTGCCGTGCAGGCCAATGGTCAGGCTCCGGGCCTGGAAAATGGCTTCAAAACCAACTACAGCATTTCGCAGCTGGCAGCAGCGGGCTTAACACCAACGCAATCGTTGGGTAATGCGCAGCAGGCGAGCCTGCTACGTCTGGATATTGGTACGGGTTATCAGTACTGGTACGGGCTGCCGAACTTCTTCACTATTACCCGCTACAACCACAGTACCCATTACGCAATGGCGGTGTGGCAATTGGGGCTGGCAGTGTCACAGGCGCGTGTCCCGGCAGCGTCACCGTTTAGTCAGTAACTCATTCTGACGGGTAGGCCGGGTAAGGCAACGCCGCCACCCGGCATGGTTGCGTGCACGATGCGGCCTGATGCCCTCACCCTGACCCTCTCCCATGGGAGAGGGTCATCCCGCAGAAACATTTCGCCACACTCCCTTTTACCTCTCTCATTTACATCTTAATTATCTTTCATTATTGTTATGTTATAACATTTGATGTGGTGCTGTGATGTCAACGTCCTTTTTCTCTCTTTCCGCACTGACGCGATTTCTGCTGGCGTTGGTGCTTATTGTCTTTATCGGGCTGGCCGTGCGCTGGGCGGTGGCCTTGCCATGATCGTCATGAATCAACTGACCGCAGGCTATGAACGCCAGCCCGTCACTGGTGCTATTACCGGTGTTATTGAACACGGGAGTATGACCGCCATTATCGGTGCCAACGGCTGCGGGAAATCGACATTGCTGAAAACGCTCGCCGGGTTTATCCCGCCCGTAAGCGGCAGCTTTCGCTGGCAGGGAAAACGCCCGGTGATCGGCTGGCTCGCGCAGCGCCATGCCCTGGAAACTCAATTTCCGCTGACCGTGCTGGATGTTGTCAGCATGGGGTGCTGGCCGGGAATTTCGCTGCTGGCCGGATTACGACGGGGAGCGCGGCTGCGTATCGGCAGCGCTCTTGAGCGCGTGGGGCTGGAGTCGATGGCGCTTTCCACTATTGATGAACTCTCTGGCGGCCAGTTTCAGCGCATGTTATTTGCCCGCGTATTAGTGCAACAGGCCCCGCTGGTGATGCTCGATGAACCCTTTACAGGCGTTGATGAAGCAACCTGCAACGTGCTGATGGCGCTGATGCTGGAGATGTACCAGCAGGGGCAAACGCTGCTGGCGGTGCTGCATGACAGCGAGCGCGTGGCGCGCCACTTCCCGCAAACATTACGACTGGATTCCGATATCCCTTTCTTGCAAACCGAACGGGTGAGGGTGGCATGATCTGGCATCTCTTTTTCCAGCCGTTCATCGACTACGGCTTTATGCGTCGCGCACTGGTGGTGTGCCTGGCGCTGTCTGTCAGCACCACTGCACTGGGGGTCTTTCTTCTGTTACGCCGCATGAGCCTGATGGGCGATGCCTTGTCACACGCGATTTTGCCCGGCGTGGCGGTGGGATACTTACTGAGCGGGATGTCACTGCTGGCGATGAGTCTCGGCGGTTTTATCGCCGGGATTGTGGTAGCGCTGGTGGCCGGTCTGGTTAGCCGTCGCACACCGCTTAAAGAAGATGCCAGTTTTGCCGGTTTATATCTTGGCTCGCTGGCGCTGGGCGTCACGCTGGTGTCGCTGCGCGGTTCAAACGTTGACCTGCTGCATTTGCTGTTTGGCTCCATTCTGGCGGTGGATAACGACGCGGCGATGTTCGTGGCTGGTGTGTGCATCTTCACCCTGATTACGCTGGCTATTTTTTATCGTGGCCTGGTGACGGAGGCGTTCGATACCGCCTGGTTGCAGGTTAACGCCCGCGGGTTGCCAGGCCTGCTGCACGGCCTGTTTCTCGCTCTGCTGGTACTCAATCTGGTGGCCGGTTTCCAGGTGCTCGGCACGCTGATGGCCGTTGGGCTGATGATGCTACCTGCGGTAGCCGCGCGCTGCTGGGTACGTACGCTGCCTGGGTTGCTCCTGATGGCCGGTATTAGCGGTATTTTTTGCGCATGGCTGGGGTTAAGCCTCTCCTGGGCGGTGAGTTTACCTGCCGGGCCATCCATTGTGCTGACCGCCAGCGCGTTGTTCTTTATTTCGGTTTTATTTGGCACGCGCAGCAGGCTGGCTGGCAGTCTGCGCGCGCTTTTTTAACACAAGGGGAAAAAATGAAACGTACAGGGTTAGTCGTTGCGCTCGCGCTCGGAATGATGTCGCACACTGTGATGGCAAAAACGCTTAATGTGGTGACCAGCTTTTCGATCCTGGGAGATATCACCCAGGAAGTCGGCGGTAAAAACGTAAACGTGACAACGCTGGTGGGGCCGAATGGCGACCCGCACACCTTTGAGCCGTCACCCAAAGACAGCGCTGCGCTAAGTAAGGCTGATGTGGTGGTGGTGAACGGCCTTGGGCTGGAGGGATGGCTTGACCGTCTGGTGAAAGCGTCCGGTTTTAAAGGCCAGCTGGTGGTGGCATCGGCTGGTGTGAAAACACACACTCTGGAAGAAGACGGAAAAACCGTGACTGACCCACATGCCTGGAACAGCGCGGCAAACGGTGCCCTGTATGCGCAAAATATCCTGAATGGGCTGGTGAAGGCAGACCCGGAAGATAAAGCTGCGCTGGAAGGCACCGGCAAAGCGTATATCGCACAACTCATCCAGCTGGATAACTGGGCCAAATCACGCTTTAGCCCGATCCCGCAGGAAAAACGCAAAGTGCTGACCAGCCATGATGCCTTTGGCTATTTCAGCCGCGCCTACAGTGTGACTTTTATGGCACCACAAGGGTTGTCGTCCGAGAGCGAAGCCAGTGCGGCGCAGGTGGCTGAGATTATCAACCAGATTAAAGCCGATGGTGTGAAAACCTGGTTTATGGAAAACCAGCTTGATCCGCGTCTGGTGAAACAGATCGCCAGTGCGACAGGTGCACAGCCAGGAGGCGAACTCTACCCTGAAGCGCTTTCGGCAAAAGGTGGTGTGGCGGATACCTACGTTAAAGCATTTCGCCACAATGTTGATACCATCGCCGACAGCATGAAATAAGAACCTGCGAAGCCGATGCGCCCGCATCGGCTTTTTCTGAAGCCCTCTCGTAAAACCTGAACCTCATCCCCATATCTGACGAGAAAGTGTTATCTTGTGCTGCACGTTTTTCAAAGGCCTGGAGCGATAATGACTGACCATGAATTGATGCAGCTTAGCGAAGTGGTAGGGCTGGCGTTAAAGCAGCGCGGTGCGACAGTAACAACGGCAGAGTCCTGTACTGGCGGCTGGGTAGCGAAAGTGATTACGGATATTGCGGGCAGTTCCGCCTGGTTTGAGCGTAGCTTTGTGACCTACAGTAATGAAGCTAAAGCACAGATGATTGGCGTGCGTGAATCCACGCTCGAACAGCATGGCGCGGTCAGTGAGCCGGTGGTGATTGAAATGGCCATTGGTGCCCTTAAAGCAGCGCGCGCGGATTATGCCATTTCGATAAGTGGCATTGCCGGGCCGGACGGCGGTAGCGATGTGAAACCCGTTGGCACCGTATGGTTTGGTTTTGCAACGTCGAAAGGCGAGGGGATTACCCGCCGTGAATGCTTTAGCGGCGATCGCGAAAGCGTGCGTCGTCAGGCAACGGAATATGCGTTAAAAACGCTCTGGCAACAATTTCTACAAAATACTTGATACTGTATGACCATACAGTATAATTGCACCAACAGAACAGAATTCACCCCGGTAAATACGTAAACGTATTTACTGTATGACAGGAGTAATAATGGCTATCGACGAGAACAAACAGAAAGCGTTGGCGGCAGCACTGGGCCAGATCGAAAAGCAATTCGGTAAAGGCTCCATCATGCGCCTGGGTGAAGACCGTTCCATGGATGTGGAAACTATCTCCACCGGTTCGCTTTCTCTGGATATCGCACTGGGCGCTGGCGGTTTGCCAATGGGCCGTATCGTAGAAATCTACGGGCCAGAATCCTCCGGTAAAACGACCCTGACCTTACAGGTTATTGCAGCCGCGCAGCGCGAAGGTAAAACCTGTGCGTTTATCGATGCCGAGCACGCGCTGGACCCGGTCTATGCCCGTAAGCTGGGTGTTGATATCGACAACCTGCTGTGTTCTCAGCCAGACACAGGTGAGCAGGCGCTGGAAATTTGTGACGCGCTGGCGCGTTCCGGTGCTGTTGACGTTATCGTAGTCGACTCCGTTGCTGCACTAACGCCAAAAGCGGAAATCGAAGGTGAAATCGGTGACTCTCACATGGGCCTCGCGGCACGTATGATGAGCCAGGCAATGCGTAAGCTGGCGGGTAACCTGAAGCAGTCCAACACGCTGCTTATCTTCATCAACCAGATCCGTATGAAAATTGGTGTGATGTTCGGTAACCCGGAAACCACTACCGGTGGTAACGCACTGAAATTCTACGCGTCTGTCCGTCTTGATATCCGCCGTATCGGCGCGGTGAAAGAGGGCGAGAACGTGGTCGGTAGCGAAACCCGCGTGAAGGTTGTGAAGAACAAAATCGCTGCACCGTTCAAACAAGCTGAATTCCAGATCCTCTACGGCGAAGGTATCAACTTCTTCGGCGAACTGGTTGACCTGGGTGTGAAAGAGAAGCTGATTGAAAAAGCGGGCGCCTGGTACAGCTACAACGGCGACAAGATTGGTCAGGGTAAAGCGAATGCCATCTCCTGGCTTAAAGAGAACCCGGCTGCGGCGAAAGAAATTGAGAAGAAAGTTCGTGAACTGCTGCTGAACAACCAGGATTCAACACCTGATTTCACGGTTGATGGCGCGAACGTTGAAGAAACTAACGAAGACTTTTAATTCTCTCGTTTAAAAATGAAGGGCTGCGAATGCGGCCCTTTTTGCATTTCTGAACCAGCAGGTTTTGTATGACCGAACCCACAACTCGCCGCCCTGCCTATGCCCGCTTACTGGATCGCGCGGTGCGTATTCTGGCCGTGCGCGACCACAGCGAGCAAGAGTTACGGCGTAAACTCGCGGCCCCGGTGATGGGCAAAAATGGGCCGGAAGAGATTGATGCCACGGCGGAAGATTACGACCGGGTTATCGCCTGGTGCTATGAGCATCATTATCTGGATGATGAGCGCTTTGTCTCACGGTTTATCGCCAGCCGCAGTCGTAAAGGCTATGGCCCTGCGCGTATTCGCCAGGAGCTTAACCAAAAAGGGATCGCGCGTGAATCAACCGAAAAGGCCATGCGCGAATGCGATATCGCGTGGGGAGAACTTGCGAGAGATCAGGCAATTCGCAAATACGGCGAGCCGCTGCCGCGTGAGTTTGCAGAAAAAGTTAAAATCCAGCGCTTTTTGCTCTATCGTGGCTTCCTGATGGAAGATATTCAGGATATATGGCGTAATTTTGCCGATTGAACGCATGAGGGATTTTACTTCCCTCCCAAGAAAACTTATCTTATTCCCACTTTTTCCAGTAGCTGGTCTGTCCAACTGATTACAGGTACAGACTGGCTGCGACATTTCGTTAGCTTGATTTCAGGATAATTATGAGCAAGAGCACCGCTGAGATCCGTCAGGCGTTTCTCGATTTTTTCCATAGTAAAGGACACCAGGTTGTTGCCAGCAGCTCCCTGGTACCGAATAACGACCCGACTTTACTGTTTACCAACGCCGGGATGAACCAGTTCAAGGATGTGTTCCTTGGTCTCGATAAGCGTAATTATTCCCGTGCAACAACCTCACAGCGTTGTGTGCGTGCGGGCGGTAAACATAATGACCTGGAAAACGTCGGTTACACTGCACGTCACCACACCTTCTTCGAAATGCTGGGTAACTTCAGCTTCGGCGACTACTTCAAACACGATGCTATCCAGTACGCGTGGGAACTGCTGACCGGTGAAAACTGGTTCAAGCTGCCGAAAGAGCGTCTGTGGGTTACCGTCTATGAAACCGATGACGAAGCCTACGAAATCTGGGAAAAAGAAGTAGGTATCCCGCGCGAACGTATTATTCGCATCGGTGATAACAAAGGCGCTCCATATGCGTCTGACAACTTCTGGCAAATGGGTGATACCGGTCCTTGCGGCCCGTGCACCGAAATCTTCTACGATCACGGTGATCACATCTGGGGCGGCCCTCCAGGAAGCCCGGAAGAAGATGGCGATCGCTACATTGAGATCTGGAACATCGTCTTCATGCAGTTCAACCGTCAGGCCGATGGCACGATGGAACCACTGCCGAAACCGTCCGTTGATACCGGTATGGGTCTGGAGCGTATTGCTGCGGTTCTGCAACACGTTAACTCCAACTATGACATCGACCTGTTCCACACGCTGATTAAGTCCGTGGCGGAAGTGACCGGTGCGACCGATCTCAGCAATAAATCGCTGCGCGTTATTGCAGACCATATTCGTTCCTGTGCGTTCCTGATTGCTGACGGCGTTATCCCGTCGAATGAAAACCGTGGCTACGTGCTGCGCCGTATCATTCGTCGTGCTATTCGTCACGGCAACATGCTGGGCGCGAAGGACACCTTCTTCTATAAACTTGTTGGCCCACTGGTTAGTGTGATGGGTGCGGCGGGTGATGAGCTGAAACGCCAGCAGTCGCAGGTTGAGCATGTTCTGAAAACCGAAGAAGAGCAGTTTGCGCGTACTCTGGAACGCGGCCTGGCGTTGCTGGATGAAGAGTTGACGAAGCTTAAGGGCGACACGCTGGATGGCGAAACCGCTTTCCGTCTGTATGACACCTACGGCTTCCCGGTTGACCTGACGGCTGACGTTTGCCGCGAGCGCAACATCAAAGTTGACGAAGCTGGCTTCGAATCCGCTATGGAAGAGCAGCGCCGTCGTGCGCGCGAGTCCAGCGGTTTTGGCGCTGACTACAACGCGATGATCCGCGTTGATGGCGCGTCCGAGTTCAAAGGCTACGAAAATCTGGAACTGACCGGCAAAGTGACTGCCCTGTTTGTTGACGGTAAATCCGTAGACAACATCAGCGCGGGTCAGGATGCTGTGGTTATTCTGGACAAAACGCCGTTCTATGCTGAATCCGGCGGCCAGGTTGGCGATAAAGGCGAACTGAAAGGCGACGGCTTTAGCTTCAGCGTTGCTGACACCCAGAAATACGGTCAGGCAATTGGTCACCAGGGCAAACTGGTTTCCGGTTCACTGAAAGTGGGCGAGGGCGTTCAGGCGAACGTTGACGAAGCACGCCGTGCGCGCATTCGTCTGAACCACTCCGCAACGCACCTAATGCACGCAGCACTGCGCGATGTTCTGGGTACGCACGTGGCGCAGAAAGGTTCTCTGGTTAACGACAAAGTGCTGCGTTTCGACTTCTCGCATTTTGAAGCGATGAAACCGTCTGAAATCCGCGCGGTTGAAGATCTGGTGAACGCGCAGATCCGTCGTAACCTGGCCATCGAAACCAACATCATGGATCTCGAAGCGGCGAAGAAAAAAGGTGCGATGGCGCTGTTTGGCGAGAAATATGACGAACGTGTTCGCGTACTGAGCATGGGCGATTTCTCTACCGAACTGTGCGGTGGTACTCACGCAGCGCGCACCGGTGATATCGGTCTGTTCCGTATCGTCTCTGAGTCTGGTACTGCGGCGGGTGTTCGTCGTATCGAAGCGGTAACCGGCGAAGGTGCAATTGCCAGCCTGCACGCGCAGAGCGACCAGCTGCATGATATTGCACAGTTGCTGAAAGGCGATAGCCAGAACCTGGGCGAGAAAGTGCGTGTTGCACTGGATCGTACTCGTCAGCTGGAAAAAGAACTGCAACAGCTGAAAGAACAAGCGGCTGCGCAGGAAAGTGCAAACCTCTCCAGTAAAGCGGTAGAGATTAAAGGCGTTAAACTGCTGGTCAGTGACCTGGCAGGCGTAGAGCCTAAAATGCTTCGCACTATGGTCGACGATCTGAAGAACCAGCTGGGTTCAACGGTTATCGTTCTGGCGACAGTGGCAGAAGGTAAGGTTTCTCTGATTGCGGGCGTCTCTAAGGATGTGACTGACCGCGTTAAAGCAGGGGAACTGGTTGGTATGGTCGCCCAGCAGGTGGGTGGCAAGGGTGGCGGTCGTCCGGACATGGCGCAAGCCGGTGGTACGGATGCGGCGGCACTTCCTGCGGCATTGGCCAGTGTTGAAAGCTGGGTAAGCGCAAAACTGTAATAATTACAAAGCGTAAGCAGGCGTCATAGCGGCAACGTTATGGCGTCTTGTTCACTACGCTATCGATAACGATAAAGTCAGGTTGAGTTTGTGTATATCGGCTAAACTTACGTTTAACAGAATGTGATGCCGTGACTGCTTACACTTTACGTGTTTGTCATCGCTTACTTTTTGGCGTTATATGATGGATAATGCCGGGATACAAGAGACCCGACTCTTTTAATCTTTCAAGGAGCAAAGAATGCTGATTCTGACTCGTCGAGTTGGTGAGACCCTCATGATTGGGGATGAGGTCACCGTGACAGTTTTAGGGGTTAAGGGCAACCAGGTACGCATCGGCGTAAACGCCCCTAAAGAAGTATCTGTCCACCGTGAAGAGATCTACCAGCGTATCCAGGCTGAAAAATCCCAGCAGTCCAGTTACTGATATTATCGCGTCTCGCTGTCTGGCGAGACGCAACCTTCCAGACATTTTTCCCGCTTAAAGTTACCATTCGATTTCAACAGCTCGCTTTTTCGCCTTTCTCTTTGCCTTATCTCTTACCAATAGCAGCACTATGCCTCATGAATACTGCTCAGAACTCTGCAAAATCCGCTTATAAAACACCCTCTTTGCGGATTTTACATGCGAATTGCGTGTGATTTGTGCAAACGATAAAAGCATGTGGAAAATTGTTTGACTTATAAGTCCCAGAAAGTAATATATGCGCCACGCAGCGACGAGAAGCTCTTAACGAGTTACTCGAAGCACTCGAAAGAGGCGTTGTGTGGTGAGGTGGCCGAGAGGCTGAAGGCGCTCCCCTGCTAAGGGAGTATGCGGTCAAAAGCTGCATCCGGGGTTCGAATCCCCGCCTCACCGCCATTTTGCATCCGTAGCTCAGCTGGATAGAGTACTCGGCTACGAACCGAGCGGTCGGAGGTTCGAATCCTCCCGGATGCACCATATTCTCCGAGATAACAGCAACACTGTTGTTTTAAGGTCTGCGAGTTAATCGCTAGCACCAGGGAGGATAACGTTGCTTCAGCAACGGCCCGCAGGGCGAGGCGTAAGCCGGGTAATCCTCCCGGATGCACCATCTATTACTTCATATTGCTTTCGAAGTGATATGAGTATCGAGCAGTACAGTAGTAAATCCTGATGCATCCGTAGCTCAGCTGGATAGAGTACTCGGCTACGAACCGAGCGGTCGGAGGTTCGAATCCTCCCGGATGCACCATCTATTACTTCATATTGCTTAGAAGTGATATGAGTATCGAGCAGTACAGCAGTAAATCCCGATGCATCCGTAGCTCAGCTGGATAGAGTACTCGGCTACGAACCGAGCGGTCGGAGGTTCGAATCCTCCCGGATGCACCATATTCTCCGAGATAACAGCGATGCTGTTGTTTCAAGGTCTGTGAGTTAATCGCCAGCACCAGGGAGGATAACGTTGCTTCAGCAACGGCCCGAAGGGCGAGGCGCAGCCGAGTAATCCTCCCGGATGCACCATTTACTGTTTCTAATAGCATTACCCTGATGCATCCGTAGCTCAGCTGGATAGAGTACTCGGCTACGAACCGAGCGGTCGGAGGTTCGAATCCTCCCGGATGCACCATATTCTCCGAGATAACAGCAACACTGTTGTTTTAAGGTCTGCGAGTTAATCGCCAGCACCAGGGAGGATAACGTTGCTTCAGCAACGGTCCGCAGGGCGAGGCGTAAGCCGGGTAATTCTCCCGGATGCACCATCTCTTCTTGTTATTCCCCTCCAACGTTCAGTTCTTAATCACACTTATTGTTATCACTTCGCAATCAGCGACAAAAACCACCGTTTACGATAAAGTAATGCCTTGTTAATCGTTTAGCGAGAGCACGATGTACGCACAGTATGACGGTTTGATCTTCGATATGGATGGCACCATCCTGGATACCGAACCCACACACCGCAAAGCCTGGACTGAAGTCCTGGGCCGATACGGGATGCGTTTCGACTTGCAGTCTATGGTTGCCCTCAATGGTTCCCCCACCTGGCGCATTGCCGAGGCGGTGATTGAACTGAATCAGGCCGATCTCGACCCGCACCAGCTCGCGCGCGAAAAAACAGATGCAGTAAAAGCCATGCTTTTAGACACGGTTCGTCCTTTGCCATTAATTGATGTGGTGAAAGAGTGGCATGGGCGTCGTCCTATGTCGGTCGGGACGGGCAGTGAAAGTGCAATCGCAGAGGCGCTGCTGAGCCATCTTGGCTTGCGTCACTATTTTTCTGCTGTGGTTGCCGCCGATCATGTTAAAAACCACAAACCCGCACCGGACACCTTTCTGTTGTGTGCAGAGCTAATGGGTGTGCCTGCGTCTAAATGCGTGGTTTTTGAAGATGCAGATTTTGGTCTGCAAGCCGCACGCGATGCGGGCATGGATGCAGTGGATGTCCGTCTTCTGTGAGTGACCTGCTGTCACTTTCGTCACTATTCGCCAGCAGTTTTTTAAGCGCCACACTTCTACCGGGTAATTCCGAGGTTGTGCTGGTCGCCATGCTGTTATCGGGAGTGAGTCAGCCGTGGTTGCTGGTATTAATAGCAACAATGGGTAATAGCCTTGGAGGGCTGACTAACGTTATTCTTGGGCGTTTCTTTCCGCTGCGTGAAAAATCGCGCTGGCAGGAAAAGGCAGTTGGCTGGCTAAAACGCTATGGCGCTGCCACGCTGTTATTAAGCTGGATGCCTGTAATAGGTGATTTGCTGTGCCTGCTGGCGGGATGGATGCGCATCTCCTGGGGGCCGGTGCTCTTTTTTTTGTGCCTTGGCAAGGCGTTACGCTATGTTCTCGTGGCATGGGTAACACTACAGGGTATGACGTGGTGGCACTAATTGGTGGAATGAATACGCGACCTTCAATCGTCAACCATTACAATTATGCTGAGTAACATTACTTTGACAGGCGGGAGGTCAATTTGATCCCGGACGTATCACAGGCGCTGGCCTGGCTGGAAAACCACCCTCAGGCTCTGAAGGGTATTCAGCGTGGTCTTGAGCGAGAAACGCTGCGCGTAAACGCAGATGGCAGCTTAGCGACAACGGGCCACCCTCAGGTGTTGGGCTCGGCGCTGACACATAAATGGATCACAACTGATTTCGCCGAAGCGCTGCTGGAATTTATTACTCCAGTAGATGACGATATCGATCATATGCTGAAGCTGTTGCGTGACGTTCATCGTTATACCGCCCGTAACTTGGGTGATGAGCGTATGTGGCCGCTCAGTATGCCGTGCTATATCGAGCAGGGGCAGGAGATTGAGCTTGCTCAATACGGCACCTCAAATATTGGCCGTCTGAAAACGCTGTATCGTGAAGGGCTGAAAAACCGCTACGGGGCGCTGATGCAGACCATCTCCGGCGTACACTACAATTTCTCTCTGCCGATGGCTTTCTGGCAGGCAAAGTGTGGTGAAACGGATAAAGAAGCGATTTCAGCGGGTTATTTCCGCCTGATCCGCAACTATTACCGTTTTGGCTGGGTCATTCCTTATCTGTTCGGTGCTTCGCCGGCTATTTGCTCGTCGTTCCTGCAAGGGAAGCCGACCACATTGCCGTTCGAGAAGACCGAATGCGGTATGTACTACTTACCGTACGCAACGTCCCTGCGCCTGAGCGATCTTGGCTATACCAATAAATCGCAAAGCAATCTCGGTATTACGTTTAACGAATTGCATGAATATGTGGCAGGATTGAAGCGGGCGATCAAAACGCCGTCCGAAGAGTACGAAAAAATCGGCCTCGAAAAAGACGGTAAACGCCTGCAAATCAACAGTAATGTTCTACAGATTGAGAACGAACTGTATGCGCCAATTCGTCCTAAGCGCGTGACGCGAAGCGGTGAAACACCGTCTGATGCATTGCAGCGTGGCGGGATCGAATACATCGAAGTGCGTTCACTGGACATCAACCCGTTCTCGCCAATTGGCGTGGATGAGCAGCAGGTTCGCTTCCTCGATCTGTTTATGGTCTGGTGCGTGCTGGCGGATGCGCCGGAAATGAGTTCTGACGAACTGCTTTGTACCCGTACTAACTGGAATCGCGTGATTCTGGAAGGGCGCAAGCCGGGTCTGACGCTGGGTATCGGCTGTGAAACGGCACAATTCCCGCTGGCTAAAGTGGGTAAAGATCTGTTCCGCGACCTGAAGCGCGTCGCGCAGACGATGGATAGCGTTTACGGCGGTGATGAGTATCAGAAAGTGTGCGATCAACTGGTTGAAAGCTTTGATAACCCAGAACTGACGTTCTCTGCGCGTATTCTGCGTTCTATGATTGACCAGGGTATTGGTGGTACAGGGCGCGCGCTGGGCGCAGAATACCGTGAAATGTTGCGGCAGGAACCGTTAGAGATCCTGAGCGAAGCGGAATTTGTTGCTGAGCGGGAAGCATCACTGGTGCGTCAGAAAGAGGTGGAAGCGGCAGATATTGAGTCGTTTGATGCATTTCTGGCGAAGAACGCCTGACACAAAAGAAAAAGGCCACATCGCTGTGGCCAAAATATACATCTCTGAATTCAGGGATGATGATAACAAATGCGCGTCTTTCATATACTCAGACGCGCATTCTGTAGAAGAGTTCAGTTTATTTTAAAAAAAATCACTATCGGAGGTGACGTATGCCGTTATTAGATAGCTTTACTGTCGACCATACCCGTATGGAAGCACCTGCTGTACGTGTGGCGAAGACCATGCATACCCCGCACGGCGACACGATCACCGTATTCGATCTGCGCTTCTGCGTGCCAAACAAAGAAGTGATGCCTGAGAAAGGTATTCACACTCTGGAGCACCTGTTTGCTGGTTTTATGCGTGATCACCTGAATGGCAACGGTGTTGAGATTATCGACATCTCCCCAATGGGTTGCCGTACCGGTTTCTACATGAGCCTGATTGGTGTGCCGGAAGAAACCCGCGTTGCAGATGCGTGGAAAGCGGCAATGCAGGACGTGCTGAAAGTTAAAGAGCAGAACCAGATCCCTGAGCTGAACGTCTACCAGTGTGGCACCTACCAGATGCACTCTCTGGAAGAAGCACAAGAGATCGCGCGTCATATCATCGAACGTGATGTTCGCGTAAACAGCAACGAAGAGCTGGCCCTGCCGAAAGACAAATTGCAGGAACTGCACATCTAGTGCACCTTTTCCCTCTCCCGGTGGGAGAGGGTAGGGTGAGGGTTATTTGCCCCCATGACCACCACCACAACCTTCTCTTTTACCCATCGTCCACTTGTTCCCTTTGCGCATGACTATGTTCATGGCGCCAGCGAGCCGTGGCATCAGCACGACTGCGCCCAGCTGTTGCACAGCCTGAGTGGTGTGGTGAGGGTAGATACCGCATCGGGTTGTTGGGTCGTACCTCCCGGGCGTGGCGTCTGGCTACCGGCCGGCACACCGCACGCGATTCGCATTACGGGCAATGTCGCGGCGCGAACGTTGTTTATCGATCCGCTGGCGCGAGCCGATCTCCCTGCGTCGTGTCAGATCGTGCAGATCTCTGCGCTATTACGTGAACTGATCCTCACTTCCCTTATGCTTCCCGAATCCTACGCGCCCGGCAGCCGGGATGAGCGGGTATATGAACTGATCCTGGATGAAATTCGCATTATGCCGGTGCTGCCGTTTCACCTGCCGGAGCCGGAAAGTGAAGCTTTACGCAACTTGTGCCAGAAAATCCGGCAAACGCCGGGAGAAAGCTGGAGCAGCAGCCAGGCTGCGAGCATTCTGGGGATGAGCGAGCGCACCCTTAACCGCCATTTCCAGCAACAGACCGGGTTAAGCTATAGCGAATGGGTGAGAAGGGCGCGTCTCATGGAGGCGTTGCTGCGTCTGGCACAAGGCCAGCCGGTGTTGCGCGTTGCGCTGGACCTGGGATACGGCAGCCACAGCGCATTTACGGCGATGTTTCGCCGGGTGATGGGGATATCACCCAGCGATTATTTCAGGAACGACTAACCCACAGCATTGAACAGCGCCTGAATGGATGCGCGCGCCACGTCACTGTCTATCCCCACGCCCCAGCGGCTGCTGCCGTCCTGGAACAGGCAGCGGATATACGCCACCGAGCGGCTATCGCTGCGCTCCCCCAGCGAATGCTCGTGATAATCCTTAATCACAAACGGGGTGTTAAGCCAGCGGCTGAGCCCATTGGCGGCCGCCGACAACTGACCATTTCCTTGTCCCTCCAACTGACGTGTCCCACCGCTGGTGGCAACCGTGGCGGTTAAGCGTAACAGCCCATCATGCTGGCTTTCACTGCGATAGGTTTGCAGCGTGAAGCGTGGAGTAGCAACCAGCCCGTAACGGCTGCGGAAAAGCTGCCACAGCGAGTTCTGCGTCATCTCTTTCCCGTGGTTGTCCGTTTCTTGCTGAACGTGCTGGCTAAAATCCTGCTGCAACGCGCGGGGCAGTTTCAGGCCGTGATTCTGTTCGATAAGCCACGCGCTGCCGCTTTTACCTGACTGACTGTTCACGCGGATAACTGCCTCATAAGTACAGCCGATGTCCTGCGGATCGACAGGCAGGTAGGGCATCTCCCAGCGCTCGTCAGGTTTACGGGCATCAAACCCTTTCTTGATGGCATCCTGATGTGAACCGGAAAACGCGGTATAGGCCAGACGGCCCGCCCACGGATGCCGTGGATGTACTGGCAGCTGGTTACAGTTCTCCACCACTTCAACCACGCGATTCATGTCGCTGAAGTCCAGATTGGGGCTAACACCCTGGCTGTAGAGGTTCATTGCCAGCGTGACCAGGCAGACATTTCCCGTGCGTTCGCCATTGCCAAACAGGCAGCCTTCCACGCGGTCTGCACCTGCCATCACCGCCAGTTCCGCACTGGCGACACCGGTACCGCGATCGTTATGCGGATGAACGCTGATACAGACGTCGCTGCGTCGGCTAAAGTGACGGCAGAAATACTCAATCTGGTCGGCATACACGTTCGGGGTGCTGACTTCGACGGTGGCCGGCAAGTTGATAATCATCGGGCGTTCGGCGCAGGGTTGCCAGATGTCCGCCACGGCTTCACAAATCTCCAGCGCAAATTCTGGCTCGGTAAAGCAGAAAGTTTCCGGGGAGTATTCGTACTGCCAGCGGGTTTCAGGGTTTTCTTCACACAACTTACGGATAAGGCGCGTGGAGCGTGTTGCCAGCTCAACGATTTGCGCTTTTTCCATGCCAAACACCAGGCGGCGGAACAGCGGGGCGGTGGCGTTATAAAGATGCACCGTAGCCTGACGCGCGCCTTTCAGGGATTCGAAGGTGCGAAGGATCAAGTCTTCCCGCGCCTGGGTTAACACCTGAATGGTGACGTCATCCGGGATGCGGTTTTCGTCAATCAGCTGGCGGACAAAGTTGAAGTCGGTCTGCGAGGCTGACGGGAAGGCCACTTCAATTTCTTTAAATCCACAGCTCAGCAGCAGATCCCAGAATTGCAGCTTACGTGCGCTGTCCATTGGCTCGGCAAGCGCCTGGTTGCCGTCACGTAAATCGGTGGAAAGCCAGCGTGGGGCATGGGTGATACGTTGCTCCGGCCAGCGACGGTCGGGAAGGGAAATAGCGGGATAGGGTAGGTATTTGTCGGCGGGTGTATTCAGCATGATGCGCTCCTGTTGTCTTTTCACTATCGTGAATCGATTTCAGGAGCGCTGCTTTATCGGAACTGACAATCGCTGTCGCGTTTTGGACAACCGTGAAAGTTGCCCGGTGGCGCTGCGCTTACCGGGCCTACGGGTTTTGTAGGCCGGGTAAGGCGTAGCCGCCACCGGCGACCAGCGCGCAGGGCTAGTGCGCCCCACCGCCGCCGCTACCGGCACCAAACGGTGGTTTGGCAAACCACACCAGCCCCAGCAGAACAATAAAGATCCCCGCCGATATCCAGAAAATCTCGTTTGCCGAGATAATCAGACCCTGGTTGGTTATCTGCTGGGCTATCCAGCCGGAAGCCTGCTGCTCCGTCATCCCCATGCCCTCAAGTTGGCTATACATCTGTTGAGCATTTGGGTTGAACGGGTTCACCGCTTCGGTCAATTGCGCATGGTGCATCGATTCACGGTTAGTCCACAGCGTCGTGGTGATCGACGTCCCTATGGAGCCTGCCAGCGTACGGGTAAAGTTCGACAGGCTCGATGCCGCCGCCATGCGCTCAGGCGGTAAGCCGGAAAGCGTGATGGTGGTCAGTGGCATAAAGAAGCACGCTACCGCAAAGCCCTGAATAAACTGCGGCCACGCGGAAGCGCCAAAGTCCATTCCCGGTTCGAACGTATACGCACGCCAGTAGAAGCACACGGCGTACATGATAAAGCTGAATGTCACCAGCCTGCGCATGTCGAGCTTGTGGGCGAAACGGCCGATAATCGGCGACAGCAGGACCGGAATCAACCCAACTGGCGCAGAGGCCAGACCCGCCCAGGTGGCGGTGTAGCCATATACCTCCTGCAACAACTGCGGCAGCAGAACAATGGCACCGAAGTAGAGCATGTAGGCAAGGCTAATACACAGACAGCCTATGGTGAAGTTTCGCGACTTAAACAGCGACAGGTCGACTATCGGGTTATCGTCGGTCAACTCCCAGACAATAAGGAAGCTTAGCGACACCACCGCGACAATCGTCAGGATGATTATCTCCCGGGAGTTGAACCAGTCCAGCTCTTTACCCTGGTCGAGCATAACCTGAAGGCTACCGATACCGAGGATCAGCAAAGCCAGCCCCACGGCATCAATCCGCCGCTGTTCGGTTCGCGTTTCTCTGCCACGCAGCGACTGCAACGTCATCATGACCACGATGGCGCCAATCGGTACGTTGATAAAGAAGATCCAGCCCCAGTGATAGTTATCGCTGATATAGCCGCCCAGGATAGGGCCGCAAATCGGCGCGACGATCACCGTCATCGACCACAGCGCCAGCGCGATTGAGCGTTTGGCAGGTGGGTAGTTGTTCAGCAGTAAACTCTGTGACAGCGGAATCAACGGCCCGGCCACAATCCCCTGAATGACGCGGAAGAAAATCAGCATCGTCAGGCTGGTGGACATGCCACACGCCCAGGACGCGATGACGAAGGCGATGGTAGACCAGAGGAACAGCTTCACCTCACCAACACGCTTTGCCAGCCAGCCGGTAATGGGAATCGAGATGGCGTTTGCCACCCCGAATGAGGTAATAACCCACGTCCCCTGGCTCAGTGACGAGCCCAGGTTCCCGGCAATCGTCGGAATTGCCACGTTCGCGATGGTGGAGTCCAGCACCTGCATGAATGTCGCCAGTGACAGCGCAATGGTCATAATGACCAGTTGCGCGCCTTCCAGCGGTTTTTGCGGTTGTTGCCGTTGCATAGCGCTCACCTCGGATTAACCGGCGTTTGCTTTCACGATATCATCGATCAGCTTGTTGACCGGATCGAGGCTAATTTCACGGGCGTTACTTTCATAAGCCGGACTGCTTCGCACCTGGCTTGCCAGGATCTGACCTTCGCGGTTTTCAGTATCAACCGTTACCAGCGTAGACAGGCCGATACGCAGCGGATGGTCTGCCAGCTGTTTAGGATCCAGCTCGATACGTACAGGTAAGCGCTGAACCACTTTGATCCAGTTGCCGGTGGCGTTCTGCGCAGGCAGCAGGGAAAATGCGCTACCCGTACCCATATCAAGACCGACTACTTTACCGGTGTACTTCACGTCGTCACCGTAGATGTCGCTGATGACGGTCGCCGTCTGGCCAATACGCATATGCGCAAGCTGCGTCTCTTTGAAGTTAGCATCCACCCACAGATTGTTAGCCGGTACTACCGCCATCAGCGGAGTGGTTGGGCTAATCTGCGCACCAGGCTGTACTGAACGACGCGAGACATAGCCGGTCATCGGGCTAACAATCTTTGTACGCTCCAGCGCAAGCCAGGCGTTACGCACTTCGGTCGCGGCCTGTTTTACCGCAGGCTGGTTTTCCAGGTTAGTCCCCAGAACCATCGCCTGATTGGCGTTGTACTGCTGAATAGCAACATCCAGTTGCGCCTGGGCGCTGGCAACGGCATCGCGGGCGTGTTGCAGCTCTTCACGACCAATCAGGTTGGCAGTACCGAGAGGAACACGACGATTCAGGTCGCTTTGTGCCTGCGCCAGTGCAGTTTTCTGCACATCGATGCTGGCCTGGAGTTGCTTACTGTTGATCATCAACTGGCGGGTTTGACGGACGCTGGATGCCAGCTCTGTCTGCGCTTTTTCAAATGCCAGCTGGGCATCGGTCGGGTCAAGCGTGACCAGCACATCCCCTTGTTGCACAAAGTCGGTATTGTCAGCCCAGACTTTCGTCACGCTGCCCGACACCTGCGCCATAATTTGTACCTGGTTTCCTGCCACGTATGCATCGTCTGTTTCTTCAGCATGACGCAATACTAAAAACCAATAGATCCCATATGCCACAGCAATAATGATAAAGAGCAAGGTCAGCAGAAGAAGGGCGCTCTTACGTTTACCTTTCTTGTTGGCCGGTTGCTGCGGGGTTGTGTTCTCCGCATTTGCGCTCATTGTTGTTCTCCACGATCTTTTTATTTTCACATCGGCTGAGCCGACCTGTTGTCAGAAAGGCCAGCAGTGTTACGTGCTGGCCTGTCAGTTTTCTTTTTTAAATCTGGATGTTCGAGCGTGTCGTCGCGTTAGCGCAGCGCCTCAAGGATGGCACCGTCTTCATCCATCTGATCCAGACGGGTGAGCAGTTTGCGAGTGATGTGCTCAAGCTGATCGCGCTCGGCAGTACTAAGGACAGACCAGAGTTGATGCAGACAATTGTGCTGAGGTGGCAGCACCTCACGCAGGAATTCGTGACCTTTGTCGGTCAGTTGCAGATGCAGGCAACGGCGGTCGTTGTCGCTTTCACGGCGCTCAATCCAGCCGCGTTTTTCCAGCTCATCAGCGATACGGGTGGCATTAGTACGGGACGAACCCAGCGCGCAGCTCAGCTCAGACGGCTGAATGCTGTGGTTTTCCTGAGACTCCAGCGTAATCAACGCCATAAATAACGTCTCGTTAATCCCCTGAGCTTTCAGCATCTTATTACGGTTATCCAGCAGTTTCCCCTGCATGTGCATACACAGGCGGGTCAGCAGAATTTCCTGATACGGAAACTCCTCATGACGACTGGCGCGGAATTTAAGCATTTGTTCAATGGGCGTAAACGAACTATCCATTTGGGCATAACCTCATTAATTACAGCCGATATAGTAACGATAGTGACAAATAATGTAAATGAATTATTTGTGCGGTTATATCCGCCAAACGTATGTCACCATCAGAAAGCGCCGGGTAAATCCATGACCCGGTGAGCACAAAAAAGGGTGGGCGTGGGCCCCAGGAAGACGGGATGTGAGAACCGGGAAAAGCCAACAGGTATGAGCTATTCATGCTGCTTGTTAATATGTCACCCATATTAAAATTTCTGGGATAT
Organism: Enterobacter sp. C4G1; assembly: GCF_052886895.1. Lineage (NCBI taxonomy): Bacteria > Pseudomonadati > Pseudomonadota > Gammaproteobacteria > Enterobacterales > Enterobacteriaceae > Enterobacter > Enterobacter sp. C4G1. Next base: position 1,964,262 of record NZ_JBQVVV010000002.1, on the reverse strand, counting down.
ATGATTACGCTAACCTTAACAGACATAGGGACGCCTTAACACCCTAAGACGTCCCAATGCAATGTAAAGCTTAAGAAATTGCCTCCTGGCGATGGAATCCGCGCCACCAGACCAGCAGATTGAGTGCTGCAACAATTGCCCCGATGCTGCAAACACCCGCCCAGCCAGCGTGTTGCCATGCCGAAGCTGAAATTAATGAACCTGCCGCACCGCCGATGAAATAGCTGGTCATGTAACCTGCGGTAAGGCGGTTACGCGCATCCGGCTTGACGCGATAAATCACGGTCTGGTTAGTGATATGCACGCCCTGCACGGTGAGGTCGAGCACCAGGATACCGACTATCAGCGCCAGCACGGAAGAGTGCCCAAGCCAGATAGCCCCCCAGGAGAGCAGCAGCAAAATCAGCCCGGAGGTTGTCGTCAGGTGAGATTTGCCTTTATCCGCCATGCCGCCAGCCGGACGCGCACCCAGCGCACCGGCTGCGCCCGCCAGACCAAACAGGCCAATTACCCCTTCGGAATAGTTAAAGGGCGGCGAGGCCAGCAGGAAGGCCATCGACGTCCACAGAATGCTAAAGTTGGCAAAGGTGAAACAACCAAGAAGTGCGCGCGTTCGTAGCAGTTTATCTTGTGTGAAAAGCGCAAATACGGAGCCAAGCAACTGCGGGTAGTTCAGGTGGTTTTCCTGCTTCACTTTCGGCAGTCCGCGCCACAGCGCGAGCGCCATGATAACCATCAACACGCTGGCCACCCAGTAAACGGTACGCCAGCCTCCAAGGCTTGCCAGTAGCCCGGCCACGGTACGCGCCAGCAAAATCCCCAGCAGCAGGCCGCTCATAATGGTGCCCACCACTTTGCCGCGTTTTTCCGGCGAGGCGAGCGTTGCCGCCAGCGGCACCAGGATCTGCGCCACAACGGAGAACAGCCCGGTCAGGGCAGTGCCGACAATCATCATGGTTAACGACTGGCTACTGGCGGTGATCAGCATCCCGCCCGCGGCGAGTAACGTCATGGAGACAATCAGCATCCGGCGTTCAAACATATCGCCCAGTGGCACCAGGAACAGCAGACCTGCGGCATAGCCAAGCTGGGCCGCTGTCACAATAAAACCTGCGGAGCTGGCAGAAAGGCTGAAAGCGTGGGCGATGGTGTCGAGCAGAGGCTGCGCGTAGTAGTTACTGGCGACGGCAAGGCCGGTCGCCATGGACATTAACAGGATTAGTGCCGGGCTAAGCCCTTGTGGATTTTTTGTCATCAGGTTCTGGGATCGTAAGTTAAGTGATTATTTTTCCAGAAACCATGATAACCAATGATTGTGAATGTTGGGGGATTGTTATGTGTGGGTTTGTGCGGTTAACCCCCTCTGCCCAAAGGGGAGAGGGGTAGGGTGAGGAGAAAGGTTGTTACTTCTGCGCCTCAAGCGCTTCTTTCACCCAGCCATCAAACTGCTGCTGGTGGGCTTTGATCCAGCCGTCAACGTGGCCGTTGATGTCCGCTTCAGAGGATTTACCTTCGTGCATCATGGCGTTCTGCGCGTTGATGTCCGCCAGCGGCAGCTTCATCACCGAGAACAACTTCGCGGCCGCCGGGTTTTTCTCAGCCCAGGCTTTGTTAGCCACAATATGCATGGTGTTCACCGGGAAGCCATAGTTCATACCGTTTGGCAGTTTGGTGTCGATATCTTTCTGTTCACCTGGCAGAGAAGAGAACGGAACCTGCAACCACACCACATCTTTACCCGGCTTCAGCACGTCGCTGACCCAGTACGGTGTCCAGGTGTAATAGATAACCGGTTTGCCTTCCTTAAAGCGGGCAATGGTGTCGGCCATCATCGCGGAGTAGTTACCGTGGCTCACGTCGACGGTTTTGGCCAGGTCGAACGCTTTGTTCTGGTGGTTAATGACCGCTTCGCAACCCCAGCCCGGTGAACAGCCCATCATGTCGGCTTTGCCGTCACCGTTGGTATCGAACAGTTTGGCAATCTTCGGATCTTTAAGCTGCTCAATGTTGGTGATGTGGTACTGGTCAGCGGTTTTTTTGTCGATCAGATAACCCTGTGCCGCACCGGTCACGAAGGTGCCTTCACGGTAGAATTTCTTATCACCGCCCGCTGCTGCATACATATCGTCGTGCAGCGGCTGCCAGTTTACGGCGGTAAAGGTGGCATCACCGGAGGCAATAGAGGTATAACCCACGTTGTAATCCACCTCACTTGGCGTCTTGACCGTATAACCCAGTTTTTCCAGCGCACGGCTGACAATCAGGGTCTGGAAGGTCTCTTCCGAAATGGTGCTCTGAATCGGTTGCACGGTAATGCCTTTGCCAGGCAGGTCAGCCGCATATGTGCTGGTGGAGACAAGGGTGGCAAACGCTGTGGCAAAAAGTACGCTATGTCGCATCGTTGTTCCTTATTTTACGAATGGGCGGGTGATTAACCCGACAGGGCCGGTGGTGTACCAGCGACGGTTGCCGCGACTGCGTGAATCGCGACCGACAGCCTGGGTCAGGCGGTCAAGAATAATAGCGAGGATCACAATGCCCACGCCGCCTACGGTGGCAAGCCCCATATCGAGGCGGCCAATACCGCGCAGTACCATCTGGCCAAGACCGCCAACGGCGATCATCGAGGCGATAACCACCATAGAGAGCGCCAGCATCAGCGTCTGGTTAACACCCGCCATAATGGTTGGCATCGCCAGCGGGAGCTGAACTTTAAACAACATCTGACGCGGGCTGGCACCGAACGAGCGTGAAGCCTCAATAAGATCCGCTGGCACCTGGTTGATCCCAAGTATCGTCAGACGAACAATCGGCGGCAGGGCAAAAATAATGGTGACCACCACGCCCGGCACATTCCCGATCCCGAACAGCATCACGATAGGCACCAGGTAGACAAACGCCGGGGTGGTTTGCATCGCATCCAGCAACGGACGGATTATCTTCGCTGCCCGCGGGCTACGCGCCAGCCATATCCCCAGCGGTAACCCAATCACCACACAGAAGAGCAGGGCGGTCAGCACCAGCGCCAGGGTGATCATAGCCTGTGACCATGCGCCAATGGCACCGATGGCAATCAGGGAGACCAGCGTGGCGATCCCCATGCCCGCGCTACCAAACTGCCAGGCAATCAGGGCAAATATCACGATGGCGACAGGTGCCGGCATTCCCAACAGCAACTGCTGGAAACCGTTCAGAATGTAATCCACCGGGACGCGGATCCCCTGGAACACCGGGCGGAAGTGAGTAACCACCCAGTCAATCCCTTCCGTTACCCAGCTATCCAGCGGGATCAGCGTCTTGTGGAACGGGTCCATAATATTGAAGTGTTCTGGCGCCGGTGCAGGCGCGCTGCTGAGCCAGTCTGCCGAACCGCCATTAGCTGGCGCAGGCGTTGATGAGCCCCAGGCATCGGCAGATTGCGCTGCGCTGTCTGCGGCTTCTGTGGTTCCCCATGGATTGGATTGATCAGCCATTGTTTGCCCCCTCGCGATCTAAAGCCTGAAGCAACATCCCTTTGGAGATGATGCCGACATACTGTTGTTCTTCCCCAATAACCGGCACGGCGCAGGGTGCCTGACCGACATGGGAGAGCAACTCGCTGAGCGGCGTTTCGGCGTCGACCGCAAGCGGGGACGCGATAAGCGCCGCATCGAGTCCCTGATTTTCGCCAAGCGCTTTTTTCAGGGAGTCGATGGAGACAATGCCTACAAATTTATTACCACGTTCAATCACATAGCCAAATTCACGGTCTTCATCCTGTAAGACCTTAAGTGCCGAACGCGGGCCGAAACCTGGGGTTTTGCGAATAATGCCGTTTGGCGCTCTGCGGGCAATATCTTTTGCGCTAAATACCTGGCTAATATCCACGCCACGGAAGAAGGTGCGCACATAATCGTTGGCCGGGTTATTGAGGATCTCATCCGGTGTTCCCACTTGTACCACTTCGCCGTTTTGCATAATGGCAATACGGTCGCCAATACGCATCGCTTCATCAAGGTCATGGGAAATAAATACGATCGTACGCTGGTGTTTAGCTTGCAGTTTTACCAGTTCATCCTGCATCTCAGTACGAATTAAAGGATCGAGCGCGGAGAAGGCTTCATCCATTAATAATATATCGGGATTTATCGCTAATGCGCGGGCTAATCCGACGCGTTGCCGCATACCGCCCGATAGTTCATCAGGATAAGCATGAGCATAATTTTCCAGCCCAACCTGGCGTAATGCATCCAGCGCTTTTTCCTGCCGTTCCTGGGCCGGAATTCCTGCTAATTCCATGCCGAATGCGGTATTATCTGACACCGTCATATGTGGCATTAAAGCGAATGACTGAAACACCATCGCAATCTTTTTTCTGCGCACCTCGCGGAGCTCAGCATCTGATATTTTGGCAATATCCTCACCATCAATCAGTACCTGCCCGCGGGTGGGTTCAATCAGGCGATTGAGAAGGCGAACCATAGTGGATTTACCCGAACCGGATAACCCCATGATGACGAAAATCTCGCCTTCTTCAATGGCCAGACTGGCGTCTTTAACGCCAAGCGATAGCCCTGTTTTTTCCAGAATTTGCTCTTTTGAAAGTCCTTTTTCAATATATTTGAATGCTCGCTGTGGATGCTCGCCAAATACTTTATAGAGATTTTTAACTTCTAATTTAATTGCCATGCAATAGAGTATTTCCCGTTATTTATTGTGTCGATATGGTTTCCAGTTGGAATAATTACCTGACAATACCCTAACATACTCAGAATCTGAGACAACCCTCAGTCCGCTTATGGCACGAATTTTGCCGAAGACTAAATCGCTGAATTTCCCATGAGTAAAGGGCTGAGCGGGTGTTGAATTTTTCTGAGATTTTTGTCGCGCGGTCGGGAAATTTCGTCTGAATCGGAATGATTCAGACGAATATGACGGTGGAATTACAGTATAGATGTCAGGGGAATATTACGGGGAGAATAATGGGATTTATATTTAATTAATGATCGTTATTTTCGTGCCCCTCTCTCCTGTGGGAAGAGGAGCAATAACCGTTAAAAATCCCAATCCTCGTCTTCGGTTTCCACCGCTTTGCCCATCACATACGACGAACCCGACCCGGAGAAGAAATCGTGGTTTTCATCGGCATTGGGTGAAAGCGCTGCAAGGATTGCCGGGTTCACGCCGGCCATATCTGGCGGGAACAACGCTTCATAGCCGAGGTTCATCAGCGCCTTGTTGGCGTTGTAACAGAGGAAGGCTTTTACATCCTCTTCCCAGCCGGTTCCGGCATACAACTCTTCGGTATAACGTAGCTCGTTATCATAGAGATCCATCAGCAAATCAAGCGCAAATCCTTTTAATTCCTCGCGCTTAGCCTCGCTAATTCTCTCCAGCCCTTTCTGATATTTATAGCCAATGTAATATCCGTGAACGGCTTCGTCGCGAATGATCAGGCGAATCAAATCTGCTGTGTTGGTGAGTTTGCCCCGGCTTGACCAGTACATCGGCAGCCAGAAGCCGGAATAGAACAGGAACGATTCCAGAAATACGCTGGCGATTTTCTTCTTCAGTGGTTCGTCGGCACGGTAATACTCCAGCACCAGCCGGGCTTTATGCTGTAGCGACTCGCTCGCTTCACTCCAGCTGTAGGCCTCATCCACATCTTTGGTCTGACACAATGTTGAAAAAATCGAGCTGTAGGAGCGGGCATGAACCGCCTCCATAAAGCTGATGTTCGACATCACAGCCTCTTCATGTGGCGTCAGCGCGTCGGCCATCAGCGCGGGGGCGCCTGTAGTGTTCTGAATAGTGTCCAGCAGCGTCAGGCCGGTAAAGACGCGGATCGTCAGCTGCTGCTCTGCGTGGCTTAGCGTCTGCCAGGCAGGAATATCGTTAGAAAGAGGTACTTTCTCCGGCAGCCAGAAGTTGCTGGTCAGGCGGTTCCAGACCTCCAGGTCTTTGTCGTCCTGGATTTTGTTCCAGTTAACGGCGCTAACTCGCGACAGTTTCATCCTTTCTCCTTACAGCGCGCAGGACACGCAGCCTTCGATTTCGGTGCCTTCCAGCGCCAGCTGGCGCAGGCGAATGTAGTACAGCGTCTTGATGCCTTTCTTCCAGGCGTAAATTTGCGCCTTGTTGATATCACGCGTGGTGGCGGTATCCGGGAAGAACAGCGTCAGTGACAGCCCCTGATCCACGTGCTTTGTGGCCTCGGCGTAGGTATCGATAATTTTTTCCGGGCCAATTTCATAGGCATCCTGATACAACGCCAGGTTCTCGTTCGTCATAAACGGGGCAGGGTAGTAAACGCGCCCGGTTTTCCCTTCCTTGCGGATCTCAATTTTTGACACAATCGGGTGGATGCTCGAGGTGGCGTGATTGATATACGAGATAGACCCGGTTGGCGGTACGGCCTGTAAATTCTGGTTATAGATGCCATGGCGCATCACCTCATCGCGCAGTTGGTGCCACATTTCACGCGTGGGCAGGGTGATACTGGCGCGCTCAAATAGCGCGCGGACCTTTTCAGTTTTGGGTTGCCAGTCCCCTTCCAGATACTGACGGAAATACTCGCCGCTGGCATAGCGGGACTGCTCAAAGCCTGCAAAACGCTGGTTACGTTCGCGCGCCAACAGCATTGAGGTATGCAGCGCGTGCCAGGTGATAGTAAAGAAATAGAGGTTGGTGAAATCCAGCCCTTCCGGGCTGCCATAGGCAATCCCTTCGCGTGCCAGATAACCGTGCAGGTTCATCTGCCCCAGGCCAATGGCGTGCGATGCGGCATTCCCCACCTCAATGGATGGCACGCTGCGGATGTGGCTCATGTCTGATACCGCCGTCAGGCCACGAATGGCGGTTTCCACCGTGCGGCCAAAGTCCGGGGAATCCATCGTGTGCGCGATATTCAGCGAGCCCAGGTTGCAGGAAATATCTTTTCCGGTCTGGTCGTAGTCCAGGTTTTCGTCATAGGTGGAGGCGCTATTAACCTGCAAGATCTCCGAACACAGGTTGCTCATATTAATGCGCCCGGCAATCGGGTTGGCGCGGTTCACCGTGTCCTCGTACATGATGTACGGATAACCAGACTCAAACTGGATCTCTGCAAGCCGCTGGAAGAAGTCGCGGGCATTGATATAGTTTTTGCGGATGCGATCGTCGGCGACCAGCTCGTGATACAGCTCGCTAATGGCCACATCGCCAAAGGGCTTGCCGTAAATACGCTCAATGTCGTAGGGCGAGAACAGCGCCATCTCTGCATTCTCTTTGGCGAGCGTAAAGGTGATATCCGGGATAACGACCCCCAGCGAGAGGGTTTTGATACGGATTTTTTCGTCAGCGTTTTCCCGTTTGGTATCCAGAAACCGCAAAATATCCGGGTGGTGCGCGTGCAGATACACCGCCCCGGCACCCTGACGAGCGCCAAGCTGGTTCGCATAAGAGAAGGCATCTTCCAGCATTTTCATTACCGGGATCACGCCGGAGGACTGGTTTTCAATGCGTTTAATCGGGGCCCCTGCTTCACGCAGGTTAGAGAGCAGAAACGCCACACCACCGCCGCGCTTTGAAAGCTGTAATGCCGAGTTCACTGCACGGCCAATGGACTCCATATTGTCTTCAATGCGCAGCAGGAAGCACGACACCAGCTCACCGCGCTGGGCTTTGCCGCAGTTCAGGAATGTCGGGGTGGCGGGCTGGAAACGGCCCGACAGGATTTCATCCGTCAGCTGTTCTGCCAGTTTTTCATCCCCCTGCGCCAGCGTCAGCGCCACCATGACGGCGCGATCTTCAAAGCTTTCCAGGTAGCGTTTGCCGTCGAACGTTTTCAGGGTATAGCTGGTGTAGTACTTCCATGCGCCAAGGAAGGTCTGGAAACGAAAGCCGCTGGCATGGGCGCGTTCAAACAGCATCACCACAAAGCCCCGGGCGTAACGGGTAAGAACGCGCTCTTCGTAATAACCCTCTTTAACCAGATAGTCGAGACGTTCGTGCTGGCTGGAAAAATGGACGCTGTTCGGGCGAACGTGGGCACTAAAAAAGGCGTCTACCGCCTCATGGTCTTTAGCAAACTGAATGCGCCCCTCGCTGTCGTAGAGGTTAAGCATGGCGTTTAATGCGTGGTAATCCGGCGTGGCCTGAATTACACGTTCTGCGGTTGTCGTTGCCAAAATTCGTTCACTCCTTTACGCACGATCTCTACGTCCTGCTGTGTCCCCATCAGTTCGAAACGATAGAGATACGGCACGCCGCATTTTTGAGAGATGACATCACCGGCGCGACCATACGCATCGCCAAAATTACGATTGCCTGCGGCAATCACACCGCGAATAAGCTGCCGGTTCCGTGGATCATTAAGAAAGCGGATCACCTGGCGGGGAACAGCCCCAGCCGTCCCACCACCGCCATAGCTCGGTACCACCAGGATGTAAGGTTCGTCTACCTGAATACGCTCCCGCTCATTGAGCGGAATACGTATCGCAGGCAGCCTGAGGCGCTCGATAAATCTGAGCGTGTTTTCCGAGCTGCTGGAGAAGTAGACCAGCCCACTCATGCACTGGCGGCCTGAGCAGCGATCCGGTTAATCATGTCCGGGCGAAAGCCAGACCAGCTGGTTTCCCCGGCGACCACCACCGGTAGCTGGCGGAAGCCCTGCGCGCGCAGAGTGTCGGCCGCATCCGGGACCAGGTCGACATTCACCATCTCAAACTGGACGCCGCGGCTTTCCATTGCGCGTTTTGTGGCGTGGCACTGAACACAATCGTTACGAGTGTAAATAATAATGCTCATGATTCGTATTTCCATTTAGAATAGAGAAACGGCGCGAATTGTCGCGTCAGGTTGTGTGTGTCCTGCTAAAAGGAATACTAGATGTAGTTGTAATAAGTTTCAACCATACAATATATGGGAAATTTCGATGGGTGTCGCCACGATGATGAGCACAGCGGGGCAGGGCAGGCTGTACGGGATTTTCAGCCGATGGATAAAGAAAAACCCCGGTGCCAGTGACAAGCCGGGGCTGACGTACATCTCATTGTGGGTTACTTACGCAGGCTGAGCAGGGCGCCGACAAAAATCCCGACCGCCGCCACCGTGCCAAGCGCGCAGAGCGGTTTTTCACGGACGAAGGTATTGGCGCAGCTGACTGCGTCACAGGCGGCTTGCGTGGCACGAGAACGGCCATGCATTCTGGCGCGGGTTTCACGCAGCAGAGACTGAGCCTTACGTTTTGCGGCATCTGCTTCGTCCTTTGCATCTGAACCCCAGGATTTCAGCACTTCCTCAAGCGTGTCCGCTAATTGGCTGACATCATTACGAATATCCTGAGCGTCGTCGTTTATATCGTTTCGGTTCGGTCTGTTAAACATACGATCCTCCGTCATTTTGCATTCCCATTGAGTTTAGCCCAGGATTTTATTATCTGAAGCGAGTCACGACTTATCCGGCGGTTTATGGAATATTCTGAAAGCGCTGCTAATGCTGAATACTGTAAGGTTGCCGGGCAGGAAAAGATAACGAGGATTAAATATGTATTTACGACCCGATGAGGTGGCGCGCGTTCTTGAAAAAGCGGGATTTACCATGGACGAAGTGACATCAAAAGCCTATGGATATCGCCGCGGCGAGAATTATGTTTACGTCAACCGTGAAGCCAGAATGGGGCGCACCGCTCTCATTATTCACCCGACGCTGAAAGACAGAAGTCTCTCATTTGCTGAGCCTGCCTCGGATATAAAAACCTGCGATCACTACCAGCAATTCCCGCTCTATTTAGGCGGTGAAACGCATCAACATTATGGTATTCCGCATGGTTTCAGCTCTCGCATGGCGCTGGAGCGTTTTCTGAAAGGACTGTTCGGCGAACAGCAGTAAGCGTGCGACTGGCAATGCGCCAGTCGCGATACATCACGCCTTAGCCTGGTTGTACTGGCTGACTTTAAACAGTCGACGGCAATAGTCGAGAAAATAGCCGTACACCACACCCATCAACATCGACACCACGATGTTTGAACTTACCGCAGCGGCGATTTGATGCCAGTCTGCGCCAACGGTCAGCAAAATCGCGACATATACCGGTGACTGGAAAGTGACATAGGCCAGCACGTCGGCCAGGTTTTTCACCCAACCAGCCGGGCTGATGCGGCGGGCAACGCGCATGACGGCATCACGGTACAATCCGTAGGGCCATGCAATAATAATGTTCACCGGGATAGCCACCAGGCGAGAGGAAAGTGATTGCTCGAAGGACATTCCGGAGAGGAATATTTCGATCAGCATGTTCACGACGGAACAGTAGACAACCATCGCGAAGGTATCCGCTACCGCATGGCGCAGGCGAGACTGCGGTGAGAACATGTCTGAACTCCTTGAGAAGAACACTATAATGAGGCTTTACCGTTCAGCTTTAGTGCTTTAGGTTGGTTTGTTTGACGTGTATAGCGTATATCTCTGGTTTAAAACTAACAATTAGTGATTAATTTTTATTTATTGCCTTTTTGTCCACAAAATTCTCTGTAATTGTGTATTTGTTAATCGCCTCGCTATTTTCTCTCTTTTGTTGTTTTATTTGATGTGAAATCAGTATGTTATGTTAATTTTGCATGAGTCAGTTTTTGCCCCCGACGCGTGGTTCAGCATGGCATTCTTTAGTTTGTGTGAAAACCACCCATTCCATGATGATTGTTCTTAATTATTCATTTTGGCAGATAAAAACTCTGTTGATTAATGCTATGTTTTATTCATATTAAGTGCATGGTTATTCTTTTTTTGTTTGCAGGGGGGGCAACGCGATGAGATCTCTACGGTAACGCAGGCAGATTGTGTCCCTGAGAAATAAGCCGTCTCTCCCTGGAAACATAACCGGTATCCAAAATTATATTTTTAAATATTTACAATAATGGTTTTAAGTTTCGATGGGTGGATATCGCAGGGGAAATGAATTATTCTGTCTGTTGATTTTTCGATTTATCACAAAGAAAAGGTTTTCAATTAATATGTCTTTGACGTTACAGAATCTTAATAATATCCGCACGCTTCGTGCAATGGCGCGTGAATTCTCTATTGAAGCGCTTGAAGAGATGCTGGAAAAAGTCAGGATCGTTACTGAAGAAAAACGTAACGAGCTGGCTGAATTCGAACAACAGCGCGCTGAACAGCAGGATAAAATTAATGCTCTGCTGGAACGAATGAAAGCTGACGGTATTTCTCCAGCCGATCTGCTGGGCTCTGAAGCGAGCAACGCGGGTCAACAGGCGAAAAAACGTAAAGCGCGTGAAGCAAAATATCGCTACATCGACGTTAACGGTGAAGAAAAAACCTGGACCGGCCAGGGCCGCACGCCAAAACCTATTGCGAGCGCACTGGCAAACGGTAAATCACTGGATGATTTCCTGATTTAACCCGTGTGCCGGGCGGAAGGCTCCGCCCGGCTGCGTTCTTTAGCAGACGCCGAAATCACCGTCTTCAGTATAAAGGGTGACATCAGCCGCCTTCAGCGTAAATTTCTCGCCTTGCTCATTGCTGGCTTGTACCGCCACGATGCTCTCGCCATTCACTTCGGTAACTTTTAGTTTTGGGCCGCCCATACGTGGTTGCACAAAATCGCCGACTGAAAACATAGTACCTCCTCATCATTGTTGTGTTCTTCACCTTAGCCCACGTCTTGCGCAGGGTACAGTGTATTCAACGGATTACTGCTTATGAGGTACGTCTGTTCCACGGCATTATTTTCAGCAGACGCGCCATTCCGCAAAAACCGCTCAGCCCGGCAAACAGCAACCCTGCGCCGACAAAACCGCTGAGCAGGAAAAAGCCGCTGGAGACGCTATAACCCAACACCACACCGCACAAAATCAACAGCCCGGCGGCAATTTGCACCTGGCGCATCAGCGGGAGTGGCTGTGATTTATCTTCAATGGTCGGCAGCCCGGCCTGTTTCCAGCCCTGAATTCCGCCTTCAACAACATACGCCTGCGCGGGTAATGCCGCTTGTGCAAGTCGCGCTGCATTGCCAGAGGTGCGTGCGCCCGACTGGCAGTGAAAAATAACCGTTTCACCAGGCTGCATCTGAAGCCCGGCAGGGAGCGTATCCAGCGGAACGGAGCGGGCAGCCGGAATATGCTCCCGGGCATATTCATCGGTATCACGAATATCAATCAGTTTTGCGCCTTCAGCAATCAGCGCATTCGCCTGCTGGGGGGAGATAAGAGGGAGAGACATTAGCGGCTCCTTACGGGCAATAAAGGGTTTTTAGGGTGCTGATGAGCTGATTCACCGCATCGTTTTTAATGAAGTAAAGAATGCGCTGGGCATCGCGGGTGCTGTCGATAAGCCCTTCTTCACGCATTCGCGCCAGGTGTTGCGAGGTGGCCGATGCGCTAAGCCCCGTGGCACGCGCCAGTTCGCCCGCACTGGTACCCGGCGCACCGCACAGCGTGCACAGGATCAGCAGCCGGCGGGCGTTGCTCATCGCTTTCAGAAGTGCTGCGGCCTGCTCAGCGCTGGCCTGGAGTTGTTCGAGTTCAGTCATTTTATTTTAGAGTTTACTTAATTAAGTAAATGCTAAACTAAAGGAGAGGATTAAGCCAGTGTCAAAAGCGTAAAAGAGGGTAAAAGGCCAGCGCAGAGAAGTCCCGCCCGCTAAACTGACTACGCTTAGAGGGTGTCCTCTTTTTATCTTTAATGAATTAGCTTGCACGGAGTTTGTATGGGTTTTTGGCGTATCGTTTTCACGATCATCCTGCCGCCGCTGGGCGTGCTGCTGGGTAAAGGCTTCGGCTGGGCGTTTATTCTGAACATCATTCTGACGCTACTGGGTTATATTCCGGGTCTTATTCACGCGTTCTGGGTACAAACCCGCGATTAAGCGCGCCAGAGCAAATCACTGTATATCCCGGTCAGTACACCCTGGGGGCCAAACTGCTGTTTGATCCAGCGTGTGACCTGGCCGGTCGCTGCATGTTGTGTGGCAAGCAACATGCGCGAATCCTGGCGTGGGTTATTGATACGCCGCGTCACCAGCAACCCATCTTCTACCGCATCCCGCGCCATATATTCCGGTAAAAAACCAATCCCTTCGCCCAGGATCTGACACTGACACTTGGTGTTGAAGTCCGGCACCAGAATCGCCTCTTGCCCGTGCAGCAACCAGCCGACTTTTTTGTTAATGGTGTGCGCGGTGTCTTCTACCATGATATTCGGATACAGGCGCAACTGGCTTTCGGCTATCGGCTCAGGCGTGAACGCCAGCGGATGCTCCGGGGCAATCGCAAAGACCCAGCGGATAGCGCCGATTTCGGTGTAATCAATGCCGCCGCCATCGAGCAGCGTATCCGGCGCGCCAATCGCAATGTTGGCCTGGTTATTAATGATGGAATCCCAGACGCCGTTATACACCTCGGTAGTGACGGTTATCTGGCAGGTCGGGAACTGTTTTTTCAGCACCTGTAACAGCCTGGCGGTATGGCGCGGCGTATATAAAAGTTGGTTAATGCAGATGCGCACCCGCGCCTCGATACCCTGGGAAATGGTATCTATCCCGCGCTTAATGGCGTGAAAGTCGTTCAGCAGGTCGGTGGCTTTGCGGTAAAAATAAAAGCCGGATTCGGTAAGCTCAATGCTTCGCGTGTTACGCACAAACAGCACCACGTCCAGCCCGGTTTCCATGCGTTTGATGGTGTAGCTGATGGCCGATGTCGTCAGGCCCAGTTCTTCTGCCGCCTTGCTAAAGCTGCTGTAGCGCGCCGCCGTGGTGAAGGCCAGCAGGTTCTCTTCGGTAAAAATGGAATTCATCATCAGGCTCCAGGCAAACAGGCCATCGCGGCATTGTTGAATCTATTTGTAATCCCCTGCGGGAGCAACCAGTTTTGAACGAATTTTAACACTGACGTTACAACTGATTTGAACAACATCACACTTCCTGTAATTTGTTGAGAGCCGCGCCCGGCAAGGGATTGCGAGACATAAGCAGAATGCTGTTTTCCGTCATCAAATGCAGGCAAACATAAGAAAAACATTGTACCGGCGCACGTTTTGGCTGAATTATTAATTTTTATTCAATAATCCGTCACATTCCGGTGAATGATATTTAAGCGGATTCTTTTCTGAAGGGGCTGTTGCTATTCTCAGAGCATCAGAAATGAAAACACCGGAGTCTGAATATGTCTGCAAATGAACTCGTTACTGAATTTCTGCTGGCGGCAGAACAAGGGAATATCGATGCACTAAAAGCCTGTCTGGATAAAGGTGTGGATATTAATGCCAGCAACCGACAGAAAAGAACCGCCGTTATTATTGCCAGCCTGAATAAACATTACGCCTGTGTGGAGCATTTAATTGCCGCCGGTGCAGATATCGATAAACAGGACCAAACCTGCTTTAACCCCTTCCTGATTAGCTGCCTGACCAACGATATAACCCTGTTGCGGATTGTGCTTCCGGCAAACCCTGACCTGGAAAGGCTGACCCGTTTTGGCGGCGTGGGCATCACGCCTGCCAGTGAAAAAGGACACGTGGAGATCGTACGCGAGCTGCTGGAAAAAACCGATATCAACGTCAATCACACCAACTTCGTGGGCTGGACGCCGCTGCTGGAAGCCATTGTCCTCAATGATGGCGGTGCAAAGCAGCAGGAGATTGTAACGCTGCTGCTGGATAACGGCGCCAATCCGCACATGACCGACAAATACGGTAAATCCCCGCTCGAGCTGGCGCGGGAAAAAGGTTTCCATGAAATCGCCGAATTGCTGCTGGCAGCTGGCGCGTAAATAACTCGGCCAGCCTGACCGGGCTGGCTACGAATAAACACAGCATTTTACCGTCGTGCTTTTTGCACGATGGCGGCCCCCTTTTATCCTCAAACAGGTGAAAATAATGCCAACGAAAATCGTGATAAAAAAGAACACCTATTTTGATTCCGTCTCATTAATGTCGGTTTCCACCAAAGCCAATAAATTGCCGGGCGTTGAGCAGGCATTTGTGGCTATGGCAACGGAAATGAATAAAGGCGTATTGAAAAACCTTGGGCTGTTAACGCCAGAATTAGCCGACGCTAAAAACGGCGACCTGATGATTGTCATTAAAGGCGATGCGGCGAATGACGAAACGCTGGCGGCCATTGAAGCGCTGTTCACCCGCAAAGAGAGCGGCGGAAGCCATGAAGCACGCTACGCCACCATGGCCAGCGCCAAAACCCATCGTCCCGATGCAAATCTTGCGGTGATCTCGGTGAACGGCACCTTTGCCGCCCGCGAAGCGCGTCAGGCGCTGGAAAACGACCTCAACGTAATGCTTTTCTCCGACAACGTGAGCCTCGACGACGAGCTGGCACTGAAGCAGCTGGCTCACCAGAAAGGGCTGTTAATGATGGGGCCAGATTGCGGCACCGCCATTATTAACGGCGCGGCGCTGTGCTTTGGCAACGCGGTACGCCGTGGGCCGATTGGTATCGTCGGGGCGTCCGGCACCGGCAGCCAGGAGCTGAGCGTGCGCATTCATGAGTTTGGCGGCGGTGTGTCGCAGCTGATTGGGACCGGTGGCCGCGATCTGAGTGAAAAAATCGGCGGGCTGATGATGCTCGATGCCATCGACATGCTGGAAGCCGACGACGCCACGCAGGTGATTGCGCTGATTTCCAAGCCGCCTGCGCCTGCGGTGGCTGAAAAAGTGCTGGCCCGTGCGCGCGCCTGCCGTAAACCTGTGATTGCGTGCTTCCTCGGTCGCAACGCACCGCCTGCTGATGAAGAAGACGGATTGCAGTTTGCCCGTGGCACCAAGGAAGCTGCGCTGAAAGCGGTGCTGCTGACCGGCATCAAAAAAGAGTCTCTTGATCTGCACCCGCTCAACTGGCCGCTGATCGAAGAGGTGCGCGCCCGTCTGACCCCACAGCAAAAATACATTCGCGGTCTGTTCTGCGGCGGCACGCTGTGCGATGAAGCGATGTTCGCCGCGCTCGATAAATTCGACGACGTCTACAGCAACATTCAGCCCGATCCAACGAAACGTCTCAGCGACATTAACGTCAGTAAAGCCCATACCTTCCTCGACTTTGGCGACGACGATTTCACCAACGGCAAACCGCACCCGATGATCGACCCGACCAACCGCATCAGCCGCCTGTTGCAGGAAGCGCGCGACCCGGAAGTGGGAGTGATCGTGATGGACTTTGTGCTGGGATTTGGCTCGCACGAAGATCCGGTAGGAGTGATGATCGACGCCATTAAAGAGGCACAGGCGATTGCGAAGGCCGACAACCGTCCGCTGGCGATCCTCGGCTACGTGCTGGGTACTGACCAGGATGCACCGTCACTGGCTCAGCAGTGCCAGCTTCTGACCGATGCCGGCGTTATCTGGGCCAGCAGCAGCACCAATACCGGATTACTGGCACGCGAATTTGTCTGCAAAGGGGAGAAAGCATAATGACGACTTTATTTAATCAGCCGCTGAACGTCATTAACGTCGGCATTGTGATGTTCAGTGACGACCTCAAAAAGCAGCATGTTCCCGTGACTCAGCTGGACTGGACACCGCCAGGGCAGGGCAATATGCAGGTGGTGGAAGCGCTTGATCAGCTGGCGGGTAAACCGCTGGCCGACAAAATTTCCGCCGCCAACAAAATAGCCCTTGAGCGCATTATTCAGTCACATCCGGTGCTGGTGGGCTACGACCAGGCGATTAACGTGGTGCCGGGCATGACCCGCACCACCATCCTGCACGCAGGCCCGCCGGTGGCGTGGGAGAACATGTGTGGGGCGATGAAAGGGGCGGTTACCGGCGCGCTGGTGTTTGAAGGGCTGGCGAAAAACCTGGAAGACGCGGCCAGGCTGGCGGCATCCGGCGATATCACCTTCTCGCCGTGCCACGAACATGACTGCGTTGGCTCCATGGCGGGTGTCACATCTGCCTCGATGTTCATGCACATCGTCGAAAACAAAACCTACGGCAACCGCGCGTTCACCAACTTAAGCGAGCAGATGGCGAAAATTCTGCGTATGGGTGCCAATGACCAGAGCGTGATTGACCGCCTGAACTGGATGCGTGACGTGCTCGGCCCGATGCTGCGCGATGCCATGAAAATCATCGGCGAAATTGACCTGCGCTTAATGCTGGCGCAGGCCCTGCACATGGGCGATGAGTGCCACAACCGTAACAACGCGGGCACCACGTTGCTTATCCAGGCGCTGACGCCGGGCCTTATTCAGGCGGGTTATCCGGTGGAACAACAGCGCGAAGTGTTCGAGTTTGTCGCCAGCAGTGACTACTTCTCTGGCCCAACGTGGATGGCGATGTGTAAAGCCGCGCTGGATGCCGCCCACGGCATTGAGTACAGCACCGTGGTGACCACCATGGCGCGTAACGGTTATGAGTTCGGCCTGCGCATTTCCGGCCTGCCGGGGCAGTGGTTCACCGGCCCGGCGCAGCAGGTAATTGGCCCAATGTTTGCGGGCTATAAACCGGAAGACTCCGGTCTGGATATCGGCGACAGCGCCATCACTGAAACCTACGGTATCGGCGGTTTTGCGATGGCAACGGCCCCGGCGATTGTGGCGCTGGTGGGCGGCACAGTGGATGAAGCCATCGATTTCTCCCGCCAGATGCGTGAAATCACGCTCGGCGAAAACCCGAACGTCACCATTCCGCTGCTCTCGTTTATGGGCATCCCGACCGCCATCGACATCACCAAAGTCGCGGGCAGCGGCATTTTGCCGGTGATCAATACCGCCATCGCCCACAAAGATGCGGGCATCGGCATGATTGGGGCGGGTATCGTTCACCCGCCATTTAGCTGTTTTGAAAAGGCGCTGTTGACCTTCCGCGATCGCTACTTTTTATAAGGCATGCATCCATGAAAAACATGAAACTGGAGTGGAAAAGAGGTGACTGGGCGGCATATTTCGGGTTGATGACTAACAACCTGACCAATTTGCTGACCATGATGGGGTTGCTCATTTTTGTCGTTGGCATCCCGAAAGAGATTGTTTATGGACGCATCGCGCCAGCCTTCGGGCTGGCGGTACTGGTCGCGAGCATTTGCTATGCGTGGTTTGGCCTGCAAATGGCGCGCCAGACCGGGCGTAACGACGTTACCGCGCTGCCGTCCGGCCCGAGTGCACCTTCTATTTTTACCGTGACCTTCCTGGTGCTGATGCCGGTCTACCAGCAAACCGGCGATGCGGATTTTGCCATCCAGATTGGTCTGGTGTGGTGCTTCGTGGAAGCGATGATCCTGGCGGGCGGTTCGTTTTTAGGGGAAACCATCCGCAAGATGATCCCGCGCACCGTGCTGCTGTCGTGCCTGTCCGGGCTGGGTCTGCTGCTGCTGGCGATGAACCCGATGCTTCAGGCCTTCGAAGCGCCGACCGTATCGTTCATCGTGCTGCTGCTGATCTTCATTAACTGGTTTGGCAAAAAGCCGATCTTCGCCAAAATCCCGACCGGCCTGCTGCTGTTGATTGCCGGTACGGCTCTGGCGTGGATCTCCGGCCTGCAAAGCCCGGAGGCGATTAAAGCGTCTATGTCGTCGTTTGGCTTTAACCCGCCGCAAGTGCATGTGGAAGGCTTCCTGCAAGGGCTGCCGCACGCGCTGCCGTACCTGGCATCAGCGGTTCCTCTTGGGCTGGCGAACTACATCTTTGACCTTGAGAACATCGAAAGCGCCCACGCGGCGGGGGATGAATACCCGACCCGTAAAGTGATGCTGGCGAACGGTCTGGCGTCGATGCTGGGCTGCCTGATGGGCAACCCATTCCCGGTGACGGTCTACGTGGGCCATGCGGGCTGGAAAGCCATGGGGGCAAGCATCGGCTACACGCTGGCGTCCGGTGTGACCATGTTCATCGTACCGCTGTTCGGGCTGGGGGCGTTTATGCTCGCCATCATTCCGATGACTGCCATCGTGCCGATTCTGGTGTTTATCGGCGTGGTGACTGCCAACCAGGTGGTGAGGGAAACGCCCAAAGTGGAGGTGCCTGTTATCTTCATCTGCCTGTTCCCGTGGATCGCCAACTGGGCGCTGACCATGATGAACAGCGTGATGGGGGCTGCGGGTACTAATGCGGCGAAAATCGGTACCGATGTGCTGCACAGCAAGGGCATCTACTACGAAGGGCTGATGCATCTGGGCAACGGTGCTCCGCTCGCCAGTATGTTGTGGGGCTGTATCGCCATCTTCTCCATCATCAATAAACCGCTGCGTGGAGCCATTGCCGCTGCTGTCGGCGCGCTGCTGGCACTGTTTGGCGTGATCCACGCGCCGGTGGTGGGCTTTGCCGAAGGCAGTTCGCTGATGTTCGTCACCGCGTACCTGATGATGGGTGGCATGTTTGTGGTGAAGCATGTGCTTGATAGCCGTGAAGTAGCGAGCGCTACGGCACCGGTTTCTGAATCCTGATAATGCCGTACCTTCCCCCTCTCCCTGTGGGAGAGGGCCGGGGTGAGGGCACCAGATCGCACCTTCTCAAAGGAACAAAAATGAAAGAGCTCATGGTCGTTGCCATTGGCGGCAACAGCATTATCAAAGATAACGCCAGCCAGTCGATTGAACATCAGGCGCAGGCGGTTAAAGCCGTTGCGGAGTCGGTGCTGGAGATGCTGGCATCCGATTATGACATTGTGCTCACCCACGGTAATGGCCCGCAGGTGGGGCTGGATCTGCGCCGGGCGGAAATCGCCCACGAACGCGAAGGGTTACCGCTGACCCCGCTGGCGAATTGCGTGGCGGATACCCAGGGCGGGATCGGCTACCTGATCCAGCAGGCGTTAAACAACCGCCTTGCCGCACGCGGCGAGAAAAAGGCGGTGACCGTGGTGACGCAGGTGGAGGTGGATAAAAACGATGCAGGCTTTACCCATCCTACAAAGCCAATCGGTGCGTTCTTCAGCGAAGCACAACGCGATGCGTTACAGCTTGCGCACCCGGACTGGCATTTTGTGGAGGATTCTGGCCGGGGCTATCGTCGCGTAGTGCCCTCACCGCAGCCGTTAAGTATTGTTGAAGCCGATGCCATCAAAACGCTGACACAAAAGGGATTTGTGGTGATCGGCGCCGGTGGTGGCGGTATTCCGGTTGTCCGTACTGAGCAGGGGGATTACCAGAGCGTGGATGCGGTGATCGATAAAGATCTCTCCACCGCGCTGCTGGCGCGCGAGATCGGCGCGGATGTGCTGGTTATCACCACTGGGGTGGAAAAAGTGTGCGTGAACTTCGGTAAGCCGACTCAGCAGGCGCTGGATACGGTGAACGTGGCGCAGATGACACGCTTTATGCAGGAGGGGCACTTCCCGGCGGGCAGTATGCTGCCAAAAATCGTCGCCTCACTGGAATTCCTGCACCACGGCGGCAAGCGGGTGGTGATCACCTCGCCGGACTGCCTGCCAGCGGCGTTGCGCGGTGAAACCGGCACCCACATTGTGAATGCATAAGCAAAAGGAAGAAAAGATGAGTGAGAATAAAAGCCGCCGTGAATTTATCAGCCAGAGCGGCAAAATGGTCACTGCCTGCGCGCTGTTTGGTGCTACCGGCTCTGTCGCGTATGCTGCGGATCCCGCGAAGCAAATCTGTGAGACAGGCAAACCCATGAGCATCACCGCAAAACATTACTATCTGGATAACGTCCTGCTGGAAGCCGGGTTCAATTTCGACGGCAGCGTCGCGACCAGCACCCGCACCGAGCTGAAAACGCTGGAAATCAAAGACGGGAAGATAGTCGCCCTGCGGGATAACAAAAGCCACGCCGATGCCACGCTGCCGCACTACGATGCGGGCAGCAAGCTGATGCTTCCGGCGATGCGGGACATGCACATCCATCTGGATAAAACCTTTTACGGCGGTCCGTGGCGTTCGCTGAATCGCCCGGCCGGGACAACCATCCAGGACATGATCCGCCTGGAGCAGAAACTGTTGCCGGAGCTGCAACCCTATACCCAGGAGCGAGCGGAAAAACTGATCGACCTGATCCAATCGAAAGGCTCCACCATTGCCCGCAGCCACTGCAATATTGAGCCGGTGTCCGGCCTGAAAAATCTGGAAAACCTGCAAGCCGTATTATCCCGACGCAAGCCTGGTTTTGACTGCGAAATTGTCGCCTTCCCGCAGCATGGTTTGCTGTTATCCCATTCCGAAAAGCTGATGCGCGAAGCGATGCAAGCCGGGGCGCACTACGTCGGCGGGCTTGATCCTACCAATGTGGATGGGGCGATGGAAAAATCCCTCGACACCATGTTCCAGATTGCACTGGATTACAACAAAGGGGTGGATATTCACCTGCACGAAACCAGCCCGGCGGGCGTGGCGGCGGTGAATTACATGGT
This sequence comes from Enterobacter sp. C4G1, assembly GCF_052886895.1. Classification (NCBI taxonomy): domain Bacteria; kingdom Pseudomonadati; phylum Pseudomonadota; class Gammaproteobacteria; order Enterobacterales; family Enterobacteriaceae; genus Enterobacter; species Enterobacter sp. C4G1. The sequence goes on along the minus strand of NZ_JBQVVV010000002.1, from coordinate 1,942,980 downwards.
CGAAACCGTGGAGAAAACGCCTGAGCTGAAGGGAAAGCTGACCATCAGCCACGCCTTCGCGCTGGCCACGCTCAACGAGCAGCAGGTGGATGAGATTGCCACCCGCATGGCGGCGCAGCAGGTGACGATTGCCTCTACCGTGCCGATTGGCACCCTGCACATGCCGCTGAAGCAGCTGCGTGATAAGGGCGTGTTTGTGATGACGGGCACTGACAGCGTGATCGACCACTGGTCGCCGTACGGCCTGGGCGATATGCTGGAAAAAGCTAACCTTTATGCCCAGATGTATATTCGCCCGAACGAGCAGACACTTTCCCGCGCACTGGGTATCGCCACAGGTGACGTGCTGCCGCTCAACGACAAAGGCGAGCGCGTGTGGCCAAAAGCGCAGGACGATGCCAGTTTTGTGCTGGTGGATGCCTCCTGTTCCGCCGAAGCCGTGGCGCGCATTTCTCCGCGTACCGCGACCTTCCATAACGGTAATCTGGTCTGGGGATCAGTGGGCTAATGTGGTGTCGGGTAAGGCGAAGCCGCCACCCGACAATGCAGTATACTGCTATGCACATTCTTAAAGAGGGATCTGCCATGGCACAAAACATCTACGACAACCCGGCGTTTTTCGAAGGCTACGCCCAGCTTCCACGTTCGGTGCACGGCCTGGCCTGCGCTGGCCGAAGAGGCTGAACGCCCGATGCTGGTGTTGATTTCAGCCCGTAAGGCTTAATAACCCACCTTATACACCCGCCCGCTCTGCACACCTTCCACGCTGCGGCGATAGGCCTGGGCCACGGTCGCCGCTGGCACACTTTCAAAGCCCGGGAAGAAACCATCGTACGCTTCGGCGGATTCGGTAAGCACCGTCGGGCTAATCAGGTTGATACGAATACCGCGCGGCAGTTCACAGGCCGCCGCGCGGACAAACCCTTCCAGCGCAGCATTCACCGTGGTGGCATTTACCCCCTGAGCAATCGGTTCGTGCGCCACAATTCCGCTAATCAGGGTGATCGAGCCGCCCTCGTTCAGGTAGTGCTGGCCGGTCAGTGCCAGGCGCACCTGCCCCAGAAGCTTGTCCTGCAAGCCCTGGTTGAAATCGCTGTCTTTCATCGTGGCGAGCTGGCCGAAGAACAGGCCGCCGCTGGCCGAGACAATGGCATCCACCGGGCCGATTTTTTCAAACAGCGCCTGCACGCTCTCCTGCGAGGTGATATCCACCTGATAATCACCCTGCGTACGCCCCACGCGGATAACCTCATGGCGACGACTTAACTCTTCCGTTACTGCGCGACCGACCGTACCGCTGGCACCAATAATGACGATTTTCATAGCAGACTCCTTATGTTGTGAGCCCTCATTCTTTAATAAATAAAAAGTCAGATAAACTGGGCTAAAGTTAGATGATTACTAATCAGAGGTTTGCAATATGGATAAGCTTCGCGGCATGGAGACCTTTATCGCCGTGGTGGAAAGCGGCAGTTTCACCCTTGCCGCATCGCGCCTTGAGATGTCGGCGGTAATGGTCGGGAAGTACATTGCGTTGTTAGAGTCTCAGCTGGGTACGCGCCTGCTGGAGCGAAACACGCGCCGCCAGAGCCTGACTGACGCCGGTCGTGTCTATTTTGACGAAGCAAAGCGGGTGTTGGAGCAGGTATCTGTAGCTGAACGCGCCGTTGAACGGCTGCGCGCGACGCCCGCCGGAACCTTGCGGGTATCCGCGCCCACGTCGTTCGGTGGCTGCGTGATTGCCCCGCTCACCGCCACGTTTTTACAGCGCTACCCGGAAGTGCGGGTCGAGCTCGATCTGACTAACCGGATGGTGGATCTGGTGGATGAAGGCGTTGATCTGGCCATTCGTATTGGCGACATCCATCACGACGATCTGGTGGCGAAATATCTCTGCCCGTATCGGATGGTGATTTGCGCCGCACCGGAGTATCTGGCCCGTCACGGCACACCGCAAACGCCCGCCGACCTGGTGGATCATCTGTGTCTTTCGCACACGGTCTGGACCGCGCGCAACGAGTGGCGGCTACCGGGCGTGGAAGGGGAAGTGCGCTGGAAACGCGATGCTATCTTAAGATGTAACGACGGCTACGGACTGCGCATGGCGGCAAGAGCGGGGGCGGGGTTACTGCTGCAACCGGAAGTGCTGGTGGCGGAAGAGCTGGCGAGCGGCAGGCTGGTGCGGGTGCTTGAGGATTACACCCCGGAGCCGAGGCCGGTACATCTGCTTTGGCGGCAGGATTTACGCCCGCTGCCAAAGCTTACGAAGTTTATTGCGCATATTATGCAGGCATTGCCTGTTGATGCTGCGCTTACTGGGTCTACATAACTGTCAGAAACGATAACCCACGGCCACGTTAAAGCCGTTAATCCACATAATAATGCTCATCCCGATCGCCGTTCATATGGATACTCCATGTCAGGTGAATCGGTCATGTTAATTCGGGCACAGCCCGGTCGGGGCTTTAAGCGGCCCGCACTCATCGTAGCCGTAGACCGTATAGCCTTTCGCTTTCATGCAGCTTGAGATTTTCTCTTCTCTGGCAACCACTTCCTGAAGCGTTTGGCCCTGACGGGCGCTGCCGCCGTTATAGCTGCCGTCGTCCAGATTGGCCGTTCTCTCTACGCCACAGCTGTAGAGATCTTCTTTACGCTGAGCGGTGTCGGTACGCCCGGTTTTATCCAGCTTCTGGAAGGTCTGGGCGTATTTCACGTACTGGTAATCGGTTGAGTCCATATTGCCCACCACGCAGCCGGTGAGCAGGAAGGGCAAAAGAACAAGCAGACTTTTTTTCATGGTTCGCTCACTCACTGAGAGGTTGAGAAGATAAATTGCAGCAGCTCTGGCGACACCAGCTCGCTCATGGCAAACGGTGTGGCAATCGGAATAGCTGCGACGGTCCAGGTATTGGCCGCCATGTTAGCCAGCGGGCCGCGACCTCGGGCGGTATTCCCTTCACCATCATAAAAACCGGGCAGCTGACCGCCCACCAAATCATGGGTACCGGCGTAGCTTTCCACCAGATCGTCGAGGAAGGAGCCAGGCGAATAGGTCCACGAGTTCATCATCCCCACGCCGCCCTGGAACCCGCCGGTCGGGCCGTACAGCCCGCCAGATAACGTCCGGTCTTCCAGCAGGGCGCCGAATGTCTTATGACGTTCATCCCCTTTGTACTGAACCCTGCCTTTGTCGTCGAGAATAAGGGCGTGATTGTTATTCTCATCATTTACGCAGCGGACGTTGTTATCGCCGCAGATGAAGTCGAGGCCAACGCGGACGCCACCGAGCTTAACGCCGTCGTAAAGCCCGTCGCTTGGCCCGGAAACGTTGCTGATTTCATTGCCGTCTTTGTCGACAACCCCCGGGAAGAGCAGGGAGTTTTTCAGCGTCTCTTCACGCATTTTGGTCGCCGCCAGCGACAGGGTGCCTTGAGTAACCGCGGCATCCGGCGATCCGGCCACCACGCCGACCAGCGTTTGCAGGAAGCGGCGCTGATATTGCAGCTTGTAGATATCCTCTATCGCCGCGTCTTGCTTCGCTTTATCGCCGGTTTTGATGGCGTCCTGAAGATCTTTACGTGCCGCCGCCTGCTTGTCATCGAGAAACTCGCCAATCTGGCGATTCGCATTCTCTTTGAAATCACGCGTCACGCTGACTTGCAGGTTCAGCTCTTTAAACACCTCGTCTCTGTCGAAGTTGTTCTTAATCGCCCCTGAGTTCGCCGCGGCGGTTTCGGTGGTGATATCCGTTTTCACGCCATCGACAGCCTGCTGCTGCGCGTCCGGGTTGGTGACGGTGATATTACCGGTGTTAATCCCGCTGCGGGTGGTGCTGCTGTCGTTCCCGCTGTCGTGACCGATACCGAAGGTGACGTTTTTATCTTTTCCGGTGTCAGGGTTGTTGCTGACCGAGGCACCAATACCAAAGCCGTTGCCTTCGAATTCCGAGGTATTGTGAACGTCGCGCCAGCTCAGCGTGCCGGTGCTGAACTGGTTTTTCCCGGCAAGCTCGGCGCTTTCACTGGAGGTAATCAGCCCGCCTGTCAGGTCGGTATTGCCTTTCACGTTGATGTTATAGCCATCGTTACCCGCGAAGACGCCGGACTGCTCCTGCACCGAGGCGTAGTTCGCATCCACTTTCGACTGGCCGTAGTTGCCCGATGCCGCAAAGCCGTAGCCCACGGTGACCTGGCCGCCCATGCTTTTCTGCTCGCCTTTGTAGGTCATGGTGTCCTGAAGGCTTTCGATGTACAGGTTATCGGCGGTGATATCCACGCCTTTGCCCAGCAATTGCCCGCCGCGCAGGGTGGTGTCGCCGCCACTGATGATGCGGGTCTGGCTGTCCATATCACCCACGTGGCTGTTGCGCCAGGAGACTTCATCCCCGTTGCCGTAACCTGTGCCTTTGTTGGCGCCTGCGGTTACGCCAAAGGATGCGCCGCCCTGGCCGTAGCTCACCGCTATCCCGGCGTTCCAGCCGCTGGAGTTGTCGGTGCTGCAGTCGTGGCTTTCCTGCTGCGTCGCCAGAATATTGATGTCGTTATCAGCAAACAGCGTGGTGCCCTGTTTGCCGCTCACGTCCGAGCCGATGATATTGATGTCAGACTGCTCACCGCCGGTGGCGACCACCACAGCCTGCTTCCCGGCATTCACTTTACTGGCCAGCGCCGTGGTGCTGTCGTTGGTCTGGGTGTGGGTCTGCTTGCTCTCGCCGTAGGTCAGCGAGACGCTGACGTTCTGCGTAGCCGCCTGTGCGCCGTTCGCCATCACGCCCTGAGCGGCATTCATCATGGTGTTAGCCGCCCGCGCGCTATCCCACGCGGCGTTTGCGGCGGCCATCATGTTGATGCGATCGTCTTTGCTTTGCCCGACTTTCTCGGTCGACGCAATCACGCTCTGGAGCGCCTGCACCACAGGTACGTTCACCGCGAGGGTAAAGCCTTTCTGCTCAACGGTGCGTTTGTACTGTGAGGCATAGGTGTTTTGCGCCGCCTCGATGGTGACGTTTTTACCCTGGATCGCCACGTTGCCGTTTGGTGAGGCAACCGTGCTGCCGGTCTGGCGGTAGTTGTTACCCGCCAGCAGGACGGTATCGCCATTCAGACTGCCGATCGTCGAACCTTGTCCTGCCAGCGCCTGGCTGGCCTGGTCGGTGGTTTCTTTGCGCGAGCCCACGGTAAAGCCAATGCCGCCGGAGGCCATCAGTCCGGATTTTTTCTCCTCTTTCAGATGGGTTTCGTTATTGCGCCCGCCCATGCTGGTGAGGGTTAAATCGTTGCCTGCCCGCAGCGCCACGTCGCCCGAGCCAACCACGCTGCTGCCCGCCACGCTGAGATCGTTTCCGGCAGCGATGTTCACCGAGTCTGCGCTCAGTTCGCTGCCCTGAACGGTTAGTCGGTCTACCGTGTCGCGGGTTTTGGTGGTGGTTTTGGATAAGAAGCCGTTGCCGCCCACCACTTTATGTTTCTCATCAAGCTGGCTGTCGTTGAGCACGCCTTCGATGTTCACGTCATGCTTCGCGGCGGCGGTCAGCGCGACGTCAGAGGTGATTTGTGCCCCGCGCACGTTGATGTCGTTATTGGCCACCAGCGCGACGCCGCCCACGCCCTGTACGGTGCTGGCGTTGTGGTCTGTGCTGCTCTGTTTGAGGGTGTTATCCGCATCCCAGACCAGATTGTCGCTGCTGGCGGTGGTTACGGTGTTCAGGTTCAGGTCACGCCCGGCTACCAGCTGTGCTTTGCCGTTTTCGCCGCTGGCGATCACCTGCGCCCCGGTGAGCGTAATGTCGCGTCCGGACTGTAGCGCCAGTTTGCCGTCGTCGCCCTGTACGTAAATGCCGGAAACGCTGTCGATGGTGGTGCGGGTAAAGCTGTTTTCGCCGTTAACGCTCTGCGCGCTGGCGGTGGTGGTGGTGACGTTAATATCGCGCCCGGCGTTAGCCAGCATGCTGTTGTCGCCGACAATCGCCGCGCCGATGTTGTTGATATCGGTACGTGCGTTGAGGTTCACGTCTGTGGCCTGAAGCGTGCCGGACTGGTTGGTGATGTTGTCCGCATCCAGTTGCAGCACTTTACGCCCGGCAATGGTTCCGCTGTTAAACAGATCGCCGTTGAGCTTCATCGACACGTTATTCCCGGCAATCAGCGCCCCGGAGCCGTCGATATCACCCTGTTTCACTTTGGCGTAAACCTGTGGCACCAGCACGGTCTGCATCGAGCCGTCCGGCATTTTGACCCGGGTATTGACCAGCCAGATGATATCGCCGGTCAGCAACGCCATTTGCTCTGGCGTGAGCGCCACACCCAGCTTCAGGGAATACTGCTTGCCGAAGGTGACCCCTTTGTCCATCAGCGATTTGAACTGATCTTCGTCATTGGTGAAGCCATCCAGATAACGTTGCCCGGTAATGCCAACCACCTGTTCGCGCACCAGACGCTGCTCGTAATAACCATCACCCAGGCGTTTCAGGGTGTTATCGCCATCGTCGGTGAAGGCATTTTGCATGTAGTCACTGCCAAGCCACTGCCGTTCGTTAGTAAAGCGCGGATCGGTTTCCACCAGATACGGCACGTCGGCGTTCGGGTTGACCCTGAACAGGCTGTTGTCCGGCAGAGTGGTGTTCGGGCCGATAATGCGGATTGCACCGTCGGCTGGCGTCACCTCAAACTGCTGTCCGGCAGGCGGCGTGACCGGTTCGCCCGGCGAGACGGTCTGCTCAGGCGTGGCGTTGACGCCTGCCGACCGACCAATCGCCACATCGGTTCCCTGCAACACCAGCGGTGTAATGCTGAGATTGCTGCCCTCTACGCTGCCGTTGCTCACAAGCTGGCCCGGTTTCAGGGAGATGCTCTGAATTGCCGTTGGCGGGGTGTACGAGGTGCTGCTGCGCCCCTGTTCGTCATCGCCCTTGTGGCGAATACGGTAGTAGTGGGTCACGGTGCCGTTATCGGTGGTATAGCGCTCGCCGGTTACATCGTCGTTTTGCACGCTGCCCAACTGGTCAATCAGCAGTGTACCGCCTGCGACAACCTGACTTTTGTCGTTAAACAGGCGGTCGCCCGTCAGGGTCATATTGCCGCCCGCGAGGATCTTCGCCGGGTCGCTCTCTTTGATGCGTGTCTCTTCAACGGTACGGGTGTAGTCGTACTGGTTGAAGTTGTCGTTACCGTGGCCACTCTTTTCCGGGGTGTTGAGATTGCGCAGGCCATCGGAAGAGTTACCGTCAACCCAGACGCCTTCATCGCCCGCTTTCCAGCGGCTGGTCGAGCCGGTGTGCTGGTATTCGGTCAGCTGTTCTTGTGAAACCAGCGCCACTTCAGTTGAGAAGTTATCGTTGATGTTATTGATCTGCGAGGCGGCGATGGCCATATCTCCCGCTGATTCAATGGTTGAGCTGTGGTTGTTGATGGCCTGAGTCTGGCCAACAGGCGTACCGTTCTCATCCAGCGCACCGCCAATGCGCATTGACCCGGCACTGTAAATCAGCCCGTGGCCGCTGTTGTTCAGGGTCTGCACGCCCAGATCCACACGCTCGCGCCCGGCAAGCGTGGCCGCCGTGCCATTTTCTGCCAGGTTGTTGAAAGTGACGACGTTGACGCCCACCGTATCGCCATAAAGACGCCCGGAGCCAATGTTGGTCAGCGTGTCGGCGTTGATACGCGTGGCAATGCCGTCGATCAGGCCATAGTTCAGTACCGCACCGGAGGCATTCAGGGTGGTGCTTCCGGCATTAATTTCACCGCTGGCAACGTTAGTGAGACTGGCGCTTTGCACGTTCAGCGCGCTGCCTGCCATCAGCTTACCGCTGTTGGTGATATCCCCAGGCGTGGTGAAGGTGAGATTGCCGTTGGCAAGGGTGCTGCCGCTGAGGGCGACGCCGTTTGCGCTGCTCAGGGTCATATTCCCGAGCGATAACAGCTGGCCGCTGCCATCGAGGCTATCAGCCTGTACGTTGAGGTTTTCACCAGCTTTTAGCGTACCGCCGCCATTGATGAGGTTCAGCCCGCTACCGCGGGTATCAAGCGTGCCCGCTGAAGAGAGGACACCGGCGGTGTTGTTCAGCACGCCGTTGTTGCGGATCGCCAGCGCGTTGTTCGCCAGAATGCTGCCGCTCTGGTTGTCGAGCGTCTCTGAATTGAGGGCAACATTCTGCGCCTCCAGCCCCTGATTTTCGCCCTGGGTGTTCTGATTGACGACGTTAAGCGCCGTGACTGTCAGCTGTTTACCACTGCGGATAAGCCCGGACGCGTTATCGACCAGGCCTCTGGCGCTGTCGAGCAACAGGTCGCCAACGGTCTGGATCTGCCCGCCGCTATTTTGCAGGCTGTCGGTGTGCAGTGCGGCATCCGACTTGCCGATAATGCGCCCGCCGCTGCGGTTATCTACGTTGTTTGCCGCGATATCGGCTGTACCCGTGGCGGCAAGTGTACCTGCCTGGTTGTTCAGGCTGCCTGCCGAGAGGTTCAGTGCATCCAGGCTGTTGAGCGTGCCTGCGCTGTTATCGAGCGCGCCAGTGGTCAGGTTAATGCCATTGCCCTGAAGCACGCCAGAAGTGTTAAGCAGCTGGCTCGCCGCGTTCAATGACAAGCCATCGGCTGCCGCCAGTTGCCCACTAGTGTTATTCAGCGTATCGCCTGTGAACGCGAGGCTGGCACCGGAGAAGGTGGTGCCGCTGGTGTTATCAAGCTCACCGCCTGCAAGCGCCATCGCGCCGACCGATTTCACGGCACCGCCGGCATTGTGCAGCGCGGCAAAGGTGGCGTTCAGGCTCTGGTTCGCGCCAATCTGGCCGCGGGTGTTATCCACATCCCCGCTGTTAAGCGCAAAATTACCGTCGCTGGCAAGGAAGCCGTCCTGGTTATTGATAGCGCCGCTGTCAACGTTGAGTGCGCCCTGAGAAAGCAGGGAGCCGGAGCGGTTATCAAGCGTGCCGCTGCCCAGCGCGAGGGTAGTGCCACTGGCGACAATCACCCCTTGCTGGTTGTTCACGTCCCCCGCAGTGATGTGCTGGGTTTTTGCCGCTTCGATACGCCCTTTGGTGTTGTTCACCGTTTGCTGGCTGCGAATTTCACCGTCGCCTGCGGCTGCGGAAATCAGCCCCTGCTCGTTATTCAGGCTGCCCGTATCAAGCCCGGTTTTCCCCGCCACGGCAACGATTTGGCCTTCGGTGTTGTTAAGCGTACCCGCACCGAGCTGCACGCCATTCGCCGCGCCAATCTGCCCCTGCTGATTATCAATATTGCCCGGCAGTGTCACCGCAAGCGCGCCGCTGCCGCTCTGAAGCAGCTTGCCTTTCTGGTTTGCCAGATCGTGAGCGCTGACGTTCACCGTCTCAGCGCTCAGCGTACCGCCGGTGTTATTGAGCGTTTTACCGGTACGGACCGTTAGCTCGCTGGCGCGGACGTTGGCGCTGGCGGTTGTTACATCCTGCGCGCCACCGTCAAGGGTGACACGTTTACCCTGAGTCTGACTGCCGCTCACATCCACGCCCTGACCGCTGGCGCTGAGGTTACCCCCGGCCAGCGTCTGGCCGTGGGCGCTGAGTTGCCCACTGGTCGTTAGCTGTAAATCACCGGCATCCGCCAGCTTGCCGTCGGTGTTCACCCCGGCGGCCAGAACGCTCTCTTTGCTACTGGTCAGGCTTGCTGCATTAACCTGCACGTTGTTTGCCGCCGTCAGCACGCCGGTGTTGGATACCTCGCCAGCGGTGCGCAGGGCTGCGCTGTCGCTGGCGCGAAGGGTTCCGCTGTTTTCGATACGGCCATCGGCAGTGAGGGTTACGCTGCCAGCCTGCGCGCCAATGGCACCGGCATTGCGCACGCCCACGCCACGCTCGGTGCCGACCATGCGAATTTTACCGGCGTACATGCCGCCAAGACTGGAAACATCCACCGCCAGCTGAGGACGCGTGGCGTCATCATCGCTGCCTTTTTCGATTTTCTCGTGGGCGGCATCGACTTTATTGCGCCCGGTGGTGATTTTCAGATCTTTCGCCCACAACCCGGCGTTGACTTTCACCGAGCGGGCGATGATATCGGTGTAATCTGCGCCGGAAGTATCCATCCCGTTACCGTCCACCACGACTTCACCGCGCTCGACGTTAAAACCTGTGAGGTTGCCGTCTTTCATCTGCGCCTGGCCGGTGGTAAGCGTGGCACGGTTGGCATTAATAAAACCGCACCCGCTACAGGTGATGCCCGCCGGGTTGGCGATCACCACCTGCGCTTTTTTCCCTGCCACTTCAATCATGCCGTTGAGTTTGCTCGGATCGCGCGAGCTCACTTCGTTAAGAATGACTTTGGCTTCCCCTTTGGCAAGCCAGGGGTTACCCGCCACCATGCCGCCGAGGTTGGTCTGCACATTTTTGTGGGAGTTATTGAGTATCGCGCCGTTTTTATCCACGTCGAACTGGGTGTAGTTGTTGCGTGATACCCCGGCTTTGGACGGCGTCTGAATGTTCACTTGCGGCGTGCCGTTGGCGCTTTTGATGACCGTCGGCTGCTGGTTTTTCGGTGCGCCATTGTTAGCGACAATGGCCGCTTCGGCGCTGTGTATGGCTCCCATTGCCATCCACAGGCTAAAGCTCAGGGCGCTCACCTTGCCGACAAGACGACTATGGGTGTGACCGATGCCGGAAGAGCGGGACGAACCGGCGCGGCCAGAGCGGGCGATATCCGCCACGACCATCAACATGCCGCGCGCTTTGTTAAAGACAATCCGGTACAGGTTCTTATTCATGGTTCGTTCCTTTCAGCGCTTCCGGCAGATTGACGGTGAGCGGGTGTTTCAGTTGCCATTCGCGTGCGGTGGTACGGCTGATGTGTCCGCCGTGGAACATCACGACACGTTTGCCGCGCTCTGCCCCACGGTGATAAAGCGCACGCCAGCAGTGGTCAGGGAAGATGTCATCGCGGATCAGTTTTTTGATGGCGCTGGTGTGGCCAAACGGGGCGATCCAGTCGCAAAACCACATCCTGTCCCCACTGTCCCAGTCCTCTTCTTTCATCTCAATCGACGGACGGGTGAGGTAGCGGGCTTCCGATTCTTCGTTAAGCCAGGCCCAGCTCAGGAAAAACACCGGGCGTTCGTTTTCGCTAATCAGAACGTACTGGCGGCGTTTGATGATGGGCAGCAGCAGCGTTGGCAGCGCGTGCAGGGGGGCATCCCGGTGCATGGGCGAGTGCATCCACAGCCAGACGGTGGCACCCAGCACTTCCGCTTCGCTCTCTTCGCCGCCGAGGATCAGCGGGGCTTTGATATCCAGATTTCCGATGCGCATCACCAACTCCAGTTGAGGTTAAACCCGAGGGTAAGGTTGCTGGTGGTGAACCCATCCGGTTTCGAGAACGGCGTGCCGGCAAACAGGTCATACCCGGTGTTGAAGGCGCTGCCGCGCAGCCCCACCACGCCGCCTGCCAGATGTTTGCCAATCAGGTAGTCCGAGCTGTAACCGCCCACTTCACCGTAATCCGCGCCGAGATAAAGCTCCTGGTTTGGCAGCGGTGTGCTCCAGGCCAGGTCGTTACGCATGTACCAGCCGTGGCTGGCATTCAGGGTACGTTCCCCGTCAAAGCCGCGTACCGTCCAGCGGTTACCGATGGCAAACTGATCCTGCGGCGTCAGCGGCGTGTTGCTGATTTGGCGCTGGTACTGCACGTTGTAGCGGAAGTTCTGTGAGCCAATTTCAAACGGCAGATCGAGCTGGGCGCTCAACTGGGTAATTTTGCTCAGGGCGGTGGCATCGCCGGTAAATTCTTCCGGGGCAGGCTGCGCGCCAAACCAGCGCGTACCACGCTGGTAGCTGATGCCCGCGTCCAGCGTGGCCTGGCCGATGTAGTGGCGATGTTCCAGCCCCACGCGCCAGCCCGCCGTCTGACGTCGCTGCACGCCCACTTCGGTGTCATCGATGTAGTTGCGTGTTTCGCGCGCGAGCACGTCGTACGTGAAGGTGGTTTTTTGCGAGCCGCTGCGATGCAGAACGCGGCTTAGCTGCACGTCGAGGTTTTTGCTTTTGCCGCTGTAGCGGTAATCCCCGTTCAGCCCGGCGATGGTCTGGTGGTAGTCGTAGTCACTGCCGGTAACCCCCAGCATCCAGTAGCCAAACGGCACCGAGTAGTGCGCGGTGTAGTTTTTGCTGCCCTTGCCGCTTTTGTCGTTAAGGTCGTGGCTGGCGGAGACATACAGCAGATCGCTCAGGGAGAAGGGGTTATCCAGGGACAAGGTTACACCGCCCTGGTAGCGCCCGGTGGTTTCGGTTCCTGCGTCGTCCAGCGACAGCCCAAGACGCCACATCTTGCTCTGCTTACGGGTGATCACCACATCGCTCTCGCCGGGTTTTTCACCGGGCAGGATCTCCATGCTGGCTTCCACGGTGGGCAAGCGCTGTAAATTCTCCAGCCCCTGCTCAATGTCACGCAGATCCAGCAGATTTCCCTCGTGAGCAGGGAAGGCGCTGTAAAGCTGGATGTAATCGTCGCTCTCTTTGGTGAGCGTCACGTGGCGAACATAGCCCGGGACAATCGCCAGCTTCAGCGTGCCGCTTTTTAAATCCTGAGAGGGTGCGAGAATGCGGGTGGTTATCCAGCCGTGATCGACAATGCGGTTTTGCATCGTACTCATCAGCAGGTTAATGCCTTTGCCGCCAAGACAACGGCCCTGAGCCTGATCGGCAAGACGCTGCAACGGCAGCCAGTGGGGAAGGGCATCCTGGCCGCTCAGCTCTACGTGCTGAATAGGGAAGCAGGGCGTTTCGGTGGGGAAATCAATCCTGCCAAAGCTTGATGATGGCTCCGAAAGACGCACATCCGGGACGGGCGGCGTCAGTTGCTGCTCAAGTGCTTTCTGACGTTGCTGCTGAATAATAAACTGGTTATTCGGTTCAGCAGCATGGGCAGAGAGCATTAAAGTCAGGCCAGTGGCTGTGGATATTATTATCGCTATATTTTGTCGGGCTATCATCAAACGTTCCGCGCAATGTAAGGAAAATGGATGCAATGTGAATTTGTGTAAGATTGTTTAAATAATGGCGAGGTAATTAAAGGGGGAATAATCCTAAAGCTCGGAAGATTCCGAGCCTGAATATCCTTAAATCTGGTAGGTCAGGTGAAATTGGGGAATATATTTGCGTTTGGTGCAGTGAGAAAAAATATATCCTTCCCGATACGTGGTGTTATTTATTGACCAAATTCCCTGAGCGCGGATGGCGAGGCTGTGTCTGGTGGTTAATGTGGCTAATTTTCATTATTCTGGTTTGTTGTGCTGTATCGTGGCGGGTGTTGACGCACTTGCAGGCAGAACATTCCTGCGGTCAGCGTTGAAAAGGGTTATCAAAGCGATCTGCATATGATACTAAGATTGAGCACATCATAAAAAATAAGGTTACAAGAGAATGTCTGTTAATAAACTCGCCAGCAGTGCACAAGGCCTGCAATCATCTGCCATCCGTGAATTATTAAAACATAGCAAAATGGCGGGAGTAATTTCGCTGGGCGGTGGCATTCCTAATCCGGCGCTTTTCGATCACGAAGGCCTTAAAATTGCCGCAGATGCCGTTTTATCACAGCATTTTGGTGAGGCCTTTCAGTATGGTCTGACAGAGGGTGTTCCGGGCCTGCGCGAGGCAGTTCAACAGATTTGTATTGGCCGTGGAATTACCTGTAAAGCCGATGATGTGGTTATTACGTCCGGTTCGCAACAATCCCTTGATGTACTGGCCCGCGCATTAATTAACCCAGGCGATATCGTCGTGGTGGAACGTCCTACTTATCTGGCTGCTTTGCAGGTATTTGGACTGGCGCAGGCGCAATTTGAATCGGTGGGCACTGACGGCGACGGCATGATTGTTGATGAGCTTGAAGCGCTGGTCGCTAAAAAGACCATCAAAGCGGTTTATATTGTCCCGACCTTTGGTAATCCTGGCGGCGTAACGCTGTCTGAAGCTCGTCGTAAACAGCTGGTGGAATTATCCCTGCGTTATGACTTCGTGATTATTGAAGATGACCCGTACAGCGAAATTAATTACACCGACGAAGTCTTCCGCCCGCTGATTGCCCATGCCAAAGATATTGGCAACGAAGATAACGTGGTTTATACCTCCACCTTCTCTAAAATTCTCGCCCCGGGAACCCGTGTGGGCTGGGTGCTGGTGCCAGAGTGGCTGAAACGCGCGGTGGTGAATCTGAAACAGACTACCGATTTGCACACCAGTACCCTGTCGCAGCTGATGACCTATGAATATCTGAAAACTGGCCGTCTGGCGGATCAAATTAAAATGATCCGTGAAGCCTATCGCCAGAAATATCAGACCTTCGCCAGTGAGCTGGAAGCGGAACTGGGTGATGTGATGTCATTCCATAAGCCGAAAGGTGGCATGTTCCTGTGGGCGAAAATGAATAACAGCATCAATACGACCCGCTGGCTGGAAAAAACGCTCAGTAACGGCGTAGTATTTGTACCGGGTGAGTTTTTCTATTGCAACGAGCCGGACCATACGACGTTGCGAATGTCGTTTGTTACGCCAACGGATGAGCAGCTGAAAGAGGCTGTAAGACGCCTGAAAATATCACTGTAATTTCCTCTGCCCATTGTGGCATTTACGCCGCAATGGGCAATACTGATCCGGGTCTTAACGTTTTGTTATTCCGCCACGGTGAGCAACATGTCTGAATTGATTATCGGTATCCTGACCCATACACCCGTCTGGGTGTGGGTGCTGTTTATTTTTCTGATATCACGTGGGATTAAAGCCCGTAAACCCGCCATTGTGACGCTCGAAAAACTCGCCATTATTCCTGCCATTTTTCTGGTCTGGGATATTTACGACCTGGTGATTTACCGTCAGCTTACTCTTACAACCGTTGCTCTGTGGATTGCAGGAATAGTGGCGGGCGCAGCGCTCGGCTTCATGCTGATAAAGTCGGCTGCCATTACGCGTGCTGGCGCACCGCGCAGTATTTCCCGACAGGCAGATTATTCGGCGCTACCGTTTATGATGCTGGCATTTCTGGTGAAATATGTGCTGGGTGTGATGAGCGCCATTTCGCCGCAAACATTGCAACAGCCTGCCATGAGCGCATTCGCCATTGTCTCTGGTGGGGTGTTTGCGGGGGTGTTTATTGGCAAATTTATCCGGTACACGAGCGTTTTTTTCGCCCGCGTACCCGCGTGAGGATTACAGCAACCCTTTCTGGGCGAAGGTGATGCGAGTGGCTTCGTTCAGATCCAGAGCTTTAAGTGACTCCGGCTGTACCCAGGCAATCTCCTGAAACTCTTCATTAAACGTTACTTCACGGTTGGCACTGAAGCAGTCGAAGATCAGGTAAATCATGTAAATCTCTTCCGTGCTGCCGTCGGCGTAGGTTTTCACGCGGATGTCATCGCGAAAGGCCCAGGGCTTCACGTCGGTTATCTCCAGCGCTTCGCCCAGCTCTTCGCGAATTTCACGGCGTAGCGCCTGCTCCATGGTTTCTCCTGGTTCCATCCCGCCACCGGAAAGCGCCCACTGGCCGGGGAATACCCCACGGTCATCGGCCATTTTGCACAGCAGATAAGCCCCGTTGTTCTGAATAATCGGACAGACAATCGTACGTTGACGCATGGTTTCTTCCTGAAAAATGAGAGTGGTTTATGGTAGCAGGTACGTGGTGCCAGGTGTGTTACTGGTGGCTGATTTTCACCGTGGGTTATCAGGATTTTGTTGTAGGTTCAGCCAGAATTCGACACTGGTGTCGAATGTCTTTGCGAGACGGGAAGCCATATCTGCAGTAAGAATGATTTTATTGTTGATCAGCGCGCTGGCTGTATTGGGGTCTACGTTCAGCATATCGGCCAGATCGGAGATTTCCATATTAAGCGGTTTAAGATACTCGTATAGCAACACATCGCCTGGTCCGGTGGGTATACGTAGGTCTTTATGGTTATTCATGATTAATACCTTGTTTATGTGTGTGGTCTGACGCACGCATCCTGTGGGAGAGGGTTAGGGTGAGGGGGAACATACGGCTGTGGTGGTCATTCCGTTCACTTTATGTTCCTTGCTACTCTGTCACCACATTACCGGTGAACGTGCCAGGGTGGCTCACCGCCACCACCCTGGCGACCCGGGCTCCCGGCAAGAAAATCGTCGCTACGCGAATTGTTCGCCCCATCCCTGGGGCTCACCCCTTCGGGGCCAGCGCAGGCGCTGTCCAAAATTGCTCCCGGCAATTTTGTCCTCAGCTTATTCCTTTCGGCTTTCGGGTCGGGCGCGATGCAGCGTCCATGCAAGTCGCGCCCTCTCGGCGCATCCATGCGCCTCGCCCCGGCCTACAGGAAACGCTTCGGCGATTTTCAGCCGGACCATGGAGTCGCTGTAAGCATTTTATTTTAATGAAGTTATTTAATCGCTTATCGAGTAGGCCGGGTAAGGCGTAGCCGCCACCCGGCTTTTACATTTAACCCAGTAACGCGACGCCAGCCTCTGTTCTCAGCCAGCGCGGAGCTTTTAACAGGTCGGCAAAATAACGGGTCAGTTCAAACAGTAAATCACCCATCACGCGGGCTGATTCAGGGGCAAGTGCACCACTGATAAGTAACTGCGCGATCTCCTCGCAGTAACGGTTGAGCTGATCGGATTCTGTGGTAAATGCGGGGGCATGATCGGGAAAAACATCCACGGTAAGACGTTCCTGTAAATATTCAGGAACCGGCTCCAGCAGCATCGGGCGGAGCAGGGCGAGGCTGGTGGCAAGACGGCCACAAAGAGCCATTTTTCTTGCGGGATCGGTTTCTTCTACCAGAGCCTCACAAAAACGTTCGCAGTTGTCGGCAAGGTCGATGAAGTCGGTGTTGTGATCGAATGGGGTAGTGAAAAGCGCGTTGCTGGTATTCATGATGTTTAATCCATTAAGTGATGTTTTACCGCCACCGGAAATGCCAATTTCCAGGGTGGCAGGACTGAACGGAGTTGGCATTACCGGCCTTAATGGATACCGGCGCGTCTTGCGACGCCCCCGTCCAGCCCACCATTGAGATGTAACCAGACGCATGGCGCAGTAAAGTCCGCGCCACCATTAAGTTTAACCAGGATGCCAATCCCGACGCCAGATTTTGCTGGTGTGGAAGAAACATACGCTCGAATAACCTTATGAAAAAGAGGGTGAGAAAGGAGAAGTTGAAACCTGCGAGATGGCTTCAGGAAAGATGTATGGCGTTGCAATGACCTGTGGTGTGTTGCCCTCTGCTCTTCAGGGGGAGAGTTAGGGTGTGGGGGAACATACGGCTGTGGTGGTTATTCCGTTCACTTTATGTTCCTTGCTACTTTGTTACTACATTACCGGTGAACGTGCCAGGGTGGCTCACCGCCACCACCCTGGCGACCCGGGCTCCCGGCAAGAAAATCGCCGCTTCGCGGATTGTTCGACCCATCCCTGGGGCTCACCCCTTCGGGGCCAGCGCAAGCGCTGTCCAAATTAAGTAGACCACTTCAGCTTATTCCTTTCGGCTTTCGGGTCGGGCGCGATGCAGCGTCCATGCAAGTCGCGCCCTCTCGGCGCATCCATGCGCCTCGCCCCGGCCTACAGGAAATGACAGGGCTACGGTAGAGCAGTTCACTCAAAGCTCGCCAGAAGACGCTACGTTTGGCCTGGGCTGGCGTGTAAATGGTAATGCTTCGATGACACCAACTTTCGGTGTGCTGGCAAGTTCTCTGACATATGGCCACACCGGATGGACAGGTACTCTGACGGCCATCGACCCGGCTAACAATATGGCTATCGTTATCCTCGGTAACAGGCCGCATTCGCCAGTGGCGAATCCTTCCGTGAATCCTAATGTGTTTGTCAGCGGTTTATTGCCAGCGGCAACATATGGATGGATTGTTGATCAGATATATGGTGCATTGAAATAAATTTAAAACTATTAAAAAAGGACTCCATTGGAGTCCTTTTTTAATCAAAAAGAAAATTGATAATGCCATTTCGATTTATAAATATCACCAACAGACTTAATAATACAATTAAAAAGCCCAATAATCAAATAATAATGAATATATTAGTGTGCTTTCCTGGTAAGCTATTAATAAAGGAAGCGCAAGTATTAAAATGATTGAATCTATCACTATATGCTTCCTTGTTTGGGATGGAATATATTCGCTTTAAAATAAATAATCACAAGTGAGCTATGAAGAAGATCCTATGCAGTCATAGCAACAATTATTAATGCAATAAATACAATAGTCATTAATACACTAAGATAGAAAGTTATTAAGAAAATATTTGTTAACTCTTTAGGCAAATCTCTTATAAATTTCACTTTTTCATCCTGTAAACCCAAACTAGAGGGCATATTGAACACAAGAGGAATTATAATGAAATTCATTTTGATGTTATATCCGATAATAAAAAAAAGGGCTTGATGTATTAAATAATTTCGCTTCAAAAGGTAAAGTTCCAAATTCTTTTTTATATAAATCACAAATAATATAAAACTTATTATTTTCAACATGCATTAAAATAAACATTAAAATTAAACCTAAAATTACTATGCATGTTAAAATTAAAAATACATATTCTGCCATAAATATATTTACCTTTTTCTTTCGGTAGGGGTTATTAAATACTCCTGCCGGATTTTTAATGAGAATAATTATATATTTTTTCAGCTATGATTTCACCACTTACTTCTCCAGCTTTACTAAGACCAAACCCGGTAAGTGCAGGTACAACAATTTCACAAGCAATAGCTCAAACTCCTCCAGCGGGCGCACTAAGATATGATAATACAACTACACAGCCAGTAGATGCTGCAACTGTCGCACTTCTTAATAATATAGGAACAAGTATACCACCTGAGAACTTTCCAATTTCTGTATAAGTGGTTTTTTCACACTCCCTTCCAACAGTACAGGCATCATAGATTGAATTCATTCCATTTAAAGCAGATAAACCAATGCCTACTTTATTAAAGGTTTTCATAAGTTTAGCAAGCTTTGCAGATTTTTCTATATAAGTTGCATAACCTTCAATATCATTAACGCCAGTTTGATTCCATCTATGAATGATCGAAGATGATGATAACCTTAAGGCTTTTTTCATATCATCATACTGAGCAAGACCTATATTGTTTCTGAAAATCTTTAAAAGTATCCCATCTAATTCCTTAAATAATTTTCTACGTTCAATAAAAAATTGTTCCCCTATCAATGTCCCACGAGTTAAATATTGGTTTTTATATGCATCATGAATTTTAGTTAAAGTTTTCTCAATTTCACCAAAATATTTCTCAGACATATCACTTATAACCCCTCCATAATCTGAACCATATGAAGTAACCATATCTATCAAATTTCTGTTTTGATAAAGGAATCTGGCTTCATCTAATGAAAGAGGCTCTAAAGCGTTATCAATTCTATCTCTGGCATTTTCCAGATGTTTGATTTGTTCTGGATTTTGGCGTTCAGGATCAGCAATGATAACTATTGAACCAGGTTTTTTCTTTATATCCGGATTCAATTGATTATACAACTCCTTAGTACCATCTGGGGGAGTATTGAATAAATAAGGTTCAAAAGCTTTTGGCGTTGCACCATAAGGCAGAACGCAAAATCCTGCATCTACGAGTTCCCGTTCTTCCTGTGGCTCTGTAGGCGCTTCAGCAGGTTCTACTACTGGTGTAACAGGTTTTGGTGTTGGTGATGATTCTGAGTGTATGAGGGAAATGGGCCGGGTAGCACTCACAGAACTTTTAATAGCTTCAGATTCATATCCGTAAATGCAATTAGTAAAAGAATTTATAAAATAGCATTTGCAGGCACACGTTCCCCTGCTATGTGCAGTCCCGGCTGCCTGAACGCCATGTATAGAATAATTGGGGATACCTCCTGCTATACGATATGTTTTTTTATCAGCACCACAAATATACTTATCACCCATCCGTGCTGTAGCCTGACCATGTATCGAATGAGAATCACATCCTTCTATAATACTGCCACCACAAGTAGTTTTATCACCACGCACTAAAAAATATCCAGTACCCATTACGACCTCATTTAATCAAAGTTAGATTATCCGGATTATTAAAAATCCAGTTGTTTTTCCAGGTAACAATATATTTACAGTCTTCTATACTGTTAGATTCAGTTAAATTAATATGATTGTATGCGAGTAAGGCTTGCACCATAATTTCATTATCAGAACCTGTCATAAATCCGGTATACTCTTTAAAATCTGAAAATCTTCCTCTCCAGTATTTTTCAAAGCGCTCAACAACGCTCGAAGGTATTCTTAATATTGCATGACCTTCTTTATTTGCTACAGCATTGGAATTATAGGTTACAGGAATCGTAACCTGTACCAGATGATAACCTGAATACATTAATTGATTATCTTTATTTGCCCAAAAACCTGCACTAAGTAATACATTATAATCATCAGTGTTTTTAACACTCTGATTATGTATCATCATTTCCTTAATATTTAATTCATTCAAAGAATAAACCACCCATTTTTGCCGGAATTTTTTCTCCAGATGAATGCTGTATATTGCTGCTTCTATTCTCGAAAAAAATACCATGATCCCTTCTAATCCTTCACGGTATTTCCTCCAGAGTGGCTCTAACATTTTTTCTTCTTTGTTTGTATTGCTGTTATATAAATCAACAACACGGGCAAGAACCCATAATTCATGCTGACATATATACTGATTGATGTTTTTATCTTCCTGAAAAAAATACATGCGTCATTCACCTCCTTTTATTAAAGGCTGAACATCACACGTTTTTATAATTAGATAATGAGGTCATGATCACACTAGCAATAAAAAAGCCTGAATTTTTTTCTTTAAAATTCAGGCTGTAAATTGATATTCAATTAATAATCATCGCGCGAATAATTTAGAGGGTTTTTTGGTTCTCAACTATCATTTCAATTCCTTTAAGTCCGTCGACGGAAAGCAGTAAGTTTAAAGCCTTTCCCCATTTTTAAGTTGTTTCATGTTTTTCAATGAAATAATCATATTTATCATAGTGCTTTTTACTGATTGTCTTGTTTATATGTTGGTTTACAATATCACGTTCGTTTTCAGAAAATGCAGCATACCCGCCAAAGTTTTAAATGTACGGCGTATATCCCTCATCGTAAATGACTTATCAAAATGTTTGCGGGTGATCTGTACAGAGGTGATCTCGTTAGCTGATTCATCACCTGTAAAAAGCTTCAGCTTGATTAGCTGTTCCAGGTGTGCGCCGTATTGACCGATTGTACTGCGATGGCCAGAGAGCGATTTAAACGCCTGAAATGCTCCAAACAGCTCGCGCAGTGTTCCGGTGCGCATTTTTTTACCCATCGCATCAGAACGTGCCTGGTGCGCCATACCTGCCAGTTCAGCATAACGTTGCGTTGCCTGTTCGAGCGTGAAGTGAGGCCAGTCTCCCGCGTTTTAAACTGGCGCTTTCCCCCGACCTGGAAACGATAGACGAAAGACTTACGTCCTGAAGGGAAAATTTTGATACCTAAACGTCCGGTGCCTCTTGTACCATCATCCCGGAAAAAATAGTAAGCATATTCTTTTGTGCGTAGTCCGCCGATCACACTATCATTTAACCGCATTGTTGCTATCTCCTTTTGCATAAGCGGTGCATACAATTTGCATAACGGCGGGTGTCGTTGTGGGTGCTATTACGTTGAAACCGTATGCATTCACTTGAGATTGCACAACTATTAAATTGGCTTGTTAATCAGTTGGTTATAACAAGTTTGTGATTGGGTTGGTTATAGTCAATGATTTTGAATGTTCCTCTCCCGGTGGGTTGAGGAATCCCCACAAAAATACGAGCACGGACGGCTCCCTCTCCTTTTTGGGGAGAGGGCTGGGGTGAGGGGGAACATACGGCTCAGGTGGTCATTCCGTTCACTTTACGTTCCTTGCTACTCTGTCACCACAATACCGGTGAACGTGCCAGGGTGGCTCACCGCCACCACCCTGGCGACCCGGGCTCCCGGCAAGAAAATCGCCGCTTCGCGGTACCCTCAGCGTTTGCTCCAGGCTAATCGGGGACGGGCGGATGAAACGTCCCTGTAAAGCCGCCCTCGCCGCGCATCCATGCGCGTCGCCCCGGCCTTCCGTAAACGCTTCGGCGATTTTCAGCCGGACCATGACACCGCTGTAAGTCCCTTAATTCAATGGCGTAATATCATCGCTGAATTAAAGACAAAAATTACTGGGGAACCCTCAGCCCGGTGGGAGAGGGAGAAAACCAAAAATCACCGCTCTCTCAGCGCCTCTTTCGCCCGGTTAAACGGCTTAATCATATAATCCAGCACGGTTTTTTCGCCGGTTTTGATATCCACCGTGGCAATCATCCCTGGCACAATCGAAAAATGCCTTCCCGCTTTATTCACCAGGAAATCCTGGCTGGTGCGGATAAACACCCGGTAATAAAACACTTCCGGTTTGGCTTCGTCCTGAATGGTGTCCGGGGAGATGGTTTCCACCACCCCGTGCAAACCGCCGTAAATGGCGTAGTCATAGGCGGTTATCTTCACCAGTGCTTTTTGCCCGGGATGAATAAAGGCGATGTCGCGCGGCGAAAGGCGGGTTTCGATCAGCAGATGATCGTCCACCGGGACAATCTCCATCAGCTCGCCGTTCGGCGGGATCACACCGCCGATGGTCGTGACTTTGATGTTTTTCACAATGCCGCGAACAGGGGAGCGTACCGTCAGGCGGGTAACGGAATCCTCACGTCCTTTAAGAATAGCGGAGAGCATATCCACTTCGGCATTGGCTTTTGACAGCGCCTCGCGCGCCTGCACGTAATACTGCGAACGCACGTCTGTCAGCTTGAGTTCCAGGTCGCTTTTCTGCCGCTGAAGACGCAGCACTTCAACGTGGCTGGCGGCACCGGTTTTTACCAGACGCTCCGTTATCGCCAGCTCTTTATTCGCCAGACTCAGGGCCGAGTTCAGTTCACGCACGGTGTCTTCAAGCTGTGCGCGGCGGGATTTGTAGAGATGGGTTTCGGTGGCGAGAAGGTCAGGCCAGGCTTTTAATGATTCAGGAAAAACCAGCGGCAGGTCGTTAACTTCTGCGGTTAAACGCACGCTGGACGCCAGCGATGCGCGGTAGCGGGCGGCACTTTCCCCCATGTTGGACTCAGAACGGGTCGGGTCGAGCCTTGCCAGTACCTGGCCTGCCTGAACCTGATCCCCTTCATGCACGTTCAACCCGGCCAGTATTCCGCCATCGAGCGACTGCAATACCTGTTCGCGAGAGCTTGGGATCACTTTGCCGGTTCCCGTAGAGACTTCATCCAGCATTCCGAACCATGCCCATACGCCGGTAACGATAAACAGCAGAAGTGTCCACAGTACAATGCGCCGCGCGCCGGAATAGCCGCTTTCCGAATCAAGCGTATTGTCCAGATCGTCCATCGTTGCGGCATCACGCTGACTGGTTTTCATTTTTCCACTCCCGTCCGTTCGCCTGTTGCTGCATTCGGCTGTTGTTGAGGGCCTGCGCTTTCGGCGCGTCCATGACCAGCATCCCTTCTTTCAGTACCACCACGCGCTCAACCAGTTCCAGTACGGGCACGCGGTGTGTGGCAACAACCAGCGTGCGGTTGCCCAGCCACTGACTCAGGCGCTGAATAAACTCGCGTTCGGTATGTTCATCAAGAGAGGCAGTGGGTTCGTCGAGCAGGACGATATTGGGATCGCGCAGGAGCATTCGCGCCAGCAAAATGGACTGCCGCTGGCCGCCGGACAACCCCACACCATTTTCCATGATCGGGTAGTCCAGCCCCTTTGGTAGCTTCTGTACAAAGCTCGCCGCGCCGCACATCTCCAGCACATTAACGATCTCTTCGTCGGTGGCGCGTGGCATCCCGAGCGTGATGTTCTCGCGCAGCGTGCCGTGGAATAACCGCGCATTCTGGGTCATAAAGCCCACGTTGCGCCGCAGGTCGGCCACGTCCAGATGCGGCAGGCTGAGGTTGTCCAGCCGCAGCTCGCCGCTGGCCAGCTCCATACCGCCCGCCAGCGCCTGAAGCAGCGTCGATTTGCCCGCGCCGTTGCGACCGAGGATCGCGATGCTCTCACCGGGTTTGATCTCCAGCCGGTTGATGCGCAGCGCCATGCGCGGGTCTTCCGGGTGATAGCGAAACTGTGCCTGATCGAAGAGATAGTGCCCGCGCAGCACATCCTGGCGAATCGGGGTGTCTTCTCGCAGGTTTTCGGTGGGCAACTGCATGATGCTGTCCAGGCCCTCTTTGGCGGCTTTCACCTGCTGCCAGCGCGCCAGCACGCCGCACAGGGTGGCCATCGGGGCAATCATGCGCGAGGCCAGCATCGAGGCGGCAACCACGGAGCCCGTGGTTAAGGTGCCTTCGATAACCATCGGTGCGCCGAAAACGATCACCCCTGCGTAGACCAGGCTTTGGATCGTCATCCCCCAGTTGATCAGCCCCTGGCTCAGCTCGCGGGTGCACAGGCCAGATTCTGCGGTGATCTGGATGTAGCTGTTCCACTGTTGCAGGAAGCGGTTTTCCGCCTGCATCAGCTTGATGTCTTCCAGCCCCTGAACGCTCTCGACCAGTACCGCATTGCGCAGGGTGGACTCATGGGCCGATTGTTTCGCCAGCTCCGCCAGCTTTTTCTGCAACAGAATACCAGGCAGCACCATCAGCACGGCGGCTACCGGCGCAATCCACGCCAGCGGTGGGGCAATGATTGCCAGCACCACCACAAACAGCAGAAAGAAGGGCAGGTCGACAATGGTGGAAATGGTCGACGAGGTGACCATTTCGCGGATCTGCTCCAGCTCGCGCAGCTGCGAGATAAAGCTGCCGGTGGAGCGAGGCACCGCGCTGTTACGCAGGCGCAGGGCATGGCCAAAGACCCGGTCAGAGACGCGTAAATCGGCGCGTTTACCCAGCAGATCCATAATGTGACCCCGGGCGATACGCAGCACAAAGCCAAACAGGGTGGCAATCAGCACGCCAATCGTCAGCACATACAGGGTGGGGTACGACTGGGCGGGGATCACCCGGTCATATACCTGCATCGAAAAGACCACGCCAGAAAGGGATAACAGGTTGATAAAGAGGGCAGCCAGCATTACCCAGGTGTAGGGGCGCAGGTCGCGCATTACCAGTCGGTAGAGCCAGTCCGGACGATACTTCGAAATATAGGCATCCACGCGGCTGTCTTTTAAGGCCGCCAACGGGCGCAGGGCGGCAACATGGTGAATGGCGGGCAGCAGCGCCTGAAGGGATAGACGGTTAGTTTGCGGCGTGCTGTCGATAAAACAGATCTCCAGCGTGTCTTCGCCGTCAAAGTACTCAATGACGCCAATCTTGCCCTCTTTCAGCTCAACCACCAGCGGCAAACGCCAGCTGTTGATGGCGTCCTGCGTTGAGTGCAAAAGCTGGAACGAAAGCCCGGCCTCACGCGCCAGCAGGGTGAGGGCGTTGATCATCGGTTTGCCGCTGAGCCACGGGGCGTCCGCCACCAGCGCGCCGGGGGAACAGGCTACCCGGTAGTGATCGGCAACATGACAAAATGCCTGGGCCCAGTGCGCCAGGGCCTGATCCGAAATCGGTTCGTTTTGCGATGGGTCGGTGTGTTTCATGGCTGGATCTCCACTGACTGGATCGTGCGGTTATCCAGGCTAAAGGCGTGGCGCATACGGCCCGTGTTGTACAGGCAGTTCAGCTGGAGTTGATGCAACTGGCCGAGCGTTTGCTGCTGAGTAAAACGCGCCTGGTAGACCTCTTGTTCGGCGTTTAGCACGTCCAGCAGCGGGCGTGAGCCAAGCTCAAGATACTGTTGCTGGTAGAGCTCGCGGGTGCGCACGCTGAGCGATTCCTGGCGGGACTGGATCTGCAATGTGCTGAGCAGGCTCATCACCTGGCTGCGCGATTCCAGCAGTTTTTGTCTGACATCCAGCCGCGTGCGTTGAATGGTAGACTGTGCCGCTTCAACCGCGTGTCCGGCTGCATTGCGCCGCGCGGTTAACCCGCCGCCCTGGTAGAGCGGCATCTCCACTTTCACCCACGCGGAATACTGGGTGCGATCCAGCGAACCGTGTCCCGCATAGTTGTCATTCAGATAGTGGCGAACTTCCGGCTCCAGCGAGACGGTCGGGGTCATCTGGGCGTTGGCGTAGTCCAGGTTGGCCTGCGCGATATTAGCCTGCGCCCAGGCCGCAAGCACCGCTGGCACCAGCCGGTCGTCTGGCTCAGCGATGTCGCAGCTGCGTTTCATTCGGTCCGGGAAATCATTGCTGATTGCGCCCAGTGTATTCCAGCCGAGGTTGCTCATCAGCGTGGCGCGCGAGCTGTCCAGGTTGGCCTGATACTGCATTAACTGTGCGCGTGCGCCTTCAACACGGGCATCGGTTTGTACTACGTCTGAGAGCGACGTCGCCCCTTCGTCGTTACGCTGGCGGGTGAGCTTGCCGATTGCGTTCAGGGCATCAAGCTGCTCTCTGGCGGTTTCAACCATCTGTTGCCAGGTCTGAACCTGCACCATGGCGGTGGCCGTGTCGTGGGCAATGGTATCGATACTGACCAGCACATTGGCCTGCTGTTGTGCGACGCCAGCGTTTTCGGCGCGCACCTGGCTTGCCACTTTGCCGAAGTCATACAGCATTTGCGAAAGCGAGAGCACCAGAGAAGGGGTAAAACCGGAGTCGCCGCCATTATGCGTGTAGCCGCTATCCATCCCGGCGTTAACCTGCGGATAGTATTTCGATTTGGCGACATCGACCTGTTCTGATTGCTGGAAGAGTTTTCCCACCGCTTCGCTGATGGCCGGATGCCAGCTCACGGCGCGGACGACGGCGTCATCCAGGTTTAATACGCCCGGCGGTGTTTTACTGACCGGAAGCGCAACGCGGCCTTCAAGAGAGGGAAGTTCCTGCTCAGCACTCAGCTGTTCGGCGTTGATCACCACCGCCTGAGCAGGCAACACGGGTACAGAAAACAGGCAGCACGAGAGCCACCAGCGAGGCATTCTTTTTCTCATGTCTTGTCCCTAATAAAAGAGTACCGCTTTATGTTGTCTATGCCCGGGCGGCAAGCGCCCGGGTCATTATTTTCGGCTGTCAGGTAATGATGTTGTGGTGCTGATTTACAAGCTCGTCGAAGGTGGTCTGAACATTATCCAGGGTGACCAGTGTGGTTTTGGCGTAAGCACTTCCTGTGCCGTCGCGGTCGATGGAAATCACGGTGTTACTTCCGTTAGTGGAGACGGACACATAGTTACCGAGCGACGATGTCTGGCCGTTCCAGCCCACCAGCAGATCGCCGATATCGATCTTATCCCCCTGCGAAACAGAGAAGTTGGTCCAGTGATCGCCGGTGCCGTTGCCCCCGGTACCGGCACCTGTGGTGGTATCGAGCACGTGATAAATCAGCGTGTCGCCATAGGCACTGCCGGTCATGATGTCGCTGTGGTTGGTGCTGGTCATCTGCGGTGACAGGTTGATGGTCAGCGAGGCGGTATCGGTCGTGCCGTTGGCGGCGGTCAGGGTGTAGCTGAAGACCTCTTTACTGGTCATGGTGGAAAGCGAGATCCCGCTGTTCAGCGTGTAGGTGTAGCTGCCGTCCACGCCAATAGAGAGCGTGCCGTAATGCCCGACAATCGACGTGCTGGCGCTGCTGGTGGTGTACGGATCAAGCGTGGTGACATGGCCGTCATACCCGGTGATGCTCAGACGGGTGTTCACCGATGCCAGCTGATCCAGCGCCCCCTGCGAATCCGTACCGTCGTAGATATTGCCCGTCACCAGATGCCCGGCGGTGGTTTCGAAGTTATTGAGGAACACCGAGGTGCCTGTTACGGATGGGGTGATCGTAATGCCGCCCACACCCAGTGGCCCCGCGGTACCGGTAAAGCTCAGGGTGTATGTCCCTGCATCCAGATCCAGCCCGCTCAGGTTGATGGTGGTGGAGCCACCGCTAAACGAGCTGGAGGCAATCGGCGTTGAAGACCCTTGCAGGGTAATCGACCAGGTGACGCCTAGCCCGCCCAGCGGCAGCACGGATGCAATGTCAAAGTGCAGCACCACATTGTGCAGCGCGGTGTTCGGGTCGACGGTAAAGGTGCCGCTACCGGAGGCGCGGGTGGTACTCAGCAGGGCGGCCTGCCAGCTTGCGCTGCCAACGGAGGTATCGCTCCAGGCTGCGATGTGCTGTGTGGCATCAAAGGTCACCAGTTTGCTGACATCGTCGATGGCATCCAGCGCGTGCGGCGTTGGGGTGATGTTGAGCGACGCGCTGTCCTTGTGCCCGGTCGAGTCGGTAATGGTGTAGACAAAGGTATCCGGGGTGCGGATTTTGTCCGCCCCGGTGCCGGCTTTCAGGGTGTAGCTGTAGTGACCCTGAGCATCAATGGTCAGTGTGCCGTACAGCCCCTGAATGGTTGTGGTGCCGGTTGCGTTAACCTGCACGCCGTTCACTTCGGTCACCGTGGCGGTCACGCCGGTTGGCAGGATGTCGTCCGCCATCACGTTACCGGTGGTCGAACCGTCGGTGCTGGATACGGTGTAAACGTGATCCTCAAGCACGTTCAGGGTGTAGCCAGTCAGGGCGGTGATCCCCGATGCGGTATTCAGCAGGAACAGATACTGCCCGGCCGGGAGATCCAGCGTTAGCTTGCCGGACGTGCCGCCCAGCAGCGGCGCGGTCAGCCAGCTTTTATCGTAACGATACTGCTGGTAGGTCTGGGTTGCGGCGTTGAACTTATAGACGTAAAGGTCAAACACCGAGCCGATGGCTACCCCGCCAACGCTTGCCTGCAACGTCATGGTGCGGGTGGTGCCCTGATCGACGTTATAGATAATCGGGTTGCTGAGGTTACTTAGCACGTCAAGACTCAGCACGTTGCCCAGACTGACGCCCACCACCGTGAACCCGCCCTGGGATGATGTCCCGTTGTCGATGGCATGAACGCTGGTATCGAAAGTGAAGCTTGTCGCGTCATCTACAGCCGTCGCGTGGGCGACCGTTGCCCCGGAGCTGGTGCCAAGCGAAATCTCCAGCTGGGCGCTGGCGGTTGAGCCGTTGTGCGCGATGGTATAGGTGAAGTTCTCCGTGCGGCCGTTGGCGCTGGCACTGGTGGTGGTCAGCGTGTAGGTGTAGCTCCCGTTGGCGCTGATGGTCAAGTCGCCGTACAGACCGTGAACCACGGTGGTGCCGCTGGCATTAACCGTCGTCACCTGGCCCTGCGCGTTCGTCACCTGGGTGACCAGCGTGCCGGACGGCGCGTTGTCGCTGCCGGAGACGGCATCGTTGTCGGTTATCACGTTACCCGCAACGTTCAGGTTGCTGCCAACAATGGTGCCCGCACTGGTTTGCGTGACGTCTACATCGAGGCTGCTGTAAGCCCCTGTTGCCAGCAGGCTGGTATTGTAGGTCAGCACCCGATACTGCCCCTGAGGCAGCCCGGTCAGGTTCAGGGAAACCCCGTTCGCCCCGAGGGTCAACAGGTTCAGCGTGCTGCCATCCCCGGAGTCCACCACAGTGGTCCAGACGTTGTTGGTGGCATCCCAGTGCTGCACCACAATCTGCATGGTGTTGAGCAAGCTGAGCACCGCGCCCGTCCCGTAGGCGTTAATACTGATATTGGCCGACGCTCCCGTGTCAACGTTGAAGGTGACCTGCGCGCTGTTGTTCCCCAGCAGCGAGAGCACATTACCTACCGCGCCCACCAGCAGCAGACCGTAATCGCTGTACTGGGCATCGGTCACCGTCGCCGTGGTGGTGAAGTTCAGCTCGTCGAGGTTATTCGCGGCAGACAGCGGCAGGTTAGGGGCGATAGCCTGCCCCGGCAGCGAAGTGTTACCTGCGGCATCGGTCGCGTTCAGCGTCAGTGTTCCCCCTTCGGTTTGCTTGTTGGCAAAGGTCAGAGAGAAGACACCGCTGGCGTTGGCAGTCGTGGTGTAGGTGGTGCCATCCGGCAGGCGAATGGTGACCGTGCTGCCCGCTTCGGCTTGACCGGTCAGCACGCTGCCATCGGCGTTAAAGGTGCCTGTCGGGATGCCAGGTGCGGTGGTATCCACAACCACGGCAATGCTGCCCGAAACCGGGCCGGTACCCGTGCCGTTGGAGGCGGTTGCTGTGAACGTATGCGCACCTTCGCTCAGGGCGGGCGCGGTAAAGCTCCAGTTGCCGTTCACGTCAGCGGTGACTGTGCCCATCGACACCCCGTTGTTAAACAGGGTCACCGTTGAGCCTGGCTGCGCGGTCCCTGCAAGCGTTGGGGTGGTGTCGTCGGTACTCTGCCCGTTACTCAGCGTGCCTTTCACCGTACCGAAATCATCGGTCACGGTGTTGATGACTGGCGCGCCCGGCAGAGTGGTAAACGGTGCGATGACCGGGGAAGAAAGCCCGACATTGCCCGCTTTATCGGTGGCAAAGGCCAGCAGCGTTTCGCCACTGGTCTGTGCAGGGTTGATGGTGGCGGTAAAGTTGCCGTTACCGTCCGCCGTGGCGGTGCCGAGCACCGTACCACCGCTGGTGGTGATGGTTACGGTGCTGCCTGCTTCCGCTGTACCCGTTACGCGCGTTCCGACGTTAACCACCGCCAGCCCGCCCGGCACCAGTGGCGCAACGGTATCCACCACAATAGAGGTGACAGGGGAGGCGGCACTGGTGTTGCCTGCCGCATCCGTGGCGGTAACGGTAAAGTTATGCTGCCCGTCGCTGAGGATGGTGGTGGTCTGTGGCAGGCTCCAGTTGCCGTTGGCATCTGCGGTAACCTGGCCGACAAGCGTGGTGCCATCGTAAATTCTTACCACGCTGTTGGCTTCTGCGGTGCCGTTCAGCGCAGGCTGCGTATCGTTGGTCGGGGTGGTACTGGTCACTGGCCCGGTGATGCTGCCCACATCGTCCACGATGGAGGTAATGGCTGGCGCGTTCGGTGCGGTCGCATCCACCACCAGGGTGAAGGTATTTGAATCACCGCTGACGTTGCCTGCCGGATCGCTGGCGGTGGCCCTGAGCGTGTGTGAGCCATCGGTAAGCGGGCTGGTTGGGGTAAAGCTCCAGCTGCCGTTGGTGGCGACTACACTGCCCAGCAGAGTGCTGCCATCGTAAATACGTACCAGTGAACCCGCCACTGCCGTGCCGCTCAGGGTTGGTTTGTTGTCGTCCGTCAGTTGACCACTGGTGAGATTGCCAATGTTCGGTCCTGTGTCATCAGCCACGGTGAGGATAACCGGCGGAGCCGGCGGCGTGGTATCGACGGTCAGCTGGAACGGTGCAGACGGGTTGCTGATGTTACCGGCTGTATCTACCGCCCGTGCCGTGAAGCTGTGGGTGGTTTCGCTCAGGTTGGCGCTCAGCTGCAACGACCAGTTGCCGTTGATATCGGCGTTTGTCGTGCCGATGAGCGTACCTCCGTCATAGACGTTGACCGTGGCGAGCGGCTCGCTGGTGCCTTTCAGCAGCGGCTGGGCGTCATCGGTGAGCTGCCCGGTGCCCAGTGGCCCCTGAATGGTGCCGAAATCATCCACTGCCTGCGTGATGGCCGGTGCGGCAGGCGGCGTCAGGTCAACCACCAGCACATACGGCGGGGAGGCCGGGCCTACGTTTCCGACTACATCGGTGGCGGTAAAGGTGAAGCTGTGGCTGCCCTCTGTCAGTGCGGCGGGGGTGTAAGCCCAGAATCCTGAGCCGTCTGCCGTGACCTGACCAATTTGCTTGCCATTGTCGTAGACGGTGATCAGGGCATTGCCTTCCGTGGTGCCGTTAAAGGCTGGTGTGGTGTCGTTGGTGGAATCGCCATTGGCCAGAGTCACCGTCGTACCCACGTTGTCGATTACGCTTGCGACTATCGGGGCAACTGGCGCGCTGGTATCTACCGTGAAGGTCACGGTTGTGCTGCCGGTGCTGGTATTCCCGGCCGGGTCGGTGGCGGTGATGACCAGGCTGTGCAGCCCGTCGGCCAGATTTGCGGTCGGGGTAAAAGTCCATGTGCCCCCCGCAGTGACCACTGCGGTACCAATTTCGTTTGCGCCATCTTTGATGTGGATGGTGGTGCCGGCATCCCCGGTGCCGCTCAGGGTCGGACGATTGTCATCGGTGCGACCGTTAGCTGCTATTTGCCCGGTAATCGAACCCACATCGTCCAGGACGCCGGTGACGGCAGGTGTGGCCGGAGCTGTGGCATCGACGGTGATGGCGAAAACAGGCGTGGTAGTGGACACGTTGCCCGCATCGTCGTTGGCATAAATGCGCAGGTTATGTACGCCATCAGTCAGGGCCGTGGTTGGGGTGAAGCTCCAGACGCCGCCGCTCACAATCGCCGTACCTATCTGCACGCCGTTATCCAGAATGTGAATGACATTGCCTTCGCTGCCCGTACCGCTCAGGGTCGGTAGGTTGTCGTTGGTCAACTGACCGTTGGTGAGATTGCCCACGCTTCCCTGCACATCGTCATAGACCGTATCCAGCGTTGGCTGTGCGGGCGGTGTGGTAGAGATAGTAATACCATAGCTGTCCGACACCGTACTCTGGTTGCCCAGCGGATCGGTTGCCGCCACCGTGAAGCTGTGCTGACCGTCTGCCAGCGCTTTCGAAGGCGTAAAGGTCCAGTTGCCGTTGACGTCGGCCAGTGCCGTACCCAGCACCGTGCCGTTATCGCTGATGGTCACCGTGCTGCCCGCTTCGGCTTTGCCATTCAGGGTTGGTGTGGTGTCGTTGGTGGACGCGTTCTTGTCGATGCCGCCCACGTACAGCGGAACGTCGTCAGTAATGGTCGTGATCGTCGGTTTATCTGGTGCAGTGGTGTCGATGACCACCATAAATGGCATGGAAGGCAGGCTGGTAATGCCCAGGTGAGTCACGGTAATGGTATAGGTGTGAAGCCCATCCAACTGGGGGACGGGAGTGAAGGACCATGCTCCATTTGCCACCGCCGTCGCGACGCCAATCGGCAGCCCGTTATCAAAGATGGTGATGATATCGCCCACGCCTGCGGTGCCGCTCAGGGTTGGGGTGTTATCGTTAGTGGATTGCCCGTTGGTCAGCGGCCCGGTGTAAGGCGGAACATTGTCAGTGACTGCATCGATAACCGGAATGCCCACAGAAATCAGATCGATAGTCACGCTGGCGGCGGCGGAGAGATCGCTGGTGGCAGAACCCACCGTGGCCGTGGCGGTAAAGCTGTGTGTGCCCGAGACAAGCGGTGTGGTCAGCTGATAGCTCCAGCTTGTCTGGCTTGCACCCAGCGTGAAGGTGGTCAGGAGCAGCCCGTCCTGGTACAGGTTCACGGTGCTGCCTGCGGCAGCCGTACCGTTCAGCACCGGCAGCGTATCGTCTGAAGTACTGCCTTTCACGTTCCCTACCAGGGTGCCAACGTCATCGATAATGGTGTCGATAGTGGGTGGCTGAACGGTGCCGGTGACCTGGTAGCTGGCAGGATCGCTGGTGTTCCCGGCTTTGTCTTCGGCGGTCACGGTCAGGTTATTTCCTGACGTCTGGGGGCTGGTCAGAGTAATGCTGAAGTGGTTGTTGGAATCGGCGGTGCCGGTACCAATCAGGTTGTTGTTGGCATCGCGAATTTCCACCGTAGAGCCTGCTTCAGCCGTACCGGACAGCGTGGTGCCCTGCACGTTAATGCTGATATCAGAAGGCTGCGCAGGCGCTAAGGTATCTACCGTCACGGTAATCGGCGCACCGCTCGCGCTGACGTTCCCGGCTTCGTCTTTTGCTGTAGTGCTGAAGGTGTGATCGCCCTGGCCCAGCGCCGATGGCTGGAAGTTCCAGTTGCCGTTGATATCAACCGTCGCCGTACCAATCGGACTTTTGGTGCTGTTATAGTCGTCGTAAATGGTGATCACATCACCCGCTGAACCTGTTCCGCTCAGCACCGGGCGCGGATCGTTGGTGGCGCCGTTATTGGCGATAACCCCGGTGAATGCATCCACGTTATCGGTAATGGTCGGGGCCGACGGTGTGGCTGGCGGATCGGTATCAATAATAATGGTCGCCCCGTGCGAGGCGGCGCTCTCATTGCCCGCGCCGTCTTTGTCGGTGGCGGTCAGGGTGATGTTGTAAGTTCCGTTCGGCAGTGGCGTTGTAGGCGTCCAGCTCCAGTGGCCGGTATCATCAACCTCGGCGGTGCCCAGCACCGCGTTGCCGTTGTAGATGGTGATCACATCCCCTTTTGTGCCGGTTCCGCTCAGGGTCGGCGTGGTATCGCGGGTTGGCTGCCCTGGTGCGAGTATGACGTCCGTGCCGTCCGGGTTCACGGTGACAACCGGGGTGGACGGGGCATCTGGCGCAATGGTATCCACCACCACGTTAAACGTGCTGGAAGTGGTGGTGTTCCCGGCGGCATTGATGGCGACCGCCGTAATGCTGTGCGACCCTTCGCCAAGCGGCAGAGACGGAGTAAAACTCCAGTTGCCGGAGGCATCTACCGTTGCGTTGCCCAGGAACTTGCTGCCGTCGTAAATGGCAACGGTGCTACCCACATCCGTTTTCCCTTCGAAAAGGGGCTGGGTGTCATCGGTCGGTTGACCACTGGTGACCGGGCCTTTCACGCTGCCCACATCATCGGTTACGTTATCAATTGTCGGTTTGCCAGGGGCTACCGTTGAAAGGTTAAGTACAAAACTGGTGGCGGTGGTGCTGTGGTTACCCGCGGCATCGACGGCCACAAAACTCAGGTTGTGTGTCCCGGTGACAAAGGCGGAGGCACTGGAAGGAGTCCATGTCCATGACCCGTTTGGCGCGACCAGCGCAGTACCTATGATATTGCCGTTTTCCATTACGTTAATGGTAGCGCCAGCCTCCCCGGTGCCGTTAAAGGTTGGGGTGGTGTCGTTGGTGAGCTGCCCGCTGGTGATATTCCCTGTACTGGCCGCAGCATCGTCAATCACCTGGCTGATAGCAGGGGCGTTCGGGGCGCTGGTATCGACGGTAATGCTCCAGGTGGCGGACCAGCCGCTCTCCAGACCATGGCTGTCTACCGCTTTTGCCGTAATGACGTTCCCGCCTTCTACCAGATGCACATCCGCCGGGAAGCTCCAGGTCCCGTCAGGCAAAATCACCGTCGAGCCAATTGTATTGCCGTTGGTGTACAGGTCCAGCGTAGTGCCCGCTTCGCCTTTACCGTAGATGGTAGGGTGGTTGTCGTTTGTGATGCCGCCATTAGCCACGCTGCCGGTGAAGTCAGCCTGGTTATCCGTCACGCCGATTATCTCTGGCGTTTGCGCTGGTGTCGTGTCTGGCGCAACGGTACTGGCCGGATCGCCGGTATTGCCTGCCGGGTCGGTTGCCCGTGCGGTTAAGGTTTCACCGTTGTTTTGTGCCGGGTTGAGTGTGATTATAAAGTTACCCTGATCGTCCACCAGCGCCGTTCCCACGGTGCCCGTGCTGTTGGTCACGGTCACCGTGCTGCCCGCTTCAGCTTTACCGGTTAGCTCCGTACCATCTGCTGAGACATCCAGGTCGGTCGGTGCGGCCGGTGGCGTGGTATCCGGGGCGGTGGCATGGGCCGGCTGGCTGGTGTTGTTTGCGCCATCGGTTGCCGTGACGTCCAGCAGCTCACCGTTTTTTTGCGCCGGGGAGATGGTTACGTCGAAATGACCGTTATTGTCGGTGGTTCCCGTACCAATTTGCTGGCCGTTTTCCCCCTTCACGATAATGGTACTGCCCGGCTCGGATGTACCGGTAACGTGGTCGCCATCATGAGATACCGCCACGCCATCAGGAATCGCCGGTGGTGTGGTGTCCGGGGCATTCAGGTTTGCCGGGGCGCTCGGGTTACCGGCTTCGTCAGTGGCGATTACCGATATTTTTTCACCGTTGGTGAGAGCAGGCGAGAGCGTAAGGGTGAAGTGGCCAGTCCCGTCTGTGGTGGTGGTTCCAATCACCGTTCCGGCGCTGTTTTTGATGGTAACAATGCTGCCAGCTTCGGCCGTGCCGGTGACCTGATCCCCCGTGCCGTTAATCTGTGCAACCGGGGTAGCAGGTGGCTGAGTGTCGATAATAAAGTTCAGAGGTTTGGTCATGCCGCTGGTGTTGCCTGCGGGATCGGTTTCAGTGAGCGTCAGGGAGTGCGCGCCTTCTGAAAGCGCCTTACCTGGGGTAAAGCTCCAGTTTCCATTCGCATCTACCGCGGTTTCGCCAATTTTCACCCCTTTGTCATACAGGGTGATGGTATCGCCCGGGTCACCTTTTCCGCTCAACACGGGCTTGCCGGCATGGGTGTACTGACCGCTCAGGATCGGAATGGCGCTGGAGCCTGTGCGATCGCTGGCGCTCAGCACGCCGGGTGTGGCGGGTGGAGTGGTATCTATTATCACGATAAACGGTGGAGACGCAGGACCCGTGTTACCTGCGCTATCGGTGGCTTTTGAGGTAATGCTGTGCGCGCCTTCGCTCAAATCTGAAGAGGGAGTGAATTGCCATTTGCCGTCACTGCCCGCAGTCACCGTGCCGATGGCCTTACCGTTGTCATAAATTGTCACCTTCGCGCCAGCTTCCGCCACGCCGCTGAAGGTAGGGCGCGTATCATCGGTACTTTGACCGCGAGAGAGTGCCCCCTGAATTGAGCCAACATCATCACTGGCACCGGCGATCGTCGGGGCCGCCGGGGCGGTGGTATCAGGATCGACCGGGTCTACCGGTGTAGTGGGGTCTGTTGGATCGGTGCCAGGGTTTCCGCCATTGCCGCCACTACTGTGACCGCCACCACCCCCACCGCCACCACCTGCCGCAAGGGCAATGCCCCCTGCCGCGGCAACACCGCCAAGTACCCAGGGCCATACGGCGCCACCGGTTGCGGACTCTGTACCCGCTGCGGCAAGCAGGACATCCGTGGAAGCGATGGATTCGAAATGCACCACCGCCGGATCATCAACCCACCACAGCAGGCCGCCATCCTCTTCAAGTACCAGCTGGCTAAGTCCCTGCGCATCCGCAACATAAAAGTTCTTAATGGTGATGGTTTCACCGGAGTGCAGGGTGATAACCAGATCGTTGCTACTGCGGGCAAAGTGATCAATATCGGAGCGCTCAAGGTGGAGTTTAATGACAGAAGAGTGGGTCAGAGTGACCTGAGTGCCTTCTGTGGTTGACTCCACACCAGTCAGTTTTGAGATGACAGATATTTTGCTCATAGGGTAACGGCTCCCGGCAGCGATACTATTTGGATTAGCAACTCTCTTTTGGTTTCTTCAGAGCGAGCGAGACCCGCCAGTTTGAAGAGTGGCTACGCGCGTAAAACATATTATTTGTTGTCGATGGTGATATTCTCAGTGTTTATTTTCGATAAGACCCTTTCATTAATGTTGTTATTATTTAATTGCCTATAAAAAGGATATAGCTATAAACAGGTGATTGCGCAAATTTAGCGCCAGTGAATAAATGCAGAATGACATGGATGATTGTGGTATTTAATTTTATTGTTAATAATCAGTTTATTAGTGTTTTTTGTGGCATTCTTACTTAAGAGGAATAGTGATTAATTTGCGATAGGGAGCCTTGTTTTTGTGATGCTGGCTTATTTTATTTATATAGCTACTTAACGGCAGCTTAACAGATGTTTAAGCCTCATTATATTAATGAGGGAATATGATATATTATCCTTTAAATTATTTAATGGTGTAGTGGCGTGATAAATATAATCTGCTAGCACTATTTTTATAATCATAATTGGCGTGAATATGTATTAAAAATACGCATTATCTGTTGTGGGTATCACCACCCCTTTTCGCTGAAAAAAGTGCACCAGGTGATGAATAAAAAATCCAGGTCACGCGTTAACTGCATGAACACCCACTGTGCATTTATCCTGGAGCAGAACATGAAAACGTTGACCACGACTCGTTACCTTGCCGTTTCAGCACTGGTGCTTTTCCTGCAATCCCCACTTGCGCTGGCGATGGGTAATAATAGTACTGAGAGTAAAACGCCTGATTGCCCGTCCGGGCAGGTATACGACAGCGTAAGCCAGAAATGTGTACCGGATAAAACCAGCAGTCTGAGCGATCAGGACAAAACCAACTATGCCTATCATCTGGCAAAAAAAGGGGAGTATCAGGCAGCATTGAACCTGCTCGATACCCTGAAAAACAGCAATACGGCAGAAGCCTGGAACTACCGGGGCTACGCGACACGTAAGCTTGGCCGCACGGATGAAGGGATTGGCTATTACCAGCGTTCGCTTGCCCTGGAGCCTAACTACGCCAAAGCCCGTGAATACCTGGGCGAAGCCTGGATGGTAAAAGGTCGCCCCGATCTGGCAAAAGAACAGCTGAAAGTTATTGCCGGTATTTGTGGCCAGAACTGCGAAGAGTATCGCGATTTGCAGGCCGCCATTAACGGACACTCTGAGTCCTGAGCCCCGTGGGAGGAGCTAAAAATCACAACCAGTGACGTTCGCCAGCAGCTTGCAGCACACCTGACGCGCCTGTGGCGCTACGGGCTGGTGTTGTCGCGAAATCGTGATATTGCCGAAGAGTTGGTTCAGTCCACCTGCGTGCGTGCGCTCGAAAAGAGCGCGCAGTTTACGCCGGGTACGCGCATCGACAGGTGGCTGTTTTCGATTCTGCATTCGATATGGGTTTCCGATCTGCGTACGCGTCGTGTCCGGCAGGGGCAGGGCTTTGTGGAAAGCGACGAACTGGAAGCGCCAGACACCCGCGAAAGCAATGATGACAGCCTGCGTTACCGGCAAATTATGCAGCGGGTGAATGCGCTGCCTGAGGCACAACGGAATACCGTGTTTTTAGTTTATGTTGAAGGGTTTACCTATCAGGAGGCGGCGGACACGTTAGCGGTTCCTGTTGGCACGATCATGAGTCGTTTAGCCACCGCGCGCGCGACGCTGGTGAAGTCGTTTGACCTGCCGCCCACTGCAAAGGAGAAACGCTCTTGAAAACTACCCGTTTTACTCCCCCGTATCACGACGATGCCATTGTCACCTGGCTGGATGGCGAGATGCAGAGCGAGGATGCGCGCCAGTTTGAACAGTATCTGCAACGTGATGAACAGCTTGCCGGGCGCACGGTTGAATTGCGTAAAAGCCATCAGGATTATCAAAGCGCGTTTGCCCCGTTACTTAACGAAGCGCCACTGGCCCGAATGCAGGAACGGCTGGAGGCACATCTGGCCGTCAATCCGCCGCCGCAGGCAAATGTCAGCCGCCGCGCATTAATTGCAGCATCGCTGAGCTTTTTGGTGCTGGGAACTGGCGTGGGGTATCTGGTGCGAACATCGTCGGGAGAGCGCGACGAGAGTGCGCAGATCCGCGATCTGGAAGCGCAATATATGTCGCTTTACAGTACCGAAACGCTGGTGGACGCCGACAGTGCCGCGCCGGTGCTTCAACGTGGTCTGGCCCGCACCGCACAGGACCTGGGGCTACAGCTGGATGAACAGCAGCTGATGCTGCCGGGGGCCGAGCTGAAGATGGTGCGTATTTTACGTTACGAACGCACGTCGATTGCGCAGATTGCCTGGCTTCATCACGACTATGGCCCGATGGCGCTGTGTATTTCCGCCACGGACACGGGGGAGACAACGCCGGTTAAACAGGAAAAACGACACAGCATGAACCTGGCCTGGTGGAATCATCGCGGGCATCAGTATGTGCTGATTGGCCGAAACCCGGCCTCAGAACTCCAGGCAACGGCGCAGGCGCTACTGCGGGTTATTGGCTGACCCGGACAGTGGATGCGCCCCAATATTAATATCGATAGCAATGCGGTCGTCCACAACCATCGCGAAGCGATCCAGACCGAATGCCGAACGCGAGATAGCGGTAGTGGCATGGAGAGTCAGCGACGATGGAGATTGCTCTTCAAGTGTGACGTCCAGAATGACCGGACGACGTATCTCCCGCACGTCCAGAACGCCAAACACCCGAAAATGCCCCTTCTGGAGGGTAACGACCCGGTCGCTGATAAATGCGATTGTCGGATAGCGCTCGGCGTCGAAAAACATATTACTTTTGAGCTGCCATGTGAGAAGGCTGTTGGACGCCACCAGCGTCGCAACCGGGATCGTCACCTGGATCTGGTCATTAAATTCGTTATCAGGATCGAGGGTGACTCTTCCGGTGACGTCTTTCAGCCACGCCTGGGAAAGGATCCCACCAAATGCGCGCCACGACAGCACAATGCCTGTTTTCTGCTGGTCGATGTCATAACGAACGGGTGCCGCAAGCAGCATCGGGCTGAATAAAATGACAATCAACAGGGTGGCAAAACGCGTCATACAAGGCTCTCCATCATTCCGGTATAGTGTTAACGCCTGGAGCAGAGATTTTATTCGGCCCGTGACAACAAACCCGGCACAAAGAGGCCGGGTTTTCAGTCAGGCGATGTGGACGATATCGACGGAGATTTCGATGGCAGGAAGTGTTCCGCGATTTTCGAGCCAGTGCGTTGTGTCGTGATCTTCCGGCCATCCCACGCCGGGGCCGTAATCGGTGGCAATACCGTTTCGGTGATCGGTGATGGTGCCCTGTAAAATGTAGACCGTGCCTGGACGGTCGATATGGTTATGCACAGGCCCGAAAACGCCGCCCGGCGCGATGGTGACCCTGCGCATACGTAACTGACGACCTTCCATGCCAGCAATTTCAGGACCCAGATCAACACTCGTCAACAGCTCGACCGTGACACCGCAGGTTTCTGGCGCCACTTCTTCAATATTCATGTGCGTGTACCTCTCTTCAGGGGATGAAGAATGTGCGGTCTTTACGCTTCAATATTAGCGGTTTCAGGTGGAATGAAAGGGGAAAAGGGTGGGGAAATAAAAAAGGCCGCTCTCGCGACCTTTTCGGACATTATTCAGTGACTTTCTTTTCCAGCTCGGCTGCGCCTTCTTTGGTTTTGTTCCAGCCTTTTTCAGCCCCTTCTTTGGTTGCATCCCAACCTTTTTCGGTGCCTTCTTTGGTTTTATGCCAGGCTTTCTGGGAGTCTTCACTCACCTTACTGGAGAAGTTCTCGCTCTTACCTTCAGCGGCATGTTGCTTTTTCAGCTTAAGCTCTTCGCCTTTGTTCTGCTCTTCGTGCAGCTTTTGCTTCGCGTCGTTGGCATTAGCCGTAGCGGCAGCAACGGTATCGTCGGTGGCATGTGTGGTCGCGGCAAAAACAGGAGAAGCCAGCAGAACGGCAGATAATGCAATAATTGTTTTTTTCATCATACATCCTCAATTAACATTTTCGTATTATGAGCGTGATTAAGAATGGCATGATGAATGCGGGGAAGGCTTTAGGAAAAAACTGTAAATGGTCAGCGACTTCCCGCGCATTATATTTCAGGGTCTGATTACCCGAGTATTAAATAACCCATTTCGACCAGCGCTGAGAGCGTCAGGAGAATGAACAGTACAACAACTATTGGCCTGTACATTGTTGATATCCATCCATATTGATATTTTCGTCTGTGACGAACTCCTCATACCCCAGCAGCCACTCCTCTTTTAACCAGTCGGTCAGTTGGCTGGAGAATGAAATAATATCGCCGGTCTCGACATCTTTTATACAATATTTACCCAGTACAACCTGGGCGCGTTTATCCCGTATTTTGTGAACTTTTTGCCCCTTTTTGAGGAACACGTTGTTCAGCCGTTTCATGGCCGCAGAGGTCGATACCGCGTACGTTTTCAGCATCGTGTTAGCCTCTTTTTCCGCCGCCAGTGGCAGGATGCGTATCGAGCGTTATCTCATCCAGATACTTGTTGTATAAGGTATTAAATTCCTCTCTTACCTCTGCCGGCATATTCCCCGTCAGAGCGTCTACTGAATGTGTGTGGGTGGTTGCATCCATCATTGCAAACGATTGCGCTATAAAATCAAGGCTTTGAAGTGTAATTTCCATTTTATTCTCTACCCGGTTCCATTATTTATCAGATAAGAATTTTCCCAACGCCAGTAATTTTCCACTTGCCGCGCTAAAGAACCTTGATATAAATCAACATAGCTTTTCAGGTTTTTATTATTTATTAATTAAAATATGCTGTTATTTCGGTTGGTGATTATTTCGTTGAGTGATTTATGTTGTGGTACAGGTATGGCGGGGGAGTGGGCAATACGACGCAGGCAGTGTATTTCTGACACTGCCTGCGGGGAACATCCTTACTTCTTGCTGGCGGATTAAAGCCCGAACGTCTCTTCCAGCTCTCGCATGTCGTTCATGCTTACGCCTTCCGGCTCGAAGCCGCTTGCAAGACACATTAAGTGCAGCTTGGCGCCTTTGTTGGCGACATCGACGAAATCAAAGGCCTGCAACGCATCAATACCGGTGGCAACAGCGCCGTGTTTTTCCCAGATGGCCACATCGTGATGACTCAGCTGCGTGGTTGTGCCATCCGCCATTACCTGACTACCTGGCATACAGTAAGGGACGATGCCGATACCGCGCGGAACGAAGGCGCGAACTTCAGGGAGCATCTGCCAGCAGGCCTGGGTGTAGGCTTTGCTGTCATGGGCATATTTTGGATGGTGAGAAAGGGCGATAAGCTCAAGTGGATGCGTGTGCACCACGCAGCGGTCAGGGCGACCAGCGCGCTGTTTATCCATGATAATTTCGACATGAGAGATAAATTCGCTGGTGGGTTTGTAATCAGACTGACCGCGACCGCCCCACAGCAGGTGATAACCTTGTGCTTTGTCATCAATACGCAGCACACAACCCGCGAGCGTAGGGTCGCGCAGTTCGCGAATACGTTCCCCGGTTCCCTTCACGAAGAAAATATGGCCTGCACTGTCGGCCGGGAAGGCGCTGCTGCCCCCAACCATAGACAGCGGGCAGTGCGGGAACTGGT
Organism: Enterobacter sp. C4G1; assembly: GCF_052886895.1. Classification (NCBI taxonomy): domain Bacteria; kingdom Pseudomonadati; phylum Pseudomonadota; class Gammaproteobacteria; order Enterobacterales; family Enterobacteriaceae; genus Enterobacter; species Enterobacter sp. C4G1. The sequence continues at coordinate 1,900,216 of NZ_JBQVVV010000002.1, read as the reverse complement.
CAAGATTGAAGGGTACTTCGCCGAAGATATCCGTCAAATCTACCGAGATGTTGCCACCATTACGCTCTGCCCATTCTCGTTGCCACAGGTAGGCGGAGACTTCGATCACTTTTTCTATTTCAGCACGAACGGCCGCGTTCAATTCAACGTTACGCATGACTACCTCTACTGCACCCGAGAGGGTGTTAGTGTTGTGTTATGGACAACTATATAGAGATGGTCGTCATGCCGCCTTTGGCTGTTTGCCATAAATGGCGGAGGGTTGGCAGAAATTTAAAGACGTTGGGGGGCTGGTGCGTGGGATACCTGCGAAGATGTTGAAGAGATAAATTTCATCTACACCCGCGGCGATATAATTAAGTGTTGAATGGTTTACAGTAATAGTGACCGCTGCGTGAGTTAAGCTGAGGGAATAATGATGCAACGCACCTTTTCGGCATTCTGGATGGCCCTGTTTTTATTCATCGCGCCGCTTCATGCGGAGCCTGGCGTCTATGGTGAACAGCGCATCAGCGGCTGGTGGAATGCGCTGACGGATGATATTTCGCAAACCTGGGAGCAGCCTCAACGTTACGATCTCTACCTGCCATTTTTGAGCTGGCACGCCCGCTTTATGTACGACAAAGAAAAAACGGACAAATACAACGAAATGCCGTGGGGCGGCGGGCTGGGCGTCTCCCGCTATAACGAAGAGGGCAACTGGAGCGCGCTTTTCGCGATGATGTTCAAAGACTCGCACAACGAATGGCAGCCCGCGATGGGCTATGGCTGGGAGAAGGGCTGGTATCTGGATAATGCCAAAGACTTCCGGCTTGGACTGGGTGCCGCTGCGGGGATCACGGCGCGCGATGATTTTGCGAACTATGTGCCTCTGCCGTTTATCTTCCCGCTGTTCTCTGCCGGGTATAAGCGCGTTACCGTCCAGTTCACCTATATTCCCGGGACCTATAACAACGGTAACGTGCTCTTTGCCTGGTTGCGCTTAGGCTTTTAAAGGGTGATCACCTTTTTTGCTACGGCGTTAGAAAGCACCAGCATGGAGAACAGCACCGAGGTGACGAAAGTGAGCACGATCAGGGTCAGCTTCATACCGAGAGATGTCACCGGGAACAGCGCCGTCAGCAGGTGAAACACCGAGTAGTGCACAATGTACACGCCGGTCATCGTTTTGCTGATGGCGGCCAGAATGGATTCTTTCAATTCTGCATTGCGGCGAAAGCGCACGCCGTTCGCCGCGATCACCAGCGCAATGATCAGAATGTAGATTTGCGAGCCGGTGAGAATAAAGGCGTTTCTGTCAGCCTTGAACAGGGCAAAAAAGAAGTGGCGCTCGTAAAACCAGGTGAAGAGATAAATAAACGGGATGGCGATAACCGCGGTCCTGACCACATTCCTGCGGCTTATCCACTCGGCGATGTTGGGATCGCAGAAAAGCTGCCCCGTCAGGTAAAACAGTAACCACGTCCACAGGCGGTACTGTGGCGAAAGGGAAAAGACGTGGACGTTCGGATAGAGCGCTGAAAGCAAATCATACCCGTAGGAGAAGAGAAGCAGGCTGGCAATCACGCCGCAGAACAGCGCACGCCGCTGGCTGAGCCACTCCACCGCCGGATGGAAGGTGTAAATCACGACAAACGCAAACACGAACCACGGCTGGATTAAATACCCGCGCTGATACGGTTCCCACAGGTAGTAGATCGTTATCCAGAACAGAAAGACAATCACCAGGCTTTTAATCTTGCCCAACTGCCAGCGGGTGCCGTGCCGGGACTGGCCGTCGAGATAGCCCGCGACCACAAAAAACAGCGGTGTGGCGATGGTCGAGATAAAGGTTAAAAACCCCAGGATCCAGTGATAGTCATAATCATAATGATCCCAGGTATTGTAGATGGTGAAGAAGGTGACTGCCGTCATACAGCCCAGCGTCTTGATAATGTTCAGGCCTGTCGCATTCATTGTTGTTCCGCTTTGTCCTTACGATGGAAGCACGCATAAATCACGGGAAGTACCAGCAGCGTCAGGATTGTAGCAAACCCAAGTCCGAACATAATCACAACGGCCATGCTCTGGAAGAAAACATCCAGCAGCAGCGGCGCCAGCCCCAGAACGGTGGTAAATGCGGTGAGCAAGATAGGGCGCAGGCGCGAGGTGGCGGCATAAACGATCGCCGCGTGCTGATCTTTATGCGCTTTCTGCTGCTCGATCTCTTCCACCAGTACAATTCCGTTGCGGATCAGCATCCCGCTCAGGCTTAGCAGACCAATCAACGCCATAAAGCCAAACGGAATACCGGTTACCAAGAATCCCGGCGTGACGCCAATCAGCGCCAGCGGCACGGTCAGCCAGATGGCGACGGCGTTTTTCACCGAGCTGAACATCAAAACGGTGATGACAAACATCACCAGGAACCCGATCGGCAGCGTGGTGAAAAGCCCCTGCTGTGCTTCGCTGGAGTTTTCTGCATCGCCTCCCCACTCGATGCTGTAGCCGTGGGGCAGGGCGAGGGCGTCAATCTGTGGTTTCACCCGGGCGAGAATGTCGCCTGACGTTTGCTGGCTAAGCGGATCGGGGTCGGTCATAACCGTCAGCACCCGCGAGCGGTCGCGGCGCAGAATAAGCGGATCTTCCCACTCAAGTGAAAAGCGGCTGACGACGTTACTCAGCGGAATATACTGCTGTCGGGTCTGGCTCCAGACCAGCACGTTGTTCAGGTGATTGGCGTCCAGTCGTTCGCTTTCCGGCGGGCGTACCACGACCGGGAGCAGGTCACTGCCTTCCCGATACAGCCCCGCACGACTGCCGGAAAAATTCATCTCCAGCGCGTTGTCGACGTCCTGCTTATCCACGCCAAGCTCGCGCCCCAGCGCGGCGACATACTGCGGGCGAATCACCTTGCTGCGGTTTTGCCAGTCGTTTCTTACGCTTGCTGTGGCCGGGTCGCGCGCCAGAATATCGTCCACCTGGCTGGCAATCAGGCGTAGTCGGTCAGGATCGGGGCCCTTGATGCGCACCTCGATGGCGCTGTCGCCGGAGGGGCCAAACATCACACGTTTGGTACTGGCGTTGACCTGCGGGTAGTTTCGGGCGATGTACTCATCGACGTGGCGTGTTAGTGCGGAGATGTTGCGCTGGTCATCCATGCGCACCATGATCTGCGCGTAGTTGCTGTACTGCCGCTGTCCGCTGTAGGTCAAAATAAACCGCATACTGCCCTGGCCAATGGTTGAGACGGTGGTTTCTACGCCCGGCTGGCCGTTAATGGTTTTCTCGATATCACTGGTCATTTTCTCGGTCCATTTGATATCGGTGCCGTAGGGTAACCAGAGGTCGACAAAGAAAATCGGCGTATTTGATGACGGGAAAAAGTTTTGCCGCGCGGCGCCGAAACCCCAGACTGATGCGGCCAGCAACGCCGCCATCACGATGAGCGTCGGTGCTTTCCAGTGCAGCAGCGTATTAAGCAGGCGCTGGTAAAGGCGGTAGAAGCGTTTGTCGTAAGGGTCTGACTCGTTACTTTTTTCTGGTGTGCTGTCGTTTTTAAACAGCCACCACTTGATTAGCACTGGCGTGATGGTGAGCGCCGAGAACCAGCTCAGCATCAGGGAAATCAGCAGTACCTGGAACAGGGATTTACAGTACTCCCCGGTAGAATCCTGCGACAACCCGATAGGCGCAAACGCCAGGATGGCGATCACCGTTGCTCCCAGCAGCGGCAGTGCGGAGCGACGGATGATGTAGTTAATGGCGGTCAACAGCGGGGAGCCCTGCTGACGCGCAATCAGCACCCCTTCAACAATCACGATGGCGTTATCCACCAGCATACTGAGGGCGATAATCAGGGCGCCGAGCGAGATGCGCTGTAGTTCAATGCCCCACAGATACATGATCAGCAGCGTACCGAGCACGTTAAGCGCGAGGGAAAAGGCGATGATGATCCCGCTGCGCACGCCCATAAAGATCAGCAGCACGCCGATGACAATCGCCAGCGCCATCAGGAAGTTAATGATAAAACCGTTAACAGAGTGGCCCACTTCAGCGGCCTGATCGTAGAACAGGTCGATGTGTATCCCTGCCGGTTTTTCCGCCGACATCTGGTTTAGCTTCGCCTCCAGTGCGTGGCCCACGTCGATCACGTTCACGCCGGGAATAAACGAAACGCCCATGGTGACGGCTTTTCTGCCGTTGGCATGATAGATACTGGCGGGCGATTCGTTCAGCCCGCGCGAAAGCGTGGCGATATCCCGCAGCCGCGTCGCCGCCCCGGTGCCGGAAGGGGTGATGATGAGGTCCGCCAGCTCGTCAAGATTTTCGAACTCACCGGTCGGATGCAGGCGAATGGATTCTGTTCCGGAGCTGATTTCTCCGGCGCTGGAAACGACATTAAGCCTGCTGAGCAGGGCGGAAAGCTGGTTCAGCGTAATGCCGCGCGCGGCCATTTTAGTCAGGGAGATATCGATGTTGACCTGCTGGCTGATGGCCCCACCGATGGCAACCTTACCGACGCCGGGGACCAGAATCAGTTCGCGACGCAGCTGTTCGGCATATCTCACCAGTTCAGGATTACTGAATTCATCCCCGGAAATCGCGAAGAAAAAGCCGAACACGTCGCCGAAATCATCATTCACGAAGGGCGTAACGACGCCGGGCGGGAACTGACGCGATGCATCGCCCACGCGACGGCGCAGTTCGTCCCAGATCTGCGGCAGTTCGTTCGAATGATAGCGTGAGGCAATGTTCACGGTGATTTGCGACAGGCCGTTTGAGGAGATGGAGCTGACATTGTCCAGATAAGGCAACTGCTGAAGCGCATTCTCCAGCGGCAGCGTAACCTCCTCTTCAACCTGCTGAGCAGAGGCGCCGGGATAGTGAGTGATGACCACGGCAGTTTTGATGGTAAAGGCAGGATCTTCCAGCCTGCCGATGTTGAGCAGCGCGAAAATGCCCCCCACACCCAGCAGCAGGATCGTCAGCCAGACGCGAATGGGGTTATTGATAAACTGACGAGAGATATCCATTACAGTCCCCGTTCACGCGTCCAGATACGCACCGGCTGTTTAGCATGAAGCTCACCAACACCTGCAGCCACCACGCGCTCACCGGCCTTAAGCCCGCTGGTGATCACCACACTCTCTGCGGTCACTTGCCCCACGCTGACCTTACGGTCTTCAAGATGGAGTGCATCACCTTCCCCGGCCACTACCCAGACGTGCGGTTCATTGCGTGGGCTGTTGTCCGGGTTAAAGACCGCTTCAACCGGAATGACCAGCGCCTGAGCGCCCGCGCCAGCCGGGAGGTTGGTTAAATTGATAGTCACCGTACCGCTTACGCCTCCCACGGCGGGAAAATCATCCGGGCGCGGCATGGTGAGTATCACCTGCCAGGTCAGGGTGTTGCTGTCGCTGCTGCCCGAATGCTCTTTGTAGATAGCGGTAAACTCCCGATCCGGGAAGGCGTTAATTCTCACCACGGGACGATACTGCACGTTACGGATATCAAAGGTTTTGAACAGGTTCTCAGGAATACTAAACACCACGTCCAGCAGGTCGGTGCGGGTCAGGGTCGCAATGGGCTGACCGGCAGACACCACCTGATGGTTTCGCACATGCACGCTGGCCGCCGTTCCGCTGAAGGGGGCGACGAGCGTCATCTGATTTAGCTCTTCACGGGCAATCTGCAACGACGCATTCGCCGAATCGCGGTTCGCGCGCTGCACGTCCATTTCGGCTTTCGAAATCGCCTGGCGACCTGCTAGCGTCTGGAAGCGATCGAATTGCCTCTGGGCCAGCGTCGCTGTCGTTTGTCTGTCGTTAACACGCTGCTGGGCTTCACGGGCGTTCAGTCTGGCAAGCTGTTGCCCCTGTTTGATGGTTGCGCCCTGACGTATATCGAGCGCTTCAATTTGACCTGCGCGCTTGAAGGAAAGGTCTGTTGCATCACCCGATTCTATGCGGGCGGGGAAAACACGCTGCTGGGCATGACCGGGGACAGTCACCTCCGCCACTTTTACCATTCGCGGCAGGGGAGAAGCTTGCTCGTGTTTCGGGTCGCATGCCGTGAGCGTTAACATAATGAATGGTAAAAGAGAGAGGTAGCGGTTCACTGTATTCCCCTAATAAATAACTGTTTTATTTATTCCGTAGCAAGGGCAGGGGGTGACACTATTCTGCCAGAACAGTGACAACCATATAGGTAAATAGGCCAATTGCCGTGCTGGCAATAATGGCAAGTGCGATAAACAAACCAAGACGGAAAAGGCTTAAACCGTACATTCATTCCTCCATGCGCCGTAAGGAGCGTCTTTCTATGAGCATAGTTGGAGAAAAGATAAATGTTAATTAACCAATATCAGTGGGTAAGCGTTAAACCTGATATTCCTGTGCTACGTTTAATATCATTCATCTCTTTTTCCCGTTACTGGTATTAAGGGTAACCCCCTGCATTTAATGCGTTTTATTGCTTCTCTCACTACCGTGTTGGTTATAAAAAGGATGCTCGATATGTATAAAAATATTCTGGTTCCGGTGGATGTTTACGAGACTGGCCTGGCGGATAAAGCGTTGCACCATGCACAGTTTCTGGCGCAAAGCGCGTCGGGTGACATTCATTTGTTGCACGTCATGCCCAAGTTTTCAGCCGAACTGACGCGTGGTTTTATTTCAGATGCGCGCAAGATGGATGAATATATGATTAATAATTCGAAAGAAAAACTGTCTGACCTGGTCAAAAAACTGAATCTTCCAGAAGAACGTATTCATCTCCATGTCCGTAGCGGGAATGTTCGCGATGAGGTTATTAAGCTTGCGGATGAACTTGCTGCCGGGGCAATTATTATCGGTTCTCGAAATCCCAATATTCAAACCCATCTGTTAGGGTCAGAGGCGGCAAGTATTGTGCGTTACGCACATGTTCCTGTTTTCGTTATTCGTTAATTACATGAAAGCAAGGTGATTTCTGAAAAGAACCTGAGGAAGGAACGATGAAAACAGGAAAACCTGAACGTCCTTATTATCAACAAACTGTTGACGACACCCTGGCGAATATCAACTCCACCACGGAGGGGCTGAGCAGCACTGAGGCATCGGCCCGACTCCAGCAGTATGGTGAGAATGCGTTACCGCAGAAAAAGGGCAAGCCCGCATGGCTGCGCTTCCTGGCCCATTTTAACGATGTGCTGATTTATGTTCTGCTGGTGGCTGCGCTACTCAAGCTCTTTATGGGCCAGTGGGTAGATATGTTTGTCATCCTCGGTGTTGCCATCATTAACGCGCTGATTGGCCATATTCAGGAGAGTAATGCAGAAAAATCGCTGCAAAGTATTCGCAATATGCTCTCCAGCGAAGCCGTGGTGGTTCGACAAGGTAATCATGAAACGATCCCCACCACGACGTTGGTCCCGGGTGACATCGTAGTGATCCGCGCCGGGGATCGTATTCCTGCGGATTTGCGTGTGATTGAAGCGCATAACCTTCGCGTGGAGGAGGCCATTCTGACCGGCGAATCCACCGTTGTTGAGAAAAACAGCGATGCGTTAAGCGGGGAACTGCCTTTAGGTGACCGGTATAACCTGCTCTATTCCGGCACCACCGTAAGCTCCGGCGGCGGGAAAGGCGTGGTGGTGGCAACCGGGGGCGAAACCGAGCTTGGCCATATCAACCAGATGATGTCCGACATCGAAAAACACCGTACGCCGCTGATGGTGCAGATGGATAAGCTCGGTAAGACCATCTTCATCACTATCCTGGTGATGATGGTGGCGCTGTTTGTCTTCAGTCTTCTGTTCCGGGATATGCCTGTTTCCGAGCTGGTGCTGTCGCTCATCAGCCTCGCCGTTGCCGCGGTGCCGGAAGGCCTGCCGGCCATCATTTCCATCATTCTTTCTCTCGGCGTACAGGCCATGGCGCGTCGCAAGGCCATCATTCGTAAGCTGCCTACGGTGGAAACGCTGGGCGCGATGACGGTCATCTGCTCGGATAAAACCGGCACCCTGACCATGAATGAAATGACGGTCAAAGCGGTGATTACCGCTGACACGACTTATCGCGTGGAGGGCGACAGTTACGAACCGGTGGGGAATATTCACCCCGTTGATGACCCGACGCCCGTCAGCGTAACGCAGGGGTCGTTACTGGAACGCTATCTGCGCACCATTGACCTCTGTAACGACAGTCAGTTGATTAAAGACGAGCAGGGGCTGTGGAAAATCACCGGGGGGCCGACCGAGGGCGCGCTGAAGGTGCTGGCGGCGAAAATCCCGATTCCACCGCTCGATACCGAAATGCGCAGTAAAATCCCGTTTGATTCGCAGTATAAATACATGTCCACGTTGTACCGTCTTGGCGATGAAGAGGTGATTCTGATTACCGGCGCGCCGGACGTCCTGTTCCGCCTCTGTCAGTTCCAGCAGACGAATGACGGACTGCAGCCGTTTGATCTTCCTTACTGGGAAGGGAAGATTGAAGAGTATGCCCGTGAGGGGCTGCGCATGGTGGCTGCGGCCTGGAAACCCGCTCACGACGGTCAACGAGAGCTGGATCATCCGGACCTGCAGGATGGGGTGATCCTGCTTGGGGTTGCCGGAATGATGGATCCGCCGCGTCCGGAGGCCATTACCGCCATTGCCGACTGCCTGCAGGCGGGGATCCGTGTGAAGATGATCACCGGCGACCACCCGCAAACGGCAATGAGCATTGGGCAAATGTTGGGGATTGGTAACGCCGCTAGCGCCATCACCGGACGTGAGCTGGAGGCGATGGACGATCGTCAGCTGAGCGACGCCGCGCAGCAGTACGATATTTTCGCGAGAACCAGCCCGGAGGATAAATTCCGCCTTGTGCAGGCTCTGCAAAGTAAACAGGAAGTGGTGGGTATGACCGGGGATGGCGTCAATGATGCCCCGGCGCTCAAGCGGGCGGACGTGGGTATCGCCATGGGGATTAAGGGGACGGAAGTTACCAAGGAAGCCGCCGACATGGTGTTAACGGATGACAACTTTGCCACCATCGCCCGTGCGGTACATGAGGGACGGCGGGTTTACGATAACCTGAAAAAGACCATTCTGTTCGTTATCCCCAGCAACATCGCACAGGCTCTGCTGATCATCATTGCGCTGCTGGCGGGGAACCTGATCCCGCTGACGCCGGTCCTGATCCTGTGGATGAACATGGCGACGTCGGCAACGCTGTCGTTTGGCCTGGCGTTTGAAGCGGGCGAGAAGGACATCATGACCCGCCCACCGCGCAAGGCGAATCTCCACGTCATGGACGGCTATGCCATCTGGCGCGTGGTGTTTGTCGGTCTGCTTATTGCCATCAGCGCCTTCGTGCTGGAAGCCTGGCTACAGCCCCGCGGTTACTCAGCTGAATTTATCCGTACCGTGCTGCTGCAAACCCTGGTGACCGCGCAGTGGTTCTACATGCTTAACTGCCGCGTGAATGACGGCTTCTCACTGAGTAAAGGCCTGCTGGAGAATAAAGGGATTTGGATCGTGAGCGGCGTACTGTTAGCGCTACAACTTCTTATCATTTACGCACCGTTCATGCAGATGCTGTTTGGCACTGAAGCGCTGCCGTTCCGGTATTGGGTTATAACGTTCAGTATTGGATTCGTTCTGTTTTTGATTGTTGAAATGGAAAAACAATTAACGAAGCGATGGAGAGTTGTAGAACGCTAAAACAGATATCAACACGCAGGTGGATGTAAAATGTTACATCCACCTGCTATAACTAACTACTTTATAGCTTTTTGAAATGTAAAACATTTACTCTTTAAGAGCCTAATCATGAACGCTAAATATGAGAATAAAATCAAACCAGATATACGTCATTATTTATGCGGGGCGGTATGTATCGCGACATTCACTTGTCAGGCAGATGACATAAATCTTTATTCGATAAATACAGGATCTTATGTATACCATTTAACGCATAATCATGGACAATATACAGAACATCTTGATAATAAATTTTTATCGGTAGAACGAAAATTTTCAGAACAATCAGATTATAGTTTTATTCTTGGTACGATGAATAATAGCTTTAATGACAGATGCTTAGCGGCTGGCGTCAGAAAAGATTGGGCGAATCTTGGCGATGGACTGGTTTTTAAGGGGATATATGGGTATGTAGGTGAGTTTTTCTTTGATGCCTTTAGCGATTGTGGTGACCATGGTTCTTATCATGATTTTAAAAAAGTGACTGGGGTTGGTTTTTCACCTTATATTTATCATGGGTTCCAGTATAATTTCACATCATATTTTGGTATGGATGTTGGTTTAATAATACCATCGGTGTTTGTTATTACTGTACAGTGGAGCTTTAGATAAAATTTTTAGAAAATACTCTCAGCAATATGCTTATTTGGCATAAAATGATGTTGTCTTCTAAAAGCGCCGATTCCCCCGCATAACTCCCCCCTCGATTCAGAAGGGAGATAACCTACTGATTCACCTTGGTGGAAGTTTTGTTCTGATACTGTTCTGATCATTACATATGCCTGTAGGACAACCGCGTAGTAATTTCGTTACTTGATGCCATGCTAAATGTCAGGTTAATCGTTTTATGTCGACGAAGGAATTTTCCTCTAAAGGGCTGAAAGGTTCGGATTTAATTCGTTGGTTCAGGCTTCGCGGGACAGATTGAGGTGAGGGTACAAAAAAGCCCGCAGGGCTTGCGCCATGCGGGCTTTCAGGACTTCATCGGATGACTCTGGTGATCGTCGATGGAGAATTTTGGTGGCTGGCGGAGTCTGAATTGGTTGTTTAATTCTTTGTTTTTTTAATTGTCTTCCCCTCAATTTAACTTTGCGAAGGGGTCTATAAAGGGGCCTAAAAGAAATTATCATGTTTATGGTGGGAGCGGAGCCATATGAAAATAGGCTCCGAGTGTTTAGGTTTTGTCAGGAGAGAGGGCTACTTTTCCCCTAACTCGATCTTCATGCTGAGATCATATTCCACTGTTTCAATAATACGGTTGTAAGCCTCAATAATTTTACTGAGCGAGGCTTTACGACCTGCTGCATTAAACTTTCCAAGTTCAATGACGTTTGATGCTATAAACTGTTCAAACTCCAGGTGTAGTGGCACACTAAATTTGGCCACCTGAATAGAGGTGATATCATCGCCTCATAGTCAAAAACAGGTGACATTATGACCGGACGTAACAGACGCAATTTTAGCCCCGAGTTTCGCCTTGAAGCTGCCCAGCTTGTACTCGATCAGCATTACACCGTTGCCGCCGCTGCCACGGCAATGAATGTCGGCAAATCCACGATGGATAAGTGGGTCCGCCAGTTGAAAGAAGAACGATCGGGAAAATCACCCATAGCTTCACCCATGACACCTGAGCAGATTGAAATACGCGAGCTAAAGAAAAGACTTCAACGCGTTGAAATGGAAAGAGATATATTAAAAAAGGCTACCGCGCTCTTGATGTCAGGCTCCCTGAACAGTTCTCATTAGTTGAGAAACTCAGGGCGCGGTTTCCCGTTGCCGTCGTGTGCAACGTGTTTGGGGTTCACCGCAGCAGCTATAAATACTGGCGGCAGCCAAAGAAGCCTGATGCCACACGCGTGGTATTACTCAGTCTTGTCCGTGAAAGCTATCGCGAAAGTAATGGTTCCGCAGGTGCTCGTAATATTGCCGCGATGGTCACGAACAAAGGTGTAAAACTTAGCCGCTGGCGGGCAACAAAACTGATGAAAGAGCTTCGTCTCATCAGCTGTCAGCAGCCAGGTCATCGATATAAAAAGGTGTCTAAAGAACACGTTGAGATCCCTAATTATCTGGAACGCCAGTTTGCTGTAACAGAGCCTAATCAGGTCTGGTGTGGTGATGTGACTTATATCTGGACGGGTAAACGCTGGGCTTATTTGGCCGTAGTGCTTGATCTGTTTTCACGTAAACCGGTTGGCTGGGCGATGTCATTTTTCCCGGACTCAGCACTGACAGCGAAAGCGCTGTCCATGGCCTGGGAAGCGCGAGGAAAGCCAGCTAATTTGCTGTATCACTCGGATCAAGGTAGCCACTATACCAGCAGGAATTTCAGGCAGTTACTGTGGAGATATCAGATAAAGCAAAGCCTGAGTCGCCGGGGAAATTGCTGGGATAACAGTCCGATGGAACGTTTTTTTAGAAGTCTGAAAACAGAATGGGTGCCGGATAATGGATACGCTAATGTTAGCGAAGCCAGCGCAGCGATAACGAACTACATCACGGGATATTACAGCCAGCTCAGACCCCATCAATATAATGGTGGCTTGACGCCGAATGAATCAGAACGATTGTTCTGGAAAAACTCCAAAGCCGTGGCCAGTTTTTGTTGACCACTACAAACCTATGGTTATTTTGGTGGAACCGCAGGAACAAGCTCTGGCGTTGCTGGGGGGGGCGGGGGCTCTTATGGTGGTACCTCAGGACAAGAGGGGAGTGCTACAGTCGATGCAGGTGCTTCAGGCGGGGCTGGAGGAAGTGGCCCTTATGGAACGGCAGGTGGTGCTTCCCGGGGGAATAATGGTTCAACTACCCCTAGCCCAGCAACGGATGGTTATGGATGCGGTGGCGGCGGGGTTCATAATTCAACCATCGGTAATGGCTCAAGCGCGTCGAATGGTTTGCCTGGCTTACTTATTGTGGAGTGGTGATATGCTTACTTTTGCAGTTATTGAAGGTGATATGGTTACTAATACCATTGAATGGGATGGGCAGGAGGATTGGTTACCACCTGAGGGAGCCGAGGTTGTTGAGTTTAACCCTGAAGATACGTTAGTTGGTGTTGGCTTTCAGTACATAAATGGTAAGTTCATCACACCTAAGGTGGAACCACCTGCAAACTGATGCATTTTGATAGTCTTTATTATAGACTTAGTACATTATAATCTAGGGCTTGTATGTAAATGGAAATATCACTATATGATTTAATTGGCGTCTTTTTTGCTCCTGTGATAATCATGTGTTTTGTTTATGCTATGAGCCCTAAGAATATAAAGGTTTCTCTAAATGCTGACCCGGGAAGATATGTTAACATAGAGCCATTAAGAGGTATTGCAGCAGCTTTGGTGGCTATAAGTCATAGTTTTTTTTCTTATAACTTAACCTATCATGGCTCTTGGCAGCCGATAAATTCCAAAGTTGCCGATATCTCTGAACCAGTAGCGCACATGATTTTTTCTATTGGCGGTGTTGGGGTGATGCTGTTTTTTATGATCACTGGATTTCTGTTTTTCGATAAAGCTATAAAATCCGATGGCATGGTTGATTTTAGACGCTTCTATATAGGGCGTTTTTTTAGAATTGTTCCAGCTTATATGGTTGTCGCTATTCTTATTTTGCTAATCGCTTTCTTTACTGGTTATTATCACTATAACACTCCAAAAGAGTATATACTTTCTGGAGTGTCGTGGTTGACTTTCGGGCTCAGTACTCCTTTAACAGTTTCCGCTCATATTGATAAATACCTCATTATTGCAGGTGTGCTTTGGACATTAAATATAGAGTGGAAGTTTTACTTTCTTTACCCGTTAATCTGTCAGTTTGCAAAATATAAAGTTGCACTGATTTCGCTTGCGGCCTTTTTCCTTGTGGTGTGTGCGCTAGCATACCTAGGTTTTTTTGACGGAAATGTTGGAGGCATATTTTTAAGCTTTATTGCTGGTGGCTTTGCTGCATCGTCAATAAACTGGGGTGGAGAAGCTTTCTGTCGGATCATAAGAAGAAACTTGTTCGCTTTGACTGGTGTAATAATATGTGCAGTATCGTTATATTTTCAGCTTGATGTTTATTCGTTTTTACCATGGATGGGGATTTTTATGTTGTTTTTATCAATCTCACATGGTTGCTCTGTGCTTGGGGTGTTGAATATATCTCCAGTTAGGTGGCTTGGGGCTATTAGCTATTCACTCTATCTTTCTCATGGCGTTTTTCTTTTCTTATGCAATAAAATTTTGCTAAATGGGTATGGGTATTTTGTTCCTGCTACATCAGCATTTTCCATGGCAATTCTATTCAGCGTTATTTCATATCATTTTGTTGAAAAGATAGGGGTGAAATTAGGACGTAAAATATCAGAAGGAAAACAGCGTCATGAAAACATTGAAAGTAAATCATCAACCTCGCGTTCAGTTTCCCCATAAACAATTCTAAGTAAACTAAATTACTGCAGCCACGTCATATCTTAAAGCGGGCTGCAGCGACATTTTCGGGAGTTCATGTCGTAGGCAATCAGCGAGATTCTCTCAATTAATCGGTTAACAGTGCTCAATCATCACCAGTTAACCACATATCAGCCTCTTCAAACATATCCTCCAGCATGCGGTTCAGTTTTTCCCGATCGTTTTTGCTGGCATCGCTATTCAAGCCGTTCGCCTGCATCGGCTTCACCTTCACTTCGGCATCAGGGAAAATCTGGTGCACCCGCTTCGTCAGCTCGGCCAGAATAATTTCTCTGGCCCCTTCGAGCCCCTCTACATTGCGTTTGTCATAAACCAGTTCAACGAACATAAAAGCCTCCGGAAAACCACTGTGGTTGTATACAGTATTTTTACTGTAAAAATAAACAGTGTCAAGGCGAGCGGGACGCGAAAGGGAGAGAGGTTTTTGTTACCCTTAGTTACAAATAGAAAAACCCCAGACCGTGAAATCTGGGGTTCTTTTAAAGTGCACGTGCATTTCACGTGCATATTTTTGTCTTTTCTTGGTCTGCGCTCTGTCTGGTCAGAGTCCGTAAGTGGCTGTTTTTATTGCCGCTGTCCGGTTGCAGTCCTATCAAAAGTGGTGGAGCTGGCGGGAGTTGAACCCGCGTCCGAAATTTCTACATCCTCGGTACTACATGCTTAGTTTGTCTTTACATTCGCACGCCAGCTGCGGACAGACACGCCACTAACGAACTAGCCTGATTAGTTTTAGCACTTCAACCCCAGGCAGGGCATCCGCGCGATCTCTTTTGGGTTTGACCTCTCTTGATCCCCGTCTTAAGAGCGGAAGCTAGGGAGAGAGGGCTCTTAGCAGGTTATTAAGCTGCTAAAGCGTAGTTTTCGTCGTTTGCGACTATTTTTTTGCGGCTTTTTACGAGGCAAACCGCCCCTCGGCATGCACCTTGGGTTTCGCAAATCCCGTCGAATCCAGAATCAGCCCCAATAGTGTTGAATTGAGTATACCAGATTTCACTTCCTGGATACCAGCCCGGAACGCTAACTTATTGAATCGCTCAATAAGTATCCTAAAATTAACGGCCTGCGTGCTTCATGATACGCGCTTTATCGACCTGCCATTCGCGATCTTTAGCATCGTTACGTTTGTCGTGCTGCTTCTTACCTTTCGCGACGCCGATTTTCACTTTGCACCATGCGTTCTTCCAGTACAAAGACAGGGCCAGCACGGTATAACCTTCGCGATTGATACGCCCGAAAAGGGAATCCAGCTCACGCTTGTTCAGCAGCAGCTTACGGGTGCGGGTTGGATCGCACACGTAGTGCGAAGAGGCGACCGTCAGCGGCGTAAAGTTTGCGCCAAACAAAAAGGCTTCGCCGTCTTTGAAGATCACATAGCTATCACCAATATTGGCTTTACCTGCGCGCAGTGATTTTACTTCCCAACCCTGCAATGCAAGACCTGCTTCGAATTCTTCTTCGATGAAATACTCATGGCGAGCACGCTTGTTAAGCGCAATGGTCGCCGAACCTGGTTTATGTGCTTTTTTCTTCGTCATAGGTGTCGTAAAGCCGTCGGTAATCTGATTTCAAAAAGTCACCTCATTGCGTCCTGTGAGGTCTAACGCGCTATATTAGCACGAGATGAGGCTTAGCGTTTTTTTAACAGGTGATAAATGTTATTATTTGTCCGTTGTGTGACCATGGAAAATGCTATGCCTCAGATTAGCCGTACTGCGCTTGTCCCTTTCAGCGTGGAACAAATGTATCAGTTAGTGAACGATGTTCAGTCTTATCCGCAGTTTATTCCGGGATGTACCGGTAGCCGGGTACTGGAATCTGGCCCGACGCAGATGACGGCGGCCGTGGATGTCTCGAAAGCAGGGATCAGTAAGACGTTCACGACCCGCAATACGCTGACCGATAATCAGAGTATTTTAATGCATCTGGTCGATGGCCCGTTTAAAACTCTGATGGGGGGCTGGAAGTTCACGCCATTGAGTGCTGACGCCTGCCGCATTGAATTCCATCTCGACTTTGAATTTACCAATAAGCTGATTGAGCTGGCCTTTGGCCGTATCTTCAAAGAGCTGGCCTCAAACATGGTTCAGGCGTTCACCTCTCGCGCCAAAGAGGTCTACAGTGTCGCATAAGATTGCTGTAGAAGTGGTGTACGCGCTGCCGGAAAAACAGTATCTGCAACGCGTTTCGCTTGAAGAGAATGCAACGGTTGAGGACGCCATTCGTGCCTCGGGCTTGCTTGAGCTTCGCAGTGATATCGATCTGGCAAAGAACAAAGTCGGTATCTACAGCCGCCCGGTAAAACTGGGGGATGTGCTGAAAGAGGGCGACAGGGTAGAGATTTATCGACCGCTGATTGCCGATCCGAAAGAGCTGCGTCGCCAGCGTGCGGAGAAATCGGGTAAGTAGTTTTGTTCCCCTCACCCTAACCCTCTCCCCAGAGGGGCGAGGGGATAAAAGAAAACAAAAAAGGTGCTCATTGAGCACCTTTTTGCATTTCTGACGCCAGATTAGTTGGTCAGCGCAGGTTTGTTGTCGATGTTAGTCAACACGCCGCCGCTGCTGAAGGTCAGCGTGAGGGTCTGCTGGGTCACATCTTCATGACCAGGCTGCTGACGGAATACATAGAACCAGGTGTTTGTGCCGAATGGATCGGACATCATCGGGGTTCCCAGTGCATAAGCGACCTGCTGTTGTGTCATCCCCACACGGATTTTGGACACATCGTTAGGGGTAAGGTAGTTCCCCTGGTTGATGTCAGGACGGTAAACCACTTTCTCCAGAGTGGAACAGCCTGCGGTCAACATCAGAAGAACCGCTGCGGCAGCGGTCAGCGTTTTACAGCGCATAGTGATTTGATTCCTTTTCGGGCCCGAGCAGTACGCGGCTCATATGTAATATGCCGATGATAATAGACCTTGCCCCACTTTGAAACCGGTCTGGCGGCGTTTTTATTGTTCTCTATGACTCTGAGATCCCGAAAAAGTTTAGGCAGCCAGTAGTTCTTTCGCGTTAGCGAGGGTATTGCGCGTCACTTCACTTCCCCCCAGCAGGCGCGCCAGCTCCTGTAAACGCGAGCGCTTATCTAAAGGCGTCATGTGCGTTTCGGTCATTTCGCCATCAGTTTCTTTGCTGACGATAAAGTGGTGATGGCCACAGCCAGCCACCTGCGGCAGGTGGGTGACGCACATCACCTGGGTGGATTCGCCCAGCTGACGCAGTAGTTTGCCCACCACGGCCGCCGTTGGGCCGCTGATCCCCACATCCACTTCATCGAAAATGAGCGCCGGGGTTTCCATTTTACGTGCCGTAATCACCTGGATGGAGAGGGCGATGCGGGACAGCTCACCACCCGATGCCACTTTAGAAATGGCCTGTAAAGGCTGACCTGGGTTTGTGGTCACGCGAAATTCGATGCGGTCCGCGCCTTCAGCTGTCAGGTAATTTTCTTCAAAGCGAACATCAATCGTGAACACACCGTGCGGCATTGCCAGCGTGTGCATACTCTCGGTGATGTGCTGGCTTAATTCCTGCGCATAGTGCTGACGGATGTCGTGCAGCTGTTTTGCCGTCGCCAGCGCCTGTTGGTGGTGCAGATTCACCGCCAGCGTTAAGGTTTCTTGCGAGTCGGCCTGGTCGTCAAGCTGCTGCTGTTCATCCAGCAGGCTCTGATAAAAGTTTGGCAGATCTTCCGGTGACACATGATGTTTACGCGCCAGCGAAATCTGGCGAGAGATGCGTTGTTCAAGTTCAAACAGACGATTAGGGTCGAGATCCAGGCGCTCACAATAGTGACGCAGTTCGTCCCCCGCCTCTGAAATCTGGATGGCGGCCTCTTCCAGCATATCCAGCACGCTGGAGAGTTTGCTGTCCATGCCTGCCAGCTCGGTAACTAACTGGCGTACGTTATACAGCTGGCTTTGCAGGTTAACGTCTTCGCCATCCGCCAGCAGGTTCAGGGCGTTTTGGCTGGTTGAGAGCAAATGGCCGCTGTTGGCCAGGCGCTTGTACTCTTCGTCGATTTGCTCGAATTCCCCTGGCAGCGGGTTAAATTCGTTCAGCTCTTTCAGCTGATATTCAAGCAGCTCGGCTCGCGCGGCGCGCTCCTGGCTCAGCTGCTGGTGCTGGGCAAGCTCACGGCAGCTCTGGTGCCACTGGCGGTAGTGTTCTGCCATCAGTTGAGTAAGTGCATACTCACCCGCGTAGCCATCGAGCAGGGCTTTTTGCTGCTCAGGCTTAACAAGCTGTTGGTGGGCGTGCTGGCCGTGGATCTGAATCAGTAACTGGCCGAGCTCGCGAAGCTGGGAAAGCGGTACGGCCGTGCCATTGATGAAGCCACGTGAGCGGCCATCACTGCTGATCACACGGCGAAGTAAACACTCACGTCCATCTTCAAGCTGGTTCACTTCCAGCCAGCGCTGAGCGGCGGGGGTGTCTTTCAATGAAAAGCGGGCGCAGAGATCGGCGCGGTTAGCGCCAGCGCGCACCATGTCGCCTTCTGCACGCCCGCCCAGGCACAAGCCCAGAGCATCAATGGCAATGGATTTACCAGCACCGGTTTCCCCGGTGATAGCCGTCATGCCACTGTGGAAGTCGATTTCAAGTTCACGAACAATGGCGAAGTTGCTGATGGTCAGTTGTGCCAGCATAATTGTTTTCCTGTATGAAAAACCATGACTGTGTTTTCATACAGTATAGACTGGTTTTATATACAGTAAAGTGCTGGATGCAAAATCAGAACAATTTTTTTGACCAGCCGAGCTTAGAGCTTAATGTATTGAAATAGCTGTAATCTTTTGGGTGGATCAGATTCAGGTGGTAATCGCAGCGGCGGATTAACACGTCTTCACCTTCCTGTATAGGCAGTGCGATTTGGCTGTCACAGCTGATCTCCAGGTCGTTGCGGCGATGTGAGAAACGCAGGCGAATGGTGCTGCTGCCGTTGATAACCAGCGGACGAGCAGAGAGAGTATGCGGGAACATTGGCACCAGTGTGATGGCATCCAGCGACGGCGTTAAAATGGGGCCGCCCGCAGAAAGCGAGTAGGCGGTAGAACCCGTCGGCGTGGAGATAATCAGCCCGTCAGAACGCTGAGAGAACGCAAAGATCTCATCGATATAGACTTCGAATTCAATCATATGCGCCACTTTTCCTGGGTGGAGAACCACTTCGTTAATGGCGGTGCTGATGCGTTTCTGGCAGTCCTGCTGGCACACCTGCGCTTCAAGCAAAAAGCGTTTCTCGCTGATATAGTGGCCTTCCAGAACGTCGGCAAGCTGTTGCTGGGCATTGTCCGGGTCGAGATCGGTCAGAAAACCGAGGTTGCCACGGTTAATGCCGATAACTTTGATATCGTAGCGCGCCAGGGTACGGGCCGCTCCCAGCATGTTGCCGTCACCGCCGACCACGACGGCGAGATCCGCCTGCTGGCCAATTTCCGCCAGCGTACCGGTTCTGACGCTCTTAAGCTGTAGCTCCTGCGCAATTTGCTGTTCGACCATCACGTCATAGCCTTTGGCGCACAGCCAGCGATACAACATTTCATGTGTCGTCAACGCGGTAGGGTGACGCGGATGCCCGACGATCCCAATACACTTGAAATGATTATTCATTTTCTGGAGGTCCTTGTGCCTAATGAATGATGACAATCTGTCTTGTTCCCTTGAATCCCGGAAACTGATCCCCATAATAAGCGAAGTTAGCGAGATGAATGCAGAAAAACGCGGAGAAATTCATGAGTAGTAAAGAACAGAAAACGCCTGAGGGGCAAGCCCCGGAAGAAATTATCACGGAACAGCACGATGAAGTTGAGGCCGTAGAGTCAGCAACTTCTGCTGAGCAGGTGGACCCGCGCGATGAAAAAATTGCGAATCTGGAAGCCCAGGTTGTAGAAGCACAGAATCGCGAACGCGATGGTGTGTTACGCATCAAAGCGGAAATGGAAAACCTGCGTCGTCGTACCGAGCTGGACGTTGAAAAGGCGCATAAGTTTGCGCTGGAGAAGTTTATCAACGAACTGCTGCCGGTTATCGATAGCCTGGATCGCGCGCTGGAAGTGGCTGATAAAGCTAATCCGGATAACACCGCCATGATTGAAGGTATCGAGCTGACGCTGAAATCCATGCTGGATGTGGTGCGTAAGTTCGGTGTTGAAGTGATTGCCGATACCAACGTGCCGCTGGATCCAAACGTTCACCAGGCAATTGCTATGGTGGAATCTGAAGACGTTGAAGCCGGTAAAGTGCTTGGCGTGATGCAGAAAGGTTACACCCTGAACGGCCGTACCATCCGCGCTGCTATGGTGACGGTGGCGAAAGCGAAAGCATAATTTGCCGCCCTGTAGTGCCGGGTGGCGGCTTCGCCTTACCCGGCCTACAGCATTATTCAGCGATACTTTCGCGCAGTGGTTTCACGGGCAGGATTTTCACCTGCTTAATCATATTGTCCTGCACGTCCAGGATATCAATATCGTATTGCTCAATGCGTACCCGCGTGCCTGCCGCCGGGATTTCTTCCAGTGCTTCCAGAATCATTCCGTTCATGGTGCGGGCTTCGTCTTCTGGCAGGTGCCAGTTAAAGGCTTTATTGATCTCACGGATGTTGGCGCTGCCATCAATTAGCACTGAGCCGTCGTTCTGCGGGGTAACTTCCTCTGCCAGCGAGGGTGACATTGAGGTGGTAAAGTCCCCGACAATCTCTTCGAGAATATCCTCTACCGTCACCAGCCCCTGAATATCGCCATATTCATCGACAACCAGCCCGACTTTCTTCTTATTGCGCTGGAATTTCACCAACTGAGTGCTGAGTGGCGTGCCTTCTGGCACATAGTAAATCTCGTCAGCAGCACGCAGCAGTATCTCTTTGGTAAACTCGTTTTTCTCGGTCATCAGACGGTAAGCTTCGCGTACACGCAGCATACTGATGGCATCGTCCAGCGAATCGCGGTACAGCACGATACGCCCGTGCGGAGAGTGCGTGAGCTGACGAACAATAGCTTTCCAGTCGTCATTGATATCGATACCGACGATTTCGTTGCGCGGCACCATAATGTCGTCAACGCTGACCTTTTCAAGATCCAGCACCGACAGAAGCATGTCCTGGTTGCGGCGGGAAATTTGCGAGCGGGATTCGTTCACGATGGTGCGCAGCTCATCTTTGCTGAGTGCGCTGCTAATGGTGACGTCCGCTTTGATGCCGACCATGCGCATCAAAATACGCGTCACCATATTCAGCAGCCAGACCAGCGGCATCATCAGGATCAGTAAAGGGGCCAGCAGGAAGCTGCTCGGGTAGGCGACTTTCTCCGGGTAAAGCGCCGCGATGGTTTTTGGCAGCACTTCGGCAAACACCAGTACCACAAACGTCAGTACACCGGTGGCAATCGCCACACCGGCGTTACCGTACAGGCGCATCCCGACGATAGTCCCCAGTGCTGAGGCGAGGATATTGACCAGGTTGTTACCGATAAGGACCAGGCTAATCAGGCGGTCCGGCTTACGCAATAGCTTTTCTACACGACGTGCGGCGCGGTTACCTTGTTTAGCGCGGTGACGCAGCCGATAGCGGTTCAGCGTCATCATGCCGGTTTCCGAGCCCGAGAAATAGGCAGATATGACCACCATGATGATCAGCGTGACGATCAGCGTGGTGGTAGAGATGTGTTCCAGGGGGAACTCCTTTGTTACTTAGCCAGCAAATTGCTGTATGAAGCGGCTACCGAAATAGGCAAGAGTGAGAATGCCTGCACCCGCAACGTTGAACCAGACCACGCGGCGACCGCGCCAGCCTTCATGATAATGGCCCCATAACAGGACAATATAGACAAACCACGCAATGATGGAGAGGACGGCTTTGTCGATATTCTCCACGCTGAAGAGGTTTTTCATATAAAACAGGCCAGTACAGAGTGTTAGCGTCAACAGTACAACCCCGACCTGGGTGATGTGGAACATTTTACGTTCGATGACCATCAGCGGCGGCATTTCATGGTTGAAGGCCAGCTTTTTGTTTTTCAGCTGGTAGTCAATCCAGGCCAGCTGCATTGCGTACAGCGCGGCAATAATCAGCGTGGCATACGCGAACAGCGACAAGCCAATATGCACAAGCATTCCCGGCGTAGCTTCCAGGTGGGTAATGAACTCATTGGGCATAAAGGTGGCTAAGGCCAGATTGATCAGCGCAAAGGAATAGACAATCGGCAGCAGCAGCCAGCCACGGTTTTTGGATGCCACTATAGTCATTACCGTACAGATCATCAGGCTGACCAGCGAGCCGACGTTAAGTACGCTCAGGTTTTGCACGCTGCCATCGCCGGGAATAATGCGCGATTCCAGCGCAAAAGCGTGGCATATGAGCGCGATCACCGCTGAAAGAATGGCCATACGTCGCCAGCCGCTGTTTTTTTGCAGCAGGCCAGGAATGATCAGCGCGAGGCTGACAGAGTAGGCAACAAGGGCGATCAGTGCGAAAACAGGCATATAGGCGTCGACAGTCGTCTTAATAATAAAGAGAAGCAGTATAACGTTACGTGACGCGTGCTCCAACCGTTGCATAACAACAAAGCCGCCTTCATGTTATACTCCGGCAAAATTCTGTGTATGTGTCGCTAATGCGACCCAACGTTTCTACCTCAGGCGAGAGACAATGTTTGATAATTTAACCGATCGTTTGTCGCGCACGCTGCGCAACATCAGCGGCCGCGGACGCCTCACCGAAGAAAATATTAAGGAAACGCTGCGCGAAGTGCGTATGGCGCTGCTCGAAGCAGACGTTGCGTTGCCTGTCGTGCGTGATTTTATCAGCCGCGTTAAAGAAAAAGCGGTTGGTCACGAAGTTAACAAGAGCCTGACCCCGGGTCAGGAGTTCGTCAAAATCGTTCGTACCGAACTGGTTTCGGCGATGGGCGAAGAGAACCAGGTGCTTAACCTGGCGGCTCAGCCACCGGCAGTGGTGCTGATGGCCGGCCTGCAAGGTGCGGGTAAAACCACAAGCGTGGGTAAGCTGGGTAAATTCCTGCGCGAGAAGCACAAGAAAAAAGTGCTGGTTGTCTCTGCGGACGTATACCGCCCTGCGGCAATCAAACAGCTGGAAACCCTGGCAGAGCAGGTTGGCGTGGATTTCTTCCCGTCTGACGTTGCCCAGAAACCTGTCGACATCGTGAACGCTGCGCTGAAAGAAGCGAAGTTGAAATTCTACGACGTGCTGCTGGTGGATACCGCCGGTCGTCTGCACGTTGACGAAGCGATGATGGACGAAATCAAGCAGGTTCATGCTTCTATCAATCCGGTAGAAACTCTGTTTGTTGTCGATGCCATGACCGGCCAGGATGCGGCGAATACCGCAAAAGCCTTCAACGAAGCACTGCCGTTAACCGGCGTGGTGCTGACGAAAGTGGACGGTGATGCGCGTGGTGGTGCGGCGCTTTCTATTCGCCATATCACCGGTAAGCCAATTAAGTTCCTCGGCGTTGGCGAGAAAACCGAAGCCCTGGAGCCGTTCCACCCAGACCGTATTGCCTCCCGTATTCTCGGCATGGGCGATGTGCTGTCGCTTATCGAAGATATCGAGAGCAAAGTAGACCGTGCGCAGGCCGAGAAGCTGGCCAGCAAGCTGAAAAAAGGCGACGGTTTCGATCTGACCGACTTCCTTGAGCAACTGCGTCAGATGAAAAACATGGGCGGCATGGCGAGCCTGATGGGCAAACTGCCGGGCATGGGCCAGATCCCTGACAACGTAAAAGCGCAGATGGATGACAAAGTGCTGGTGCGAATGGAGGCCATCATCAACTCGATGACGCTGAAAGAGCGCGCTAACCCGGACATCATCAAAGGTTCCCGTAAACGCCGTATCGCAGCAGGATGTGGGATGCAGGTACAGGACGTTAACCGTCTTCTGAAACAGTTCGACGACATGCAGCGCATGATGAAGAAAATGAAGAAAGGCGGTATGGCGAAGATGATGCGCGGCATGAAAGGGATGATGCCCCCAGGATTCCCAGGCCGCTAAGCGGCCTGGCTTGTTTGCCATTTCGGCACCGGGGTGTGCTCGCCATCCTCACGTACTGCGTGTACGCTCCGGTGGCTGCGCGCACGCTGGCACCGAACTGACTGCACCGCCGACGGCCTTTTCTGGCAGACTTCGCAACTGCTGATTGCATTTTCCGCAGAAATCAGTAAAATTTTCGGGCTTTTAATATGACACCCGGGCTCCGTTCCTCGATGGGGCCCGGTTGTTTTATTCACACAAGAGGATGTTATGGTAACTATTCGTTTAGCACGTCACGGCGCTAAAAAGCGTCCGTTCTACCAGGTTGTTGTTACTGACAGCCGTAATGCACGCAACGGTCGCTTCATTGAGCGCGTTGGTTTCTTCAACCCACTGGCCTCTGGCGCAGAAGAAGAAACTCGTCTGGATCTGGATCGTATCGCTCACTGGGTTGGCCAGGGCGCTACTGTTTCCGATCGCGTTGCTACGCTGATCAAAGCAGCAAACAAAGCAGCTTAATCTGTCACGGTGGTCATGATGAGCAAGCAACACACCGCACCAGTACCTGTTGAACCGATCGTATTGGGGAAAATGGGTTCTACTTACGGTATCCGTGGTTGGCTCAGAGTGTTTTCCTCCACTGAAGACGCCGAAAGCATTTTTGATTACCAGCCCTGGTTTATCCAGAAAGGCGGTAAGTGGGAAGAGGTCGAGCTGGAAAGCTGGCGTCACCACAATCAGGATATCGTTATCAAGCTGAAAGGCGTTGACGATCGCGATGCCGCGAATCTACTGACTAATTGTGAAATTGTCGTTGATTCGTCGCAGTTGCCGAAGCTGGATGATGGCTACTACTGGAAAGACCTTATTGGCTGCCAGGTAGTGACCACTGAAGGTTATGGTCTTGGTAAAGTCATTGATATGATGGAAACCGGATCAAATGACGTTCTCGTCATCAAGGCAAACCTGAAAGATGCATTTGGCATCAAGGAGCGGTTGGTTCCGTTCCTCGATGGACAGGTTATCAAGAATGTCGATCTCACTACTCAAACCATTGAAGTAGATTGGGATCCTGGTTTTTAAATTCTCCGGATAAACGGTAAAAGACGGCGCTATGTGGATTGGCATAATTAGCCTGTTTCCTGAAATGTTCCGCGCGATTACCGATTACGGGGTAACTGGCCGGGCAGTAAAAAATGGCCTGCTGAGCATCCAGAGCTGGAGTCCTCGTGACTTTGCTCATGACCGGCACCGTACCGTGGACGAACGTCCTTACGGTGGCGGACCGGGGATGTTGATGATGGTGCAACCCTTACGGGACGCCATTCACACAGCAAAAGCCGCGGCAGGTGAAGGCGCGAAGGTGATTTATCTGTCACCTCAGGGACGCAAGCTTGATCAAGCGGGCGTGAGCGAACTGGCGACGAATCAAAAGCTGATTCTGGTCTGTGGTCGCTATGAAGGGATAGATGAGCGCGTAATTCAAACCGAGATTGATGAAGAATGGTCTATCGGCGATTACGTTCTCAGCGGTGGTGAGTTACCAGCGATGACGCTGATTGACTCCGTCGCCCGGTTCATTCCGGGGGTACTGGGCCATGAGGCTTCGGCAACAGAAGATTCTTTTGCCGATGGATTGCTGGACTGTCCACACTATACTCGTCCTGAAGTGTTAGAAGGGATGGAAGTACCGGCAGTATTGCTGTCTGGAAACCATGCCGAGATACGTCGCTGGCGTTTGAAGCAGTCGCTGGGCCGGACCTGGCTTAGAAGACCTGAACTTCTGGAAAACCTGGCTCTGACTGAAGAGCAAGCAAAGTTGCTGGCCGAGTTCAAAACTGAACACGCGCACCAGCAGCATGAACATGATGGGAATGCGTAATACGCTCCCGAATATCAGTTTACCCAGGATAAGAGATTAAATTATGAGCAACATCATTAAACAAATTGAACAAGAGCAGATGAAGCAGGACGTACCTTCCTTCCGTCCAGGTGACAGCGTGGAAGTGAAAGTATGGGTTGTTGAAGGTTCCAAAAAACGTCTGCAGGCATTCGAGGGCGTGGTTATCGCTATTCGTAACCGCGGTCTGCACTCTGCATTCACTGTTCGTAAAATTTCCAACGGCGAAGGCGTTGAGCGTGTCTTCCAGACTCACTCTCCGGTAGTTGACAGCATTGCTGTTAAACGTCGTGGTGCTGTACGTAAAGCTAAACTGTACTACCTGCGTGAGCGTACTGGTAAGTCAGCTCGTATTAAAGAGCGTCTGAACTAAGATTCGCTTAAGCGACATCCTGTTAAAAAGGGCTGGCCGAAAGGCTGGCCCTTTTTTTATCTCATCGCATCTCTCGCGTTAACCCTTTCGTCATAAATCATTTACAATGCTTGCCTCTTCCGTGGAGGGTAAGTGGATAACACACTGCATCAGCACAACTGGAAACGCGCAGCGGCATTGACC
Source organism: Enterobacter sp. C4G1 (assembly GCF_052886895.1). Lineage (NCBI taxonomy): Bacteria > Pseudomonadati > Pseudomonadota > Gammaproteobacteria > Enterobacterales > Enterobacteriaceae > Enterobacter > Enterobacter sp. C4G1. Next base: position 1,873,615 of record NZ_JBQVVV010000002.1, on the reverse strand, counting down.
GCGCTGTTTGCGATCCTGCTGATCGTGGTGGCGCCGCTTATCTCCGTCTCGTTGCAAAAAGATCCCATGAGCGCGATGCCGGGAATGCATCATGATATGAGCATGATGTCGATGGATGAACATCATGGCGATATGCAGCACACCATGCCGGTTGATCATGCTGAAGCGTGCGGTTACTGCGTACTGTTAGCCCATGTTCCTGGCATGATGCTGGCGCTGATCGTCCTGCTCAGTGTGGTGATGCAAAGACTGCGGGTGAAGCCTCCTCGTCAGGCGGTCAGTCACTGGCACTTTTTCCCCTGGCTTTATCCTGATACTCGCGCGCCACCGCGCTGGTCTGCTTTTTCCCTTTAAAAATAAATTCGATAACTTTTGGCCTTAAAAAGGAAAAGTATGACCACCTGCACTCCGCGCGCGGCATGGGGAAACCTGCTGCGTCGACTCCATTTCTATATTGGGCTGTTTGTCGGCCCGTTTATCTTCTTCGCTGCCCTGACCGGCACGCTGTATGTGGCAACGCCGCAGCTGGAAAATGTGTTGTACCGGCACGCGCTTCACACGGATGCTGTGGGGGAACCGCAGTCGCTGGCGGAACAAATTGCCGTGGCAGAAAAAACTGTGGGCCCGGAACTGAGACTGCATGCCGTTCGCCCTGGACTGACTGAAGGTGAAACGACCCGTGTGATGTTCGCCGACCCTTCGCTTGGGCCATCAGAGAATCGGGCGATTTTTATCGATCCTGTCAGCCTTGAAGTGCGTGGCGATCTGACGGTATACGGCACCAGCGGAATTCTGCCACTTCGTCAGACTATTGATTATCTGCATACTTCACTGATGCTGGGTGATACCGGGCGGCTTTACAGCGAGCTGGCTGCTTCATGGATGTGGGTTGCCGCACTGGGGGGAATTGCTCTGTGGTTTTATACCCGGCCAAAGCGACGCATCAATAATCGCTTCCAGAACCGTCGGCGCCTGCATGTCACGCTCGGCTGGATCCTGCTGGGCGGGATGTTGCTGTTCTCGGCAACCGGGCTGACCTGGTCGCAGTGGGCAGGGGGGAATGTCGATAAACTGCGGGCTGAAATGAACTGGCTCACGCCGCAGGTTAACACCCAGCTTTCCGGTGCGCCTCAGCAGATGGATGAGCACGCTGAGCATCACGGTCATCATGGCGGAATGATGATGCCAGAGATGGATATGGATCTGACGCAGTTTGACGGTGTGTTGGATGCCGCCAGAAAGGCAGGAATCGATGCCAGCAAGCTGGAGATCCGCCCGGCCAAAGCAGCTAATCAAGCCTGGACGGTAACCGAAATCGATCGTAGCTGGCCGACACAGGTAGATAGCGTGTCGGTTGATCCCCATTCCATGCAGGTCCTGGACAGAACCCGGTTCGACGATTTCCCGCTCATGGCCAAGCTGACTCGCTGGGGTGTGGATTTCCACATGGGGATTTTGTTTGGTCTGGCAAACCAGCTTTTGCTTATCGCTTTTGGTCTTGCGCTCTGCGTGCTGATCCTTTGGGGATACCGCCTGTGGTGGATGCGTCGTCCTGCCCAGTCAAGCGCAAACCCGGTTCAGACACTCTGTCAGAGCTGGCTGGCGTTATCGCTTCCTGCAAGGTTAGTCACTGCGGTAATGAGCATACTGCTGGGGCTGGCACTTCCGGTGATGGGAGGCAGTCTGGTACTGTTTATTTTGTTTGACTGGCTGCGCTGGCGAGCGGCCATAAATGTGTCGCTCGCCGAATCATCCGTTAAATAATGTCTATGGCGTGCTGATGACTACTGCTACGCGGCGGTTTTCAGCACGACCTTTCGATGTACTGTTGCTGGCTACCGGGTATTTTTTACCTAACCCCTGAGTGGTGAGATTACTGCGCGGGATGCTGGCACCTTTTGCCCAGCTGTCGGCAACGACATTGGCTCGTTTTAACGATAACGCTTCGTTATAGCTATCTTCACCGTAGTTGTCGGTGTGTCCATCCATGCGCGCATGAGTTAAACCGGTCGCAGCCAGACGTGTTGCCATTGTCTGGATCTGTTTTTCGCTCTCAGGACGCAGTTGCGCTTCATTTTTGCCGAACAGAATGGTGTCAGAAAGTCCCAGTGACCAGTCGCCATTGAGTTCATTGAAGCCATATGACTTCATGGCGGCGATTTGCTCTGCAGTGAATTTTCCTTGTGGCGGGGTCTGACATCCAGCCAGAACCATTGATGCCAGTAAGAGCGGTGCGAGGTATCGCTTTAACATATCGTATTCCTTTCTAGGATATTGTTTTTGAACGCTGGTTTTTAACCAGGTACATATTGCGGTCGGCTTGCTCCAGTAATGCTTCCACTGAAACATTTTCCCACGCCAGAGCAAAGCCAATGCTGAGTGACATCGACGCCGTGTGCCCGTTATGCAAATCGAACGGGCGGATAAACTGCTGCGACAGCGCAGCACAAATGTGTTGAACATCGGGTTCAGAATGTACGCCGTACAGGATCATCGCAAATTCATCGCCACCAAGACGGTACGATTGATGGCGGTTTTCTCCGAACTCCACCATTCTACTGGCGACCTCAATAAGCACGCAGTCGCCAGCGGCATGTCCCCATGTATCATTGATAAATTTAAAGTTATCGCCATCCAGGAAAAGCAGGGCAGAGTTCATTTTTGCGGAAGAGTCATTCATTAACGCCGCAATACTGTTGCGAAATGCCGCGCGGTTAGCCAGGCCGGTTAACGGGTCGTGCATCGCGGTACGCAGTAACTGTGCATTTTTGGCCTGGAGCTTCAGTTGCCACTCTTCCATTTCGTCCAGCAGGCTGTTGAAGTCCTCGCCAAAACGGTGGAACTCCTCAATTCTGCCCTCTTTGACCCGGCGCGAGAAATTACGGTTGGTGCGCACGTCATGAACGACATCGGTAATATTTTGCATCGCCGTGACCATGCCCTGGTGCAGGGAGCGGGTAATAGTTAATGCCACCAGAGAAGCAAAAAGAATGCAGCCGGTAAGAACGGCAAACGACATCCAGATAAAGTGGCTGATAAGACTGTCGCGTGCCGTAAGGCGAATTTCACCAATCTTATTGCCGTTATGCATAATGGGCTGCGCGACAGGGTTTGGGAACAACCAGCGGCTGACTAACGCACCCAGCGTATCCGTATTGTCTTCAGGGTTCCATGACCACCAGGCAAAACGTTTTTCATGGATATTGAGGACTTCTGCTACCGCAAATTGCCCCTGTTTGCCGAGGGTGGCGAGTGTTTCATTCGCGGCCAGAGAGTCGTTGAAAACCAGCGAAGCTTCAAGGCTGTGGCTCATGGTTGCGCCGGTTAATTCGAGATTTTTTTGCGCGTATTGTTTTAACGTCACGACGGAAGCGAAACAAAGCAACAGCCATATAAACGTCATTGTTATTATGACGCTTATCATGCTGATACGCCTCAACGTTCTTTTAAACGTAGGACGTGGAGCTGAAGTGAAATCCTTATTCATGCTTCGAATTCCGTGCAAGCATTAATACATCTGGACTGACTCTTACACCACTGCGAGACAGTGCATCCAGATTTACGGAAAACCTAACCCGGTCGTCTTCTATAATGAGACAAAATGCGCTTCCAATAACACATTCCGGATTCTGTTCTGAGATTAATAGCAACGCTCGGCCCTGATACTGACTTATTAAATCAAGTTGTTGGGCAGGGGATTCGTTCCCGAAATATATAGCGTCGCACATGGCTGCCAGTGCTTCCTGATCGTTACGCACGATAGCAGGAGTGTAGGGTAACTCACTATGCCCATCTTCGCGGCTGAGTGCCTGCGTGTAGCGCGATGTGGCGTAAATACAGAGTTTCGGCTGGCCGGAAAGTGCTGGCCATCGGGTATAACTCACAATACCCGAAACAATTGAACGCACCGATTTATCGGTTTCCGTTTGCGTTCCGGCAACCGTTACGCCCGCAGTAAGAAACAGCATCAATGCCAGAGTCAGTCGGTACAAAGAGATCAAGAATGAAATTCTCACCAGAAACCGCCATACCGCTCTGGAAATAGATGTCCTTAAGAGTTGTCGGCAGAATACCATTGTTTGTCAAAGCCGTCATTATGTCAGAAATGCAACTACGTTGACTTAGGTTAAATCTCACAGTTACATTTATTCCGATGGTAAAAGATAAAGATCAATTAAGCCTGCTGGCCTTCATGCTTTCATCCATCCCTTGTTGCCAGGCATCGTGAAGTTTTGCTGCATTTTCTACGGTATCGCAACTGGCTGGAAATGATTTGCCTGCTAAACCCCATGCGTGAATAAATCCTTCTTCACAAACTTTCTTCTGACCATCCGCATAACCGCGGAGATATTCACTACGATCAACTTTCGGATCGTTAAAATTATCGGCCAGCGCCTGATTATCTTTAACCGGCACGCCGTTCATGGCGTCTTCTTTTCCCGCGCCAAACCAGTCAGGGCTTGTCCAGTCGGGCTGGAAGGTGTAGGGATTGATCTGGCAGCCTGATAAAGACAGGGCCAGTAGCGCTAACGCGATTGAACGCATAGACATTCTCCTTTTTTCTTCAGCATAGCCTGGCGGAAGATAAGTAGAGTGTAATTTTAAGTTTACGTTTTTATCGGCTGATTTTTGCAATAAATTGGCTGTTGTAAAGTAATGTGTACGTATTTTGGATTGAAATCTTTACTTGTTGTGGTATCGTTGTCTCACCTCTTAGAGGAAAACAACTATCGCAAACGAGCTTTACAGGATCGCAATCATGCAAAAAGACGCGCTGAACAACGTACATATCACTGACGAACAGATTTTAATTACCCCGGATCAACTGAAAGCGGAATTCCCGCTGAGCATTGCGCAAGAGGAGCAAATTGAGCACTCTCGCCAGACCATTTCTGACATCATCGCCGGGCGCGATCCGCGTCTGCTGGTGGTATGTGGCCCATGCTCTATTCACGATCCTGAAACCGCCATTGAATATGCCCGTCGATTTAAAACATTAGCGGAGGAGGTCAGCGATAGCCTCTATCTGGTGATGCGCGTCTATTTTGAAAAGCCACGTACCACTGTTGGCTGGAAAGGGTTGATTAACGATCCGCACATGGATGGCTCGTTTGATGTGGAAGCTGGCCTGAAGATTGCGCGTCGCCTGCTGGTTGAGCTGGTCAGCATGGGGCTGCCTTTGGCAACCGAAGCGCTGGATCCGAATAGCCCGCAATACCTGGGTGACCTGTTTAGCTGGTCTGCTATCGGTGCGCGTACCACTGAGTCGCAAACCCACCGCGAGATGGCGTCTGGTCTGTCCATGCCTGTTGGTTTCAAAAACGGGACTGACGGCAGCCTGGCAACTGCGATTAACGCAATGCGTGCTGCGGCAATGCCACACCGCTTTGTTGGCATCAACCAGGCGGGGCAAGTTTGTCTGCTGCAAACGCAGGGTAACCCGGATGGCCATGTGATCCTGCGCGGCGGTAAAGCGCCAAACTACAGCCCGGCAGATGTCGCTCAGTGTGAAAAAGAGATGGAACAGGCGGGACTGCGTCCGGCTCTGATGGTAGATTGCAGTCATGGTAACTCGAACAAAGATTACCGTCGTCAGCCTGCAGTTGCTGAATCTGTTGTCGCGCAAATCAAAGATGGCAATCGTTCTATTATCGGCCTGATGATTGAAAGCAACATTCATGAAGGCAATCAGTCATCTGAACAACCGCGTAGCGCAATGAAGCACGGGGTGTCTGTAACCGATGCCTGTATCAGCTGGGAAGCTACGGATGCACTGCTGCGTGAGATCCACAAAGATTTGAACGGCCAGCTGGCGACGCGTCTGGCATAAGAGGGTAGTTATGGTTGCTGAATTGACCGCATTGCGCGATCAAATTGATGAAGTGGATAAGGCGTTGCTGGACCTGCTGGCGCGCCGTATGTCTCTGGTTGCCGAAGTGGGCGAGGTTAAGAGTAAATATGGCCTGCCGATTTATGTACCAGAGCGTGAAGCTTCCATGCTTGCGTCCCGCCGCAAAGAGGCGCAGGCGCTGGGGGTTTCTCCAGACTTAATTGAAGATGTACTGCGTCGCGTGATGCGTGAATCCTATTCCAGCGAAAACGACAAAGGCTTTAAAACCCTTTACCCGTCGCTGCGCCCGGTTGTGATTGTAGGCGGTGCGGGCCAGATGGGGCGTCTGTTTGAAAAAATGCTGACGCTTTCTGGCTATCAGGTTCGTATTCTGGAAAAAGAAGACTGGGCTCGCGCGCCGGAACTGATAAAAGATGCGGGCATGGTGATCGTTAGCGTGCCAATTCACGTGACGGAACAGATTATCGAGAAACTACCTCCGCTGCCGGAGGATTGCATTCTGGTGGATTTGGCGTCGGTGAAAAACGGTCCGTTGCAGGCGATGCTGGCCGCTCACACTGGCCCGGTGCTGGGTCTGCATCCGATGTTTGGCCCGGATAGCGGTAGCCTTGCCAAACAGGTGGTGGTCTATTGTGATGGCCGTCAGCCGGAAGCTTATCAGTGGTTCCTGGAACAGATTCAGGTATGGGGTGCGCGTTTGCACCGCATTAGCGCGGTTGAGCACGATCAGAACATGGCGTTCATCCAGGCGCTGCGCCACTTTGCAACCTTTGCTTATGGCCTGCATCTGGCGGAAGAAAACGTGCAGCTTGAGCAGTTGCTAGCGCTTTCTTCGCCAATCTATCGCCTGGAGCTGGCCATGGTAGGGCGTCTGTTTGCGCAGGATCCGCAGCTTTATGCTGACATTATTATGTCTTCAGAGAACAACCTGGCGCTGATTAAACGCTACTACCAGCGCTTTGGTGAGGCCATCACCTTGCTGGAGCATGGCGATAAACAAGCTTTTATCGACAGTTTCCGTAAGGTTGAACACTGGTTTGGCGATTATGCGCAGCGCTTCCAGAGCGAAAGCCGCACCCTGTTGCGCCAGGCAAATGACAGTCGCCAGTAATGTGATGATGTATATACTAAAAGCCAGCAATGCTGGCTTTTTTCTTTTGGGGAAATGACATGACGGAACCGCAGCTGTTATTGAACTACACCGGGCACTTACCGGAATGCCCGACGTGGAGCGAAGATGAAAATGCACTCTACTGGGCTGATATTCTGGAAGGGGAGATCCATCGTTACCATCTGCCAACGGCTGAGCACACTGTCCTGTCATTTCATGAAGAGGTTGGATGTTTTGCCCTGCGGGAACGTGGCGGTTTTATTGTCGCGATGCGAAATGCCATCTGGTTGACCGATAAGCACGGGCTGCTTCAGCGCAAGGTGTGCGACAACCCCTCGAACCCGCAGCTGGCACGATTTAATGATGGTGGCACCGATAACCGTGGTCGCTTCTATGCGGGGACGTTTTGGGGGCCTGGGGACTATAACGGCGCAATGCTGATGCGTGTCGACAACGACCTGACCCCGAAGGTACTTCAGTGCGATATCCACGGGCATAACGGCCTGGCATTCAGTAATGACCAGCAATGGATGTTTACCTCCGACACGCCGAATGGCGTTATCTATCGCACACCGCTGGATGAACAGGGGGAGCCAGGCAAACGAGATGTTTTCCGGCGGTTTAAGGAAGGCGAGGGGATACCTGACGGTGCCGCGATGGACGTGGAAGGCTGTTACTGGAGCGCGTTGTTTGATGGCTGGCGCATCGCCAGATTTTCGCCAGAGGGTGAACAGCTCGAGGAATACCGGCTTCCGGTTCGTTGCCCGACGATGGTCTGCTTTGGCGGTGACGATATGAAGACGTTGTTTATCACGACGACCCGGGAAAATATGGACGATGCTGAAACAGCAAAATATCCGCTTTCCGGGGCCATCTTCACCCTGCCTGTCAGCGTGGCAGGGATGAAGAAAAGCCGCTTTATCGAACGTTAAGCCGGGTCGACCGGAACAACGTTTTCGCTCGGATAGCAACCGAGCACTTTCATTGAGCGGGTGATTTCACCCAGCTCACGCAGGGCTTTCTGCATGGATGCAGATTCCAGATTGGCCTGAACATCAAGATAGAACATCTCTTCCCACGGGTTGCCGTGGATCGGGCGCGATTCCAGTTTGGTCATAATCAGATTGTGATTACGCAGCACCAGCAGGGCTTCAACCAGCGCACCAGCCTGCTGGCCGGTGGCCATCAACAGCGTGGTTTTTGCCGGGACCTGATCGGACACATTAATGGCTTTGCGCGCCAGCACCACAAAACGCGTAATGTTTTGCGTCTGGTTAGCGAGGTTACGTTCCAGCACCTGCAATCCGTACAGCGCGCCACCCGCTTCGCTACCCAGTGCGGCTACGGTCGGGGAGTTTGCCTGCGCGACTTTTTCCATCGCCGCAGAGGTACTTTCGGTGTACTCAATCTTCCAGTTCGGATAGCGGTTCAGGAACTGGCTGCATTGCTGGAACGGCTGCGGATGGCTGTACACCGTGTCGATTTTGCTCAGGTCAGTGGAGCCTGAGACCAGAACACAGTGGTCAATTGGAATAGTCAGCTCGCCAACCAGCGACAGACTGGTGTGTTGCAGCAGGTCGTAGACATCATTGATGGCGCCGGAGCTGGTATTTTCAATCGGGACCACGGCGTAATCGGCCTGGCCGGTTTCAACCTGATTGAAAATGTCGGCAAACTTCGCGCACCCACTTTCGATAAACTCTTCGAAATGGCGGGCTGCATACTGACGTGCCGCCAGGTGTGAATACGAACCTTTCGGGCCCAGAAACGCGATACGGGCAGAGTGCGGATTGGTTTTGTTCAGATGCTGCTGTAACAGCGCTTGTTGGGTCAGAACGGAATCTTCGATGATAAGCTGGAACAGACGGGTGATGTAATGGGCATCAAGGTGGTGCGCTTTTCCAAGCTGAATCAGACGCTCCAGCAGGTCACGCTCACGGTCGATATCACGTACGGGGCGATGGGAGTCCAGCTTGGCTTTGCCCACTTCGACAGCGAGTAAGCGGCGTTCTGCGAGCAGTGCCAGTAATTTTTCATCCAGCGCGCTGATTTTTACTCGCAGATCCAGTAACGGGTTTTCCGGTGTCATAGTGTTGCCTGTCTCATTTTATCGTTATCAATAAAAAAGGCCCCCCGGTTTGGGAGGCCTTGTTGTTCGTCTTCGCATTCTTTATCACACGACGAAACGCCTCCCATTCAGGGGAAGGTAAAAAAGAATGCGAAGAAAAACGGCGTTAGTTTCATTGAGTCATCCTGTGGTTGATACCGTTAAAGTACCTGCACTGTTTTCACCCTGTCAATAAAAAACGCGCCCGAAGGCGCGTTGGCGGTACACTCAATTTAAAGGATTACTCTTCTTCAACTTCTTCCGCGAGGCTGGCGTCTTTCACCGATGTTGTGGCGCGACGGGCTTCGCCTTTGTGTTGCACTTTATTGAGCTGCCGTTCCAGCTTGTTGATCAAATCGTTAATTGCGGTGTACATATCCTCGTGTTTAGCGCTGGCGACCAGATGGCCGTTTGGAGTATTGATAGTTGCGTCAGCGATGAAACCCTGTGGCTCCTTGGACAGGATGATATGTGGATTAATCAAATGAGTTTGCCATTTATCCAGTTTGGCGAGACGGTCTGCGACGTGCTGGCGAATTGCCGGAGTAATTTCCATTTGTTTACTGGTAATGTTCATTGTCATAAATTTTACCTCTTGTCTTTCCGTCTTGGTGATCCCAGCATACCTGTCCTAATGTCAAAATGTGTGATTTATATCACGTTATTTTGTCGGTTTTTGTCAGGGAATCTTTTTTGTGAGGCAGGACAGGAAGAGGCGATTTTTACCTTGTCGAAGTCAGAAATTGAGGCCATAGTTGATAGGATGTGTTGTAGCTAAACCGCTTCAGCTTGCGACAGAAATGAATAAAAAAACGGCAGCCATTGGGCTGCCGTTTTGCTTTGAGCGGAATATCAGGTATTGCTGCTGTTCGCGGCGATGATTTTCGCGACCTTTTCAGCCTGCGCGTTCATCTGCATTTGACGGTATGCATTTTCCATCAGCTTCAGGCCATCACGCGTGGCTTGCGTATCTGGGTAATCGCGCAGCATTCCTTCTACACGGTTAACCACGGCAACCCATGCGCCACGGCGAGTGTAGTATTCGGCAACGGAGTATTCATACTTAGCCAGACGGTCTTTCAGGAAAACCAGACGTTTAGTGGCATCGGTAATATACTGGCTGTTTGGATAACTGCGCACCAGCTTGGAGAAGTCGTTAAAGGCGTCACGCGCATGTTGAGGATCGCGGTCGGAACGATCAACACCAAAGAAACCTTGCAGAGCACTGTCGTCCAGCGCCATGTTGGTGAGGCCGCGCATGTACATCACATAGTCGATGTTAGGATGAGTCGGGTTCAGACGCATGAAACGATCGATGGTTGCCTGAGCCAGCGGCAGATCGGCATTTTTATAGTATGCGTAGATGAGATCTAACTGTACCTGCTGTGAATACGGACCAAATGGATAGCGATTATCCAACGCTTCCAGTTGCGTTATCGCCTGTTTCCAGTTACCGTCCTGCAACTTTTGTTGTGCAGTCGCATAGATTTCATTCGGCGGATTGTCAGGGACCTGTTCATTTGAACCGGAGCAGCCCACCAAAGCCAGGCTCAACGTGGCCGCTGCCACCAGATATTTCATGCGCGTCATGACGTTTTGACTTTCCTCAAATGTTTGTCCGGGAGAAACTCTGTTCCTGCTCCCGATTAAGACCAGCTACAATAGCACACTATATTAAACGGCAAAGCCGTAAAACCCAACGTTAAACGAAGAAGCAGTTTATGGCACAACGAGTAGAACTCACCGCAACAGTCTCCGAAAATCAGCTCGGTCAACGCTTAGATCAGGCTTTGGCCGAATTGTTCCCTGATTATTCGCGTTCACGTATAAAAGAATGGATCCTTGACCAACGCGTGATGGTAAACGGCAAAGTCTGGGACAAACCAAAAGAGAAAGTGTTAGGTGGGGAAGCTGTCGCCATCAATGCTGAAATTGAAGAAGAAGTGCGTTTTGAACCGCAGGATATCCCACTGGACATCGTCTACGAAGATGATGACATTCTGGTTATCAACAAGCCGCGCGATCTGGTTGTTCATCCAGGTGCCGGTAATCCTGATGGTACAGTATTAAACGCACTCCTCCATTACTACCCGCCAATTGCGGACGTTCCGCGCGCCGGTATTGTTCACCGTCTGGATAAAGACACCACAGGTCTGATGGTGGTGGCGAAAACCATTCCTGCACAGACACGTCTGGTGGAATCGTTGCAGCTGCGTGAAATTACCCGTGAATATGAAGCTGTCGCGATTGGTCATATGACCTCGGGGGGCACGGTAGAAGAACCTATCAGCCGCCACCCAACCAAACGCACGCATATGTCGGTGCACCCAATGGGGAAACCGGCGGTAACGCACTACCGCATTATGGAGCATTTCCGTATCCATACGCGTCTGCGTCTGCGCCTTGAAACGGGTCGTACACACCAGATTCGTGTCCATATGGCACACATCACTCATCCGCTGGTGGGTGATCAGGTTTACGGTGGTCGTCCGCGCCCACCTAAAGGCGCATCTGATGAGTTCATCAGCGTCCTGCGTAAGTTTGACCGCCAGGCTCTGCACGCAACAATGCTGCGTCTTTACCATCCGATCACCGGCATTCAGATGGAATGGCACGCGCCTATCCCACAGGATATGGTGGAGCTTATCGAAGCATTACGCGCTGATTTTGAAGAGCATAAGGACCAGGTGGCCTGGTTATGACCAAACTGATTGTCCCGGAGTGGCCACTTCCTGAGGGTGTGGCCGCCTGTAGTTCGACCCGCATCGGCGGGGTAAGCCAGGGCGCGTGGGAGTCATTAAATCTCGGCGCGCATTGCGGTGATGTTCTGGAACACGTTGAGGAAAACCGCAAGCGTATGCTTGCGGCCGGTAACTTACCGTCAAAACCCGTCTGGCTCGAGCAGGTGCATGGCAAGGACGTACTGAAACTGACGGGTGAACCCTATGTTTCTAAACGCGCCGACGCCTCTTACAGTAATACTCCCGGGACAGTTTGTGCCGTTATGACCGCCGATTGCCTGCCGGTTCTCTTCTGTAACCATGCTGGAACTGAAGTCGCGGCCGCGCACGCGGGATGGCGTGGCTTGTGCGAAGGGGTTCTGGAGGAGACGGTCGCCTGCTTTGCCGATGACCCTGCCAACATTATTGCCTGGCTTGGCCCGGCAATTGGCCCTCGCGCCTTTGAAGTCGGGCCTGAGGTACGCGAAGCCTTTATGGATAAAGACCCGCAAGCCGTCACCGCGTTTCAGTCGGTGGGTGAAAAATATCTGGCCGATATTTATCAGCTTGCGCGTCAGCGTCTGCATCGCGTGGGTATTACGCAAATCTTCGGTGGCGATCGCTGTACGTTCACCGAAAAGGGTGATTTTTTCTCTTATCGTCGTGACAAGACGACGGGTCGTATGGCAAGTTTTATTTGGCTGATATAACCTAAAGAATCAAGACGATCCGGTACGTGCCGTTTTCTTTTCACATAATTCAGGTCATTAACCTTGAATAATTGAGGGATGACCTCATTTAATCTCCAGTAGCAAATTTGACCTGTTATGGGAGGAGTTATGCGTCTGGATCGTCTTACTAATAAATTCCAGCTTGCACTCGCCGATGCCCAGTCCCTCGCACTGGGGCACGACAACCAATTCATCGAACCTCTTCATCTAATGAGCGCCTTGCTGAATCAGGAAGGGGGTTCGGTACGTCCATTATTAACGTCCGCCGGTATTAATGCTGGCCAGTTACGCACGGCTATCGATCAGGCACTGAGCCGTTTGCCGCAGGTAGAAGGGACCGGCGGTGATGTTCAGCCGTCCCAGGATCTGGTGCGTGTACTGAATCTTTGCGACAAGCTGGCGCAAAAACGTGGCGACAACTTTATATCGTCGGAACTGTTTGTTCTGGCGGTGCTTGAATCACGCGGTACTTTGACCGACCTGCTGAAAACTGCCGGAGCAACAACCGCCAACGTGACTCAGGCGATTGAAAAAATGCGCGGAGGTGAAAGCGTGAACGATCAAGGAGCCGAAGACCAACGTCAGGCTTTGAAAAAATTTACGGTCGATCTGACCGAGCGTGCCGAGCAGGGCAAGCTTGACCCGGTAATTGGCCGTGATGAAGAAATTCGCCGTACCATCCAGGTGCTGCAACGTCGTACCAAAAACAATCCCGTTTTGATTGGTGAGCCGGGTGTCGGTAAAACCGCCATCGTTGAAGGGCTGGCGCAACGTATTGTTAATGGAGAAGTACCGGAAGGCCTGAAAGGTCGCCGTGTGCTGGCTCTGGATATGGGTGCGTTGGTAGCCGGGGCGAAATACCGCGGTGAATTCGAAGAACGTCTGAAAGGCGTGCTTAACGACCTGGCAAAACAGGAAGGCAACGTCATTCTGTTTATCGACGAATTGCACACTATGGTCGGTGCCGGTAAAGCGGATGGCGCAATGGATGCCGGGAACATGCTGAAACCGGCGCTGGCGCGTGGTGAACTTCACTGTGTCGGTGCGACAACGCTTGATGAGTATCGTCAGTATATTGAAAAAGATGCTGCGCTTGAGCGTCGTTTCCAGAAAGTATTCGTTGCTGAGCCAACGGTCGAAGACACCATTGCGATTTTACGTGGCCTGAAAGAGCGTTATGAGTTGCACCACCATGTGCAGATCACCGACCCGGCCATTGTTGCAGCGGCGACGCTTTCGCACCGTTATATCTCCGATCGCCAGCTGCCGGATAAAGCTATCGACCTTATTGATGAAGCTGCGTCGAGTATTCGTATGCAGATTGACTCAAAACCTGAAGAGCTGGACAGACTCGACCGCCGAATCATTCAGCTCAAGCTGGAACAGCAGGCGCTGAAGAAAGAGTCTGATGAAGCCAGTAAGAAACGCCTGGATATGCTTAACGAGGAACTGGATGACAAAGAGCGCCAGTATTCTGAGTTAGAAGAAGAGTGGAAAGCGGAGAAAGCGTCGCTTTCGGGTACCCAGACGATTAAGGCAGAACTGGAGCAGGCAAAAATTGCCATTGAACAGGCTCGCCGGGTAGGTGACCTGGGGCGGATGTCTGAACTTCAGTACGGTAAAATTCCAGAGCTGGAAAAACAGCTGGAAGCTGCAACGCAGACAGAAGGCAAAACCATGCGTCTGCTGCGTAACAAAGTGACCGATGCGGAAATCGCTGAAGTGCTGGCGCGCTGGACGGGTATCCCGGTCGCTCGCATGATGGAAAGTGAACGTGAAAAACTGCTGCGGATGGAGCAGGACTTACACCACCGGGTTATCGGCCAGGATGAAGCCGTTGAGGCTGTATCGAATGCAATTCGCCGTAGCCGTGCGGGCTTGTCTGACCCAAATCGTCCGATTGGTTCATTCCTGTTCCTGGGGCCAACGGGGGTGGGTAAAACAGAACTCTGCAAAGCGCTGGCAAACTTTATGTTTGATAGCGATGACGCGATGATCCGTATCGATATGTCTGAGTTTATGGAAAAACACTCGGTTTCACGTCTGGTGGGTGCACCTCCGGGATACGTTGGCTACGAAGAAGGTGGCTATCTGACTGAAGCGGTACGCCGCCGTCCTTACTCCGTCATTCTTCTGGATGAAGTGGAGAAAGCGCACCCGGATGTGTTCAACATTCTGTTGCAGGTTCTGGATGATGGACGACTCACCGATGGGCAGGGGAGAACAGTCGATTTCCGTAATACCGTTGTGATCATGACGTCTAACCTGGGTTCTGATTTGATTCAGGAACGTTTTGGTGAGCTGGATTACGGTCATATGAAGGAACTGGTTCTGGGGGTTGTGAGTCATAGCTTCCGCCCTGAGTTCATTAACCGTATCGATGAAGTCGTGGTATTCCACCCATTAGGTGAAAAACACATTGCTTCTATCGCGCAGATTCAGCTCCAGCGTCTTTATAAACGTCTGGAAGAACGTGGGTATGAAATTCACATCTCTGATGACGCGCTGAAACTGCTCAGTGAGAATGGCTACGATCCTGTTTATGGTGCACGCCCTCTGAAACGTGCTATCCAGCAGCAGATCGAAAACCCTCTGGCTCAGCAAATCCTTTCCGGGGAGTTGATTCCAGGAAAAGTAATTCGTCTGGAAGTGAATGAAGATCGAATTGTGGCAGTGCAGTAAGTCACAAAACATCAAAAACGAGCCGCTTGCGGCTCGTTTTTGTTTAAAAACCAGGCGAAAATGAATGTCTGGAGTGCGTTTTGCCTGGAAAGTGAGCGGTCAGTAAATAATTTTCACTTTGCACTTGCAGCTTCAGAATAACTCCCTATAATGCGCCTCCACTGACACGGAACAACGGCAAGCAAGCCGCCGGGTCAGCAGGGTTCTCCGGCGAAAGCCGCTGAAGAATCCCGGAGAAAAGCGAAAATAAATGCTTGACTCTGTAGCGGGAAAGCGTAATATGCACACCCCGCGCCGCAGTGAAAACGAAGCGGCACTGCTCTTTAACAATTTATCAGACAATCTGTGTGGGCACTCAAAGTGACATGGATTCTTAACGTCGCAAGACGATAAATGAATACCAAGTCTCTGAGTGAACATACGTAATTCATTACGAAGTTTAATTCACGAGCATCAAACTTAAATTGAAGAGTTTGATCATGGCTCAGATTGAACGCTGGCGGCAGGCCTAACACATGCAAGTCGAGCGGTAACACAGGGAGCTTGCTCCTGGGTGACGAGCGGCGGACGGGTGAGTAATGTCTGGGAAACTGCCTGATGGAGGGGGATAACTACTGGAAACGGTAGCTAATACCGCATAACGTCGCAAGACCAAAGAGGGGGACCTTCGGGCCTCTTGCCATCAGATGTGCCCAGATGGGATTAGCTAGTAGGTGGGGTAACGGCTCACCTAGGCGACGATCCCTAGCTGGTCTGAGAGGATGACCAGCCACACTGGAACTGAGACACGGTCCAGACTCCTACGGGAGGCAGCAGTGGGGAATATTGCACAATGGGCGCAAGCCTGATGCAGCCATGCCGCGTGTATGAAGAAGGCCTTCGGGTTGTAAAGTACTTTCAGCGAGGAGGAAGGCATTAAGGTTAATAACCTTGGTGATTGACGTTACTCGCAGAAGAAGCACCGGCTAACTCCGTGCCAGCAGCCGCGGTAATACGGAGGGTGCAAGCGTTAATCGGAATTACTGGGCGTAAAGCGCACGCAGGCGGTCTGTCAAGTCGGATGTGAAATCCCCGGGCTCAACCTGGGAACTGCATTCGAAACTGGCAGGCTAGAGTCTTGTAGAGGGGGGTAGAATTCCAGGTGTAGCGGTGAAATGCGTAGAGATCTGGAGGAATACCGGTGGCGAAGGCGGCCCCCTGGACAAAGACTGACGCTCAGGTGCGAAAGCGTGGGGAGCAAACAGGATTAGATACCCTGGTAGTCCACGCCGTAAACGATGTCGACTTGGAGGTTGTTCCCTTGAGGAGTGGCTTCCGGAGCTAACGCGTTAAGTCGACCGCCTGGGGAGTACGGCCGCAAGGTTAAAACTCAAATGAATTGACGGGGGCCCGCACAAGCGGTGGAGCATGTGGTTTAATTCGATGCAACGCGAAGAACCTTACCTACTCTTGACATCCAGAGAACTTTCCAGAGATGGATTGGTGCCTTCGGGAACTCTGAGACAGGTGCTGCATGGCTGTCGTCAGCTCGTGTTGTGAAATGTTGGGTTAAGTCCCGCAACGAGCGCAACCCTTATCCTTTGTTGCCAGCGGTTCGGCCGGGAACTCAAAGGAGACTGCCAGTGATAAACTGGAGGAAGGTGGGGATGACGTCAAGTCATCATGGCCCTTACGAGTAGGGCTACACACGTGCTACAATGGCATATACAAAGAGAAGCGACCTCGCGAGAGCAAGCGGACCTCATAAAGTATGTCGTAGTCCGGATTGGAGTCTGCAACTCGACTCCATGAAGTCGGAATCGCTAGTAATCGTAGATCAGAATGCTACGGTGAATACGTTCCCGGGCCTTGTACACACCGCCCGTCACACCATGGGAGTGGGTTGCAAAAGAAGTAGGTAGCTTAACCTTCGGGAGGGCGCTTACCACTTTGTGATTCATGACTGGGGTGAAGTCGTAACAAGGTAACCGTAGGGGAACCTGCGGTTGGATCACCTCCTTACCTTAAAGAACCTGCCTTTGTAGTGCTCACACAGATTGTCTGATGAAAAGTAAATAGCAAGGCGTCTTGCCGAAGCAGACTTCAGTGTCCCCTTCGTCTAGAGGCCCAGGACACCGCCCTTTCACGGCGGTAACAGGGGTTCGAATCCCCTAGGGGACGCCACTTGCTGGTTTGTGAGTGAAAGTCGCCGACCCCCGTATCTCAAAACTGACTCAGTGAGTCATGTTTGAGATATTTGCTCTTTAAAAATCTGGATCAAGCTGAAAATTGAAACGACACACCTTAATGGTGTGTTCGAGTCTCTCAAATTTTCGCAATTTGATGATGAATCGAAAGAAACATCTTCGGGTTGTGAGGTTAAGCGACTAAGCGTACACGGTGGATGCCCTGGCAGTCAGAGGCGATGAAGGACGTGCTAATCTGCGATAAGCGCCGGCGAGGTGATATGAACCTTTGACCCGGCGATTTCCGAATGGGGAAACCCAGTGTGTTCCGACACACTATCGTTAAGTGAATACATAGCTTAACGAAGCGAACCGGGGGAACTGAAACATCTAAGTACCCCGAGGAAAAGAAATCAACCGAGATTCCCCCAGTAGCGGCGAGCGAACGGGGAGCAGCCCAGAGTCTGAATCAGCTTGTGTGTTAGTGGAACGGTCTGGAAAGTCCGGCGATACAGGGTGATAGCCCCGTACACGAAAGCACACAGGTTGTGAACTCGAAGAGTAGGGCGGGACACGTGGTATCCTGTCTGAATATGGGGGGACCATCCTCCAAGGCTAAATACTCCTGACTGACCGATAGTGAACCAGTACCGTGAGGGAAAGGCGAAAAGAACCCCGGCGAGGGGAGTGAAAAAGAACCTGAAACCGTGTACGTACAAGCAGTGGGAGCACCTTCGTGGTGTGACTGCGTACCTTTTGTATAATGGGTCAGCGACTTATATTCTGTAGCAAGGTTAACCGTATAGGGGAGCCGAAGGGAAACCGAGTCTTAACTGGGCGTTAAGTTGCAGGGTATAGACCCGAAACCCGGTGATCTAGCCATGGGCAGGTTGAAGGTTGGGTAACACTAACTGGAGGACCGAACCGACTAATGTTGAAAAATTAGCGGATGACTTGTGGCTGGGGGTGAAAGGCCAATCAAACCGGGAGATAGCTGGTTCTCCCCGAAAGCTATTTAGGTAGCGCCTCGTGAATTCATCTTCGGGGGTAGAGCACTGTTTCGGCTAGGGGGCCATCCCGGCTTACCAACCCGATGCAAACTACGAATACCGAAGAATGTTATCACGGGAGACACACGGCGGGTGCTAACGTCCGTCGTGAAGAGGGAAACAACCCAGACCGCCAGCTAAGGTCCCAAAGTCATGGTTAAGTGGGAAACGATGTGGGAAGGCACAGACAGCCAGGATGTTGGCTTAGAAGCAGCCATCATTTAAAGAAAGCGTAATAGCTCACTGGTCGAGTCGGCCTGCGCGGAAGATGTAACGGGGCTAAACCATGCACCGAAGCTGCGGCAGCGACGCTTATGCGTTGTTGGGTAGGGGAGCGTTCTGTAAGCCGTTGAAGGTGTCCTGTGAGGGGTGCTGGAGGTATCAGAAGTGCGAATGCTGACATAAGTAACGATAATGCGGGTGAAAAGCCCGCACGCCGGAAGACCAAGGGTTCCTGTCCAACGTTAATCGGGGCAGGGTGAGTCGACCCCTAAGGCGAGGCCGAAAGGCGTAGTCGATGGGAAACAGGTTAATATTCCTGTACTTGGTGTTACTGCGAAGGGGGGACGGAGAAGGCTATGTTAGCCGGGCGACGGTTGTCCCGGTTTAAGCATGTAGGCGGAGAGTTTAGGTAAATCCGGACTCTTTTTAACGCTGAGGTGTGATGACGAGGTACTACGGTACTGAAGTAACAAATGCCCTGCTTCCAGGAAAAGCCTCTAAGCATCAGGTAACATCAAATCGTACCCCAAACCGACACAGGTGGTCAGGTAGAGAATACCAAGGCGCTTGAGAGAACTCGGGTGAAGGAACTAGGCAAAATGGTGCCGTAACTTCGGGAGAAGGCACGCTGATGTGTAGGTGAAGCCCCTGCGGGTGGAGCTGAAATCAGTCGAAGATACCAGCTGGCTGCAACTGTTTATTAAAAACACAGCACTGTGCAAACACGAAAGTGGACGTATACGGTGTGACGCCTGCCCGGTGCCGGAAGGTTAATTGATGGGGTTAGCGGCAACGCGAAGCTCTTGATCGAAGCCCCGGTAAACGGCGGCCGTAACTATAACGGTCCTAAGGTAGCGAAATTCCTTGTCGGGTAAGTTCCGACCTGCACGAATGGCGTAATGATGGCCAGGCTGTCTCCACCCGAGACTCAGTGAAATTGAACTCGCTGTGAAGATGCAGTGTACCCGCGGCAAGACGGAAAGACCCCGTGAACCTTTACTATAGCTTGACACTGAACACTGGTCCTTGATGTGTAGGATAGGTGGGAGGCTTTGAAGCGTGGACGCCAGTCTGCGTGGAGCCGACCTTGAAATACCACCCTTTAATGGCTGGTGTTCTAACGTAGACCCGTAATCCGGGTTGCGGACAGTGTCTGGTGGGTAGTTTGACTGGGGCGGTCTCCTCCCAAAGAGTAACGGAGGAGCACGAAGGTTAGCTAATCCTGGTCGGACATCAGGAGGTTAGTGCAATGGCATAAGCTAGCTTGACTGCGAGAGTGACGGCTCGAGCAGGTGCGAAAGCAGGTCATAGTGATCCGGTGGTTCTGAATGGAAGGGCCATCGCTCAACGGATAAAAGGTACTCCGGGGATAACAGGCTGATACCGCCCAAGAGTTCATATCGACGGCGGTGTTTGGCACCTCGATGTCGGCTCATCACATCCTGGGGCTGAAGTAGGTCCCAAGGGTACGGCTGTTCGCCGTTTAAAGTGGTACGCGAGCTGGGTTTAGAACGTCGTGAGACAGTTCGGTCCCTATCTGCCGTGGGCGCTGGAGAATTGAGGGGGGCTGCTCCTAGTACGAGAGGACCGGAGTGGACGCATCACTGGTGTTCGGGTTGTCATGCCAATGGCATTGCCCGGTAGCTAAATGCGGAAAAGATAAGTGCTGAAAGCATCTAAGCACGAAACTTGCCCCGAGATGAGTTCTCCCTGACCCTTTAAGGGTCCTGAAGGAACGTTGAAGACTACGACGTTGATAGGTCGGGTGTGTAAGCGTAGCGATACGTTGAGCTAACCGATACTAATGAACCGTGAGGCTTAACCTTACAACGCCGAAGCTGTTTCGGCGGTTGAGAGACAGAATATTTTCAGCCTGATACAGATTAACAGAATTTGCCTGGCGGCTTTAGCGCGGTGGTCCCACCTGACCCCATGCCGAACTCAGAAGTGAAACGCCGTAGCGCCGATGGTAGTGTGGGGTCTCCCCATGTGAGAGTAGGGAACTGCCAGGCATCAATTAGAAGAACCCCGTACCGAAAGGTGCGGGGTTTTTTGCTTTTGTGCGAAAAAAATGCCCGGTGGCGCTACGCTTACCGGAGCTGCAAAACCGTAGGCCGGGTAAGGCGAAGCCGCCACCCGGCAATGTCGACCGCACGATCCCCCTTTCTGGCCTTTCTCCTAATCCCTTATCCTGCTAATGAAATATGTGATCTCCATCTCAATGTGATTTATAACAAAATTATAACATTTCATTTACGAAGCAATTGAGTCTCTTAGACTCAACACGCCGCTGTAGATGGCAGGAGCATAATCATAATGACAGAAAACATCACATCACACGGGACGCTGGCTAACAGTGATACCCGCCGAAGGGTATGGGCAATCGTCAGCGCCTCTTCAGGAAATCTGGTTGAATGGTTCGACTTCTACGTCTATTCGTTCTGTTCGCTCTACTTCGCTCACATTTTCTTCCCGTCCGGTAACACAACCACGCAGCTACTGCAAACTGCGGGCGTTTTTGCCGCTGGGTTCCTGATGCGCCCAATTGGTGGCTGGCTGTTCGGCCGAATTGCGGATCGCCGTGGCCGTAAAATCTCTATGCTGATCTCGGTCTGTATGATGTGCTTTGGTTCGCTTGTGATTGCTTGCTTACCGGGTTACGACGCTATTGGTACATGGGCACCGGCGCTGCTGTTACTGGCTCGCTTATTCCAGGGGCTTTCGGTTGGCGGGGAATACGGCACCAGCGCGACTTACATGAGTGAAATTGCGCTCGAAGGTCGTAAAGGATTCTACGCATCTTTCCAGTATGTCACTCTCATTGGCGGCCAACTTTTGGCGATCCTTGTGGTGGTGATCCTTCAGCAGATCCTGACCGATGAACAGTTACACGCCTGGGGATGGCGGATCCCCTTTGCAATGGGGGCCGTGCTGGCGATCGTTGCGCTTTGGCTGCGTCGACAGTTAGATGAAACATCGCAGCAGGAAGTCAGGGCGTTAAAGGAAGCCGGATCGTTCAAAGGCTTATGGCGTAACCGCAAAGCATTTCTGATGGTGCTGGGCTTCACCGCCGGGGGCTCGCTAAGCTTTTACACCTTCACCACCTATATGCAAAAGTACCTGGTGAACACAACGGGAATGCACGCGAACGTCGCCAGTGTAGTAATGACCGTGGCGCTGTTTGTCTTTATGCTGATACAACCGGTGATTGGCGCGCTCTCTGATAAAATTGGTCGGCGCACATCGATGCTGATTTTTGGCGGAATGTCTGCGTTATGTACCGTGCCCATTTTGTCCGCACTTCAGCATGTCTCCTCGCCTTATGCAGCTTTTGCCCTCGTTATGATGGCAATGGTGATAGTCAGTTTCTACACCTCTATCAGCGGGATATTAAAAGCGGAAATGTTCCCTGCACAGGTGCGTGCTCTGGGGGTTGGTCTCTCTTACGCGGTGGCTAACGCACTGTTTGGGGGCTCAGCTGAATATGTCGCGCTGTCTCTCAAATCATGGGGAAGCGAAACGACCTTCTTCTGGTATGTCACCGTCATGGGGGCGCTGGCCTTTATTGTTTCTCTGATGCTGCACCGTAAAGGGAAGGGGATCCGCCTTTAATAATGCGCCATCTGCCACACGGCATAGCCGGTGGTTGCTCCGGTGACATCCCACGCTAAATCTTTCCAGCTCCAGCCGCTCCCTGCCGGGCGGCTGTCCCAAAGCTCTTTGGATGCCCCAAGGCTTACAGAAAACATGAAACCAATCGCCGCGCTACGATCCTGGCTGTAACCCTGATGTTGTGCGTATTCATTGCCCGCAGCGGACAACATTGCTGAGGCAAGAAAGTGCTGAGCCTTGTCCTGGCCATACCAGTTATCGTTAGCCATGTGGCTACATCCAGTCAGACAGAGGATTGTAAGCAGCAGAGGTATACGCACAATGAGCTCCATAAAAAAAGCCCCGTCGTTGACAGGGCCTGGCGTTACAAAATGCGGCTAATAAGGCGGTCGATACGGATCCGACGCAAACGGCGAATGAGCTTGCGGACTTTCACCGGATAATCAGCAATGCTTTGCAGATCGCGGTAGTGACGCACCACCGTGGTATGCGTGCGAATCAAATCCAGTTCGCGTTCACGTTTCGCGGCCAGTTCATGCTGTGGATCGTGGATCAGAATGGCATTTTCCAGATCCAGGCGCCAGGCACGCGGGTTCAGGTTATTACCTGTCAGCAGCATCCACTCATCATCTACCCACATCCCTTTCAGGTGATAGGTATTGTCTTCATCTTTCCACAAGCGCACAACTAGCTGGTCAGTGTTGACATAGTACTGTAAACGGCTCAGGAAACGGCGCAGGTTAATCTCATAGAGATAAGGCAATGCACCGATGATTTTGAACGGCTGATCTTCCGGGATAAAAAAGTCGTTCGCGGTTTTATCACCCACGATGATTTCGACCTTCTTACCATCACGTAACAGCTGAATGATGTTACGCACCAGCACGGCCGGCAGGTTGAAGTAAGGGGTGCAGATCGTGAGTTTCTGATCGGCGCACGGCATCAGATGGAAGATGGTCTTATTCAGCAGGCTCGACTTGCCCAGTCCAACGAGCGGAGTGACAGATAACTGCTCGTTGTTTGCATCACCCTGAAAATGATAAATCGCGTCACGTAATTCCTGGCGGAAGAGACGAACGTCGTTTTTAATTTCCGGACTCTTGGGACGGTGAGGGTTATCAAGACGATTCACGCCACGTCCATGTACCAGATTCTTATCAACCCAGTTGAACATGATGTCAGCCATCTGCGGATTGCGAATCAGATGGTAGCGGTCGTAACGATATTTATCGAGCTGGTGCAGGTAAACATCATTCAGACTCGCGCCGCTATACAGAACGCTGTCGTCAATGATGAAGCCTTTGAAATGGAGTACGCCAAGTGCTTCGCGAGTATTGACGGGAACGCCATAAACCGGGATATCAATCCCCGGGTTTTCCTGGGCAGTTCGGCAATACCAGTCTGCGTTGGTGTTAGAAGCCACGGCACCAATACGGCCGCGTTGTGCGCGATGCCAGTCAACCAGCACACGTACATCCAGCTCTGGACGAAGCCGTTTTGCTTCATAAAGCGCGTTCAGGATCCCGCGGCCACCTTCATCTTGTTCGAGATAAAGAGCCACTATGCAAATACGTCTCGTGGCGCTGGCAATTTTTTCCAGAAGTGTCTCCCGAAAATGAGCGGGAGCGTAAAAGAACTCTACATCATCAACTGACTGAGAAATCTTCGGTAGTTGAGCAAGGTGTTGTTGATGTTTATTACGCTTAAATTTTGACAACATCACAGTGCGTTTCTTCTCTGTTCATTGAAGGGTTGTCTGTACCAGGCAAACAACATAAGCGGATAATGATACCACCAGTACCATCCAAAGTGGTTAACATTTCCAGTAGGTTACTCTTGTTTATCCGCCGAATTCAGGCCGAGGGTCAGGGAAACAATACCTTCCTCCAGTTGGATATCAACGTCAAAACCAAGTTTTCGCGCCAGAGTGACCATGCCGCGATTGTTAGGCATAGTAATGCCATTCAGGCGTAACAATCCGTGATCGCGCGTATAACTGATGAGTTTTTCCAGCAGGCGTCTGCCCAGACCCAGCCCCTTCAGATCGGAACGTACCAGCACGGCGAACTCCGCATCCACGTTATCAGGATCAGAGATCGCACGCGTAACACCCAGGATCTCTTCCTCTGCTTCCAGGCGACGAACAGCCACAAATGCCATTTCACGATCGTAGTCGATCTGGGTCATGTTGGCTAAATCTTCGTGGGTAAATTCGTTGATTTCGCTGAAGTAGCGATAGTAGAGATCTTCTTTCGTTACTTGCGAGATAAACACCCGCAACTGAGGTTCATCTTCTGGCAGGATAGGGCGGAACAGCACGCGTTCGCCGTTTTTCATTTCCACCCATTCTTCAAGTTGTAGCGGGTAAGGACGAATAGCCAGCCTGCTTTCGCTGTCACCTTTAAAGGGCGCAATATCCAGCGTGACGTCCAGCGCGGTAAATTCATTGCCAGAAGCCAGCAGCGGATGAATATCCAGGCGCTGAATTTCAGCACAATCAACAATCAGGTTAGAAACCTGCACCAAAAACTGGCTTAGCCCGGCGATATCCAGCGGTCTCAGTGCACTTCGCCCGCGGATTTTCTTGCTTTTAATGGCCTGAATAACCAGATAGCGCGCCAGGTTCATGTTCAGTGGTGGCAGGGCGACCACCGCCTGCTCTTCAGGGCGCCATTCAACACCGCCTTCACCCAGCATAATCAGTGGGCCAAAGACCGGGTCGTGCTCAACCACCACCCGTAACTCCTGGGCACCGGCACGGTTGGCCATACTTTGCACCAGCAAACCGTGGATCCTCGCCTGCGGCCAGGCCATTTTTACCCGATCGAGAATGGCGTCTGCGGCCTGTTGTACTTCAGCTGCGGTGCGTAAATACAACATAACGCCCTGAATATCGGACTTATGCGGGATATCCGGCGAACGCAGTTTCAGTGCAACCGGGTAACCAATTTGCTCGGCAATATGAACGGCCTCTGCGCTGTCGCTGGCAATCCAGGTGGGTAGGGTGTGTATCCCATAGCTGCCGAGGATCGGCTGCACTTCATGGGTGTCCAGAGATGTTGCACCCTCCTCGATGGCCCGTTGCAACAACCTGCGAACATCAACGGTATTCGCCGCCAGATGACCCGGTAAAGCAGGGGTTTCACGCAACTGTTTCTGGTTACGACGATATTCCACCATATGCATAAACGCGGTGATGGTGCCTTCCGGGGTGCGATAGGTCGGAAGCCCGGCTTCACTAAACAGCCGCCGTGCTTCCTGTGATGAAAACTCTCCACACCAGTTGGTTAGCAGCGTGACGTATTTCCCGCGAGGATGATTTCGAACCGCTTCGATAAGCCCTCGCGCACTTTCGCTGCCGGGGGCGGCGGCACTTGGCGAATGAATGATCATCAGCGCATCAAAATCCTGGCTATCCAGCAAGATAGAGATGGCTTTGATGTAACGCTCGCTGCTGGCATCATCGCGCAAATCCAGCGGATTACCGGATGAAACGCTTGTTGGCAGGGCGTCACGCAAGCGCTGAAGCGTCTCCTCACTGAGCGCCGCCAGTTTGCCATTACGTAGCCACAGTTCGTCCAGAGCCAGTGCAGCAGGTGCTGCACCATTACTGACTATCATTAATTTCTCACCGCGCAACGGGCGCATATGGCTCAGTGTTTCGACCGCGGAAAAAAGCTCATGTGTATCCTGAACACGCAGCAAACCTGCGCGCTGAATAGCGGCATCCCACGCAGGATCCATTCCTGAATGTGAATGCAGAAGCCGTTGTGCGGCTGGGCTACGGCCACTTTTGATGACCAGAATCGGTTTATTACGCGATGCACTACGGGCTGCTGAGACAAAACGGCGGGCATCGCTTAAATGTTCTAGGTACAGCAATATCGCACTGGTTTTGCTGTCCCTGGCCAGGAAATCCAGCAGCTCATCGACATCAATATCCAGGCTGTCGCCCAGCGCGATGAAGTAGGAAAATCCCATTTCGCGCTGTTGCGCCCAGTCGAGGATGGTATTTGATACAGCCGCAGACTGGGAAATAAACGCCAGCTTGCCTTTGCGAATCGGAACGGGGGAAAAACTGGCATTCAGACCCTGCCAGGGCGCCAGCAAACCGAGACTGTTTGGGCCGAGAATGCGCATCTGATACCGGCTGGCACAGGCGAGAAGCTCAGGATGCTGTTCAGGAGGAGAAGAGAGGATAATGCAGGTTTTACACCCTTTCTGGCCAAGTGACTCAAGCAGGTCCAGGTTACGTTTCGCGTTTGTACACAGCACGGCAAGGTCTGGCACAAAAGGCAGGCTCTGCACATCGGGCCACGCCAGTACACCCTGTACCGCTTTCCAGGAGGGCGTAACCGGCAACACGGGGCCATTAAATCCACCGGCCAGTAAATTACGCATCATCAGATAACCTGCACGATCAGGCTTCATCGACGCACCGATAACAGCAATGGATTTAGGGCGCAGTAGCGCTTCCAGGCCTCGCTGACTCATGCAAGTCTCCAGTAGATACGAGTGACCTGATGATTTTAAACGCTTTCTGCTTCGTCTGCTGTGACACTGCCCTTATGAATGGTTTTTCCTGCCAGGTAGCGCTCACGAAAACGGGAAAAATGGCCGCCCAGCGCAGCTGCCGCTAACGTATCCCCGGCAAGGTCCAACAGCGCAATTGCCACTTCTGCGGTGCAGTATTGTCCCTCTGCGTGCGCTTCACGCAGTCGGTAAGTAGATACGCGTGACAGATCGACTGAAATGACTGGCAGCGCGTCAAGATAAGGACTTTTGCGGAACATTTTTCGCGCTTCGGTCCAGGTGCCATCCAGCATAATGAATAGCGGCGACTTCCCTGAAGGCGGCGCAGAAAGCACCTGACGGCTCTCTCCTGCATAAGAGGCCGGGAAAACGACCATCGGCTGATACTCATCACTGGCAACCAGATCGAGCAGCGCCTGAGATGGTTCGGTACGTGACCACTGAAATGCCGTTGTGTCCGGCAGAATATCCGCAATCAGACGCCCTGTATTGCTGGGTTTCATGGGTTCGGTATCGAACATGACCAGGCAAAAACGGCTTTGTGCTTGAGCAGGGGCGAGTGTTTCGCACAGGCAAACCTTGAGCGGCAGCAGGCAGCGCTGACAGCGGCGGATACGGTTGCCACGAGCAAGGAAAGGGCGGGTCGCACGCGCAAGGCGTTCGGCGCGTAATTGAAGTACGGCGTTATCAGTCATGGGCGAAATGCAGGAAAAACACCATTTTCGCAGAGGGAAGAACGGGGCACAAGATGTGCCCCGCGATTGTTACACGGATTCGTTCAGCCAGCTCTCAAATGGAGCCTTAGGAACTGCGCCGTTAAGCATGTCGATCACTTCGCCATTTTTGAAAATCATAATGGTCGGGATACTGCGTATACGAAAGCGAGCGCTAAGCTCGCGTTCAGCTTCGGTGTTCACTTTCACGAAACGCATTTTACCACTGCGCTCTTCTGCAACATCTTCAAAGATTGGCGCAAAACTCCGGCATGGACCACACCATGGCGCCCAGAAATCCACAACCACGGGCAGATCATCCTTGAGGAGTTTGTCCAGCGTAGCACCCGTCGCGTTAATCACGTCACCATCAAACAATTCGTGACCGCAACGCCCGCACTTCGCACCATCATCAATCCGATCATTGGGAATGCGGTTAAGAGCCTGACAGTTGGCACATACGGTATTCATAACTAACCTCTGATAGAGCTGTGGGACAGAGCGGCAGAACGCCGATTTTGTTTCTAATATGTTACATATTATCAATGAGCCTGTTTGAAACGACAATGCGTTTTATTCAATGAGAACAATAGTCGCAGGCTTTTGTACGAAATAATGGCTATGAGCTTGCACATCGGGTAATCTGCGCGCTTCGCGCAGCGCTGGTGGAGAAAAGCATGAACGACGAATTAAAGAACAAAAGCGGCAAGGTCAAAGTGATGTATGTCCGCAGTGATGAGGATTCTGATAAACGCACCCAAAATCCGCGTACCGGAAAAGGTGGCGGGCGTCCGGCGTCTTCTCGTGCAGACGGTGGCCGTCGCCCCGCCCGCGATGACAGAAATAACCGCGGTGATGACCGCAAACGTGACGATCGCAAACGTGACGATCGCAAACGCGATGACCGTCCACGTGATGATTTCTCACGTGATGGCTCGTCCCCGTGGCGTACCGTTTCTCGCGCCCCTGGCGACGAAACGCCAGAAAAGGCCGATCACGGCGGTATCAGCGGTAAAAGCTTTATCGATCCTGAAGTGCTGCGCCGTCAGCGTGCGGAAGAGACCCGCGTGTACGGTGAGAATGCGTGCCAGGCACTGTTCCAGAGCCGCCCTGAGTGCATCGTTCGTGCCTGGTTTATTCAGAGCGTAACGCCACGCTTCAAAGAAGCGCTGCGCTGGATGGCGGCGAACCGTAAAGCCTACCATGTGGTTGATGATGCCGAGCTGACCAAAGCGTCCGGTACCGAACACCACGGTGGCGTTTGCTTCCTGATCAAAAAACGTAACGGGACGACTGTTCAGCAATGGGTGAGCCAGGCTGAGGCAGATGACTGCGTTCTGGCGCTGGAAGATGTTGGCAACCCGCATAACCTGGGTGCGATGATGCGTAGCTGCGCGCACTTTGGCGTGAAAGGCGTGTTGTTGCAGGACGCTGCGCTGCTGGAATCAGGTGCGGCGATCCGTACCGCAGAAGGTGGTGCTGAGCATGTTCAGCCGATCACCGGTGATAGCGTTCTGGATGCCATCGAGCAGTTCCGCAAAGCGGGCTATTCCATTGTGACCACCTCCAGCCACGCCGGTACACCGCTGTTTAAAGCGACGCTGCCGCGTAAGATGGTGCTGGTGCTGGGTCAGGAGCGCGATGGTCTGTCTGATGCAGCACTGTCGAGCGCCGATCTGAGCGTGTCTATCGACGGTACCGGTAATGTCGAAAGTCTCAACGTTTCCGTTGCAACCGGCGTACTGCTGGCTGAATGGTGGCGTCAGAATAAGGCATAAGCCTTAATCTGCGGTGGTATGCCCGGTGAGCCGGGCATACTGCATCAAACTACTCGCCTTCTGCCGGTAATACGGGCATCCAGTCAATCGGCGTCTCGCCACGTTTTTCCAGCCATTCGTTCGCCAGAACAAAATGATTACTGCCAAAGAAACCGCGATGTGCAGACAGCGGTGACGGATGCGGCGCTTTCAGCACGTGATGACGCTGCGGGTCAATAATCGCCCCTTTTTTCTGCGCATGAGATCCCCACAATAAAAACACCACACCTTCACGATGTTCATTGATGAGGCTTATCACTTTATCCGTAAAAGTTTCCCAGCCCAGGCTGGCGTGAGAGTGGGCCTGACCTGCGCGCACGGTTAATACGGTATTCAATAACAGAACCCCCTGATGCGCCCAGCTTTCCAGGTAACCGTGTGTTGGCCGGGTAAAGCCGGGAAGGGTACCTTCAAGCTCTTTATACATATTCAAAAGAGAAGGCGGAATGGCAATGCCAGGACGCACGGAAAATGCCAGACCATGCGCTTGCCCTGGCCCGTGGTAAGGATCCTGACCGAGGATAACCACTTTTACATCATTCAGTTCGGTATAGCGAAAAGCGTTGAAGACATCTTTCTGCGGCGGATAAATCGTCTGGCCAGATTGCCGCTCTGCCGCGACGGTGCTGAGTGTATTAATAAAATAGGGTTGCTGTTTTTCTTCGGCCAGAACGTCGTGCCATGTTAAAGGGGTTGCCATCTCGCTCTCCTGCGAATCTCATCTGCGCCTAGCTTACCCGTTAAACCCTGGTGATCAAAATTCCACGCGGAAAAATGCCCTAAGTCCTTAAATTTAATTTGAAACTATACAATCTGGGTTGAATTGGTAAGGTGGTTAAATTGATCTGAAACAATAAAATCAAACCACACTCTTTATGTGGTTAGTATTTTTGTTGATTTAAATCAATAAATCGCAGAGGGCTGAGTGATATATATACACGCAAGCAACAATGGTTTTACCAATTGGCCTGAACAGGCCGACACCAGTTAATGTAGCCTAAGGGAGGCATCACATGATTACAGGTATCCAGATTACTAAAGCTGCAAATGACGACCTGCTCAACTCTTTCTGGCTGCTGGACAGCGAGAAAGGTGAAGCGCGCTGTGTAGTGGCTAAAGCAGGTTTTGCAGAAGATGAAATCGTTCCAGTAAGCAAACTGGGCGACATCGAATACCGTGAAATTCCAATGGAAGTGAAACCGGAAGTACGCGTGGAAGGTGGTCAGCACCTGAACGTTAACGTACTGCGCCGCGAAACGCTGATGGATGCCGTTGAGCACCCGGAAAAATATCCACAGCTGACCATTCGTGTGTCTGGCTATGCAGTACGTTTCAACTCTCTGACTCCCGAGCAGCAACGCGACGTTATCGCGCGTACCTTTACTGAAAGCCTGTAAGGCTTTTTGTCACGGAAGCAGAATGAAAAAGCCGGGTGATACCCGGCTTTTTTTTACTCTTCAGTTTGCGAATCTGGCGCAGCAGCACTTGGCTTACGGCGCTTACCAATATTCTTGGTATCGCGGTGGCGTTGTTTAACGCGCGGCTTCTCTTTTTCTTTCTCTTTCTTCTCAGCACGTTTGGCGAGCGCTTTCTTGGACGGTTTACCCGTCATTTTTTCGCTCGGAGCACGCGTGGTTGGACGAAGCTCACTGATAACGCGAGCCTTCAGCGGCTCATCAACATAGCGGCCAATTTTCTGCAGCAGCAGAAAATCATGTGCTTCGACCAGAGAAATAGCTATACCTTTGCGGCCTGCACGACCGGTACGGCCAATGCGGTGCAGATAGGTGTCACCGCTGCGGGGCATATCGAAGTTAATCACATGGCTTACATCCGGAATGTCGATCCCGCGTGCAGCAACATCGGTGGCAACCAGCACGTTTACGCGACCATCGGTCAGACGCTTGATGCCTTCGGTACGCTTAACCTGCGCCATCTCGCCTTCAAGGTAGCAGTTGTTGATCCCTGCATTACGCAGCATTTCAGCCAGCTCGTGCACACGCTCGCGCTTGCGCACGAAAACGATGGTGCGAGTCGCGTCTTCTTGCTTCAGCAAATGCTTGAGCAACTCAACCTTGTGTTCCAGATCATCTGCGCGGTAGTACCACTGGTGGATCTTCTTACGCTCACGGGTGGAAGGGGTTGCAGACACCTCCACCGGATCTTCCAACAGGCGCTCTGCGAAGTCTTTAATCGCTTCCCCTTCCAGGGTGGCAGAGAACAGCATGGTCTGGTTACGCCAGCGCGTTTCACCCGCGATGTGTTCGATATCCTGCGCAAAGCCCATGTCCAGCATGCGATCAGCTTCGTCGAGGATCAGCGTTTCAACCGCACGGCAGTCAAAATTCTCTTCTTTAATGTACTGCAGGAGACGGCCAGTCGTCGCCACGACGATGTCCTGGTTCTCACTGAACACTTCAGCGTGGTTCATATACGCAACACCGCCGGTAATGGTGGCGATATCAAGATGGGTGTTCGCAGCCAGTTCACGCGCGTGTTCGGCAACCTGCATTGCCAGTTCACGAGTAGGCGTCAGGATCAAAATACGCGGCGGGCCTGATTTTTTGCGGGGGAAATCGAGCAAATGCTGCAAGACAGGCAGCAAGTAGGCTGCTGTTTTCCCCGTGCCGGTTGGCGCAGAACCGAGCACATCGCGGCCCTCAAGCGCAGGCGGAATGGCCGCGGCCTGAATGGCGGTCGGGCGTGTAAAGCCTTTGCTCTCAAGTGCATTGAGCAGGCTTTCATCGAGTTCAAGTTCGGAAAAAGTCGTTACAGTCATGTTCTACCTCTGTGTGGGGCGCTGATTATAGACGTTACGGCTGTAATCTTCATCTGTTTGTATGGATATCGCTTTGCGACCACTTCGCTTTCCCCTATGCTACTCCAGTTTCACTTAGAAGGTTGCCCTGACATGTCTCAACTCAAAGCGCAATTGCGCCGCGATGGTTTCACATTTAAACAGTTCTTTATTGCTCACGATCGCTGTGCGATGAAAGTCGGCACAGACGGGATCCTTCTTGGATCCTGGGCTCCTGTTGCTGGCGTTAAACGTATTCTCGATATTGGTTCAGGAAGCGGACTTCTGGCGCTGATGCTGGCGCAGCGTACCGAGCAACATGTCACCATCGATGCCGTTGAGCTTGACGCACAAGCCGCTGAGCAGGCAAGTGAAAATGCCGCTGAATCCCCCTGGGCTGAACGTGTAAAAGTGGAATGTGCCGATGTACTTGTCTGGGCACCAGAGCAGACTGCGCGTTACGATCTTATCGTCAGCAACCCACCTTACTATGAACCCGGCGTAGAGTGCGGCACGCCGGAGCGTGAACAGGCCCGCTACACCGGTTCGCTTGATCACCGCGCGTTATTAACCAGTGCCGCTGAGTTGATTTCAGAAGAGGGTTTTTTCTGCGTCGTATTGCCAGAAAACACCGGTAATACCTTTATTGAAATTGCGCGGGAAATCGGCTGGAACTTGCGTCTGCGAACTGATATTTCAGATACAGAAGGGCGCTTGCCCCACCGGGTGTTACTGGCACTGTCACCAAAAGAGGGCGAGTGTTTTAACGACCGGATGGTTATCCGTGGGTCAGACCAGCGTTATTCCGAAGATTACACTGCTCTGACCCAGGCATTTTATTTGTTTATGTGAGCCCCGGGGAGAGTACCGACGGGCCTGATTCGGCCAACTGATCCGGGTAATCCAGAGTGTAGTGCAATCCGCGGCTCTCTTTACGCATCATGGCGCAGCGCACAATCAGTTCAGCTACCTGTACCAGGTTACGCAATTCGAGCAGGTTATTGGATACGCGGAAGTTTGCGTAATACTCGTCGATTTCCTGTTGCAGCATGGTGATGCGTCGTAAAGCGCGTTCAAGGCGCTTGGTTGTACGGACAATCCCCACATAGTCCCACATAAATAGCCTTAACTCGTGCCAGTTATGCTGGATGACAACCAGCTCATCCGGGTTCTCAACGCGGCTTTCGTCCCAGGCCGGCAAGTGCGCCGTCGGGCGTGCATAAGGCATCCGCTTAATAATATCTTCCGATGCTGACCACCCGTAGACCAGGCATTCGAGCAGCGAGTTAGACGCCATGCGGTTTGCCCCATGCAACCCTGTGTAGCTTACTTCGCCAATGGCATACAGGCCGTCAACGTCGGTACGACCGTGATCGTCAACCATGACGCCGCCACAGGTATAGTGTGCCGCGGGAACAATAGGAACCGGGTCGCGGGTGAGATCAATTCCCAGGCTCAGCAGTTTTTCGTAAATCATCGGGAAGTGCTGGCGAATGAAATCAGCCGGTTTATGGCTAATATCCAGATACATACAATCAACACCAAGACGTTTCATCTCGTGGTCGATGGCTCGCGCAACGATATCACGTGGGGCGAGTTCGCCTCTGGCATCAAAGTCCGGCATAAAACGCGAACCATCCGGGCGTTTCAGGTAAGCGCCTTCGCCGCGCAGGGCTTCAGTCAGTAAGAAGTTACGCGCCTGCGGGTGGAATAAGGCTGTTGGATGGAACTGGTTAAACTCCAGGTTCGCCACCCGGCAGCCAGCGCGCCAGGCCATGGCAATGCCATCACCTGAGGCGATATCCGGGTTTGTGGTGTATTGATAAACTTTGGATGCGCCGCCTGTTGCCAGCACAACGGCTTTCGCCTGGCAGGTTTCGACTTTCTCTTTATTGCGATTCCAGACCCAGGCGCCCACCACGCGGCGCGTACCAGGCAGTCCAATCTTATCGGAAATAATAAGGTCGACCGCATTGCTGCGTTCCAGTACCTGAATGTTCGGGTGGCCCAGGGCTTTACTGACCAGCGTGGTTTCAACTTCTTTACCGGTTGCATCCGCTGCGTGGAGGATGCGGCGGTGGCTGTGTCCACCTTCACGGGTAAGGTGATAACTCTCTTCACCGTTTGGCTGGATCTGCGTATCGAATAACACACCCTGATCGATGAGCCACTGAACGCAGTGGCGTGCATTGCTGGCGACAAACTCGGCGGCGTGCGCATCCACGATCCCCGCCCCGGCAATCAGCGTATCTTCCACATGGGAAGCGATGCTGTCAGTTTCATCAAACACGGCGGCAATACCGCCTTGTGCATAAAAGGTTGAGCCTTCGCTCATTGGCCCTTTACTCAATACGATAACTTTCTGATTTTTAGCCAGGCGAAGCGCCAAAGATAACCCTGCAGCGCCGCTGCCAATAATCAGTACGTCACACGTCAGTTCTGGTGTTGTGTTCATGATGTTTGTTTAATTTACTAAACATTGTTTGGTCAGAATAGCACCCGAATGCGAGATGTCGCACGTTTTTTTTAAATGATGTTGCAATGGCTAAACTCTATGTGAGGGCTTAAATGCGGGTAAATGTATGAAAATATTTTGCGAAGCAGATCGTTAGCTTCAGATTTTGTGGTGAAATAAAGGCTGTGTTGCGTTACTCTTCTGACGGTAATCAGGCAGAAAGTGCGAACGTATCGTGAACGGACTTATAATGATAGAAAATGAACGGTCTGCGGCGCGGTGAACAAAAACAAAGGCGTTACGGAACTAATTGAAGAACAGACACTCTAAGTCGGTGCTTGCTCAAAAGTGCAGTGTTTTTAGAGTGGCGTTTCGATAACGCGTGGAATTTAGGTTTGGGGAGACATTACCTCGGATGAGCGAGCAGTTAACGGACCAGGTCCTGGTTGAACGGGTCCAGAAGGGAGATCAGAAAGCCTTTAACCTTCTGGTGGTTCGCTACCAGCATAAGGTGGCGAGTCTGGTTTCCCGCTATGTACCGTCAGGGGACGTCCCTGATGTTGTACAAGAGTCTTTTATTAAGGCCTATCGTGCGCTGGATTCTTTCCGGGGAGATAGTGCTTTTTATACCTGGCTGTATCGTATTGCAGTTAATACAGCAAAGAATTATCTGGTCGCTCAGGGCCGCCGTCCACCTTCCAGTGATGTGGATGCAATCGACGCCGAAAATTTCGAAAGTGGCGGCGCATTGAAAGAAATTTCGAACCCTGAGAACTTAATGTTGTCAGAAGAACTGAGACAAATCGTTTTTCGCACGATCGAGTCGCTCCCGGAAGATTTACGCATGGCAATTACGTTACGGGAGCTGGATGGTCTGAGCTATGAAGAGATAGCCGCTATCATGGATTGTCCGGTCGGCACGGTACGTTCACGAATCTTCCGTGCGCGAGAAGCTATTGATAATAAAGTTCAACCGCTTATCAGGCGTTGACGATAGCGGGATACTGAAAAAGGTATTAGGCATGCAGAAAGAAAAACTTTCCGCTTTAATGGATGGTGAAACGCTGGATAGTGAGCTGCTCAACGAGCTGTCTCATTCTCCCGAAATGCAAGAGACCTGGGCGAGTTATCATCTCATCCGTGACACCCTGCGCGGTGATACCGAAGAGGTTCTCCATTTCGATATCTCAGCACGCGTTATGGCGGCGATTGAGAACGAGCCTGTTCATCAGACCACACCGCTGATTCCTGAAGCTCAACCCGCACCTCACCAGTGGCAGAAAATGCCGTTCTGGCAAAAGGTGCGCCCGTGGGCCAGTCAACTTACCCAAATGGGTGTGGCTGCATGTGTATCGCTTGCAGTTATCGTTGGCGTCCAGCACTATAATACTCAGTCTGAAGCCAATCAGCAGCCTGAAGCGCCAGTGTTTAATACACTGCCGATGATGGGTAAAGCCAGCCCGGTTAGCCTGGGCGTACCAGCAGATGCATCCGCAAGCGGCGGTCAGCAACAGCAGGTACAAGAGCAGCGACGTCGCATTAATGCGATGTTGCAGGATTATGAGTTGCAGCGTCGTCTGCACTCTGAACAGCTTCAGTTTGAGCAGGCACAAACCCAGCAAGCCGCTGTGCAGGTGCCAGGTAACCAAACTTTAGGAACGCAATCGCAGTAATGAAGCAACTTTGGTTCGCCATGTCTCTGATGGCGGGTAGCCTGTTCTTCTGTGCAAACGCCTCGGCTGATGTTTCATCCGGGGCGTTGTTGCAGCAAATGAATATGGCCAGCCAGTCACTCAATTACGAGTTGGCATTTATCAGCATCAATAAGCAGGGTGTAGAATCATTACGCTATCGCCATGCCCGCCTTGATAAACAGCCGCTTGCCCAGCTTTTACAGATGGATGGTCCGCGTCGGGAAGTTGTTCAGCGCGGTAACGAAATCAGCTATTTCGAACCTGGTCTTGAGCCTTTCACGCTTAATGGCGATTACATCGTTGATTCCCTCCCATCGCTTATCTACACAGACTTTAAGCGTCTTGCGCCTTTCTATGATTTTATCTCGGTTGGTCGTACGCGCATTGCCGATCGTCTGTGCGAGGTGATCCGCGTAGTTGCGCGCGATGGTACACGTTACAGCTACATTGTCTGGATTGACGCAGAAACTAAGCTGCCGATGCGTGTGGACCTGCTCGATCGTGATGGCGAGACCCTGGAACAGTTCCGGGTTATCTCCTTCACCGTCAACAACCAGGTCGGGAACAGTATGCTCAATCTGGCAAAAGCCAGCCTGCCACCGCTTTTGTCTGTGCCTGCGGGCGACTCAGTTAATTTCAACTGGGTACCTTCCTGGATCCCACAGGGCTTTAGCGAAGTTTCCAGCAGCCGCCGTCAGTTGCCGTCCATCGAAACGCCGGTGGAATCTCGACTCTACTCCGATGGGTTGTTCAGTTTTTCGGTTAACATCAACCGTGCAACGGCAAACAGTTCTGAGCAAATGCTCCGTACCGGTCGCCGGACTGTCAGCACCACGGTGCGAGATAACGCAGAAATAACGATTGTGGGTGAATTGCCGCCGCAAACAGCGAAGCGCATTTCCGACAGCATTAAATTCAAGGCAGCACAATGATTAAAGAGTGGGCCACGGTCATTTCGTGGGCGGATGGCATTGCGCTGGTCAGCTGCGATGTAAAAGCGTCGTGCAACAGCTGTGCTTCCAGAGCCGGTTGTGGAAGCCGCGTGCTGAACAAGCTTGGGCCGCAGACTTCTCATACCATCTCAGTGCCAAGTGAACAACCGCTGGTGGAAGGGCAAAAAGTTGAACTGGGTATCACCGAAGGTAGTTTGCTCACTTCTGCCATGCTGGTTTACCTCTCTCCGCTGGTGGGCTTGTTCGTGATGGGCGGTGTGTTCCAGATGCTTTTTGGCACCGACCTGGCCGCAATGTGCGGGGCAGCACTGGGTGGCGTTGGGGGCTTTTTACTGGCCCGAGGCTTTTCCCATAAACTTGCCGCACGGGAAGAATGGCAGCCCGTTATTCTGAACGTTGCGTTGGCACCAGACCAGCTTCGTGTTGAAACGCTCTCTTCTGAAGCCCGGTGATTTCACCGGGCTTTATCATTATTTACATCTCTAATAAGAAAACGCTGTTTCTTCACGCTATGCTTGGCTCTAAGTGCATTTCCAGGTTACGGAGATGTAGTGTAGAATGCTGCGTTTTCGCACTGAAAAACGTCAGGCTAAGAACAGCGGCCTCCAGGAATTCGTAAGGCATAATTATTTAACTATATGAAGAACATACGTAACTTTTCGATCATTGCTCACATTGACCACGGTAAGTCGACGCTGTCTGACCGTATTATCCAGATTTGCGGTGGCCTGTCTGATCGTGAAATGGAAGCCCAGGTTCTGGACTCCATGGACCTGGAACGCGAACGTGGTATTACCATCAAAGCACAGAGCGTAACGCTCGATTACAAGGCTGCTGATGGCGAAATCTACCAACTGAACTTTATCGACACCCCGGGCCACGTTGACTTCTCCTATGAAGTTTCTCGCTCGCTGGCGGCCTGTGAAGGCGCGCTGCTGGTGGTGGATGCCGGGCAGGGCGTAGAAGCTCAGACTCTGGCAAACTGCTACACCGCGATGGAAATGGATCTCGAAGTGGTTCCGGTTCTGAACAAAATCGACCTGCCTGCCGCCGATCCTGAGCGCGTAGCCGAAGAGATTGAAGACATCGTCGGTATCGATGCCACCGATGCAGTGCGCTGCTCGGCGAAAACCGGCGTGGGTGTCCCTGATGTGCTGGAACGTCTGGTGCGTGATATTCCTGCGCCAGAAGGTGACCCGGATGCACCATTACAGGCGCTTATCATCGACTCCTGGTTTGATAACTACCTGGGCGTTGTGTCACTGGTCCGTATTAAAAACGGCACCATGCGTAAAGGTGACAAAATTAAGGTGATGAGTACCGGGCAGGTCTATAACGCTGATCGTCTGGGTATCTTCACGCCAAAACAGGTTGACCGTACCGAGCTGAAATGCGGCGAGGTAGGCTGGCTGGTGTGTGCAATTAAAGACATCCTCGGCGCGCCAGTAGGCGATACGCTGACGCTGGCCCGCAATCCGGCGGATAAAGCGCTGCCTGGCTTCAAAAAAGTGAAACCGCAGGTATACGCGGGTCTGTTCCCTGTCAGCTCTGATGATTACGAAAACTTCCGTGATGCGCTTGGCAAGCTGAGCCTTAACGATGCTTCCCTGTTCTATGAGCCAGAAAGCTCAACAGCGCTGGGCTTCGGCTTCCGCTGTGGCTTCCTCGGCCTGCTGCACATGGAGATCATTCAGGAACGTCTGGAGCGTGAATACGATCTGGATCTGATCACCACGGCGCCGACTGTAGTGTATGAAGTCGAAACCACGTCGAAAGAAGTGATTTACGTCGATAGCCCGTCCAAGCTGCCGCCGTTGAACAATATTTATGAACTGCGCGAACCTATTGCAGAGTGTCACATGCTGCTGCCGCAGGAGTTCCTCGGCAACGTTATCACCCTGTGTATCGAGAAGCGTGGCGTGCAGACCAACATGGTTTACCACGGTAACCAGGTTGCGCTGACCTACGAAATCCCGATGGCAGAAGTGGTGCTCGACTTCTTCGACCGTCTGAAGTCTACCTCTCGCGGCTATGCGTCGCTGGATTACAATTTCAAACGCTTCCAGACATCCAACATGGTACGTGTGGACGTGTTGATCAACAGCGAGCGTGTTGATGCGCTGGCGCTGATCACCCACAACGACAACGCACCATACCGTGGCCGTGAGCTGGTTGAGAAGATGAAAGAGCTGATCCCGCGTCAGCAATTCGACATCGCGATCCAGGCCGCAATCGGTAACCACATTATCGCGCGTTCTACCGTGAAACAGCTGCGTAAAAACGTTCTGGCTAAATGCTATGGCGGTGACGTGAGCCGTAAGAAAAAGCTGCTCCAGAAACAGAAAGACGGTAAGAAACGTATGAAGCAGGTCGGTAACGTTGAGCTGCCGCAGGAAGCATTCCTTGCCATTCTTCACGTTGGTAAAGACGGCAAATAACCCTTAAGGAGTTGGCATGGCGAACATGTTTGCCCTGATCCTGGTCATTGCTACCCTGGTGACAGGTCTGTTGTGGTGTCTGGATAAGTTTATTTTCGCCCCAAAACGTCGTGAACGTCAGGCTGTCGCGCAGGCAACTACTGGCGACGGGCTCGATGCGAAGACCCTGAAGAAAGTTGGCCCGAAACCGGGCTGGCTGGAAACTGGTGCATCGGTGTTCCCGGTGCTGGCGATTGTTCTGGTTGTCCGTTCGTTCATTTACGAACCTTTCCAGATCCCGTCTGGTTCAATGATGCCAACACTGTTGATTGGTGATTTTATTCTGGTAGAGAAGTTTGCCTATGGCATTAAAGATCCTATCTACCAGAAAACGCTGATCGAAACGGGTCATCCGAAACGCGGCGATATCGTTGTCTTTAAATATCCGGAAGACCCGCGTCTTGATTACATCAAGCGTGCGGTAGGCCTGCCGGGTGACCGGGTCTCTTACGATCCGGTGGCGAAAGAAGTGACCGTACAGCCAGGTTGCAGCTCCGGTACGGCGTGTGAAAACGCGCTGCCAATCACTTACTCAAACGTTGAGCCGAGCGATTTTGTGCAGACCTTTGCCCGCCGTAACGGCGGTGAAGCGACCAGCGGTTTCTTCCAGGTTCCGAAAGGTGAAAGCAAAGATAACGGCATTCGTCTGGTTGAGCGCAAAGAGACGCTGGGTGATGTTACACACCGTATTCTGACCGTGCCGATTGCGCAGGATCAGTTGGGTATGTACTACAAACAACCCGGTCAGCAGCTGGCAAGCTGGATTGTTCCTCCAGGACACTATTTCATGATGGGTGACAACCGCGATAACTCAGCGGACAGCCGTTATTGGGGCTTTGTACCGGAAGCCAATCTGGTGGGTAAAGCGACGGCTATCTGGATGAGTTTTGAGAAGCAGGAAGGCGAATGGCCTACTGGCGTGCGCCTGAGTCGTATCGGTGGGATCCATTAATTCTCAATAATTGAACGCGTAGCCACTTGAATTAGTGGCTACGTGAATTATTTAAGCGATAAATCTCTTCGAACTAACGACATCCCCTGTCGTTGTGTATAGAATATTCCCCCGAAGTTTAAGGTTGGCCCTGTAAGGGTGCCACGGCACACGAAACCGCGTTGGTTTTCTCAGGTCGGTTTCGTGTGCTGCATTTTTGACGCATTCATTTATTGGTATCGCATGAACCCCATCGTAATTAATCGGCTTCAACGGAAGCTGGGCTACACTTTTCAGCATCAGGAGTTGTTGCAACAGGCATTAACCCATCGCAGTGCCAGCAGCAAACATAACGAGCGTCTTGAGTTTTTGGGCGACTCTATTTTAAGTTATGTGATCGCCAATGCGCTTTATCACCGTTTCCCGCGTGTGGACGAAGGTGATATGAGCCGGATGCGCGCCACGCTGGTACGGGGTAACACCCTCGCGGAAATCGCCCGCGAATTTGAACTGGGTGAATGTCTGCGTCTTGGGCCGGGTGAGTTGAAAAGCGGTGGTTTCCGCCGTGAATCTATTCTCGCTGATACGGTCGAAGCATTAATCGGTGGCGTTTTCCTGGACAGCGATATCCAGACCGTAGAGAAGCTGATCCTGAACTGGTATCAGTCACGTCTGGACGAAATCAGTCCGGGCGATAAACAAAAAGATCCGAAAACGCGCTTGCAGGAATATTTGCAGGGCCGTCATCTCCCGCTGCCATCCTATCTGGTGGTGCAGGTGCGTGGCGAAGCGCACGATCAGGAATTTACCATCCATTGCCAGGTCAGTGGCCTGAGTGAACCGGTGGTTGGCACAGGTTCTAGCCGACGCAAGGCTGAACAGGCTGCCGCCGAACAGGCGTTAAAAATGCTGGAGCTGGAATGAGCGAAGAAAAAACCTATTGCGGATTTATTGCCATCGTCGGACGTCCGAACGTTGGTAAATCCACCCTGTTGAATAATCTGCTTGGGCAGAAGATTTCTATCACCTCTCGTAAGGCGCAGACCACGCGTCACCGCATCGTCGGTATCCATACTGAAGGCGCGTATCAGGCGATTTACGTCGATACCCCGGGCCTGCACATGGAAGAGAAGCGTGCCATCAACCGCTTGATGAACAAAGCCGCGAGCAGCTCGATTGGCGATGTTGAGTTG
Organism: Enterobacter sp. C4G1; assembly: GCF_052886895.1. NCBI lineage: Bacteria > Pseudomonadati > Pseudomonadota > Gammaproteobacteria > Enterobacterales > Enterobacteriaceae > Enterobacter > Enterobacter sp. C4G1. Next base: position 1,831,802 of record NZ_JBQVVV010000002.1, on the reverse strand, counting down.
GTGATTTTCGTTGTGGAAGGCACTCGCTGGACGCCGGATGACGAAATGGTGTTGAACAAACTGCGCGATGGCAAAACGCCGGTTATTCTGGCCGTCAACAAAGTGGACAACGTACAGGAAAAAGCTGACCTGCTACCGCATCTGCAATGGCTGGGTAGCCAGATGAATTTCCTCGACATCGTACCGCTGTCTGCAGAGACCGGTCTGAACGTCGATACCATCGCCGGCATCGTGCGTAAGCATCTGCCAGAAGCGATTCATCACTTCCCGGAAGAGTACGTCACAGACCGCTCTCAGCGCTTTATGGCGTCTGAAATCATCCGTGAAAAGCTGATGCGTTTCCTGGGTGCGGAACTGCCGTATTCTGTTACCGTTGAGATTGAACGTTTCCAGAGTAATGAGCGCGGTGGCTATGACATCAACGGCCTGATCCTCGTTGAGCGTGAAGGGCAGAAGAAGATGGTGATTGGTAACAAAGGTGCCAAGATCAAAACCATCGGTATTGAAGCCCGTAAAGACATGATGGACATGTTTGAAGCACCGGTTCACCTGGAACTGTGGGTGAAAGTGAAATCTGGCTGGGCCGATGATGAGCGTGCTCTGCGCAGCCTCGGTTACGGCGAAGACCAATAACCAAAGACGACGAGTATGATGGAAGGATGGCAACGTGCCTTCGTCCTGCATAGTCGTCCCTGGAGCGAAACCAGCCTTATGCTGGACGTCTTCACGGAAGAGTCGGGTCGCGTGCGTCTTGTTGCTAAAGGCGCACGTTCCAAACGTTCTAATCTGAAAGGCGCATTACAGCCTTTCACTCCGCTGCTGGTGCGTTTTGGTGGGCGAGGGGAAGTGAAAACCCTGCGCAGCGCTGAAGCCGTCTCTCTGGCGCTCCCCCTTTCTGGTATCACGCTTTATAGCGGTCTTTATGTCAATGAACTCGTCTCGCGCGTTCTTGAACATGAGACCCGCTTCTCTGAACTTTTCTTTGATTATCTGCACTGTATCCAGGCGCTTGCTGGCGCAACTGGCACGCCGGAACCGGCACTACGCCGTTTCGAACTGGCGCTGTTGGGGCATCTTGGCTACGGCGTGGATTTTCTGCACTGTGCAGGCAGTGGTGAGCAGGTAGATGACACGATGACCTACCGTTATCGCGAGGAAAAGGGCTTTATCGCCAGTATCGTGATTGATAACAGTACTTTTACCGGGCGGCAGCTCAGGGCGCTGTATGAACGCGAGTTCCCTGATGCTGATACCCTGCGCGCGGCAAAACGCTTTACCCGAATTGCACTCAAGCCGTATCTTGGTGGCAAGCCTTTAAAGAGCCGCGAATTATTCAGGCAGTTTATGCCGAAACGTTAGATCGTAGAAACACAAGAAAACCGAGGATTGTCATGGCTGAATTACTGTTAGGCGTCAACATTGATCACATTGCCACGCTGCGTAATGCGCGCGGCACGGCTTATCCTGATCCGGTTCAGGCGGCATTTATCGCTGAGCAGGCTGGCGCTGACGGCATTACCGTTCACCTGCGTGAAGACCGCCGCCACATCACCGACCGTGACGTACGCATTCTGCGTCAGACGCTGGATACCCGCATGAATCTGGAAATGGCCGTCACGGAAGAGATGCTGACCATTGCTTGCGACACCAAACCGCATTTCTGCTGCCTGGTGCCGGAAAAACGTCAGGAAGTGACCACTGAAGGTGGGCTGGATGTGGCAGGTCAGGTCGACAAAATGCGTGATGCCTGCAAGCGCCTGGCGGACGCGGGGATTCTGGTTTCGCTGTTTATCGACGCCGATTTCGACCAGATTAAAGCCGCTGCTGACGTGGGTGCGCCATACATCGAAATCCACACCGGCTGCTATGCAGATGCCGAAGACGATGCCACTCAGGCTAAAGAGCTGGAGCGCATCGCCAAAGCTGCCACCTATGCGGCAGGTCTGGGTCTTAAAGTTAACGCGGGTCACGGCCTGACTTATCACAACGTCAAAGCCATCGCAGCATTGCCAGAAATGCATGAGCTGAACATCGGTCACGCCATTATTGGCCGTGCGGTGATGAGCGGTCTGAAAGAGGCGGTATCTGAGATGAAACGCCTGATGCTGGAAGCGCGCAAGTAATGGCCATTCTGGGCTTAGGCACGGATATCGTCGAAATAGCCCGCATTGAAGCGGTGATCGCCCGTAGTGGCGATCGCCTTGCTCGACGCGTGTTAAGCGATAACGAATGGGCCATCTGGGAAGCGCACCAGCAGCCGGTGCGTTTTCTTGCAAAGCGTTTTGCAGTGAAAGAAGCGGCCGCCAAAGCCTTTGGTACGGGAATTCGCAACGGTCTGGCGTTTAATCAGTTTGAAGTGTTTAACGATGAACTGGGTAAACCGCGTCTGCGTTTATGGGGTGAAGCACAGAAGCTGGCCGAGAAACTCGGCGTGGCGCATATGCACGTGACAATCGCGGATGAACGTCACTACGCCAGTGCGACGGTAATTATCGAAAGTTAGAGACAGGCCCTTAAAGTTTGTCCGCGTGGTGCATCAGCACAAACTTATCCCACAGCTGTTCTTCGCTTTCAACGTGTGCCGGATCTTTGAGGATCGTATTGGGGATTGGGCACACTTTCTGGCAGGTCGGTGTTTCGTAGTGGCCGATACATTCCGTGCAGCGGTCGCTGTTAATCTCATAAATGCTGTCACCCATCGAAATCGCCTCGTTTGGGCATTCGGGTTCGCACATATCGCAATTGATGCATTTTTTGGTGATTAACAGCGCCATCAGGAAATTCTCAGAAACAACACAAACAGGGCGGGCATTATATGCGCATTCCCTGTTCAAACCAATTTTTTTACCAGCTCTTCACTCTGTCGAATACGTTCCGGAGCGTGCTCCAGATCCTGCTGAACCAGTGCCATAAAAAGAAGATCCGTCAGCATCATCTGGGCGCTGGTGGATGAGATAGCCGCGCTACGCGTAGCCTGCTCTTCCGCAATGGTATACAAACAGCGCGTTGCCCGTTGTTGCAGGGCATTAGGGGTAAAACCGGTGATCGCCAGTATTTTACCGCCCACGCGCAGGGTCTCATCGGTGGCCATGTTGATCTCGCGGCGCTCGCCGGAATAGGAGATAGCCACCAGCAGGTCGTCAGGCTCCATCGCCTGCACGGTGGCAAGCAGGGCGTGCATATCAAGCTCGACAATGCCGTTGTAACCGATTTTGGTGAGCTTCCAGCCAAAGTTACGCGCCACCAGACCCGATGCGCCAATCCCGGTCAAAATGATCCGCCGCGCGGTACGCAACATCGCCACGCTTTCCAGCAATTTCTCTTCAGTGTTGACGTCGAGTGTGGCGTGCATTGCCGCCACATTCTCTTTGATCAGTTTTTCACCGACAAGGCGCATCGGGTCATCACCGCGGATCTGGTTGTGAACCGGCATAGACTGCGGGTTGGGGTTACTCACCAGCGCTTCGCTGATGGCTAGTTTTAATGCCGGAAAACCTTTGAAGCCAATCTTCTGGGCAAATTTCACCACGCTGGACTGGCTCACTCCGGCTTCACTTGCCAGCTGCTGAGAACTGAGATGGCGGGCGTGGTCGGGCTGCGTAAGCAGGAAATCCGCCAGCTTTTTATCGCTCTGGGCAAAACCCGCGTAACGCTGGCGGATGCGAATTAAACAGTTCATACGTTCTCCTGGCGAAAATGTGATTGCTGCTGCAAATAAAGAAATTTGCTCGCCTGAATGAATTTTATATTCCATTATAGTGTGATTATTATGAATTAAAAATTCCTGAGGTACAAAAAATGAATCTTGGCTTACTTGTTTCTGAAACGCGCAACCCGCAAACCATGGATCTGGATGCTCTCTCCACGCTGGAGCTGGTTAGCCGTTTTAATCAACAGGATACGCTGGTCGCGCAGGCAGTGAAAGAGACATTACCCGAAGTGGCAAAAGCCGTCGACGCGGCGGCTACTGCTCTGAAAGCAGGTGGTCGCATCATCTACATGGGGGCGGGAACCAGCGGGCGTCTTGGCGTGCTCGATGCCTCTGAATGTCCCCCGACGTTTGGTGTACCGCATGGGTTGGTTATTGGGCTCATCGCAGGTGGCCCCGGCGCGCTTCTGAAAGCCGTAGAGGGTGCGGAAGACAACAAACAGCTCGGGGAAGATGACCTGAAAGCGCTGAACCTGAATGAGCGGGATCTGGTTGTCGGGCTGGCGGCTTCCGGGCGCACGCCGTATGTCATTGGCGGGCTGGAATATGCTAACCAGACTGGCTGCACCACGGTCGCTATCTCGTGTAATCCGGGCTCACCGATTGCACAGGTTGCTGCCATTGCCATTTCCCCGGTCGTCGGGCCTGAGGCGCTTACCGGCTCCACGCGTCTGAAATCCGGCACGGCACAAAAGCTGGTGCTCAACATGATTTCAACCGGCGCGATGGTGAAGTTTGGCAAGGTATACCAAAACCTGATGGTGGATATGAAAGCCACCAATATCAAGCTTATCGACCGGGCCTGCCGGATGGTGGTGGAAGCCACAGGCGCAACCCGCGAAGAGGCGGAATCCGTCCTCAGACAGACGGATTACGATGTTAAACCCGCCATTTTGATGATGTTAAGCGGGCTGGATGCAACCGCTGCGAGAGCAAAACTCGATACGCATCATGGGTTTTTACGGGCAGCGTTAGAAAACTAAAAAAGAGGCGTGTATGGAAAAAACGGCAGCGCTCGCCAGCGGTATTTTGCAAGGGATTGGCGGAGAGAAAAATATACAGCGTCTGGAAAACTGCATGACGCGTGTGCGTGTTGAGGTGCATGACGACGGGCAGCTTGACCTGCCACGCCTGAAGCAGCTTTCCGGGGTGAGCGGATACGTCAAACAGGGGCAACAGCATCAGCTGATTGTCGGCCCGGGTAAAGCCGCACAGGTGGTGGATGCCATGCGTGCGCTGATGGGGGGGGAAGCAACAGCCTCGTTTGACGATGCTGAACGCACCAAAGCGCAGGCAAAAGCAAAATATAAAGCCCCAATGAGCGATGCGCTGCGACAGCTGGCAAACGTCTTTATTCCACTTATTCCGGCCTTTATTGCCTCCGGCTTGATTACCGGGATCATCAATATCCTCAAGCGCCCGGACATCGTGGGGGACTTTGCCACCCACTATCCAAACTTACTGGGTATTCTGGGCATTTTCGGCAGCGCCGTCTTCGCTATCATGAATATTCTGGTGGGGGTCAATACCGCAAAAGTATTTGGTGGCTCGCTGGCAATGGGTGGCGTAATGGCCGGGATCCTCTCCAGTCCGCAGCTGGCGCAGATTACCCTGTTTGGCGAGGCGCTCCAGCCCGGGCGCGGCGGCGTTATCGCCGTGCTGCTGGTGGTCATCCTGATGTGCTGGATTGAGAAAAAGTTGCGCACCCTGCTGCCAGGCTCGATTGAACTTATCCTCAATCCACTGCTCACCACCTTAATTACTGGCAGCGTGGCGATTGTTGCGCTGCAACCGCTCGGTGGCTGGATCTCAGAGGCCATCGCCCACGGCGCCTCTTTGGCTATCGACCGGGGTGGTTTACTGGTGGGCGCAATATTGTCGGGGACCTTCCTGCCGCTGGTGTTAACCGGTTTGCATCAGGGGCTGGTGCCCATCCATGTTGAGCTGGTTCAGGCGCATGGTTATAACGCTTTGCTGCCGATCCTGTCGATGGCGGGCGTCGGGCAGGTCGGCGCGGCCATTGCGGTGCTGATGAAGACCCGCAATACACGTCTGAAGAAGGTGATTAAAGGGGCGCTGCCGGTCGGATTACTGGGCATTGGCGAGCCGCTGATCTTTGGTGTAACCCTACCGCTTGGGAAGCCTTTCCTCGGGGCATGTCTGGGTGGTGCAGTAGGAGGCGCGCTCATCAGCTACTGGAAAGTGGCAACGGTGATCACCTTTGGCATTTCCGGTTTGCCGCTGGCGTTAACCATCGTGACCGGAAAAGTCATGCTCTATCTGTTAGGCTATCTGGTAGCGGTGATCGCCGGGTTCTTGTTTACCTGGCTGTTAGGATTCAACGATCCAGAGGAGTAAGGTTTGGCTAATCACGAGCATCGCGTTGTCTTTTTTGACCTGGACGGAACGCTGCATCAGCAGGATATGTTTGGTACGTTTATGCGTTACCTGCTACGGCGTCAGCCACTGAATGCATTGCTCGTACTGCCACTCTTACCGGTTGTTGGCCTGGGATTGCTGATCAAGGGGCGTGCCGCACGCTGGCCGATGAGCCTGTTGTTGTGGGGCTGCACATTCGGCCACCGTGAAGCACGGCTTAAACAGCTCGAACAGGATTTTGCCCACTGGTTTCGCGGTCATGTGACCGCGTTTCCGGTTGTACAAGAAAGGCTGACTAATTACCTCGCTGAAAATGATGTGGATATCTGGCTGATTACCGGCTCCCCGCAGTCGCTGGTGGAACAGGTTTACGTCGACACACCCTGGCTACCACGGGTCAATCTTATCGCCACTCAAATTGCCCGCGGTTACGGCGGCTGGGTGCTGACAATACGCTGCCTGGGGCACGAGAAGGTGGCGCAGTTAGAAAAGCGGATCGGCACGCCGCTTCGCCTCTACAGCGGTTATAGCGACAGCAAACAGGATAACCCGCTGCTCTATTTCTGCCAGCACCGCTGGCGCGTCACCCCGGCTGGTGAACTTCAGCAACTCGAATAGTCTTATCCGGAAGGGGTGTGTATAATGCCGCCCGCTTTAGACTGGAGTATCTACCGTTGTCCAATCCCGAACACAATCATGAATACTGGATGCGCCACGCGCTGACACTGGCCCAACGCGCCTGGGAAGAGGGTGAAGTGCCCGTGGGGGCGGTTCTTGTTCATAACAACCAGGTGATTGGAGAAGGGTGGAACCGTCCTATTGGCCGCCACGATCCCACGGCTCATGCTGAAATCATGGCGTTACGCCAGGGTGGGCTGGTACTGCAAAACTACCGTCTGCTGGATACCACACTGTATGTCACCCTTGAGCCCTGTGTTATGTGCTCAGGGGCAATGGTGCACAGCCGTATTGGCACGCTGGTGTTTGGCGCACGGGATGAAAAAACCGGTGCGGCAGGTTCACTGATGGATGTGCTTGGCCATCCGGGCATGAATCATCAGGTCAAGACTATCGGCGGGGTGCTTGCACCAGAGTGTTCGGGGCTACTAAGTGACTTCTTTCGAATGCGCCGGCAGCAGAAAAAGCAACAAAAGGCAGAATTGAAGCCGTCGGACGATTAACTTCGTTCGGTAATACCACCGGATAGCTCTGCGCCAGCTGTTTCGCTTCTACTGCTTCTTTTTCTTTTTCAAGCAGATAACCTACCAGGCTAATCTGGTACTTACGGATATTTTCCACATAGGCGTAAGCCTCATGCCCACGCGCGTAACCATAGGTCAGCTTGTTGTACCAGGGTTTTTGGCTCAGTAAAGGCAGCCGCTGTTTTACATCTGACCAGCTATCGGGGTTGCCTTTTGTTTTTGCCGTCAGCGCGCGCGCATCAAGCATATGCGCGTAGCCCATGTTATAGGCCGCCAGCGCAAACCAGATACGTTCTTCTTCCGGCACCGTCTCAGGCACTTTAGTCATCATATCCTGCAAATACTGCGCGCCACCGCTGATGCTCTGTTCCGCATCGGTCCGGTCGCTAATGCCAAGGCTCTGCGCGGTATTTTTGGTTAGCATCATTAAACCACGCACGCCCGTCGGGGAGGTGGCCTGAGTGTCCCAGTGGGATTCCTGATAAGAAATCGCCGCCAGCAGCCGCCAGTCAATCTCCTGGGCGTACTTCTCGAACAAAGGTTGCAGGTCTGGCAGCACGCTATCTACCGCGCGCAGAAAACTCCGGGTATCGACATAATCAAAGTCTTCACCGTGACCCAGATACTTCTCTTCCAGACGCGCCAGGGTCCCGTCTTCATTGATCGAATTAAAGAAATCGAGCATCGCAGCGGACAGGGTTTGGTCGTCATCCAGCTGGCTAAACCAGGTGACAGGCTGTTCATCGGTCACATCAAGCGCCACGGCGATTTCCGGATGTACGCGCTGGAAAAGGCTGATGGCCACGGAGTCAGCAATGGTGTAAGCCAGCTTTTTGTCTTTGACCTGCTCCAGCAGTGCGGTGGTACCAAGCTTTGGATCTACCGTCCAGCTGAGGTCCGGGTATTTCTTTTCTTTAAGTGCGCGCAGATCGTCAATCACCACATGGCCCGGGGCGATAGCGAGCTGCTGCTCATTAATAGTCGCAAGCGAGCGCGGGCGCGGGTTTCCAACGCGGTAAACCAGCTGCTGTGAAACCGAATAGTAGGTTGGTCCGGGTTGATAGTTCTTGCTGCGTTCGCTGTTATACACCAGCCCGGCGGCCAGGATATCGGCATCGTCGTTATCCAGGTCATCGAACAGCTGGCTGATATTCTGGCGAACGGTAATTTTGAGCTTCACGCCGAGGTAATCGGCGAACTGCTGGGCCAGTTCATAATCCAGGCCAATGGTTTTACCGTTGATGTCGCCGTAAATCAGCGGGGAGCTCAGGGTACTGACGCGCAACTCTCCCCGCTCTTTGATCGCGGCGATACGGTTTTCGGCTTTGCCGAACCAGGGGATAGAAGGCCAGAGGGCCACTGCCAGCAGCAAGGTAACTATGCCGATGAGCAGATAATTAATCTTTAATTTTTTCAATTAGTTAATTCTCTGCGACGCCGGGTGCCTCAGTGTGCTGTAGCCATGTTAAGAATAAGGTTTGTCATTGAATGTGCGGCATTTTGCGCAAACTTACGCCAGTTGGCAACAAATTAGAGAGAGAGGTCACATCTATTGTTAAATGTCTCTGTCGATTTTATTTCGACGCAAACGGTTTCGTCGGCGCTCAGGATTCTCTATAATGACGCCCGTTTTCCCCCTTGCGCACACTGTAAGCGCCCCGGCGCTTCGAAGACGAGAGACTTATGATGGAAATTCTGCGTGGTTCGCCTGCACTGTCTGCCTTCCGTATCAACAAACTGCTGGCACGTTTTCAGGCAGCCGACCTTCCGGTAAGCAATATTTACGCTGAGTATGTCCATTTTGCTGACCTGAATGCACCCCTGAATGCAGAGGAGCGAGTACAGCTGGAACGCCTGCTCAAGTATGGCCCAAGTCTGAGCAGCCATACGCCAACCGGCAAATTAATCCTGGCTACGCCTCGCCCTGGAACCATCTCCCCCTGGTCTTCCAAAGCCACCGACATTGCCCACAACTGCGGCCTGAACCAGATTAACCGTCTGGAACGCGGTGTGGCGTACTATGTGGAAGCCTCTACGCTGACGGCCGAACAATGGCAGGCCGTTTCCGCTGAACTGCACGATCGCATGATGGAGAGCGTGTTTACCTCTCTGGACGACGCGCAGAAGCTCTTCTCTCACCATCAGCCTGCACCCGTTCAGAGCGTAGACCTGCTGGGGCAGGGCCGTCAGGCGCTGATTGACGCCAACCTGCGTCTCGGCCTGGCACTGGCAGAAGATGAGATTGATTACCTGCAGGACGCGTTCGTTAAGCTGAACCGTAACCCGAACGACATCGAACTCTACATGTTCGCGCAGGCTAACTCCGAGCACTGCCGCCACAAAATCTTCAACGCCGACTGGGTCATCGACGGTGAACAACAGCCGAAGTCGCTGTTCAAAATGATCAAAAACACCATGGAACAAACCCCTGACCACGTGTTGTCTGCCTATAAAGACAACGCCGCGGTGATGGAAGGTTCCGAGGTGGGCCGCTTCTTCGCCGATCGCGAAGCAGGGCGCTATGACTTCCACCAGGAGCCTGCGCATATCCTGATGAAAGTTGAAACCCACAACCACCCGACGGCGATATCTCCGTGGCCAGGTGCGGCAACCGGCTCTGGCGGTGAAATCCGCGATGAAGGCGCAACCGGACGTGGTGCAAAACCGAAAGCCGGTCTGGTGGGCTTCTCTGTTTCCAACCTGCGTATCCCGGGCTTTGAGCAGCCGTGGGAAGAAGATTTCGGTAAGCCAGAGCGCATTGTGACCGCGCTGGATATCATGACCGAAGGCCCGCTGGGCGGCGCAGCATTCAACAACGAATTTGGTCGTCCGGCACTGAACGGTTACTTCCGTACCTACGAAGAGAAAGTTGACAGCCACAACGGCGAAGAGCTGCGCGGCTACCACAAACCGATCATGCTGGCCGGCGGCATCGGTAATATTCGTGCCGATCACGTGCAGAAAGGTGAGATCGTCGTCGGCGCGAAGCTGATCGTACTGGGTGGCCCGGCAATGAACATCGGCCTGGGCGGCGGTGCGGCCTCTTCAATGGCATCCGGTCAGTCTGATGCAGATCTCGACTTCGCTTCTGTACAACGCGACAACCCGGAAATGGAACGTCGTTGCCAGGAAGTGATCGACCGCTGCTGGCAGCTTGGCGATGCTAACCCAATCCTCTTTATTCATGACGTGGGTGCGGGCGGTCTGTCTAACGCCATGCCAGAGCTGGTAAGCGACGGTGGTCGTGGCGGCCGCTTTAACCTGCGTGACATCCTGAGCGATGAGCCAGGCATGAGCCCACTGGAAATCTGGTGTAACGAATCCCAGGAACGCTACGTGCTGGCGGTTGCCGCCGACCAGCTGCCACTGTTTGACGAGCTGTGCCGCCGCGAGCGTGCACCTTATGCCGTTATCGGTGAAGCTACCGAAGAGCAGCACCTCTCATTAAGCGACACTCACTTCGACAATCAGCCAATCGATCTGCCGCTGGACGTGCTGCTCGGCAAAACGCCGAAGATGACTCGCGACGTGCAGACCCGTAAAGCGGCAGGCAAAGCGCTGGATCGTCAGGATATTACCGTTGCCGAAGCGGTAAACCGCGTTCTGCACCTGCCGGCTGTGGCAGAGAAAACCTTCCTGGTTACCATCGGCGACCGTACCGTAACCGGTATGGTGTCGCGCGATCAGATGGTTGGCCCGTGGCAGATCCCGGTGGCGAACTGCGCCGTGACGACCGCGAGCCTCGACAGCTACTACGGTGAAGCAATGGCGCTGGGTGAACGTACGCCGGTGGCGCTGCTGGACTTCGCAGCATCTGCCCGTCTGGCGGTGGGGGAAGCGCTGACCAACATCGCGGCAACCCAGATTGGCGACATCAAGCGTATCAAATTGTCTGCTAACTGGATGGCTGCTGCTGGCCACCCGGGTGAAGATGCAGGTCTGTATGAAGCGGTGAAAGCGGTAGGTGAAGAGCTGTGTCCTGCGCTCGGCCTGACCATTCCGGTGGGTAAAGATTCCATGTCGATGAAAACCCGCTGGCAGGAAGGCAACGAGCAGCGCGAGATGACCTCTCCGCTGTCGCTGGTTATCACAGCATTTGCCCGCGTGGAAGATGTGCGTCATACCATCACCCCGCAGCTGGCGACCGAAGACAACGCCCTGCTGCTGATTGACCTGGGTAAAGGTTACAACGCGCTGGGCGCAACCGCGCTGGCACAGGTTTACCGTCAACTGGGTGACAAACCTGCCGATGTACGCGACGTGGCGCAGTTAAAAGGTTTCTACGATGCCATTCAGGCGCTGGTCGCTCAGCGCAAACTGCTGGCCTACCACGACCGTTCAGACGGTGGCCTGCTGGTTACCCTGGCAGAAATGGCCTTTACCGGTCACTGCGGCGTGGAAGCAAACATTGCCACGCTGGGTGAAGACCGACTGGCAGCGCTGTTCAACGAAGAGCTGGGCGCGGTCATTCAGGTTCGTGCCGCGGATCGCGACGCCGTTGAAGCCGTACTTGCACAGCACGGCCTGGCCGACTGCGTGCACTATCTGGGTAAAGCCGTGCAGGGCGACCGCTTCGTGATTGAAGCTGATGGCCACGCGGTGTTCAGCGAAAGCCGCACTACCCTGCGCATGTGGTGGGCAGAAACCACCTGGCAGATGCAGCGCCTGCGTGACAACCCGGAATGTGCCGATCAGGAACACGACGCGAAAGCCAACGACAACGATCCTGGCCTGAACGTGAAGCTCTCCTTCGACATCAACGAAGACATCGCCGCACCGTACATCGCAACGGGTGCGCGTCCGAAAGTGGCCGTACTGCGTGAGCAGGGTGTTAACTCCCACGTTGAGATGGCGGCAGCCTTCCACCGTGCAGGCTTTGATGCCATCGACGTGCACATGAGTGACCTGCTGGCAGGACGTACCGGTCTGGAAGATTTCCAGGCGCTGGTCGCGTGCGGCGGCTTCTCTTACGGTGACGTGCTGGGCGCGGGTGAAGGCTGGGCGAAATCCATTCTGTTCAACAATCGTGTGCGTGACGAATTCGAAACCTTCTTCCACCGTCCGCAGACGCTGGCGCTGGGTGTGTGTAACGGCTGCCAGATGATGTCTAACCTGCGTGAACTGATCCCGGGTAGCGAAGCCTGGCCGCGCTTTGTGCGTAACCAGTCCGACCGATTCGAAGCGCGTTTCAGCCTGGTAGAAGTCACGCAAAGCCCGTCTCTGCTGTTGCAGGGAATGGTGGGCTCGCAGATGCCAATTGCGGTTTCTCACGGTGAAGGACAAATCGAAGTGCGTAACGCGGCACACCTTGCCGAGCTGGAAAGCAAAGGTCTGGTGGCACTGCGCTTCGTCGATAACTTCGGCAAAGTCACGCAAACCTATCCGGCTAACCCGAATGGCTCAGCGAACGGTATCACCGCTGTTACCACGGAAAACGGCCGTGTGACCATCATGATGCCGCACCCGGAACGCGTATTCCGCACGGTGAGCAACTCGTGGCACCCGGAAAACTGGGGTGAAGACAGCCCGTGGATGCGTATTTTCCGCAATGCGCGTAAACAGCTTGGCTAATCATTAACGATTGCCCTTAAAAGCCCGGTCAGCGATTTGCGACCGGGCTTTTTTATGCCTGTCGCAAAACCGCGACAATCCGCTATTTGTAGTGTCGCCAAATGGCGACATTTAAGTTATTGATTTATTTAAGGCTGGCTGAGTTTCTGATAACGTGTTGCTATTTAGCGACACTTAGGGTGAAAATCATTCAACAACCAATTAATATATTTAACCTTGAAAATCTTTAAATATCATATAGATAAATAATTGTTTTGCATTATGGCACGGCTGTTGCATAATAATAACCAGTGGCTCATTCACCCTCTTATGTCAGCCCCTTCGGGACGTGCTACATAAACTTCGAATGACGCACAAAAAGGTGCCTGCCGTCCAACTACTGATAAAAGCATTGCTTATCAGGCCAGGGCGTAACGTCGAGTTAGGCACCGCCTCATTCCATAACAAAGCCGGGTTTTTACCCGGCTTTGTTGTATCTGAAGGGCAGACTCAGTTACGCTCTCCTGAAACCAACATGAAGAGAGTAATGTGTTGAAACGCTGGCCTGTTTTCCCTCGTTCCTTACGACAACTCGTGATGATGGCGTTTTTGCTGATCCTGTTGCCTCTGCTGGTTCTGGCGTGGCAGGCATGGCAAAGCCTGAATGCGCTAAGTGCTCAGGCAGCGCTAACCAACCGTACTACTCTGGTTGATGCAAGACGTAGTGAAGCGATGACGAATGCTGCGCTGGAGATGGAGCGAAGCTATCGTCAGTACTGCGTTCTGGACGATCGCACACTGGAAAAGGTGTATCAAAATCAGCGTAAGCGTTACAGCGAAATGCTGGATGCACACGCAGGTGTCCTGCCTGACGACAAACTGTATCAGGCGCTGCGTCAGGATCTTAACGATCTGGCTCAGCTTCAGTGTCACAACAGTGGCCCGGCAGCCTCTGCCGCCGTGCGCCTTGAGGCCTTTGCCAGCGCCAACACGGACATGGTTCAGGCGACGCGAACGGTGATTTATTCCCGTGGGCAGCAGCTGCAACAAGAGATTGCCGAACGAGGTCAGTTCTTTGGCTGGCAGGCGCTGGTGCTGTTTTTGGTCAGCCTGGGGCTGGTATTGCTGTTTACTCGTATGATCATCGGCCCGGTGAAAGGGATCCAGCGAATGATCAATCGCCTTGGCGAGGGGAAATCGCTGGGTGATACGGTCGCTTTTAAGGGGCCGCGTGAATTACGCTCGGTCGGGCAACGGATCATCTGGCTCTCTGAGCGTCTGGCATGGCTCGAATCTCAGCGTCATCAATTTTTACGCCATATCTCTCATGAGCTGAAAACGCCGCTCGCCAGTATGCGCGAAGGCACAGAGCTGCTGGCTGACGAGGTGGCAGGGCCATTAACCGTCGAACAAAAAGAGATTGTCGAAATCCTGGATGCCAGCAGCCGTAATTTGCAAAAGCTCATCGAGCAACTGCTGGATTACAACCGCAAACTGGCTGATGGCGCAGTGGTTCTGGAAAAAGTCGCGATAGCGCCGCTGGTGGATATGGTTATCTCCGCACATAGCCTGCCAGCAAGAGCTAAAATGATGCATACCAACGTGGAACTTGGTGAGTCAGTCTGTTTTGCAGAGCCGATGTTGTTAATGAGCGTACTGGATAATCTTTATTCCAATGCGGTGCACTATGGTACTGAATCCGGTAACATTTATATCCGTAGTTATACCAATGGCTCGCGCGTGTTTATTGACGTAGCTAATACGGGAACCCCAATCCCTGATGACGAAAAAACGATGATTTTCGAACCCTTCTTCCAGGGGAGCCATCAGCGAAAAGGTGCGGTTAAAGGAAGCGGTCTGGGGTTGAGTATTGCCCGCGACTGCATACGGCGAATGCAGGGTGAGCTCAATATCGCCAGTGACGAACGCTCGGATGTGTGCTTTCGTATCGAACTGCCTCTTGGGCCGGAAAAATCAATACAATGAATCTATGTCTGGTGAGTATGTCACACGTCTTTTTCCGCGCAGTGCGCGCGGTGTTTTCCAGCAAAAAATTACGCCTGGGTCTGCCATGTCTTCTGCTGGCTGGCTGCGTTTCCCATGCACCAAAGAGTGCCATCAATGATAAACAGGATGCCAGATGGCCAGATAATCAGCTGGCCGATTTTCTGACAACGGGATGCGACGATATCTGGAATTTATCGGGGCATGACGTTGAAGCAAACCCGCTGTTCTGGTTGCGTGGCATAGATTGCTCGCAGCGCCTTGCGCCGACAACCGCGCGAGCGCGGGCGGCGATGTGGGACGATGACACCTGGCAGGACGCGTTTAAACGCGCCATTTTACTGGCTGATGCCAAAATTACACCTGTTGAACGTCGTGCAAATACCTCACGCCTGGACGGGCTGGCGGCAAGCATTCCGGCGCAGGTGCGCCCGGTGTATCAGCTCTGGCGGGACGGGCAGGTACAGCAACTTCAGCTGGCCGAGGAGCGCTCTCGCTACAGCAAATTGCAGCAGTCCAGCGATGCTGAACTCGATACGCTTCGCCAGCAGCAGGATTACTTACGCGCCCAGCTTGATACCACCACGCGCAAGCTTGAAAACCTGACCGATATAGAAAGACAGCTTTCGACGCGTAAACCGGCGAGCAACTATCTGCCTGATGGATCAAAGGGGAGTTCGCCATCCACCTCGCAAGATCAGGATAGCGACACGCAGAAACAAGAGGATGTGAAGCCATGACAAGCCGCAAACCTGCCCATCTCTTGCTGGTGGACGACGACCCTGGATTGTTAAAACTGCTGGGAATGCGTCTGGTCAGCGAAGGCTATAGCGTGGTCACCGCTGAAAGCGGGCAGGAAGGGCTGAAAGTGCTCAGTCGCGAAAAGATAGACCTGGTGATTAGCGATTTGCGCATGGACGAGATGGACGGGATGCAGCTGTTTGCGGAGATCCAGAAGCAGCAGCCAGGGATGCCGGTTATCATCCTCACCGCTCACGGCTCTATCCCCGATGCGGTCGCTGCCACGCAGCAGGGCGTATTCAGTTTTCTGACCAAGCCCGTCGATAAAGACGCGCTTTATAAAGCCATCGACAGCGCGCTTGAACACTCCGCACCTTCTGGTGATGAAGCCTGGCGGGAATCTATCGTGACCCGCAGCCCCGTTATGTTACGCCTGCTCGAACAGGCACGGATGGTGGCGCAGTCTGACGTCAGCGTGCTGATTAATGGCCAGAGCGGAACCGGGAAAGAGATCCTGGCGCAGGCCATCCACAATGCCAGCCCGCGCAGCAAAAATGCCTTTATCGCCATTAACTGTGGCGCACTGCCGGAACAGCTGCTGGAGTCTGAGCTGTTTGGTCACGCGCGCGGGGCCTTTACCGGTGCGGTGAGTAGCAGGGAAGGGCTGTTCCAGGCCGCAGAAGGCGGCACGCTATTTCTTGATGAAATTGGCGATATGCCTGCGCCGTTGCAGGTCAAACTGCTGCGCGTGTTGCAGGAGCGTAAAGTGCGCCCGCTCGGCAGTAACCGCGATATCGACATCAACGTGCGTATCATTTCAGCGACTCACCGTGATTTGCCGAAAGTGATGGCGCGTAACGAGTTCCGTGAAGACCTTTACTACCGTCTGAACGTCGTGAACCTGAAAATCCCCGCGCTTGCCGAACGTGCGGAAGATATTCCGCTGCTGGCTAACCATTTACTGCGCCAGTCTGCCGATCGTCATAAACCCTTCGTGCGTGCTTTTTCTACCGATGCCATGAAGCGCCTGATGACCGCCAGCTGGCCTGGAAACGTGCGCCAGTTGGTCAACGTTATCGAGCAGTGTGTCGCGCTTACTTCGTCGCCGGTGATCAGCGATGCGCTGGTGGAGCAGGCACTCGAAGGGGAAAATACGGCACTGCCGACCTTTGCAGAGGCGCGTAATCAGTTCGAACTGAACTATTTGCGTAAGCTGCTGCAAATTACCAAAGGCAACGTGACCCACGCGGCGCGAATGGCGGGGCGTAACCGTACCGAATTCTACAAACTGCTGTCGCGGCACGAGCTGGAAGCGAACGATTTTAAAGAGTAGTACCGCAAAAACCGAATGAATATGATACTGTGAGCAACCGATTACGAGGCAGCTTACTGGCAAGAGTTTAAGGACCCACCATGAAAAAGATTGATGCGATTATTAAACCTTTCAAACTGGATGATGTACGTGAAGCGCTGGCTGAAGTCGGCATCACCGGGATGACCGTAACAGAAGTGAAAGGTTTTGGTCGCCAGAAGGGCCACACCGAACTGTACCGTGGTGCAGAGTACATGGTGGACTTTCTGCCAAAAGTGAAAATCGAAATCGTGGTGAGCGATGACATCGTGGATACGTGTGTGGATACCATTATCCGCACGGCGCAGACGGGCAAAATTGGCGACGGTAAAATTTTCGTCTTTGACGTGGCGCGCGTGATCCGTATCCGTACCGGTGAAGAAGACGACGCCGCAATTTAATTTTCTTGCCGGGTGGCGCTGCGCTTACCCGGCCTGCAATACCTCTCACAGGCCCGTGCAAGTACAGCGCCGCTGGGCGATTACAGCACCTTATGCGGGCCGAAGCACTCATAATGAATGCTGTCTTTATTCACACCCAGCTCAACCAACTGCTTCGCGGCATACTGCATAAACGCCACCGGGCCACACACATAGAACTGCATATCCGGTGCGCTGAACGCCCCTTCATGCTGGCTTAAATCAATCAAACCTTCGCTGTCGAAGCGAGCAGCCGCGCGATCAGCTTCAGTTGGCTGGCGATACCAGGTGTGCGCGCTAAAGCGTGGCAGATCTGCCGCCAGCGTTTTCACTTCATCCGCAAACGCATGAACGTCGCCATTTTCTGCGGCGTGGAACCAGTTCACCTGCGCGCTGTGGCTCGCTTTCGCCAGCGTATCCAGCATCGCCAGCATTGGTGTTTGACCAACACCTGCGGAAATCAGCGTAACCGGGGTATTGGCGTCAACGGCCATAAAGAAATCACCCGCAGGCGCGGCCAGATGCACCACATCACCCACGCTGGCGTTGTTATGCAGCCAACTGGAAACCTGACCGCCATCTTCGCGTTTCACGGCAATGCGGTAGCCTTTACCGTCAGGCTTACGAGTCAGAGAGTACTGGCGGATCTCCTGGTGCGGGAAACCTTCTGGTTTCAGCCACACGCCCAGATACTGACCTGGCTGATAACCTGCCACTGGTTGGCCATCAACAGGTTCGAATTCGAAGCTGGTAATCAGCGCGCTGCGTGGCGTTTTTTCGACAATACGGAATGCGCGAGTGCCTTCCCAGCCGCCATTTTTACTGGCATTTTCACTGTAGATCTGCGCTTCGCGGTTAATAAAGACACCTGCCAGCACGCCGTAGGCTTTACCCCAGGCGTCCAGTACTTCCTGACCCGGGCTGAACATCTCATCGAGCGTTGCCAGCAGGTGACCGCCAACGATGTTGTATTGCTCTGGCTTGATCTGGAAGCTGGTATGTTTCTGTGCAATTTTCTCTACCGCAGGCAGCAGCGCCGCCAGGTTTTCAATATTGCTGGCATATGCGGCGATAGCGTTAAACAACGCTTCGCGCTGATCGCCGTTACGCTGGTTGCTCATGTTGAAAATCTCTTTGAGCTCCGGGTTATGCGTAAACATACGATCGTAGAAATGTGCGGTGAGTTTAGGGCCGGTTTCAACCAGCAGGGGAATAGTAGCCTTAACAGTAGCGATGGTTTGAGCGTCGAGCATAGCAGCTTCCTTTAGATGTTACTTTAATGATGTATTTTAAATGCATCTTATAGAAAATACCCCTGCGTTGTAAATGGTTCTTTGCATCGTGAAAAATATGCATCACAAACCTGAAAAGAAATCCGTTGAAAATGGTGAGAGCTTTATTCCTCAAACCCTTGCGTGGCGTGGAGGAAAACGTTTGCGTAAAATCCTTTGTCAAGACCTGTTATCACAGAACTAATCAGTTATACTGTTGCCCGTCGTCCAACAGGACTGCCTTTTCAGGCCAAAATTTTATTGTTAGCTGAGTCAGGAGATGCGGATGTTAAAGCGTGAAATGAACATTGCCGATTATGATGCCGAACTGTGGCAGGCTATGGAGCAGGAAAAAGTACGTCAGGAAGAGCACATCGAACTGATCGCCTCCGAGAACTACACCAGCCCGCGCGTTATGCAGGCGCAGGGTTCTCAGCTGACCAACAAATATGCTGAAGGTTACCCGGGCAAGCGCTACTACGGCGGTTGCGAATACGTTGATATCGTTGAGCAACTGGCTATCGACCGCGCAAAAGCGCTGTTTGGTGCAGACTACGCTAACGTGCAGCCGCACTCAGGCTCCCAGGCTAACTTCGCGGTTTACACCGCGCTGCTGCAACCGGGTGATACCGTTCTGGGTATGAACCTGGCGCAAGGCGGTCACCTGACTCACGGTTCCCCGGTTAACTTCTCTGGCAAACTGTACAACATCGTGCCTTATGGTATTGATGAGTCAGGGAAAATTGACTACGAAGAGATGGCGAAGCTGGCTCAGACCCACAAACCGAAGATGATCATCGGTGGCTTCTCTGCATACTCTGGCGTGGTTGACTGGGCAAAAATGCGTGAAATCGCTGACAGCATCGGTGCATATCTGTTCGTGGATATGGCGCACGTTGCCGGTCTGATTGCCGCAGACGTTTACCCGAACCCGGTTCCTCACGCTCACGTCGTGACCACCACCACCCACAAAACCCTGGCGGGTCCGCGCGGCGGCCTGATCCTGGCGAAGGGCGGCGATGAAGAGCTGTACAAAAAACTGAACTCTGCTGTGTTCCCAAGCGCGCAGGGCGGCCCACTGATGCACGTCATCGCGGGTAAAGCGGTTGCGCTGAAAGAAGCGATGGAACCTGAGTTCAAGGTTTATCAGCAGCAGGTTGCTAAAAACGCTAAAGCGATGGTGGAAGTGTTCCTGAGCCGTGGCTATAAAGTGGTTTCTGGCGGCACTGAAAACCACCTGTTCCTGCTGGATCTGGTTGATAAAAACCTGACCGGTAAAGAAGCTGACGCAGCCCTGGGCCGCGCCAACATCACCGTGAACAAAAACAGCGTACCAAACGATCCGAAGAGCCCGTTTGTGACCTCTGGTATCCGTATCGGTTCTCCGGCTGTGACTCGCCGTGGCTTTAAAGAAGCCGAAGTGAAGGAGCTGGCTGGCTGGATGTGTGACGTTCTGGACAATATCAATGACGAAGCGGTAATCGAGCGCGTTAAAGGTAAAGTTCTGGATATCTGCGCGCGCTTCCCGGTGTACGCATAATCCCTCTGCTTTGCAGAAAGTAAAAAGGCCGCGATTGCGGCCTTTTTTTTGTTTAACGCCTGTCGAGGGATATTGCGCCAGGGCCGGTTATCGCCAGCAAAATAAATGCACCAGCAATACTGACGTTCTTGTAGAAATTAATCATATTCGGCACAACCGCATCACCGGTCATATCCCAGTAGTGATGACCAATCACCGCCGTTCCCAGCGTGTAGAAAATAAACAGCACGGCAATAGGGCGAGTGTAAAAACCCAGCACGATAAGAATAGCTGCGGGGACTTCCATCACCACCGCGATAATGGCCGCCAGCATGGGCATGGGGGCGCCGAGCGAGGTCATATATTGAACGGTGCCGCTAAACCCCGTCAGTTTGGGATAGCCAAAAATAATAAACAGGACAACGATGGCGATACGGGCAATCAATAACAGGAAGGAGCGTGAGGAGCCGAAATCGAAATAACGTAAGCTGTTCATGGCAAACGACCTCTGCATGCGATGTAGTTTAAACGTAATACAATTTTCCTGCTCTCGCCATACGCTATCCGGCTCTCACTGATGTTAATTTATCGTTAATTTATAGCACGCTAATGACTTGCTAAAGTCGGGGATTAACGCCAGACTATCGCCTCCATTTCAGGAGGGATTCATGGTTTTGCATTCCACACGCTGGCTGGCGCTCAGCTATTTCACCTACTTTTTTAGCTACGGTATTTTCCTGCCTTTCTGGAGCGTCTGGCTCAAAGGGATTGGCCTTACGCCGGAAACCATTGGCGTGCTGCTGGGCGCCGGGCTGGTTGCGCGTTTTCTGGGAAGTCTGTTAATTGCGCCACGCGTCAGCGATCCCTCCTTACTGATTAAAGCTGTACGAATTCTGGCGCTGCTGACGCTGGTTTTTGTGGCCTGCTTCTGGGTCAGCCATCAGTTTGCCTGGTTGATGGTAGTGATGGTGGGTTTCAATCTGTTCTTCTCTCCGCTGGTACCGCTGACGGATGCGCTGGCGAATACCTGGCAAAAACAGATAACCATGGATTATGGCCGCGTACGCCTGTGGGGTTCGATTGCCTTTGTGATTGGCTCGGCGCTGGTGGGCAAGCTGGTTAGTCTCTACGATTATCACGCCATTCTGGCT
Organism: Enterobacter sp. C4G1; assembly: GCF_052886895.1. Classification (NCBI taxonomy): domain Bacteria; kingdom Pseudomonadati; phylum Pseudomonadota; class Gammaproteobacteria; order Enterobacterales; family Enterobacteriaceae; genus Enterobacter; species Enterobacter sp. C4G1. The sequence continues at coordinate 1,810,506 of NZ_JBQVVV010000002.1, read as the reverse complement.
TTGTTGAGCCTCGGGATCGCTTCAATGCTGTTGGGTATGTTATTGCGCCCTTCTGTGATGCCGCAGGGAGAAAACCGCCATCAGGAAAGCGCTGGCTGGCCTGCCTGGCGGGCGTTGGTCGTCCAAAGCTGGCGTTTTCTGGCGTGCGTGTGCCTGCTTCAGGGAGCACATGCAGCCTATTACGGTTTTAGCGCAATTTACTGGCAAGGGGCAGGGTACTCGGCTTCAGCCGTGGGGTATCTCTGGTCGCTTGGCGTTGTTGCTGAGGTGATTATCTTTGCCCTGAGCAAAAAACTGTTCCGTCGCTTTGGGGCTCGCGACCTGCTGCTGCTTTCCGCCGTGTGCGGTGTGGCGCGCTGGGGCATTATGGGCTGGACGACAGAACTGCCGTGGCTTCTCGTGGCGCAAATCCTGCACTGTGGCACCTTCACGGTGTGCCATCTGGCTGCCATGCGCTATATTTCAGCCCGGGAAGGTGGGGATGTTATTCGCTTGCAGGCGGTCTATTCAGCCGTCGCAATGGGCGGCAGTATTGCCGTGATGACAGTATTTGCGGGCTTCCTGTATCAGCAGTTGGGCCACGGCGTATTCTGGGTCATGGCACTGGTCGCGCTGCCCGCAATGGTAGTACGTCCCAAAGTGGCGGCGCGGGTCTGATTACGACTCCAGCATGGCGCGAATATGTTCTTGCTGCTGCGCATTGAGTGTCTCAACGGCATGGATCAGCGGTGGTGAGAACAGCGGCAGCGCCGTAGGGTAGGGGGTGATAACCAGTGAGGCTTCACGCGGTGCTCCCTCCTTCTGAAAAGCCTGTAACGTCAGATAACGAATATTGAGCGGCAGCAGCGTCAGTTCACGTAGCTGTTGCTCAATTAACGCCTCGCACTCTTTATCATCCCCCGTTAACAGCACGACCTGTTTTTCGTGCAGATCGTTCTCCTGCATCAGCCAGGCTCCAAAAATCACCGCCACCAGGCTCATCTCTTCTTCGGAAAAACGCAGCCCGAATTCGGCTTCCAGCTCAAACAGCGACGCTTTGGTTGTACGCAGCAGGCGTGGGTAAAGGCGATGGATCTCTTCCGGCAGGCTGTTATCGATGCCGATATCAAATAAAGAGCGATCAAGCGCCTGAGTCAGGTGGATATAAAGCTGATCGGTCAGCCCTTGCTCGTCGCTGAAGTTCATCCCGGTCTGCGCCCGAAAGCGCGCAATCATGCGGACAATAGTACGGCGTAAACGCTGGTCCTGCTGGTGTTTATCCAGAACCGGATCGGGGGTGCGCAGCATCATGAACAGCAGCGACAAAAACAGTTGCTCATCGATGTGCGGCGCCGCGGGTACACGACGTTTCCAGTGGCGAACAATCTCCTGCGCCGTAAAATATTCTCCCCTGGACTGCGCCCAGTTGCGCTGAACGTGGGTGAAGCGCGGCGTATTCCCCTGATGGTGTTGAATCAGACAATATTGTAAAAATAGCTGTAAAAACTGCACATCCCGGCATTCAAACTGGCGCTGAAGCCTGCGGGAACAGAAGTTAATCAGCGCGCGCAGGTTGATGTCATCGTACAGAGGGCGGGCAATGCCGTGCCGTTTAAGTGCGGTTTTTAATGCCGGAGTAAACTGGTGAGAAACAAACTGTGGGCAAAGCCTGAGCGCCCTGCGCAGCCAGTGCAGCAGGCATAAACGCTGATTCAGCGCGGTGCCCTCAATTCGGTAGCTGCCGTCATGATGGGTGACGATATCAAGCCGATGATAGCGCTGGATTTCATCGCGTGTCTCGGCTATATCTTGCCGTGCGATGGTGTCGTCTACCCCGTTGGCAGCCGTAATGCTCTGTGCGGTGACGGCAGTATCTGGCAGGTAGAGCATCAAAAGCACCTGGCAGCGGCGCTGCGAACTGGAAAGCACAGATGGTATCTCAAGCGTCGTCATCATCTGTCGGGTATCCAGTGTGAGTGTTTGGTAAGAATAGCTAAAGGATGTCCGCAATAAAGCGCAACGGGAATGCTTTCCTTCAGGATTGCAGGCGAACATCACAGAATTTTTGACGTGAGGAATTGATGCAAATAGTTAAACAAAGTGCTCTGGCGTTATTTTTGGCGGTTTTCACTTTTACCGTCAGCGCACATCCTCACAGTTTTATTAGTCTGCAAACAACGCTGGTGACAGACGGGACGCAACTTAGCGGCCTTAAGATGCGCTGGATGATGGACGAAATCACCTCTGCTGACCTGCTTTATGATGCCGGAAATGCCAAACCTGGCGATGATGTCTGGAAAAAACTGGCGGCGGAAGTGATGGCGAATGTATTGGGTCAGCACTATTTCACCGAGTTCTGGCATAACGGCCAGAAAGTTAAATTCCTTAATCGCCCGACGGAATACGGGATGTCGCGTGAAGGGCATCAGGCGGTGCTGACGTTTGTGCTGCCTCTGGCGCAACCCCAGCCGCTGGCGGGGCAAAAGTATACTTTTTCAACTTTTGACCCAAGCTATTACGTCGATATGAGTTATGCCGAAGACAACGATGCGCAGCTGCCTGCCGGGCTGCAAAAACGCTGTACGCTGGCGGTCCACACCCCTAAACCCAGTGAAGAAACGCTTAACTTTGCCGTGTCTCTCGATAAAGAAGATGCTCCGCCAGAGGATATGGAGCTGGGTAAACAGTTTGCACAGCAGGTTACGTTGCAATGTCAGTGATCTCTTCCCCCGTCAGAAAACCCCGCCGCGGGTTGCAGCTTTGGCCGCTGGCCCTGTTTCTGGTGTTGGCCGCAGGCGGCACGCTTTGGCTGTGGCAAGTATGGCCGCAGGTGATGATGAAAAGCATCCTCTGGCAGCGTGATGTTAATCAGCAGATGAGCGGGCTGCTAAAAGCCGTGGCCGACAACCCGACTCAGGCGGGGGGATCGTTGCTGATTTTCAGCTTTCTGTATGGTGTTTTGCACGCGCTTGGCCCCGGACACGGCAAAATTGTGATTACCACCTGGCTTGCCACGCATCCCTCAAAGCTGAAATCGAGTATTGGCCTGACGCTGGCCTCCTCATTGCTACAGGGGTTTGTGGCTATTGTGCTGGTAGTGGTTGTCCTGTCGCTTCTGCAACTCCCGGTGCGTCAGCTTCATTTGAGCAGTTTCTGGCTGGAGAAGGGCAGCTACGCGCTGGTGGGTGTGCTGGGGCTGATCCTCTGCTGGCGAGCACTAAAGAAAATGCGCGCCTTACTGCAAAAACCAACATTCAAAACCTTTATGCCATACCACGTTCACGATGCTCATTGCGGCTGTGGACATCAACATTTGCCGACTCAAAAACAGCTGCAAAATGGCGATGACTGGCGCGCACGGTTGATGATTGTCCTCTCGATGGGAATGCGCTCGTGTTCGGGGGCGATCATGGTGCTGCTGTTCAGTAAGGTTATTGGTGTGTTTGGCTGGGGAATGATCTCAGCGCTGGCGATGGCGGCGGGAACATCACTAACGATTACTTCACTGGCGTTGCTGGTTCACAGTTTCCGTCAACTGGCGGTAAAACTGAGCGGTAATAAAACGCCGGTATTGTGGCGACAGGTTGGCTGGACAACACTTGCGCTGGCAGGTGGCGTTATTTTACTTGTTGCGGCGGTAACGATGTGGATGAGTGCGGTGCCGGTAGGAAGGGGATTGCGGCCGTTTTAACAGGGGCGGGCAGGTGCCCGCACCCTGATGACTGAATTAACGCTTCAGCGCGTCGCTCAGTTCATCACGCATGTTTGCCAGCATGGCTTTAACAACGCGTGGGTTACCTGCAACGATGTTGCCGGTGGTCATGTAGTTGTGGCCGCCGGTGAAGTCACATACTAGTGCGCCCGCTTCACGCGCGATCAACTCACCCGCAGCAAAGTCCCACGGCTTCAGTGCCAGTTCGAAGTAACCGTCAACGCGACCGGTCGCAACGTATGCCAGATCCAGCGCAGCAGAGCCGGTGCGACGGAAATCAGCACATTCGGTGAACAGTTTGCCCAGGATATTCATATAAGTGGTTGCGTGCTGCTTCGCTTTGAACGGGAAGCCGGTCGCCAGAATGGTGCCGTCCAGGTCACGTGCATTGCTGCAACGCAGACGGTAGCCGTTCAGCTGAGCGCCCTGGCCGCGGGTTGCGGTGAACAGTTCGTTACGCATTGGATCGTAGACAACGGCGACTTCAGTACGGCCTTTAATGCGTACAGCGATAGACACAGAGAAGTGTGGCAGGCGTTTTACGAAGTTGGTGGTGCCATCCAGTGGATCGATAACCCATTGAACATCCTGATCGGTACCTTCATGTTCACCGCTTTCTTCGGTGATGATGGTGTGCTGCGGGTAAGATTTGCGGATCGTTTCGATAATAATCGCTTCTGCGGCTTTATCGACGTTAGTCACGAAATCATTGCTGCCTTTCTGGCTGGTTTCTACGGAGTCTGGAGTTTCGTAGTGTTTGGCAATTACATTACCCGCCTTGCGCGCTGCGCGCACGGCGATGGTCAGCATCGGATGCATCGGTCTCTCTCACTGGATGTTAAAGAACATGAAAATCGGCGCAGAGTATAGCAGCGGGATCGGATTATGTCTCCCGATTATGATAATATGCCCGAATATTCTTCAGACACTGAATTCAGACACTAAAAACTATGCTGCAAAACATTCGAATCGTGCTGGTCGAAACATCGCATACCGGCAATATGGGCTCTGTTGCCCGCGCAATGAAAACCATGGGTTTAACCAATCTGTGGCTGGTAAACCCACTGGTCAAACCCGACTCCCAGGCTATCGCCCTGGCAGCCGGTGCCAGTGATGTTATCGGCAATGCCCAGATTGTTGATACCCTCGACGAAGCTCTGGCAGGTTGTAGCCTGGTGGTGGGCACCAGTGCGCGTTCACGTACGCTGCCGTGGCCGATGCTGGACCCGCGTGAATGCGGCCTGAAAAGCGTGGCAGAAGCTGAACAGGCACCAGTTGCACTGGTGTTTGGCCGTGAACGCGTTGGCCTGACCAACGACGAACTGCAAAAATGTCATTATCACGTGGCGATTGCCGCAAACCCGGAATACAGCTCGCTGAACCTGGCGATGGCGGTACAGGTTATTGCCTACGAAGTGCGCATGGCCTGGCTGGCAACGCAGGAGAAACCGGTAGAACATAAAGAAGAGGCGGCTTACCCGCTGGTGGACGACCTGGAGCGTTTCTACGGTCATCTGGAACAGACCCTGCTTTCAACCGGTTTTATCCGTGAAGGTCACCCGGGGCAGGTGATGAACAAACTGCGCCGTATGTTCACCCGTGCGCGCCCGGAAAGCCAGGAGCTGAACATCCTGCGCGGTATCCTGGCGTCGATTGAGCAAAAGAATAAAGAGTAGCGTCGTCTGTTCGCCGGGTGGCGCTTCGCTTACCCGGCCTACAAAACCGTAGGTCGGGTAAGCGAAGCGCCACCCGACAAAAACGGCACGGAAGGTTAAATACCTGACTAAAACAGTCAAGTAAATAGTTGACCAATTTAGTCAGGAATGTCAGACTTGGCCCTGCTATGCAATACCCCCATTTTACAATAAAAAACCCCGGGCAGGGGCGAGTTTGAGGTTAAGTAAGACATGAGACTGACATCTAAAGGGCGTTATGCCGTGACCGCGATGCTGGACGTTGCGCTCAACTCCGAAGCGGGCCCGGTTCCGTTGGCTGATATTTCTGAACGACAAGGGATCTCCCTCTCTTACCTGGAACAGCTGTTCTCCAGACTGCGTAAAAATGGACTGGTTTCCAGCGTTCGTGGCCCAGGCGGCGGATATCTGCTGGGTAAAGACGCGGGCAGTATTGCGGTAGGCGAAGTGATTAGCGCAGTTGACGAATCCGTTGACGCGACCCGTTGCCAGGGTAAAGGCGGCTGCCAGGGCGGCGATAAGTGCCTGACCCATGCGCTGTGGCGCGATCTGAGTGACCGTCTGACCGGCTTCCTGAACAACATCACCCTTGGTGAGCTGGTGAATAACCAGGAAGTTCTGGATGTATCTGGTCGTCAGCACAACCATGATTCCCAACGCAGCACCCGCGCGCAAGACGCAATCGACGTTAAACTGCGCGCGTAATAAAAAGATAAGTATTTCAGAATCAGGCCGGGGCGTTCGCTCGCCCCGTGTACTCGGTCGTACATCCAGCCGGTTGCCTGATTCCTTGCATTGAAGCGATGTACGGAGTTTATAGAGCAATGAAATTACCGATTTATCTCGATTACTCCGCAACCACGCCGGTGGACCCGCGTGTTGCCGAGAAAATGATGCAGTGTCTGACCCTGGACGGAAACTTTGGTAACCCAGCTTCCCGTTCACACCGTTTTGGCTGGCATGCTGAAGAGGCGGTAGATATCGCCCGTAATCAGATTGCTGACCTGGTGGGTGCCGATCCGCGTGAAATCGTATTCACCTCCGGTGCAACCGAATCCGACAACCTGGCGATCAAAGGTGCGGCCAACTTTTATCAGAAAAAAGGCAAGCACGTTATCACCAGCAAAACCGAACACAAAGCCGTGCTGGATACCTGCCGTCAGCTGGAGCGTGAAGGGTATGAAGTCACCTACCTGGCACCACAGAGCAACGGTATCATTGACCTGAAAGAGCTCGAAGCGGCAATGCGTGAAGACACCATTCTGGTTTCCATCATGCACGTGAACAACGAAATCGGCGTAGTGCAGGATATCGCGACCATCGGCGAAATGTGCCGTGCGCGCGGCATCATCTATCACGTTGATGCAACTCAGAGCGTGGGTAAACTGCCTATCGACCTGAGCCAGCTGAAAGTGGATCTGATGTCCTTCTCCGGCCACAAAATCTATGGTCCGAAAGGTATTGGCGCGCTTTATGTTCGTCGTAAGCCACGTATCCGTATCGAAGCGCAGATGCACGGCGGCGGTCACGAGCGCGGAATGCGTTCAGGTACTCTGCCTGTTCACCAGATCGTGGGCATGGGCGAAGCGTACCGCATTGCGAAAGAAGAGATGGAAACCGAGATGGCGCGTCTGCGCACTCTGCGTAACCGTCTGTGGGATGGCGTGAAAGATATGGAAGAAGTGTATCTGAACGGTTCCCTGGAGCAGGGCGCACCAAACATCCTCAACGTAAGCTTCAACTATGTTGAAGGCGAATCGCTGATCATGGCGCTGAAAGACCTGGCGGTTTCTTCTGGCTCTGCATGTACTTCTGCAAGCCTGGAGCCATCCTACGTGCTGCGCGCACTGGGGATGACCGACGAGCTGGCACACAGCTCTATCCGTTTCTCTTTAGGTCGTTTCACTACCGAAGAAGAGATTGACTACACCATCAAGCTGGTTCGCAACTCCATTGGCCGTCTGCGTGACCTTTCTCCACTGTGGGAAATGTTCAAACAGGGCGTGGATCTGAACAGCATTGAATGGTCACATCACTAATCGGTACATAAGGAGAATTCAATCATGGCATACAGCGAAAAAGTTATTGATCATTACGAGAACCCACGCAACGTTGGCTCTTTTGACAACAGCGATGAATCCGTAGGTAGCGGCATGGTCGGTGCACCGGCGTGTGGCGATGTGATGAAGTTGCAGATTAAAGTCAACAATGAAGGTATCATTGAAGACGCGCGCTTCAAGACCTATGGCTGCGGTTCTGCTATTGCGTCCAGCTCACTTGTGACCGAGTGGGTAAAGGGCAAGTCTCTGGACGAAGCACAGGCAATCAAAAACACCGATATTGCTGACGAACTCGAACTGCCGCCGGTGAAAATTCACTGCTCTATCCTGGCAGAAGACGCGATCAAAGCCGCTATTGCGGATTACAAAAGCAAACGTGAAGCAAAATAATTGAGGTTTGAGTATGTCGATTACCCTTAGCGACAGCGCTGCCGCGCGAGTAAGCGCCTTCCTGGCGAACCGTGGTAAAGGCTATGGCCTGCGACTGGGCGTACGTACCTCCGGCTGTTCTGGTATGGCTTACGTACTGGAGTTTGTTGATGAACCGGCGTCTGACGACACCGTGTTTGAAGACAAGGGCGTGAAGGTGGTGGTCGATGGCAAGAGCCTGCAATTCCTCAATGGCACTCAGCTGGACTTTGTAAAAGAAGGCCTGAACGAAGGGTTCAAATTCACGAACCCGAACGTAAAAGACGAGTGCGGTTGCGGCGAAAGCTTCCACGTTTGATCGTGCGTCATCCGATGAACCCCACCGCAGGAATCTGTGCGTGGGGTTTGTTTTAATCGGCTACCCCTGAGATTGTTATGGATTACTTCACCCTCTTCGGATTACCCGCTCAGTACACTGTCGATATTCCGGCCCTGACGATCCGTTTTCAGGATCTGCAACGTCAATATCACCCGGATAAATTCGCCAGTGGTACTCAGTCAGAGCAATTGGCGGCCGTGTCTCAATCTGCGACCATCAATCAGGCCTGGCAGACGCTGCGTAATCCGTTAACCCGCGCAGAGTACTTACTCTCTCTTCACGGATTTGATCTGGCGAGCGAACAACACACCGTACGCGATACCGCATTCCTGATGGAACAGCTGGAGCTGCGTGAAGAGCTGGACGAGATTGACCAGGCGAAAGACGAAACCCGGCTGTCGCGTTTTATCAAACGTGTCAAAGAGATGTTTGATACCCGCCATCAGCAGATGGTTGAACAATTGAATAACGAGACATGGGACGTAGCGGCGGACACAGTACGCAAGCTCCGTTTTCTCGATAAACTGCGAAGCAGCGCTGAACAACTCGAAGAAAAGCTGCTCGATTTTTGATTCTGGAAGCTCAACATGGCCTTATTACAAATTAGTGAGCCTGGTTTAAGTGCTGCACCGCACCAGCGTCGTCTGGCGGTGGGCATTGATTTAGGTACCACCAATTCCCTCGTGGCGACCGTGCGTAGCGGCCAGGCTGAAACGCTGGCTGACGCAGACAGCCGCCATTTGCTGCCATCTGTGGTCCACTATCATCAGCAGGGCCACACGGTCGGCTACGATGCGCGTGCTAACGCCGCCCGCGATCCGGTCAACACCATCATCTCTGTTAAGCGCATGATGGGTCGCTCTCTGGCGGATATCCAGAGCCGCTACCCGCACCTGCCTTATCAGTTCCAGGCAAGTGAAAATGGCTTGCCGATGATCGCCACCACCGCCGGTTTACTGAACCCGATTCGTGTGTCTGCGGATATCCTCAAAGCGCTGGCGGCCCGCGCCACAGCTACGCTTGAAGGCGAACTGGATGGCGTGGTGATTACCGTTCCAGCCTATTTTGACGATGCACAGCGCCAGGGCACCAAAGACGCTGCGCGTCTGGCTGGCCTGCACGTATTGCGTCTGCTGAACGAACCGACTGCCGCTGCCATTGCCTATGGCCTGGATTCCGGTCAGGAAGGGGTGATTGCGGTATACGATTTGGGTGGCGGGACGTTTGATATCTCCATTCTGCGCTTAAGCCGTGGTGTATTTGAAGTACTGGCCACCGGCGGTGATTCTGCGCTCGGCGGTGATGATTTCGATCACCTGCTGGCGGAGCACATTCGCGAGCAGGCGGGCATTACCGATCGTAGCGACGCGCGCGTTCAGCGTGAACTGCTGGATGCGGCGGTTGAAGCCAAAATTGCACTGAGTGACGCCCAGGCTGTCACCGTGAATGTCGCGGGCTGGCAGGGTGAAATCACCCGTGAACAGTTTAATGATCTGATTACCTCTCTGGTAAAACGCACGCTTCTGGCCTGCCGCCGCGCGCTGAAAGACGCGGGCGTCGAAGCGGAAGAGGTACTTGAAGTGGTCATGGTGGGTGGTTCCACCCGTGTGCCGCTGGTACGTGAACGCGTGGGTGAATTCTTTGGCCGCACGCCGCTAACCTCCATCGACCCGGACAAAGTGGTCGCTGTGGGCGCCGCAATTCAGGCTGATATTCTGGTCGGCAACAAGCCGGACAGCGAAATGCTGCTGCTGGACGTCATTCCGCTCTCCCTGGGGCTGGAAACGATGGGCGGCCTGGTAGAGAAAGTGATCCCGCGTAACACCACCATTCCGGTGGCGCGTGCGCAGGAGTTCACCACCTTCAAAGATGGCCAGACCGCGATGTCTATCCACGTGATGCAGGGCGAACGCGAACTGGTGCAGGATTGCCGTTCTCTGGCGCGCTTTGCCCTGCGCGGTATTCCGGCGCTGCCTGCGGGTGGAGCGCACATTCGCGTGACCTTCCAGGTGGATGCGGACGGCCTGCTGAGCGTCACGGCGATGGAAAAATCGACCGGTGTTGAATCGTCCATCCAGGTGAAGCCGTCTTACGGCCTGACCGATGGAGAAATCGCGACCATGATTCAGGATTCAATGAGCTACGCCGAACAAGACGTGAAGGCGCGAATGCTGGCTGAACAGAAAGTTGAAGCCGCGCGCGTGCTGGAAAGCCTGGTTGGCGCACTCACTGCCGATGCCGCGCTGTTAAGCGCCGCTGAGCGTCAGGTGATCGACGACGCTGCCGAGCACTTACGTGCCGTAGCGCAAGCCGATGACGCTGATGCAATAGAAGAAGCCATTAAAAACGTTGATAAACAAACCCAGGACTTCGCCGCTCGCCGCATGGACAAATCTGTCCGCGTCGCGCTGAAAGGCCAGTCCGTGGACGAGGTTTAATATGCCAAAGATTGTTATTTTGCCTCATGCGGACCTCTGTCCGGATGGCGCTGTTCTGGAAGCGAAGACCGGTGAAACCATTCTCGACGTTGCCCTGCGTAACGGTATCGAAGTGGAACACGCCTGTGAAAAATCCTGTGCCTGCACCACGTGTCACTGCGTTGTGCGTGAAGGTTTTGACTCTCTTGCTGAGAGCACCGAAGACGAAGACGACATGCTGGATAAAGCATGGGGTCTGGAGCCAGACAGCCGTTTAAGCTGCCAGGCACTGGTGACCGACGAAGATCTGGTCGTGGAATTCCCACGTTACACCATCAACCACGCACGCGAGCATTAATATGGGACTGAAGTGGACAGACAGCCGTGAAATCGGCGAAGCGCTCTACGACGCGAACCCGGATCTCGATCCAAAGACCGTACGATTCACCGACATGCACAAGTGGATCTGCGATTTAGAGGATTTTGACGACGATCCAAACGCATCCAATGAAAAAATTCTGGAGGCGATTCTGTTAGTCTGGTTAGATGAAGCAGAGTAAATCACTTAACGGGCTGCCTTCAGGCGGCCCGTTTGCTAATAAGGATAAATAAAATGACCGAAGCGATGAAGATTACGCTCACCACACAGCCTGCTGACGCACGCTGGGGCGAGAAAGCCACCTACAGCATCAACAACGACGGCATTACCCTGCACCTGACAGGCAAAGATGATTTGGGCCTGATCCAGCGCGCCGCGCGTAAAATTGACGGCCTGGGCATTAAACATGTTTCTCTGGACGGCGAAGGCTGGGATATCGATCGCAGCTGGGCGTTCTGGGCAGGTTACAAGGGTCCGAAAGGCACCCGTAAAATTGAGTGGGCAAACCTCGATGAAGCCGGCCAGAAAGAGCTGGAAAGCCGTCTGACCATTATCGACTGGGTGCGTGACACCATCAACGCCCCGGCTGAAGAATTAGGCCCGGAGCAGTTGGCGCAGCGCGCGGTTGACCTGCTGTGCGGCGTGGCGGGTGACAAAATGTCTTACCGCATCACCAAAGGCGAAGATCTGCGCGAGCAGAACTACATGGGTATTCATACCGTGGGCCGCGGCTCTGAGCGTCCCCCTGTGCTGCTGGCGCTGGATTACAACCCAACCGGCGACAAAACGGCACCCGTCTTTGCCTGCCTGGTTGGCAAAGGTATTACCTTCGATACCGGCGGTTACAGCCTGAAGCAGAGCGCATTCATGGATTCCATGAAATCCGATATGGGCGGTGCGGCGACCATTACCGGCGCGCTGGCGTTTGCTATCACCCGTGGTCTGAACAAGCGCGTGAAGCTGTACCTGTGCTGCGCGGACAACATGGTGAGCGGCAATGCCTTCAAGCTGGGCGACATCATTCGCTACCGCAATGGCAAAAACGTCGAAGTGATGAACACCGACGCCGAAGGCCGTCTGGTGCTGGCCGATGGTCTGATCGACGCATCTGCCCAGAAACCCGAGCTGATTATCGATATGGCAACGCTGACCGGTGCGGCGAAAACCGCCCTGGGCAACGACTACCATGCGCTGTTCAGCTTCGATGACAAACTGGCTGCCCGCCTGCTTGCAAGCGCTGCCGCTGAGAAGGAGCCGTTCTGGCGTTTGCCGTTGGCTGAGTTCCACCGCAGCCAACTGCCGTCTAACTTTGCCGAGCTGAACAACACCGCAAGCGCGGCGTACCCGGCAGGTGCAAGCACCGCCGCAGGCTTCCTGTCTCACTTTGTTGAGAACTATCACGAAGGCTGGCTGCACATCGACTGCTCTGCAACGTACCGTAAAGCGGCAGTTGAGCAGTGGTCCGCAGGCGCGACCGGTCTGGGTGTGCGTACCGTGGCGAACCTGCTGACGGCTGAGTAATCTTTTTTGCCGGGTGGCGCTACGCTTACCCGGCCTACAAAACCCGTAGGCCCGTGCAAGCGTAGCGCCGCCGGGCAATTGTGAAGTAGCCAAACTATGTCCGAAACCAAAAACGAATTAGAAACCCTGCTGGAACAGGCGGCGACCGAGCCCGCGCATCGTCCGGCATTTTTCCGCACCTTGCTGGAATCCACCGTCTGGGTGCCAGGCACGGCGGCGGAAGGTGAGCAGGTTGTTGAAGACAGTGCGCTGGATCTGCTGCACTGGGAGAAAGACGACGGCACCTCTGTTATCCCGTTCTTCACCTCTCTTGAAGCACTCCAGGAAGCGGTTGAAGACGAACAGGCATTTGTGGTGATGCCCGTGCGCACGCTGTTCGAAATGACGCTGGGTCAGACGCTGTTCCTGAACGCCAAACTGCCGACCGGAAAAGAGTTCACCCCGCGCGAAATCAGCCATCTGATTGGCGAAGAGGGCAACCCGCTCAGCACGCAGGAAGTGATTGAAGGTGGCGAAACGCTGCTGTTGTCTGAAGTGGCAGAACCGCCGGCGCAGATGATTGACTCCCTGACCACGCTGTTCAAAACCATCAAACCAGTAAAACGCGCGTTCCTGTGCTCCATTAAAGAGAGCGCGGACGAACAGCCAGTGCTGCTGATGGGTATTGAAGCCGACGGTGACATCGACGAGATCATTCAGGCTGCCGGAAGCGTGGCTACCGACACTCTGCCAGGTGATGAGCCGATTGATATCTGCCGTGTTGTGAAAGGTGAGAAGGGCATCAGCCACTTTATTACTGAACACATCACCCCGTTCTATGAACGTCGCTGGGGCGGTTTCCTGCGCGATCTTAAAACCAATCGCATTATCTGATAGCACTGGGGTGAGTACTCACCCCAGTGCTTCCAACAGCAGTAAATCCATCAACAGCACCAGATTAGACTCGAACGACGTCACGCCAGCGGCTTCTGCGGCGTAATGTACCGCTTCGTCATACAACGCGAAATGCAAATCCGCCATGCTCGCCAGCGTATTTGCAGAGGCGCGGGTAAAGGCCACCACCGTCATGCCAACGTTTTTGGCAATCCGCGCTTTATCCAGCACCTGTTCTGTTTCGCCACTGCGTGAGACGGCAATAAACACCTGATAACGAGCAGCGTTACTCAGAAAAATATTCCTGCTGTCGCCGGGCCCGGAAATAAAGGCCGTTTTGCCCAACACCTGCAATTTCTTGGTGAGGTACTCGGCAAAAAGATAAGAAAACCCGGCGCCGTAGAGAAAGAAACTCTCTTTCTGGCGCAACAGGTCGGCAAACTGCTGGCGTTTTTCTTGCGTAACCCACTGGAATGTCTGCTGATAATTCGCAATAAACTGGCTGAACAGGGCAGGCAATTCCGGGAGGTCATTCCTTTGCGCAGTAATGTGTGGCGTGTCTGAAAGAAGCTGTTTGCAGTGCCAGATAAACTCGCTAAAACCGCTAAACCCCAGTTTCTGGCACAGACGCATAATGGTGGCGGTAGAGACGAATGTCGCCTGCGCCAGCTCGCGCACCGTGATGTTACCCACCAGCAGCGGATGTTCTGTGAGGTGGGCGAGCACGCGATACTCCGCGCGGGTCAATGACTCCCCGCGCGTTAAGAGTGTTGTCAGGCGGTTATCCATTATTTGGCAGGTTCAACCGGCAGGTCGTCACGCGCGCCCCATTCGCTCCACGCGCCGTCATAGAGCGTCACATCGGCTGCACCAAGCGTGGCGAGCGCCAGAATGACCACGCAGGCCGTTACGCCGGAGCCGCAGCTGGCAATAATAGGGCGGCGTAAATCCACGCCCGCACGGTCAAAAATGGCGCGCAGTTCGTCGGTGGTTTTGAGCTCACCTTCAAACACTAAATCACCCCAGGGAACGTTCAGAGCGCCTGGAATATGGCCGCGCTTTAACCCCGGACGCGGTTCATCCGCTTCGGCGTTGAAACGCGGTGCAGGGCGAGCATCGATGATTTGCGCTGTTTTTTCATGGCTAACGACCAGCACATCGGTCAGACGTTTCACCACGTGAGCGTCGAAGGTGGCATCGAACTCGCCTTCCGGCAACGTCACGTCGCCCTGCTGGAGCGGCAGCTCGTCGCGCTTCCAGCCCGCAAGGCCGCCCGCCAGAATCGAGACGTTTTCCACGCCGAAGTTTTTCAGCATCCACCACGCGCGCGGCGCCGAGAAGAGGTTACCTTCGTCATAAACAACGAGGTGTTTGTCTTTGCTGACGCCCAGCTCGCGCATTGCAACGGAGAAGGCTTCCGGGCGTGGCAGCATGTGCGGCAGGGGAGAAGTGTGGTCAGAGAGGGCTTCGATATCAAAAAATACCGCGCCAGGCAGATGCCCAGCGCGGTACTCACCGGGAACGTCGCGATGCTCTTGCCCCGGAGGGGCCATACGTGCGTCTATAATCTGGACTTCCGGGTCGTCGCTGTGTTCAATCAACCAGTCGGCGGCGACAAAATATGAGGTGGACATGGGTGCCTCCATTCTTTTCCGTAAAAAAGGATTGTCGGTGTTTTTTCTGACACCGACAAGCACACCACGTTCAACTCGCGAGCAACGCCTTATTTTTCACCGCTTCGCCGTTATTCCAGGCTTTTTGCAGCGCAGGCCAGTAATCACGGTTAGCCTCTATCATCTCATCGAGAATCGCTTTTGCATGTTCCATAGTGGGCACGGTACGGTTCAGGGTGAATGCCTGCAACGCTTTTTCATAGTTGCCCTCTATAGTGGCTTCCACCAGCAACTGTTCAGAAGCCAGCTGCTGTTGCAGTAACGTCTGGTGGAACAGCGGTACCTGGCCCACGCGTATTGGCTCTGGCCCTTCTGAGGTGATATAGGCTGGCACTTCCACCACGGCATCGTACGGCAGATTAGTAATCGCCCCGCGGTTTTCCACCATCACCAGATGGCGGCTCCGCAGGTTAAAGGCCAGCGAGCAGGCAACATCAACAATGAATTCACCGTGCACACCAACGTGGAAGGCATCCGACAGTACGCCGGTGCGCTTGTACTCTTCTGCGGCCGCGAACAGCTTCTTCTCGCGCCCGTTCATCACTTCGTTAGCGCGGGTGTATTCAGGGTTCTGGTGCTCGACAATCTGGTTCGGCATCAGGTAGTACTGCAGATACGGGTTCGGCAGATACTCCGGGAAATTGTCCATGATCGGTTTGATGTTGCGCCAGGTTTTTACCCATGAAGGATCGGAATGCTGCGGGTCGGTTTTCGCGGCATCTTCCGTCAGCAGACCAAACTTCGCGATATGTCGACGCAGTTCCGGCAGCTTGTCTTCGCCATCCACCAGCACGCGGGTAAACCAGCCGAAGTGGTTCAGACCAAAGTAGTCCACCTCCAGCTTGTGGCGATCGACACCCAGAATCGCCCCCATATTACGCATCGCGGCCACCGGCATATCGCAGATGTTCAGCACGCGGGCGTTCGGACGCAGACGACGCACGCCTTCCGCGACGATCGCCGCCGGGTTGGAGTAATTTACGATCCACGCTTTTTCATGCGCGTAGCGATCCACCAAATCGATAAGCTCCACCATCGGCAGGATGGTGCGCAGGCCGTACGCCAGCCCGCCAGGGCCGCAGGTTTCTTGCCCAACCACGCCGTGACGCAATGGGATCTTCTCATCCTGCTCGCGCATTTTGTACTGGCCAACGCGCATCTGGGCGAAGACAAAATGTGCGCCGCTGAAAGCCACTTCCGGATCGCTGGTGACGGTAAATTTAATGCTCTGGCTGTGGTCGCGAATAACCTTCTCCACCACCGGCGCAATGGTGTTCTGACGCGCGTCGTCAATATCGTAGAGGCGTATTTCTGCCAGCGGGAAATCCTGCAGGCGTACCATCAGGCTTTTCACGATGCCCGGCGTGTAAGTGCTGCCGCCACCGGCAATAGAGAGAATAAACGGGGGTTTAAACATCTTTAGCTCCTTTCAGAGAAACGTCTCAACGGCTTCTCGCATTTTTTTGACATGCAGCCCGTAGACCACCTGAACGTTGTTACCTTGTTTGATAATCCCTTTCGCGCCGGTCGCCTTGAGGCGCGGTTCGTCAATGATCTCGACATTCTTCACCGTGACGCGTAAGCGGGTGTAGCAGTTATCTACCACTTCAATATTTTCTCGTCCGCCAAGACCCGACACGATGGATCCCCCAGGCCCTCATTGTTCCCCTTCGCCTGATACTCGTGTTTGCTGTAGAGCCGTGTTTCCTGCTCGTCATCTTCACGGCCTGGCGTCTTCATGTTGAAACGCAGGATCAGGAAGCGGAACACCACGAAGTAGAGCGCGAACATAATCAGCCCAACCACGAGGTACATTGGCCAGTTGGATTTCTCTGTGCCGAGCGGCAGGTTGTAAAGAATGAAATCAATAATCCCGTTAGCGCCAATTGCATGAACGCCAAACAGCGAGAAGAGCATCATGCCGATGCCGGTCAGTACCGCGTGCACCACGAACAGGAGGGGGGCAACAAACAGGAACGAGAACTCAATCGGCTCGGTCACCCCCACCAGCAGAGAGGTCAGTGCGGCCGGGATAAGAATCGCTTTTGCCGCAGCCTTGCGTTCTGGCTTCGCGGTCATATACATCGCCAGCGCCGCCGCAGGCAGGCCAAACATCTTGCTGATGCCACGCGCATCCCACACTACCGTGCTGCTGAGCTGTTTCACCTGCGGGCAAGCCATCTCGGCAAAGTAGATATTGCGCGCACCCTGGTAGGTTGCACCGCAGACCTCTTGCGTCCCGCCCAGTTCGGTATACAGGAACGGCGTGTAAACCAGATGATGCAAACCGGTTGGCACCAGAATGCGTTCAAGGAAACCGTAAATGGCCACACCGAACGGACCAGAGTCTTTTATCACCAGCGCCAGGGTGCTAATGCCATGTTGGGCAAATGGCCAGAGTTCACTCATCACCACGCCGAGGAGCATGGACACAGGAAGCATCACAATAGCGACAAAACAGTGGCCGGAATAAATCGCCATCGCGCCATTAAACTGTACGCTGGCGTATTTGTTGTACAGGTAGCCGGAGAGCGCCCCGGTCAGGATCCCGGCAAAGACGCCCATCTCCAGTACCTGAACCCCCAGCACCATGGCTTGTCCGGCCGCTTTTATCTGGTCTGCCGGAGCAAGCTCGCCCTGCAGCTGCAGCGTGACGTTCATAGCATTGATAAACACCACAAAGGTCACCAGACCAATCAGGGCGGCGTAGCCTTTATCACGGGTCGCCAGGCCAATCGGGATACCCACGGCAAAGACCAGCGCCAGGTTAACCAGCACTGATACGGCAGATTTGGCGATAAGTTGACCCAGATTCTGGATTAATGGGTGGCCGAGGAATGGCAGATAGTCTGCAAGGTTACCGTTACCCAGCACGTTACCCAGGGCGATAAAAAGGCCGACAATCGGTAAGATAAGTACCGGTCCGTACAATGATTTTCCGAAATTTTGTAAGGCGTTCACGGCTCGTTTCATGGCTATCTCTCTTATTGAACCGCGCACTCGGTGTGCGTCTTGGGCCTTAAACTAGCAGGCAACTGGCGGGTTCATCCAGCTATCTGCTTGTTTTAAAAACAAATGACGCGAAAGGTAACATGTGACGTTTGATGGTGTGATCGGCGTTGCAGCACCGGTTGTGAGGTATCACCTCTTTGCGAGGTGCTTTCCAGAATCTCAATTTAGACTTTTTGTATTAATGAAACTTGCGGATAATACTTACTCGGATGACGACCAACAGGCTCAATGGGCCAGGGATAAAGGATGAAACCGTTCCGCTTAGCCGCGATCTCACTCGCGCTGCTTACCGCTTTTACGCTTGTCGGCTGTGATAACAGCGACGAAAAACCACAGGCTTCGGCCCCGGCACCTTCTGCAACCGCCAGTTCATCGAAAGAGAACACTCCGGTAAAACCCGATAGCGCGCAACTGGCGAAGCTGGCGTCTGCCAGTCAGGGTAAACCTCTCACCTTACTGGATGCCTCTGAAATCCAGCTCGACGGAGCGGCTACGTTAGTTCTGACTTTCTCTGTCCCGCTCAATCCCGATCAGGATTTTGCGCGTACCGTTCATGTCGTTGATAAGAAAAGCGGTAAAGTGGATGGCGCATGGGAGTTGGCGCCCAATCTGAAAGAGCTGCGCTTGCGTCACCTCGAGCCGAACCGCAATCTGGTGATTACCGTCGAACGCGACCTGCTGGCGCTGAACAAAGCCACATTTGGCATCGATTACGAAAAAGCGATCACCACCCGGGATGTCGAACCGACGGTCGGTTTTGCCAGCCGCGGCTCGCTTCTGCCAGGAAAAGTGGTGGAAGGGCTGCCGGTGATGGCGCTCAACGTCAACAACGTGGATGTGAACTTCTACCGCGTGAAGCCTGAATCTCTGGCATCGTTTGTCAGCCAGTGGGAATACCGTAACTCGCTCACCAACTGGGAGTCTGACAATCTGCTCAAAATGGCCGATCTGGTCTATACCGGCCGTTTTGATCTTAACCCGGCGCGAAACACGCGCGAAAAACTGCTACTGCCCCTGAGTGATATCAAACCGCTGCAACAGTCTGGCGTGTATATCGCCGTGATGAACCAGGCGGGACATTACAACTACAGCAATGCGGCCACCCTGTTTACCCTGAGCGACATTGGTCTGTCCGCTCACCGTTATCATAATCGCCTCGATATCTTTACCCAGAGCCTGGAAAACGGCGCGGCACAGTCCGGTATTGAGGTCGCATTACTCAATGATAAAGGGCAGACGCTGGCGCAAGGCACCAGCGATGGTGACGGACACGCCAGACTGGAGACTGATAAAGAAGCCGCGTTAATACTGGCGCGAAAAGACGGGCAGACAACCCTGCTCGACCTGAAACTTCCGGCGCTGGATCTGGCTGAGTTTGATATCGCCGGCGCGCCTGGTTACAGCAAACAGTTCTTTATGTTTGGCCCGCGCGATCTCTATCGCCCGGGTGAAACCGTTATTCTCAACGGCCTGCTGCGTGACAGTGACGGTAAGCCATTGCCTGCACAACCGGTCAAACTTGATGTGCTGCGCCCGGACGGGCAGGTTGCGCGCACCCTGGTGGTTCAGCCGGAAAACGGTTTGTATCGCTTTACCTATCCGCTGGACAGCGGGGCGCAAACCGGTATGTGGCATATTCGCGCCAATACCGGCGATAACCTGCAACGGATGTGGGATTTCCACGTCGAAGATTTTATGCCGGAGCGCATGGCGTTAAATCTCTCAGGGCAAAAAACGCCGGTTTCCCCGGCTGATGACGTCAGATTTGATGTAACGGGTTATTACCTCTATGGCGCACCCGCCAACGGAAACAGCCTGCAAGGTCAGCTATTCCTGCGTCCTCTGCGTGAGGCCGTATCGGCACTGCCGGGCTTCCAGTTCGGGGATATCGCTGAAGAGAACCTGACGCGTAGCCTGGATGAAGTACAGCTCACGCTTAACGAGCAGGGCCGGGGTGAGGTATCAGCGGAAAGTCAGTGGAAAGAGGCGCACTCGCCGTTACAGGTGATCCTGCAAGCCAGCCTGCTGGAATCCGGCGGCCGTCCGGTGACGCGTCGCGCAGAGCAGGCCATCTGGCCAGCGCAAACCCTGCCGGGGATTCGCCCGGAGTTTGCCAGCAAAGCAGTGTATGACTACCGCACAGACACCACCGTCAATCAGCCTATTGTTGATGAAAACAGCAACGCCGGTTTTGATATCGTCTATGCCGATGCCAGTGGAGCGAAAAAAGCAGTTTCAGGGCTACAGGTTCGGCTTATCCGCGAACGCCGGGATTACTTCTGGAACTGGTCCGAAACGGACGGATGGCAGTCTCAATTTGATCAAAAAGATCTGGTTGAAGGTGAGCAATCACTCGATATCGCCGCCGATCAGACCGGTAAAGTGACCTTCCCGGTGGAGTGGGGCTCTTATCGTCTGGAGGTCAAAGCGCCAGATGATACGGTCAGTAGCGTGCGTTTCTGGGCCGGCTACAGCTGGCAGGACAACAGCGATGGTACCGGTGCGGCGCGTCCCGACCGCGTGACGCTGAAGCTGGATAAACCGGCCTATCAGCCTGGCGACACCATCAATCTGCACATTGCCGCACCTGCCGCAGGCAAAGGCTACGCGATGATTGAATCCAGCGAAGGGCCGCTGTGGTGGAAGGAAATCGATGTTCCGGCCAACGGTCTTGATCTGGCGATCCCGGTGGATAAAGCCTGGAAACGTCACGATCTTTATCTCAGCACGCTGGTGGTGCGTCCGGGCGATAAATCTAAATCGGCCACACCAAAACGCGCCGTTGGGCTGCTGCACCTGCCAATGGGGGACGAGAATCGTCGTCTGAATATTGCGCTCGATAATCCGCAAAAAATGCGCCCAAATCAGACGCTGTCGGTGAAAGTGAAAGCCAGCGTGAAAGAGGGCGCGGTACCGCAGAAAGTCAACGTGCTGGTTTCTGCGGTGGATAGCGGCGTGCTGAACATTACGGATTACGTCACGCCGGATCCGTGGCAGGCATTCTTCGGGCAGAAGCGTTACGGGGCAGATATTTACGATATCTACGGCCAGGTTATCGAAGGTCAGGGCCGCATGGCGGCGCTGCGTTTTGGTGGTGATGGTGATGAACTGAAACGCGGGGGTAAACCGCCGGTGAATCACGTCACCATTATTGCCCAGCAGGCACAACCCGTAGAGCTTGATGCCAATGGCGAAGGCACCATTACGATGCCGATAGGTGATTTCAACGGCGAATTACGTCTGATGGCGCAAGCCTGGACGGAAGACGACTTTGGCAGCAGCGAAAGCAAAGTTATTGTCGCGGCACCTGTTATCGCTGAGCTGAATACGCCACGCTTCCTCGCCAGCGGCGACACCTCCAGGTTAACGCTGGATGTGACAAACCTGACCGATCAGCCGCAGACCCTGAACGTCGCCTTAACGGCATCGGGCTTGCTAAGCCTGGAAAGCGCGCAGCCGCAGCCGGTTAAGCTGGCGCCAGGCGTGCGAACCACCCTGTTTATTCCGGTTCGGGCACTCGCTGGCTATGGCGATGGTGAAATTACCGCACAGGTGACGGGGCTGGCGCTTCCGGGGGAAACCTTCGCACCGCAGCAAAAAAGCTGGAAAATCGGCGTTCGTCCGGCGTTCCCGGCCCAGACGGTGAATACAGGAGCAATGCTGAACTCGGGTGAGTCCTGGACTGCACCTGCGCAGCATATCAATGGGTTATCCCCTGAAACCTTGCAGGGACAACTGCTGCTTAGCGGTAAACCACCGCTGAATCTGGCGCGCTATATCCGTGAGTTGCAGGCTTATCCGTATGGTTGTCTTGAGCAGACGACCAGTGGCCTGTTCCCGTCGCTGTATACCAATGCAGCACAGCTGACGGCGCTGGGCATTAAAGGGGATAGCGATGATAAGCGTCGTGCCGCGATTGACATCGGGATATCTCGTCTGTTGCAAATGCAGCGTGATAACGGCGGCTTTGCGCTCTGGGATAAAAATGGCCAGGAAGAGTACTGGCTCACCGCCTATGTGACCGATTTCCTGGTGCGTGCTGGCGAGCAGGGCTACAGCGTTCCGGCCGATGCCATTAATAATGCCAATAACCGCCTGCTGCGCTATTTGCAGGACCCGGGCATGATGTCAATTCGCTACAGTGACGATACTCAGGCCAGTAAATTTGCGGTACAGGCTTATGCAGCTCTGGTGCTGGCGCGTCAGCAAAAAGCGCCGCTCGGCGCATTGCGTGAGATCTGGGATCGCCACGGTCAGGCGGCGTCTGGATTGCCACTGATGCAGCTCGGCATGGCGTTAAAACTGATGGGTGATGCGCCACGTAGCCAGCAGGCGCTGGGCCTGGCCATCAAAACGCCGCGTAACGATAGCAAAAACTGGATGGCTGATTACGGTAGCGCGCTGCGCGATAACGCGCTGATGCTCTCCCTGCTGGAAGAGTACAAACTGCTGCCGGATGTGCAAAATACCTTACTGAACACGCTTTCTGAACAGGCCTTTAGCCAGCGCTGGCTCTCCACTCAGGAGAGCAATGCGCTGTTCCTGGCTGGCCGTTTATTGCCAACGCTGTCCGGTGCCTGGCAGGCCACGACCAGTCTGGCTGACAAACCACTCAGTGGCGACAATGCACAGGTGCAGAACGTCAATAGCGACCAGCTCGGTGCGTTGCAGGTGACCAACACCGGCACGACACCACTCTGGATCCGCCTTGATAGCACCGGATACCCGGAAAATGCGCCTCAGCCTTCATCCAGCGTATTGCAAATCGAACGACATATTCTGGCCACCGATGGCAGCACCAAATCGCTCTCCTCGTTGAAGAGTGGTGAGCTGGTGCTGGTATGGCTTGATGTGAAAGCCAGCCAGAACGTCCCGGATGCGCTGGTGGTTGATTTGCTCCCGGCAGGACTGGAGCTGGAGAATCAGAATCTGGCAAACAGCAGCGCCAGCTTGCAGGATAGCGGGAGCGAGGTGCAGAACCTGCTGACACAGATGCAGCAGGCGGATATTCAGCATATGGAGTTCCGCGACGATCGCTTCGTGGCGGCGGTTCCGGTCAGTGACGGCCAGCCGGTAACGCTGGTTTATCTGGCGCGCGCTGTGACGCCAGGGACCTATCAGGTGCCGGCCCCGATGGTGGAATCCATGTATGTTCCGCAGTGGCGGGCAACAGGTGCGGCAAGTGGCCCGCTGATTGTTGTTCCATAACATGCAGATAGCTCGTCTGACACGCTCCCGCTGGTTTCAACTGGCGGGAGCGCTTCTCATTTTATGGGGGCTTATCATTGCCGCCGATCGCCTGTGGCCGTTACCCCTCAAAGAGGTCAATCCCGCGCGCGTGGTGGTGGATGAGCAGGGGACGCCACTGTGGCGCTTTGCCGACAGCGAAGGGATCTGGCGTTATCCGGTGACCATTGAAGAGGTTTCTCCGCGCTATCTCGACGCCCTGATCCAGTATGAAGACCGCTGGTTCTGGGACCATCCCGGCGTTAACCCTTTTTCCGTGCTGCGTGCGGCCTGGCAGGATCTGAGCTCCGGTAAAGTGGTGTCCGGGGGAAGCACGCTCACCATGCAGGTTGCACGGTTACTCGACCCGCATCCGCGTACCTTTGGCGGTAAAATTCGCCAGCTCTGGCGGGCTGTCCAGCTCGAATGGCATCTTTCAAAACGCGATATTCTGACGCTCTATCTGAACCGTGCGCCCTTTGGCGGCACGTTGCAGGGCGTGGGTGCGGCCAGCTGGACTTATCTTGGCAAACCACCCTCGCAGCTAAGCTATTCGGAAGCCGCGCTGCTGGCCGTTTTACCTCAGGCACCAAGCCGGTTGCGCCCTGACAGATGGCCGGAGCGTGCTGAAGCCGCGCGCAATAAAGTGCTCGACAGAATGGTGACCCAGGGTGTCTGGTCAGCACAGCAGGTTAAAGAGTCCCGTGAAGAGGCCGTCTGGCTGGCGCCACGGCAAATGCCGCAGCTGGCACCGCTTTTTTCACGGATGATGCTTAGCAAAAGCCGGGATAACAAAATCATCACCACGCTGGATGCGTCATTGCAGCGACAGCTTGAGGAGCTGGCGCTTAACTGGAAGGCGCGCCTGCCGGCAAGAAGCTCTCTGGCGATGATCGTCGTCGATCATACCGATATGAAAGTGCGTGGTTGGGTAGGTTCCGTGGATATCAACGACGATAGCCGGTTCAGCCACGTGGACATGGTCAATGCGATCCGATCGCCGGGATCGGTACTCAAGCCCTTTATCTACGGTATGGCGCTGGACGAGGGGCAGATCCATCCCGCGTCACTGCTACAGGACGTGCCGCGCAGAACCGGGGATTACCGGCCCGGTAATTTCGACAGCGGATTTCATGGGCCAGTCAGTATGAGCGAAGCGCTGGTGCGGTCGCTGAACCTCCCGGCGGTGCAGGTGCTGGAAGCCTACGGACCAAAACGCTTTACCGGAATGCTCAGCAATGCAGGGCTACCGCTTATTCTGCCTGCGGGGGCTCAGCCCAACTTATCGCTGATCCTGGGGGGCGCAGGGGCAAGGCTCGCGGATATTACGGCCGCCTACAGCGCGTTTGCCCGACACGGCAAAGCGGCAAAATTGCGTATCCGGCCTGGCGACCCGCTTCTGGAGCGCCCCTTATTGTCACCGGGGGCGGCGTGGATTATTCGCCGGATTCTGGCGAATGAGGCACAACCTCTGCCTGATGGCGCACTGCCACAGGTGGTGCCGCTCGCGTGGAAAACCGGCACCAGTTATGGCTATCGGGATGCCTGGGCCATCGGCCTTAACGCCCGCTATATCATTGGGATCTGGACCGGACGACCGGATGGCACGCCAGTGGCCGGACAGTTTGGCTTCGCGAGTGCGGTGCCGTTGCTAAACCAGGTCAATAACATGCTTCAGTCTCGCTCGACGATTGCCGAAGCGCGTCTGCCGCGCGACCCGCGTCCGGCATCGGTTGGGCGCGGTGTTATCTGCTGGCCAGGCGGGCAGTCTCTGCCGGAAGGCAGTGAGAACTGCCGTCGTCGCCTTTCTACCTGGCTACTGGATGGCAGCGAGCCACCAACGCTGTTGCTGCCGGAACAGGAAGGCGTTCGCGGTATCCGCTTCCCCATCTGGCTGAATAAAGAGGGCAGGCGTGTTGCCGCGGATTGCCCGGATGCCACAGAGAAGGTCGTGGACGTGTGGCCGTTGCCGCTGGAGCCCTGGCTCCCGGCCGCCGAGCGGCGTGCGGCAAGGATCCCTGCGGCGTCTGCGGTTTGTCCGCCGTTAGCACAGGATTCACCGGCACCGCTTATCCTCTCTGGCGTGCGTGAAGGGGCCGTTATCAAACGTCTGCCGGGTGAAGCACGTGTGTCGCTGCCTCTCCAGGCCAGTGGCAGTAGCGGCGAACGCTGGTGGTTTTTAAACGGTGAACCGCTGGATGTGAAAGGAAGGGTTTACACTTTACAGCTTGATAAGTCAGGTGATTATCAGTTACTGGTAATGGATGACGCAGGTCAGGTAACAACGGTGAACTTTACGCTTCAGTAGCGAAATAGTGGCCTTTAGATGTGAGCTGTTGCTAAAACTCATCTTATTTTAAAAAAATGTTACTTAGATCCGTAGGCAATGGCGCTATTGCTCATTATAATCCGCGCCACACCATACTCAGGTATGCAAAACAACAGAACATTTGACAGAGGTTATCATGGCTATTGAACGTACTTTTTCCATCATTAAACCAAACGCGGTGGCAAAAAACGTTATTGGCAGCATCTTCGCTCGCTTTGAATCAGCAGGGTTCAAAATTGTAGGCACCAAAATGCTGCACCTGAGCGTTGAACAGGCTCGCGGTTTCTACGCTGAGCACGAAGGTCGTCCATTCTTTGACGGCCTGGTTGAGTTCATGACTTCTGGCCCAATCGTCGTTTCCGTACTGGAAGGTGAAAACGCAGTACAGCGTCACCGCGATCTGCTGGGCGCAACCAACCCGGATAACGCGCTGGCAGGTACTCTGCGCGCTGACTACGCTGACAGCTTCACCGAGAACGGCACCCACGGTTCTGACTCTGTAGAATCTGCTGCGCGCGAAATCGCTTTCTTCTTCGCTGAAGGCGAAGTGTGTCCACGTACCCGTTAATTTAACGGTTTCGTTTACACATTATTTTCGTAAATGCCGCGTGCAGACGTGGCATCCCTGCGCCAGACTTTGTACAATGCAACGCCCCGGACGAGCAGATGCTTTCCGGGGCGTTTCTTTTTAACCCTCCACGGGCCATAACGTGTAACAACGAGGCCGGAAAAAATTATGTCTGAACTAGTGAATACCTCCGAAGTCGCCATTCCTGCGGTTCCAAATAAAAATGGAAAAATCAACCTGTTGGATCTGAACCGTCAGCAGATGCGCGAATTCTTTAAAGAGATGGGCGAGAAGCCGTTTCGTGCCGACCAGGTCATGAAATGGATGTACCACTATTGCAGCGACAACTTTGATGACATGACTGACATCAACAAAGTGCTGCGCAACAAGCTTAAAGAAGTGGCCGAAATTCGTGCGCCTGAAGTGGTGGAAGAACAACGCTCTGCCGATGGCACCATCAAATGGGCTATCGCTGTAGGCGATCAGCGCGTTGAAACCGTGTATATCCCGGAAGATGACCGTGCCACGCTATGCGTCTCTTCTCAGGTCGGTTGTGCGCTTGAGTGCAAATTCTGCTCTACGGCTCAGCAAGGCTTTAACCGTAACCTGCGCGTGTCTGAAATTATCGGCCAGGTGTGGCGTGCGGCTAAAATCGTTGGCGCAGCAAAAGTGACGGGCACACGTCCAATCACCAACGTGGTGATGATGGGCATGGGTGAACCCCTGCTGAACCTGACTAACGTCGTACCGGCGATGGAAATCATGCTGGATGATTTCGGTTTTGGTCTGTCTAAACGCCGCGTCACTCTCTCTACGTCAGGTGTTGTACCTGCGCTGGATAAGCTCGGCGACATGATTGACGTTGCGCTGGCAATTTCCCTGCACGCGCCAAACGATGAAATCCGTGACGAAATTGTACCAATCAACAAAAAGTACAATATCGAAACCTTCCTCGCCGCAGTGCGCCGCTATCTGGAAAAATCCAACGCGAACCAGGGCCGTGTAACTATCGAGTACGTCATGCTGGATCACGTTAATGATGGCACCGAACATGCGCATCAGCTGGCTGAGCTGCTGAAAGATACGCCGTGCAAGATTAACCTGATTCCATGGAACCCGTTCCCGGGTGCGCCGTATGGCCGCAGTTCAAACAGCCGTATCGATCGTTTCTCCAAAGTACTGATGGAGTACGGTTTCACCACTATCGTGCGTAAAACACGTGGTGATGATATTGATGCCGCGTGCGGACAGCTGGCGGGTGATGTGATTGACCGTACGAAACGAACGCTGCGTAAACGTATGCAGGGTGAGACAATCGCGGTGAAAGCTGTTTGATTATTATTCAGTCACGGCGCATTATCATCGCCGTGACGCATAATCTTACTGAATAATCAGTCATATTCGTGATGATTGATTAATAATTACGGTGCGTTTCATACGACTTTCGGGCAGTATGTAACGGCCTAAAAACAGTTTGGCTGCACAGGCAGGGCTGTACTGTCATCTACGGGCTGACAGTCTTATACTGTCTGTTCCAGGTTAACTGACCAGAAGTTTCGCGGTGCGGGTGGCATTGTGACTCACCGGCACCTGAACCCTTATTTTTCACGTACCAGTAGTTGTAGCGAATGAATACTGAAGCCACTCACGACCAACATGAAGCACTCTCCACTGGCGTTCGTCTTCGCAACGCCCGTGAACAACTCGGACTCAGCCAGCAAGCTGTTGCAGAACGCTTGTGCCTGAAGGTATCCACGGTTCGCGATATTGAAGAAGATAAGGCACCTGCCGATCTGGCTTCAACATTTCTGCGTGGTTATATCCGCTCTTACGCAAAACTGGTGCATATCCCCGAAAACGAATTACTGCCTATGATCGAGAAGCAGGCGCCGGTGCGTGCAGCAAAAGTTGCGCCGATGCAGACATTCTCGCTGGGGAAACGTCGTAAAAAACGTGATGGCTGGCTGATGAGCTTTACCTGGCTGGTGCTGTTTGTGGTTATTGGCCTGACGGGCGCATGGTGGTGGCAAAACCACAAAGCGCAGCAGGAAGAGATAACCACCATGGCCGACCAATCTTCCGCCGAGCTGAACAACGCGGGTAGCGATAACGCACAGAACGTGCCGCTGAGCACCGATAACGCAGCAACGTCTAACGATCCGCAAACGGCTGCAACTGCAACCGATCCGGCACAGGCACAAGCGCCAGCGGCGAATCCTGCTGCTCCTGCACCAGCACCAAATAATACCGTTGTAGCTCCTTCTCAGGCGAATGTTGATACCGCGGCCACCACGCCAGCGGCATCTGCGCCTGCGAATAGCGCTGCTCAGCCACTGCCAACCGATCAGGCGGGCGTAGCGAATGCTGCGGCCAACCCGAATGCGCTGGTGATGAACTTCTCGGCCGATTGCTGGTTAGAAGTGACCGATGCAACCGGTAAAAAACTTTTCAGCGGCTTACAGCGTAAAGATGGCACGTTAAACCTGACGGGTCAGGCGCCGTATAAGCTCAAGATTGGCGCACCATCTGCGGTACAGATCCAGTACCAGGGTAAACCTGTCGATCTGAGTCGCTTTATCAGAACTAACCAGGTTGCGCGTCTTACCGTTAATGCCGAACAATCAGCAGCACAGTAACAGACGGGCAACGCGGGAGATTTTTCATGCATAACCAGGCTCCGATTCAACGTAGAAAATCGAAACGGATTTACGTTGGGAATGTGCCAATTGGCGATGGGGCTCCTATCGCCGTCCAGTCGATGACCAACACGCGCACCACAGATGTGGAAGCAACGGTCAATCAAATCAAAGCATTAGAACGCGTCGGTGCGGACATTGTCCGCGTTTCCGTGCCAACCATGGATGCCGCCGAGGCCTTCAAACTGATCAAACAACAGGTCAGTGTTCCGCTGGTTGCAGATATTCACTTCGACTACCGTATTGCACTTAAAGTCGCCGAATATGGCGTTGACTGCCTGCGCATCAACCCAGGCAACATCGGTAACGAAGAACGTATCCGTATGGTAGTGGACTGCGCGCGAGACAAAAATATTCCAATCCGTATCGGTGTAAACGCCGGTTCACTGGAAAAAGATCTGCAAGAAAAGTATGGCGAACCGACGCCGCAGGCGCTGCTTGAGTCCGCTATGCGCCATGTGGATCATCTGGATCGTCTTAACTTCGATCAGTTCAAAGTCAGCGTAAAAGCTTCTGATGTGTTCCTGGCGGTGGAATCTTATCGACTGCTGGCAAAGCAGATCGATCAGCCGCTGCACCTGGGGATCACCGAAGCTGGCGGCCTGCGTAGCGGTTCCGTAAAATCGGCGATCGGTCTGGGGCTGCTGCTCTCGGAAGGGATCGGCGACACTCTGCGTGTCTCTCTGGCAGCCGATCCGGTTGAAGAGATCAAAGTCGGTTTCGATATCCTGAAATCACTGCGTATCCGTGCGCGTGGGATCAACTTTATTGCCTGCCCAACCTGTTCGCGTCAGGAGTTTGACGTCATCGGTACGGTGAATGCCCTTGAGCAGCGCCTGGAAGACATTATCACTCCGATGGATGTGTCCATTATCGGTTGTGTGGTGAATGGCCCGGGTGAAGCGCTCGTGTCTACGCTGGGCGTGACCGGTGGTAACAAGAAAAGTGGTCTCTATGAAGATGGCATTCGTAAAGATCGTCTGGATAATAGCGACATGATCGATCAGCTTGAAGCCCGCATTCGCGCCAAAGCCACGATGATGGATGAAGCGCAGCGTATCAGCATTCAGCAGGTTGAAAAATAACGTGATGGGAAGCCGCTCGCTTCCCATGTATGATTGAACCCATTCTTTGGGTTCTTTTTTGTATATAGAAAGAGAATAAACGTGGCAAAAAACATTCAAGCCATCCGCGGCATGAACGATTATCTGCCTGGCGAAACCGCCATCTGGCAGCGCATTGAAGGCACACTGAAACAGGTGCTCGGCAGCTACGGTTACAGCGAAATCCGTTTGCCGATTGTAGAGCAGACCCCGTTATTCAAACGCGCGATCGGTGAAGTGACCGACGTGGTTGAAAAAGAGATGTATACCTTTGAGGACCGCAACGGCGACAGCTTGACACTGCGTCCGGAAGGTACGGCGGGCTGCGTACGCGCCGGCATCGAACATGGTCTCCTGTACAATCAGGAGCAGCGCCTGTGGTACATCGGCCCGATGTTCCGCCACGAACGTCCACAGAAAGGTCGTTACCGCCAGTTCAACCAG
The DNA here is from genome assembly GCF_052886895.1 of Enterobacter sp. C4G1. NCBI lineage: Bacteria > Pseudomonadati > Pseudomonadota > Gammaproteobacteria > Enterobacterales > Enterobacteriaceae > Enterobacter > Enterobacter sp. C4G1. Next base: position 1,780,072 of record NZ_JBQVVV010000002.1, on the reverse strand, counting down.
CTGGGTGTTGAAGTCTTTGGTCTGCAAGGCCCGGACATCGATGCCGAACTGATTTTGCTGACAGCCCGCTGGTGGCGCGCGCTCGGTATTTCTGAGCATGTTTCTCTGGAGCTGAACTCTATCGGTTCTCTGGAAGCGCGTGCGAACTATCGCGATGCACTGGTTGCGTTCCTGGAACAGCATAAAGAGTCGCTGGACGAAGACTGCAAACGTCGCATGTACAGCAATCCGTTGCGTGTTCTTGATTCTAAAAACCCGGAAGTTCAGGCGCTGTTGAACGATGCACCTGCGCTGGGTGATTACCTGGACGATGATTCTCGCGAGCACTTCGCGGGTCTGTGCAAACTGCTGGAAGCAGCAGGCATTGCTTATACCGTCAACCAGCGTCTGGTGCGTGGTCTGGATTACTACAACCGTACCGTTTTCGAGTGGGTGACGAGCAGCCTCGGCTCACAGGGAACAGTATGTGCAGGCGGTCGTTATGACGGTCTGGTTGAACAGCTTGGTGGCCGTGCGGCACCTGCCGTTGGTTTTGCAATGGGTCTTGAGCGACTTGTTTTGCTGGTTCAGGCAGTTAATCCGGAATTTAAAGCAGATTCCGTTGTCGATATATACCTGGTGGCCTCAGGCGCGGATACGCAGTCTGCGGCAATGCAGCTTGCCGAACGTGTTCGTGACGAACTGCCGGGCGTTAAGCTGATGACCAACCATGGCGGCGGCAACTTCAAAAAACAGTTTGCTCGTGCCGATAAGTGGGGCGCAAGTATTGCACTGGTGCTGGGTGAGTCTGAAGTGGCTAACGGCGAAGTGGTGGTTAAAGACCTGCGCTCTGGTGAGCAAACAACGGTAACGCAGGATGGCGTTGCGGCGCACTTGCGCACTTTGACTTCCTAAGGAGAAGAACTGCGTGGAAATTTACGAGAACGAAAACGACCAGGTTGATGCGATTAAACGCTTCTTTGCCGAAAACGGCAAAGCACTGGCTGTTGGGGTAATTTTGGGTGTGGGTGCGTTAGTGGGCTGGCGTTTCTGGAACGGTCATCAGGCTGATTCCGCGCGTGGCGCTTCTCTGGCGTATGAAAATACCATCAGCGCTATTCGTGCCGATCAGCCGCAAACGCTGACCGCTGCCGAGAAATTTTCTGCTGAAAACAAAAACACCTACGGTGCGCTGGCCGCACTGGAAGTCGCGCAGCAGTTTGTTGATAAAAATGAGCTGGATAAAGCAGTAGCACAGCTGTCACAAGGCCTTGCTGCGGCGAGTGATGAGAACCTGAAAGCGGTCATAAACATGCGTCTGGCGCGTATCCAGGTTCAGCAGAAAAAAGCCGATGATGCGCTGAAAACGCTCGATACCATCAAAGGTGAAGGCTTTGCGGCCATTGTTGCCGACCTGCGCGGTGAAGCACTGCTGAGCAAAGGTGACAAAGAGGGCGCGCGTAAAGCGTGGCAAGCTGGCGTAGATAGCAAAGCTTCACCTGCGCTGAGCGAAATGATGCAGATGAAAATAAATAATTTGTCCGTCTGAGAGGGACCCGATGCAATTGCGTAAATTACTTCTGCCAGGACTGCTTTCTGTTACGTTATTGAGTGGCTGTTCACTGTTCAGTGGCGAAGAAGATGTTGTAAAAATGTCCCCGCTGCCAACGGTTGAAAACCAGTTTACCCCGTCAACCGCGTGGAGCTCTTCCGTCGGTGACGGTATTGGTGAATTTTATTCCAACCTGCACCCGGCATTTGCTGACAGCGTTGTCTATGCGGCTGACCGTAAAGGCACGGTAAAAGCACTTAATTCCGACGACGGAAAAGAAGTGTGGTCCGTTAATCTGGCGGAAAAAGATGGCTGGTTCTCCCGTAAGCCTGCACTGCTCTCTGGCGGCCTGACGGTTGCTGGCGGCCACGTCTATGTGGGCAGTGAAAAAGCGCAGGTTTACGCGCTGAACACCAGTGATGGCTCAATCGCATGGCAAACCACGGTGGCTGGCGAATCGCTGTCCCGCCCGGTTGTGAGCGATGGTCTGGTTCTAATCCACACCAGCAACGGCCAGTTGCAGGCGCTGAACGAAGCCGACGGTCTGGTGAAATGGACGGTAAACCTGGATATGCCTTCACTGTCTCTGCGCGGTGAATCTGCTCCGGCATCTGCTTTTGGCGCGGCGATTGTTGGCGGCGACAATGGTCGTGTCAGTGCGGTACTGATGCAGCAGGGCCAGATGATTTGGCAGCAGCGTATCTCTCAGGCAACCGGTTCAACTGAAATTGACCGCCTGAGCGACGTGGACACAACGCCGGTTATCGTCAATGGCGTGGTTTACGCGCTGGCTTATAATGGTAACCTGACCGCGCTGGACCTGCGCAGCGGCCAGATCATGTGGAAACGTGAGCTGGGCTCTGTTAATGATTTCATCGTTGATGGCAACCGTATTTATATGGTTGATCAGAACGATCGCCTGCTGGCACTGAACACCGAAGGTGGCGTAACGCTGTGGACGCAAAGCGATCTGCTGCACCGTCTGCTGACGGCTCCGGCGCTGTATAACGGCAGCCTGGTTGTCGGTGATAGCGAAGGTTATATGCACTGGATTGACCCAGAAACGGGTCGCTTCACTGCTCAGCAAAAAGTTGACAGCTCTGGCTTCCTGACGGAACCAGTTGTGGCTGATGGCAAACTGCTGATCCAGGCAAAAGACGGCACGCTGTACGCGATCACGCGTTAATTATTCAGCGGTTGTTGTATACTAAACGGCTCCTGTTAACTCAGGGGCCGTTTTGACTTTTTTAAAAACGCCGCGAAAGCGACGTGATTTTGAATTTTATGAGGCTTCAAACATGGTACCTGTGGTCGCGCTTGTCGGGCGCCCTAACGTTGGAAAATCCACTCTTTTTAACCGTTTAACACGCACCCGTGATGCGCTGGTTGCGGATTTCCCGGGGCTGACGCGTGACCGTAAGTACGGTCGTGCAGAAGTGGAGGGGCGTGAGTTCATCTGCATCGATACTGGCGGTATTGATGGGACAGAGGACGGCGTCGAAACCCGTATGGCGGAACAGTCTTTGCTGGCAATCGAAGAAGCAGACGTTGTTCTGTTTATGGTTGATGCCCGTGCTGGCCTGATGCCAGCAGACTCCGCTATCGCCAAACATCTGCGCGCGCGTGAAAAGCCAACCTTCCTGGTGGCGAATAAAACTGACGGCATCGATGCCGATCAGGCGGTTGCTGATTTCTGGTCCTTAGGTCTGGGTGAGATCTACCCAATCGCGGCCTCTCATGGCCGTGGCGTGACCAGCCTGCTCGAAACCGTTCTGCTGCCGTGGGTTGACGAAGTGAACCCGCCGGAGGAAGTGGACGAAGACGCTGAATACTGGGCGCAGTTCGAAGCAGCTGCAGAGGGCGAAGAGGAAGAGCCTGAAGAGGCATTCAACCCGCAGGATCTGCCTATTAAGCTGGCGATTGTGGGCCGTCCAAACGTAGGTAAGTCTACGCTTACTAACCGTATTCTGGGTGAAGAGCGCGTGGTCGTTTACGACATGCCTGGCACCACGCGTGACAGTATCTACATCCCGATGCAGCGCGATGAACGTGAGTACGTACTTATCGATACTGCCGGTGTGCGTAAACGCGGGAAAATCACCGATGTGGTGGAAAAATTCTCCGTTATCAAAACCCTACAGGCAATTGAAGATGCCAACGTGGTGCTGCTGGTTATCGATGCGCGCGAAGGGATCTCCGATCAGGATCTGTCGCTGCTGGGCTTTATCCTCAACAGCGGGCGCTCACTGGTTATCGTCGTCAACAAGTGGGACGGCCTGAGCAATGAAGTGCGTGAGCAGGTGAAAGAGACGCTGGACTTCCGTCTGGGCTTTATTGACTTCGCGCGTGTGCACTTTATTTCTGCGCTGCACGGTAGCGGCGTGGGTAACCTGTTCGATTCCGTTCGCGAAGCCTACGACAGCTCAACCCGTCGTCAGAGCACCGCGATGCTGACCCGTATCATGAATATGGCAGCAGAAGACCATCAGCCGCCGTTGGTGCGTGGTCGTCGCGTGAAGCTGAAATACGCTCACGCCGGTGGTTATAACCCGCCAATCGTGGTTATCCACGGTAACCAGGTGAAAGATCTGCCGGATTCCTACAAACGTTATCTGATGAACTACTTCCGTAAATCGCTGGATGTGATGGGCACACCTATCCGTATCCAGTTCAAGGAAGGGGATAACCCGTTTGCCAACAAGCGCAATACCCTGACGCCAAACCAGATGCGTAAGCGTAAGCGTTTGATTAAGCACATCAAGAAAAGCAAATAATCATTGCCTGCTTTCATATAACCCGCGTATTTCGCGGGTTTTTTTTCGTCTGAACCTGTCGTATGTTTCTCTGTGTGATGTCAATCACTATTCGTTATTAGCCAATTTTAAATCTGAGAAAGTAGACGATTGTCGAACTTTCATCTTAAAGGCCTGCTGTTGGTACTAGACAAAACTGGCACCAGGTTATCAAATGGTTAATTAACTCTTCGCCGCAGGCAAAAAATCGGCCAGATATATAACTGGTCGGCGTGTTTTGCGGTGTTTACAAGCACGACGACATACCTTTCGGGAGAATTATGCAATCCTCTGTTAATCAAAAAGAAAGCCGAACGTTCTTCGGCCATCCGTATCCGCTTGGCTCACTGTTCTTTACTGAAATGTGGGAGCGTTTCTCGTTTTACGGTATCCGCCCGTTACTCATTCTGTTTATGGCGGCAACCGTTTATGACGGCGGTATGGGGCTGGCACGTGAGAACGCGTCCGCCATCGTGGGGATTTTTGCCGGCTCGATGTACCTCGCCGCGCTGCCGGGTGGCTGGCTGGCAGATAACTGGCTCGGCCAGCAAAAAGCCGTCTGGTACGGCTCTATTCTGATCGCCCTCGGCCACCTCTCGATCGCGCTGTCTGCTGTGATGGGGAATAACCTGTTCTTCATCGGTCTGATGTTTATTGTGCTTGGCTCTGGCCTGTTCAAAACCTGTATCTCGGTGATGGTCGGTACACTGTATAAAAAAGGCGATGCGCGCCGTGACGGCGGTTTCTCGCTGTTTTATATGGGCATCAACATGGGGTCGTTCATTGCTCCGCTGATCTCCGGCTGGCTGATTAAAACTCATGGCTGGCACTGGGGCTTTGGTATCGGTGGTATCGGGATGCTGGTGGCGCTAGTTATCTTCCGCGTGTTTGCCGTTCCGTCCATGAAACGCTACGACAGTGAAGTTGGCCTGGATTCCACCTGGAACAGCCCGGTAGTGAAGCGAAAAGGCGTGGGCGCCTGGTTGCTGGCGCTGGCTGTGGGTGTGGCTGTTGTTGTGACGCTGATTGCGCAGGGTGTGATTGTCATTAACCCGGTTGCGGTTGCCAGTACGCTGGTTTACGTCATTGCCGCGTCTGTTGCTTTGTACTTCATCTACCTGTTTGTTTTTGCCGGCCTCAGCCGTAAAGAGCGCGCCAGACTGCTGGTGTGTTTCATCCTGCTGGTTTCCGCGGCGTTCTTCTGGTCTGCGTTTGAGCAAAAGCCAACCTCGTTCAACTTGTTTGCCAACGACTACACTAACCGCATGATCGGCGATTTTGAGATCCCGGCGGTGTGGTTCCAGTCGGTCAATGCCCTGTTTATCATCCTTCTGGCGCCGGTATTTAGCTGGGCATGGCCGAAGCTTGCGAGCATGAACATTCGCCCGAGCAGTATCACCAAATTCGTTATTGGCATTCTGTGTGCCGCAGCGGGCTTTGGCCTGATGATGCTGGCCGCGCAGAATGTGCTGGCTAACGGTGGGGCGGGGGTTTCTCCGTTCTGGCTGGTGGGCAGTATTCTGATGCTGACGCTGGGTGAGCTGTGCTTAAGCCCGATTGGTCTGGCGACCATGACGCTGCTGGCACCGGAAAGAATGCGTGGTCAGATGATGGGCCTGTGGTTCTGCGCAAGCGCGCTGGGCAACCTGGCGGCTGGCCTGATTGGCGGGCATGTGAAGGCCGACCAGCTTAATATGCTGCCGGATCTGTTTGCCCGCTGTTCTGTCGCACTGCTGATTTGTGCCGCGGTACTGATTGTGCTCATTGTTCCGGTACGCCGGATGCTGGAAAATACTCAGACTAAACCGGCCGCTAACGCCTGATAAAACCTCGATGTTGCCGGGGCAGGCGTAATGCCCCGGCAATTTACTCAACGAGGTAAGCACATGCTGTTAGGGTTTGTTGGACTTGGCTCCGTAGTTGAAACGGCATACCTGCCTGCTTTACGACTTCGCTTTAGCGACTCGCTACAGTGTCTGGGTTTTGATGTTGACCCCGCAAAACAGCCCGCCGACGTGACGCGATGCGCATCACTTGCTGAACTCCTCACTCAACCTCTCGATACCCTGTTTATCACCACGGCTTCCCTGCACCATCTTGAGGTGCTTGAGCAGGCGCTGGCTTCCCCGGTCCCGCGTATTGTTGTTGAAAAACCTATCGTCGCGACGCTTGCCCAAATCGAAAAACTGAAAACACTACTGGCATTGCCCGGCGCGGCTTCCCGTGCGCTGGCGCTCGATCACTGGATGGCGCGTCTCGGTACCGTGCAGCAGGGGCTGGTCGACACCGTGACTGATATTGTCAGAATCGAAGGATTTCTTGAGGAGCCGAGTGGGTATAACGCGGCGGGTGAGTCCATCGCGCTGAACTTTGCCACCGGCGAGCCGGATACGCGCACGCTTCGCCACCCGGACGGCGTTATCCTGGATATTGGCACGCATGTGCTGGCGATGATTCGTGAAACCTTACGCTATCTGGGGGGAAAGGGCGATATGGCCTTGCAGGTGGTGACCGCAAAGGACCGTCTGGGGCGGGATATCAGAAAAGGGGATTTGACCACCGCAGAGGGCGAGGCATACCTTCAGGGGCAGATCAGCGGCGTGCCGGTCGATCTCTGGTTAAACAAATATGCCGGGCCGTCTGGCGGGCAAAAAGGGCTGCGGATTTATCTGCGCGATGGACGTATCATCAGCCACGACAGACGCGGTGCAGAAGATGTTCTGGAACATATTGATGGTGAGGACATTCAGCGCTGGCATATGCCTGGCTCCATCTATGAGCACTGCCTGGCCGGACATATTCTGGGGGCGCAAAGTCTGTTCGAACGCGATCTGCAGGAAGTGCCCCGCACAACGCAACGCAGAATTGAAGAGGTTGAGCTTTTGCTGACATTACAGCAACAGCTGCGTGGCCCTCATTAAGCGCATCGTGATAAAATTAACGCAGTAATGAATACCTGGTTAAAGGAGTCACTATGTCGATTATCTGCCCGGATTGTCATGCAGAGCTGGAGCCACAAAACGGTGTGGCGCACTGTGAACAGTGTAACAACGATATTGCGCTGGAAGCGCGCTGCCCGGAGTGCCATAAGCCGCTCCAGGTGCTAAAAGCCTGCGGTGCAGTGGATTATTTCTGTCAGAACGGCCACGGGTTAATCTCTAAAAAACGCGTGGAATTTGTGCCGGTTTAATCCGGCTTTTTCTTCCGCGTTTTTTTGGCAACGGTTACGCCTTTCACTTCGCTTTCCACCCAGCCATCTGACAGGCGGGTGGTGAGCACATCACCGGCTTTCACTTGTTTGGCCTGCTTCAGCACTTTGCCATCCGTTGCGGTTGTCACGCTGTAGCCACGCGCCAGCGTGGAAAGCGGGCTGACGGCCTCAAGATGGGTCACGGCATTTCCAAAGCGCTCACGGGTGTTGCTCAGTCGTGCACGCAGATTCTCTGTCAGGCGAAACTCCAGCTGTTGAATACGCGTTTGCGCGCGATAAATTTTCGGCTGCGGGTTTTGCTGGTTCAGGCGTTGGGTCACACGCTGCTGGCGTGATACCGCGCGCTTAAGTTGATTATCCAGGGCGAAGTTCATCCGCTGGCGCAGGCGATCCAGCACGGTCTGCTGACGCGCCAGACGCAACTGAGGGTGCTGCTGTTGCAGGCGATGATGAAGCTGCGTAAAGCGGCGGGTGCGATTCGCGAGGAAATAGTCCATCGCCATTTCAAGACGCTGCTGCCCGTTCTGAAGCTGGCGCAGCAACTCAAGCTGATTGCGGCTCACCACTTCTGCCGCCGCCGATGGCGTAGGCGCGCGCAGATCCGCCACAAAATCAGCGATTGTCACGTCTGTTTCATGCCCGACGGCGCTCACCACCGGGATAAGGCTGGCAAAGATGGCCCGTGCTACCCGCTCGTCGTTAAAGCTCCACAAGTCTTCCAGCGAACCGCCGCCGCGACCGACGATTAATACGTCGCACTCCTGACGCGCGTTGGCCAGCTCTATTGCGCGGACGATTTGCGCAGGTGCATCGTCACCCTGAACGGCTGTCGGGTAGATGATGACCGGAAGGGAAGGATCACGGCGCTTAAGCACGTGCAAAATATCGTGCAGGGCCGCACCGGTCTTAGAGGTGATAACGCCCACGCAGTGCGCAGGTGAGGGCAGCGGTTTTTTGAACTGCTGGTCGAACAGACCTTCTGCGGAGAGTTTAGCTTTTAACTGTTCGTATTTCTGTTGCAGTAAGCCTTCACCCGCAGGCTGCATACTCTCGACAATAATCTGGTAGTCGCCGCGCGGTTCATACAGGGTGATATTGGCGCGAACCAGAACCTGCTGACCATGCTGCGGGCGGAAGGTAACGCGACGATTGCTGTTGCGGAACATCGCGCAGCGTACCTGGGCGGTATCGTCTTTTAGCGTAAAGTACCAGTGGCCGGATGACGGTTGGGTGAAGTTTGAGATTTCACCACTGATCCAGACCTGCCCCATTTCCTGCTCAAGCAGTAAACGAACCGTTTGGTTTAGGCGGCTGACAGTAAAAATTGAGGGGGTTTGAGAGGATAACATGTGAGCGGGATCAAATTCTAAATCAGCAAGTTATTCAGTCGATAGTAACCTGCTGAGAGGGGAGCGCAAGTATTTTTTATAAAAAAGTGTGGATGCAATCGGTTACGCTCTGTATAATGCCACGGCAATATTTAACCACCCAGGTCAGAGATATTGCCCATGCTACGTATCGCTAAAGAAGCACTGACGTTTGACGACGTCCTCCTTGTTCCCGCTCACTCCACCGTTCTGCCGAATACTGCCGACCTCAGCACGCAGTTGACTAAAACCATTCGCCTGAACATTCCTATGCTCTCTGCGGCAATGGACACCGTGACTGAAGCGCGCCTGGCTATCGCCCTGGCACAGGAAGGTGGCATTGGCTTTATTCACAAAAACATGTCTATCGAGCGTCAGGCTGAAGAAGTTCGCCGCGTGAAGAAACATGAATCCGGTATCGTCACCGACCCACAGACCGTTCTGCCAACTACCACGCTGCACGAAGTTAAAGCCCTGACCGAACGTAACGGCTTTGCCGGTTACCCGGTTGTGACTGAAGCCAACGAACTGGTGGGTATCATCACCGGCCGTGACGTGCGTTTCGTGACCGACCTGAACCAGCCTGTCAGCGTTTACATGACGCCGAAAGAGCGTCTGGTGACCGTTCGCGAAGGCGAAACACGTGAAGTGGTCTTCGCGAAAATGCACGAAAAACGCGTTGAGAAAGCGCTGGTTGTGGATGCGAACTTCCACCTGCGTGGCATGATCACCGTTAAAGACTTCCAGAAAGCAGAACGTAAACCAAACGCCTGTAAAGACGAGCATGGCCGTCTGCGCGTAGGTGCTGCGGTTGGCGCGGGTGCTGGCAACGAAGAGCGTGTTGATGCGCTGGTTGCGGCAGGCGTTGACGTGCTGCTGATTGACTCCTCTCACGGCCATTCCGAAGGCGTTCTGCAACGTATCCGTGACACCCGTGCGAAATATCCTGACCTGCAAATCATTGGCGGTAACGTGGCGACTGGCGCAGGCGCTCGTGCTCTGGCTGAAGCCGGTTGCAGCGCGGTGAAAGTGGGTATTGGCCCTGGCTCCATCTGTACTACCCGTATCGTGACCGGCGTGGGCGTTCCGCAGATCACCGCCGTTTCTGATGCGGTTGAAGCGCTGGAAGGCACCGGCGTTCCGGTTATCGCTGATGGCGGCATCCGCTTCTCTGGTGACATCGCTAAAGCCATCGCCGCTGGCGCTGCTGCCGTAATGGTAGGCTCCATGCTGGCCGGTACTGAAGAATCTCCGGGCGAAATCGAACTCTTCCAGGGCCGTTCTTACAAATCTTACCGCGGTATGGGTTCCCTGGGCGCGATGTCCAAAGGCTCTTCTGACCGTTACTTCCAGACCGATAACGCCGCTGACAAACTGGTACCGGAAGGTATCGAAGGTCGCGTTGCCTATAAAGGCCGTCTGAAAGAGATCATTCACCAGCAGATGGGCGGCCTGCGCTCCTGTATGGGTCTGACCGGCTGTGGTACCATTGACCTGCTGCGTACTAAAGCGGAATTCGTACGTATCAGCGGTGCGGGTATCCAGGAGAGCCACGTTCACGACGTGACGATCACTAAAGAGTCCCCGAACTATCGTCTGGGCTCCTGATTTTCTTCGCCCGACCTTGTGTCGGGCGATTTATTTAATCTGTTTCACTTGCCTCGGAATTAGCGTCAATGACGGAAAACATTCATAAACATCGCATTCTCATCCTGGACTTCGGTTCTCAGTACACTCAACTGGTGGCGCGCCGCGTGCGTGAACTGGGCGTTTACTGTGAACTGTGGGCGTGGGATGTCACGGAAGCACAGATTCGCGAATTCAATCCAAGCGGCATCATCCTGTCCGGCGGCCCGGAAAGCACCACCGAAGACAACAGCCCGCGCGCACCGCAGTACGTGTTCGAAGCAGGCGTTCCGGTGTTCGGCGTGTGCTACGGGATGCAGACCATGGCAATGCAGCTGGGCGGCCACGTTGAAGGTTCTAACGAGCGTGAGTTCGGCTATGCGCAGGTTGAAGTAGTTACCGACAGCGCGCTGGTACGTGGTATCGAAGACTCCCTGACCGCAGACGGTAAACCGCTGCTGGACGTGTGGATGAGCCACGGCGACAAAGTGACCGCTATCCCGGCTGATTTCGTGACTGTTGCCAGCACCGAAAGCTGCCCGTTCGCCATCATGGCAAACGAAGAAAAACGCTTCTACGGCGTACAGTTCCACCCGGAAGTGACCCACACCCGCCAGGGGATGCGCATGCTGGAACGCTTCGTGCGTGACATCTGCCAGTGTGAAGCCCTGTGGACTCCGGCAAAAATCATCGACGACGCCGTTGAGCGTATTCGCCAGCAGGTTGGTGATGACAAAGTGATCCTTGGCCTGTCCGGTGGCGTTGACTCCTCCGTGACAGCGATGCTGCTGCACCGTGCTATTGGCAAAAAACTGACCTGTGTATTCGTGGACAACGGTCTTCTGCGCCTGAACGAAGCCCAGCAGGTTATGGACATGTTCGGTGACCACTTCGGTCTGAACATCGTTCACGTGGAAGGCGAGAAGCGCTTCCTCGATGCGCTGGAAGGTGAAAACGATCCAGAAGCCAAACGTAAAATCATTGGCCGCGTCTTCGTAGAAGTGTTCGACGAAGAAGCGCTGAAGCTTGAAGACGTTAAATGGCTGGCACAGGGCACTATCTACCCTGACGTTATCGAATCTGCTGCCTCAGCAACCGGTAAAGCACACGTCATCAAATCTCACCACAACGTGGGCGGCCTGCCGAAAGAGATGAAGATGGGTCTGGTTGAACCGCTGCGTGAGCTGTTCAAAGATGAAGTGCGTAAGATCGGTCTGGAGCTGGGTCTGCCGTACGATATGCTCTACCGTCACCCGTTCCCGGGTCCAGGTCTGGGCGTGCGTGTGCTGGGCGAAGTGAAGAAAGAGTACTGCGACCTGCTGCGTCGTGCGGATGCTATCTTCATCGAAGAGCTGCACAAAGCTGACCTGTACAACAAAGTGAGCCAGGCGTTCACCGTGTTCCTGCCAGTACGCTCTGTAGGCGTGATGGGCGATGGCCGTAAATACGACTGGGTTGTTTCCCTGCGTGCGGTAGAAACCATCGACTTCATGACTGCACACTGGGCGCACCTGCCGTACGACTTCCTGGGGCGCGTGTCTAACCGCATCATCAACGAAGTCAACGGCATTTCCCGCGTGGTGTATGACATCAGCGGTAAGCCACCGGCTACGATTGAGTGGGAATAATCCTCCTCTGATCTAACCCCAAAACCCTCTGCCTGTGCAGGGGGTTTTTTATTTCCTTACTTCCCCTCACCCAATCTATACGCCAGCGCCACTACCAGCGACTGCACCAGGCACAGCGTTGCTGACTGAGACCGGAACGCATCCACCTGCGCCTCTTTCACCACAAAGCAGAGATCGCTAAACGTCGCCAGCGGGCTAATCTGGCTGTCGGTAATCACAATCTGCCGCGCGCCGACGCTGGCAGCGGTTTCGCTGACCATCACCGTCTCTTCCGCGTAAGGCGAGAAGCTGATCGACACCACAATGTCGCGCGCTTTAATGCGGCTGATCTGTTCGCGCAGCATCCCGCCCATGCCGTCTAGCAGAATAGGGCGGCACTCCAGATGGCTCAGGGCGTAGGTCAGATAGGCGGCGACGCTAAAGGAGCGACGTAAACCGGCGATGTAGATGGTGTCGGCATCGGCCAACAGCTGAACGGCGCGCTCCAGCATCTCCGGCTCGGCGCGGGCAGCCAGCTGCTGTAGCGCCTGTGCATTTGAACGGGCGAACTCCTGCAGGATATCGAGCGGCGTTTCCGGTACGGTCTCGTTCTCCATTTCGCGAAACAGCCGGGCGCGATCGCTGTAGCTGGCGGTTTCTTCCACCAGGTTCATGCGAAACAGCTGTTTCATTTCGTTGAACCCGGTGAAGTCAAAGGCGTTGGCAAAGCGGATCAGCGTCGACGGCGGCACATCGGCGCGCTCGGCAATAACGGCAACCGTATCAAAGGCCACGCTGTTGGTGTTATCCAGCACGTAGCGGGAAACCTGCTGCAGCCTCTTGCTCAGGCTATCGTAGCGATCGCGGATTTGCTGCTGCAGTTCGTTCAGGCTGGTTGCTGTCGTCATGTTATCCCCCAAATACAGTCATATGATTCTAAACGCAAAACCGCGTCTTTTAAATGTCGGCCATCCATCTGGCAGCAAAAATGAAACAGAAGCTTCAGTCATTTCCTCGCCCGAAATCCCTTAATAGCGCACGCTGCGTCAGTGTTGTTGGCTGTTAACATAAAAATCCATCCTTGATCACAATAATCATCATTTATTTTATTTCAACTTAAAATGGAATATTTGTTTCATATATAGTGTTCAGTACACAGTGTTCAGGTAACAATCACGTATCAACAGCGAGAGGTTAAGGATGGAGACGGTAGCGAATTTTATTCACGGCGAAAGTGTCACCGGTTCAGGCCAGCGCGTTCAGGCGATCTTCAACCCGGCCACTGGCGAGCAGATCCGCCAGGTGGTGATGAGTACGGCACAGGAAACCGGGCAGGCCATTGCCGCCGCGCAGCAGGCGTTTCCGGCGTGGGCGCGTCAGGCTCCGCTTAAGCGCGCGCGCGTGATGTTCCGCTTCAAGGCGCTGCTGGAAGAGAACATGGCGCGCCTGGCCCGCATCATCAGCGAAGAGCACGGCAAGGTCTTCTCTGACGCGGTGGGCGAACTGACCCGTGGCCTGGAGGTGGTGGAATTTGCCTGCGGCATCCCGCATCTGCAAAAGGGTGAACACTCTGCGAACGTAGGCACCGGCGTCGACAGCCACTCGCTGATGCAACCGCTTGGGGTCTGCGTCGGGATCACGCCGTTTAACTTCCCGGCGATGGTACCAATGTGGATGTTCCCGATTGCGCTGGCGACCGGTAACACCTTCGTGCTGAAACCGTCGGAAAAAGATCCTTCTCTCGCGCTCGCACTTGCGCAATTGCTGAAAGAGGCCGGCCTGCCGGACGGCGTGTTCAACGTGGTGCAGGGCGATAAAGAGTCTGTTGATGTGCTCCTGACCGACCCGCGCGTGCAGGCGGTGAGCTTTGTCGGCTCCACGCCAATTGCGGAATACATATACCAGACCGCGTCCGCTCACGGTAAGCGCTGCCAGGCGCTGGGCGGCGCGAAAAACCACTGCATTTTAATGCCAGATGCGGACATGGAGATGGCGGCCAACGCCATTATGGGCGCAGGCTTCGGCGCAGCGGGGGAACGCTGCATGGCGCTCTCGGTGGTGCTGGCGGTGGGTGATAAAACGGCCGATGACCTCTGCGCCCGGCTGGAAAAACAGATTGCCGCGCTGCGTGTAGGGCCGGGTCTGGACCAGTCGCCAGAAAACGAAATGGGTCCGCTTATCTCTTCCGCGCACCGCAGTAAAGTGCTGGGCTACATCGATAGCGGGGAAGCGCAGGGGGCGAAACTTCGCGTGGACGGTCGCGGCTTCAGCGTGAAAGGGCACGAACAAGGCTATTTCGTCGGGCCGACGCTGTTCGATAACGTCACTCCGGAGATGACCATCTATAAAGAAGAGATTTTCGGCCCGGTGCTTTCTGTGGTGCGCGTAGCAGATTACGCCAGTGCGGTGGATCTGATTAACCGCCATGAATATGGTAATGGCTCGGCGATCTTCACCCGTGACGGCGGCTGTGCGCGCCGCTTCTGCGAAGAAGTGCAGGCGGGCATGGTGGGGGTCAACGTGCCGATCCCGGTGCCGATGGCATTCCACAGTTTCGGTGGCTGGAAACGCTCTATCTTTGGTGCGCTCAACGTCCACGGCAACGACGGCGTGCGTTTCTACACCCGAATGAAAACCATCACCGCGCGCTGGCCGGAAATGCAGCAGGAGACAGGCGCTGCGTTCTCCATGCCAACGCTGGGCTGACAGGAGGTTTTATGCAAACCGAACGTATGACCATGGCTCAGGCGCTGGTCCGGTTCCTTAATCAACAGTACGTCAGCGTTGACGGCGACGAAACGCCCTTCGTGGAGGGCATCGCCACAATTTTCGGGCATGGCAACGTGCTCGGTATTGGCCAGGCGCTGGAGCAGGACCCCGGCCATTTGCAGGTGATGCAGGGCTGCAATGAGCAGGGGATCGCCCATATGGCGACGGGATTCGCCAAACAGCACCGCCGTCAGCGTATTTTTGCCGTCACCTCTTCCGTCGGGCCGGGCGCCGCCAATATGGTGACCGCTGCGGCAACCGCCACGGCGAACCGCATCCCGCTGTTGCTGCTGCCCGGTGATATCTACGCCAGCCGCCAGCCGGACCCGGTGCTACAGCAGATCGAGCAATATCACGATCTCAGCATCAGCACCAACGACTGCTTCCGCCCGGTCTCCCGCTACTGGGACCGCATCAACCGGCCGGAGCAGCTGATGAGTGCAATGTTAAGCGCGATGCGAACGCTTACTGACCCCGCCAATACCGGGGCGGTGACCATCTGCCTGCCGCAGGACGTGCAGGGCGAAGCCTGGGATTATCCCCTGAGCTTCTTCGCGCGTCGTGTGCATCACATCGAACGTCGTCCGCCTGACCCGCTGCGTCTGGCGCAGGCTCAGGCGCTGATCGCCCGCAAGCGTCGTCCGCTGGTAGTGTGCGGCGGCGGCGTACGATACTCCGGCGCGCATGAGGCGTTTCGTGAATTTGTCGAGACGTTACAACTGCCGTTTGCCGAAACCCAGGCCGGAAAGGGGGCGCTGGTAAGTGACCACCCACTTAATCTGGGCGGGTTGGGTGTGACGGGCGGAATGGCTGCCAACCAGCTTGCACCGCAGGCGGATTTAGTGATTGGCATCGGTACGCGCCTCACGGATTTTACCACCGGCTCCAAGGCGCTCTTTTCCCATCCTGACGTCGAATTTCTGCTGCTGAACGTGGCCGAATTTGACGCCCTGAAGCTCGACGCCACCGCGCTGATTGCTGATGCCCGGACCGGGCTGAAGGCCCTGAACCATGCGCTCAGGAATTACCGCAGCGGCTGGGGAGAAGAGATTGCCCAGGCGCAATCTGCCTGGCGCGATGAGTGCCGCCGTCTGTGGGATCGCCAGTGGCATCCGGCAGATATACCCGAAGTGGCGGGGCACCTGGATGCGCAACTGACGGAATACGGCGAGACGCTTAACACCCGCCTGACCCAGACGCGGGTGCTGGGGCTGATCAACCAGCATATTGAAGATAACGCCATTGTGGTGGGCGCGGCCGGTTCGCTGCCGGGAGATTTACAGCGTCTCTGGCAGGTCAAAACGCCGGACAGCTATCACCTGGAGTACGGCTATTCCTGCATGGGCTACGAGATTGCGGCCGCCATTGGTGCCAGGCTCGCCAGGCCAGAGCAGCCGGTGTACGCCATGGTGGGGGACGGCTCCTACATGATGCTGCACTCCGAGCTGCAAACCGCGGTGCAGGAGGGGATTAAGGTCACCATTTTGCTGTTTGATAACGCCAGCTTTGGCTGCATTAACAACCTGCAAATGGGGCACGGGATGGGCAGCTTTGGCACGGAAAACCGCCAGCGCAATCCAAAAACCGGGCGGCTTGACGGGCCGCTGGTGAAGGTCGATTTTGCGCAAAACGCGGAAAGCTACGGCTGCCGCGCGTGGCGGGTAAACGATGAGCAAAGCCTGCTGGCGGCGCTTGAGGCGTCACGCGCGCATCCTGGACCGACGCTGCTGGACATCAAAGTGCTGCCGAAAACCATGACCCACGATTACGCCGCGTGGTGGCGAACCGGCGATGCGCAGGTGGCAGAGTCATCTGCTGTGCGCGAAGCTGCTCTGCAAACGCAGGCGCAGGTGAAAAAAGCCCGTCAGTATTAAGTTTTCCCTCCTTAACGAAATTTTCATTTCATTTCCCCTCACCCTAACCCTCTCCCCAAAGGGGAGAGGGGATGGTTCGGTGCGGCCTTTTCTCCCTGGCCCACTTGGGGAGAGGGGGCGGCTCGGGGCTGTCTTTTCTCCCTCGCCCCTTTGGGGAGAGGGCCGGGGTGAGGGGAAGATGCCCTCCCTTCTATGTTGTGAGATTGATAACAGAATTTATCTCATTCATCTCAAAAGTGTTAACTCGCACTCAAAAACATAATTTTCACTATTTATAAAAATGAAATAAATGTTTTATTTATAGGGTCGTTAGTTCACAGCATTCACCAACACCGGGAGCCGTTATGTTTAACATTGCTTTACTGGGCGCTGGCCGAATTGGCCAGGTACATGCAGCTAACATCGCCAGCCACAGCGCGACCACGCTCTGGTCCGTGGTTGACCCAAATCAGGAATTTGCCACTCGCCTCGCGACGCAGTATCAGGCCCGCCAGCAGAGCCTTGACGAAGCGATGACCGACCCTAACGTTCACGCCGTGCTGATCGCCTCCGCGACCGATACTCACGCAGACCTGATTGAAATGGCCGCCTGCCACGGCAAGGCCATTTTCTGTGAAAAGCCGGTACACCTTGACCTCGCCCGCGTGCGCGACTGCCTGAAAGTGGTCAAAGAGTACGACGTGCCGTTGTTCATCGGCTTTAACCGTCGCTTTGACCCGCAGTTCCGCCGTGTGAAAACCGACGTCCAGGCCGGGCGCATCGGCAAACCGGAATCACTGCTGATCATCTCACGCGATCCGTCTCCGCCACCTGCAGAGTACGTGCGCGTCTCCGGCGGTATGTTCCGCGATATGACCATTCACGACTTTGATATGGCGCGCTTCATCATGGGTGAAGAGCCGGTATCGGTATATGCCCAGGGCAGCAACCTGGTGGATCCGGCGATTGGCGAGGCGGGGGATATCGATACCGCGTTTATCGTTCTGAAATATGCCTCCGGCGCGATGGCCACCATTGTTAACAGCCGCCGCTCCTCTTATGGCTATGACCAGCGCCTTGAACTGCACGGCTCCGAAGGGCTGCTGTGCGCGGGCAACATTCTTGAAAACCAGGTGCAGCACTACGGCCAACAGGGCTGCACCAGCGCGCTGCCGGAACACTTCTTCCTGCAACGCTACAAATCCGCTTACGCCGCGGAATGGGAACACTTTGTTGCGGTTCTGCGCGGCGAAGCGGTGCCTGATTGCAGCGGCGATGATGGTGAACGTGCGCTGTACCTTGCGGATAAAGCGCTGGAATCGCTGCGTAGCCAGCGCGAGATCGTCCTCTAAACACAACAACCCTACACAGAGAGACATAATAATGAAAAAACTGATCTTAGCCGCCCTCATCGCCATGACGTCCGGGGCCGCTCTCGCCGAAAACGAGCAAATTGTTTTCAGCACGCCAAACCTGGCCATGCCGTTTGAAGTTCACATGCAGCGCACGGCGGTGAAAGCCGCAAAAGAGATGGGCGTGAAGCTTCAGGTGCTGGACGGGCAGGGCAGCTCACCGAAACAGGTGGCTGACCTGGAAAACGCCATCACTCGTGGGGCGCAAGGTTTTATCGTCTCCCCGAACGACGTGAACGCGGTCTCCAGTGCGGTGGATGAAATTCAGGATGCGAAGCTGCCGGTCGTTACGCTTGACCGCTCCGTCGACAGCCAGAAAAAAGTGCCGCACTTTGGCGCCAACAATTACAAAGGCGGCCAGGCGGTTGGCGACTTCGTCAAAACCAAATTCCCCAATGGCGCGGACATTATTCTGCTCACCGGTCAGCCAGGCTCTTCTTCCAATATTGAACGCACTAAAGGGATCCGCGACAGCCTGAAGGCGGGCGGGGATAAGTACAAGATCGTCGCCGATCAGACCGGCAACTGGATGCGTTCAGAAGGGATGCGCATTGTTGAAAGCGTCCTGCCTTCACTGCCGAAACGTCCGCAGGTGATCCTCTCCGCCAACGACGATATGGCGCTGGGGGCGATTGAAGCCCTTCAGAGCCAGGGCGTGAAACCGGGCGAAATTCTGGTCACTGGTTTTGATGCCGTTCCTGAGGCGCTGGCCCGCGTGCGCGACGGCTGGCTGGCGGTAACGGCGGATCAGCGTCCGGGCTTTGCGGTGCAGACGGCGATGAGCCAGCTGGTGGCCAGCGTGCGTGAGAAGAAAGCGATAACCGGGGCAGACTACCCGCCGACGCTTATCACCAAAGAGAACCTGCAACAGGCTGAGCGTATCGGCGAAGCTGGCAATTGATATGTCCGCAGCCGCCGCGCAAGCGGCGGCTCACTCTAAAGGAGGAGCAGACTGATGTCGCAACCCTTACTGAAAGTGACCGACCTGGCCAAAAGCTTTTCCGGCGTCTGGGCGCTGAGCAGCGCTCAACTGACCGTCGGCAGCGGAGAAATTCACGCCCTGCTGGGGGAAAACGGGGCAGGAAAATCCACGCTGCTGAAAGCGCTCGCGGGCGCGCAGCCGCAAACGCGCGGCGATATCTGGTTTAACGGCGAAACGCTGCCGGTGGACGATTCCCCGGTGGCACGGCAGAACAAGGGCATTATCACCATCTATCAGGAATTTAACCTGCTGCCCAACATGACCGTCGCGGAAAACATGTTTCTCGGGCGTGAGCCGCGCAGGCGTAACCTGATCGTCGACGAAAAGGCGGTAAATCAGGAGGCGCAGGTCATTCTCGATTACCTGCAGCTGAACGTCGCCCCAACCACGCCTGTCGCCCGTCTGAGCGTGGCCCAGCAGCAGATGGTGGAGATCGCCCGGGCGCTGACCCTCAACGCCAGGTTAATCATTATGGATGAACCTTCCGCCGCGCTGAGCGACAGCGAGGTGGAAAGCCTGCACCGCGTGGTGCGTGAGCTTAAAAACCGCGGTGTGAGCATTATTTATGTTACCCACCGTCTGCACGAAGTTTTCCAGCTCTGCGATCGCTTCACCGTTTTCCAGGACGGCCGTTTCACCGGCACCGGCGCGGTGGCAGAGACCAACGTTGAACAGCTGATCCGCCTGATGGTCGGGCGCGACGTGGCCTTTAATCGCCGTCCGGCCAGCGAAACCCATCATGAAGATAAACCCATCCGCCTGGCGGTGAAGGGGCTGAGCCGCGAAAAACCGCCGCTGGATCCGCACGGCATTGCCCTGCACGACATCAGCTTCCACGTTCACGCCGGGGAAGTCTTAGGCATTGCCGGGCTGGTGGGCGCAGGGCGCACCGAGGTGGCGCGCTGCCTGTTTGGCGCAGACGCCTTTACCTCGGGCAGCTTTGAGCTGGACGGCGTGCCGTACCAGCCGCGCGACCCGCTTAATGCCCTTGATCAGGGCGTGGCGCTGGTACCGGAAGACCGCAAAAAAGAGGGGGCGGTGCTGGGGCTGTCGATTCGCGACAACCTGTCGCTCTCCTGCCTCTCCTCGCTCCTGCAGTGGCGCTGGTTCGTGAACACCCGCAAAGAGGACGACCTGATTGAGTCCTACCGCAAAGCGCTGCAGATCAAAATGGTCAACAGCGAGCAGGAAGTGCGCAAGCTCTCCGGCGGCAACCAGCAAAAAGTGATCCTCGCGCGCTGCATGGCGCTCAACCCGCGGGTGCTGATCGTCGATGAACCGACGCGCGGCATCGACGTGGGGACCAAATCAGAAGTGCACCAGGTGCTGTTTGATATGGCGAAAAAGGGCGTGGCGGTGATCGTGATCTCCTCCGATCTGCCTGAAGTGATGGCGGTGTCTGACCGGATCATCACGCTCAGTGAAGGCCGGGTGACCGGCGAGATCCACGGCGACGACGCTAATGAAGAACGGTTGATGACGATGATGGCCATCAACCACAACGCCCTGAACGCGGCATAACGGAGTTTCTCATGACGCAGATGATTTCTAAAACACAGGCCCCGGTCAAACGCGCCGGACGCATCGATCCCATCGCCTTCTTTGAGCGCTTCGGGGTACTGATTTTCATGATCCTGCTGCTGATTTTCTTCCAGTCGCAGAACAGTAATTTTTTCTCTGAACGCAATATTTTCAACATCCTGACCGAAGTCTCTATCTACGGAATCATGGCTGTGGGGATGACCTTCGTCATCCTGACTGCCGGGATAGACCTTTCCGTGGGCTCCATTCTGGCGGTGTGCGCCATGACCGCGGCGTACGTGATTAAGGGCGACAACTTCACCACCGTCGACCCGAACGCCTGGGGCGGCATGAGCTGGCTGATTGGGCTGGGGATTTGTCTGGCCATGGGTACGGCGATTGGCTTCCTGCACGGTCTGGGCGTGACTCGCCTGCGCCTGCCGCCGTTCATCGTGACCCTTGGCGGGATGACCATCTGGCGCGGCCTCACGCTGGTGATTAACGACGGCGCGCCGATTGCTGGTTTTGATCCTGGCTACCGCTGGTGGGGACGCGGGGAGCTGCTCGGCATCTCCATTCCTATCTGGATCTTCGCCATCGTTGCCATCGGCGGGTATCTGGCGCTGCATAAAACCCGCTGGGGTCGCTTCGTCTACGCCATTGGCGGTAACCCGGAGGCGGCACGCCTGGCGGGGGTGAACGTCAAACGCGTGCTGGTCAGCGTGTATGTATTGATTGGCTGTCTGGCGGGGCTGGCGGGCTTCATTCTGAGCGCGCGTCTGGGGAGCGCCGAGGCGGTCGCCGGGATCTCCTTTGAGCTGCGCGTCATCGCTTCGGTGGTGATTGGCGGCACCTCGTTGATGGGCGGTTACGGGCGCATTGGCGGCACCATTATCGGCTCCATCATCATGGGTATTCTGATTAACGGCCTGGTGCTGATGAACGTCTCGGCCTACTACCAGCAAATTATCACCGGATTAATTATCGTTCTGGCGGTGGCGTTTGATACCTACGCCAAAAGCCGTCGCGGCGCACTGTGAGGATCACGATGAAAGAGGTTCGTATTGGATTGATTGGCACCGGGTATATCGGCAAGGCACATGCCATCGCCTATGCCCAGGCTCCGACGGTATTCAACCTGCGCGGTAAGCTGGTGCGCGAGATGGTAGCCGAAGTGAACCCGACGCTGGCGGCAGAGCGTGCGCAGGCGTTTGGCTTCAACCGTTCAACCGGGGACTGGCGGGCGCTGGTGGCCGACCCGGCCATTGACGTGGTGGATATTTGTTCGCCTAACCATCTGCATAAAGAGATGGCGCTGGAGGCAATCCGCCACGGCAAGCACGTCTACTCGGAGAAGCCGCTGGCGCTGAATGCCCACGACGCGCGCGAGATGGTCGACGCCGCGAAGCGGGCAGGGGTGAAAACGCTGGTGGGGTTCAACTACATGAAGAACCCGACGGCGCAGCTGGCGAAAGAGATTATTGCGCGTGGCGAGATTGGCGAGGTGATCCATTTCTACGGCACCCACAACGAAGACTATATGGCCGACCCGCTTTCGCCCATTCACTGGCACTGCTTTAAAGAGACTGCCGGGCTGGGGGCGCTGGGCGATCTGGCGGCGCATATCGTCAATATGGCGCAGTACCTGGTGGGGGAGATTGAGCAGGTCTGCGGCGACCTGAAGATCGTGGTCCCGGAACGCCCGGCAAAGGCCGGATCGTCGGAGATGATTTCCGTCGAAAACGAGGATCAGGCCCACGCGATGGTGCGTTTTGCCGGTGGGGCGCAGGGGGTTATTGAAACCTCACGCGTTGCCTGCGGCCGCAAGATGGGGCTGTCGTACGTCATCACCGGGACCAAAGGCGCTATCAGTTTCACCCAGGAGCGCATGGCTGAGCTGAAGCTCTATCTGCATGACGATCCGGTGAACCGTCAGGGGTTCCGCACGCTGCTCGTTGGCCCGTCACACCCGGACTACGCCGCGTTCTGCATGGGCGCGGGCCACGGTATTGGCTTTAACGATCAAAAAACGGTGGAGGTGCGCGACCTGGTTGACGGGATTGCCGCCGACGCGCCGATGTGGCCGGACTTCGAAGAGGGCTGGAAAGTGTCTCGCGTGCTGGACGCGATTGCACTCTCGCATCTACAGGGCCGCTGGCTGAACGTGAACGACATTGTCTGATGAGGTATCAACGTGGAAAAGCAGTTTGATGTGATATGCATGGGCCGCGTGGCGGTAGACCTCTACAGTCAGCAGATTGGTGCCCGCCTGGAGGATGTGTCAAGCTTCGCCAAATATCTCGGCGGATCGTCCGGCAACGTGGCGTACGGCACCGCGCGTCAGGGTTTACGTTCGTCGATGCTGGCGCGCGTGGGCGATGAACATATGGGCCGCTTCCTGCGCGAAGAGCTCAACCAGGTGGGCTGCGATACCAGTCATCTGATTACCGATAAAGACCGCCTCACGGCGCTGGTGTTACTCGGCATTAAAGACCGGGACACTTTTCCTCTGATTTTTTATCGCGATAACTGCGCGGATATGGCGATTACCGCCAGCGATGTGGATGAAAGCTACATTGCCTCCGCACGTTGTCTTGCCATCACCGGGACTCACCTTTCTCACCCACAGACCCGCGAGGCGGTGCTAACGGCGCTGGGCTATGCCCGCCGTCACGGCGTTCGCACGGTGCTGGACATCGACTACCGTCCGGTACTGTGGGGGTTGACCGCCTTAGGCGATGGCGAAACGCGCTTTATCGCTGCCGATAAGGTCACCCGCGAATTGCAGGAGGTGCTGCACCTCTTCGACGTCATTGTCGGCACCGAAGAGGAGTTCCACATTGCGGGCGGCAGCACGGATACCCTACAGGCGCTGGGGCAGGTGCGTGGTGTGAGTCAGGCCTCGCTGGTCTGCAAACGTGGTGCGCTTGGCTGTTCGGTCTATACCGACGCCATTCCGCCCCGACTGGACGACGGCCTGACGGTGACCGGCGTGCGCGTGGAGGTGCTGAACGTTCTCGGCGCGGGGGATGCGTTTATGTCCGGTCTGCTGCGCGGCTACCTGAACGACGAGGGCTGGGAGCAGGCGTGTCGCTATGCCAACGCCTGCGGCGCGCTGGTGGTCTCGCGCCACGGTTGCGCCCCGGCGATGCCGAGCAAAATTGAACTGGATGATTATCTTTCCCGCGCCACCCTCGTTCCGCGCCCGGATCTTGACTCGCATCTTAACCATCTCCACCGCGTCACGACCCGCCGCCGCGAATGGCCGGAGTTGTGCGTGATGGCCTTTGACCACCGTAGCCAGCTGGAAGATATGGCAATGCAGTGTGGCGCGTCGCTCAAGCGCATTTCGGCGCTGAAACAGCTGATCCTGCAAGCCAGCCGTGAGGCGGCGAGCCGCGCCGGGCTGGAGGGCAAAGCTGGTCTGCTGTGCGACGGCACCTTTGGTCAGGACGCGCTGAACGCGATAACCGGCGAAGGGTGGTGGATTGGTCGCCCCATTGAGCTGCCGGGCTCCCGGCCGCTGGAGATGGAGCATGGCAACATCGGCACCCAGCTTATCAGCTGGCCGCAGGAGCATGTGGTGAAGTGCCTGGTCTTCTTCCACCCGGAAGACGCCCACGGCCTGCGCCTGGAGCAGGAGCAGAAAATCGCCGAGGTGTACCACGCTTGCTGTCAGTCCGGGCATGAGCTGCTGCTGGAGGTGATATTGCCCGCGACCATGCCGCGCAGTGACGAACTTTACCTGCGTGCTATCTCCCGTTTCTACAACCTGGGCATTTACCCCGACTGGTGGAAACTGCCGCCGCTCTCAGCCGAGGGCTGGACGGCATTGAGCGAAATCATCGAACGTCGTGACCCGCACTGCCGTGGGGTGGTGATCCTGGGTCTGGACGCCCCGGCAGAACAGCTGCGCGCCGACTTCAAAGCGGCCTCGGGGCAGGCGCTGGTCAAAGGCTTCGCCGTGGGACGCACGCTGTTTGGCGATGCCTCGCGCGCATGGCTGAAACACGATATTGACGATGCGCAGCTTGTGGCGCGCATTCGGGACAACTACCTGCAGCTTATCGCCTGGTGGCGCGAGCGCGGACACGCATAATGGAGACGACAATGAGTGTACAACTGGGCATTAACCCGCTGACGTGGACGAACGACGATCTGCCTTCACTCGGCGCGGAGACGTCGCTGGAAACTTGCCTGAGCGAAGGTAAAGAGGCCGGTTTCGCCGGTTTTGAACTGGGCAATAAATTCCCGCGCGAAGCACGTCTGCTCGGCCCCATCTTGCAGCGCCATGACCTGCAACTGGTCTCCGGCTGGTATTCTGGCCGCCTGCTGGAGCGCAGCGTGGAGGAGGAGATCGCCGCCGTGCAGCCGCACCTGACGCTGCTGCGCGAACTGGGCGCGAAGGTGCTGGTCTTTGCGGAAGTGAGCGGCTGCATTCACGGCGAGCAGCAGACCCCGGTGCATTTGCGCCCGCGTTTCCCGCAGGAGCGCTGGAAAGAGTATGGCGAGAAACTCACCGAATTTGCCCGCTATACGCAGCAGCAGGGAGTGCAGATTGCCTACCATCACCATATGGGCACGGTGATTGAGTCCGCTGACGACGTGGACAACCTGATGACCCACACCGGCGACGCGGTGGGGTTACTGCTGGATACCGGGCATCTGACCTTTGCCGGGGCCGATCCGCTGGCGGTGGCGCAGCGCTGGGCGTCGCGTATCGACCACGTTCATTGCAAAGACGTGCGTGCCGACATACTGGCGGACGTGAAAAACCGTAAAACCAGCTTCCTCGATGCGGTGCTGAGCGGCGTGTTTACCGTGCCGGGCGACGGCTGCGTGGATTACCCGCCGATCATGCGGCTGCTGAAAGCACAGGACTATCACGGCTGGCTGGTGGTGGAGGCCGAACAGGATCCGGCGATAGCCCATCCGCTGACCTACGCCCGTCTGGGGTATAACAATCTGAGCCGCCTGGCGCGCGACGCCGGACTTATTTGAGGAGGTGACATGTCACGTCTGTTATCACGCTGGCAGCAGCCGAACGGCGAGGGGCGCACCCAGTCGGTCACGCCGGAAAGCGCAGGTTGGGGGTATGTCGGCTTTGAGGCGTATGAACTACAGGAGGGGCAGCAGCTGACGCTGCCCGCCGTGAGCGAAGAGCGCTGTCTGGTGCTGGTGGCCGGACGCGCTTCCATCAGTACGCCTTCCGCGCAGTTTAACGACATCGGCGAGCGGATGAGCCCGTTCGAACGCATCAAGCCGTGGTCGGTTTACGTCACCCCGCAGGAGACGGTGCAGGTGAAGGCGCTGACAAAACTGGAGCTGGCGGTCTGCGCCGCTCCCGGCAAAGGCACGTACCCTACGCGGCTGATTGCCCCGCAGGATATCGACGGCGAAGCGCGCGGCAAGGGTAATAACCAGCGCTACGTGCATAATATTCTTCCGGAAGACAAACTGGCCGACAGCCTGCTGGTGGTGGAGGTCTGGACCAACGAAGGTTGTACCAGCTCGTACCCGAGCCATAAGCACGACACGGATAATCCGCCGAACGAAACCTATCTTGAGGAGACGTACTATCACCGTCTGAACCCGGAGCAGGGGTTTTGTATACAGCGCGTTTACACCGACGACAGAACGCTGGATGAGTGTATGGCGGTCTACAACCGTGATGTGGTCATGGTGCCGAAGGGCTATCACCCGGTGGCGACGATGGCCGGGTATGACAGCTATTACCTCAACGTGATGGCCGGGCCGGTGCGAAAATGGATGTTCACCTGGGAAGACGATCACGCGTGGATTAATCACGATTATCCCGCAGAGAGTGGGCGCTGAAGCGGGTTAACAACCAGAACACCAGCGCCAGCAGGCTGACCGAGGCGCCAAGCAGGCAGACGCCCGGCCAGCCGGCAAAGGCATACATCATCGTCGTGCCGAGCGCGCCGAGTCCACTGCCGACGGCATAAAACAGCATGTAAATCCCGACCAGTCGGCTGTGCGCCTCGGGACGGGTGCGAAAAATCATGCTCTGGTTGGTGACGTGCAGTGCCTGTCCGCCCAAATCGAGCAGGATGATGCCGATAAGCAGGATCCCGAGTGAACGGTCCATAAGCGACAACGGCCACCATGCCAACAGCAGAATCACCAGTGCCGCCGCGCTGGTGCGTTGAGCATAGCCCCGATCGGCCCATCGTCCTGCCCGGCCAGCCGCCAGTGCCCCCACCGCGCCAGCCAGTCCAAACGCGCCAATCGCGGTATGCGAGAAGCTAAAGGGCGGGGCGCTCAGCGGCAGCACCAGCGCGCTCCAGAAAATGTTGAACGACGCAAACATCAGCAGCGCCAGCACGCCGCGTATCTGCAGGATTTTTTCCTGGCGCAGCAGCGTCAACATTGAGCCCATCAGGCGCGGATAGCTTATCCTGGCAGAGACGGCTGGCAGAGCGGGAAGTCTCCACCACAGTGGTAATGCAATGATGAGCATCAGCGCGGCGGCACACAGATAGACCCCACGCCAGCCAGCGATATCGCTGATGCCGCCAGCAAAGACGCGCGCGAGCAACAGACCCATGAACACGCCCCCCTGCGCCGCACCGACAACACGCCCTTGTTCATGCGGCGACGCGGCGCTGGCGGCATAGGCAATCAGCCCTTGCGTCATTGCCGTACCCAGCATGCCGGTCGCAAGCATACCTGCGAGCAGGGCGGAGGAGGTCTGCGCCATGCTGACGTAAAACAGCGCGACTACCAGCCCCACCAGTTGTATTGCCATTAGTCGCCGGCGATCAACGTTGTCACCCAAAGGAACCACAAGCAACAGAGCCAGTGCGCAGCCCATTTGCGTCGCGGTCACCACGCCACCCACCGCCGCATGGCTGATACCGAAATCGCTCGCCAGCGCATCAAGCAAAGGCTGCGCGTAATAGACGTTAGCCACGCTTAAACCGCTGGCGATGGCGAACAGCCAGACCATGCTGCGCGGCATATCGGCTGAAAGAGGGGCTGATGTCAGTGACATATTTACTATTCCTCGCCTGAGTTAACCTGGTTTTAAAATGAAACTGGTTGAATGCTAGGTTATGTGGTTTTAAAATGCAACTGGTTATGGCTGGCCTTTGCGAGGAAAAAACGAGATGTCCCAAAAGACGGTTAAACAGGAATATTGTCCCGTTGCCCGCAGCGTCGAGGCGATCGGGGATCGCTGGTCGCTGCTTATTGTGCGTAATGCGTTTGACGGCATGACGCGCTTCGGGGATTTTCAGCGGAGCCTCGGAGTGGCGCGCAACATTCTTTCTGACCGGCTTCGCAAGCTGGTTGATGCGGGCATCCTGACGTTACAGGGGGCATCAGATGGCACGGCGTATCAGGAATATGTGCTGACCGATAAAGGTGAGAGTCTTTTCCCCGTGGTCGTGGCGCTGCGTCAGTGGGGAGAACAGCATCTTTTTGCGCAGGGCGAGCGCCACTCGCAGCTGGTCGACAGGCGGACGGGCAAGCCGGTTCCCTTTATGGCGCCAGCAGCGCAGGACGGCACTGCTCTGCTGCCGGGGGATACGGAAGTGCAGAAAGTCAAATGAGCCGCCTTTTCAGCAAACCATCGGTTCTGAATGATGTCGGACACAGATAACCGTATTTATGTATCAGAGAGATTTGCCGGAGGCGCCGTTTTGTACCCGTTAGTCAGCGTGGCGCGCTGGATACAGTGCGATGCAGTTAGCCTGCCGGGAAGACGGACAATCGCTATCGCCAGCCCGGTAATCACCAGCGTCAGGCCCGCTGAGACCCACATTGCGCCGACAACCCCCAGCGTTTTATTCAGCCACGCATAGGCAAACGGCGACACCGCCGCCATCAGTTGACCGGGAATAAGCAGTATGCCGGTACGGGCCGCATAGCTTTCGGGACTAAACAGTTCTAGCGGCAGGGTGGCTTTGACGAGGGTGACCAGCCCGTTTATCGCACCGTATCCCAGCACGAACCCGGCGGCGCACCAGACAAAAAGGGCGCTGCTTAACCCGACGAGAAAGCAGATCGGCATAGCGATCGCGGTGAAAAGGGTCAGATTGAACGGCGTTACGCGGGTGCCCGCCATCACTTCCATCGCGCGCGCGCCGGTCTGGCCGAATCCCCACAGCATGCCAACGGCCACCGGCAGCCCAAAGTGGGTGATAAACTCTGGCAGGTGGGTGGACGTTCCGTTAGAGACGAAGGTGATAAGGGCAATAAAGACAGCATAAAGCCAGCCGTTACGCCGCTCGTTATTCAGCGGCGGCGCGCTGACCTTTGTCGTCACCGTCAGCCGCTGCCGGGGAAGCGTACGTATCAGTGCCACGCTCAGCAGACCAAAGAGGGCATAGACGCGCAGCACGTCCTGCCAGCCCATGATGTGAAGCAGGCCATCACCCAGCGGCCAGAAGATGGCTGAGGCCAGCCCGCCCGCCAGCGTGACGCGCGAGATCGTTCTTCGCGCCTGCTGCCCGTACAGGTTCACCAGCGCGGCGAACAGCGCATCGTACAGCGACAGGCGCATCCCGACGCCGGTGACCAGCCAGGCACAGTACCAGCCAAAAAGCGTCTGGGTATACGCCATCACCGCGCAGCTTATGGCGATCAGTAACGTGCCGCCCATCACCACCTTCTGACCGCCAAAGCGTGCCAGCAGGCGGGCGACAAACGGAGAAACCGCCGCCATCACCAGCATCGCCAGCGTCAGGCCGAGGTAAATCTGTGGTGATGACCAACCCCGGTCAGCTGAAATCGATCGCGCAAGGGTGCCGGGCATATAAAACGAAATTCCCCAGTTGATGAGTTGATTGCATCCCGCCGTCAGGGCGAGTCGGCGAGGCAGAACAGGTGTTTCCATTATTTTTCATTCCGTTATGCAGTTGTCCTCAGCATAACGGGCGCGGTATTGTGCAGGCAGGCTCGCGACCTTATGACCTGTATAAGAGAAACTTTGAATGACGACGCTAAATCTGGGCAATCTGGCGACTTTTCGCCTGGTGGTACAGCGGGGCAGCTTTTCCGCCGCTGCGGATGTGCTTGGTATTTCTCAGCCTGCGGTTAGCCTGCAAATCCGCCAGCTAGAGCAATTTCTCCAGACGCGATTAATTGAGCGCACTGGGCGCGGCATTAAAGCCACTGCAGCCGGGCTGGCGTTGTTAAGCCACGGGGAGCGTATCGAACAAGTGGTGGATGAGGCCATTCGTTCCGTCAGCGAGTTTAACCGCGAGGTGAGCGGCACAATCACGCTCGGGACTGGGGCAACGGCCTGTATCCATCTTTTGCCTTCGCTGTTGCAGCAGCTACGAAACGACTACCCGTTGTTAAAGGTGGGCGTCACCACCGGAAATACGCTCGATATTGCGCGCGCGATTGAAGAAAATCGTCTGGACATGGGGCTGGTCACGCTGCCTGTCAGCGGGCGCGCGCTGGATGTTATGCCGGTGATGAACGAAGAATTCGTCTTTATTGTTTCTCAGGAGCAGCCCGGCGCGTGGGATTTGCTGACACCAGAGGTTCTGCACGCTCAGCCCCTGATTGCTTTCGAATCGGGAAGCGGTACACGCGCGTTGATTGACAGCTGGTTTGAGGCCTGCGGGATCGCGATAGCACCGGTCATGCAGCTCGGAAGCATTGAGGCTATCAAACGTATGGTGCGTGCAGGGCTTGGATACAGCATCGTGCCGCGAATGGCGGTGGAAAACCCAGCCGATTGCGAAGGGTTAAGCGTGCATTCGCTGACGCCGGTTTTGCAGCGCCAACTGGCTGTAGTGATGCGCCAGGATAAAATCCTGAGCAAAGGGATCTCTGCCATTATACGGATGCTGCAAAATAAGCCGCTGGTTTAGCGTTCGGAAGTATAGACGGACAGACTGGTTTGCTGAGATTGCATTTTATCCTGATGGTGATACCAGGCACCGATGGAAGAATAAACAAAGCGGCCAAAGAAAAAGAGAAAACTGATAAGCAGTATGATGCGGGTCATCCGAGTGTTAAATCGATGTCGTTTGTGCATACGCGTGGCCTGACTCACTGTGTTTATCCTGGGCATACCCTTTTGGGCGATACGGATATTAAGGCACAGTGGGAAGAGGGGGTCAATTCTGGAATGTGTAAAAAACCGTCAACGTTTACATTAACTAATGTTATTAAACATGGTTTATGCATTTACCGCTTTGATAAAATAAATAAAACGAGTTCCGAATTTCGTAAGAAAGCATTATTCGAATAAATTAGTTTGATTTAAGTCAACGGATTCCCTGGGCCTCGAACTAAAATCCATCCTCCAATATGCCCGCGCAGAAATTGACTGGCGGCATCTTCGTCAGGTTGGATGCCTGTCTTAATTTACCCACAGGAGCGAATGGGTTTTAAATCGGGCATCTATGAACATTCTCCTCTTCCTGAAAAACAACAAAGATCGCTGGTGGGCGCTTCCGCTCATTTTACCCAGCCTGTTGTTGCCGTTGCTGAGTGTGGCGAATACCTTTTCGCAACTGGGCGATGGACTGGCTGCGCTCTACTATCTCCCGCTCTTTTTCCTGCTGGCCATGATGTTGTTTTTTGGCCTGGCGGCGATCCCCGGGATTATTCTGGCGCTGTTTTTCCGCTACTACCCTTCGGTCGGGTTGTTTGAAACCGGCGCAGGTATTCTGCATTTTATCGTCCCGCTGGTGCTGAGCTGGGGAGGGTATCGCGTATTTACCCCCAGACGTAATATGACGGCCTACGGGG
The DNA here is from genome assembly GCF_052886895.1 of Enterobacter sp. C4G1. NCBI lineage: Bacteria > Pseudomonadati > Pseudomonadota > Gammaproteobacteria > Enterobacterales > Enterobacteriaceae > Enterobacter > Enterobacter sp. C4G1. Next base: position 1,748,667 of record NZ_JBQVVV010000002.1, on the reverse strand, counting down.
ATGTGCGCCTGATGGCGCAGCGCATTTTCTGGCAGGTCTTTTGCCCGGCTACGCTGTTTCTGTCGCTGTTTCAGTTTGCGGTGTATCTGGGGGTGTATGAAAGTCGTCAGAGCATGGCAGGCCTGAATCCCCTGAATATCCGGACGCTTATCAATTATCAGGCGCTGCTGGTCAGTGGGCTGACGGGCGTACCGTTGAGCTATCTGTTGATTCGCCTTATCCGTAACCCGCGCTACATCAAAGCGTTGATCTCTCAGGTACGTGCGCAGATAGATAAGAAAGTCAGCGTCATGGAGTTCCTGATCTGGGCTGCGATGTTAGGTGGCTTGCTCTCTTTGCTGTTGCTCCCGATGAACGAAAACAGCTCCATTTTCAGTACCAACTACACCTTATCGCTGCTGATGCCGGTAATGCTCTGGGGCGCAATGCGGTTTGGCTATAAGCTGATGTCGATTATCTGGACGCCGGTACTGCTGGTATCCATTCACTACTATTACCGCTACATTCCACTGCATCAGGGATATGACGTGCAGCTGGCAATTACTTCGTCCAGTTATCTGGTCTTTTCGTTTGTGGTGACTTACATGTCCATGCTGGCGACACGCCAGCGGGCTATTAATATCCGCTCGCGCAGGCTGGCGCTACTCGACCCGGTGGTGCATATGCCAAACCTGCGGGCGTTGTCGCGCGATTTGGCCAAAAATCCGTGGTCGGCGCTTTGTTTGTTGCGTATCCCTGAACTTGAAGTATTAGGGCGTAACTATGGCGTGCTGCTGCGTATTCAGTACAAACAAAAGCTGGCGGAATGGATTAATGGCACGCTCCAGCCCAATGAACGGGTCTACCATCTTACCGGCTACGATCTGGCTGTGCGTCTGAATACCGAGTCGCACCAGCAGCGCATTGACACGCTGGATGAGCATATTAAACAGTTCCGGTTTATCTGGGATGGAATGCCGTTGCAGCCCCAGGTGGGCGTCAGTTACTGCTTTGTCCGATCGCCGGTCAATCATCTCTATCTCGTTCTGGGTGAACTGGGGGTCATTTCGGACCTGTCGCTGTCAACCAACCATCCTGAAAATCTTCAGCAGCGCGGCGCTGTGAATTTACAGCGGGATCTGAAGGGCAAAGTGGCCATGATGAATCGCCTCCAGCGCGCGCTGGAGCAGGATGAATTTACCCTGATGGTCCAGCCAGTGCGGGGACTGCGTGGCGATCATTACCATGAAGTGTTGCTGAGGATGCCCGATGAGCGGGGTGAGCTCATCTCGCCTGATCTGTTCCTGCCGGTGGCTCAGGAGTTTGGCTTGTCGTCGCGCGTTGATTTGTGGGTACTGGAACGTACGCTGCGTTTTCTTACTGAGCATCGCGACAAACTGCCAGGCAAGCGTTTTGCCATTAATCTGGCGCCGTCGACGGTGTGCCGGGCGCAACTGCCGCTGGAGGTCAACCGCCTGCTGAGGAAGTACAGCGTTGAGGCCTGGCAGTTAGTGTTTGAAATCACCGAAAGCAGTAGCTTCGGCAACTCGCCGCTGGCAGCGCAAACTCTCAGGCAGTTGCAGCAGATGGGCGTGCGCATTGCCATTGATGACTTTGGTACGGGATATGCCAGCTATGCGCGTCTGAAAAGCGTCGATGCCGATATTCTGAAGATTGATGGCAGCTTTATTCGCAATATTGTGAGCAACAGTCTGGATTATCAGATTGTGGCGTCAATTTGCCATCTGGCCCGGATGAAGAAAATGCTGGTGGTGGCGGAATATGTGGAAAGCGAAGAGATACGTAGCGCTGTGCACGCGTTAGGTATCGATTATGTTCAGGGATATCTGATAGGTAAACCGGTGGCGCTGGAATCATTACTCGAAGAGGAGGCGCCCTGTGAGGGCGCCTGAATCATTAGGCCGCAACGTTCGCGTCGGGCGAGTTCTCTTCTTCAATTTTAAGTAGCCAGCCGGTCACCGCTTCCCAGTACTGTTGCTCGCGTTCCAAATCCAGCAGCACCAGCGCATTCTGGCTAAACCAGTCATGCGGGAAGCTCAGCGTCCAGTGATGATCGTCCGTTTTCAGACGTAACGTTGGCGGCGTGGTGGTCGCCTGACGCTGGTTATTCAGCAGCACGCTTAAACGCAGTAGCTGAATCAACGGCAGGAACTGCTTTTTCTTAAACAGCGTAAAGCGCGGCAGCTCATCAAGCTTAATGGCTTTGCGATGGTAACGCACAAGCGTCGCCATCATGGTCTGTTGTTCCTGGTTGAAACCAGGTAAATCACTGTTTTGCAAAATATAAGCAGAATGGCGATGCATTCCGCTGTGGTTAATATTCAGGCCCACTTCGTGCAGCATGGCGGCCCATTTCAGCAGCGCGGCCAGCTGCGGGTGCGCAAGCTTAGGATTCTGCTCTTGCCACTGGTCATACATTTGGGTCGTGGTATCCAGCACGCGTTTGGCCTGTTCACGGTCAATGTTGTACTGGTTGGCCAGGCTTTGTGCCGTGCGGCTGCGGATATCCTGATGACGGAAGCGGCCTTCCATTTCATACAGAACACCTTCACGCAGCGCGCCATCGGAAAGACGCAGCTCCTTAATGGCCAGCGCATCAAACACGCCGCACAGGATAGCAAGGCCCGGCACAAACACCGCTTTTCGCTCTTCAGAAAGCCCCGGCAGGCTTAGTGCATTAAAGCTTTTATGCTTGAGCACCTCTTCGGTGAGCATTGTCAGGCGTTCCGGGGTAATAAAACCGTCTTTTTCACCCAAAGCCAGCAGCACTTCGTGAGCCGCTTTAATGCTGCCGGATGCCCCGAGTGCAACGTTCCAGCCCTGAATGCGATACTGCCAGGAAAGCGTTTCCAGCTTTTGAATAGCTGCCATGCGCGCGCGCTGGAAGTTTTCGCGGGTGATTGCCCCACCAGGGAAGTAGATCTGCGCGAAGCTGACACACCCCATGCGGCGGCTTTCCACCAGGCGGGGTTCAAAGTCTTCGCCAATCACCAGCTCCGTCGAGCCGCCGCCGATATCAATCACCAGCTTGCGGCCTTTTTCGGGCTGCGTGTGCTCTACGCCCATAAAAATCAGACGTGCTTCTTCGTTACCCGAGATGATTTCAATCGGGTAGGGGATCACTTTTTCAGCACGCTTGAGAAATTCCGGCGCATTCAGCGCCTGGCGCAAGGTATGTGTTCCCACAATACAAACGCTGGACGGAGAAAAGCCTTGCAGGCGTTCAGCGAACAGAGACAGGCAGTTTAGGCCGCGCTCTATCGCTTCTTCGCTGAGCATACTTCTCTCATCCAGACCGTCCGCCAGATGTACACGCTGCTTCAGACGACCGATTATCTGCAACGCGCCATCCACCTCACGGGCGATGACCATGTGGAAACTGTTAGAGCCAAGATCGACTGCGGCAAATTCCTGCGGTCGTGGGGTCTGATCATTTATCGGCATAGGTTAATCGGGTTGCTCGAGTGATTTGATATAGTCGTAAATCGCCAGCTGTGACCGCACTTTGCGGCGATTGCCGCGCGGCACATAGCGGTTACTGAGTTCTTTATCGATATGGCGTGCTTTCACCGTATCGCTAAACAAAATCTCGATAATGTCGAGGATCTGCTGCTTCAGTCGAGGATCAAGCAGCGGAGCCGCTACTTCAATTCTGTAATCAATATTGCGTGTCATCCAGTCCGCAGATGAAAGATAAACTTGTTTATCTCCCGCATTATCGAAAATGTAGATCCTGTCGTGTTCCAGATAGCGGTCAACGATGCTGATTACGCGGATATTTTCGCTAATGCCTTCCAGTTCCGGGATCAGGGAACACATGCCGCGAATGAGCAGATTGACCGGTACGCCCGAGCTGGATGCAGCGTAAAGTCTGTCAACCAGTCCTTTATCCACCAGGTTGTTAAGCTTCAGCGTGATGCCGGAAGACAACCCTTTTTGCGCATTGGCGATCTCTTTGTCGATCATCTCGTACAGCAGGCGGCGCGAGTTCTGCGGTGACACCAGCAGATAATCGAAGCTGACCGGACGGTACGGGTTCTCAATGAAGTTAAACACCCGGCGCACTTCGTTGGTGATGCGTGCATCGGCGGTCAGTAGCGAGTAGTCGGTATAAATGCGTGCGGTCTTCTCGTTAAAGTTACCGGTACCGATATGGGCATAACGCACCACGTCGTCACCCTCTTTACGGGAAACAAGGAACAGCTTGGCGTGAATTTTCAGGCCTGGAGCCGAGAAGATAACGTGCACACCCGCTTCCGTCAGACGACGAGCCCAGTGAATGTTGGCTTCTTCGTCGAAACGCGCCTGCAACTCAACGACCACGGTCACTTTCTTGCCGTTGTGCGCGGCATGGATCATGGCATCGATGATGCGTGAATCTTTGGCCACGCGGTAGATGTTGATCTTGATGGCCAGTACGTTCGGGTCGAAAGAGGCCTGGCGCAGCAGTTCCAGCACGTGTTCAAACGTGTGGTACGGATAATAAAGCAGCACATCGCGTTCGCGGATGGCATCGAATCCGTTACGGAATTTATCGAACCAGATATGGCGTAAACGCGGCAGCGGTTTGTTGACCAGGTTGGCTTTGCCGACGTTCGGGAAGCCAATAAAGTCTTTAAAGTTGTGGTAGCGACCACCCGGTACGATGGAGTCATAGCGGGAAATCGTCAGTTTTTCGCGCAGCATTTCAACCATGGCGTCTGGCATGTCACGCTGATAAACGAAGCGCACCGGCTCTGCCGTCAGACGCTGTTTCAGGCTGGATGACATCAGCTCCATCAGGCTGGCTTCCATCTCGTGCACCAGGTCATATTCGGCGTCACGGGTCATCTTCATGGAATAGGCGTTTAACGCATCGTAATCGAAGAAGCCTTTGAAGATATCATCCAGGCAATAGCGCAGAATGTTGTCGAGCAAGATCATCGGTTTGCGTCGGCGCGGCGTTTCCGGCGGCAGGTTCACAAAACGTGGCACCTTATCAGACGGGATTTCCAGCAGCGCGTAGCGAATAGATTCACCGCGAATGATCTCAACCGCCAGATAGGTGTAATCATCTTTCAGGAACTGCACCAGGTCAGTTTCGCGGTTAATCAGAATCGGGGTAATGTGCTGGCGCAGATATTGCTTGAAGTAGTGACGTAACCAGTTTTGCTGGTTGACGGAGAGCTGGCGTTCATTAATCAGGAAGATTTGGTTGCGTGCCATTTCCAGCAGCAGTTCGTTGTACAGACCGTCAAATTCCTGATCGGCTTTCAACACGCGGGCCTGGATTTTGCCAAGCAGATGCCGCGAGTGCGAGTTTAAGCCTTGCTCTTCACTGATGATGATTCGGCGCTTCAGCTCTGCAAAGCGAACTTTATAGAATTCATCCAGGTTGTTGGAATAAATACCCAAAAAACGCATACGCTCAATCAGCGGGTTACCTTTATCTGCCGCTTCCTGAAGGACACGCTCGTTGAATGCTAACCAGCTCAGCTCTTTCTCGATATATAACTTTTCCTGACCCATTACAGCTCACACTCCAGTTCAATCACAGGACGTGGTAAATCCGTCTCGTCCTTATTATGGCGAGCATTTCCACGATATGTCCAACAGTGCCAGAAAAGTATGACAGTTATTTTTTTTCTGGGGGATTTTAGAGGGTTGAGGGAAGGGAATATCGGGTAATGCAATGTGTAGGTCGGGTAAGCGCAGCGCCACCCGACATAACAAACTACTCGTCAGCCGCATAACCTTGTGCAGGAAGCTGAACGCCGTCCAGCCAGGCCGTGCCGTCGCGCATCTCCAGACGCCCGTCAACAAACCAGCTCACCACCAGCGGGTAAATAGCGTGTTCCTGCGCCTGCACGCGCTCAGTGACATCTTCTTCGGTGTCGCCGTCAAATACCGGAACCTTCGCCTGTAAAATAACAGGCCCGCCGTCGAGTTCGTCGGTGACGAAGTGTACGGATGTCCCATGCTCTTCATCGCCATTTTCCAGCACCTGGCGATGAGTATGCAGGCCTGGGTATTTAGGCAGAAGAGAAGGGTGGATATTGAGCAGACGCCCGGAATAGTGGGAAACAAACGCCGGGCTGAGAATACGCATATAACCTGCCAGCACCACAACATCCGGCGCATAAGCGTCTATTTCTTGCACCAGTTCGCGGTCAAAGGCTTCACGCCCTGAGAACTGGCTGGCTTCCAGCGCGTGCGCCGGGATATTTGCATCGCGGGCACGCTCAAGGCCGAATGCATCGGCCTTGTTGCTGAAAACTGCACGTATGGTGCCATTTATCTTCTTCTGTTTGCAGGCGTCAATGACCGCCTGCAAATTGCTTCCGTTACCGGAAATGAGCACCACGATGTTTTTCATTCAATGACCACACGCTGTTCGGAATCAGATGCTTTGATGATACCGATTTTCCACGCGTTTTCACCTTTCTCATTCAGAAGCGTAATGGCCTTATCAGCTTCGCTTGCAGGCAGTGCGATGACCATACCCACGCCGCAGTTGAAGGTACGATACATTTCATGAGAGCTGACGTTGCCTGCGGTTTGCAGCCAGTTAAATACGGACGGCCACTGCCAGGAAGATTCGTCGATCACGGCCTGGGTATTATCCGGCAGTACGCGCGGAATGTTTTCCCAGAAGCCGCCACCGGTCAGGTGGGCAATCGCGTGAACGTCGACGTTCTCGATAAGCTCCAGCACGTTTTTCACGTAGATGCGGGTAGGTGCCAGCAGGTGATCGGCCAGAGGTTTGCCATCCAGCTCAGTGGTCAGTGGGTCAGAACCGCTGACTTCAAGGATTTTTCGCACCAGAGAATAACCGTTGGAATGCGGGCCGCTGGAAGCCAGCGCAACCAGCACATCGCCGTCAGCCACTTTACTGCCGTCGATAATTTCTGATTTTTCTACCACGCCGACGCAGAAACCGGCGACGTCATAATCTTCACCGTGATACATACCCGGCATTTCAGCCGTTTCGCCACCAACCAGGGAACAGCCGGATTGCAGGCAGCCTTCGGCAATGCCGTTAATCACGCTGGCTGCGGTATCCACATCCAGTTTGCCGGTTGCGTAGTAGTCAAGGAAGAACAGCGGCTCTGCGCCCTGAACCACCAGGTCGTTTACACACATCGCCACCAGATCGATACCGATCGTGTCATGACGTTTAAGATCCATCGCCAGGCGCAGTTTCGTACCCACACCGTCAGTACCCGAGACCAGAACAGGTTCACGATATTTTTGCGGCAGCGCGCACAGTGCGCCGAATCCACCCAGACCACCCATCACTTCCGGGCGGCGGGTTTTTTTCACCACACCTTTGATTCGGTCAACCAGCGCATTACCTGCGTCAATATCAACACCGGCATCTTTGTAGCTGAGAGAAGTTTTGTTGGTCACGGCTTAAATCCCCACGCGATTGCATAGCTAGTAAGAAAAATCGGCGCAATTCTAACAGTCCAGGCAAACGTTTGCGAGCCTATTCTGCAACAGAAATGTGCACAGGGATTTTTTTAGCGCTGTGGTGATTGTTCACGCTCAAACTTGACTCTGTTCACGAAAATGAAACCGGTTTCGGGAAGTTGCTTGCAAGCGGTTTGTTGAATGAACATCATGAAACTGAAACCGGTTTCAGTTTCATTCAGGAGGGATGAACGTCATGAACATTGCCGCATTCGACATTGGTGGCACCGCATTAAAAATGGGCATCGTAACCACGCAGGGCGAGCTGTTGCACAGGGATAAAGCCGCTATTAAGAACAGCGACGGTGATGCCATTCTTTCAGAAATGCTGCAATGGGTGGCGTTACACCCGGACCTTGAGGGTATTGCCATCAGCGCGCCGGGCTACGTCAATCCCCATACCGGTTATATCGAAATGGGCGGGGCGATTCGCCGCTTCGATAACTTTGCGATGCAGGAGTGGCTGAGCGCGCAAACGGGTTTACCGGTCACCGTTGAAAATGACGCTAACTGTGTGCTTCTGGCCGAACGCTGGCAGGGGAAAGCGGCCGGTACTGATAATTTTCTGGTGCTGACCATCGGCACCGGGATAGGCGGCGCGATTTTCTGCAACGGCAAGCTGGTTCACGGTGCGCGTTTTCGTGCCGGGGAATTCGGCTACATGCTTACCGAGCGCGCAGACTCCAGAAAAGTCGCCCGTCACTCCATGAATGAAAACTGCACCCTGCGTACGCTTCGCAAGCGCTATGCCGACTATCACGGCCAGGGGCTTGATGATGTCACGGGGGAGACCATTTTTGATGGTTACGATGCGGGCGATGTGGTTTGCCGTCGTCTGGTCGATGACTTTCTTAACGGCATTGCAACAGGGCTTTACAACCTGGCAAATGTCTTCGATCCACAAACCATTTTTATCGGCGGCGGTATCGCAGAACGCCCAGGGTTCATGGATTTACTTCGTACGCATCTTACGTGGTTTGGCATCGCAGATATTGCCGATGTCGTGAGCCACGGCAACAGCGCCGGCCTGATTGGCGCGGTTTACCATTTCAGACAGCAGTATCCGTCAGCAATCAGCAACATCGAATGAGGGAAAGAGTATGTCAGGATTCAAAGAAGGTTTTCTGTGGGGCGGTGCGGTTGCAGCGCATCAGCTGGAAGGCGGCTGGAAAGAGGGCGGCAAAGGCGTCAGCGTCGCCGACGTAATGACCGCAGGGGCGCACGGCGTACCGCGTGAAATCACCAACGGCGTGTTGCAGGGAAAAAATTACCCGAACCATGAAGCCATCGACTTCTACCATCGTTATAAAGAAGACATCCGACTCTTTGCCGAAATGGGGTTCAAATGTTTCCGAACCTCTATCGCCTGGACGCGTATTTTCCCGAAAGGGGATGAACTGGAGCCTAACGAGGCTGGCCTGAAATTCTACGACGACCTGTTCGACGAGTGCCTGAAGTACGGCATCGAACCGGTCATCACACTCTCGCACTTCGAGATGCCTTTCCATCTGGTCACCGAATACGGCGGCTGGCGTAACCGCAAGCTGATCGATTTCTTTGTGCGTTTCTCAAAAGTGGTCTTCCAGCGCTATCAGCATAAAGTGAAGTACTGGATGACCTTTAACGAGATCAACAACCAGGCAAACTTCCACGAAGACTTCGCACCGTTTACCAACTCCGGGCTGAAGTACGAGCCGGGCGAAGACCGCGAACCGGTAATGTTCCAGGCGGCGCACTACGAGCTGGTGGCCAGCGCGCTGGCAGTAAAAGCCGGGCGCGAAATTAATCCGTCTTTGCAGATTGGCTGCATGATTGCCATGTGCCCAATTTATCCGCTGACCTGTGCGCCAGACGACATGATGATGGCGATGAATGCAATGCACCGTCGCTACTGGTTTACCGATGTGCACGTACGCGGCAAGTACCCGCAACACCTGCTCAACTACTTTGAGCGTCGTGGCTTCGCGCTGGATATTACCGCCGAAGACAAAGCTGCGCTGAAACAAGGCTGCGTGGATTACATCGGTTTCAGCTATTACATGTCATTCGCCACCAAAGCCACAGCAGACAACCCACAACTGGATTACGACGAGAGCAAGAGCCTGGTGTCCAATCCATATGTGCAAAAATCTGACTGGGGCTGGCAGATTGACCCGGTTGGCCTGCGTTATTCCCTGAACTGGTTCTGGGATCACTACCAGCTGCCGCTGTTTATCGTGGAGAACGGTTTCGGCGCAATCGACGTGCAGGAGAGTGACGGTACGGTGAACGATCAGTACCGCATTGATTATCTCGCGGCGCACATCAGCGAGATGAAAAAGGCGGTGGTGGAAGATGGCGTTGATCTGATGGGTTACACCCCGTGGGGCTGTATCGACCTCGTTTCCGCCGGTACCGGCGAGATGAAAAAACGCTACGGTTTTATCTTTGTCGATAAAGACAATGAAGGCAACGGTACGCTGAACCGCAGTAAGAAGAAGTCGTTCGAGTGGTATCAGCAGGTTATTGCCAGTAACGGGGAAAACCTTTAGTTGCCGGGTGGCGCTTACGCTTACCCAGCCTACACTTTGCGTAGGCCCGTGTAGCGTAGCGCCACCGGACAGAACCCCGTACCAAAGCCGGAGCTTGCCTCCGGTTTTTTTATCTCTAAATCATTTTGATTGATCGTAGTCAAGCAAGAGGGTGTGGCGCAATCCGAAAAAAGCGGTATAATCCCGCGATTTTTTTGCGGTTGCCACCTCAGAGGAGAAAGAGAATGAAGATTGTGGAAGTGAAACACCCACTCGTTAAACACAAGCTGGGCCTGATGCGTGAGCATGACATCAGCACGAAGCGTTTTCGCGAACTGGCATCGGAAGTGGGTAGCCTGCTGACTTACGAAGCAACCTCTGACCTGGCAACTGAAAAAGTGACCATCGAAGGCTGGAACGGTCCGGTTCAGGTCGAGCAGATCAAAGGTAAGAAAATTACTGTTGTGCCAATCCTGCGTGCTGGCCTTGGCATGATGGAAGGTGTGCTGGAGCACGTACCGAGCGCGCGTATCAGCGTGGTGGGTATCTACCGTAATGAAGAGACGCTGGAGCCGGTTCCGTATTTCCAGAAGCTGGTGTCTAACATCGACGAGCGTATGGCGCTGGTTGTTGACCCAATGCTGGCGACTGGCGGTTCTATGATCGCTACCATCGACCTGCTGAAAAAAGCGGGCTGTAGCAGCATTAAGGTTCTGGTTCTGGTTGCGGCACCTGAAGGTATCGCCGCGCTGGAAAAAGCGCACCCGGATGTTGAGCTGTACACCGCATCTATCGACCAGGGGCTGAACGAGCACGGGTACATTATCCCTGGGCTTGGCGATGCCGGCGATAAGATTTTTGGTACTAAATAATCGAATAACAAATGAAAAGCCGACTTTGATAGTCGGCTTTTTTTTGAATAAAACGTCCCACAACAAACAACACTTGAGGAAAACACTATGACGCGCCGTGCTATCGGGGTGAGTGAAAGACCGCCGCTTTTACAGACAATCCCGCTTAGTTTGCAGCACCTGTTCGCCATGTTTGGCGCAACCGTGCTGGTGCCAATCCTGTTTCACATTAACCCGGCTACCGTGCTGCTGTTTAACGGTGTCGGTACGCTGCTTTACCTCTTTATCTGTAAAGGTAAAATCCCGGCGTATCTGGGGTCGAGCTTTGCCTTTATTTCGCCCGTGTTGCTACTGCTGCCGTTAGGTTATGAAGTGGCGCTGGGTGGTTTTATCATGTGTGGCGTGCTGTTCTGTCTGGTTTCCTTCATTGTGAAAAAAGCGGGTACGGGCTGGCTGGATGTGATGTTCCCTCCTGCGGCGATGGGCGCAATCGTTGCCGTCATCGGTCTTGAACTGGCGGGTGTTGCGGCAAATATGGCGGGTCTGCTGCCTGCTGACGGCCAGTCACCGGATTCCAAAACCATCATTATCTCGATGGTAACACTGGGTGTGACGGTCTTCGGCTCTGTGTTGTTCCGTGGGTTTATGGCCATTATCCCTATCCTTATCGGCGTGCTGGCGGGCTATGCGCTCTCCTTCGTGATGGGGGTTGTGGATACTGCACCTATCGCTCAGGCGCACTGGTTCGCGCTGCCAACCTTCTACACGCCGCGATTCGAATGGTTTGCCATTTTCACCATTCTGCCTGCGGCACTGGTAGTTATCGCGGAACACGTGGGTCACCTGGTGGTGACGGCCAACATCGTTAAGCGTGACCTGATCCGCGACCCGGGTCTGCACCGTTCGATGTTTGCTAACGGCCTCTCTACGATTATCTCCGGTTTCTTCGGCTCTACGCCTAACACCACTTACGGTGAGAATATCGGCGTAATGGCGATCACCCGCGTATACAGCACCTGGGTTATCGGTGGTGCGGCGATTATCGCTATCCTGCTCTCCTGTGTGGGTAAACTGGCTGCGGCCATTCAGATTATCCCGGTCCCGGTCATGGGCGGTGTCTCTCTGCTGTTGTACGGGGTGATCGGTGCATCCGGTATTCGCGTACTGATTGAGTCCAAAGTGGATTACAGCAAAGCGCAAAACCTGATCCTGACCTCCGTTATCCTGATCATCGGCGTGAGCGGTGCGAAGGTCCACATTGGTGCGGCAGAGTTGAAAGGCATGGCGCTGGCGACCATCGTTGGTGTGGCGCTGAGCCTTATCTTCAAATTGATCTCTGTGATCCGCCCGGAAGAAGAGATACTGGACGCTGACGAAAGCGGAAAAGCGTCACACTGATCGTTTAACCGGGCGAAGGATCGCCCGGTTCTCTCCTTGCAGGTTCCGTGTTAAACTTCATGCCGATTATATGTAGGATCTCTGGTTGAGGTATTTCTGAACGGACCGGCACAGCTCTCTCTGCCACTTTATCTACCTGACGACGAAACTTTCGCGAGTTTCTGGCCGGGTGATAACCCCTCTTTACTGGCCGCACTGCAAAACGTGTTGCGCCAGGAACACAGCGGATACATCTATATCTGGTCACGCGAAGGCGCGGGGCGCAGCCATCTTTTGCACGCTGCCTGCGCGGAGCTGTCTGCGCGTGGTGATGCAGTAGGCTATGTGCCGCTGGATAAGCGTACCTGGTTCGTACCTGAAGTGCTGGAGGGAATGGAACACCTCTCTTTGGTCTGCATCGACAATATCGAATGCGTTGCGGGAGATGAGCCGTGGGAAATGGCGATGTTTAATCTCTACAACCGGATCCTGGAATCGGGCAAAACCCGGCTGCTGATCACCGGCGATCGCCCCCCGCGTCAGCTCAATCTGGGGCTGCCGGATCTGGCTTCACGCCTGGACTGGGGGCAAATCTACAAATTGCAGCCGCTGTCTGATGAAGACAAACTCCAGGCGCTGCAATTGCGGGCAAGACTGCGTGGATTTGAACTCCCGGAAGACGTAGGGCGCTTCCTGCTCAAGCGCCTGGACCGCGAAATGCGCACGCTGTTTGATACGCTCGACCAGCTCGATCGCGCCTCCATTACTGCCCAGCGCAAGCTGACCATTCCGTTTGTGAAAGATATTCTCAAGCTTTGAGTTTGTTCGCCCGGTGGCGCTGCGCTTACCGGGCCTACGAAAACCCGCCACGATCTGTAGGCCGGGTAAGGCGCAGCCGCCACCCGGCAACACATTCAGGCATCATCCCCCATCAGGTGCTCCATCAGCAGCGGAATCGGTCTGCCCGACGCCACGCTCCGTCCATTCTCACGCCACAATGCCGTACCGCTAATATCCAGATGTGCCCACGGGATCGTCGGTGGGCAGAAGTGATGCAGTAGCCAGGCTGCCGACGCGCTAATCGCCGCGTTGTTGGTGGGCGTGTTGCACAGATCGGCGATAGCGCTGTCGGTCTGTTTTTTCAGCCGCGCATCCAGAGGCAGTGACCACACTTCGTCGCCGCTCTGTTGGCCTGCCCGGGTAAGCGCATGGCGTAATGGCTCATCCTGGGTCATCAGTCCGCTTAGCTCATACCCCAGTGCTTTCACCACTGCACCGGTTAACGTCGCCATATCAATAATATAGCGCGCCTGCGGATGGCGCTTGCTGGCCCAGGCGATAGCGTCTGCCAGCACCAGCCGCCCTTCAGCATCGGTATTGTTGATTTCAACCGTGGTCCCGTTGCAGGCCGTCGCCACTGTGCCTGGCTGCATGGCATCCGGGCCAATCGCATTCTCTGCCAGGGCCAGCACACCCATGATCCGAACGGGCAGACCCTGCTCTGCAACGCTGAGCATCAAACCCAGCACGTTTGCCGCACCGCACATGTCATATTTCATGGTGTACATGCCCGCGCCTTCTTTCAGCCACAGACCGCCGGTATCAAACGTAATGCCTTTGCCCACGTAGCAGCGCACCGGGCCATCAGGTACACCGTTATAGTGGATGGCCAGCAGGCGCGGTGGGCAGGTGGCACCTTTGCCAACGGCGTGCAGCAGCCCCAGACCTTGCGCCACGATCTGCCGTTCATCAAGCACCTCGCAGTGCAGGGCAGGGAATGCGGCACACAGTTTTTGCGCCTCTTCGACCACAAACTGTGGGGTACAACGATCGGAAGGGAGATCGGCAAGGCGTCTTGCGGCGACCATGCCCTGTGCAATGGCCTGCTGCTGGCGGAAGAATGTTTCCAGTCGTGCCTGCTGTTCCGGCCGACAGAGAGCGGTAATGTGGCAAAGCCGGACGGCGGTTTCGTCGGTTTTCTTCAGCTGTAAATCGCTCAGGGAATGGGCCTGATTAAAGAGAAACCGCAGCACCTGTACCAGGACCGTATCGTGGATGTTCGTCACATCAAGTATGACCTCATGGCTGACGTGGGCGGCGAACAGGGCGCGCAGTGCGGCAAGTAAGCCCCCGGTCAGCGTCTCGTGCCAAAAAGGCTCTGGCAGCAGGGTTATCCGGGAAAACGGGGCGCAGCCAAAACGGGTATCGGCAACGGTTTTGTGTTCACGCATTTCAGCGATAAGCGCGGTGTCCGGCAGCTGTGAGCAGGATGTACAGGCAATCAGGTGACTCTGCGGCTTAGCCTGTGAAAGGGTGGTTATGAGTTGCCAGGTAATCATCATTATTCCTCAATCGGGGCGCGAATACGTGCGGCATAAGCCTGCATCCAGTCATCATCGACGGCCTGATAATGGGTTTTCTCCCGCAACCGCTCAGTGCGAAACACCGTGAGCGGCTGACGGGCGGTGGCCACCACGAACGAGAAGGTTTTGATGTTAGTCGCCGCGCCGAATTCGCCTTTGTTATTCATACAGACAACGGAGAGATCCCCCACGCGGCCAAAGCGGGACATCAGCTTATCTTCCAGCTCAAAAACCACCGAGTCAGCCGCCTGTTGCGGTGACATTCCCTGTGCCATCCGGCGCACAATTTCGTAGCTGGTGCAGCCTTTCATCAGATCTTCACCCACGCCGGTGGCGGTGGCTGCGCCGGTTTCACTGTCACAGTAAAAGCCGGAGCCAATGATGGGCGAATCACCAATGCGGCCACGCTTTTTCATAAACAGGCCGCTGGTAGAGGTCGCCACGCTCATCGAGCCCTGTTTATCCAGGCCGATAACGCCGACGGTATCGTGGCCATCGTACGGACTTAAGCCCTTATCTAGCGTTTCGCGGCAGCGTTTGCGGTAATGCTGCATGGCGCGGTCGGTCAGCATGGTTTTGTCGGCAAAGCCCTGGCTCAGCGCCCACTCGCGCGCGCCCTGGCCAACCAGCAGGCTGTTATAGCGCTGGCGGCTTAATGCGTGGGCAACACGCACCGGGTTGGCAATATCCACCAGATTACCCACGGCGCCAAAGGCCAGCGAATCGCCGTCCATGTAAGCGGCGTCGAGTTCGACTTCGCCATTCTCCGTGGGTAGCCCGCCATAGCCGACGGATTTATACAACGGGAAGTCCTCTACGGTGGCGACAGCATCCACAACTGCTGTTGCCACCGGTTTCCCCGCAGCCAGTGCAGACGCAGACTCCGTTACCCCTTCAAGCGCCATTCGCCAGGTCGCGATAATTCCCCACATGCTTTACTCCTGTTTAGCCAGTGTGGTTTCGGTTTGCGTAAGGGTGGCAATTTCCGCCGCGCGGTACTGTTTATCCACGATACGCATGAAAGGCAGGTACAGCATCGCGCCGATCAACAAATTGATAAGCTGCATGACGCTACCGCTGAGGTGTCCGGTGACGATGAAACCGCTGATGACGGGAGGCAGCGTCCAGGGAATAAAGACCCCGGTGGTGACAGCAACCGCACCGATTTTCATCGCCGCATACTGCACGGTGACCAGCACCAGCGGGACAAGATTGAAGGGGATAAGCATGATGGGGTTCATAATAACTGGCAGGCCAAACAGGATCGGCTCGTTAATGTTGAACACCGATGCTCCTGCGCCAAGCCGGGCCACTTCGCGCATATTTTTACTGCGGGCGAAAATCAGCATGGCTATCACCAGCGACAGGGTTGCACCTGCGCCACCCATCCAGATCATGTCAAAAAACTGTTCAGTGATAATGTGCGGCGGGGTTGTACCCGCCTGGATAGCGGCGATGTTATCGGTCTGGTTCTCCATCCACAGCGGGCGGATAATGCCGTTGATCATCGAGCCGGAGTTAATGCCCACTGACCACAGAATGGTAATACTGAACACCGTCATCAGCGCGCCAAAATAGGACGTGCCATAGTGGCGCACCGGCGTGGCGACGACCTCGTAAATAAACTGGTGAATGGTGTGGTAGTGGGTGTTTTCGAAGACAATGCGTATAACCAGCACCAGAATCATGACCAGCAGCGCCGGGATCAGCGCCGCAAACGACTCCTGCACCGCAGGCGGTACGCCATCCGGCATTTTGATGACCAGATTTTTGCGCTTCAGCCAGCAGAACAGCTCTGTCCACAGCAGCGAGCCAATCATCGCCACAAACAGCCCCTTACTGCCTATCCATTCTACCGGCATCACGGTAATACCCCCGTTTTCGGCCACCTTGATAAACGGGGTCAGGATCAAGAATGCCACCAGCGCAAGAATGCCGCAGGAGATGCGGTCTTCACCGTAATGTTCGGCCAGGCGGAAGGCGACCAGGAAGCTAATGAACAACGACATGGTCGAGAACACCGCATTGAACGGGATTTCGATAATTGAGCTCCAGCTCTCGCCAAAGGCTTGCGCCATAAAGTGCTGATAGGTTTGATTCGGGAACGACGAGATCACCAGCAGTATCGAGCCAACGATGATAAATGGCATGAATGAAACGTAGGCACCGCGAATGGCTCCAAGATGACGCTGTTGCGCCGTTTTCGCTGCCAGCGGCATCAGTTTTGCTTCAAGAAATCCCAGAACATTGTTCATTGTGAACTCCGTACAAGATTGAGTGGTGTTGTTTATGTTATGTCTGTGGATTATCAGTGAAGCGGGGTGGCTGAAAGGTGAAATTGGTCACATTGTATTCGCTTAGGTACTATAAATCTCATAAGATTGGTTATAAGAAAATTAACTGGAACACTCGCGATGGAAATCAAACTGCACGCCAACGCTACAACCACGCCGCGTATTCGTCGCTATCTTCAGCAGTCTGATAAGAGCGACAGGGAGCTGGCTATAGAGCTTGGTATCTCTGTGACAACCGTCAGGCGCTGGCGCAATCGCGAACAGGTTTCAGATAATCACACCACGCCAAAAATGATACACAAAGCGATGAGACAAGAGCAGGTTTCACTGGTGAATCACCTTCGCGATACCACTGGCGCGCCGCTGGATGAATTACTCCTGCTGGTCAATGAAGGGCTGGACATTGCCGTTTCACGCGCTACGCTGAACCGCTACCTGAAACCTGCGTCTGCAAAAACCAGAAACGCACCAGTGCAGGGTAAAAAGGCGTTAAAGGCAGGTGTTGTGCCCCGCCAGCTTGCGTTGCACCATCAGCCGTTATCACTGCATATGGATGATGGCGGAGAGCAACATCTGCTGTGGGCGCGTGAGCCTGTAAGCGGATGGCTGTATGCCCGTCTTTATGCCGGTGTTTCACCCCAGCTGCTGACGAACTGGACGCAGGCGCTGCTGGATGCCTGTCCGGCTGATATACAATCTCTTGAGACTTTTGGTTTTGACGTCGCTCTGCCAGGGCGCGATATCGCGGTGAAGGTCCATGCTGCTAAACACAATGCCGTCCAGGTGGCTGTTCCATTAGGGGAGATTATTCCGCGTGTGAATGTTGAACCTGCCGGGCAGCTTCTGATCCAGATGTGTGATTTCTACAACCAGGGAAAAACGCAGAAAAAGCTGGGGGATTGTACGCCGCAGGCCTTTCTCGAAGCGCTGCGGCGTAAGGATTAGAGGATTTCGAGCACGTCTTCCGGCGGGCGACCAATACGCGCCTGGCCGTTAGCCACGACTATCGGGCGCTCAATCAGCTTTGGATTTTCAACCATCGCCTGAACCAACTGATCTTCAGTAAGATGTGAATCATCCAGATTGAGCGACTTATACAGGTCTTCTTTCTGGCGCATCAGTTCTCTTGCGCTGCCCATTCCCAGCATGTGCAGCAGCTGGCGGATAGTCTGTGCATCCGGCGGTGTCTCCAGATACAACACCACGTCCGGGTCCAGACCGTTAGCCTTCAGCAGGCTGAGGGTGTCGCGGCTCTTGGAGCAGCGAGGGTTGTGGTAGATTTTTACCGCGTCTGTCATGACCTGATCTCTCCTTTATTACATCTTTTCATACGGCTTGAAGCGCTGCTGCAAACCGCGCAGCTGATCGATTCTGGCATCGTAGCGAGCCTGTTGCAGGCTGCCGAGCTTAACCTGCGAGCTAGCATTGCTTAACAGCGAAATCGCCTGATCGAGACGGCCGACCAGTGCAAAACCTTCAGCACGCGCAGCCAGCTCCTGATCGCGGTTGCCCAGCTGTGCTTCCGCTTGTGCCAGTAAATCCCAGCCGTTCTGGTCGTCTTTATTATTAAAGGTGTAGCGGTTAAGAATGTTTGCTGCTTCGTTTGGCTGGCCGCCCTGTAAGTAAGCATTCGCCAGGTTTAATTGCAGTACCGGGTTGGTACGCACATCTTTTGCGCCCTTCAGGCGATTAATGGCATCGGTGGCTTTCTTCTGCCCCAGGTCGATATCGGTGGCAAGGTCGAGATACCACGCATTATTCGGGTCTGCCGACAGAAGAGGTTGCAGTGCTTTGCGCGCCTCATCATATTTGTCGGCTTCCATCGCCTGCAACGCCTGGCCATACTGCGCCGCGTTTTTCTCGCGGACGTTGCCTTTGGCCAGCGCATCCAGCAGATCGCTGGTAAGCATATTACGCCCGGATTTGTACATCCCCAGCGTTCTGATTTTCGCCATGTAGAAATCCTGCGACGACTGTACTACCACCGGACGCATCTGGTTGGCACGGTTACGCGCATCTGACAGGCGGCTTTCCGGCAGGGGGTGAGTCAGTAAGATTTCAGGTGGTCGTGTTGAATAGCGTGCCTGATCGAGCAGTTTTTCCAGGAAGGTTGGCATGGCCTGGGGATCGAAGCCTGCACGTTGCAACACCTGAATACCGATTCGGTCCGCTTCTTGTTCGTTCTGCTGAGTAAAACTGATCATGCCCTGGCGCGTGCCGGCCAGCGTACCGGTTAACGCTGCCATCCCGGCCTGCGGGCTGGCCATTGCCAGCAAAATAGAGCCCAGTGCGCCAACCCAGGTGAGTGGGGCATTACGTTTCTGGTCTTCCATCGCGCGCGCCAGGTGGCGCTGCGTTACGTGGGAGATTTCGTGCGCCATTACCGAAGCGAGCTGGCTTTCGTTATCGGAGTAGCGGAATAACGCCGAATGCAGCACCACGTTGCCGCCGAAGAAGGCGAAGGCGTTGATTTCGTCGTTATTAATTAAATAGAAGTGGAACGGGGTTTTCACCGAGTTGGCGTGCGCGACAAGGCGCATCCCCAGGCCGTTGATGTATTGCACCAGCAGCGGGTCATTAATGAGCGGAGCACTGCCACGCAACTGGCGAACGTAGTAATCACCCATTTGCATCTCCTGTCCAATGGAGAGCGTGCTTCCTGCTGAGGTGCCCATATCCGGCAAAGTATCGGCAGAGTCAGCAAAAGCAGGCATGACCTGACCGACTGTCAGTGCGGCGATAAGTGTCGCAACCAGTGTTTTTCTCAACTGCCTGAACATAACCACTGTCCTGTATTTTGGGTGTGCTAATTTGACCGACGAACCCGTACTTCGTTCATCACCACTGCCCTGCGAGTGTAGCCGTGTTGCAGCGTGAAGAAAATCCCATTCATCAGGCTTTTGCGGATCGTTACCGTGATACAAAAAGCGAAAGTCTTTTTTGTGACAGTTAGATACAATTCACATTCTCACTCCCGCCATTCGATTCAGGGAAGGGTTGTATGCTCGAAATGTTAATGCAGTGGTACCGGCGTCGTTTTAGCGACCCGGAAGCCATTGCTTTGCTCGTCATTCTGGTTGCCGGATTCGGTATTCTGTTCTTCTTTAGCGGCCTGCTGGCTCCGCTGCTGGTGGCCATCGTTCTGGCGTATCTGCTGGAGTGGCCAACGGTGCGCCTGGAAAATATCGGCTGCTCACGTCGCTGGGCGACCAGCATCGTGCTGGTGCTGTTTGTCGGTATTCTGTTGCTGATGTCTTTTGTGGTGATGCCGGTTGCCTGGCAGCAGGGCATTAACCTTATCCGCGATATGCCCGGCATGTTGAATAAACTCTCCGATTTTGCCGCCACGCTACCGCGTCGTTATCCCGCGTTGATGGACGCCGGGATTATCGATGCGATGGCCGAAAATATGCGCGCCCGGATAATGACGATGGGGGATTCCGTAGTGAAATATTCCCTGGCGTCTCTGGTCGGGCTGCTGACGCTGGCGGTGTATCTGGTGCTGGTTCCGTTAATGGTTTTCTTCCTGGTTAAAGATAAAGAGCAGATGCTGAATGCGGTGCGGCGCATTCTTCCGCGCAATCGTGGTCTGGCCGGGCAGGTCTGGGAAGAGATGAATCAGCAAATCACCAACTACATTCGCGGCAAAGTGCTGGAGATGATTGTGGTGGGTGTGGCGACCTGGATTGGCTTCCTGATCTTCGGCCTTAACTACTCGCTGCTGTTGGCGGTGCTGGTAGGGTTTTCGGTGCTCATCCCGTATATCGGCGCTTTTGTGGTGACGATCCCGGTGGTGGGCGTTGCGCTGTTCCAGTTTGGTCTGGGCACCGAGTTCTGGAGCTGTTTCGCGGTGTACCTGATCATTCAGGGGCTGGATGGTAATCTGCTGGTGCCGGTGCTGTTCTCTGAGGCCGTGAACCTGCATCCGCTGGTGATTATCTTATCGGTGGTGATTTTTGGCGGGCTGTGGGGATTCTGGGGCGTGTTTTTTGCCATTCCGCTGGCGACGCTGATTAAGGCGGTGGTTCACGCATGGCCGGATGTGCCGGCGGTGGAAGAGACGTAGTTTTTGTGCGGCCTGATGCCCTCACCCCGGCCCTCTCCCACGGGGAGAGGGGGAAAACACTAAAAACGGCAACCAGGTTGCCGTTTTACATTTATCTTGTAGGTCGGGTAAGGCGAAGCCGCCACCCGACACTCACTTTCAGGCACTTTGTTTCAGCCAGTTCAACACCACATCGTGGTGGTTGCTGGTTTTGAAGTCATCAAACACATGCTCAACTTTACCGTCAGCGTCGACTAGGAAGCTGATGCGATGAATACCGTCGTAGGTTTTACCCATAAAGGTTTTCTCGCCCCAGACACCAAACTGCTCGCACACCTGGTGTTCTTCGTCGGAAAGCAGCGTGAAGTTCAGCAGCTCTTTCTCAGCAAAACGTGACAGTTTTTCTGGTTTGTCGGTGCTGATCCCCAGCACTTCCACACCGACTTTTTTCAACTCGTCCATGTTGTCACGTAAACCGCAGGCCTGTACGGTACAGCCCGGCGTCATGGCTTTCGGGTAGAAATAGACCAGAACACGCTGTCCCTGGAAGTCGGTTAAATTTACTTGCTCGCCGTCTTGATCTGGCAGGCTAAATTTCGGTGCGATGTCACCGGCTTTCAGTGGATTCATTAATCAACTCCATCTTGTTCATGCTGCGAATAATTGACGACGCTTATACTGCCTTGCGCGTGTAATTCTGTACAGAGGGCTTTAAACGCTTGCTCAATATTTGACGCATCCTGCGAAGCAGGGCAGTGCGCCGTAATCTGAATAAACAG
Organism: Enterobacter sp. C4G1; assembly: GCF_052886895.1. NCBI lineage: Bacteria > Pseudomonadati > Pseudomonadota > Gammaproteobacteria > Enterobacterales > Enterobacteriaceae > Enterobacter > Enterobacter sp. C4G1. Next base: position 1,726,996 of record NZ_JBQVVV010000002.1, on the reverse strand, counting down.
CATTGGAAGGGCGCTGTCATCGCCGGTCTGGGTACGGGAAACCAGCTCAGCAATGTTCATCTGATGGCTGTCAAAAAGCGCGGTAAAGCGTTCAATAAGATGTGGTGAGTCAGGTACTTCAACCTGCACCCACACGGTCGCAGGCATAGCAGGACGCGGGCGTGCCGTGGTGCGTTTCATCACGATCAATAAATCCAGCTCCGCACCTTTTAGCGGCAGGGTCGATTCAATTAACGTGATGGCGTTCCATGTCCCTGAAAGCAACATAATAAATGTGAACTCTTCGCCCAGCATCGCCAGGCGGCTGTCTTCGATATTACAGCCGCAGCTGCTTACGTGGCGGGTGATGGTGTTCACGATACCCGGCCTGTCAGCACCCAGCGCAGTGATAACCAGGTAATGTTGTGATGAGGTTGTCAAACCCGTTCTTCCTTTGCTTGGTTAAGTCTTCCTAAGGAAAGCATAAAAAAAACATGCATACAACCGCCTGAGAGCCTCAGGTCGCTTGCTTTTATTACAGTTCCAAACGTAACATTGAGGCTCTTGTTCGCACAGAGGATGGCTCATGTTCACGGGAAGTATTGTCGCGCTTGTTACACCGATGGATGAAAAAGGTAATGTCTGCCGGTCAAGCATGAAGAAGCTCATTGATTACCATGTCGCCAATGGAACCTCGGCGATCGTTTCGGTAGGGACTACCGGTGAATCTGCAACGCTGAGCCATGAAGAGCACGGCGATGTGGTTATGCTGACCCTGGAGCTGGCCGATGGACGTATTCCGGTCATCGCAGGAACGGGCGCTAATGCAACCGCAGAAGCTATCAGCCTGACCAAACGTTTTAACGACAGCGGCATTGTTGGCTGTCTGACGGTAACGCCATATTACAACCGTCCTACTCAGGAAGGTTTGTTCCAGCATTTCAAAGCCATCGCTGAACATACTGACTTGCCACAAATTCTGTATAATGTGCCGTCCCGTACCGGGTGCGATATGCTGCCGGAAACAGTTGGCCGCCTCTCGAAAGTAAAAAATATTATCGGGATTAAAGAAGCGACCGGGAACTTAAGTCGCGTTCACCAGATCAAAGAGCTGGTTTCAGATGACTTTATCCTGCTGAGCGGTGATGATGCGACCGCGCTGGACTTTATGCAGCTGGGTGGCCATGGCGTGATTTCCGTAACCGCTAACGTTGCGGCTCGTGATATGGCCGAAATGTGCAAACTGGCTGCGGCCGGTCATTTCGATGAAGCTCGCGTGATTAACCAGCGTCTGATGCCGTTGCACAATAAATTATTTGTCGAACCCAATCCGATCCCAGTGAAATGGGCTTGTAAGGAATTGGGACTTGTAGCGACCGACACGTTGCGTCTGCCAATGACACCGATTACCGACCACGGTCGTGAAATCGTTGCAGCAGCGCTGAAACATGCCGGTTTGCTGTAAAGTTTAGGGAGATTTGATGGCTTATTCAGTACAGAAGTCGCGCCTGGCGAAGGTTGCGAGTGTTTCGCTTGTTATGCTGCTCGCTGCCTGTAGCTCAGATTCACGCTACAAGCGCCAGGTGAGCGGTGATGAATCCTATCTGGAAGCGACACCGCTTGCTGAACTTCACGCACCCGCGGGAATGATCCTGCCGATTCAGAACGGCGATTATAATATCCCCGTGACCAACGGTAGTGGTCAGGTTGGTAAAGCGCTTGATATTCGTCCGCCAGCTCAGCCTCTGGCTCTGGTGAATGGGGCGCGTACCCAGTTTACTGGTGATACGGCCTCTCTGATGGTTGAAAACAGTCGTAACAATACGTTGTGGCCGCAGGTTGTTAGCGTGATCCAGTCGAAGAACTACACGATTGCGAAACGCGATGACGCCAGCCAGACGTTAACCACTGACTGGGTTGACTGGAACCGCCTGGATGAAGATCAGCAGTACCGTGGTCGTTATCAAGTCTCCGTTAAACCTCAGGGTTACCAGCAGGCTGTTACCGTTAAACTGCTGAACCTGGAGCAGGCTGGTAAGCCGGTTGCCGATCCTTCCTCAATGCAGCGTTACAGCACTGAAATGCTGAACGTCATCGCTTCAGGGCTGGACAAAAATGCGACTGACGCTGCAAACGCTGCGCAGAGCCGCAACGGTGCAACCTTCGACGTTCAAAGCGCCGCAGATGATACCGGTCTGCCAATGCTGGTGGTGCGTGCACCGTTTAACCAGACCTGGCAGCGCCTGCCAGCAACACTTGAAAAAGTGGGCATGAAAGTGACCGACAGCACCCGTTCAACGGGTAGCATGACGGCAACCTACAAGCCGCTGTCTGATAGCGCATGGCAGGAACTGGGAGCACACGATCCAGATCTGGCCTCGGGCGACTACAAAATTCAGGTTGGCGACCTCGATAACCGCAGTAGCTTGCAGTTTATTGATCCGAAAGGTCACACGCTGACCCAGTCGCAGAATGATGCGCTGGTCGCGGTCTTCCAGGCTGCATTCAGCAAATAAAAAAGAGGGCTGGTTAATCCAGCCCTTTTTATTTTAGTGCCACGCAAACGTGTGCGTGGCATAATATCCCCAGTTTTGAACACAAATCATCACACCAGGAGTAATGAAGATGCAGAAGCAAGCTGAGTTGTATCGTGGCAAAGCGAAAACCGTATACAGCACGGAAAACCCGGATCTGTTGGTGCTCGAATTCCGCAATGATACGTCAGCAGGGGATGGCGCGCGCATTGAGCAGTTCGACCGTAAAGGCATGGTAAACAACAAGTTCAACCATTTCATTATGACCAAACTGGCCGAAGCGGGCATTCCGACTCAGATGGAAGCGTTGCTGTCCGACACGGAATGTCTGGTGAAAAAACTGGATATGGTTCCGGTTGAGTGTGTTGTACGTAACCGTGCCGCGGGCTCCCTGGTGAAGCGTCTTGGCATTGAAGAAGGTATCGAGTTGAACCCGCCGTTGTTTGACCTGTTCCTGAAAAACGATGCAATGCACGACCCGATGGTTAACGACTCTTACTGCGAAACCTTCGGCTGGGTGAACAAAGAGAACCTGGCTCGCATGAAAGAGCTGACCTACAAAGCCAACGACGTGCTGAAAAAACTGTTTGATGATGCCGGTCTGATCCTGGTCGACTTCAAACTGGAATTCGGTCTGTTCAAAGGTGAAGTGGTGCTCGGCGATGAGTTCTCTCCGGACGGCAGCCGTCTGTGGGACAAAGAAACGCTGGATAAAATGGACAAAGACCGTTTCCGTCAGAGCCTGGGTGGCCTGATTGAAGCCTATGAAGCGGTTGCTCGTCGTTTAGGCGTTAAGCTCGACTAAGTCCAGCCTCTGCCAAAGGATGTACGCATCCTTTGGCGTCTTACCTTTGTTTCCTATGGTAATCTTGCCGTTAACCGCCTACGATCATATCTATTGTTAATGGAATAGTTCGAGGTAGTTATGCGCTGGCAAGGGCGTCGTGAAAGTGACAATGTAGAAGACAGGCGCAGCAGCGGCGGCGGCCCTATGATGGGCGGCCCCGGTTTCCGTTTACCGGGCGGGAAGGGCGGCATTATTTTGCTGGTCATCGTGCTGATCGCGGGCTACTACGGCGTCGATCTAACCGGTTTAATGACCGGAGAACCGTTACAACAGCAGCAACAAACTCAGCGCTCCATCAGCCCGAATGAAGATGAAGCCGCTAAATTCACCTCTGTTATTCTGGCGACCACGGAAGATACCTGGGGCCAGCTTTTCGACAAGATGGGGCGAACCTATCAACAGCCAAAACTGGTGATGTACCGCGGTGCGACCCGCACCGGATGTGGCACCGGCCAGTCAGTGATGGGGCCTTTCTACTGCCCGGCTGATGGCACCGTCTATATTGACCTCTCTTTCTACGATGACATGAAACGCAAACTGGGCGCGGATGGCGATTTTGCCCAGGGCTATGTCATTGCCCACGAAGTGGGGCATCACGTGCAAAAATTGCTGGGAATTGAACCGAAAGTACGCCAGCTGCAACAAAATGCCTCTCAGGCAGAAGTGAACCGTCTCTCCGTCCGTATGGAACTGCAGGCAGACTGCTTTGCGGGCGTCTGGGGCCACAGTATGCAGCAGCAAGGTGTGCTGGAAACCGGTGATTTGGAAGAGGCATTAAACGCCGCGCAGGCTATTGGTGACGATCGTCTCCAGCAGCAAAGCCAGGGCCGCGTCGTGCCGGACAGCTTCACGCACGGAACATCCGAACAACGCTACACTTGGTTTAAACGCGGTTTCGCCAGCGGCGATCCGGCGCAATGTAACACCTTCGGCAAAGCACTGTAAGACATGCCTTTTGAACGTCTGACTGGCCAGTTACAGCGCAGAGGGCATCGTCATCTGGTGGTATTGAGCGGTGATGGACGCTGGGCGAAGGAGCAGGCGCTGGCCTTACGCGAACAGCTGCGAGGAGACTGGCTGTGGGTGGGGGAGCACGCTCCCGTTGAGCCACACAGCGCACCCAAGGCGTTAAGCGGGCTGTTGGGGCGTGAGTTCCTTCATGCCATCTTTGATGCCCGCAGTGGCTTTGACGTATCGGCTTTTGCCGCGCTGAGCGGCACGTTACGTGCCGGCAGCCTGCTGGTATTGCTTCTTCCTCCGCTTTCCAACTGGGCTAATCAACCTGACGCCGACTCCCTGCGCTGGAGCGACAGCGCAGAGCCTATTACCACTCCGCATTTTGTTCACCATTTTTGCCGTGTTATCGCGGCCGACCCGGATGTGGTGTTATGGCAGCAGCACTCGCCATTGCATCTCAGGCCACTTCCCCCATCGCACGACTGGCAGCCCGCTAACGGAGAGCCGCAGCGTGAACAGGCTGCGATCCTTGCGCAGCTTCTGGCTATGCAAGAGGGGGGCGCTGCCGTAACGGCAGCGCGCGGGCGCGGGAAATCCGCCCTTGCGGGGATGCTTCTGAATAGCATAGATGGCAGCGCCGTTGTAACCGCACCAGCCAAAGGGGCAACGGATGTCATTGCCCGTTTTGCCGGTGAAAATTATCGCTTTATGGCCCCGGATGCACTGCTGGCGTCTAGCGTTCAGGCTGACTGGCTGATCGTTGATGAAGCAGCGGCCATCCCGGGTCCACTACTTGAAAAGCTGGTGAGACGTTTCCCCCGTGTATTGCTCACCACCACCGTTCAGGGCTACGAAGGGACGGGCAGGGGCTTTTTACTGAAATTCTGCGCCCGGTTTAGCGGGTTGCAGCGCTTTACGTTATCCGCCCCGATCCGCTGGGCGGCAGGCTGCCCACTGGAGCGAGTCGTCGCGAAAGCGTTGCTGTTTGATGATGCGCTTATTGATTGTATTCCCAAAGGCGAGATACGTATCAGGGCGTTAGAGCCTCAGGCGTGGGAAAGCCACCCGGAATTAACCGCCAGTGTGTATGAGCTATTATGCGCGGCACATTACCGCACCTCTCCGCTTGATTTACGCCGCATGATGGACGCGCCAGGCCAGCATTTTTCAGTGGCAGAAACCGATGATGCCATCGCCGGGGCGCTGTGGCTGGTGGAGGAGGGCGGGTTAACGGCTGGGCTGAGCCAGGCCGTCTGGGCGGGATATCGTCGCCCACGCGGTAACCTTGTCGCCCAGTCTCTTGCCGCACATGGGGGCTCTCCTCTGGCCGCCACGCTCACGGGCAGAAGAGTCACCCGTATTGCCGTCCATCCGGCTCGCCAGCGCGAAGGTACAGGACATGCGCTCATTCACAGCGCAAAACAGTACACGCAACAGGATTACCTGTCGGTGAGTTTTGGTTATACCGATGAGCTTTGGCATTTCTGGCGGCAGTGCGGTTTTGTACTGGTACGAATGGGCAGCCATCGCGAGGCCAGCAGCGGCTGTTATACGGCGATGGCATTACTGCCATTAAGTGATGCGGGGCATCAGCTTTGCGCGCAGGCGCACCAGCAGCTTTGCCGGGATGCGCGCGTGTTGTCGGCCTGGAATACAGAAAAGATCCCAGTGGAAGATAGCTGGGAAGCTACCCTTAATAATGACGACTGGCTTGAGCTGGCAGGGTTCGCCTTTGCACATCGGCCATTTTCCACATCAGTGGCCGCGTTAACACGTCTGTTGCTGACGGTGGAGGCTCCGCTCCCGGCACTGCGCGGCAAAATCGAAGGGTATAAGGATGACACAACGCTCAGCGCTGAACTGGCGCTCGGCGGGCGAAAAGCACTGCTGGTCATGCTTCGTGCTGAAACGGCGCAGATGCTGGAATATCTGGACTCCGACCGCTGTCAGCGGCTGAAGCGCGACATTTTGCAATGGCAATTTTTTCAATGACTTCTTCAGTAAAGTGGCATGGTCATTACCCCAGAGAGGCGTAGAATCCAGGTCATCAATTAAGGAGACCGCCATGAAACACGACCATTTTGTTGTTCAACGTCCTGACAAACCGGCTAAACAGTTACTGCTTCTGTTTCATGGTGTTGGTGATAATGCCGTCAATATGGGTCAGATTGGCAGCTGGTTCGCGCCGCTTTTCCCGGACGCGATGATTGTCAGTGTCGGTGGTGTAGAGCCGTGCGGCCCGAACGGACGGCAGTGGTTTTCCGTGCAGGGCGTGACCGAAGAGAATCGTCAGGCGCGTATTGATGCCATTATGCCAACCTTTATTGAAACGGTTCGCTACTGGCAGCAAGAGAGCGGCGTGGGCGCGGAGGCCACTGCGCTTATCGGTTTCTCCCAGGGCTCGATTATGTCCCTTGAAAGCGTCAAAGCGCAGCCCGGGCTGGTATCCCGCGTGATAGCCTTTAACGGCCGCTTTGCCACCTTACCGCAAAGTGCAACCACGCAGACCACCATCCACCTTATTCACGGTGGTGAAGACCGGGTGATTGAGCTTTCTCATGCGGTTGCCGCTCAGGAAGCCCTGATTCGCGGTGGTGGTGATGTGACGCTGGATATTGTTGATGATCTGGGACACGCCATCGACGATCGCAGTATGCAGTTTGCGCTTGACCATTTGCGCTATACCGTGCCGAAGCACTACTTCGATGAAGCGCTAAGCGGCGGTAAGCCGAATGACGATAATATTGTCGAGTTTATGTGATGAAATTCAGCCCTCTCCCCACGGGGAAGAGGGCTGAGATAGAGAGGATTACTTCTTCTGGTCTTTCTTCGGCCAGTTGTCGTCATCGTCCCATTTGTCGTTAAAATCACGGTGTGGCGGGAGTTCCGGTTTGTTGGCAAGGAACTTTTTATGGTCAACACGTTTCAGATCTTTAATGACGTTGAGCAACACGCCGACCAAAAAAACCAACACCAGAATCCACCAATATTTCGCCAGCCAATCCATTCGCTATTCCTTCTCAGAGCATTCGTCAGGCGACGAGTTGCTCCATGATACGTTGATACATGCGGGCCAACAGCTGCAAATCTGCTGCATTTACACATTCATTAATTTTATGAATGGTGGCATTCACCGGGCCCAGTTCTACAACCTGCGCACCCATACGAGCGATAAAGCGCCCGTCTGATGTTCCGCCGGTCGTCAACAGTTGTGGCTTTATTTCATTATAGTGCGCGATAGCATTCACCACCGCGTCCACCAGTTTCCCGCGCTGCGTCAGGAATGGCTGACCCGAAAGCCACCAGTCGACGGTGTAGCGCAGTGAATATTTTTCCAGCAGCGCCACAACGCGGGCTTTGATCATCTCGTCGGTCAACTCGGTGCTGAAACGGAAGTTGAACTGCACGTAAAAATCACCCGGAATGACGTTATTGCTGCCCGTGCCAGCCTGCACGTTGGCGATCTGCATACTGGTCGGCGGGAAGAATTCATTGCCTTTATCCCACTCAATCGCGACCAGCTCATTCAGCATCGGTGCGGCACGGTGAACAGGGTTATCTGCAAGGTGCGGATAGGCAACGTGCCCCTGGACGCCATGAATGGTCAGATTACAGGTCAGCGAGCCACGACGGCCATTTTTCACCACATCACCGACCACTTCGGTGCTGGATGGTTCGCCCACCAGGCAGTAATCCAGGCGCTCGTTACGCGCCATCAGCGCTTCAACGACCTTCACGGTACCATTGTGCGCGCTGGCTTCTTCATCAGAGGTGATCAGAAACGCGAGGCGGTTTTTATGGTTCGGGTGTTGGGCAACAAAGCGCTCAGCTGCAACGACCATTGCCGCCAGCGAGCCTTTCATGTCTGCCGCGCCACGGCCAAACAGCATTCCGTCGCGGATAGTCGGTTCGAACGGTGGGTTGATCCAGCGGTCTGCATCCCCGGCGGGAACCACGTCGGTATGCCCGGCAAAGGCCAGCGTTTCACCCTGACCACGCCAGGCCCAGAAGTTCTGTGTATCGCCAAAATCCATACGTTCGACGGTAAAACCGATCGCACGCAGGCGCTCAATCATTAATGCCTGACAACCTGCGTCGTCCGGGCTGAGGGAAGGACGGCGAATAAGCTGCTGAGTCAGCTCAATGACCGGGCATGACATAGACTACACCTCAACGAAAAAAGTCTGATAAAGAGAATCACTAAAGCCCAGCAGCATAGGCTGCCCGGGCGCGCAGAGCAATGGGCGTTTGATAATTGCTGGCATTTCCAGCATCAGTTTAGCTGCGCTGGTCGCGTCGTTGATACTGGCGCGAAGCGATTCGTCCAGTTTTCTCCAGGTGGTGCCCCGGGTATTCAGCAGCGCTTCCCAGCCCAGTTCTGCGATAGCAGTATGCAGAAATTCTGCATCAAGACCGTCGGCGCGGTAATCATGAAAACGATACTCTACACCGTGCGTTTCCAGCCAGCGACGCGCTTTTTTGATGGTGTCGCAATTTTTAATGCCGTACATCACAACCATGTTGAATCCTTTTGTTCTTATGATGGTTAAACATTCAATTATTTCGAAGATATATCCTTAAATGGAATATAACACATTCAGGGAATCGCTGATTTACAATTCTTCTTAATTCAACGCACACCTGTAAGCTGAATATTCTTTCATCTTTTAAGCATAGATGTCCATATTGTTTAAATTCCTAATAAAGTCAGTGTTTAATTTAAATCTCATTCGCCCGCATGGTTATTTCAAAATATTGCTATTGGTCACATAAAATTTAAGAGTCTGCGCCCATATTTAGTTTAAATCCCGATGAGAAGCGGGCCTAATCACAGTAATTGGTTAAAATGTCTTCACAGTGATGATGGGTTTACGTAGAATGCGCATAATAATAAGAGAGGTCGTTATGATTGAACGTGAACTGGGGAACTGGAAAGATTTTATCGAAGGTATGCTTCGTAAATGACTTTCAGTAGAAATTGCAAGAGCACTAAAATAACTAAAATAATCATAGTGTGAATTAATCACACAATAAAAAGGCGGCCTTAAGAGCCGCCTTTTTTATACCTTTCATAAGCCAGATAGCCAGGGCGATGGCCTAACCTACGCACCGCCCGTCATACAACCCGAATTATTTCGGCTATATTTCATTGTGTTATTCAGGACGCTCCTTCAGCGGGAAGCGCCGACGCACCAGCACAAAGAACAGCGGAACAAAATAGATGGCCAGAATGGTGGCTGAAATCATACCCCCCATTACGCCTGTACCAACCGCATGTTGGCTACTTGAACCTGCGCCTGAGCTGGTCGCCATCGGCAAGACGCCGAACACAAACGCCAGTGACGTCATCAGGATCGGGCGTAAGCGCTGACGGCAGGCGTGCAGCGTGGCCGACATCAGATCGTGACCTTTGGCATTCATCTCGTTGGCAAACTCAACAATCAGAATGGCATTTTTCGCTGACAAGCCAATCACGGTGAGCAACCCGACCTGGAAGTAGACATCGTTTTCCAGCCCTCGCATCCAGGTCGCCAGCAGCGCACCGATCACGCCAAGCGGCACAACCAGCATGACGGAGAACGGCACTGACCAGCTTTCATAAAGCGCAGCAAGGCAAAGGAAGACCACCAGCAGTGAGAGGGCATAAAGGGCAGGAGCCTGGGCGCCAGAGAGCCGTTCCTGGTAAGACATTGCCGTCCATTCGAGGCCAAATCCGTTCGGCAACTGCTGCACCAGTTTTTCCATGGTGTCCATCGCGGTCCCTGTACTGACGCCCGGTGCGGCTTCACCGACGATTTCTACCGCAGAATAGCCATCGTAACGCTCCAGACGTGGAGAACCACTTTCCCAGTGCGAGCTAGCGAAAGCAGAGAAGGGCACCATGCTGCCCGCATTGTTACGCACAAACCAGCGGTTGATATCATCCGGCAGCATTCGGAACTGTGCATCGGACTGGACGTAAACCTTTTTCACACGCCCCCGGTCCATAAAGTCATTCACATAGCTGGAGCCCCACGCCGTTTGCAACGTGTCGTTAATATCATCGATAGAAACGCCCAACGCCTGCGCCTTGCGCTGGTCAATATCGACCTGTAGCTGTGGGCTGTCATCAAGGCCGTTATGACGAACACGGGTCAGAGTGGCGTCTTTGCTTGTCAGGTCAAGCAGCTGGTCGCGCGCCGCCATTAAGGCCGTGTGTCCGGCACCGGCATGGTCCTGAAGCTCCATATCAAAACCGGCGGAGCTACCCAGCCCGCTGATGGCCGGCGGACTGCTGGCAAAGACGCGCGCTTCCTTAATTTTGTTAAACGCTTTGGTGGCGCGTTCGATAATGGCAAACGAGGTGCCCGTTTTCGTGTCGCGCTCATCCCAGTCTTTCAGGCGCACGAACATGCGCGCCACGTTTTGACCGTTGCCGCCAGGCCCGGAACCGACGGTTGAAAACACCGACACCACGTTGTCTTTCTCTTTGGTGAAGAAGTAGTGCTCAACTTTCTCGACCACTTTCAGCGTCTGCTGTTGCGTTGCCCCGCTGGGCAACTGCACGGATGTGGTGAACATACCGCGGTCTTCCATCGGCAGGAATGACGTAGGCAGATGCAGGAACAGCCATACCATTCCGCCCAGCAGCACAACGTAAATCATCATCCAGCGCAGGCTTCGGTGCAGCACCCGGCCAACACCCGCTTCATAACGCGCCGCGTTACGATTAAACATGCGGTTAAACCAGCCGAAGAAACCTTTCTGGCCGTGCTGTTCACCTTTATGCAGCGGTTTAAGGATCGTGGAACATAAGGCCGGGGTGAGGATCATCGCCACCAGCACCGAAAGCACCATTGCCGACACAATGGTGATGGAGAACTGGCGATAGATTGCACCGGTTGTGCCGCCAAAGAACGCCATCGGAATGAATACCGCCGAGAGCACCATCGCGATACCCACCAGCGCGCCCTGAATTTGCCCCATCGATTTACGCGTGGCGTCACGCGGCGAAAGCCCTTCCTCGCTCATGATTCGCTCGACGTTTTCGACCACCACGATGGCATCATCCACCAGCAGGCCTATCGCCAGCACCATCGCAAACATGGTCAGGGTGTTGATACTGTAGCCAAACGTGTAAAGCACCGCGAAGGTACCCAGCAGCACCACCGGCACTGCAATGGTCGGGATAAGCGTGGCGCGAAAGTTTTGCAGGAACAAATACATCACCAGGAACACCAGCGCGATGGCTTCGAGCAGGGTTTTCACCACGTCCTCAATTGAGGCCTTCACGAAGGAAGTGGTTTCGTAGGCGACTTTGTACTCCAGCCCGTGCGGGAAATACTGCGAAAGCTCGTCCAGACGATCCAGCACCAGCTTCGCGGTGGCCATTTCGTTCGCCCCGGACGCCAGTTTAATCCCCAGACCGGACGCCTGATTGCCGTTAAAGCGGCTCAGGTAGTCATATTTTTCCGCCCCCATTTCTACCGTGGCGACATCCCCCAGGCGTACTTCAGAGCCGTCCTGATTCACGCGCAGCGTAATATTGCGGAACTGATCAGGCGTTTGCAGCAGCGACTGTGAGTTGATGGTGGCATTCAGCGCCTGCTTATCAACGGAAGGGGTACCGCCCAGTTGCCCGACGGCGATTTGGGCGTTCTGGGATTTGATGGCGTCGGTGACGTCTGTCGCGGTCATCTGGACGCTGTTCAGCTTATTGGGATCCAGCCAGATGCGCATGGAATATTGCGAGCCGTAGGCATCGATATCGCCGACACCGTTGATACGGCTAATAGGATCCTGAATATTACTGGCAACGTAGTCCGCAATATCCTGCTTATCCATTGAACCATCGGTGGAAACAAACGCAATGGTCAGAATGTTGGTATCACCGGTTTTACGTACTGTGACCCCTTGGTTCTGGACCGCCTGAGGCAGCTTACGCATGGCCGATTGCAGCTGGTTTTGCACCTGCTGTACAGCTTCATCCGGGTTAGTACCGGCGGTAAAACTCAGGGTGACCGTCGCCTGCCCGGTGGCGCTACTTTGCGAGGACATGTACATCAGGTTATCGAGCCCGGTCATGTTCTGCTCGACGACCTGCGTTACCGTATTTTCCAGCGTCTGTGCCGACGCACCAGGGTAGTTTGCCGTGATACGTACGTTTGGCGGTGCCAGGTCGGGATATTGCTCAACAGGAAGTGAAGTAATAGCCAGGACGCCAGTCAGACACAAAATAATTGCTAGCACCCAGGCAAAAATGGGGCGATCGATAAAGAAATTCGCCATGAAAATGTGACCTCTTTTTGCAGCACGTCATTATTGTATATTGCCCGCATCACTCTAGCGGTAAGGCGAGGGCCAAACGTGGAGAAATAAAGGAGATATTGTAAATTATCATGCCCTTTTACAGCGTTCCTCCCCGCAGGCGTAACGGGAAGTATCACGCATGGCAGTGGCGTGAGGGTGACATTAGTCGTTAATTTACCGTTATTTACCCGCAAGGCTCATCGGCGTTCTGAATGTCACGCTGACCTGGGTTCCGCCATTCGGCGGCTGAGAAAAGTGCAGAGTGCCGCCCAGCCTGCCTGCGCGCTCGCGCATAATGTTCAGCCCGTAGTGTCCTGGCGGCTCGCTTGCCTCGCCAATACCAATCCCGTTATCGCGAATATTCACGCTGTGCGTCCCGTCAGTAGAGGTAATACAGCTGACGGTTATCTCACTCGCCTGGGCATGTTTAATGGCATTCAGTACCGCCTCACGGACTATCTGTAACAGGTGCACCTGCTTTTGCGCATCCAGCGCCAGCGAAGAAAGACGGCAGTCGAGGATCAGTCTGGCCTGCGTCTGGCTTTGTAAGCTATCCAGCGACTCCTGTAACGCCCCCGGCAGGTTGGCGTGGTTAAGCGTCAGACGGAAGGTGGTAAGCAGCTCGCGCAGCTGATGCCACGCATTGTTAAGCTCACGGGAAAAGTCAGAAATAATGGTTTGCGCCGCAGCGTTCTCTTCCGGCACGGCATGTTTGAGCAACGTCAGCTGGATACGTAAATACGAGAGCACCTGCGCCAGCGAATCGTGCAGCTCGCGAGCGATGGTGGCGCGCTCTTCCATTAACAGCAGTTGTTGATAATGTTTTTGTGCCTGGTTGAAGTAAAGCCCGCGCCCCAGCATCGTGGCCACGCTTTTCATTAGCGGAACCGGAACCGTCCCCGTTTCACTTTGCCAGCGCAGCTCGCCGTAAAGCGTGTCCTGCATCAGTACCGGCAGGTTTTGCATTTTTAGTACGTCCTGCTCACTGCCTTCGCAAAGCTGCCAGTCGTCGCTGGTGCGCAACTCCAGATAACTCATCTGCGTGTACTCATGCACAATCTGCAAAATATGGCGGAAGCAGTGGCTGTCTATCTGCCCGGTATTCAGCGCCTGCGAGCACTTGAATAACATTTCGAGCTGCTGGTGGGCTTCATTCAGATGTTGGGTTTTTTCCGCAACAGAGTGCTCAAGAGAACGATACAGCGAGTGCAGCTCTGCCGACATATGGTTGAACGCGCGGGATAATTGGCCCAGTTCATTAGGCAGGTGGGTATTTGGGACCGGGGTACTAAAATCGCCCTGTTCAATACGCTCACTTGCCTCAACCAGATGGTTCAGCGGTGCCACAACCTGACGGCGGATGCCCCGCAAGGTAATGAGGGCGAGCAGTAAAATACCCAGCCCACCGGCGAGCGAAATCAGGATAACCAACTGGATCTTGTGTTCCGTATAGTGCTGAAGCGCCAGCACAAAGGCGTCGATACGGCCGACAAAGTCCTGAATATGTGTCTGATACCAGGCGATGTCCCCTTTTGCTATCTGCCTGTCCATCTCTTGCCAGGCAAGGTGTAGCTGTTGGTAGCGCTGTTTAACGTTGTCCGGTACATACCAACGGTCAAGCTTTTGCAGCGCGGGTGCGCTCAGGGTTTGCTGCCAGGTCTGGCGGTGTTTTTGCAGCTCCGGGCTTGCCCGCTGCATCTCGTAGCCCAGGCGATAGCTCTGCATTCGCAGGGAGCCTGCAATGTTAATGGCCTCAGCGTCACGCTGGCTGCTGGCGAGCGTCAGCAGCGCGATAGCGCTGGTGAAAACGGACAACAACACTATCGAAAAAAAAGCCCGAGCCAGGCTTCTGGAAACAGGTCGTTTAACGGTCACAAAACAGCTTCCTGAAAATAAAGGTAATCAGATGAAACGCAATTTCATCCCGAATGAAATAAATTGATCTGCCACAGGTTCACTGTAAATAGTTTGGCTTCCTGGGCATTTGAACATTGCCTGATAACACCGCACTCGGTAAATACAATATTCATATAAAGAATAAGGTTATTGAAGCCAAAACAGGTGTAGTTATGAATCGTTTTATTATGGCCAACAGCCAGCAATGTATCGGATGTCGTGCTTGCGAAGTCGCCTGTGTCATGGCGCACAACGACGAGCAACATGTCCTGAGCGAGCGCCATTTTCATCCCCGCATTACGGTACTCCGGTCGGGTGCCAGAAAAAGCCCCGTCACCTGCCATCATTGTGAGAATGCGCCTTGTGCGCAGAGCTGCCCTAACGGCGCTATCAGCAAAAACCATGACAGCGTACAGGTGAATCAACAAAAATGCATTGGTTGCAAAGCCTGCGTGGTGGCCTGCCCGTTTGGCACGATGGAAATCATCGTTACGCCACTGAACAACGGTAGCGTGAAGGCCACGGCCCACAAGTGCGATCTCTGTGTGCAGCGCCCGCAAGGCCCGGCCTGCATCGAAAACTGCCCGGCGGAAGTCCTGACGCTCGCCACGCCCGGGGTGTTGGATAACCTGGCAAAATCACGCCGCCAGCGCACCGCAAGGCTTGAAGCGCAGCCCTGGCATAGCGAGGCGGCACCGCGCCAAACGCCACCAACAAAATTGCAGCAGATGCAGGCGCTGGTACCCCGCGGTGAGCCGGACAAGCTTAGCCCTGAAGCCCGCGCCTGCCATTTTAACGAGATCTACCTGCCATTCCGGGCAGAGCAGGCGCATCGCGAGGCATCACGCTGCCTGAAATGCGGCGAACACAGCATCTGCGAATGGACATGCCCGCTGCATAACCACATCCCTCAGTGGATTGAGCGCGTGAAAGAGGGGGACATCGCCGGTGCGGTGGCGCTCTCTCATCAGACCAACTGTTTACCTGAAATTACCGGTCGCGTTTGCCCGCAGGACCGATTATGTGAGGGTGCCTGCACGGTGCGGGATGAATCTGGTGCAGTGACGATTGGCAATATCGAACGCTATATTTCCGATCAGGCGCTGGCCATGGGCTGGACACCAGATATGACTGGGGTCGTCCCGGTAG
Organism: Enterobacter sp. C4G1; assembly: GCF_052886895.1. NCBI lineage: Bacteria > Pseudomonadati > Pseudomonadota > Gammaproteobacteria > Enterobacterales > Enterobacteriaceae > Enterobacter > Enterobacter sp. C4G1. The sequence goes on along the minus strand of NZ_JBQVVV010000002.1, from coordinate 1,711,345 downwards.
ATAAACGCATCGCCATTATTGGCGCAGGCCCGGCCGGGCTTGCCTGTGCAGACGTGCTGGTGCGCCACGGGGTGAACGTCACCGTGTATGACCGACACCCGGAAATTGGCGGGCTGCTAACCTTTGGTATCCCGGCCTTCAAGCTGGACAAATCACTGCTGGCACGCCGCCGGGAGATATTTACCGCCATGGGGATCCACTTCGAGCTGAACTGCGAGGTGGGCAAAGACGTGTCGATGTCTCAGTTGCTGACTGACTACGATGCCCTGTTTATCGGCGTGGGCACCTATCGTTCGATGAAAGCGGGTATTCCTCATGAGGATGCACCTGGTGTGTACGATGCCCTGCCGTTTTTAGTGGCCAACACGCGTCAGGTGATGGGGCTTGAGCCGACAACCGCCGAGCCATACATCAACACGCAGGGGCTGAACGTGGTGGTGCTTGGCGGGGGCGATACGGCGATGGACTGCGTGCGTACTGCATTACGTCATGGTGCGGCGAAAGTGACCTGCGCCTACCGCCGTGATGAGGCCAATATGCCTGGCTCGAAAAAAGAGGTGAAAAATGCGAAGGAAGAGGGCGCCGGGTTTGAATTTAACGTGCAGCCGGTTGAGCTGACGCTGGCGAAAAACGGACAGGTGAACGGGATCAGAATGCTGCGCACTGAACTGGGCGAGCCTGACGCTCAGGGGCGGCGTCGGCCAGTTGCGGTTGCGGGCAGTGAGTTCGTGATGCCTGCGGATGCGGTCATCATGGCGTTTGGGTTTAACCCGCACGCGATGCCGTGGTTGCAGGCCCACGGCGTCAACACCGACGACTGGGGGCGCATTGTGGCTTCTGTTGACAGTCCTTATCGCTACCAGACAACCAACCCGCAAATTTTCGCCGGTGGCGATGCGGTGCGCGGTGCGGATTTGGTGGTCACTGCGATGGCGGAAGGGCGTCATGCGGCGCAAGGGATGATGGACTGGCTTGGGGTTCGCGCACCCAAAACGCACTAAATCAGGCGGGCGACAAAGCGGGTTTCGCGGCGTAGTATAAGTGCATTCATTGCGCCGTGGAGCCCGTATGACCCTGAAAATAGACGTTATCAAAGACAAAATTCTTTCTGAAAATTACTTTGTCCTGCGTAACATTACTTATGATTTAACACGTAAAAACGGTGAGGTGATCCGTCACAAGCGTGAGGTCTACGATCGCGGTAACGGTGCGACCATCCTGCTGTATAACCGTGAAAAACAGAGCGTGGTGTTAATTCGCCAGTTCCGGGTTGCGACATGGGTAAACGGCAATCCGGACGGACGACTCATCGAAACCTGTGCGGGTCTGCTTGATGACGACGAGCCAGAAGTCTGTATCCGCAAAGAAGCCATCGAAGAGACGGGCTTTGAAGTGGGCAAGGTGAAAAAAGTCTTTGAGTTATTTATGTCGCCAGGCGGCGTAACGGAATTAGTGCACTTCTTTATTGCGGAATACAGCGATGCGCAGCGCACTCACCGGGGCGGCGGCGTGGATGACGAAGATATTGAAGTGCTGGAAATCCCTTTTTCTCAGGCATTAGCAATGCTGCGTTCAGGGGAGATCAAGGACGGTAAAGCGGTGATCTTATTGCAGTATTTGCAAACAACCGGGTTAATGAACGGTTCTTTCGAACGGTAGTCTGATGACTTTCGGATAAATCTATCCGATAAATCCGATTGAGCCCGCCTGGTTGTAACACGAAGATACTGCCCAGATTTACGTTTTTGTTTCCGGGATTGTGCCATCCATGCGCTATTGCGTTTTTATTCTCTCGTTATGTTGCGTGCTACGTGCGCCTCTGGTGTGGGCTGCGCCTGCACAGCAGTCTTTCTCTGACTGGCAGGTAACCTGTAACAACCAAAACTTTTGCGTTGCACGCAATACCGGTGAACATCATGGGCTGGTGATGACGCTCAGCCGCAGTGCCGGTGCGAAAACAGACGCCACGCTGCGTATCGACCTGGGAGGGCTTGATTCCCCGTCGGTTAAAGAGCCTGATATCGCGCCGCGCCTTCTGCTGGATAACGCCCCGTTAAAGCTGGATCCACTGCACTGGCAGGTCACTGCGTGGCATTTAATGACGGATGACGCCACGACTATTACCGCCTTTTTGAAAAGCATTCAGGAAGGCAAAGCGCTTACCCTGAAAGGGGGAAGACAGATTATCTCCCTGGACGGGCTGAAGGCCGCTTTGCTGTTTATTGATGCCCAGCAAAAGCGCGTGGGCAGCGAAACCGCGTGGATTAAAAAAGGCGGCGAGCCGCCGTTAAGCGTGCCGCCTGCACCTGCCCTGAAAGAGGTGGCGGTCGTGAACCCCACGCCGACGCCGCTTTCCCATGATGAACTCAACGATCTGCTGGATTACGGCAGCTGGCGGATGAACAATAGCCAGTGCTCTCTTGATCCTAATCGCCGGGAAGTGCGGGTAACGGCATTAACCGACGACAAGGCGCTGTTGATGATCAGCTGTGAAGCTGGAGCCTACAACACCGTCGACCTGGCATGGCTGGTGTCACGTAAAAAGCCCTTTGCCGCCAGAAGCGTCAGGCTGCGACTGCCGTTTACGCCATCGAGCGACAGCAGTGAAATGGAGCTGATGAATGCCAGCTTTGATGAGAAAACCCGGGAGCTGAGCACGCTGTCGTTAGGGCGGGGGATTGCGGATTGCGGCATTCAGACCCGCTGGCGTTTTGACGGCCAGCATTTTCGCCTGGTGCGGTATGCAGAAGAGCCAAGCTGCGATAACTGGCATGGGCCAGATGCCTGGCCCACGCTGTGGATCACGCGTTAATCTTTACGGAAAAAGTCGTTATACAGCATGTACAGATGCGCCGCGCTCCACGAGAAGTTAGGTGCGCCTTGCTGTGCCCCTGTCAGTGGATTGTAGTTTTCCTGAATCGGGCCGTCTGACGTGAGCCCTTTCGCATGAGTAAAGAACGCCTGCGCCAGATGCTGCGCCTGCTGGCGATAACCGTAGCGCTCCATCCCTTTTAAACCAAACCAGAACTGATCTACCCAGACGCGACCACGCCAGTAAATATCCGGGCCGAACGCCGGGTTTGTCAGCGCGGCAGTCCCGAGCGGCACGTAAGTGTTGAACTCCTTTTCATCCAGCATCACTTTCACCACGGCATCAGCATGTTGCTGCGTTGCCGCGCCGTTAAACAGCGGTGACCAGCCTTCCGGCCCTTTACCACGCTCGACGATAGGTTTCCCCGCGCAGCCGTTTGCCAGCGGTTTGTCTTCGATACGAATGTCATAGTAAAAGCCGCTGGCGGCGTCGAACATGCAGGTATTGATATAGTTCGCGAGCTTATCTGCCAGCTGGCGATAGTGAGTTGCGTCCTGGGTTTTGCCAAGCACGGTCGCCATTTGCGCCAGATAGTGATTGTCGCTGTACATATAGCTCGCTTGATCGACCGACTCCTGCAACAGGGAATAGCCCAGCAGTGTCCCTTCTTTACTGCGGTTCTCTGCGAATTTCACCGTCCAGTCGCTGCGCTTCCCGCCGTTTTTCACGTATGCATCCAGCTGTTCTTTATCAATAAAGCCGAATACGGCGGCGTCATCGCGCCCGGATTCCCAGGACGCGGCCACCTGTGCCGGAATTTCAAGGCTGTCGTAATGGCCGCTGCTGACCACACTTTCGTACTTATCCAGTCCTGAAAGCGACGCTTCTTTTTGGCCTTTTTTGACCATAAACAGCATCTCACCGCCCGGCGTGTTATGGGCTTTGTCCCTGGTTGCGCCATATTCCGGCACACCGTTGCCGTTATGATCACGGTTACGCAGCCACCAGTCATGATACGCCGTCAGTTTTGGGTACATCTCGGCAAGCCAGGTTTTGTCGTGAGTGACGTTGTAAACCTCCATCACTGACCATGCCGCCAGGCTCGGTTTGGTGTTGCGTTCGTTCCAGTTACCGCCATCGCCGCCGCGTTCCGGGCTCAGGTTCCAGGCAATAAGGTCGGGCACAAAACCGGCGTCCTGCGGGCGTACCGGATCGTCGGGTTTGATTTGCCAGGAGAAGACCGCACGGATGTTCTCTTTAGCAATGTCTGGGTTGAAGTGCGACATGGCAAAGGCCTGTTTCCAGGTATCCCACGGCCAGGTCTGGTTGCCAGAGAACCAGCGCCCGGTGACGGACGGCGTAACCGTGTTGTAGCGCACTGCACCGCCCGGTGAGCGCCAGTTGCCGTTGAGGGTTTCAATAGCTTTTACCGCCACGCGAGTCTGCTCCTGCGTGGCGTTCGGATTGCTTAATCCTTTGCGCAGATACTCTTCCCAGCGCGTTTTTGAGGCGCTCATAAAGACGGCGGGGCGCGCCAGAATATCGCGGATTTGCGGCTGTTCGCGTTTCACTTCATCGGCATTCAGCAGATGGGAATAGGTGGTGTAGAGTGTGGTGCTGCCGGAAATGTGTGCCTTGCTGATAAAGCGGTGGCCATTCACGGTGGTCTGTGTGGCTATCGATTTATGGACCTGATATTCCGAACTGCCGGAGGTCAGCAGATCCCAGGTTGAACGCACTTTGCCGAAGGTGACTTTCAGCCCATCGCGGGTCGGGACAATCTGGCGCTGATAATCCGGGAACGCGCCGTCGATGGTTTTATCTGAGAGCGGCTTGCCACTTTTGGCTTCCAGTTTTTCCAGCAGTTCGCCGTCCCACACCAGGTCGAGTGGGGTGCTGCTGGTGATTCGGGTTTCCAGCACCGAGGTACGCGAAGAGGCGAAGCGCAGCGTCATCTCAATCTGCACGTCTTTGGCTGTGAGCTTTTGCACCAGCGCGCCGGGGAGACTGTAAGCCTCAAGCGTAAAGTCCACTTTCTTGCCGTTTTGCCAGACGGTCAGGCGGTCAAAATTGGTCGCCATAAAATTGATGTACTCTTCGGTGAGCAGCGCGACGCCGGGAAATCCCCCCTGGGTCTGCGGCCCGTCCGGCAACAGATGACCATGCCAGGCACCCAAATCGAAAAAGGGGTTAAAACGCTGGTGGTCATCATCATCGAAATCGTGCATGTATGCCGGCGCGCCGGTACGGTTTATGACATTTTTAAACGCGTCAGCCGTGGCGGCGTGTGCGGAGAGACTCAACGCGAGCACGCAGGCCAGCGGGGTCAGACAGGTCGATATTTTCATTGGCGGTGGTTCTCTTTTTACCAGTAGAAATATTGCATCAGGAAGACCCGGTCACTCGGATCGCCTGAGGCATTTTTCATATAGAAGCGGCTATCGGCAGCGGTGGCGAAGCGCCCGCCGCCGTATTCGTACCAGATACCAAACTGCATAAACGACGTAGTTTCGTCGGCCGCGTTGTCCGGGCGATGCCGGGCGTAGCTGTAGGCAGTGGAGAGATAGACACCCTTAAGCGCCTCTACCATGGCGCTGACCATGTACCCCGATTCCGTACCGGAGGTGTCCTTGCCGCTGGCGCGCCCGGTATGGTGCCAGGCGCGAGCGGCCAGGTTCGGGGACAAAATGCCGGTCAGAAAGAGCTGGCCGGTGCCATCGGTAAGTTCCAGTCCATTCATCCAGGTGACGTCTTTAACGATGTCATACTGGATATAGCCGTTCGCCATTGCCGGGTAGGTGTACTTATCGTCATAGCGATCGTATTTGCCAAAATGCAGCCAGGCCTTGCTTTCGTCATGGTGCCCCGCAGGCGTGGCGGTCACGCTGTAGCGCAGGTTACCCGAACGATTCTGCACCTTGAGGGCGTACATGATGTCGCGCGTATTGGGGATCACATACCCCATGTCCGGCGTGAAGTCGCCCCACCATTGCAGGTCATCAAGCGAGGAGTCCTGCCGCACGCTGAGCATGATTTCGGTGTCGTTATCGGTTTTATAACCGCCGTATAAACGGTTAAGCCCGCCTTCAAAACCGCCCCAGCTGTGATCGGGGACCCAGGCATTGCCCTGGCTGTCGGCCTGCACCGTCCAGCCTTCGCCGTAAATCAGCCCAAACCAATTGCCCTGTTTTATTTCCAGACCGCCCTCAATATAGGTCCCGTCGCTGTATTTGTGTTTTTCCTTGCCTTCCAGGTCCATATATCCGCCGATACCCAGCTCGCCATAAAAGCGGTATGACGGAGAACTTATCTGCGGTGTTTTCGTGTCATCGTGCTCTGCCGGCCGCGCGTCCTCTGCGGCAAATGACGGGCAGCAGAAAGAGAGGGCAGCGAGTGCCCCAGCATAATTTGCTTTAATTTTCATAAACTCATCCCAAAGAAATAAAATCCCTGCCTGCTGTATCAGGTAATATTTGAGGCGGGTGATGCTTCAACTTCTTGTTGTTCTTTTGATAATCCCTTTACGTATTTGCTGTATTTCCACCAGGCAAAGCCGAGGAATAAAACAATACCGCCGACGTTATAGAAAATAATGGTCAGTATATTGCCGCCGGTCGGGAAGGTTGAGGCAACAAAGCCGATGGCGAAAATAACAATCAGCATCGACACCACCACCATGCCCGTGGTACGTGACCCCATTTTGAAATCGCGCGGCAGATGATCGAGCTTACGCCGCAGGTTCAGGTACGCCAGCATGATGAACAGCGGTGGCAGCATAGAGGCTGCGGCGGTCATATTAATGACGGTGTTCATCAGATCCTGCGCGGTATTCGAGCCCATAGTCGGGATAATCATCAGCGGGATGACAATCAGAAATTGTATCCAGGCCGCGCGAGCCGGTACGCCGTTCTGGTTCAGGGCCACGGTTTTCGGGCCAAAAATCCCGGTTGGAATTTCAGAGAAGAAGATTTTTACCGGCGTGGCAGTCCACATCAGCAGCGAGCCAAACATCGCAGTAAAGGAGACCAGGCCCACAAAACGGTTCATCAGCACTTCAGGCAGACCAAACCAGACCGCCAGGCCGTGAAACACCTGCACTGAACCACCGGTAAATTTCAGCTCTTTGCTGCTGATAAAGACGTTAATCAGCACAGAAGTGATGGAGTACAGTACGCCGATAAAGATCCCCGCCAGGATGATGACCTTAACGAAAGATTTTGAGCCGCCCTTCACGTCGTTAACGTATACCGCAACGGACTCAGCGCCCCCGGCGGCCATAAAGATCCAGGTGGTAATGCCGAGGAATGCCCAGTTGAAATGGGGAATCATCGCATCGACGGTAATCGGATCGGCAGGCTGCACGCCGCCCATCAGCGCCGCACCGGCCAGCAGGATATAGGAGAGCGTCAGCAACAACATCAGCGTGGAGGTCACAGAGGTAATAGGCCCCAGCATTTTCGCCCCGTTAGTGGACACCCAGGTTGAGAAGGCGAAGAGCACCATGCTCAGTACCGTGGTGGCAAACGGCGTAAGAATGTACTCATAGCCCAGAAAGGCGTAAGAGGCGTAAGCGATAACGCGCGGTAATAATGAGGTGAAAAAGAACAGGTTAACAAACCAGTAGGTGTAGGCGGTGATAAATGCCCAGCGTCCGCCAAGCGAACTTTTCACCCAGGCATACACCCCGGCTTCGGAGTTTTTATTCAGCGACACAAACTCCGCGATGATTAAACAAAACGGAATGAAGTAGAACAGCGTGGCTAAAAAGAACATCGGGGCCGAGGCGAGCCCCAGTTCGATATTATTGTTGATAACGTTGTTAAAACTAAAAACGGCGGCAAACGTCAGCGACAGCAGGCCGAATTTGCCGATGGTATTGCGCTTGGTTGTTTCAGACATAACGTTTCTCCGGGTACGAGGAGGATAGCGGTGCTGCATTGGCACCGCTCGTGTTTTTTATTTGTTATGGAAGTAACCGTCTTCAATGGTCACATTGAGGACGACTTTTTTAACTGGCTCTTCACTGATGAAGCGGTAGGCTTCATGGTTTTCACAGATAACGAGTTGTCCCTCGTGCACCTGTTGGGTCTTGCCGACACCTTTCAGATACTCGCGGTCAGTGTCGTCGCGATAGCATTCAACGGGCTGGAGTTCCTGCCGGGGGGCATACTCAATCTTTTGTCTACCTTGCAGGTAGTAATGCACCTCGAAATAGCGGCGATGCCTTACGAATAATGCGTCCGTGGTGGTATCGCGGGTCACACGGTAGGCCAGCGAATCCCCAATCGAGTGGGCAACGCCTGCCGGGATGTTGTCGATGTTATTAATGGCTTCCACGCAGCGTTGCCATTTGCGGCCTGCGCGATAAAGCTGCTTAAACTGTTCCAGGCTATCGAGAACGATCATTGGTCTGCCTCGTTGTGCGAATTCGTCGAAACGAAACCTGCGCCAAACTGATGCTGCGCCAGGACGCGTGATGCGGTTTGCCCGCCCTCTAGCGGCAGCAGGGTAAATCCGTAGCTAAACGGCCTGAACCAGACGCGCCAGGAGTCCAGCACTTCACTGCCCCAGGAGTTTGAGCTTAACCCCAACAGCTGGTGGTCAAGATTCAGAGTGATGTCTTCGCTACGTTGCAGTTCATTGCAGTGCTGTGCCGCGTGAATGTTCTCCGGGGTGTAGTGCCACGCGCTAAAGTGAATAGGCTGCTCGGGAACCACCAGCACTCCGCTGCCCTGACGGTTCGCCAGGGATGTCCAGCGCACCTGCTGTCGGTTGCCGTTGTTCTGCGGGAAGGGATAATTTTCAAACATCTCATCCACCGTGGCGTGCCACAGATCGATGGTGCTGGCCTGCTGGCTGTCCGGGTAGTTTTCGCCCGGCCCGCGGCCATACCAGGTTACCTGGTCGAATTCCCCGTTGATGCCGAGGGTGACGCCGATGCACGGAATAATGTGCGGGTAGTCACCGTAGCGCTCCCCGCTCAGCTCGACGTTAATCTGCCCGTCAGCCGCAACCCGCCAGCGGTAGGTGCAGCGCATCCCAAAATCGAACACCGGTGGCGCAATCAACGTGCGGGTAGTTATCACCACCTCGCTGTCGCAGGTGTCTACCTCAAAGCCGCGAAGATGCTCCTGTAAGATGTGCAGATGATTGGGCTGCCACAGTCCTTCGTACTCTTGTTTGTGGTTATCAATCATCGGCTTGAAGAAATTAATCTTCGGTTCGCGGGTCAGTTTTTCTTCCCCGTTCACCTGCCAGGCGCTGAGCTTTCCGGTCAGTTTTGAGAAACTCACGCGGAAGTTGTGGCCGGTAACCGTGCAGCTCAGACGATCCTCTTTAAACGTCAGCGGGGTGGCGTTGCGATCGATAAATGGCGTTGCGCTGGCGGTACGCGCTTTTAGCGGGAACTGGTAGAGCGCGATTTCATGCCCGGCCTCGCTGTAAAGCGTGCGGCTGTTCTTGCGAACGTGAACGGTGAGAAAAGCTTCCCGTTCATCCAGCGCCGGCAAGGTGACCGCCAGGGTGTGCGTGCTGTTCGGGGCAATCCCGGCCAGGCTCAGCTGCTGGCTGTGCAGCGTTTCTCCCTCTGCGCGCACCTCGAGATGCAGGCTGTAGTCATCCAGGGTGGTGAACCACAGTCTGTTTTCAACCCGTAGCGCGCCGTTGTGCCATGCCAGTTTCACCGGTGCGATAACCTGTTTGTACTCGCGAAGGCCCGGCCCCGGGGTTTGATCTGAATAGATAAGCCCATCGAGGCAGAAATTGTAGTTGTTCGGGTAATCGCCGAAGTCGCCACCGTAGGCGTAGAACGTCCTGCCATTGGCATCGGTTGCCTGAATACCGTGGTCGCACCACTCCCAGACATAGTGCCCCTGAATACAATCGTGGCGATCGAACACGTTCTGGTATTCGGTCAACCCGCCAGGACCGTTCCCCATCGCATGTGCGTATTCGCAGATGATGCGGGGTTTCGGGTGCGGGAATTCGCCAAACAGATTCATCAGCGGCACGCGGGTATACATGGTGGAAATAATATCCACCACTTCGGCATCGCGATCTTCTTCGTAGTGAAGCAGGCGGGTATCGTCCAGTGCTTTCGCCGCACGCGCCATCGCGCGGATATTACAGCCGTAGCCGGATTCGTTGCCGAGTGACCAGATGATGACGGACGGATGGTTTTTCTGGGCGTGGATGTGGCGTACGATGCGCTCGACGTAAACATGCTCCCACACCGGATCGTCGGTGATGCGGCTCAAATCGCCTACGTTGGCAAAGCCGTGGGATTCAACATCCGTTTCTGCCATTACAAACAGGCCATAGATATCGCACAGCTCGTAGAAGCGCGGATCGTTCGGGTAGTGGGCAGTTCGCACCGAGTTGATGTTGTGTTGCTTCATCAGGACGATATCGCGCTCGACGCGATCCATCCCCACGGCACGGCCTTTGAGGTGATCGTTGTCATGGCGGTTGACGCCGTGCAGCTTCAGGTAATGGTTGTTGACGTAGAACAGGCCATTTCGCACGGTGATATCACGAAAACCAATGCGCTGAGGGATCACTTCCAGCGTCTGCCCCTGTTCATCTTTTAGCGTGATAACCAGGTGATACAGGTACGGTGATTCTGCTGACCACTGCTGCGGCTGCTTAACTGCGAAGCTTAACCCCGTTTCCGCTGTGCGGGTGAGCGTAAGGCTGCGGGTTGCGCCCTGGTGCAAGACCACGTCACTGTCATAGAGAGCATATTCCAGCGACACATTAACCGGCTGTGTGGCCAGGTTTTCCAGCACAAGCTGGCAGGCGAGGGTTGCATCCTGGTAGTTTTCATCAAACGTGGTTTTGACCGTGAAGTCCTGCACGTGGGCCTGATTTTTGCCGACCAGATAGACGTCGCGGAAAATACCCGCCGTCCACCACATATCTTGATCTTCAATGTAGGTTGAGTCTGCCCACTGCATGACGCGCACGCACAGCAGGTTTTGCCCGGTCACCACCGCATCGCTGATATCGAACTCGGCGGTTAGCCGGCTGCCTTTGCTAAAGCCGATATAACGGCCATTAACGTAAACCTCGAAATAGGTTTCTACGCCGTCGAACTTAATCAGGGTCTGTTTGTTCTGCCAGCCATCAGACAGGGTGAAAAAGCGCTGATAGGCTCCGGTGGGGTTATCGCTGGGCACCCAGGGCACATCAACCGGGAAGGGGAATCCTTCATCGGTATATTGCAGGTGGCCGTGACCTTCCATCTGCCACATGGCTGGCACGGCGATAGCGCCCCAGTCGGCCATATATTCAGAAGTGAAGTTTTCAGGTACCAGCAGCGGGTTGGTGAAAAAGCGAAAATTCCACTGGCCGCTTAATGACAAAAAGTGGCTACTGGCTTCGCGGGCAAAGGTTCGCGCCTGCGCAACATCGTCATACGAAAAGAAGTACGCACGCGGCGCAAGCCGGTTCTCATGCGTGATTTGAATATTTTCCCAGCGATTCATGTTATCTCCCTGTGGGGTAAAACATCATTGCTGAGTATTTTAGTAAAAGTTTTACTAAATAAAATCAGTAAAACCTATTTGCTTTAACTCGATCACGAAATAAATCTCTGCCGGGCGAACCCGGCAGTGTGTGGGGCAGGACGAAAAGTGGGGAGTTAGCGCGTGGTGCCGCGCAGTTTGAGCACGCTGGGAACAAAGACCTGAAGCGGCAGTGCACGGCCATCGCGGGATTTTTCCAGCAGCAGGTTTACGCCCTGGCTGCCCATCATTTCGGAATGAATGCGCACGGTGGAAAGAGGTGGGAAGGTAAAGCGGGCGGTCGGGATATCGTTCACGCTAATGAGCGAAATATCCTGCGGGATAGCCAGCCCTTTCTCATGGATGGCCCGCAAAACCCCAATGGCAATAGAGTCTGACGCTACAAACAGCGCAGAAGGCCAGCTTGCCTGTGAGAGCATTTTTTTCGCCAGCTCGTAGCCAGAGGAACTGGAAAATCCGCCGCGCCAGATATCGTCTTCAGACACTACGTTCTTGAGACGCCCGTATTCAACGAATGCAGCTTCACGAATATCCGCTTTACCGGGCTCATCTTCGCCGCCAATAAACCCAATACGCTCAACGCCTTGCTGGATAAAAAAATCGACAATTTGCTTGCTGATACGCGAAAGATCGATATCAACCGCATCGTACTCGCTACCCGGCTCGTGAAAATCAATAAAGCAGACGTTGTCGCTCAGCGCGGTGGCGGCGCGGCGTACGGCGGGGGAGGGTTTACCGACAATCAGCACGCCGGTGAGTTTTTTCGTCTCTGGTAGCGTGGCATTGGCGTAGCAATTAGAGAGCTCAACGCCGAGCTTTTCACACTGAGTTTCGATGCCGTGGCGAATAGCAAGGTAGTAAGGATCGTTGATTTCCAGCTCTTGCTGATAGCTGTAAAGCGCCAGAATATGCTGCTGTCCCACTGCCCCCGACTGCATCTTGCGGGAGGTGCTGCTTTTGTATTCCAGCTTTTCGGCAATCTCCAGAATACGGTGTTTAGTCTCTTCTTTTACATTAAGCGTTGGGTCGTCGTTTAATACCCGGGATACCGTCGCCAGCGAGACACCCGCTTCTGTTGCAATATCTTTGAGCGTTGCCATGTTTGTCCTTTTTCCCCACGTGATGTGCCCATTGTAAAGGATGCGTTCGCACATGCATCCGTTTTTAGTAAATATCCAACCTGTTGTTGATCGTAAATACCGTGCTAATATTTAGTAAAACTTTACCCGGGAGGAAATATGGAAACGGTAGCATACGATGATTTTGCAAAGCTTGAGATCCGCGTAGGGACCATAATCGACGTTAAACGCCATGCCAATGCCGATAAACTCTACATCGCGCAGATAGAGGTGGGCGGTAAAACGCTGCAAACTGTCACCAGCCTGGTGCCGTATTACCGGGAAGAAGAGCTGATGGGGAAAACGGTCGTGGTGTTGTGCAACCTGGCGAAAGCCAAAATGCGCGGTGAAACGTCCGAATGCATGTTGCTGTGCGCGGAAACCGATGACGCCAGCGAGAGCGTGTTACTGACGCCGGAGCGGGTGCTGCCGGCAGGGGTTAGAGTGGTTTGAAAAAAGCCGGGTGGCGGCTACGCCTTACCCGGCCTGCATGGTTTGTGCGTTAAATAATGCTCAACGCTTTCTCCACCACGTTCTCAACGGTAAAGCCGAAATACGGGAACAGTTTGTCGGCCGGGGCCGATTCGCCATAGCCGTACATCCCGACAATCGCGCCTTTCAGCCCGACATATTTGTACCAGTAGTCGGCGATCCCGGCCTCGACGGCCACGCGGGCGGCCACATTCGATGGCAGAACCGATTCGCGGTATGCCTCATCCTGGGCATCAAAAATATCCGTGGAGGGCAGGGAAACCACGCGCACCGCATGACCTTCGGCGGTCAGTTTCTCTGCGGCTTTAACCGTGATTTCAATTTCTGAGCCGGTCGCAATCAGAATAACATCAGGCTTGCCGCCGCTGTCTTTCAGGATGTACCCGCCGCGCGCGATGTTTTTCACCTGCTCTGGCGTACGCTCAATTTGCGCCAGATTCTGCCGTGACAAAATCAGCGCGGTTGGTCCGTTGTGGCGCTCCACAGCCAGCTTCCAGCCCACCGCCGCTTCAACCTGATCGCACGGACGCCAGGTACTGAAGTTTGGCGTCAGGCGCAGGCTTGCCAGTTGCTCGACCGCCTGGTGCGTTGGCCCGTCTTCGCCAAGCCCGATGGAATCATGGGTGTAGACCATGATCTGACGCGCCTTCATCAGCGCCGCCATACGCGCCGCGTTGCGGGCATACTCCACAAACATCAGGAAGGTGGCGGTGTAGGGCACAAATCCGCCGTGATGTGCGATGCCGTTGGCAATTGCGGTCATCCCGAACTCACGTACGCCGTAGTGAATGTAATTTCCGGAGATGTCTTCTTTCAGCGATTTAGAGCCCGACCAGATAGTCAGGTTACTGGGTGCCAGATCCGCAGAGCCGCCAAGCAGTTCCGGCAGAATGGGGCCAATAGCGTTGAGGGTGTTTTGCGATGCTTTACGGGTGGCAATTTTAGCCGGGTTAGATTGCAGATTTTCAATTAATGCCTGGGTTTTTGCTTCCCAGTCGTCCGGTAATCCACCACTCATGCGGCGGGAAAACTCGCGGGCCAGGTCCGGGTGTGCCTGCTTATAGGCGGCAAATTTGTCGTTCCAGGCGTGTTGCTCTTTTTCACCTGCTTCACGGGCATCCCAGGCCTTGTAGATTTCTTTTGGAATGTCGAATGCCGGGTATTTCCAGCCCAGTTTTTGCCGGGTAAGGGCCACTTCCTCTTCGCCCAGCGCCGCGCCGTGCGCTTCTTCTTTCCCGGCTTTATTCGGGGAGCCGAAACCAATAATCGTGCGGCAGATAATCAGCGACGGTTTATCCTTCACGCTCTGGGCTTCGAGGATCGCTTTTTTCAACGCCTCAGGATCGTGGCCGTCAATTTCATGCACCACATGCCAGTGGTATGCCTCGAAGCGTTTTGCCGTGTCGTCGGTAAACCAGCCTTCGGTTTCGCCGTCGATAGAAATGCCGTTGTGATCGTAAAAGCCGATCAGCTTGCCAAGACCCAACGTGCCCGCCAGCGAACAGGCTTCATGCGAGATGCCCTCCATCAGACAACCGTCGCCCATAAACACCCAGGTGTAGTGATCGACAATATCATGCCCTGGCTGATTGAACTGCGCGCCCAGCGTGCGTTCCGCGATGGCCATTCCCACGGCATTCGCCAACCCCTGCCCGAGTGGGCCGGTGGTGGTTTCCACGCCTGGCGTATAACCAATTTCCGGATGTCCTGGCGTTTTCGAGTGCAGCTGGCGGAAGTTTTTCAACTCTTCGAGCGGCAGGTTGTAGCCGGACAAATGCAGCAGGCTGTAGAGCAGCATAGACGCATGGCCGTTGGAGAGAATAAAGCGGTCTCTGTCGGCCCAGGTGGGGTCATTGGGGTTGTGTTTGAGAAAGTCATTCCACAACACTTCGGCAATATCTGCCATGCCCATGGGGGCGCCAGGGTGGCCGGAATTGGCTTTTTGCACGGCATCCATGCTGAGGGCGCGAATGGCATTGGCGAGCTCTTTACGGGACATAATTCACTCCATGGCAAGGTTAAAGTTTGGCGGCGAGCAGATCTTCAAGTTTGCGCTGGTCAACGGCGAAAAGACGGATGCCTTCCGCCAGCTTGTCGACGGCCATTGCGTCCTGATTGTGCTCCCAGCGGAACTCCGCTTCCGTCATTGCTTTTGGTTTCGGTAACAGGGTTGATGTCGGTATCAGCTTACGGACGACGGGTTCTTCTTTTTCCTGAAGCTCTTTCAGCAGAGCCGGAGAAATGGTCAGGCGGTCGCAGCCTGCCAGCGCGAGGATCTGCTCGGTGCGGCGGAAACTGGCGCCCATAACAATGGTTTCGTAGCGGTGTTGTTTGAAGTAGTCGTAGATATTACGCACGGACTTCACGCCGGGATCTTCATCAACGATGTACGGATCCATGGGCTGTCTGGACTGATACCAGTCGTAGATGCGCCCGACAAACGGCGAGACCAGAAATACACCGGCCTCAGCGCAGGCACGCGCCTGAGCAAAGGAAAAGAGCAGCGTCAGGTTGCAGTTGATCCCCTCTTTTTCCAGCACTTCCGCCGCACGAATGCCTTCCCAGGTTGAGGCCAGCTTAATCAGGATGCGGGATTTATCGATGCCTTGCTCCTGATACAGCTCAACCAGCCTGCGGGCTTTGGCGATGCTTTTTTGCTGGTCAAAAGAGAGGCGCGCGTCCACCTCGGTTGAAACCCGGCCCGGGACGCTTTTCAGGATCTCCACACCGAAATTGACCGCCAGCTTGTCGCTGGCTTCGGCAACTTGCTGTTCCTGGGTTTTACCGCGCTGCTTGCCGTAGGCGATGGCGTCATCGATCAGGTGGCTGTAATGCGCAAGCCCGGCTGCTTTTAGCAGCAGTGAAGGGTTGGTGGTCGCATCTTCAGGCTGATAATGGCGAATAGATTCAATATCACCACTGTCGGCGACGACGGTGGTGAATTGTTTGATGCCGTCTAATTGGTTCATTGAAAATTACTCCTTTGGAATAAAAGAGTTAGATGAGTGCGTTAGTTCACACTTCTGCGAAATACGAGAGGTACTTAACAAAAAAGCATAGCAGACGAGGGAGGCATTGCTTTCTGCGACGGGTAACATGGTCGTTATAAATTGATAACAATTTTTGCTTTCTGATGGCGAGAGTTTGGCAGCCTTCAAAGTTTGTCGCGCCTGCATTGGCGATACTAGCCGGCATTCCTGGGTGAGCATCAGGAGAGTTATTACGCCACCCTTTATGAACGATACGTGAAAGGAACGATAAGATGGACGATCAGTTAAAACAGAGTGCCCTCGATTTTCATGAGTTTCCTGTTCCGGGCAAAATCCAGGTTTCCCCTACCAAACCGCTGGCGACCCAGCGCGATCTGGCGCTGGCTTATTCGCCAGGCGTTGCCGCGCCATGCCTTGAAATCGAAAAAGATCCGCTGGCGGCCTACAAATACACTGCGCGCGGTAACCTGGTTGCCGTAATCTCTAACGGCACGGCGGTGCTGGGCTTAGGTAACATCGGCGCGCTGGCCGGTAAGCCGGTCATGGAAGGTAAAGGGGTGCTGTTCAAGAAATTCGCCGGTATCGACGTGTTCGATATCGAAGTCGATGAGCTCGATCCCGATAAATTTATCAACGTGGTGGCGGCACTTGAGCCAACGTTTGGCGGTATCAATCTGGAAGACATCAAAGCGCCGGAATGTTTCTACATTGAGCAGAAACTGCGTGAACGTATGAACATTCCTGTTTTCCACGATGACCAGCACGGTACGGCGATTATCAGCACCGCGGCCATTCTGAACGGCCTGCGGGTGGTAGAAAAAAATCTTTCTGACGTGCGCATGGTGGTGTCCGGTGCGGGTGCTGCAGCCATTGCCTGTATGAACCTGCTGGTGGCGCTGGGGATGCAGAAGCACAATATTGTGGTCTGTGACTCTAAAGGCGTTATCTACAAAAACCGTGAACCAAACATGGTAGAAACCAAAGCGGCCTACGCGGTGGAAGACGATGGTAAACGCACCCTGGACGATGTGATCGACGGTGCGGATATCTTCCTTGGCTGTTCTGGCCCGAAAGTGCTGACCCAGGAGATGGTGCAGAAGATGGCGCGCGCGCCAATGATCCTGGCCCTGGCTAACCCTGAACCGGAAATTCTGCCGCCGCTGGCGAAAGCGGTGCGTGAAGATGCCATTATCTGTACCGGGCGCTCTGACTACCCGAACCAGGTGAACAACGTGCTGTGTTTCCCGTTCATCTTCCGTGGAGCGCTGGATGTGGGCGCAACGGCGATTAACGAAGAGATGAAACTGGCGGCCGTTCGCGCGATTGCCGAGCTGGCTCACGCTGAGCAGAGCGAAGTGGTGGCTTCCGCTTATGGCGACCAGGATCTGAGCTTCGGCCCGGATTACATCATTCCAAAACCGTTCGACCCGCGCCTGATTGTTAAAATCGCTCCTGCCGTGGCGAAAGCGGCGATGGATTCCGGTGTGGCAACGCGTCCGATTAAGGATTTCGATGCTTACGTCGATAAGCTCACTGAGTTTGTCTACAAAACCAACCTGTTCATGAAACCTATCTTCTCTCAGGCACGTGCGGATGCGAAACGCGTGGTGCTGGCTGAAGGGGAAGAGGCGCGCGTGCTGCACGCCACGCAGGAGCTGATCTCACTGGGGCTGGCGAAGCCAATCCTGATTGGTCGCCCTAGCGTTATCGAAATGCGTATTCAGAAACTGGGCCTGCAAATCAAGCCAGGTGTGGATTTTGAAATCGTAAACAACGAATCCGATCCGCGCTTTAAAGAGTACTGGAACGAGTACTACGCCATCATGAAGCGCCGCGGCATCACCCAGGAGCAGGCGCAGCGGGCGGTTATCAGCAATACGACGGTGATCGGGGCTATCATGGTGCATCGCGGTGAGGCCGACGCGCTTATCTGCGGCACGATCGGTGATTACCACGAGCATTTCAGCGTCGTGCAGGAGATCTTCGGTTATCGCGAAGGGGTACACACCGCCGGGGCGATGAACGCACTGCTGCTGCCAAGCGGTAACACCTTTATTGCTGATACCTACGTCAATGACGATCCAACCCCGGAACAGCTGGCGGAGATCACCGTGATGGCGGCTGAAACCGTACGCCGCTTCGGCATTGAGCCAAAAGTGGCGCTGCTGTCGCACTCCAACTTTGGTTCATCTAAATCCCCGGCGGCCTGCAAAATGCGCCAGACACTGGAGCTGGTGCGCGAGCGCGCGCCGGAGCTGATGATTGATGGTGAGATGCATGGCGATGCAGCGCTGGTGGAGAGTATTCGTAACGAGCGGATGCCGGACAGCCCGCTGAAAGGCTCGGCAAACGTGCTGATTATGCCAAACGTGGAAGCGGCGCGAATCAGCTACAACCTGCTGCGCGTGTCCAGCTCTGAAGGGGTGACCGTGGGACCGGTACTGATGGGCGTGGCGAAACCGGTGCATGTGTTGACACCGATTGCGTCCGTGCGTCGTATTGTGAACATGGTGGCGCTGGCGGTGGTTGAGGCGCAGACACAGCCTCTGTAATTGTGGTGTGTCGGGTGGCGAGTTCGCTTACCCGACCTACAAAGCTTGCAGGCCGGATGAACTTAGCGCCATCCGGCTTACACCCAGTCCCGAACCTGAATAAACTCACGCAAGGCGGCCTCCGGGCTGCCTTCTTTTGGCTCAAAGCTGTACTCCCAGCGCACCAGCGGCGGCATCGACATTAAAATCGACTCCGTGCGTCCGCCCGTTTGCAGGCCAAACAGCGTACCGCGATCCCACACCAGGTTGAATTCCACATAGCGCCCGCGGCGATAGAGCTGGAACTCGCGTTCGCGCACGCCGTAGTCGGTGTTTTTGCGGCGTTCGACAATCGGCAGATAGGCATCGGTATAACCCTGGCCGACAGCCTGCATAAAGCGGAATGCGGTGTCAAAATCAGGCGTGTTCAGATCGTCAAAGAACAACCCGCCAATGCCGCGCTGCTCGTCGCGATGCTTGATGTAGAAGTAGTCATCGCACCACTTTTTGTATTTCGGGTAAACGTCTTCACCAAACGGCAGGCACAGGTCGCGTGCGGTGGTATGCCAGTGCACAGCATCCTCTTCAAAACCGTAGAATGGCGTTAAGTCAAAACCGCCGCCAAACCACCACACCGGGTCGGCACCGGGTTTTTCGGCGATGAAAAAGCGCACGTTAGCGTGGCTGGTCGGGACAAAGGGGTTAAGCGGATGCACTACCAGAGAAACGCCCATCGCTTCAAAGCTGCGGCCTGCCAGTTCAGGACGATGCGCCGTGGCGGAAGCGGGCATAGCATCTCCGTGAACGTGAGAAAAATTGACGCCCGCCTGTTCAAAGATACTGCCGTTACGCAGCACGCGGCTGCGCCCGCCGCCACCGGCTTCTCGCTGCCAGTTATCTTCCTGGAATTCAGCGCCGTCAACGGCAGCCAGTTTCTGGCAAATCTCATCCTGCAAGTGCAGCAGAAATTCTTTTACCCGCTCAGCATTGGGTTTCATTAACGTTTCCTGGAGTGCGCTTTCTGGTTATCGAACCAGTTGAAATAACTGATGATCCCGGAGGCGATCGCGTTGGCGATTTTCTGGCGAAACGCCGTGGTGCCAAGCAGACGCTCTTCGTCCGGGTTAGTAATAAAAGATGTCTCGACCAGCACCGACGGAATTGACGGCGATTTCAGCACCACAAACGCGGCTTGTTCCGTGCCACTGCTGTGCAGACGGTGGACGGGCTTAATCTTTTTCAGAATATGCGACCCGAGCGTCAGGCTGTTTTTAATGGTGTCGGTCTGGACTAAATCGAACAGCACCTGTTGCAGTAGGTGGTCTTTGTCAGTGGCTTTTTTCCCGGCGACTTCATCCGCGCGGTTTTCGCGGTCTGAGAGGTATTTCGCCATGGCGCTACTGGCCCCACGGTTAGAGAGCGCAAACACCGACGCCCCGGCCGCAGAGGGATTAGTAAAACCGTCAGCGTGAATCGACATAAACAGATCTGCGCCGTGCTGATGGGCAATCTCTACGCGATCGTAGAGCGGGATAAAGGTGTCACCAGAGCGCGTCAGACGGGCGTCAATGCCGTTGCTGCGTAAAATTGCGCGTACATTTTTTGCAATCGCCAGTACGACATGTTTTTCTTTAGAGCCATTTTTACCGATGGCGCCGGTATCAATACCACCGTGGCCCGGGTCGAGCATGACAATGCGTTTCCCGCCCGCTTTTTTAGCTTTTGGCTTACTGTGTCCGTTACTGGTTTTCAGCGCGGTCTCTTCTTTTGCCTGCGCCTGTGAAGCGATGCCCGTTAACGTTAAGGCCGCCAGCCCCGCTTTGAGAACCTGACGACGCGATGTGAGTGTTTTTAATGGTTTGAATGTGCTCATGCGGCCTGAATTGTAAAAAATTGGGGTCCTGGTGTTATATCGTATCGCGTTTCACGTTACGACAGTCCTTGTTGAGAATTGTTTTACTTTTCATTTCAATACGTGACAGAGTGACATTATGCCAAATTTTAGTGGGATTTTCGCCGGTTATTGGCTATTGACGGCGTTCGCGCCATAATCACTGTTTTTAAACCTGAAAAGGCGGTTAATACCATGGAGATACGCGTTTTTCGCCAGGAAGATTTCGAAGAGGTGGTCACCCTTTGGGAGCGCTGCGATTTGTTGCGTCCGTGGAATGATCCGGAAATGGACATTGAACGTAAGGTGAATCACGACGTCAGTCTGTTCCTGGTTGCCGAAGTGAACGGCGAAGTCGTTGGCACGGTGATGGGCGGTTACGACGGTCATCGCGGCTCAGCTTATTATCTGGGCGTGCACCCGGAATACCGCGGTCGCGGTATCGCCAATGCGCTGCTCAATCGCCTGGAAAAGAAATTGATCGCCCGAGGCTGCCCGAAAATTCAGATCATGGTGCGGGAAGATAACGACGTGGTGCTGGGCATGTATGAGCGCCTGGGTTACGAGCATTCTGATGTGCTGAGTTTAGGTAAGCGCCTGATAGAAGATGAAGAGTACTGAGATCCATCCGGCAGACTATGATGCGCAAGGGCGTGTCAGGCTGCCGTTTTTGTTCTGGTGCGTTTTGCTCTTGCAGGCACGCACCTGGGTGTTGTTTGTTATGGCCGCGGCATCACGCGGGCAGGGCGATACGCTGCTGACGCTTTTTTACCCCGATCACGACGCCTTTTGGCTGGGGTTGCTACCGGGCGTGCCGGCGGTCGTGGCGTTTCTGTGCAGTGGGCGACGCCATCTTATCCCGCGAATCTGGCAGGCGCTTCGCTGGCTGCTGATTGTGGCGCAAATTGCGCTGCTGTGCTGGCAGCCTGTACTCTGGCTCTATGGCGAGCCGCTCACCGGGCTGGGGATTGGGTTGCTGGTGGCGGATATCGTGGCGCTGATGTGGCTGTTAACTAACCCCCGTCTTCGCGCCTGTTTTACGCCTGAAAAAGATTAAGCGGCACTTTTTGCCGATGTTGCACTCCAACAAGCGTTGATTTAACAAGTAAGGACGTTTCAATGAAATCGCTGCGTTTACTTTTATGCGCTCTCCCGCTGGCATTAACCGGCTGCTCAACGCTCTCCTCAATTAACTGGTCGGCTGCTTATCCGTGGAACTGGTTTGGTTCTTCAACGGAAGTGACCGAGCAGGGCGTGGGCAAAATCACCGCGTCGACGGCGCTGGATCAGGACGCTATTCAGTCTGCGCTGAGTAGTGACTATCGCTTGCGTAGCGGTATGAAAACGGAAAATGGCACCATCGTGCATTATTTCGAAGCGCTGAAAGGCGACACGCTGGCGCTGGTGATTAACGGCGATAAAGGTACGGTAAACCGGGTTGCGGTAATGGACGAAGATATCCCGACCACAAGCGGTGTAAAAGTGGGCACACCATTTAGCGCGCTCTACAAACAGGCCTTCGGCAACTGCACCAGCGTGCCATCCGACGACAGCGTGGCGGTGGAGTGTAAAGCAGAAGGCAGCGAGCACATCAGTTACCTCTTTACCGGCACCTGGAGCGGCCCGGAAGGGTTAATGCCGTCAGACGATACGCTGAAAAACTGGAAAGTGAGCAAAATTATCTGGAAGCAGTAATTTGCGTCTGAACAAACCGACTCGCTGAAATCCAGGTATAATACCCGCCATGAATGCCACGTTGTCGTGGCATCTTTATTTCAGGAGGAGCGATGTCTCAGGTTCAGAGTGGCATTTTGCCAGAACATTGCCGCGCGGCGATTTGGATTGAAGCCAATGTAAAAGGGGATGTGGATGCCCTGCGTGCAGCCAGCAAAGTATTCGTCGATAAACTGGCCTCCTTCCAGGCCAAATTTCCTGACGCCCACCTGGGTGCCGTTGTTGCTTTCGGTAATAACGTCTGGCGTCAGCTGAGCGGCGGCGAAGGGGCTGAAGAGCTGAAAGACTTTATCCCTTACGGTAAAGGTCTTGCGCCAGCGACCCAGTACGATGTGCTGATTCATATTCTCTCTTTACGTCATGACGTGAACTTCTCTGTTGCGCAGGCGGCGGTAGCAGCGTTTGGCGACAGCATCGACGTGCAGGAAGAAGTGCACGGTTTCCGTTGGGTCGAAGAGCGCGATCTGAGCGGCTTTGTCGACGGTACTGAAAACCCGGCGGGTGAAGAAACGCGCCGCGAAGTGGCGGTGATCAAAGACGGTGTGGACGCAGGCGGCAGCTATGTGTTCGTGCAGCGCTGGGAGCACAACCTCAACCAGCTTAACCGCATGAGCGTGCACGACCAGGAGATGATGATCGGTCGTACCAAAGAAGCCAACGAAGAGATTGACGGCGACGACCGTCCGGTTACGTCTCACCTGACTCGTGTTGACCTGAAAGAAGACGGTAAAGGCCTGAAAATTGTTCGCCAGAGCCTGCCGTATGGCACAGCGAGCGGCACGCATGGCCTGTACTTCTGCGCGTACTGCGCGCGTTTGTACAATATCGAACAGCAACTACTGAGCATGTTTGGTGATACCGACGGCAAGCGCGATGCGATGCTGCGTTTCACCAAACCGGTGACCGGCGGCTATTACTTCGCTCCGTCCGTGGAGCGTCTGCTGGCGCTGTAATTGCCTTTCTCCCTCTCCCGCCGGGAGAGGGGATTTCCCCTTATTCTCTTTTCTGCTTGTAAATCACCAAACGGTATATAAAACCGTTACTCCTTTCGTACTCGTTATAAATATTATGACCATTAGATAGTCATCACATTTATAAGGGTGCTCAATGGCCGTTACTGTACTGAAAAAAGGATCTCTGGCGCTGGCAGGTTTACTGCTGGTGGCACAGGCGCAGGCAACTGAGCTGTTGAACAGTTCTTATGATGTGTCTCGCGAGCTGTTTGCCGCCCTGAACCCACCGTTTGAACAGCAGTGGGCGAAAGAGAACAACGGCGACAAGCTGACCATCAAACAATCTCATGCGGGCTCGTCCAAACAGGCGCTGGCGATCCTTCAGGGCCTGAAAGCGGATGTGGTGACCTATAACCAGGTGACGGACGTGCAGATCCTGCATGATAAAGGCAAGCTGCTCCCGGCGGACTGGCAGAGCCGCCTGCCGAATAACAGCTCCCCGTTTTACTCCACCATGGGTTTCCTGGTGCGTAAGGGCAACCCGAAAAATATCCACGACTGGAACGACCTGGTGCGTTCTGACGTAAAACTGATTTTCCCGAATCCGAAAACCTCCGGCAACGCGCGTTATACCTATCTGGCGGCGTGGGGCGCAGCGGACAAAGCTGACGGTAATGATAAAGCCAAAACCGAGCAGTTCATGACCCAGTTCCTGAAAAACGTCGAAGTGTTTGATACCGGCGGTCGCGGCGCGACCACCACCTTCGCGGAACGCGGTCTGGGCGATGTGCTGATCAGCTTTGAATCGGAAGTGAACAACATCCGTAAACAGTACGAAGCGCAGGGCTTTGAAGTTGTTATCCCGAAAACCAACATCCTGGCCGAGTTCCCGGTAGCGTGGGTGGATAAAAACGTTGCAGCCAACGGTACAGAGAAAGCGGCGAAAGCCTACCTCAACTATCTGTACAGCCCGCAGGCGCAGACTGTTATTACTGATTACTACTACCGTGTGAATAACCCAGAAGTGATGAACAAACTGAAGGACAAATTCCCGCAGACCGAGCTGTTCCGCGTGGAAGACCATTTCGGCTCCTGGCCTGATGTGATGAAAACACATTTTGCCAGTGGCGGTGAGTTAGACAAGTTGCTGGCGGCGGGGCGTAAGTAATGTTTGCAGTTTCTTCCAGACGTGTGCTGCCGGGCTTTACCTTAAGCCTCGGGACCAGCCTGCTGTTCGTCTGTCTGATTTTGTTGTTGCCGCTGAGTGCGCTGGTGATGCAGCTTGCGCAGATGAGCTGGTCGCAGTACTGGGAAGTGGTCACCAACCCTCAGGTGGTGGCCGCCTACAAAGTGACGCTGCTGTCGGCGTTTGTGGCCTCGATTTTCAACGGCGTGTTCGGCCTGCTGATGGCGTGGATTTTGACCCGCTACCGTTTCCCGGGCCGTACGTTGCTCGATGCGTTAATGGATTTGCCCTTTGCCCTGCCGACGGCGGTAGCCGGTTTA
Organism: Enterobacter sp. C4G1; assembly: GCF_052886895.1. Lineage (NCBI taxonomy): Bacteria > Pseudomonadati > Pseudomonadota > Gammaproteobacteria > Enterobacterales > Enterobacteriaceae > Enterobacter > Enterobacter sp. C4G1. The sequence continues at coordinate 1,686,793 of NZ_JBQVVV010000002.1, read as the reverse complement.
ACCCTGGCGTCGCTCTTTTCCGTGAACGGTTTTTACGGCGAATGGCTGGCGAAGTTTGATATCAAAGTGACCTACACCTGGCTGGGTATTGCCGTGGCGATGGCCTTTACCAGCATTCCGTTTGTGGTGCGTACCGTTCAACCAGTGCTGGAAGAGTTAGGCCCTGAATACGAAGAAGCGGCAGAAACGCTGGGCGCCACGCGTCTGCAAAGCTTCCGCAAAGTGGTATTGCCAGAGCTGTCTCCGGCACTGCTGGCGGGTGTGGCGCTGTCGTTCACCCGTAGTCTCGGTGAGTTCGGCGCGGTTATCTTCATCGCAGGGAACATCGCGTGGAAAACAGAAGTGACCTCGCTGATGATTTTTGTGCGTTTGCAGGAGTTTGATTACCCGGCAGCCAGCGCTATCGCGTCGGTGATCCTGGCCGCATCGCTGCTGCTGCTGTTCTCGATTAACACTCTGCAAAGTCGCTTTGGTCGACGTGTGGTAGGTCACTGATGGCGGAAGTTACTCAATTGAAGCGTTACGACGCGCCCCGTATTAACTGGGGTAAATGGTTTCTGATCGGGACGGGCGTGCTGGTTTCTGCGTTCATTCTGGTTGTGCCGATGGTGTATATCTTTGTGCAGGCGTTCAGCAAAGGGCTGATGCCGGCGCTGGAAAACCTTGCCAACCCGGACATGTTGCACGCCATCTGGCTGACCGTGCTGATTGCGCTTATTACCGTGCCGGTCAACCTGGTGTTCGGTACGCTGCTGGCCTGGCTGGTGACGCGCTTTAACTTCCCGGGCCGTCAGCTGCTGCTGACCCTTCTGGATATCCCGTTTGCAGTATCACCTGTGGTGGCCGGTCTGGTTTATCTGCTGTTTTACGGCTCCAATGGCCCGCTGGGTGGCTGGCTTGATGAACACAACCTGCAAGTCATGTTTGCCTGGCCTGGCATGGTGCTGGTGACGGTGTTTGTGACCTGTCCGTTTGTGGTGCGAGAGCTGGTGCCGGTAATGTTAAGCCAGGGCAGCAATGAAGACGAAGCGGCGGTACTGTTGGGCGCATCTGGCTGGCAGATGTTCCGCCGCGTGACGCTGCCAAACATCCGCTGGGCGCTGCTTTACGGCGTGGTCCTGACCAATGCCCGTGCGATTGGCGAGTTTGGCGCGGTGTCGGTGGTATCCGGCTCGATCCGCGGAGAAACCCTGTCGCTGCCGTTACAGATTGAATTACTGGAACAGGACTACAACACCGTCGGTTCCTTTACCGCCGCAGCATTACTGACGCTGATGGCTATTTTGACCCTGTTTTTGAAGAGTGTGGTGCAGTGGCGTTTAGAGAATCAGGAAAAACGTCAGCATCAGGAGGGAAATCATGAGCATTGAGATTGCCAATATTAAGAAGTCTTTTGGTCGCACCCAGGTGCTGAATGATATCTCGCTGGATATCCCTTCCGGACAAATGGTGGCGCTGCTGGGGCCGTCTGGTTCCGGTAAAACCACATTGCTGCGTATTATCGCCGGGCTTGAGCATCAGTCCAGCGGGCACATCCGTTTCCACGGCACAGACGTGAGCCGTCTTCATGCCCGCGACCGTAAGGTTGGCTTTGTGTTCCAGCATTACGCGCTGTTCCGCCATATGACGGTGTTCGATAACATCGCTTTCGGTCTGACTGTGTTGCCGCGTCGTGAACGCCCGGATGCCGCCACCATTAAGGCGAAAGTCACCAAACTGCTGGAGATGGTGCAGCTTGCCCACCTGGCAGACCGCTTCCCGGCTCAGCTGTCTGGCGGGCAGAAGCAGCGTGTCGCGTTGGCGCGTGCATTAGCTGTTGAACCGCAAATTCTGCTGCTGGATGAACCCTTCGGCGCGCTGGATGCGCAAGTGCGTAAAGAGCTGCGTCGCTGGCTGCGTCAGCTGCATGAAGAGCTGAAGTTCACCAGCGTCTTCGTGACCCACGACCAGGAAGAGGCGATGGAAGTGGCCGACCGCGTGGTGGTGATGAGCCAGGGGAACATTGAGCAGGTTGATGAGCCAGAACAGCTCTGGCGTGAACCGGCGACCCGTTTTGTGCTGGAATTTATGGGCGAAGTGAACCGCTTACAGGGCACCATTCGCGGGGGACAATTCCATGTGGGTGCGCACCGTTGGCCTCTGGGCTATACCTCTGCGCATCAGGGGCCGGTCGATCTGTTCCTGCGCCCGTGGGAAGTGGATGTGAGCCGTCGCACCAGTCTCGACTCACCGCTGCCGGTGCAGGTTCTGGAAGCTAGCCCTAAAGGTCACTACACCCAATTGGTAGTACAGCCACTGGGCTGGTACACCGAACCTCTGACTGTGGTTATGCGTGATGAAGAGCCGCCGTTCCGGGGCGAGCGTCTGTTTGTTGGCTTGCAACATGCGCGGATTTACCACGGTAATGAGCGTATTGAAACGCGCGAGGATATTGCTCTGGCGGAGTCAGCCTGATAGGTTAAGGTCACGTAGTTTTGCCGGGTGGCGCTGCGCTTACCCGGCCTACAATCATGCTCTCTGTAGGCCCGGTAAGCGAAAGCGCCACCGGGCTTTTTATTGGGCAACGAGCATGAGTACATTAGAACACACCATCGGCAATACTCCTCTGGTCAAACTTCAGCGCATGGGGCCGGACAACGGCAGCGAAATCTGGGTCAAACTCGAAGGCAATAACCCGGCGGGCTCTGTCAAGGACAGAGCGGCATTGTCGATGATTGTCCAGGCGGAAAAACGCGGCGAGATTAAGCCCGGTGACGTGCTGATTGAAGCGACCAGCGGCAACACGGGGATCGCACTGGCGATGATCGCCGCGCTGAAAGGCTATCGCATGAAGCTGCTGATGCCGGACAACATGAGCCAGGAGCGCCGGGCCGCCATGCGAGCCTATGGCGCGGAGCTGATTCTGGTGACCAAAGAGCAGGGGATGGAAGGGGCGCGTGACTTAGCGCTGGAGATGGCCGAACGCGGCGAAGGAAAGCTGCTCGATCAATTCAATAACCCGGATAACCCGTACGCACACTACACCACCACCGGCCCGGAAATCTGGCAGCAAACCGACGGGCGCATCAGCCATTTTGTCTCGAGCATGGGGACTACAGGCACCATTACGGGGGTTTCCCGTTTTCTGCGTGAGCAGGCTAAACCCGTTACCATTGTTGGCCTGCAGCCGGAAGAGGGGAGCAGTATTCCCGGTATTCGCCGCTGGCCTGCTGAATACATGCCGGGGATTTTTAACGCGCAGCTTGTGGATCAGGTACTGGATATTCACCAGCGCGAGGCGGAAAATACCATGCGCGAGCTGGCTGTCCGTGAAGGTATCTTCTGCGGTGTCAGTTCAGGTGGCGCGGTAGCGGGCGCGATCCGGGTTGCACAGGCAAATCCGGGTGCAGTAGTGGTGGCGATTATCTGCGATCGCGGAGATCGTTATCTGTCTACCGGTGTCTTTGGTGAAGAGAGTTATTCGCAGGGGTCGGGGATTTAAGCATCATGGAGATGGTTTTATTTCGGGACACATCCCGGGCGCAGCAAACCGATATTGTCGCGGTGCAGTCACAGGTAGTGTACGGCAGCGTGGGTAACAGCATTGCGGTGCCGAACATCAGAACGCATCAGCTAAACGTCACCGCTATACCGACGGTCCTGTTCAGCAACACGCCGCACTACGATACCTTCTACGGCGGAGTGATCCCCGACGAGTGGTTTAGCGGCTATCTTAAAGCGCTGGAAGAGCGTGACATCCTGCGCGAGTTAAAAGCGGTTACCACCGGTTATATGGGCAGCGCCAGCCAGATTGCATTGCTGGCCCAGTGGCTCAACGCCATTAAGGTGCAGCATCCTGATTTACTGGTGTTGGTCGATCCTGTGATTGGCGATACAGATAGCGGTATCTATGTTAAGCCCGACATTCCAGACGCCTATCGTCAGCATTTGCTGCCGCTGGCGCAGGGGATCACGCCAAACGTGTTTGAGCTTGAAATCTTAAGCGGTAAACCGTGCCGGACGCCTGAAAGCGCCATTGAGGCTGCGCAGGGGCTGTTGTCAGAGACCCTGAAATGGGTGGCTATCACCAGCGCCCCGGTGGCTGGCGATCCTGAAAACATTCATGTTGTACTGGTGACCAAAGAGAGCGTAACGGTAAGCGCGCACCCGCGCGTAGAGACCGATTTAAAAGGGACAGGGGATCTGTTCTGCTCTGAGCTGGTGAGCGGTATTGTCGAGGGCAAAACGGTGGCGGATGCGATTCGCCGTGCAGGCGATCGCGTCACGGACGTGATGACCTGGACGCAGTCGAAAGGGTACGACGAGCTTATCTTACCTGCATAAACAAAAATGGCGCCCGAAGGCGCCATTTTTCTGTGCGGCAAGAATTACTTCTTGATGCGGATAACCGGAGTTTCACCCACGGTAACGCTGCCAGACAGTTTGATCAGTTCTTTGATTTCGTCCATGTTGGAGATAACAACCGGAGTCAGGGTAGACTTGGCTTTCTCTTCCAGCAGAGGCAGATCGAATTCAATGACCGGGTCGCCAACTTTAACGCGCTGGCCTTCTTCCGCGATACGTTTGAAGCCTTCGCCTTTCAGTTCAACGGTGTCGATACCGAAATGAACGAACAGTTCGATACCGCTATCAGATTCGATAGAGAACGCATGGTTGGTTTCAAAAATTTTACCGATGGTGCCGTCAACTGGAGCAACCATTTTGTTGCCAGTTGGTTTGATAGCAATGCCATCACCAACGATTTTCTCAGCAAACACTACATCCGGCACGTCTTCGATGTTGACGATCTCGCCGGAGAGCGGAGCAACAATCTCAATAGTTCCGGAGTCTTTCTTATCATCAGAAACCAGAGATTTCAGTTTATCGAACAAACCCATGATCTTCTCCTAAGCAGTAAATTGGGCCGCATCTCGTGGATTAGCAGATTGTTTTTTCTTCAATGAACTTGTTAACCAGCGTCATTAACTCGTCCGTTGTCGGTTGAGCAAGAGCTTGCTCTGCTAATACCTTCGCATCTTCGAAGTTCGTGTTACGGATAATCTTCTTAATGCGTGGGATGGAAATGGCGCTCATAGAGAATTCGTCCAGACCCATACCCAGCAACAGAAGTGTAGCACGTTCGTCGCCTGCAAGCTCACCACACATGCCAGTCCATTTACCTTCTGCATGAGAAGCATCAATAACTTGCTTAATAAGCGTCAGTACGGACGGTGACATTGGCTGGTAGAGATGTGAAATCATATCATTACCACGGTCAACTGCCAGGGTGTACTGCGTTAAATCATTGGTTCCGATACTAAAGAAATCAACTTCTTTGGCTAAATGACGCGCAATGGTCGCCGCAGCAGGTGTTTCCACCATCACGCCAACTTCGATGGTTTCATCAAAGGCTTTACCTTCGTCACGCAGTTCCTGTTTGTAGATTTCGATCTCTTTCTTCAGTGCACGCACTTCTTCAACAGAGATGATCATCGGGAACATGATGCGCAGTTTACCGAAAGCGGAAGCACGCAGGATAGCGCGAACCTGGTCACGCAGGATCTCTTTGCGATCCATGGCGATACGCACTGCACGCCAGCCCAGGAACGGGTTCTCTTCTTTCGGGAAGTTCATGTACGGCAGTTCTTTGTCGCCACCGATATCCATAGTACGGACGATAACTGCCTGAGAGCCACAGGCTTCAGCAACAGCTTTGTACGCAGCAAACTGCTCTTCTTCAGTTGGCAGCGCGTCGCGGTCCATGAACAGGAATTCAGTACGATACAGACCTACACCTTCCGCACCGTTGCGCTCAGCGCCGTCAACGTCACGTACGGTACCGATGTTTGCGCACACTTCTACCTGATGGCCGTCCAGCGTAATGGCTGGCAGGTCTTTCAGTTTAGCGAGTTCCGCTTTCTCGGTGGCAACCTGCTCCTGAACGGCACGCAGTTGCTCGATCTCTTCGTTAGTTGGGTTGACATAAACCAGGTTGTTTACGGCATCCAGAATCAGATAGTCGTCGTTTTTCACCTGCGCAGTGACGCTACCGGTGCCCACGATGGCTGGCAGTTCCAGAGAACGCGCCATGATAGAGGTGTGGGAGGTACGTCCGCCTGCGTCAGTGATGAAACCCAGCACCTTTTTCAGGTTCAGCTGTGCGGTTTCAGACGGCGTCAGGTCAGCGGCAACCAGGATAACTTCGTCCTGAATGGAGCTCAGATCGATGATGGCCAGACCCAGGATGTTGCGCAGCAGGCGCTTACCGATGTCACGTACGTCAGCCGCACGTTCTTTCAGGTATTCGTCATCCAGTTCTTCCAGGGCAGTCGCCTGACCTTCGATAACTTCATGTGCAGCCGCATCGGCCGTCATGCCTTTATCTTTAATCAGGGCTATGATTTCCTGCTCCAGCTCCTCATCTTCGAGCAACATGATGTGCCCTTCGAAGATGGCTTCTTTTTCTTCACCGAAAGTTTCGCCAGCTTTAGTTTTGATCGCTTCCAGTTGCGAAGATGCCTTGGCACGACCGCTCAGAAAACGTTCAACTTCCTGATCAACCTTGTCGGCAGAAATTTTTTTCCGGTCAATGACGATTTCGTCTTCTTTCAGCAGCAGTGCTTTGCCGAAAGCGATACCCGGGGATGCTAAAATGCCTGAAATCATAACCCTACCTTACTTGTGACTGATATTGAAAAGAACCCGGAAACTTACTCGAGCTCAGCCATCAGTTTTACCAGATGCTCAACTGCTTTCTGCTCGTCTTCACCTTCCGCAGAGATGGTGACTACGGTACCTTGAGTCAGGCCCAGAGTTTGCAGTTTGAACAGGCTTTTTGCGCTAGCGCTTTTGCCGTTGGAAGTCACAGTGATTTCAGAAGTGAAGCCTTTCGCTTCTTTAACAAACTGAGCAGCAGGGCGGGTGTGCAGACCGTTCGGAGCGGTAATGGTAACTTCTTGCTGGAACATTGTATTTCCCCAACTTATAGGTTTAGTGTTGTGGAACTAAAGTCTAGCCTGGCGACTGAACTTTAGCCTGTATTGTTAGCGCTGACGTTTCGATCGTCATTAAACATTATGCAGTGAAAGCAAGACTTGAACCAAATCATAAAATCGATTCAGCAAGGCTATTTCGTTCACCGATTAATTTCACGCATCAAAATAATTGCTGGTTTAAATACCAGACCCAACGAGGTGAATCAATGCCAGGAGGGGTAAAAGTTTGAAGCAGGCCACAAAAAAGCACCCAGAAAGGTGCTTTTTTACGCGTTTTTAACATGCTGGCATTACTGTTGCAGCTCTTTCTCAGTGAAGAGATCGGCAAACAGTGCAGTGCTTAAGTAACGCTCACCTGAGGAAGGAAGGATAACCACAATATTCTTATTGGTAAAGGTTTCATCTTCCAGAAGTTTGAGTGCAGCTGCAACAGCGGCACCGGAAGAGATACCAGCCAGAATACCTTCTTCATCCATCAGACGACGGGCGGTAGAGATGGCTTCGTCGTTGGTAATGGCAACAACCTTATCGATCAGCTTCAGATCCAGGTTACCTGGAATAAAGCCTGCACCGATACCCTGAATTTTGTGTGGGCCAGGTTTGAGCTCTTCACCCGCCAGCGCCTGGGCAATAACAGGGGAGTCGGTTGGCTCTACAGCAACGGTAATCAGGTCTTTTTTACCTTTTGTGCCTTTAATGTAGCGACTAACACCGGTCAGCGTACCGCCGGTACCCACGCCAGAGATAAACACATCAACCTGGCCGTCAGTATCTTCCCAGATTTCCGGGCCGGTGGTTTTTTCGTGAATTTCAGGGTTGGCCGGGTTGCTAAACTGCTGAAGCAGCAAATATTTTGCCGGATCGCTTGCGACAATTTCCTCGGCTTTCTGGATGGCGCCTTTCATACCTTTAGCGCCTTCGGTCAGAACCAGGTTTGCGCCCAGCGCTTTCAAAAGCTTGCGACGTTCAATACTCATGGTTTCAGGCATGGTTAGCGTCAGCTTGTAGCCGCGCGCGGCTGCAACGTAGGCCAGAGCAATACCGGTGTTGCCGCTGGTTGGCTCAACCAGTTCAATGCCCGGCTTCAGAACGCCACGTTTTTCAGCATCCCAAATCATGTTTGCACCGATACGGCATTTTACGCTGAAGCTTGGGTTACGGGATTCGACCTTCGCCAGAATGCGTCCATTACCGATACGGTTCAGTCGAACCAGGGGCGTATGACCGATAGTCAGCGAGTTGTCTTCATAAATCTTACTCATGGCCTGTCCTTAACTGTATGAAATTGGGATACCGACCCAGCATACCTGCTGAATAAGTATGGGGAAGTAAGGAATTCGCATATCTATATGCTGATGAGAAATAATGCCATCCAGTATGGAATAAGGGGTGGCATAAGCCACCCCTTGTTTACACATTTTTGCATTACTTCCATAACGCGTGTTTAGCGCGATAGCAGTCCACCCACATCGCCGTTGCGCCACAGACGGCCACCGGCATGATGAACAGGTTGAGAACCGGGATCATGGTAAACAGGCTGGTCAGAGCCCCGAACTGCATGTTCGCAACTTTCTGGGTGCGCAGGGCAGTGCGCATCTCTTTAAATGGCACTTTGTGGTTATCGAACGGGTAATCACAGTACTGGATTGCCAGCATCCAGGCGCTGAACAGGAACCACAGTACCGGGGCCACCGTCTGGCCGATGCCAGGTACAAAATAAAGGATAAGCAGCACAATCGCGCGCGGCAGATACCAGGCCAGTTTCTGCCACTCGCGCTTCATGATGCGCGGAATATCTTTCATGACTCCCAGCACGCCGGTATCTGGCGGTGTGGCACCGGTAAGACGCGCTTCTAATTGTTCTGCCAGCAGGCCATTAAAAGGCGCGGCTATCCAGTTGGCAATTGTCGAGAAGAAGTAGCCAAACACCAGCAGCACCGAGATAACGACAATAGGCCACAGCAGATAGCTTAACCACTGTAGCCAGTCCGGGACGTGGCCCATGATGGCCGGAACCCAGCTTTCCAGCTTCGTGAACAGCCACCAGAACGCGCCGCCCATCAAAATGATGTTGATTAACAGAGGCAAAATCACGAAGCGGCGGATGCCAGGCAGAGAAACGAGTTTCAAGCCCTGAGAAAAATAGTGAACGCCGCTGCGAGGGGCGGATGTTGATGTTGAAACCATGACCAGGCTGTACTCCTTTTTTCACAACCAGTGGAATTGCACGACTATATTATCCAGTTACGGACCAATGACCAGTTCGGAAATGTTCGAAAAAACAGCAAAAAGCACGATTTAACTCATCTTTATGCTGTGAATGCTCTGCACGCACTTGCACTTGACGTCAACGGCAAATACTCTTAGTGAGTAAATGTTTGCCGTGGTGGCAAGGTGTTAGAACAACAGAGAATATAATGATGCAGGATTTGCGTCTGATATTAATCATTGTTGGCGCGATCGCCATAATCGCTTTACTGGTACATGGTTTCTGGACCAGCCGTAAAGAACGTTCTTCTATGTTTCGCGATCGCCCACTGAAGCGCATGAAGTCCAGTCGTGACGAAGATGACGGTGAAGACGACATCGACGATAGCGAAGACGACGGTGTGGGTGAAGTTCGCGTTCATCGGGTCAATACTACTGCGCCCGGCGCAGGCCATGGGGAGCATGAAGCACCTCGCGCCGCGCAGCACCAGTATCAACCGCCGTATGCTTCTGCACAGCCGCGCCAGCACGCGCCGCAGCCTGTGGAAGAGCCGGTACGCCAGCCGCCGCAACAGCCTGTCCATCAGCAGCCTGCAGCACCGCAGCCAGTTCAACAGCAATCTGTGCAACAGCCTCAGCAGCCGGTACATCAACCGCAGCAGCAGTCTGTTCATGTGCAGCCTGCGCCGCAACCCGTGCCAGCACCACACGTTGAGCCTGAACCTGTTGTTGAAGAAGCCCCTGTGGTTGAAAAACCGCAGCGTAAAGAAGCCGTTATCATCATGAACGTGGCCGCGCATCATGGCAGTCACCTGAATGGTGATGTGCTGCTTAACAGCATTCAACAGGCTGGCTTCAAATTTGGCGATATGAATATTTTCCATCGCCACCTGAGCCCGGACGGTAGCGGCCCTGCGCTGTTCAGCCTGGCTAACATGGTGAACCCTGGCACGTTTGACCCGGAAATGACCGGTGATTTCGTGACGCCGGGTGTAACTATCTTTATGCAGGTGCCGGCCTACGGTGACGAACTGCAAAACTTTAAGCTGATGCTCCAGTCTGCTCAGCACATTGCCGACGAAGTGGGTGGTGTGGTGCTTGACGACCAGCGTCGCATGATGACGCCGCAGAAACTGCGCGAGTATCAGGACCGCATCCGCGAAGTTAAGGAAGCCAACGCGTAATTTCTGCGTTAACTTCAACTCTTCCTCAACCCCCGCATGTCGGGGGTTTTTTCTCATTGATGGTGCGATATGGACTCAATCGAACAACAACTGACTCAACTGCGAACCACGCTTCGCCATCATGAATATTTGTATCATGTTATGGACGCACCGGAGATCCCGGATGCGGAGTACGACCGCCTGATGCGCGAGCTGCGTGAACTGGAAGCGCAGCACCCGGACCGCATTACGCCAGATTCCCCCACGCAACGCGTGGGCGCTGAGCCGCTGGGTGCGTTCAGCCAGGTACGCCATGAAGTGCCAATGTTGTCGCTGGATAACGTTTTTGATGAAGAGAGCTTCCTGGCGTTCAACAAGCGCGTGCAGGACAGGCTGAAAAGCAGCGATACCCTGAGCTGGTGCTGTGAGCTGAAGCTTGATGGTCTTGCCGTCAGCATTCTCTATGAAAACGGCTTGCTGGTACGAGCTGCCACCCGTGGCGACGGTACAACCGGTGAGGACATCACCACTAACGTTCGTACCATCCGCGCCATCCCGTTAAAGCTGCGGGGAGAGAACATCCCGGCCCGTCTGGAAGTCCGTGGCGAGGTATTCCTGCCGCAGGCAGGCTTCGAAAAGATCAACGAAGAAGCGCGTCGCACCGGGGGCAAAGTCTTTGCAAACCCGCGTAACGCAGCCGCAGGCTCTCTGCGCCAGCTGGACTCCCGTATCACCGCGAAGCGACCGCTTGCTTTCTTCTGCTATGGCGTGGGAATTCTGGAAGGCGGTGAACTGCCTGATACCCATCTGGGGCGTCTGCTGCAATTCAGGGAGTGGGGATTGCCGGTGAGCAATCGCGTGCAGCTTTGCGACTCCCCCGAGGCGGTGCTGGCGTTTTATCACAAGGTGGAAGAAGACCGCCCAACGCTCGGCTTTGATATCGACGGTGTGGTGATTAAGGTCAACTCACTCGAATTGCAGGAACAGCTCGGTTTCGTGGCCCGTGCGCCGCGCTGGGCTGTGGCCTTCAAATTCCCGGCGCAGGAGCAGATGACCTTTGTCCGCGATGTGGAATTCCAGGTGGGCCGTACCGGGGCGATCACGCCTGTGGCACGTCTTGAGCCGGTCCAGGTTGCCGGGGTGCTGGTCAGTAATGCCACGCTGCATAATGCCGATGAGATTGAGCGTCTGGGTCTGCGTATTGGCGACAAAGTTGTCATCCGCCGCGCGGGTGATGTGATCCCGCAGGTGGTGAACGTTGTCGAATCAGAGCGTCCTGACGATACGCGTGCCATTGAATTTCCAACCCATTGTCCGGTGTGTGGATCGGACGTTGAGCGTGTGGAAGGCGAAGCGGTGACGCGTTGTACCGGCGGATTAATTTGCGGTGCCCAGCGTAAAGAAGCGCTAAAACACTTCGTGTCGCGTCGGGCGATGGATGTTGACGGCATGGGCGATAAAATTATCGATCAGCTGGTCGAGAAAGAGTATGTCCACACCCCGGCGGATCTGTTTAAGCTAACGGCAGGTAAGCTGACCGGCCTTGATCGCATGGGGCCAAAGTCGGCGCAAAATGTGGTGAATGCGCTGGAAACAGCAAAAGAAACCACCTTTGCGCGCTTCCTCTATGCACTGGGCATTCGTGAAGTGGGCGAGGCGACAGCAGCAGGGCTTGCGGCCTACTTCGGTACGCTGGAGGCGCTGGAAAAAGCGACTCTCGACGAACTGCAAAAAGTCCCGGATGTCGGCATTGTGGTTGCCACGCACGTCTTTAACTTCTTTGCCGAAGAGAGCAACCGTGAGGTGATTGGCAAGCTGCTGGAAGAGGGCATTAAATGGCCTGCGCCGGTGGTGGTGAATGCAGAAGAGATAGACAGCCCGTTTGCCGGTAAAACCGTCGTGCTGACCGGGAGCCTGAGCCAGTTATCGCGTGATGATGCCAAAGCGCGTCTGGTGGCGCTGGGGGCAAAAGTGGCGGGTAGCGTGTCGAAGAAAACCGACCTGGTGATTGCCGGAGAAGCGGCGGGCTCGAAGCTTGCCAAAGCCCAGGAGCTAGGCATTGCGGTTATCGACGAAGCGGAAATGCTGCGCCTGTTAGGAGAGTAATGTGGAAAAAGAACAGCTCATTGATATCGCCAACACCGAGATGCCGTTCGGCAAGTACAAAGGCCGCAGGCTGATTGATTTGCCGGAAGAGTATCTGCTGTGGTTTGCCCGTAAGGATCAATTCCCGGCCGGGCGGCTGGGTGAGCTGATGTCCATCACATTACTGATCAAAACCGAGGGGCTGACGCAATTGGTGCAGCCCCTGAAACGCCCTTAAGCTTTCGCGGCGCGGGTCTCTTCCTGCGCCAGCTTTTCTGCCTGTTGCTTGTAGCGACGCGCCAGTACAGCACAAACCATAAGCTGAATCTGATGGAAAATCATCAGCGGCAGCACCATCATCCCAATGACTGATGTCGGGAACAGAATGTTGGCCATCGGGATACCGTTTGCCAGGCTCTTTTTCGAGCCACAGAAGACAATCGTGATTTCATCCGCTTTATTGAAGCCGCATTTGCGGGCGACGACGGTGTTGACGACAATCACAATCGCCAGCAGCACGATGCTGACAACAACGATAAACAGTAACGACCCCACGCCAACCTTATGCCAGATGCCGTTCACAACGGCTTCACTGAATGCGGAATAGACCACCAACAGAATCGAGGTCTGGTCGGTTTTCGAGATCCATTTCTTGTGCTTCGCCACAAACGCGCCAGTCCACGGGCGAGAAAGATGCCCAAGCACAAACGGCAGCAGCAGCTGCAAGCAGATTTTACCCACTTGTTCCAGGTTACCTTCCGCACCGTGCATATTCATCAGCAGACCAACCAGCAGTGGGGAGACAAAAATCCCCAGCAGGCTTGATGCAGAGGCAGAGCAAACGGCCGCGGCGACGTTGCCGCCAGCAAGCGAGGTAAACGCAATGGCAGACTGAACAGTCGCGGGAAGAATGCACAGATACAGGAAACCGGTATACAGCGCAGGATCGACATTCACAGGTGCCCACCAGGCAAACAGCACGCCAAGGATCGGGAACAGAATGAAGGTGCTGCACATCACCCACAGGTGAAGCCGCCAGTGGCTACCGCCGGCGATAATGGCTTCACGGGACAGCTTGGCTCCATGCATAAAGAACAGCAGGGCGATAGCTGCGGTCGTTAAACCTTCAAAGAAAGGGACGAAGCCGCCGCGTGCCGGGAAAAAAGAGGCCAGTAAGACGGTGACGATAAGGGTAAGCGTAAACGGATCAAGGATACGAAAGAGTTTCATAATGACTCCTGAAAACAGATTTCGCTATTGTGCTTTTTTCTGTTTGAGAAATAAAATTGATTTATTGCATCCATTCATGAAAAAAACAGATGAATTATTCTTTACGTCAGCTTCGTGTTTTTGTGACCGTGGCACATGCCCGTAGCTTTAGCCGGGCAGGAGAAATAATCGGTTTGAGCCAGTCGGCAGTCAGCCATAGCGTGAAAGAGCTTGAGATGCAGACCGGAGTGCGACTGCTCGACAGAACCACGCGAGAAGTGGTGCTCACCGATGCCGGTCAACAACTGGCTTCCCGGCTGGAAAGGTTACTGGACGAACTGAACACCACGCTGCGGGATGTGGGCCGGCTCGGACAACAACTTTCCGGTACCGTAAGAGTGGCGGCCAGCCAGACTATCTCTGCGCATCTTATTCCGCAGTGCATTGCCGAAAGTAATCATCTCTACCCGGATATCGATTTTGTTCTCCATGACCGACCACAGCAGTGGGTGCTGGAGAGCATTCGCCAGGGGGAGGTGGATTTTGGGATCGTTATCGATCCTGGTGCCGTGAGCGATCTTGAAAGCGAAGTTGTGCTTTCGGAGCCGTTTTTGCTGTTATGCCGGGACGACGATCCGCTGGCATCGTTGGCGGAGGTAACATGGCAGGCGCTGGAAGGGGCGGATCTTGTGCTTCAGGACTATGCGTCGGGGAGTCGACCGCTGATTGATGCAGCGCTTGCAGAGCAGGGCGTCAACGCAACGATAGTGCAGGAAATCGGTCATCCTGCCACGCTGTTTCCGATGGTTGAGGCGGGGATAGGTATTAGTGTGTTACCCGCACTTGCGCTGCCGCTGCCTCAGGGAAGCCATCTGACAGTGAAACGGTTTACACCGACTATCGAACGTAAACTGATGCTGGTCAGGCGTAAAAATCGCTCTATCTCCGGTGCGGCACTCGCCATCTGGGAAGTGGTGCGTATGCAGGCTCAGCAATTAACCGCAGCACGGATACGCGACCCACTGTTTAACCCAACCGATTATCAGATGTAGATATCAATCTGATGTTCTGCGGACGGTTTATTCACGCCTTCTTCAACGGCCTGCTGAACCGGGCTTTGCTTCGGAGCGGATTCTTCAGCTTGCTGGCGCTGAAGCGCCTCCATCTGGGCCTGTAACATCGCCAGTTGCGACTCAAGCATCTCCTGCTGCTTTTGTTTTTCTTCCGCGGTGCCATCACCCGATGCCACCTCTTTTAACTGCTGGGTGACTTTCGTTATCTGTTTGGCCAGACGCGAAATTTGAGAAGCAATGTCATTACCACCGGAGCTATTATCAGCGCTGCCGATTTCCATCGCTGACAGAGATACTGCCTTGAGGGTTGTCATATAAAGATCCTTTTCGCCATAAATAAGGGATATCGGCACGGTGAGCAATAGCTTGAGGCCAGCCGGAGGACGTGGCCGAAGATATCGATACTGAAACAGTATTGATAACCCTGCAAAAGTGTATTGGTGATACACCCCAGGCTCCAGATATAAGACAAAGGTCATGCGATCTGCTATCGCAATCTTTGTCCTGAAGGAGCCTCTATGACCCTCTCAAATAATCCCTGGTACTGTGCGGATATCATTCACGCCCACAAACCAAATTTCACGCCACGCGTTGCTTTTATCCTGGGCTCTGGCCTGGGCGCGCTGGCAGAACAAATTGAAGATGCCGTGGCTATCTCGTATGCGAAATTACCCGGTTTCCCGGTCAGTACTGTACATGGGCACGCGGGGGAACTGGTATTAGGCCATCTTGCCGGAGTTCCGGTTGTCTGTATGAAAGGTCGCGGTCATTTCTATGAAGGCCGTGGAATGACCATCATGACCGACGCGATCCGCACCTTCAAACTGCTGGGCTGCGAGCTGCTGTTTTGTACCAATGCGGCAGGCTCTCTTCGCCCGGAAGTCGGGCCTGGTAGCCTTGTTGCCCTGAATGATCACATCAACACCATGCCCGGCACGCCGATGGTGGGGTTAAACGATGAGCGTTTCGGCGAGCGCTTTTTCACCCTGGCAAATGCTTATGACGCGCAATTCCGTGCTGTGCTGCAAACCGTCGCGGCTGAAGAGGGCTTCCCGCTGAGCGAGGGGGTATTTGTTTCCTACCCAGGCCCAAATTTCGAAACGGCGGCAGAGATCCGCATGATGCAGATTATCGGCGGTGATGTTGTGGGCATGTCGGTGGTCCCGGAAGTGATTTCCGCGCGACACTGCGACCTGAAAGTAGTTGCTGTGTCGGCAATTACGAATCTGGCCGAAGGGCTGGGCGATGTGAAACTGTCCCACGAGCAGACGCTGGCGGCTGCTGAACTCTCACGGCAGAATTTCATCAATCTTATCTGCGGCTTCCTGCGCAAAATCGCCTGATAAAAATACGTGGCTCTGAAAAGGGGCCACACCCTGCGAAAAGGAACAGGTTATGAACATCACGACCCGATTAAAGATGATGTCCTTTATGCAATATTTTATCTGGGGGAGCTGGCTGGTCACGCTGGGCTCCTACATGATTAATACCCTACATTTTACCGGCTCAGACGTGGGGCTGGTCTATAGCTCCAAAGGGCTTGCGGCGATCATTATGCCGTCCCTGGTGGGCATTATTGCCGATAAATGGCTGCGTGCAGACCGGGCCTATATGATTTGCCATCTCGTGTGTGCGGTTGCACTCTGCTATGCCGCGCATGTCAACGAACCCGGCCTGATGTTCTGGGTGATGCTGGTCAATGCGATGGCGTTTATGCCCACGATTGCGTTGTCGAATACGCTCTCTTATTCCTGTCTTGAGCAGGCCGGTCTAGATACGGTGAGCCATTTTCCACCGGTACGCGTGTACGGCACGGTGGGCTTTATAGTAGCGATGTGGGCAATCAGCCTGATGGGGGTTGAGCTAAGTAATGTTCAGCTCTACATTGCTGCGGGGGCCTCACTGGTGCTAGCCCTTTACTCCCTGACATTGCCTAAAATCCCGGTAGTGAAGAGCAAATCAGCCCCGACGCTTGCAAGCAAACTGGGCCTGAATGCTTTTGTGTTGTTCAGACAGCCGCGAATGGCCATCTTTTTCTTGTTCGCGATGCTGCTAGGTGCGGTGCTGCAAATCACCAATACCTTCGGCAGCCCCTTCCTGCACGATTTTGCGCGTAACCCGGAGTATGCGGACAGCTTTATCGTTAAATATCCGTCGATATTGCTCTCTGTTTCGCAGATGTCTGAAGTTTTCTTCATCCTGACAATTCCGTTTTTCCTGAAACGCTTTGGTATTAAAACCGTAATGCTGATGAGCATGGTGGCCTGGATGCTGCGTTTTGGGTTGTTTGCCTTTGGCGACCCGTCTGCGGTGGGATTTGTTTTGCTGATGTTGTCGATGATTGTCTATGGCTGCGCCTTTGATTTCTTCAACATCTCAGGTTCGGTATTTGTGGAGCAAGAGGTGACGCCGGACATCCGCGCCAGCGCCCAGGGCTTGTTTATGACCATGGTGAACGGCGTTGGGGCGTACGTGGGGTCGATCCTGAGCGGGATGGCGGTGGACTATTTCTCCGTTGATGGCGTGAAAGACTGGCAGACCATCTGGCTGGTATTTGCGGCTTACGCATTGATCCTGGCGGTGGTGTTTTTCCTGAGTTTTAACTATCGACACGCGGGTAAAAACAACGCGTTGCGCACAGCGACGCATTAAAACGGGTTGTTACTGACGCGAAAAGATTTAAGGTGAGGTATTCAGTGCTTTCTCCGGGATATGTTTTGATGGAACGCGTCTACCGAACCGACCTTAAACTCCTGCGCTATTTCCTGGCCGTGGCGGAGGAGTTGCATTTTGGGCGGGCAGCGGCTCGCCTGAATATGTCGCAGCCTCCGTTAAGCCTGCATATCAAGGAGCTGGAAAGCCAGCTCGGAACGCTGCTTTTTATTCGTCACTCCCGCAGCGTTGCGTTGACTCATGCCGGGAAAGTGCTGATGGAGGAGTCACGTCGGCTGCTGACCAGTGCGAATCAGGCGCTGGCCCGGGTCGAACAAATTGGTCGCGGTGAGGCAGGGCGCATCGAGCTTGGCATTGTGGGAACGGCAATGTGGAGTGAAGTGCGTTCAGTTATGCGAACGTTTTTAAAAGAGCACCCGAACGTGGACGTGGTTTTTCGCGAGAAATCACCGGTTATGCAGATGGCATTGCTTGAACGGTGTGAGCTGGATGTGGGGATCTGGCGTATGGCCACGGAACCTGCCCCGGGGTTTACCAGTATTCGCCTGCGCGATGCCGCGTTTCTGGTGGCGATGCCGGAAGATCACCGGTTAGTCAGCAGCTCGGCGATTTCACTTTCAGAACTGCAAAATGAATATTTTGTCACCATGCCGTCGGCACATTCAGACTGGGCTTTTCTCCAGCGAGTGTGCCAGCAGGCGGGATTCTCGCCGATGATTGTCCGTGAGGCCGTTGAGCCACAGACGGTGCTGGCGATGGTCAGTATGGGTATGGGGATTACGCTTGCGGCAGACAGTTACGCACAAATGCAGTGGCCCGGTGTGGTATTTCGCCCGTTGAAAGAGCGTATACCGGCAGATTTATACGTGGTGTATGACGAGAAGCAGGCAACACCGGCGGTGGAGAGGTTAGTCGCCACACTGGTTGAAGGATAAAGAATGTGAATTTTGTAGGCCTGAAAAGCGTAGCGCCATTGAGGCTCGAACCTGCGGCAGGTTCGAATCGTTCAAATTGCAGATAGCAAAAAAGCGCCTTTAGGGCGCCTTTTT
This sequence comes from Enterobacter sp. C4G1, assembly GCF_052886895.1. Classification (NCBI taxonomy): domain Bacteria; kingdom Pseudomonadati; phylum Pseudomonadota; class Gammaproteobacteria; order Enterobacterales; family Enterobacteriaceae; genus Enterobacter; species Enterobacter sp. C4G1. The sequence goes on along the minus strand of NZ_JBQVVV010000002.1, from coordinate 1,668,359 downwards.
ACATTGGTGGGTCGTGCAGGATGACTCGCTTCGCTCGCCCTTCGGGTCGTCGCCGTAAACGGCTCCGCTGCCTCACGTTGTTCGGCTCGAACCTGCGGCAGGTTCGAATCGTTAATATCGCAGATAGCAAAAAGGCGCCTTTAGGGCGCCTTTTTACATTGGTGGGTCGTGCAGGATTCGAACCTGCGACCAATTGATTAAAAGTCAACTGCTCTACCAACTGAGCTAACGACCCGAAATGGTGGGCGATGACGGGCTCGAACCGCCGACCCCCTCCGTGTAAAGGAGATGCTCTACCAACTGAGCTAATCGCCCATTTCGGAACTGCTATCGATAAGGTGAGAATGGTGGGCGATGACGGGCTCGAACCGCCGACCCCCTCCGTGTAAAGGAGATGCTCTACCAACTGAGCTAATCGCCCATTCTCAATTCTTATCTACACTGCGAGTCTACGTGAAGTAGATGGTGGGTGATGACGGGCTCGAACCGCCGACCCCCTCCGTGTAAAGGAGATGCTCTACCAACTGAGCTAATCACCCCCGCTGTGTGGAGTCGCATTATAGGGAGAGTTGAAAATGAGTCAACGCATTTTCTAAAGTTTTTATTCGTTCGTCGTAAAATTAAACAAAACGATCGCGAAATGGACTATTGCGCATGATTTCTAAACAAAAACAGCAAACTCGAACCCGATACAGGGATCAACATTGAGGAATCGCCCCACAGTGATAGAATATTGCCCATTGTTTTTTTCCCAGGATTTGCCGATTGCCGGCATCTTTATAACGTAAGGCCATTTCATGAAAATCAAAACTCGCTTCGCGCCCAGCCCGACAGGCTATCTGCACGTCGGTGGTGCACGTACTGCTCTCTATTCCTGGCTTTTTGCACGCCACAATAAGGGCGAGTTCGTGCTGCGTATTGAAGACACCGATCTCGAGCGCTCCACGCCGGAAGCAATCGAAGCCATTATGGATGGGATGAACTGGCTGAATCTGGAATGGGATGAAGGCCCGTATTTCCAGACCAAACGTTTTGACCGCTATAACGCCGTGATTGATGAAATGCTGGTCGCGGGCACGGCATATAAATGCTACTGCTCTAAAGAACGTCTGGATGCTCTGCGTGAAGAGCAAATGGCGAATGGCGAAAAACCACGTTACGACGGCCGTTGCCGCCACGACCACAGCGAACATGCTGCGGATGAGCCGTGTGTTGTGCGTTTCGCCAACCCGCAGGAAGGTTCCGTTATCTTTGACGATCAGATCCGTGGCCCGATCGAATTCAGCAACCAGGAGCTGGATGACCTGATCATCCGTCGTACCGATGGCTCGCCAACCTATAACTTCTGCGTTGTGGTAGATGACTGGGATATGGAAATCACTCACGTTATCCGTGGTGAAGACCATATCAACAACACCCCACGTCAGATCAACATCCTGAAAGCACTGAATGCGCCTGTCCCGGTATATGCGCACGTTTCTATGATCAACGGTGACGACGGTAAAAAACTGTCCAAACGTCATGGTGCGGTTAGCGTAATGCAATACCGTGATGACGGCTATCTGCCGGAAGCGTTGCTGAACTACCTGGTTCGCCTGGGCTGGTCCAGCGGTGACCAGGAGATCTTTAGCCGTGAAGAGATGATCAATCTGTTCTCCCTGGGCGCGGTCAGCAAATCCGCCAGTGCGTTCAACACCGATAAACTGCTGTGGCTGAACCACCACTACATCAACACCATGCAGCCAGAGTACGTTGCGACTTACCTGCAATGGCACATCGAACAGGCAAACATCGATACCCGCACTGGCCCTGAGCTGGCGGAACTGGTGAAACTGCTTGGCGAGCGTTGCAAAACGCTGAAAGAGATCGCCGAAAGCTGCCGTTACTTCTATGAAGAGTTCGACGAGTTTGATGCCGATGCGGCCAAGAAACACCTGCGTCCGGTTGCGCGTCAGCCACTGGAAGTCGTGCGTGACAAACTGGCGGCGATTACCGAGTGGACCGCTGAAAATGTTCACCACGCGATTCAGGCGACCGCCGATGAGCTGGAAGTGGGCATGGGTAAAGTGGGGATGCCTCTGCGCGTGGCAGTAACAGGCGCTGGTCAGTCACCTGCACTGGATGTCACCGTTCATGCTATTGGTAAAACACGCAGCATCGCGCGTATTAACAAAGCACTGGGCTTTATTGCTGAGCGTGAAAGCCAGCAGTAATTGCGCGTAAGGTAAGAACAACGGCAGGGAAACCTGCCGTTTTTTATGCGTGCAATTCAGTAATTCCGAGGCGGGTAAGAAATCCCTGAAGACCTTCCCGGGTCAATAATACCTGAAGTCGTTCTTGCTCAATCAGCGTTAAATTTTCAAGAGAGTCGATGATTTGAGGAAGTAAGCCGGACGATTTTGGTTCCCCGTACAAAGAGGGGGCTTCTGCCAGTTGATAGATAGCCTGGCGGTTACGGATGGCCGGAATACTCATAATATGCTCGCGAACGCGGGCATCAATATGAATTAACCGTGCGCGTCCGCCTTTTACCCCGTTAATGCCTTCCGTTTTCCATCCTTGCTGCCGAATCCAGCGATTAACGGTTTGCCGGGCAACACCTAAACTATCGGCCAACTCTTCAGTCGTCATTTTACTGCGTAATCTTTTCATATCAGCTCTGTTCGCGTATCCCTAAACGTTGCAATAATCCGGTAATCCCTTCCCGCAGTAACAGAGATGTTAGCTGCTTTTGCTCATCCGGCGTCATTTCATTTGCCAGCGTCAGAAGTAACGTGTGCAGCGAACGGTCATGGTTTTCAGGCATATCAGGTGTGTCCGACGCCCGGCGAGCGCTGTGAATAAAATCCCGAACTTGTTCATTGACATGCACCAGCCGCGCCTTGCCACCCTGTACTCCTGGCTTAGGCGATGTAATCCAACCCTCTTTGCGTACCCATTTATTGATGGTCTGGCGGCTATAGCCAGTGAGCAGGGCTAACTCTTCTGGCGTCATTCGTTCCTTGATCATGCAATTGCCTGAATAATAGTAGGGTTAATTAGTGGTTCATTTTATAGCACCGTTTTACGTGAAAACGTGACAGGCTTAACTCCTGACTGCGAGCAGGTACGCAAAGTGATTCATTTGCATGATTTTTCGGCGATTGGTTCAAAGCGATCGATTTTGCCGTTGACACTCCGCGGCGGAATTCATATTATGCCGCCCGTCAACATGACAGCTTTACGATGGGGCTATAGCTCAGCTGGGAGAGCGCTTGCATGGCATGCAAGAGGTCAGCGGTTCGATCCCGCTTAGCTCCACCAAACTCTGAACCCAACAGAGTGCGGTATGTAAAGTAACATGTGGGGCTATAGCTCAGCTGGGAGAGCGCTTGCATGGCATGCAAGAGGTCAGCGGTTCGATCCCGCTTAGCTCCACCAAAATTTAAACCCTCGTCGAAAGACGGGGGTTTTTTTATGCTTTTGTAACATCCACGCGCGGCTTTTGTTGCAAGTGATGGTGTTTTCCTATACTTCGCCTCAATCCAGCTTAAGAAAGCGGTCTATTTATAGACTTGATCTTGCTTCGCGCAATTAATAAACCTATTATCCGTCCGGTCAATGAATAATAGCGGAAAATAGTTTATTCACCTTAATGAACAGTAAAAATGTCAATAATGTAAAGATATTTATGATAGCGTTGCTGCTTTGTCTGATTGCGGTTCCGTTTTCTCGTTATATCTCACCGCGAGCAATAGTTAACGGTCATGATGTTTATTTGGCATGGTTACCATTAAGTGTAATGCTGGCCGTGATTTTATTGTTTGGCCGCCGCGCAATTATTCCCATCCTGTTAAGTTTTACTGCTACTAATATTCACAGTATTAATTTAGCACCGCTACAATATTTAGTTTTGCTGTTTTGTCAGACTTTCTCCGTCTTTGCCGCTTGTGGTGTGATCCGTCTGGTGCTGGGCAAGCGCTGGCGCCACAGTGTGCCCAATAAGTACATCGGTCTTCGTATATTCTGGCTCGGATTTATGGTTCCGGTAGGCATTAAGCTATCGATGTATCTGGCTGGCTACTTATTTGATTTTCCTGTGACTATCTCCACCTACTTCGGCGAAGGTAGTGCAATTTATAACGTTGTTGATATTCAAAGTCTGATATGTGCGGCGCTCATATTTACAATGATGTTCTATTACCCCTTAAGAATGATAATTAGTCCCCGGTATGCAGTAGCATTCTGGCGGCAGAGTCTTAAACCATTACTCTTGAATAAAAAACCTATTTATAGAGTAATTTGGCTAATGGTTTTGGTGTTTATTGTTGCAGTTTTGTGCGCTCCACTGGAGTCACCGATAATTGCAGGATATTTAATGCCAATCATCTTTATCCTCTTTACGCTTGGGATCAGCCGCATGAGCTATGCGGTTATCTCGCTGCTGTGGGCGACATCGGCACTCTTACTGCTAACGTACAATTATAACTTCCTCAATGGGGTGGAATCGGGATACTCCCTCTCATTTATCCTGTCGGTGCTGATCTCTTTTGCTATTTGTTTGCTCTATATGTCGAGGATTTATCGGCACAGTGAATGGATGAAACAAGGCTGGCAGAAGAGGGCATTAACCGATCCTCTAACGGGTCTGCCCAACATTCGTGCGCTTGAGGATTACCTGTATCTCCACCCTGATGCGAAGATCTGTTGCCTGCGGATGGACAACCTGGAGTTCCTGAGTCGCCACTACGGCATTCTCATGCGTGTGCATTGCAAGCGCATGATTACGGCCTCCCTCCAGCCGCTAATGCAGAAAGATGAACAACTGTTCCAACTGCCAGGCAGCGAACTGGTGCTGGTTCTGCTGGGGCCGGGAACGGCTGAACGCTTGCAGCATATGGTTGATCAGCTGAACAGCCGTAAAATTTTCTGGAACAACACCGGGCTGGATATTGAGTTTGGTGCATCATGGGGCGAGATTGAAAACGGTGAAAAACTCCATCACACCCTGGGGCAGCTAAGCTGGCTCTCTGAACAGTCTTGTGCAACGCATAATGTGCTGGCCCTGACCAACAGCCTTGAAACTGTTTCAGGGCAAACCACCGATAGAGTGCTGATGTTGGGGCGTATCAAACGCGCCCTCGACGCGGGCGGTATCCGCTTGTACGCCCAGCCTATCCAGAATGCTGCCGGAAAGGGCTATCACGAGATCCTGACGCGGCTCGAGAGTGATGGTGAAATCATTACGCCTGACCGTTTTATCCCGCTGATTGCCCAGTTCAACCTGAGCCATCGGTTCGACCTGAGCGTGGTTGAGAACTTACTGGCATGGCTGCGTGATAACCCGGTATTGCATGACAAAACCCGGTTTTCCGTTAACCTCATGCCGTTGACGCTGATGCAAAAAGAGGTCGCGACCGAGATTATCTCGCTCTTCGAACACTATCTGGTTCCGCCTCATGCTGTTGTGATTGAGATAACCGAAGAGCAGGCGTTCTCGAATTCAGAAACCAGTATCAAGAACATTCAGCAATTGAGGGATTACGGTTTCCGTATTGCGATTGATGACTTTGGCACAGGATATGCCAATTACGAGCGCCTCAAGCGACTTCAGGCCGATATCATCAAGATAGATGGCTGTTTCGTAAAAGATATCTGTAGCGACAGCATGGATGCAATGATTGTGCAGTCAATTTGCAATCTGGCGAAAACAAAGTCGTTGTGTGTGGTTGCCGAATTTGTTGAAACGCCGGAACAGCGCGAGATGTTGCTCCGCTTTGGCGTGGACTATTTGCAGGGATATCTGCTGGGTAAACCTCTGGCGCTTAGCGAACTGCAGGCATAAAAAAACCAGGAGCACAGGCTCCCGGTTTTGTTTTCGATCCGGATTACAGTACCAGTGCTGCGATAGAAGCAGACAGTACGCTCACCAGGGTAGAACCATAAACCAGTTTCAGACCGAAGCGAGAAACCACGTTACCTTGCTCTTCGTTCAGACCTTTAATCGCACCCGCGATGATGCCGATAGAAGAGAAGTTGGCGAAGGAAACCAGGAACACAGAGATAATACCTTCAGCGCGCGGAGAGAGCGTGCCGGCAATTTTCTGGAGATCCATCATCGCAACAAATTCGTTGGAAACCAGTTTGGTGGCCATGATGCTACCAACCTGTAATGCTTCGCTTGCCGGAACACCCATTACCCACGCAATCGGATAGAAGATGTAGCCGAGGATACCCTGGAAGGAGATACCCAGAACCGCAGCGAACAGTGCGTTCAATGCAGAAATCAGCGCGATAAAGCCGATAAGCATAGCTGCAACGATAATCGCAACTTTGAAACCTGCCAGGATGTACTCACCTAACATTTCGAAGAAGCTCTGACCTTCATGCAGATTTGCCATCTGGAGGTTCTCTTCGCCCTCTTCAACGCGGTATGGGTTGATAAGAGACAGCACGATAAAGGTGCTGAACATGTTCAGAACCAGAGCTGCAACAACGTATTTCGGTTCCAGCATCGTCATGTACGCGCCCACAATAGACATGGAAACGGTAGACATTGCCGTGGCTGCCATGGTGTACATACGGTTGCGGGACATTTTGCCCAGAATGTCTTTATACGCAATGAAGTTCTCAGACTGACCCAGGATCAGGGAACTTACTGCGTTGAAGGATTCCAGTTTGCCCATACCGTTGACTTTAGACAGTACAGTACCAATAGCGCGGATAACGACAGGCAGAACACGGATGTGTTGCAGAATACCAATCAGCGCAGAGATGAAGACGATAGGGCACAGCACTTTCAGGAAGAAGAATGCCAGGCCTTCGTCGTTCATTTTACCGAAAACAAAGTTAGTCCCTTCGTTGGCGAATCCGAGCAGTTTTTCGAACATTTCGGAGAAGCCTTTCACGAAGCCAAGCCCCACGTTGGAGTTCAGGAAGAACCACGCGAGTAAAACTTCAATGACGAGAAGCTGAACAACATAGCGGATGCGGATTTTTTTGCGGTCATGGCTGACCAGCAATGCAAGCGCAGTAACGACAACGAGTGCCAGGACAAAGTGAAGGACGCGGTCCATATTTGCTCCAAATTTGAGGCAGGTTTAATTTCCGTGCACATTCTATGTAACAAGCGTAAAGAAAACGAGATCAAAGCCACACTATAGTCACATCCTGTGACGAGTCTCAAAAATAGTGATCAACAATACATTTTTGTTATGTTGAGTAAATTAGTGAAAAGTTAAGTTTGTGTGCTACGCTTCACAAAAGACTGCGCGAATCCACATTCTGTGGGGTCGCACCAGCGAAGCTGCCCTTCTATCGTTCAAAGCTATCAGAGAAATCACTCAAAACGTTTTAAATGATCTTGATAATCATTCTCATTTTGTTAGCATCAAACATAGCAAAGGCTATATTTCCAGAGGCAGAAATGACAAACAGTCGCGTAGAGGGTAGCAGTGGCAGAGCAGCGCGCAAGTTGCGGTTCGCATTAATGGGACCTGCGTTCATCGCTGCCATTGGCTATATCGATCCGGGTAATTTTGCGACCAATATTCAGGCCGGGGCGAGCTTCGGCTATAAGTTGCTGTGGGTTGTCGTCTGGGCGAACCTGATGGCAATGCTGATTCAGATGCTTTCCGCAAAGCTTGGGATCGCCACGGGTAAAAACCTGGCAGAACAGATCCGCGACCATTATCCGCGTCCCGCCGTCTGGCTTTACTGGATCCAGGCTGAAATCATTGCAATGGCAACGGATCTGGCTGAATTTATTGGGGCGGCTATCGGGTTCAAACTGATACTGGGCGTTTCTCTGTTACAGGGCGCGGTGCTGACCGGGATTGCGACTTTCCTTATCCTGATGTTGCAGCGTCGTGGGCAAAAGCCGCTTGAAAAAGTGATTGGTGGTCTGCTGTTGTTTGTGGCTGCGGCTTATATTGTTGAGTTAATTTTTTCGCGGCCTGACCTGGCGCAGTTAAGTAAAGGGATGGTTATCCCAAGCCTGCCAACCTCTGAAGCCGTATTCCTGGCTGCGGGCGTTCTGGGCGCTACTATAATGCCGCACGTGATTTACCTTCACTCTTCTTTAACGCAGCACCTGCACGGCGGGACGCGCCAGCAGCGTTATTCCGCAACCAAATGGGATGTTGGTATCGCAATGACGATTGCCGGTTTTGTGAATCTGGCGATGATGGCAACTGCCGCCGCCGCGTTTCATTTTAACGGGCACACGGGCATTGCCGATCTTGATGAGGCGTATCTGACGCTGGAACCCTTGCTGAGCCATGCGGCTGCCACCGTATTTGGGTTGAGTCTGGTTGCTGCGGGCCTGTCTTCGACCGTGGTGGGAACCCTGGCAGGGCAGGTGGTGATGCAGGGATTCGTGCGCTTTCACATTCCGCTGTGGGTGCGCCGTTCAGTCACCATGCTGCCATCATTTATCGTTATCCTGATGGGGCTTGATCCAACGCGTATCCTGGTAATGAGCCAGGTATTGCTGAGCTTTGGTATTGCACTGGCACTGGTTCCGCTGCTGATCTTTACCAGCGACAAATCCCTGATGGGCGATCTGGTGAACACTACGCTTGTGAAACGCACTGGCTGGGCCATTGTGGTTGTGGTGGTGGCGCTCAACCTGTGGTTGTTGGTCGGGACGATACTGGGATTATAGAAATAAGAAAGGAGCCAACAGGCTCCTTTCTGTTTTAGTGGTGGTGACCATGGCCGTGGCCACGACCCCATCCTCCGCGACGATCGTCACGGTCGTCCCACCCTTCGCGATAGCCGCGCTCGTAGGCTTTACGGTTATCCCAGCCACGATGGCGACCATTATCATGTCTCCACCAGCGATCTCTACGCCATTCATAATGACGATTCCAGTAATCACGGTCACGCCAGCCGCCACCGTCCCAGTAGTTACCGTAATTATCGCGATCGCCAATTTGTAATTTTACTGATGGCAACAGGGTGATTTCGCCCGCATTTGCAACCAGCGGTGCCGCAGCCATTAAAACCGCAGCCAGAATCAGTGACCTGAACATACTCTTCTCCTTCACGATCGGGGCCGTCGTGCGGCCTGTTAACGCAATATTACGGGGCGGTAAAGCCCCGTTTCATCGCCTCAACTCCTAAATCACAAATAAGAGCACGTTTTGCTAAAAATGGTTTTAATTTGACCGGTTCAGAATATCGTCGATGGTGGTCAGCTCTTGTGGGGAGAAATGACGATTCTCGAGCATCCCGACCGCATCATCAATTTGCGACGTTTTACTCGCGCCAATCAGTACGGACGTTACCGCATCGTGGCGCAATACCCACGCCAGTGCCATTTGCGAGAGTTTCTGGCCGCGCTTTTCCGCCAGCGTGTTCAGCGCGACGACCTTTAACCGTTTTTCTTCGGTTAACTGGTCGGGGTTAAGGAACTTACTGCCGCTCGCCGCGCGTGAATCCTGTGGAATTCCGTGCAGATAGCGGTTAGTCAGTTGGCCACCTGCCAGCGGCGAGAAGGGAATACACCCGACACCTTTCTCTTTCAGGACGTCCAGTAATCCCTCTTCCGGCGCGCGCTCAAACATGGAGTATTTAGGCTGGTGGATAACACAAGGCGTACCGAGATCGTTAAGAATATCGATCGCTTTACGCGCCAGTTCCGCCGGATAGTTCGATAAACCAACGTACAGTGCTTTCCCCTGACGCACCACGTGATCAAGTGCTTTCATTGTCTCCTGAAGTGGCGTTTCAGGATCTGGGCGGTGGTGATAGAAGATATCGACATATTCAAGCCCCATACGCTTCAGGCTCTGTTCCAGACTTGAAATCAGATATTTGCGTGAGCCCCAGTCGCCGTAAGGGCCGTCCCACATGGTGTAGCCTGCTTTGGTGGAAATTATTAACTCGTCACGCCAGGGCAGAAAATCTTCCTGCAAAATACGCCCGAAATTGCGCTCGGCTGAGCCTGGAGGTGGGCCGTAGTTGTTGGCCAGATCAAAATGGGTGATACCCAAATCGAAAGCCCGCTGTAAAAGTTGACGGCTGTTTTCAATGAGCGTGGTATCACCAAAGTTATGCCAAAGCCCCAGAGAGATGGCCGGTAACTTAAGCCCTGTCTGGCAGCAACGGCGGTACTGCATTGTCTGATAACGATTTTTGTCAGGCTGATAACCCATTCTCGTGACCCCTGGCGCTGAAAAGAAAAACGAGTGTATACGTTTACACTCGCATGAAGAAAAAGAGCATAACGCAGCCTTTTTTGTAAAGCATTCTTTCCATGCCCATCTTATTGCCAATTCTGGACAGCCATCACGCTTCTTTAATACTCAAAGTGAGGTCAACATAAGAAGGATACCTGTCATGCGTACCCCATACTGCGTCGCCGATTACCTGCTGGACCGTCTAACAGATTGTGGAGCCGATCATCTGTTTGGCGTGCCAGGCGACTATAATTTGCAGTTTCTCGACCACGTGATAGACAGCCCGGATATCTGTTGGGTGGGCTGTGCAAATGAGCTGAATGCATCTTACGCCGCTGACGGCTATGCCCGATGTAAGGGCTTTGCCGCGCTGCTGACGACGTTTGGCGTCGGCGAGTTAAGTGCCATGAACGGCATTGCTGGCAGCTTTGCTGAGTATGTTCCGGTGTTGCACATTGTGGGTGCGCCTGGCATGGCTTCTCAGCAACGAGGTGAGTTGTTACATCACACTCTGGGTGATGGAGACTTCCGTCATTTTTACCATATGAGTGAGCCTGTCACTGTCGCCCAGGCGATCCTTACCGAACAAAATGCCTGTTACGAAATAGACCGGGTACTCACCACGATGATGCGTGAACGCCGTCCTGGCTATCTGATGTTACCCGCTGATGTGGCAAAAAAAGCGGCCACCCCGCCTGTAACCGCTCTCACGTTTAAGCCTGCTCATGCGGATAATGGCTGTCTTAAAGCGTTTCGTGAGGCTGCCCAGAACCGGCTTGCCTGCAGCAAACGAACGGCTCTGCTGGCAGATTTTCTGGTCCTGCGCCACGGGCTGAAGCACTCGCTTCAGAAGTGGGTGAAAGAGGTACCGATGGCGCACGCAACCATGCTGATGGGCAAGGGGATTTTTGACGAGCGCCAGCCGGGCTTTTACGGTACGTACAGCGGGTCGGCAAGTGCTGATGCCGCGAAAGAGGCCATTGAAGGCGCGGATACGGTCTTGTGCATCGGCACGCGTTTTACCGATACGCTGACCGCCGGATTTACGCATCAGCTTACCCCGGCGCAAACCATCGAAGTTCAGCCTCATGCTTCACGCGTGGGGGATATCTGGTTTACCGGTATTCCGATGATCCAGGCGATAGAAACGCTGGCCGAGCTTTGCAAACAGCACATTACCGGGCCGGTTGCGCCTGCTATTCATCATTCATTTTCACCAACGGCGCAGAGCAGTGAACTGAACCAGGAAAGTTTCTGGAGCACGCTGCAAACCTTTATCCGGCCCGGTGACATCATCCTGGCCGACCAGGGGACCTCTGCCTTTGGTGCATTCTCGTTGCGCTTACCTTCTGAGGTGAATTTTATCGTTCAGCCACTCTGGGGATCGATTGGATACACGCTGGCCGCCGCATTTGGTGCTCAGACGGCGTGCCCTCAGCGCCGCGTGATTGTGCTTACGGGTGATGGTGCCGCACAACTGACCATTCAGGAGATGGGCTCTATGCTGCGCGATAAACAGCGGCCCATCATTCTGGTGTTAAACAACGAAGGCTATACGGTGGAAAGGGCGATCCACGGGCCAGAGCAGCGGTACAACGATATTGCCTTGTGGAACTGGACGCAGATCCCGCAGGCACTCAGCCTGAATCCGCAGGCCGAGTGCTGGAGAGTGAGCGAGGTTGAACAACTGGCGGACGTGTTGGAAAAAGTGGCGCACCACGAGCGGCTTTCGCTGATTGAGGTCATGCTACCGAAAGCCGATATCCCGCCGCTGCTTGGTGCAATTACTAAGGCCCTGGAGGCGCGCAACAGAGCCTGATTATTTGTCGTTTCGCCAGGCCATCATCATCGGTTTGCCCGCCAGCAGGAGCCAGGCGGGCAACATCACAATACATAACAGCGGGATAAGCGTGGCGTCCGGCACCACCACGGCGGCCATAAACAGGCTGAGCCATGCATCGCGCGTCACAACCAGAACCAGCCCCAGAATAGAACACGACACCGTAATCGCCGCCGGAACAGCATCCACGTGCTCGTGCAGCATCAGCCCCAGCGCCACGCCGACAAATACCGCCGGGAAGATACGCCCGCCACGAAAACCACACGCTGCCGCCACAACCAGCGCGGCCAGTTTCACCAGCGCAAACAGCAGATAATCTGACACGCTAAACACCTGACTGAAGGCCAGCTGCTGCATCTCATCCAGGCCTTTAAACAGCGTTACCGGTCCGCCGATAGCGCCAAGAATGCCAAGAATAAGACCGCCGACACCCAGCATCAGCACCGGATGTTTAAGTTTATGCATCAGGCGATGCAGGCGTGGAAGGCACCACACTGCAACCATCCCCAGTGCAATGGCAATGGCAACCACGATGGCGCCACTGAAAATATCGGCAATCTGCATTTGCCCGTAGTGGGGCAACGAGAGTGAAAAATGCGGGTGGTAAAACAGGCTGGTGGTTAACGCGCCTGCGGCGGCGGCCATCAATGGGGCAAAGAGTCTGTCCCAGAGGGGCACATCGCTATTGCCACTGAGCGTCTGAGAAAAAATCAGCGCAGCGGCAACGGGAGTACCAAACAACGCGCCAATGGTGCCTGCGGAGGCTAGGATCGTCCAGTCCAGCACGCCAACGCGAGGAAGGATACGCGAGCCAAGAAACACCGCCAGAGCGATATTCACCGCCATAATGGGATGTTCCGGCCCCAGGCTAACGCCACCCGCAAGGCCAATAATCAGCGCAATGATTAGCCCCGGTAGCGCCGATGGGTTGACTGGCGCGCTAATTAACGGCTCCAGAGCCGGGTCAGGCCCCGCATGACCTGGGCTAAACCGAATCACCAGGCCTACAGCAATACCGGTCAGCGTCAACATCACAACTATCCACATGGGGGAATCGAAGCTGATGCCGAATTTTGCCGGAATAGCAGTCCATAACATCGTTTGCAGCACCGACGCGACCTTCATCACGACGATGAGCACAAGGCTTGAGGCAATACCAATGATGAGCGCCGGGATAGCCAATAGCAGCATGGTTCTGGCTCGCGGGTGGAGCATGATGATTTCCTTGTACAAAACGTATGGTGTTACTTTGCACAATCAACTTTGTGGCAATAGTGCAAAAGATGCTGAAACGGTAAAGTTATTCTGTGACGAAGATCGATAATCCTGGGGCGGCTGCCTTCAGGTCGTTGTTGTTATTCAGCCTTGAATTTACAGTGTCCCAAAGATTTATTCTGACTTTAGCGGAGCAGTAGAAGAATGACAAAGTATGCTTTAGTAGGTGATGTGGGTGGGACCAACGCACGTCTTGCACTCTGCGATGTAAACACCGGTGAGATTTCTCAGGCGAAGACCTATTCAGGGCTGGATTATCCAAGCCTTGAGGCCGTGGTACGCGTCTATCTTGATGAGCATAAGATAAGCGTTGAGGATGGTTGTATTGCCATTGCCTGCCCGATTACTGGCGACTGGGTGGCAATGACCAACCATACCTGGGCATTCTCTATCGCAGAAATGAAAAAGAACCTCGGTTTTTCACATCTTGAAATCATTAATGATTTCACTGCGGTTTCGATGGCGATCCCGATGTTAAAGCCAGAACACCTGATTCAGTTCGGTGGCACCGCCCCAGTCGAAGGTAAACCGATTGCCGTCTATGGCGCAGGAACCGGTCTGGGTGTGTCGCATCTGGTGCACGTTGATAAGCGCTGGGTCAGCCTGCCGGGCGAGGGCGGTCACGTTGATTTTGCGCCAAACAGCGAAGAAGAGGGCATTATTCTCGAAGAACTGCGTGCTGAGATTGGTCATGTCTCCGCTGAGCGTGTGCTTTCTGGTCCCGGGCTTGTGAATCTCTATCGTGCGATTGTGAAGTCTGACGGTCGTCTGCCTGAAAACCTGCAACCGAAAGATGTCACCGAACGCGCGCTGGCAGACACCTGCATCGACTGTCGTCGTGCGCTGTCGCTGTTCTGCGTCATCATGGGGCGTTTTGGTGGCAACCTGGCGCTGAATCTCAGCACCTTCGGCGGCGTGTACATTGCGGGCGGCATCGTGCCGCGCTTCCTCGATTTCTTTAAAGCCTCTGGCTTCCGCGGTGGGTTTGAAGACAAAGGTCGTTTCAGAAGCTACGTTCAGGACATTCCGGTGTACCTGATTGTGCACAATAACCCAGGCCTGCTGGGTTCTGGCGCGCATTTGCGTCAGGTTCTCGGCCAGGTGCTCTGAGTCGTGTTCCCCTCTCCGGCGGGAGAGGGGACAGCCCTTACAGGTGCATGAGCTGGCGAAACTCTTTCACTTTGCTGCGGCTCACCGGCACCTGAAAATCGAGATCTTTCAGACGCAAAATATAGGTGTTGTTAAACCAGGGTTCGATCTCGCGGATCTTATTTAAATTCACGCAAAACGAACGGTGGCAGCGGAAAAAGTGCGCGGCCGGCAGTTTGCTGCAAAACTCGGTGATGTTCATCGCCATCACGTACGATTCGCGCCGGGTATAGACAAACGTCATCTTCTCATGCGCTTCGGCATAGTAGATATCGTCTATCGGCGTCACGATTATCCGCTCATCCTTGACCAGATTAATGGTGTCATTTTCACGCGTTGCCGGGCTTGTGTTCACGGGTGCTGCCTGCTGCTGCCATGCTGCTTCCAGCTTTTGCAACATACTCACAATTCGTGACTCCTGGTAAGGTTTGAGAATGTAGTCAAACGCTTCCAGTTCAAAGGCTTCTACAGCGTGCTCTTTCCAGGCGGTGACAAACACAATAAACGGCTTATGGGCGAATTGATTGATGTTCTGCGCCAGCAACACGCCGTCCAGCGAAGGGATGTTGATATCCAGAAAAATCGCGTCGACCCGGTTGTGCTGCAAAAATTTCAGTACGTCGAGGCCATCTTCAAAGGTGCCCACGATCTCCATCTGGCTGTGGGTTTTAATCAGCCAGCTCAGCTCTTGTTGAGCCAGAAATTCATCTTCTACGATGATGACTTTCATGCGTTACTCCTGCCTACGGCAACAGGGATGTCGGCGCATGAACGGGTGAGCGTTCATTCGGGACGTAAAAAGCGATTTCAGTGCCAGGCTCAAGACGGTGAATGTGCAGCCCATCGCCATACAGCAGTTTGACGCGGTGATGCACGTTCAGTAACCCAATCTTATTACCGGGCATTTCGTTGGACTTAACGCGCTCAATGACTTTGGGATCGATGCCGTGGCCGGTATCGCGAACCGAAATGCGGACGCGATTTCCGCTCTCGGCCACGCTAATTGTCACCACGCCTTTGCCTTTGCGCGGCTGGATACCGTGGACAATGGCGTTTTCGACCAGTGGCTGAATCAACAGGCTTGGGATCACACAGTTAACCTCTTCATCGATATCGTAGATGACCGTCAGCTTGTCACCAAAGCGTGCCTGCTCAATGGCGATGTAGTCTTTAATTTGATACAGCTCTTTTTTGATGTCTATCTGCTCATCGTCCTTCAGTTCGATGTTGTAGCGCAGATAGCGTGACAGATTGAAAATCAGCTGGCGCGCGGTGTCTGGATTCAGCCGGATGGATGAAGAAATTGCGTTCAGCGCGTTAAACAGGAAATGGGGATTAATTTTACTTTGCAGCGCGCGCAACTCTGCCTTATTTGCCATTTCGCGCAGTTGCTCGGCGCGAGAGACTTCAAGCTGGGTCGAAATGATTTGCGACAGGCCGATAGCCATTTCCTGAAGCGACGAGGTTATCTGGTGCGCATGGCAGTAGTAAATTTTCAGCGTGCCGGTCACCACACCTTTCTCCCACAGCGGGATCACCAGCATGGAGTGAATTTCAGGGGTTCTGTAGGCTTCATCATTGTTTTTAATAATGATTTTCCCGTAATTAATCGCCTGTCGTGTGGTAGGACTAACGGTGTCATCGTTATCGCGATAGTTATGCTCGCCCACACCTACGTAAGCCAGCACATGATCGATATTGGTGATCGCAACGGCATCGGCGTGAATATCGCGGCGGATAATATCGCAGACCTGACGCAGTGACTCGGCATTGACATGGCGGAACAGTGGCAGCGTTTTGTTGGCAATATCGAGCGCCAGCTTAGCCTGGCGCGCCGCGCTGGCCTCTTTCTCACCTTCAACGCTCTGCACCAGCAGCACGATAAAGCCGATGCAGACGCTGCCCAGAATCATCGGAATACCAATTTTCGAGACAATATCCAGCCCAAGATCCGTGGTGGGCGCCCAGGCCACCACCAGGATCATGGTCAGTGTTTCACACGCCATACCGGCGATGATCCCTGCGCGCCAGTGCTGCTTTTTCGGTATTTTGCGGTTGATACAGCCGGAAAGCACCCCGGCGATAATACTGGTGATAAAGCAGGGAATGGCGGTGACGCCGCCAATATCAATCAGGTAACGATGTGTCCCTGCGATGAGGCCTGTGATAATCCCCACCCACGGGCCAAATAAGATCCCGCCGGACATGACGGCGATGATGCGCACGTTCACCAGTGAGCCTTCAACCGGGACGCCGGACCAGGTGCTGAACAGGGCGAACATCGAGAAGATGGCTGTGACGGCCAGCAGCTCTTTGGGCGAGTGGGCGGATTTATGTAAAAGCTCGCGGAACAAGCGAATGCGGATCAGGAAAAACAGGCAGATCAGCATTAATGCCGCGCGGTCAAAAACCGCCAGGAGCATATCGAATATTTCGTGCACGGGTGAACCTGGGAAATCGGGAAAAAGCTATGATAAAAAACCTGGCACCTAATGACCAGCTATCCATCTGCTTTATCAAATGAGGAAAAACCATAATTTCCAAAGGGGATTATGAGAGTGTTCCTGAATCGTGCCGGGTTTATCGCACGCGGCAGAGTTAAGGTAACGTATTTGATATCATTGTGTTAAATAACAGGTATTAAAAATGCGTATTTAGACTTTGCTGTTCCGCTTTTATGCGCAGCAGCATTCCCGTTTTATCGCGAAATATTTTTTTTATTTTCCCTCTCGACAGCACGTTTTTTTTCAGGTTATTTTCTAAGCACGCCACATACGTGGCAGCGTCGCTCGGACGGTCCGGGCGCTAACGTGAATCTGAGGAACCTATGGCTGACTCCAGTCCTGAACGCCGTTTTACGCGTATCGATCGTTTACCCCCTTATGTTTTCAATATCACTGCTGAACTGAAAATGGCTGCGCGTCGGCGTGGCGAAGACATTATCGATTTCAGCATGGGTAATCCTGACGGCCCTACACCACCGCATATTGTCGAGAAATTATGTACGGTTGCCCAGCGTCCTGATACGCATGGCTACTCGACTTCCCGCGGTATTCCTCGTTTACGTCGTGCGATCTCCCGCTGGTATCAGGATCGCTATCAGGTCGATATCGATCCTGAAAGCGAGGCCATTGTGACCATCGGTTCAAAAGAGGGGCTGGCGCACCTGATGCTGGCAACGCTGGATCACGGTGATACCGTTCTGGTGCCAAATCCGAGCTATCCCATTCATATTTACGGGGCCGTGATTGCCGGCGCGCAGGTTCGCTCTGTGCCGCTGGTGGAAGGCGTAGACTTTTTCAATGAACTCGAACGCGCTATCCGCGAAAGCTACCCAAAACCGAAGATGATGATCCTCGGTTTCCCGTCAAACCCAACGGCGCAGTGCGTTGAACTTGAGTTCTTTGAGAAAGTGGTCGCCCTGGCAAAACGTTACGACGTGCTGGTGGTTCACGATTTAGCCTATGCCGATATTGTGTATGATGGCTGGAAAGCACCTTCAATTATGCAGGTGCCTGGTGCGCGCGATGTGGCAGTCGAGTTCTTCACTCTTTCCAAAAGCTACAATATGGCCGGCTGGCGTATTGGCTTTATGGTCGGTAACAAAACGCTGGTGAGTGCCCTGGCCCGCATTAAGAGCTACCACGACTACGGTACTTTTACCCCGTTGCAGGTGGCGGCAATTGCCGCGCTGGAAGGCGACCAGCAGTGTGTGAAAGACATTGCCGCGCAGTATAAACGCCGCCGCGATGTGCTGGTCAAAGGCCTGCATGAGGCGGGGTGGATGGTAGAAATGCCGAAGGCATCAATGTATGTCTGGGCGAAGATCCCTGAGCCGTATGCGGCGATGGGATCGCTGGAGTTTGCTAAAAAGATGCTACACGACGCGAAAGTCTGTGTTTCCCCGGGCGTCGGCTTTGGTGATTATGGTGATACCCACGTGCGTTTTGCACTGATCGAAAACAGCGATCGTATTCGCCAGGCGGTGAGAGGGATTAAGAGCATGTTCCGTGCTGATGGGCTGCTGACATCGAAGGGCGGCAGCGAGTAAGCCGCGTTGTCATGACATAAAAAAACAGGAGCCAATGGCTCCTGTTTTTTTTGACTGCATTAACTTTGCTAGATCATGAGAGCAAAGGTTCCGGCCCAGACTAAAACAATCACCGAAATGCCCATAAAGAAATATTTCACGTTTCATCGCTCCGCGTATCTTATGGTACGCATTGAAAAACAGAGTCCACCTGATGTTAGAGAACTGAAATTGGGCTGCTCACAAAGCCGCTAACTTCAGCTCAGAATTCTGCGCCTTCCTGTTGCCAGACGGCGCTAATGTACGCCTAAATATGGGGGGTGACAAGAGGGGTTTTTTTAAATAATTTCCGACACTTACGAGTGTCGTGGAACGGCGACAGTTTGATTTCAACACGCAATAAATTCCCGTTGAGCGACGTAAGAAAAAAACAGTTACTCAGGGTAATTACAGGTGATTGAAAAGGTTAGTTTCTTAGCGAAACTAACCTTCAAAAAGGGCTTAGATATAGAGCGAAGATTCGCCAAGCGGGCGGGTTTTGAAGCGGCGGTGCATCCAGAGATATTGCTCAGGCGCACGCATGATCTCTTTTTCGATCACTTTGTTGATAAACACAGCGGCTTCGCATTCGTTTTCCGGGTAGTTAGCCATTTCCGGGGAAATGTGCAGACGATAGCCCGACTTATCCGCTTTTCTCACCATCGTCACGGTCAACATGGCGGAGCCTGACAAACGTGAAATCACGAACGTACCGTTGGTAGTCGCTACGTTTTTAACCGCAAAGAATGGTGCAAAGCTGCTGCCTTTGCGCCCGTAATCCTGATCGGGAGCAAACCAGACGGCTTCGCCTTTTTTCAGTGCGCCAACCATACCACGCAGGTTATTACGGCTGATCATCGCTTTGTTGGAACGCATACGTCCGCGAGTTTGTACCCACTCCATCAGCGGGTTGTTGTGCGGACGGTAGGTTGCCATCATCGGCTGGCAAAGACCCATTACGCGGCCACCCAACTCCAGTGACATAAAGTGCACACCAACCACCATTACGCCACGGTTCTGCGCCTGCGCGCGCTTCAGGTTTTCCAGACCTTCAACGTCAAACCATTTGCGGACACGCTCGTCGGGCCAGAACCAGGCCATACCCGTTTCGAGCAACGCCATACCAATGGATTTGAAGTTTTCGGAAATCAGTTTTTCGCGTTCGTGCGCATTGTACTGAGGGAAACACAGCTCAATATTTTTGCGGGCGATGGATTCACGGCGCTTAAGGAAGTGACGTGATGCGCTGCCCAGTTTCGAACCCAGTAAACGAAGTACCGGATAAGGAAGTTGAACCAACAGCCAGAGGACGCCAAGACCAAACCATGTAAACCAGTAACGCGGGTGTAAAAACGCGCGTTCGAATTTGGATTGAGACAAAATAGTGAAACCTATGTGAAGCCAGTAAAGGTAGCGCAGACATCGCGATACGTCGTGCCTATAAGACCATATATTGAGGTGATGGTTGCAGGCTTTACCGATCTTTACGGCGTCACCTGTCCACTGCCGATGTTGGCTGGCGGCGTAATGTAGCACCCTTATACGATATGTGCTATTGATCGTTTTTGATTAAAAAAGCGGCAAATCTGGACGTGCTTGATTTGACTGGGCAAGGGGCGCATTTTTTGTTCATAAAATAGCCCGCAGTAACATAACTTTCAGATTCATGCGGGCTATTTCTTGTTGCGGGATTATTGGTTAAACGCGTTCGCACCGGGCTGTACGTGCTTATACCATTCCATCAGTTCCGCCGTTCCGGCTTCGCCTTCTGCGGGGCCCCAGGCGGCGAAATCCTCAGCGGCAACCGGCTGATAGCCACCGTGTTTGACTTCAAAGATCACTCCGCCATTATCCAGCGACAGCACTGCGTGCCAGGTACCGGCTTCCATCTCCAGTGCCATGCACTCTTCGCCTAAAACCACGCGGCGCGTGACGTTTCCGTTGTCGTCAAAATTCAGCACCAGAAACCGCCCGCTGAGTGGAATCAGCAGCTCAAAGGTATGCGGGTGACGATGAGGACGCACGTAAGTGCCTGGCTCCATCGCAATGGCCAGACGCTGTACGGGGTCGCTCAGCTCCGGATGAAAATTGCGGTGGGCACGTAAGCGGATGGAGTTTGCAGCCGCTTCACTTTGTTGCTTCAAATCGCTGACGGTGATTTGTTTCATTTAAGTCGCCTGAGGTGAGTTCAGTAACAGAGTCTGGAAAGTGCTGAAGAGTGTAAGTGAAGGAGATATTGGTGGGGAAGGTATTCCTGTCTAATTATCAAAACATACCTGAGTGCTACTGCGATAGCGGATTTCGGTCACGACTTACCCTGAGAGGCCAGGAATATGGAAACTTATCTGCAAATAGTGAGGTATGAGTGGATCCAGCTTATTAATGACACTGACCCTCGGCTACATCAGCTTGCAACGGACATAGCCAGTGAACACGCGTTAATATTTAGCAGGGAGTTCTATAGCATTGTTCTGGCAGATCCTAACGTCGCTGAGTTTTTAATCACAGATCAAGTTGAAAAACAGCTGCGTGAAGCACTTAGCCTCTGGCTTATTGATGTCGGGCGGTCTGACTTCGGGCTATGGTTTAGCCACAAAGGACGCCATTACTTCAGAGGAATTGCTGAGGCGGGCCATATCTCCCGCCTGATCCAGAAGTTTGACCAGACATTTTATGAAATTCGCCAGCCGCGCCGGTACACTCCTGTCAACGCTGCTTATCGATGTTGATAAGTTCAAGCAAATCAATGGTACCTGGGGGCACAACACGGGGGATGAGATACAGCGCAAAGTGGTGGGTGCGTTTTACGTTAACGTCCGCACCTGCGATTACGTTTTTCGCTATGGCCGCGACGAATTCCTCATTGTGCTGACCGAGATAACCGAGGCCGATACGCTTTGTCGAGCGGATCCGCCGGCGCGTGGAGAAAATTAAGGTAAACGCACCACGGGCGAGACTATCCCGCTTTCTCTTTTCATTGGCGCGGCGATGTTCAACGGGCACCCTGATTACGAATGTCTGATTCAGGCGGCGGATGAAGCGCTGTATGGCGCGAAACGACGCGGGCGAAATTGTGTGGAGTCGTGGAAAGCGCCGTGATGGGTGGAAAGATGTTTGGATGATGAATCTATGGATCATGGACAGGCCAGGATTTATGCAATTGAGCAGCTTAAATCGCAGGGCTCGAGTAATGTTATGGCAAACTAGACAGATGCGCTGCGGATAAGAAAGTTATAGGTTATCGGATGCGGGAAAACGGATTGCATCGCGTGAAATATTGACTATTGGCAATTGCCTAACCTCGGACACTTCCAGCTTGAGCCTATTAGCTCTCCAGTATTTTAACGAGACATAACCCGACGATATTTCTTACGCTTTCTCCATCACTATTATTATGTCGCTTATATAAAGCAAGGTCATGGCTAACAGGCTTCCTGGACCGATACCCGTACATCTTCCTGTGGAATACGGTGTGAGGAAATTATCGTTGGCTTAACGATCATGAATTCAGTTTCCCGGACATTTCTTTTTATCTCATGCCGCTCTTAATCTATATCTTTGAAAATCCATTTGGCGTACCTAATTAATTTATATTGATTTAAATCAAATTAATGCGACTTCGTAATAAATTGCTCGGATTTTTTAACTTCACCGACATAAATAATTGCTAATGGCATTTCTGGTGGTTGCTTTTGCTAGCTTGTCAGCAATATTCACCATTCGTCACTAGCAGAAAATTCTTAAGTAATTTCTTATTTCGGACTAATGATCGGTTAATTTGATATTAATTCGATCATTATCCCGTTATCGAGTATAAAGAGCTGTAAAGTTCAACGTGTGAACAGCTATAAACCGAGGGATGATGAGATGGCTGACAGTTTCCAGAATGAAGTGCCAAAGGCACGTATTAACCTAAAACTTGATCTGCACACTGGCGGAGCAAGCAAGAAAGCCGAACTTCCTCTGAAATTACTTGTTGCGGGCGATTTCAGTAATAGTCAGGAGTCCGCTCCAATATCAGAGCGTAAAAAAGTTAATCTGAATAAAAATAACTTTGATGCTGTGCTTTCCGAATATTCCCCAAATGTAAATCTTACCGTTAAGAACACTCTTGCTGGCGACGGCAGCGAAGAAAGCGTCAATCTGATATTCCAGAGCATGAAGGATTTCTCCCCAGAACATGTCTCCCGGCAAATACCACAGTTAAAGGCCATGCTTTCCATGCGCAATTTGCTGCGTGATTTAAAAGCGAATCTGCTGGACAACCAGGCTTTCCGAAAAGAGCTGGAAAAAATTCTGCTGGATCCGGCATTAAGCGCAGAACTCAGGGCCGAACTGACAGCCCTCTCCCCGAAACAGCCATAACGGTCACGATGTTTTAACGGATTAATAAAGGAATATGCTGATGTCTGTAAAAAATGAGAATGCCGCTGGTGGCGAGAGTGTGGTGCTTGAACACCCTGTCTCGGGTGGTGTTTACGCGTCCCTGTTTGAAAAAATCAATCTGAAGCCGGTCTCTGAGCTGAGTGCGCTGGACATCTGGCAGGATGTGCAGGCGATGTCGGATGCGACTGCGGATGAACGTTTAACGGCCGGTATGCAGGTATTTCTTGAGTGCCTGACAAAATCGGGCTCAAAAGTTGAAAAACTCGATAAAAACCTGATTGACCATCATATCGCTGAGCTGGACTACCAGATTAGTCGCCAGCTTGATGCAGTCATGCACCATGAAGAGTTTCAGGCTGTAGAGAGTCTGTGGCGTGGTGTGAAGTCGCTGGTAGATAAAACTGATTTTCGTCAGAACGTGAAAATCGAATTACTTGATATGTCCAAAGAGGATTTGCGTCAGGATTTCGAAGACAGTCCGGAAATTGTCCAAAGTGGGCTGTATAAACAGACTTATATTGATGAGTACGATACCCCGGGCGGAGAACCTCTTGCTGCGCTGATTTCTGCATATGAGTTTGATGCATCAGCACAGGATGTCGCCCTACTGCGCAATATCTCTAAAGTTTCTGCTGCTGCGCATATGCCATTTATCGGTTCAGCGGGTCCAAAATTCTTCCACAAAGACTCAATGGAAGATGTTGCTGCCATCAAAGATATCGGAAACTACTTTGATCGCGCTGAATATATTAAGTGGAAATCTTTCCGCGAAACAGATGACTCGCGCTACATAGGCCTGGTGATGCCGCGCGTATTGGGTCGTCTGCCATATGGCCCGGACACTGTACCGGTACGCAGCTTCAATTATGTCGAAGAAGTGAAAGGACCCGATCACGATAAATACCTGTGGACTAACGCCTCGTTTGCGTTCGCTTCTAACATGGTTCGCAGCTTCATCAACAACGGCTGGTGTGTGCAAATCCGTGGCCCACAGGCTGGAGGTGCCGTCCAGGATCTGCCTATCCATCTTTATGACCTCGGTACTGGCAATCAGGTGAAGATCCCATCTGAAGTGATGATCCCTGAAACCCGCGAGTTTGAATTCGCCAACCTCGGTTTCATTCCGCTGTCCTACTACAAAAATCGCGATTACAGCTGCTTCTTCAGCGCTAACTCCACTCAGAAGCCGGCTATGTATGACACCGCCGATGCGACGGCAAACAGCCGCATCAACGCGCGTCTGCCTTACATCTTTCTGCTGTCGCGCATCGCGCATTACCTGAAGCTGATTCAGCGTGAAAACATCGGTACCACCAAGGACCGTCGTCTTTTGGAGTTGGAGCTGAACACCTGGGTTCGCAGTCTGGTGACTGAAATGACCGATCCGGGCGATGAGTTGCAGGCCTCTCACCCGCTTCGCGACGCGAAAGTGGTGGTGGAAGATATTGAGGACAACCCGGGCTTCTTCCGTGTGAAGCTGTACGCCGTGCCGCACTTCCAGGTGGAAGGGATGGATGTCAATCTGTCGTTGGTTTCCCAGATGCCGAAAGCCAAATCCTAAGGCGAGGGGAAATCAGGGATGAAAATTTACCGCCCACTTTGGGAGGATGGGGCCGCTCTGGCCCCGCAACAATTCCAGCAGCAGGCCCGCTGGAGTGAATACGTTGCCGAGATGGTCGCCCGGATGGGGGTTTCTCATCCCTGGGGCGTGGTTGCGGCAGAATTTGATGATGCTGCACTGGCGCTCGCGCGCCTGAATGCCATCCGTCTGGTCGTACGTTTCCAGGATGGCACGATTGTTGATACGGATCTGGCGGATAATATTCCGCCGGTCTGTGATTTGTCTGCCGCAAACGGCTCTGAGGCTGTTGAGGTGGTTGCCGCATTGCCGCTGCTGAGCGCCAGTGGTGGCAACCTCGATAACGGACAGGACAGTGAGCGCCCGCGTCGCTGGAAAGCTGAGCGTATGGTGGTGCAGGAACTGGCCGGCCATGAAAGCGGGGAACTCGCGATCCTGCGTCATGCGCTGACCCTGCGTCTGTCCAGCCAGGAAAACACGGCATACCTGACCTGTCCGGTAGCCCGTCTGGTGCGTAATGCGCAGGGGCAGTGGAGTCGGGACCCATCCTTTATCCCGCCAATGCTGTCCGTTGCTGCCAGTCCGTGGCTTGCCACCGAACTGGGTGACCTGCTGGTCCGTCTGCAGGCCAGTCGCCGTCGCCTGATGGCCATGCGCCGTGAAAGTAATGAGCGTATGGCCGACTTTGCGGTTGCGGATGTCTCCCTGTTCTGGTTGCTCAATGCCCTGAACAGCGCCGAGCCGGTGCTAACTGAACTGCTTCAGACGCCTGAGCGTCACCCGGATCTGCTGTACCGCGAACTGACCCGTCTGGCCGGCAGCCTGCTGACTTTCTCACTTGAGCACGACGCCGGCGATATTCCTGCATACCAGCACGATGCACCGGAACGGGTATTCCCGCCGCTGCTGGCACTGCTCGATAAGCTGCTGGAAGCGAGCCTGCCGTCACGGGTGGTGAGTATACACCTGGAGCACCAGGACCAGATCTGGAAAGGTGCCCTGCACGATGCGCGCCTGCGCGAAGGGGCAGACTTCTACCTTTCCGTACGCTCCTCCATGCCGAATCATGAGCTACAGAAGAAATTCCCGCAGTTGTGTAAAGCGGGCAGCTTTGAAGATGTGTCTGATGTGGTGAATGTGGCCCTGAGCGGGATGGTTATCAAGCCGCTGACCCATGTGCCGGCCGCTATCCCGTTACGTCTTGAGAACCAGTATTTCTCGCTGGATCTGAGTAGTGAGGCGGCGCGGGCGATGCTGGAAGCGGGAAGCTGCACCTTCTATACCCCGCGCTCACTGGGGGATGTGAGTCTTGAACTCTTTGCGGTGCTACGCACATGAATACATCAGAAATGAGTCAAATTGAGCGTATTTTCTACCCCGGCTGGCTGATGGTCAGCCAACTGCGGGGCGGACAGGAGGTCCGTGACGGGGAAGGGCTCTATCGTCGGGCCTGCCGTCTGGTGCAGGAGGCAAAAGGGGCGCTCACGGAGGCCGGTTACAGCGACATCAGCCGGGATCATATGGTGTATGCCCTGTGCGCACTGCTTGATGAGAGTGTGATGAACCGGGGAACCACCGATGATGGCTATCTGACCTGGCGGCGTGACCCGCTGCAGGCACACTTCTTTGGTACTCTCAATGCCGGTGAGGAGTTGTGGGAAAGGATCCGAGACCTGCTGAAAGAAACCGCCCCTGACGCCGCCGTCCTGACCTGTATGTATCGGACCCTGCAACTGGGGTTCGTGGGTCGGTATCGCGCCCAGGATGACGAGCGTCGGGAAGATATTGTTCACGCGCTTGCGGAACGGGTGCCTGCCTTTACGCTGGCACAGGACACTCCCATTGTTTCCCGGGCATCACGCTTGCACAGCGGCCGTCGCTGGTACTGGCTAAGCTGGGTTGTGGCCTCCGCCGCCCTGGTGGTGCTCTGGTTCTTCCTTTCGTGTTCGCTTACTGAACTGGTAAGCCAGACCGTCAGGCAGGGGTAAGCAATGCGGGATGCGTACCGAAGTCTGTTGACAGCCCTGGGTGCCGTACTGGCGCTGTGGCTCATTCTGGGATTCTGGCCATTGTCCACGGGCAGCCGTGTGGCACTCAGTCTGTTGGTTGTTCTGGTGTCCGGGGTGATGTTCTGGCGTCAGCGCCAGGCTTCTCAGGCACGGGCGACCGCTGTCCGGGAAATTGTGGATGAGAACCTGCCACCGGAAGATTTTCAGGGGGCGGTGATCCTCGTCTGTGGCGACAACACCCCGCTGTTTGTGTCCGGTTCCTGTCATCGGGAAACCCGGCAAGGCTGGTATCTGTGGGTGAAGGATGCGGAACAGCTGCAACTCCTGGCACAGCACCTGAGCCTGGTGCGCCCGGCTCTGGTGTCGCAAATCTCCGTCATGCTGGCGGTGGTACCTGAACAGCACACCTCCGGCGATGATTTTACCCAGAATCTTCGGGGTTGGCAGCGTGCTGTCGTCCAGTGCCGTGCGGCATTTGGCACTCTCCCCCCGCAGTGGACCGTGACCTGGGTATCTCCCCCCGTGGCCTGTGCTGAGGCAGAGCCGGTCTGGTTTACCACGGTCAGCCAGCGAAGCGGTATTCAGGTGTATCAGCCAGGTCAGGGTAATGTGTCACTGACGGAGTGGACCCGGGAGACCTGCTCAGACGGGCGTCTTTCGCGTCTGAGTCAGGGCCTGTGGCTGGACAGCCTGCTTGCCTGGCAGAGCAGTGCGGTGAATGACCTTCTGTCGGTACGACAGGGCGAACTGCCGGTGATGAAACCCTGCGTGCAGGGTATGTGTATGGTGCCGGTGAGCGGTATTGCGGGAAATCTCTGGCAACAGCACATCACTTCCGTGACTGCGCTGCCACCGGACGTCGTCGTGAGCACTGAGCCATTGCCGCTGCCTGAACTGTTGTTGCCGGCGTTACCGCGCAGACGCGGTGTCAGCAGCAGAATGGTGTTCTGGCGTTATGCCGGATTACTGGGCGGGATTTTCCTGGCCCTGGCTATGCTGGCGTCCTGGATGAACAACCAGCGTCTCATTCGCAATGTTGGCGATCACCTTGCGTTATATCACCAGCTGACGGGTAAGCCTGTTGCCCCGAAACTGCGTGCACAGCAGCGCCTCAGAGCCGATGGTGCATTGCTGGACGACTGGGCGCGTCGCGGGGAGCCACTGCGTTATCGCCTGGGTCTGTATCAGGGGCTGCGTCTGGTTCCACCTGTTGAGGCTGCCATCAGCGACTGGGCACCTCCGCCGCCCCCTCCACCGGTCATTAAGAAAATCATTCAGGGTCCGAAAACCATTCGCCTCGACAGCATGTCGCTGTTCGATTCGGGCAAATCGGCGCTGAAAGCCGGGTCCACCAAAATGCTGGTGAACTCACTGGTTGGCGTTAAGGCGAAGCCGGGCTGGCTGATTGTGGTCGCTGGTCACACCGATAACACCGGCAATGCGCAACTGAACCAGACGCTCTCTCAGAAACGTGCCGAAGCGGTGCGCGACTGGATGCGTGACACCGGTGACGTGCCGGAAAGCTGTTTTGCGGTGCAGGGTTATGGCGCAAGTCGCCCGATCGCAACTAACGACACCCCGGAGGGCCGTGCGCTCAACCGCCGTGTCGAAATCAGTCTGGTACCGCAGGCCAGTGCCTGCCAGATACCGGGCCACACCCAGGCGTCATCGCAGGATGATGGCGCATCACAACACAATGGAGAGTAATTCCATGGCAATTCCTGTTTATCTTTGGCTGAAAGACGACGGCGGCGCGGACATTAAAGGTTCTGTGGACGTTCAGGATCGTGAAGGCAGCATCGAAGTGGTGGCGCAGGAGCATAACCTGTACATCCCGACCGACAATAACACCGGCAAGCTGACCGGTACCCGTATCCACACCCCGTTCCTGTTCACCAAGGAAATCGACTCGTCCAGCCCGTACCTGTACAAGGCTGTGACCACCGGTCAGACCCTCAAGTCTGCGGAATTCAAGTGGTACAAGATCAACGACGCGGGCCAGGAGGTTGAATACTTCAACACCAAGCTCGAAAACGTAAAAGTGGTGAAGGTGAATCCAGTGATGCATGACATCAAGGATCCTTCTTTCGAGAAACATAACCATCTCGAGCAGATCGAGCTGCGTTACGAAAAAATTACCTGGACCTACAAAGACGGCAACATCATTCATTCCGATTCCTGGAACGAACGCGCCACCGCCTAAGTCACGAGCGGGCAGAGTTTCTCTGCCCGCTTTTTTGTCTTTGCTGAACGTCTGCCCGCGCGGGCTTTCAGCAAAGAACCCACAATCTGCCAGCCGACCGTATGCGCTTTGGTCTCCTTCACGGGAAACAGTGAGGGGCGGTAGCGTGTCCAGGAACCGACAAAGAGAGAACCTCATGGAAAATCCAGCCATCCTGCTGCGACGTCTGAACCCTTACTGTGCCCGTGCGATGGAAGGGGCGGCCTCGCTCTGTCAGACCCGCGCCCATGCGGAAATTCTGCCGGAGCACTGGCTGCTGAAACTGCTGGAGCAGGGCGAAGGTGACCTGACGGTGCTCGCTCGTCGCTACGAATGGGACATGGATGCTATCTGGCAGGATTTGCTGGGCTGGCTGGATAAACAGCCGCGCTCGGTACGCAGTCGCCCACAGTTATCCGCCGATATCCAGAAACTGATGCAGGAATCCTGGATGTTGGCCTCGCTGGCAGGAGAAGAGCACATTCGAAGTGTTCACCTACTGATGGCGCTGACGGAAAACCCACGACTTGCTCACTGCGACGGTCTGTGGCCACTGCTGACGCTCGGGATGAGTCAGCTTTCCCGACTACGCCCGCTGCTGGACGCACAGTCGGACGAACGCCCGGACATGCAGCAGGAAGCAGAACTGGCGCAGAGCCGCGGCGATGAGGTGGCGTTTGTGGGCCGTCCGGTTGGCGCAGAGTTGAAGGACGGTGAACTCAACCCAGCCCTGCAGAACGCGCTGGATAAATTCACCCTCGACGTCACCGCCAAAGCGAAAGAGGGCAAAATCGACCCGGTATTTGGTCGTGATACCGAAATTCGTCAGATGGTGGATATCCTCTCGCGTCGTCGCAAGAACAACCCGATTCTGGTGGGCGAACCCGGTGTCGGCAAAACGGCACTGGTCGAAGGCCTGGCACTGCGTATTGCCGAAGGCAACGTACCCGAATCTCTTAAGCCAGTGGTATTGCGTACCCTCGACCTGGGCCTGTTGCAGGCGGGCGCAGGCGTGAAAGGGGAATTCGAACAGCGTCTGAAAAATGTGATTGATGCGGTGCAGCAGTCGCCGGTGCCGATTTTGCTGTTTATCGACGAAGCGCACACCATCATCGGCGCGGGTAACCAGGCGGGCGGGGCCGATGCGGCCAACCTGCTGAAACCGGCGCTGGCGCGCGGCGAACTGCGCACCATCGCCGCCACCACCTGGTCCGAATACAAACAATATTTTGAACGCGATGCCGCGCTGGAGCGCCGCTTCCAGATGGTGAAAGTCGACGAGCCGGACGACGACACCGCCTGCCTGATACTGCGTGGCCTCAAATCCCGCTACGCCGAACACCATAACGTGCATATCACCGATGACGCGGTTCGCGCTGCCGTCACGCTGTCCCGTCGCTACCTGACGGACCGTCAGCTGCCGGACAAGGCCGTTGACCTGCTCGACACCGCCGCGGCCCGCGTGCGCATGAGCCTCGACACGGTGCCTGAGCAAATTGTGCGCCTGAAAGCACAGCTGACCGCGCTGGAGCTGGAAGAGCAGGCGCTGCTGGAAGATATCGCCGCCGGCAGTAACCGCCATGGTGACCGCCTGGCTGCCATTGAGCAACAGCGGACTGAACTGGAAGCACGTATTGAGGAGCAGGAAGCGCGTTTCAGCCACGAAAAGGCACTGGCACAGCAGCTGATGGCCAGCCGCCAGGATATCAGTCAGCAGGCTGAAATTTCCGACCTGCAACAGCAGCTCGAACAGGCGCAGCAGGGCGACGTGCTGGTTCAGGTGGATGTCGATACCCGGACCGTCGCCAACGTGATTGCCGACTGGACCGGCGTGCCGCTCTCTTCCCTGATGAAAGACGAGCAGACCGAACTGCTGACCCTGGAAAACGAAATCGGCAAACGCGTGGTCGGTCAGGATATTTCCCTTGAGGCTATCGCTCAGCGCCTGCGCGCGGCGAAGACCGGACTGACGTCAGAGAACGGTCCACAGGGTGTGTTCCTGCTGGTAGGTCCGAGCGGCGTCGGTAAGACCGAAACCGCGCTGGCGCTGGCCGATGTGATGTATGGCGGTGAAAAATCGCTGATTACCATTAACCTGTCCGAATACCAGGAGCCGCACACCGTTTCCCAACTGAAAGGTTCACCTCCGGGTTACGTCGGTTATGGCCAGGGCGGTATCCTCACCGAAGCGGTGCGCAAGCGTCCGTACAGCGTGGTGCTGCTCGATGAAGTGGAAAAGGCGCACCGCGACGTGATGAACCTGTTCTACCAGGTGTTCGACCGTGGCTTTATGCGCGACGGAGAGGGGCGTGAAATCGACTTCCGTAACACCGTTATTCTGATGACCTCGAACCTCGGTAGTGACCACCTGATGCAACTGCTCGATGAACAGCCGGAGGCCACCGAAGGCGACCTGCACGAGCTGCTGCGCCCGATATTGCGCGACCACTTCCAGCCGGCGCTGCTGGCCCGCTTCCAGACCGTGATTTACCGCCCGCTGGCAGAAGCAGCCATGCGTACCATCGCGGAAATGAAGCTGTCACAGGTCAGCAAGCGTCTGAACCGTCACTACGGTTTGACCACGCAGATTGATGAGAGCCTGTATGACGCTATCACTTCTGCCTGCCTGCTGCCGGATACCGGTGCGCGTAACGTTGACAGTCTGCTCAATCAGCAGATTCTACCGGTGCTGAGTCAGCAGCTTTTAACGTACATGGTGGCGAAACAGAAACCGACTTTACTGACGCTGGGGTGGAGTGATGAAGAAGGGATTGGGCTTGAATTTTCAGGCGCGACTGAACGCTAATCCGGAGGCAGGGAATGACCATTCATGATGCCAGCAAGAAGAAAAAGAAGGACGACAAGAAGCAGGACGATGATTCCGTCAGAAAACTGACCACCGGGGAAGTAGCCTTAGCCAGAACGGTATTTGGCAACCGGATCGATTACGAGAAGGTTAAAATTCATCATGGCAGTTATCTGCCATTTGGATTGCAGAACGAGAATGTGGCAATGACACCTAATGGTGAACTGTATTTTCGTACCACGTTATACAGAGCGGATTTTTCTCAGACGCTGGATGACCTTCAGCACCTCTTCATTCATGAGATGAGCCATGTCTGGCAACGTGCCAGGGGAATGAACGTCATCGGTAGAGGTCTGGTGAGTTGGTGGGTCAGCTACCGCTACACCCTTGATGGTCGTCTGTTAAGCGATTATCCAATGGAACAGCAGGCGCAGATAATTGCCGATAATTTCACCTTGCAGGCGCATGGTTATAAAGCATGGATTACATTACGAAGATCAAATGACGTCACTCTGGATGGTGATATTTCAGAAAGTGCTATCCGGCAACATTATAAAGAGGCGTTAAGAGGGTTTCCATGGTGATTAAAAGATATAGCTCTCTTTCTTTTAGGGGATTAACCTTGTCCTTCATTTTTCTGCTGACGGGGTGCCCTGGTCAGGGGGATCGGCTTCAGCTTGATGAAACGACGCAGGTTAATTTAATTGGGGCTAATGTTTGCTTCCATATTGCGAATGCACAGGATTATCAACCCGCAATCATTTCGATTAATCCAAGAGGTACGCCGCCTAAGAATCAAGCATTTGTTGATAATCCGCCACTTTTAATAAAATCAGGCCAACTATGTATACCCCCATCACTTTATAAATTCGAAAACAATAAGAAATACATCGTTGACTTTGTCCTGGTGTCTGTCGGAAAAGTCGATGAACCAAGGAAATTTGTTGTTGGTGTCGGGTTGAGTCAAGGCCAGGTATATAATTTTCCACTGACAGATCTAGAAATATTAAGGCCTTATGGCTCAATTGAAGTTTCTGAATAGTGTCCCGGTATAAAGTCATGAACGTTTTTATCTTTTTAACTTTAGTGGTGGCGGGAGTGCTGTTTCTTCCGGATACGTGTTTTTACACATTCGTAAAGCGCTTTATCTCCATTAGTGGCGACGGCGAATACGGCATGAACAATTTTGAAATGACAGTGTTGCTGGTTAAAACCCTTGCCTGCGCTCTTGGGGCTGGCGCTGCAATCACTCTTTTTCGTACTCGCTGAGTACCCCTGATTGAACCTGTTACTTGCCCGTCGGCAAGAAAGTCATGGACTGCAGGTTATCCCATGGAGTCAATAATCATGAGTCTGACAGATACGCTTAAGAACACCCTGTCTGCGCTAACTGAAGGCGGACTTAACCGCTACCGTCTGGATATTCCGTCCTGCACAGCTTCACTGGACGTGGAAGAGTTTAACGGTAAGGAGTTCATGAGTGAGCTCTACTACTACGAAGTTATCTTTACCAGCAGCGATCAGAATATCAGTTCGGCGCAACTGTTGACCAAACCTGCCACGCTGACCATGGAAACCGGGCCATTGATGGGGCTAACCGGGCAGAAAGTGGTACATGGTGTGGTGACGCATTTTAAGCTTATCAGTGGCTCACGTGACCAGGCGACGTACCAGATTATTATTGAGCCGTTCCTGTCTTTGCTGCGCAAGCAATTCCGCACCCACCGGTTTTTTGTCAATAAATCGGTACCGGAAATCGTCGCCGAAGTACTTCAGGAGCATGGACTGAAAGGCTGGGAGTATGAGTTCACTCTCAAAGCCGACTATCCAAAGCGCGAACAGATCAACCAGTACAAGGAAAGTGACCTCGCGTTCATTGAGCGTCTGCTGGCCGAAGTGGGGATTTTCTACTTCTTCACTCTGCAACCTGACACCCAGACCGAAGTGGTACATTTCGCAGACAAGCAGAGCGCATGGACGTTCGGTAAGTCTCTGCCGCTCAGCAGCCCATCGGGAATGAGTGATAATGCAGCGGATTCGGTCTGGGGGGTTAACGTCCGCCAGAACGTGGTTGAGCGTAATGTTACCGCCAGTGATTACAATCACCGTGAAGCCCAGAATGTCCTGGCCTCTGTACCGGCGGATATGACCCGCGGCGACGGTGACGGTATTACCTACGGTGAGGTTTATCACTACCTGCCGCGTCATCTTGAACGTGGCGATAAAATCACACCTTCAGCGGAAACCGGCAACTTCTGGGCACACCTTCAGCGGAAACCGGCAACTTCTGGGCACGCCTTGAGCATGAGCGTTTTCTGTCAGGACAAACGACTATAAGCGGCTGCGCTAATGATGCGCTGCTTTCTCCGGCCCAGGTGCTGACCATCAGTGAGCATGTGGTACCACCGACACTGCCATCAGAAACGGACAACGGTATTATCATTACCCGCACGGGCTATATAGCGAGTCGCAAAGATGCCTTGATCGTAATGTGGGAGGGGATGCCGTACTACGAGAACCGCTGCTGGCGTCCTTCCGCCAAAAAGCGCCCGGTGGTCAGCGGTACTATGACGGCCCGAGTGACCAGCGCCAAAGATAACGATATCTATGCCTGGCAGGATGCATCCGGCATGTACCGGGTGAAGTTTGATGCCGACCGTGATGACAAAAAGCAGGGCATGGAAAGCATGCCAGTGCGTTTTGCTAAGCCTTACGGTGGTGACAAGTACGGCTTCCACTTCCCGCTGATCCAGGGCACTGAAGTTGCCATTGCCTTCCATGAGGGCGATCCGGATCGTCCGTATATCGCCCATGCCATGCACGACTCCCGCCACGTGGACCACGTCACTGAGGCCAACAGCACGCGTAACGTGGTCAGGACCGCGGGCCTGAACAAGCTGCGGATGGAGGACAAGCGCGGCGAAGAGCACGTCAAGCTCAGTACGGAGTATGGCGGCAAGACCCAACTCAATTTAGGACACAACGTCAATGTTTCCAGGGCCCTTCGTGGCGAGGGAGCGGAGCTGCGCACCGACCGACATGTCGCCATTCGTGGCGGTGCGGGGGTACTTATCAGCGCGGATAATCAACCAAAAGCTCAAGGCGAAATGCTTGATGTGAGTGCGGCAGTCGCCCAGTTACAAAGCGCATTGCAGTTGGTTACTGCGCTTGCCCAAAGCGCCGGCACATCTGGGGCCCTGGACGCCGATATGGAGTCACAGCAGCAACTGGCTCAGACGCTGAATCAACTCAAAGAGGCCGGTTTGCTGATGACTGCTCCTGCTGGCATTGCGGCCACGACCCCGCAGAATATTCAGTTGTCGGCAGGTCATTCACTTACCGCCACCGCCGGTGAAAATGTCGATATGACAATTTTCAAACGGTTGACGGTTGCCGCTGGCGAAGCGATAAGTCTGTTTGCGCAAAAGATGGGAATGAAAATATTTGCCGCAAGAGGCATGGTCGATATTCAGGCTCAGACCGATGAGATGCGTTTGCAGTCCAGTAAAGCGATGACCATAAACAGTGTGGATGGGGAGATTGTACTGAATGCGGCCAATGGGATCACCTTGACAAGCAAAGGTGGGGCTTACCTTAAAATTAAAGACGGTATGGTAGAAATTGGAGCTCCTGGCAAAATAGACCTGAAAAGCACAAATATTCTGTGGGGAGGAAGTGCTTCACTGGAGCAGGCACTTTCTCCGCCATCAGTGAGCGATCAGGAATATCATAACTCTATGAACGGTTGTTTCAGGGTGCTGGATAAGTCCACGAAACAGCCTAAGCCTTATGTGCCTTATCGCATCGAAACTGCTGATGGAAAAATTATCAGGGGTGTAACGAACGAAAATGGCATAACGCAATCGCATTATGGACTCGATCCAGACTCATTTAATCTGTTTTTTGAGTAAAGGGACTGAAAATTGAACGGACAAAATATACCTGTCGCGAAAAATACGCTGAGTAAGCAAGATGGCAATTCAGTGGATGCATACCACGCCTCTGCCACTGTTTATTTCCGACCGGACACTGAAGAGCTGATAATCCTTGCTGAAGAAGCTTGTGATGATTTTGATCGCCACTGGGGGGAGTTACTGACAGCAGTGAATGATGTGCATGAGGCTGGTAAAAACTACTCTTCAGCTGTTGAAAATTACGGTAATGCATTCAGTACCCCTTCCGAAAATGCTGCAGAATTTGAGCTTGAGAACAGTGCAACAACGCAGCAAAAAATTCTGGATGAGAAAAAAGCGGCTCTGCGGGAGAAACTGGGAGACTTCACTCCTGCAGGCTATGAATCTGTTGTCGAATTGATACCTGTTATCACAAAGAATAAACACGGGCGGCGCTCAGGTTCTGGCAGTAAGTATGTGTACGTAAAAAAGGGATACTACGATCAGTTGGGGGCCGGACAGAAACATACCGTATCACTCAAGGCAAAAGACAAAGCTTCTGCTGCCGAAAGCTTTTTTGTTTATGATAAAAATGGTAACCGAAAAGGTATTGATACCAAAAAACTTAAAGAACAACTCACGAAAGCCGAACTCCCCAAACCTGATACCAGCGTTGAGTTATTCAGTCTGGATAAAGAAGATATCGGAGAAATCGATAAAACGCTGACGGACTGGGCGGATTGCTGGAATAACAGCCTGATTGTTGACGGGAAAGAAATTGGTAACCACATTGACGTTTCTGCCGGTGCACAATTCATGCGCTTTTCTGCCAATGCTGGTGCCAGCGGAGAATGGGATGCCAAAGATGGAAAGTTATCGATAAAAGGAGAGGCTTCCGCTGTTCTTGTTATTGCACAAGGTTCCGCCAGTGCAACCTATTACCTTCCTGACCGCGTGGGCTGGCCGCTGGCGTACACACCTGAAGGTGCTGATATTCTGAATATGGGAATGCTTCGCCTTTATTTAGAATCCGAACTTATTGGTTTTGTCGGTGCTTCAGCGCAGATAGAAAGTCAGTTACAGGTCACCACCATCGGTGCAAAGCAAATTCTGATGGGAAAACGAGATCCAGATAATACACTTCCCCGTTTTAATGAGCGTCGTGTTTCCGGGAGGACATTCCACCAGAAGATGGAGGAAGGCGATGAAGGTATAACCAGTAGCGCTGAACTGTTTGGGGGGGCGAAAGCAGAAGCTGGTCTGAAGGGCGGTGTTCAGTGGTTACAGCCTGTTGCCGCGACAGCGTACCAGGGAAAACTGGGAGAGGAGGCAAAAGCTGCCGCTGAATACGTTGATTTTTGTTCCATAGGCTCCAGCATTACCGGTATGGCAGGCCTGGGGGGAGGGGCAACCTTCTATTGTACATTCCTGAACGGTAAGTTTTGCTTTAAAATCGCCGCCAGCCTGTGTTGTGGTCTCGGGGCCAGAGGGGCGTTTTTGTGCGAGGTGGGTTACGAAAAGCTGGCCGATTTCGGTGCCTGGCTGGCCTATCAGCTATATGGGCTGGATTATCATTTCTTTGAAATGATTGATGAATATGCATTTAACGCGTATAACAAAATATGTGTCATGCTTCTCTCAGATATGAAAGAAAAGGTTATTCAAGCGCTTGATAAAGCTGGTACAGCGGTCACCACTATTAGCGGTATATTTGATACATTCCAGAAAGACACGACGGATGGAATCAATGCATCTTCAAAGCGAAACCAACTTGCAAAAGAATTAAACACCAGACCTGAAAAACTATTGAATTTCACACCCGAAGCGAAGGGGAACCTATTGTATTTGCTTACCCGCCACGATTTCTGGGATCACATGGATCTTGACAATCGCGGTGATGGTATCATTCCAGATATTTATCACGACCGCAAGAAAGCCATTATCAATATATTATCCAGTGTCCAGACAAGACGTGAATGGATAAAAGTGATGACCCACAGTTCGAAGGATGGAATGGATCTGGCGTTGTCGCATCCGATGAGCGAGGACGCACTGGTAGTCTGGCAGGAATCTGAGCTTCGGACATTTTTACAGGAAGGCATGAACCGTGATGATGATCTGGACATCATTAAGTCCCGTGTTCGTGATCAGGTCGCGTGGGGCTATGCTCTGGCAATGAACAATACCTACAATTATAAACTGGCGCAGGGCACTAACCCGTTATATCCCCGGATGGGAGAGTTTGGTCCATTATCTAATAATCAATCACTTACCTGATTAATTATATATAAAAGATAATTATATCTCTTGGAGTAAAAAATGAAAATCAATGCAAAAAAAACATTAACTATTGTGTTAGCCTTATTCATGCTTGTGTTTTTTTTCGGCTGGAAACAGTCCAATAAAGAAAATGGTTATATCCAGCGCATCACCACTCAAGCCGAGAAAGGAAATGCTAAATCACAACTATTATTGGGTAAAATATATTTATCAGGTGAAATTGTTAGTCCGGATTACAAGAAGGCTGAGTATTGGCTGATAAAATCTGCTGACCTAGGAAATAATGAAGCAATTAATCAATTGGGAATTCTTGCTTACGTAATGGCAAATAGAGCCTCTCACTCACCTAATGATATTGCATCCTTAAATGAAAAGATAGAAA
This sequence comes from Enterobacter sp. C4G1, assembly GCF_052886895.1. Classification (NCBI taxonomy): domain Bacteria; kingdom Pseudomonadati; phylum Pseudomonadota; class Gammaproteobacteria; order Enterobacterales; family Enterobacteriaceae; genus Enterobacter; species Enterobacter sp. C4G1. The sequence continues at coordinate 1,630,307 of NZ_JBQVVV010000002.1, read as the reverse complement.
GTTATAGAAAACCGTTATCAGTTATGGATTCATTACAAGAGAGATTAAAAGGAGGTGACATGAACACTCTTTATTTCATAGGGTCAATGTATTATTCCGGGCAAGGAGCGAAAAGGAATTACACTCTCGCCAGAGAATATTTTGAACGGTCATCTTCTGCTCAAGTGAATTCTTCGCTTATGGCCGAAATTGATTTGGGAGATATTTATCGGGATGGTCATGGTGTTGCTGTTGATAAAGTAATTGCTGCAAAGTGGTATCAAAAAGCGTGTGGCAATAATGCAGGTACTCCATCTACACCTTGCCTTCGTTTAGGCGAATTGATATTTGAAGGAGAGGGAGGGGTAAATAAAAATTATCAGATGGCGGAAAAATTACTTAATGTTCCCCTTCAAAAATTGAAAATGGTTGATGGAGATGCAATAAAACATCAAAAAATGCTACTAACTATATATAAAAATGGTGGGTATGGCATTGATAAAGATGAAATGAAAGCTAAAGCCGTCATAAAAAACATTTGTTTTCTGAAGAGAGAAAATAATTGTATGAATTAATGCATGCTCAAAACATTTCAACACGTATATATCCTGTCCAGCATTCAGACAAAAAGTGAATGGATCAAAGTGATGACGCACTGCTCTAGTGATGGAGAAGACTTGATATTGTCACCCCCTATGAGTGAAGAAGCCATATTAACATGCAAGGAATCTGAGCTTCAGACATTTTTACAGGAAGGCCTGAACCGTGATGATGATCTGGACATCATTAAGTTCCGCATTCTTGATCAGGTCGCGTGGGGCTATGCTCTGGCAATGAACAATACCTACGATTATAAACTGGCGCAGGGCATTAACCCGTTATATCCCCTGATGGGTGAATTTGGTCCACTCTCTGATAATCAGGCTCTTGTCTGAGGAATGATATCTATGAATAAGTTACTTATCATAATAATTTCTGTGTTGTTGTTAACTGCTTGTGATAAACCGGAATCATCGAAAGATGATAAAAGTGTTAGCCAGTCAGAATTAAATGATTTTATTAAAAATATAGAATCAAACCTGGTTTATGTAGACGGCGGTGATTTTAAAATGGGGGACTTTGGTGAGCAAATAGATCCTGATTCTGATAGCAAGCCTTTGCACTCAATTGAATTGAGTAGATTTTTAATAAGTAAGTTTAAAATCACAAATAAAGAGTATGATTTTTATCTAACCAGTAATAACTTAAAGAGACGGGCGGTCAAAAAAAGTTTACAAAAATGGTACGATGACTTAAATGTAACACCAAATACGCCCGCACATATAGATTGGTATGAAGCGGAAAGTTATTGCAATTGGTTAGGTGAAATTACCAAAAAACCATTTTCCTTACCTACCGAAGCTCAATGGGAATATGCTGCAAGAAGCCGTGGGAAATTTATTAGTGTAGCGACAAATACAGGAAAAGCGGAGATTGAACATGGTATCGGAGGAAAGGATAAAGGTATAAATATAGCTACTGGTTTTGACAGGGAATCGTACTCAAAGAAAGTAAAAACTATTCTTCGCTCCGCGTCAAATTTGCCAGGTGATAATTTCCCTCCGAACCCGCTAGGAGTATATGATATGTCTGCGAATGGTTATGAATGGGTCAAAGACTGGTACGATCCAGATTATTACAAAAATTCCCCATCAAAGAATCCCCAAGGGCCTACTCATCCGACCTATAAATATAAAGACGATGGGTACCAAAAAGTTGTTCGCTCCTCTGATCGCTATAACGGAATTGTCGGTTCTGTTGTGGACAGATCTTTCAGACATCCAAGAATTACAGAAGATGATTACTTTCTGGGGGATATGACTGCAAGGTGTGTTGTTAATGCTCCGATTATCGTCAATAACTAAGGTCTTTTTTTGGAAGGACTCAACCGTGATGATGATCTGGACATCATTAAGTCCCGCATTCGTGATCAGGTCGCGTTGGGCTATGCTCTTGCAATGAACAATACCTACGATTATAAACTGGCGCAGGGCACTAACCCGTTATATCCCCGGATGGGAGAATTTGGTCTACTGTCTGATAATCAGGCTCTGGCCTGAGGAATGATATCTATGAATAAGTTACTTATCATAATAATGACTGTGTTGTTGTTAACTGCTTGTGATAAACCGGAATCATCTAACAATGATAAAAAGATTAGTCAGTCTGAATTAAATGATTTTATTAAAAATATAAAAGCAAACCTGGTTTATATCGAAGGCGGTGATTTTGAAATGGGGGACTTTGGCGAGAAGTTATATGGTGCTCAGATTGATCCTTATCCGGACAGCAAACCCCTGCATATGGTGGAACTGACCAGTTACTCAATGAGCAAGTTCAAAATCAGCAACCGGGATTATCATCTGTTTCTGGATTACCATCACCGGCCTGTAAGAGATGTTCGCGATTCACTAAAGGATAAATGGGCAGAATATAACAGCACCCCCGATACGCCCGCCAGAATTGACTGGTATGAGGCGGCGGATTATTGTGCCTGGCTTGGGAAAATGACGGGCCTTCCATTCTCCTTGCCAACCGAAGCGCAGTGGGAGTACGCCGCCAGAAGTCGCGGACAATTTATAGTTTTACCTACCAATACAGGTAAAGCTGAAATTGAATTTCACGGCGGAGGAAAAGAACGTGGTATTAACATAAGTACCAGTTATGATCGAAAATTGTTTGCGAGAAAAAATGGTACGCATCTAGAAGAATTATCAAGTGTGCCAGGAGATATTTATCCCCCTAACTCTATAGGGATCTATGACATGGCCGGAAACGGTTTCGAATGGGTCAACGACTGGTATGATCCTGATTATTATAATAACTCACCTTACAAAGACCCTCAGGGACCTGAAAAACCTGAATTCAAACATGATGGAAAGGGGTATCAGAAAGTAATGAGATCTTTAAACAGCTATAACGGAATAACGGGTTCTACAGTAGGACGAACCTTTCGTTCTCCTCGTGTACCGAAAGACAGTATCCCATCCAGTCAAACGGCACGTTGTGTGGTAAATTCTGCGGAGATAAATAAATAATTTTCGTTTTATTTTTTAACACATTTGATGGTGGTTGTTTTTTATTAATATGTTATCAATAATTGTTTTGGATATTTAAATTAGTTATGACAGGATGTCATATGAATTGTGAACGACCGATTCCTCTCTCGCAATTAAAATCTCGGCTTATGGAATTGAATCAGGATAGCGACATTCCGTTTTCTGTAATTGAGCAAGGAGATAAACTAATTGCTTCATGGAAGATTGTGGATGCGAAATGGATCGAGTTATTCGGAGTTGGTGGCCTGAAGAAGCAATACGAACTGACACTGCTCTTTAATGAAGCAAAGAATCGAGTGAGTTACAGAGAAAAATCAATCGATATTGAAACTGAGCTAAGCACAGAGAGAGTGGGTTTTAAAAAAAGTTCAATGGGGTGGTCGTAAAGAATTTAATTTTGGAAAATCCTGGAGGATAAAAACGGATGGCACTATTGGAGAGCAGTATTATTATAAGTTTAGTACGTCAGATATAAAGAACCCTGTATTTGGTATTATCAATAACTCAGGTTGGGAGCTTGAAAATATGGTGGATAAATATGGTTCCCCTTTTCTTTTACTTATCTTTATAGCGATGGTGTTACTTGTGGCTATGTGTTATCTGGATTAAAGGAATGATTATGCAGGGTGTAATTCGCATTAATGATAAAACGACCCACGGCGGCACTGTAATTGAAGGAAGCTCCGGTGTGATATTTATGGGGTTAGAGGTCGCTTGTCTGATGGATAAAGTAACCTGCCCTGAGCATGGTCAAACATTTATTGCAGAGGGTGATGAAGGTTCAAAAATTAATGGCAAACCAATTGCACTGCATGGCCACCACTGTGGTTGCGGCTGCACATTGATTTCTTCATTACCTCATGCCGGAAAACGCTAATCATGCCAGTTGATCTCAAACAGATCCCTAAGGCAGAGCCATTACCTGTTCCACCTGACAGATCTCGTTGGTTTCTCGTGATTGCTCTGATTGTGATTGTGGGAGCAGTGCTGGTACTTTCGCTTTGGCCAAAGGGATTGACCACACATTCCACTTGGTTCTGGTTCTGTACGCTTCTCATACCGTTCTCTGCGGGGCTGGCTGCCTATATTGCCAGGTTACGGCACTATGAGAACGAACGCGATCGCGTAATGTGGTGGAACCATTTACATCAAACGCAGCATGACGAACAGGTTTCACTGGGTCGACAAGCCCTTGGCGTACTCGGGATAAGTTACACCACACCCGTTGCCAGCAACAAACTCGCTGCTGCGCTTTTACAGGGAGCGAATGCGCTTCAGTCGCACTATTCTCAAGCCCTTCAGTCTGTAGTGACTTCGGCTTCGCTCTCTCCGGTATTAATAAGCTCTAATGAAGTAGAACATCAGTCACGGCTCGAAGCTGTTTTAGGTAGTGTCATCAGGCAGTTACACACCGAACTTACACAATTTACCGGGAAGCTCGTCGTTCGCCTTAATCATGATGGTGTGCTGAATGATGAGCAGATTATCACTGCCTGGCGAAGCATTATTCCTGATTCATATGCTGTTAGTGAGATTAACGTCAGTACTGAAAGTGATGGATTAATGTGGATTGATGAATGGCTCGACAGGCAGGATGACACGCTGTTCCTTTCCATTGAGGTTAATTTATTTCTGCTGGCCCGCGACCGACAGGCTGAATCTGTATCCGCCCTGTTATTGGCTTCTCCCGCTTGGCTGGAACGACAACATATCAAGCCGAAAATGTGGATACATCGTCCGGTTGTTGTAAAGGATGCTAGTGATGCAGTTGCGGATGTGGCGAATTGGGGAGAAGTAACCACAGAATTACCCTGGTATTTGTGGCGTGCGCAGGTGAAAAGCGATGCGCTGGCTGCCGTTCTTCAGGTGATGGATAAGTCAGGGTATTTACCTGCAAAAAAAGGAGAGCAGATTCTGGATGATGCTTTTGGCAGGCCAGCGACTGCAGTGGGCAATATCACTCTGATTTGTGCTTGTGAAAGTGCCGTTAGTTCGGGATTGACTCAGTGGCTGCTCGTTGGTGCTCGAACAACTCAGATGACAGTTGTTCGTCCTGCATAATGCTTTCAAAGGATAGTGATGTGAAAAAGAAAAAACGTCTCAGTGCCTGGTTACTCGTCCTGCTGATTGCGGTTGTAGCTGGCGGGCTTATCTGGACTGAGAATCCCCTTGTTCATCTGCGTACTTCCGAGAAAAAGCTGGCGGTTTCGTTGGCAGTTGCCGGTCTATGTTTATTCATTTTGCTCTGTGATGATTTATTTGTCCGCTTGTGGCAATGGTTTATATCTCTGAGCTTTATTCAGCAGTTGCGAGAATTAGCGGGGAAAAATCATCGACAGGAAAATACATCGCGTGCTGACCTGGACAAATGTAGCGAAACGGTCAAAATCATCCGCCTCGCCATGCGTAACCTCTACGGCCGTTGCTGGGGACGTAAAACACGCATCCTGCTGATAACCGGTACCGCCGCTGAAGTGGAGCAACTGACTCCAGGTCTTACGGTTCAGCTCTGGCAGGAAGACCGCGGCACACTGTTGCTGTGGGGCGGTGACCTCAATACGCCGGCAGACAGTGCCTGGCTGACCGCGCTGCGCAAACTGCGCCGCCGTCCGTTGGATGGCCTGGTGTGGGTGACCTCGGCCTTTGACCAACTCTCAGCGCCAGGGCTGGAGCAGCCGCTGCCGGTACCGTCAGAAAGCACCATGGACTCCCTGTCTCATGCCATTAGCGCGCGTATGGAAACGCTTGGCTGGCAGCTTCCGCTGTATGTCTGGTCCTTGCATCCACGCGCCGGTAAGCCGGAAGGGCGCATTACGCAAGCTACCGGCTGTCTATTGCCTGCCGGTTGTCGTACCGAAGGGCTGGCAGAGCAACTCTCCGTCCTGACGCCAGATTTGACTTCACAGGGTTTGCAGCAGACCTGCGGTGAAGTGAAACATAACTTCCTGCTGACGTTGGCCGACCAGCTCATTCGTGAGCCGGAAAGCGTGACCGCGCCGCTGGCGGTGATGCTTAATCCGTACCGCCCGCTACCGCTGGCTGGTGTGGTGTTCAGTCAGCCCTCTGCCGGTGCCGAACGTGCCGTAACGCACCACTGGGGCATGGATAAACGCTGGGATGTTTTGCCTGAGTCTGTCCGCACGCTTCCTGCCGGACTGCGTCCGCGCAAACCGGGCATTCCATGGCGCAAACTGTTTGCGTCGGTTGTGGCCCTGGCGATGGTGGGCTGGGCTGCATGGATGAGCATCGCGTATGTCACCAACCGCAGCCAGATTGATGGGGCTAATGCCCAGGCCGCACTTGCCGCCCGACAGAATCAGCCGCTGGAACAGCGCCTGCACGCGCTGTCTGAACTCCAGAAAACCCTTGCCCGTCTGAAGTACCGCGCTGATCACGGTGTGCCCTGGTATGAGCAGGCCGGGCTGAGCCAGAACAATGCGTTGCTGGCGGCACTCTGGCCGCGCTATCAGGACAGCGCCCAGCCTCTGCTGCGCGATGCGGCAGCGGACCATCTGCAGACTCAGCTCAGTGCCTTCAATGCGTTGCCGCCGGGCAGCCCGCTGCGTGAGCAGATGGCAAAAACTACTTATGACCAGCTCAAACTCTGGCTGATGCTGGCCCGTCCGGAACATATGGACGTGGCCTGGTTCAGCCCGGCGCTGCTGCACAACTGGCCAAAACGTGACGACGTGAAAGACGCCGTCTGGCAGGGCGTGGCGCCGTCACTGCTGACGTTCTATGGCGCGCAGCTGGTCACACATCCTGAGTGGAAACTGCGAGCCGATGAAAACATGGTCAGTCAGGCGCGCTCCCTGCTGGTCCGCCTGATGGGCGTGCGTAACAGTGAATCGACGCAGTACCAGAAGATGCTCTCGCAGGTGGCGCACCTGTATGTCGATATGCGTCTTGAAGATATGACCGGGGAAACCGATGCATCCCGCCTGTTTAGCACCACCGAAATTGTGCCAGGTATGTTTACCCGTCAGGCCTGGGAGCAGGCCGTGCAGCCCGCTATCGATAAGGTGGTGAAAGCACGCCGGGACGAGCTCGACTGGGTGCTGACCGACAGCAAGCGTCAGGTAAATAAACAGGACGAGACCTCGCCGGAGGCGCTGAAAAAGCGCCTTACGGAGCGTTACTTTGCTGACTTTGGCGGCGCCTGGCTGACATTTCTCAACAGCATGCGCTGGAACCAGGCCGCCACACTGTCGGATTCCATTGACCAGTTGACCCTGATGGCCGATGTGCGTCAGTCACCTCTGGTGGCGCTAATGAACACCCTGAACGTGCAGGGGCGAACCGGGCAGACTGGCGAGGCGATTTCAGACTCCCTGGTGAAATCAGCCAAAAAACTGCTCGGTGATGACAACAAGGATGCCATTGACCAGAGTGCCGGCGTTCACGGTCCGCTGGATGCAACCTTTGGTCCGGTTCTGGCACTGATGGACAAGAATCGTACCGGTGCGCAGGAGCAAAGTCTGCAGTCATACCTTACCCGTGTAACGCAGGTGCGCCTGCGTCTGCAGCAGGTGACTAATGCTGCCGACCCGCAGGCGATGACCCAGACCATTGCCCAGACGGTGTTCCAGGGCAAAGCGGTTGACCTGACGGAAACCCGCGACTACGGCAGCCTGATTGCCGCCGGTCTGGGGCAGGAGTGGAGCGGCTTTGGCCGTACGGTCTTTGTGAACCCGATGGAACAGGCCTGGCAGCAGGTACTGACCCCGGCGGCCGACAGCCTCAATGCTCAGTGGCAGCAGGCGGTGGTTGCCGAGTGGAACAGTGCCTTTGGTGGCCGTTATCCGTTCAATAATTCCAGCAGTGATGTTTCCCTGCCGCTGCTGGCCAAATATCTTAACGCAGATTCCGGGCGTATCGCGCAGTTCCTGCAAACCCGCCTCAAAGGCGTACTGCATAAAGAGGGCAATCACTGGGTGCCAGACAGCATCAACTCGCAGGGCCTCGCGTTTAACCCGGCGTTTCTCAATGCCATCAACACTTTGAGTCATATCTCGGATGTGGCCTTCACCGAAGGCAATGCTGGCATGAACTTCGAGCTGCGTCCGGGCACTGCTGATGGCGTGATGCAGACAGACATGATTATCGATAGCCAAAAACTGACCTATGTGAACCAACTCCCTGCGTGGAAACGCTTTAGCTGGCCTGCGGATACTGAAGCTCCGGGTGCAAATCTGAGCTGGATTAGCACGCAGGCGGGTACGCGCCAGTACGCCGATATTCCCGGTGCCTGGGGCTGGATCCGGCTGCTCGATAAGGCCGCCGTCAGTGCCTACCCAGGCGTGGGAAGCAGCTACAGCCTGAGCTGGAAGGCGCAGGACGGCCGCACACTTAATTACACCCTGCGTACCGAATCTGGCGAGGGTCCTCTGGCGCTGCTGAAACTGCGTAATTTACGTCTGCCGGAAACCATCTTCAGCACCACCGGTATCTCACCGTCGGACCAGGTCGCCAGTGCGAACAGTGATGCAGAGGAGGTCTACTGATGAGCACGCTCAATGCCTTACTCAGTGCCTGCCAGACAGAACAGGAACCATTACTTGTAGCAACCCGTGAGCGTGTGGCGCAGTGGGACAGCTGGCTCCAGCCGCTGTCCGGGCAATCGCCCGCTGGCGAAGACCCAGGCTATGACGATGACTTCCAGCAGATGCGCGAGGAAGTCAACAAACTTTCCGGCGCGGATACTGAACTCATCTGCCGGCTGGCAGAGAAGCTGCTGACCACGACCGCCAAAGATATCCGTGCGGCGACCTACTACTGCTGGGCGAAGCTGCACGGCGAAGGTGAGCAGGGGCTGGCCGAAGGACTCGAGTTGCTGGCCGGTCTGCTGGAGCGCTTTGGCACACAGCTGCATCCACAGCGTGACCGCAGCCGTAAGGCTGCACTGGAATGGCTGGCAGGAGCGCGTATGACTGACTCGCTTTCTCTGTACCCGGAAGTGGTCAGGATCGATGCGATGCGAACCACTGGTGCGCTGCTGCTGATATCACAGCTTATTGAGAATGAGCCGGATGAAACCCGTCCCGAACTCAATGCGCTGTACAGTGCGCTGGAAAGTCGTCTGCAGAAAGCGGGAGGTGTGGATGCGGTGGTACCGCAGAACGCCAGTTCAGGTGAAACACCTCTTCCGGCGAGTCACAGCGATGCGCCGTTAATCGGGCGAATTACTTCGGGTCAGGATTTGCTGGCTCAGGCCCGCACCCTCACCGAATACCTGCGCGAGCAGCCAGATGGTTGGCTGTCAGCACACCATCTGATGAAGAGCCTGCGTCACGACACCCTGCGGGCCATCCCGGCCCCGGATGCTCAGGGGCGTACACGCATCGAGCCGCCAAGGGCGGATCAACGCGCGTTACTCAAACGTCTCTACCTGCAGCAGAACTGGGCTGAAATGCTGGAGACGGCGGATAGCACCTTTTCCCGTGGTGCCAATCATCTGTGGCTGGATTTGCAATGGTATATCCATCAGGCGCTGACAAAGTCCGGACAGATCACGTTAGCCGATATTATTGCCGCTGACCTGAAAGGACTACTAATCCGTCTTTCTGGGCTCGAGACGCTGGCGTTCAGCGACGGTACGCCGTTTGCGGATGAAGTGACGCTGAACTGGATCCAGCAGAGCGTGCTGGATAGTACAGGCGAGTGGGGCAATGACACGTCTTCTGCACAGTTGTCCGATGGCAACAATGACATTTTGGCGCTGGAGCCTGAAGCCGTGGCACTGGCCGACAGTGAGGGTCCAGATGCGGCGCTGGGCTGGTTACAGACCCGGCCGGGTATGACCACCGATCGTCAGAAGTGGCTGTTGCGTCTGTTGATGGGGCGCATTGCTGAGCAGTACGGTAAAAATGAACTGGCCGTGCACCTGTTTGCTGAACTGGGTGAGCGTGCCGATACGGTGACGCTTACAGACTGGGAGCCGGAACTCTTGTTTGAAGTCCATGCTCGCCACCTCAAACTCCTCAGATTGAAAGCCGGTCGTAGTGAGGCCGATAAAGCCCGCCTGACGCCAGTAATGGACCAGTTACTGGCTGGATTGATTGCCGTTGACCCCGCCCGTGCCGCCGTACTCTGCGGTTAGAGCCACAGGAAAATGAATAAATGGAAGATTTGACCCTGCGTTATTACGACGCGGAAATGCGCTACCTCCGTGAAGCCGCCAAAGAATTCGCCCAGACCCACCCGGATCGGGCTGCGATGCTGGATCTGGATAAGGCCGGTACACCCGATCCCTATGTCGAACGCCTGTTTGAAGGCTTTGCTTTCTCTATGGGGCGGCTACGCGAAAAGATAGACGACGACCTGCCTGAGTTCACCGAAGGGCTGGTCAGCATGCTCTGGCCCCATTATCTGCGTACCATTCCGTCACTCTCGGTGGTAGCGTTCACGCCTGCGCTTCAGGCCGTTAAAATGGCTGAAGTGATGCCTGTGGGTCTGGAAGTGTACTCCCGCCCGGTGGGGCCGAAAAACACGGTCTGCCGTTACCGCACAACCCGCGATGTGATGCTCAACCCGCTGAATATTTCAGGGGTAACCATGACCACGGAGCCTGACGGGCGCTCGCTGCTGCGGATGCGTTTTGCCTGCAGCACCCAGACGGACTGGTCCCATGCTGACCTCAGTCACCTGAGTCTCTATCTCGGCGCGGATGCGCCCGTCAGCAGCCAACTGCATCTGATGCTGACCAGGCGGCAGTCGGCACTGTATATGCGACTGCCCGGGCAGACTGACCGTATTCGCCTCGACGGGTACTTCTCGCCGGGTGGATTTGCGGAAGAAGACGGGCTGTGGCCGAAGGGCGATACCGCCTTCAGTGGTTACCAGTTGCTGCTGGAGTACTTCACCTTCCGCGACAAGTTTATGTTTGTCCACCTCAACGGCCTGGACGGCATTACGCCGCCTGCCGGGGCAGAGTACTTCGACATTGAAGTGGTGTTCAGTACACCGTGGCCATCAGACCTGCCGGTCACCGATGATGCCGTTCGCCTCCATTGCGTACCGGTGATTAACCTGTTCACCCTGGAAGCTGACCCGCTCACCATTACGGGGCTTGAAAGCGAGTACCTGCTGCACCCTAAGCGACTGCAGGACGGGCACACCGAAATTTACGCCGTTGATTCTGTCACCGGCTCAAACCGGACTAATGACGCAGAATATGTACCTTTTAGCAGTTTTCGCCATAAAGGCGGGATGATGCGCCGCCATGCGCCACCCCGTTACTACCACACTCGCGTTAAGCGTGGTGTTACCGGGTTGTATGACACCTGGCTTATCCTGGGCGGCCACCAGTGGGAAGATGACCGGCTCTTCGACCGTGAAGCTGTGTCGCTGCAAATTACGGGTACCAACGGCCAACTGCCGCGCAGGGCACTGCAAAGTACCTTGCTCGACCGCTGTGAGCAGGTGGTAGATACGCAACTCTCGGTGCGCAACCTCTGTAAACCCACGCTACCAGTCTATCCACCTGCGGAAGACCGTTTCCACTGGCGGGTGCTAAGCCATTTGGGGTCAGGGTTTCTGAACATGATGAGCACCGCCGAAGTGCTGCGTGGGACGCTTGCGCTATATAACTGGCAAGAGGATGAATTGAATGCTCGCCGCCTGGAGGCGATTCAGCATGTGAAACACCATCGCTTGCAGCGGTTCGAGCAGGGCTTCCTGCTGCGCGGTCTCGATATTGAAGTGACCCTGGACAGCAACGGGTTTACGGGGGAAGGCGATATTCACTTGTTCGGCGAAATGCTCAATCGCTTCTTCGCGCTCTATGCCGACATGAACCAGTTCAACCAACTTACCCTCATCATTCAGCCAGAAGGAAAATGCATCAGGTGGAAAGAGAACCACAGTCCGCGCCTGCCCGGCTGATAGCGCAGCTGGGCAATCAGCTGCCATACATTAACTTTTATCGCTTCTGCCAGTTACTGGAGCAGAGCCAGCCGGATAAACCGGCAACGGGCAGCACCTGGCAGGTTCGAGAGGAGCCGGTGCGTTTCCGGCCACATCCAGGGATGGGTTTCCCGGTATCCGAAATCAAAGGGGTGGAGCTTGCGGAGCATTCACACCTACCGCCAACGGTTCGGATCACCTTTATGGGGCTTTACGGCGTGGAGTCGCCACTGCCAACGCACTATATCGATGACATTACACAGCGCCGCGAAGGGTGCGAAGCCACCACCGATTTTCTCGATATCTTCAACCATAGGCTGATTGCCCAGTACTATCGTATCTGGCGTAAATACTCATATCCGGCGACTTTTGAAGACGGAGGTAAGGATAAAACCTCGCAGTATCTGCTGGGGCTGGCAGGACTCGGAATAGATGGTTGTACGGACACTATCGCAGCACCGGCTTCACGCTTTCTGGCGCTGCTGCCGGTGATGTTGCTGCCAGGACGCACTGCCGAAGGCATGACATCCCTGGTCCGCCTGCTTGCACCTAATACGCAGGCAAAAATCTGGAACCATGACAAACGCCGTGTTCCGCTGAAGAAGCCCCTGACCATGAGTGTCAGCCATCCTGTCACCCTGACAAATCGCCCGGTGATGGGGAACTATGCCACTGATGTGAACAGTCAGGTGCTGATGCGTCTTACCACCTCAAATCTGTCTGAAGTACAGGGCTGGCTCCCAGGCGGGGTGCTGCATACGGATTTAATGGCACTCTTGCACGTGTATCTTGGCTCGCGCCTTGATGTTCGCCTGCAGCTGTGTGTCGACCGCAGCCTGCTTCCCGACGCGACGATGAATGCTAAGCCCAAAGCAGGTGCGGTGCAGTTGGGGCGAACCGCTGTGATGCGACCGCTGAGTGTGGCAAACACCACCTCATACACCAAAACAATAACCATCAATCTTGGCCGCTATGAGCGTGTACAGGAAAATATTCACCGTAGGGAGACCGATGAAGATGGCGATTACCGCTGGTAAATTTCCCCATGTTGCACTGGCCGCAGGTATTGCACTGATACTGGCAGGCTGTGGGCTGACCCAGAGCGTCACAGACGGCACCGTCGCCGTCACCAAATCGATATTTTATAAGCAAGTGAAAACCCTGCATCTCGACATTCGTGCCCGTGAAGCAGTGAACCACAATGCCAGTGGGGTAGCGCTGTCCACCGTTGTGCGTATTTACCAGTTCAAGGACCGCAAAACCTTCGACAGTACAGACTATCCATCATTGTTTAAGGCAGACAGCCAGGCTATTCAGGCTGATCTGGTGGCGGAAAAAGACATCCGCCTGCAGCCCGGCGGGGCGGTGATGGTCGATATGCCGATGGAGGAGAACGTGCAGTATGTTGCTGTGGCCGGCATGTTTATATCGCCGGATCAGGTGAATAACACCTGGCGGATAGTGCTGAGCCGTGACGACCTCGATCCGGATAAAGCCCGCGTCATCGAAGCGAAAAACAACCAGCTGACCCTGAGGGTGCTGAAAAATGAATGAATCATCCCGTCCGTCGTTGTATGAGACTCTCTTCGGCAACTTTACCGGTGGGTTGGATTTGCATCAGGTCAGTGAAGAAAATCAAGTCATCCTCTCTGTACTCGACAACATGCAGCGCATTCTTAACTGTCGCGCCGGCACACTGGCGCACCTGCCGGACTACGGTCTGCCTGATATGACTAAAATACTCCAGGGGATGCCGGGTACAGCGCATGAGCTGATGGGGACATTATCCGCCGTACTACTCAGATATGAGCCACGCCTGAAAAAGATAACCGTTGTCCTGCTGGAACAGAAAGTTCCTGGCGAGTTGCAATATGCCATCGACGCTGAACTCAAAGGTATTGGTCAGGTGCGCTACGGCACTGAGTTTATGCCTGAAGGTCGGGTTCTGTTGAGACATCTCAAGCAACAACAATATCTTGACACAACAACCCGTATATAAGTCATGGAACACCATGCCTGTAAAATTACAGACCCTTAAAAATTGCGGTCCAGACAACCTGCTTCGTTTTCACCTGGAGGTTAGCATCGGATTGAAATTGCAGGATTTGTCCTGCGAATGGTGCAGCAGCAGGAGCGGATGGACGAGTGGCTTACGGAGGCCAGATTGAAGATGCAGAAAGCGAAGCAGCATAAACGATAGTCTCCCATAGCTTCAGACACGTCAGATGGATACCTGGTCATGAATGACATCCCCACACGTAAAATCAAAACCGGTGGTGACCCGCGCACGCTACCGGATTATGTAGCCCTGCGCGATGAACTGAGTAAGCTGAACCATCCGGCACGCCCGGATGTTAACTGGGGTCATGTGGAAAAACTCTGCCTCTCACTGTTTGAACAGAATGGAGTAGAGCTACAGACAGCGGCCTGGTATACGTTGGCTCGTACACAACTGGCCGGATTATTCGGTCTCAATGAAGGTATGGCGATAGTGGAGGCTCTGATAAGCCATCAGTGGGACGCGCTTTGGCCGCAGCCTGTCCATGCCCGAATGGAAATCCTCAGTAGTCTGAGTCAGCGTTTGCAGCAACTAATGCGTATGTTTCCATTGAATTTTAGTAACCTCAGCCAGCTTTATCAGGCAGAGCAATTGCTTACCTGTCTGGGGGCGGTATTGCAGCGTCTGGAGCTTAAGCATCTGAGCCAGCTCGATACGCTGCGTACCCTGATGCACAACAATGCTATCAGGCTGGAAAACAGTGATGGCACTCTCAGCTCCGGGATGAGCGTTAAGTCTGATGTCGTATTGCCTGCCACAATGATGAATAGTGCCACACCAACAGCGAGTGGTACCTCATCTGAAGAGAATAGTGCCACAGTGAAGTGGGTGTATGTTGCACAGATGGAACACCAGTCAAATGTGGACGTACTGGCGGCTATGCCCACTCCGGCTAATAAGTGGAAATCTTTCGCATCCGGGATGTGTACCATGCTGGTGATAAGCACAGCAGCGATATCGGTTTGGCAGCATCTTCACCGCCCTGACTCGCTACACACTCAGTTTGCAGCATCTCTGGCTCCTTTACCTGTCACTCTCGAGCCTGAACAGCTGGATGTGTTGCGCCAGCAATCTCCGTCATCACACACAGTGATAACACAAACACAGCAGCAGCTTGACCGGCTGGATAAATTGCCTCCTGACTGGAATATAGTTTTGAGTCGACAACTCCTGGAGCAGGCTCAGGCGTTGTGGCCAGAACAAGCTAAACCTCTGGCACAGCAGTGGCTACGACAGATGAATGCTGCAAGTATCCCCACAGAAAATCTGAATGGCTGGTATGAGGGAATGACAACGTTACGAAAACTGAGCGACAGGCTTAACGGGCTTGATGAGCAGAAAGGGAAATACATGACTGTCAGCGAGCTGAAGTCAGTTGTTTTTTACGCCATGCAATCTTTTAATAAATCCTTACCGGCTGAAGAACAATTACGGGTATTGTCAGAAAATCCTGCTGGGGCACCTTTACCTGTGGCTGCCAGGACTCAACTGGAGATGCACCTCAAACAATTAACCGCTCGCTATGCTGAAATAAAGCAGAATGCATCTGAATAATAATGTGACCCTGAATTGGCGATATTGGGAAGACTAATGCTGATTTTGGTAGATGTCAGATGAGGTCTATATGGTGTCCCCTGCAGGAATCGAACCTGCAACTAGCCCTTAGGAGGGGCTCGTTATATCCATTTAACTAAGGGGACGAAGCGGCACGAGTATAGCCTTATTTACACTTTGCGTTAAGCTCATCGCCGCCTGACTGCTCAAAGAGTCGCCATTCAGTCCATTTTTTTTGCCGATTTTTCATTATCTTCCCGAGCCTTAAGCTCGGCTTTGCGCTTGTTGGACATGTCATTGCGGATTTGCGCGTGGCTCAGCAGGGCAAAAATAAACGTCCCGCCGCAGATATTGCCTGCCAGCGTCGGGAGGGCGAAAGGCCATAAAAAATGGCTCCAGTGCAGCGTGCCGCTAAAGACCAGATAAAGAACTTCGACGCTGCCCACTACAATGTGCGTGGTGTCTGCGAGCGCGATAAGCCAGGTCATCAGGATAATCACCACAATTTTCGCACTGCCCGCTGAGGGAAACATCCAGACCATCGTGGCGATAATCCAGCCGGAGATAATCGCATTAGCAAACATCTCGGCAGGGGTGTTTTTCATCACATCCATACCGATTTTCACAAATGCGTCCCGGGTGGCTTCATCAAAAATTGGCATGTACTCAAAGGCCCAGGCTGCGACACCCGTGCCGATAAGATTTCCGAGTAACACCACGCTCCACAAGCGCATCAGTAGGATGGCATTCCCGGAAGTAGGGCTATGCATCACCGGGAGCACAGCCGTAACGGTGTTCTCCGTAAACAGTTGCTGGCGGGCCATAATGACGATAACAAAGCCGAACGTGTACCCGAGGTTTTCCAGTAAAAAACCGCCGGGCACATCCACCAGATGGACATGAAAAATCCCCTTCGCCAGCAGCGATGCGCCCATCGATAAACCTGCGGCAATAGCTGACCACAGTAGGGCCATGGCATCCCGCTCGAGCTCTTTTTCCCCGTCCTGGCGAATATGTTCGTGGATGGCCATCGCCCGGGAAGGCAGACGGTCTTCATCGACCTCTATCTTCTCACCGCGGCGTTTTTCCTCGCTCTCGACTTCATGATCACCACTGTGCTCACCGATTTTTTCTTCGCCAATTTCTTTCATAACCGCTCCGGACAAGGGGCTGTCAGTTAAGGGTAGCGATTTTTTATGGATTACCTGTGGGGATGCTCTTAAATTTCTGACAATGGCAACAAAGGTGATACATCTCTTTCAAAGCCAATATAAAATTGCCAGCGAAACGAAATCAAAAAGCCAGGCTATGCTGAGATCAGAGTGACGGTGATTACTGCCCGTAATTGTGTGCGTGGACATCGGTAAGCGTGCTGTTACAATCACTTGCACGTTTACAGACGGGGCGTCAGACGCTCCGTTACGGATGGCAATCAACGATAGCCATACTGAACAGGGAGATATTTATGAAACTTCGGCTGTCGGCGCTTGCGCTGGGCACTACGTTGCTCGTGGGCTGTGCAAGCTCGGGTGAGCAAACTGGGCGCTCTGATCCTTTAGAAGGGTTTAACCGCACCATGTACAACTTCAACTACAACGTGCTGGATCCCTATGTGGTTCGCCCGGTGGCGGTTGCATGGCGCGATTATGTTCCACAGCCTGCACGTAACGGGTTGAGCAACTTCACCAGTAACCTGGAAGAGCCTGCGGTGATGGTGAACTACTTCCTGCAAGGCGATCCTTACCAGGGCATGGTGCACTTCACCCGCTTCTTCCTGAACACCCTGTTGGGTATGGGCGGCTTTATTGATGTTGCAGGTATGGCGAACCAGAAACTGCAACGTGAACAACCACACCGTTTTGGTAGTACCCTGGGCAGTTACGGCGTGGGTTATGGTCCGTATATGCAGTTGCCATTCTACGGCAGCTTTACTGTCCGTGATGATGGCGGCGATATGGTCGATACGCTGTATCCGGTGCTATCGTGGCTGACGTGGCCACTATCAATTGGGAAATGGACGGTTGAAGGTATTGAAACCCGTGCCCAGTTGCTGGATTCCGACGGTCTGCTGCGCCAGTCTTCCGATCCGTACATCATGGTTCGTGAAGCGTACTTCCAGAATCACGACTTTATTGCCAATGGTGGCAAGCTGAAGCCGGAAGAGAATCCAAACGCGAAGGCAATCGAAAACGAATTAAAAGATATCGATTCGCAGTAAATAAAAAAGGTGAGCAATGCTCACCTTTTTTGATCTCTGTGCGATTAGAACTTGTAGTTGAAGTTCGTACCGAACAGCCAGGCTTTGCCTTCTGAGTGGAAGGTATAAGCCGCCGCGCCTTCACCTTCGGTGAAGTTCACTTTCTGGCCGTGCATATAAGATGCGCCAACGTCGATTGAGGCGTCATCGTTAAATGCGTAAGTCGCACCGGCGCTCAGCCACAGACGGTCCTGATCCGGGATGGAGATAGAACGCTTGTCGGCCGGAACCGGGCTATCATCAAATGCGATACCGGTACGGAAAGTCCAGTTCTTATCGTAGTAATAGGTTGTACCCAGTGCGATACGATACGCATCTTTGAAGCTTTCATCTTTATAGAACAGCGTCTGGCCGTTATCACCGGTGGCTTTCAGTTCCTGGAACTGGCTCCAGCTGGTGTAAGTCAGGCTATAGTGGATAGCCCACTGTGGTGCTACACGGTTATAACCGGAGATTTCCCACATTTCTGGCAGATGCAACGACAAAGAACCGTTCTCGGTTCGCCCGCCGGTACCAGCAGGAAGGCCAGTCATACCCATATTACCCAGAATGGTGCTCAGGTTCGGGTTGATGGAGCTTTTGTAGTCGCCGTCGAAGTCGATTTTCACTTCAGAACGGTAGGTCAGACCCCAGCGGTTGTTTTTATCCAGTTCATACAGGATACCCGCGTTCCAGCCGAAGCCCCATTCGTCACCTTTCAGGTGCGCGATCTGGTCGTCCGGGGAGCTGATCCCATCCAGATAAGAAGGGGGAACCTTGCCATTGAGCTGCCCTGCCAGAAGTGGGCCCAGAGAGCCGGCATAACGCTCGATCTTCGCTTTTGCATAAACGGCGTCAACGCCTAAGCCGAAGCTCCAGTTACTATCCAGGCGATAGGCACCGCTCAGGTTCAGGTTAACGGTTTGCAGGTCGGTTTTACCGCCATAAATACCGGCACCGTAGTTTTCACCAAATTCAGTTGCCAGACCATAGTTTGAGGTCACGGATGCACCCCAACCAAACTGCTCGTTGATTGGCATAACATAGTGCATGTTAGGAACCCACGCGCTTGGCGCGATGTTGTCCTGGTTAGCACTTTGGCCGGTTAAGGCTGAATTACCGGTGACGTTAACATCAGGATCGATATAAACCGCACCGATAGAGAAGGCAGGACGATCAAACATCGTGATAAGCGCAGGGTTACGACTCACGTTACCTGCATCATCAGCTATTGCACCTTCCCCGGAGTACGCGCGGCCAAGGCCAGAGGAAGAAAATTCGTTAAGCTGAAAGCCCGCTGACCAGGCGGACGTTGAGACGATTGCCACTGCAACTGCTAACGCAGTCTTTTTGAACAGGGTTTTCTGGCTCATGACCATAACCTCATTGAGTTATTTTTATTCAAAAATTGTTACATACCGTAACAGGAGCGCGAAGTGTAGGGTCTGTGTTAAAACATACAAATCAGACCAGTGGCGTGAGTATAGGTCTGACCAGATGTGATGTTGCAAGTTTGTTTATTAAGTTTTTCCAATATGTTTCTTGAAACGAGATCTGCTTGGCAAAAATGTGACCATCGCATCTCATCCGAAAGGGTGATTTTTGTTTTAGATCATTTTTAAGCGTGATATTGGTCACTTATCCCATTTTGCGCCATTAACGGCTGGAGCACCTGGTCATCGGGGCGTAAAATATCGGCAACGTGTTTATCTCGCGCCCGGCGCGAATACAGAGGAAAGCTACTATGAGTAAATGCAGTGCTGATGAAACCCCGGTTTGCTGCTGTATGGATGTTGGTACCATCATGGACAACACCGATTGCACCGCGTCCTACAGCCGTGTGTTCGCTAACCGTGCCGACGCTGACGAAACCCTGGCAGCGCTGACTAAGCGTGCGCGTGATGTTGAGTCCGAACCGTGCGACATCAAATCGACCTTCAAAGAGGTTGAAGGCGGCGTGCAGCTGGATATCGATTTTGTATTCGCCTGTGAAGCAGAAACCCTGATCTTCCAGTTGGGTCTGCGCTAATCTCTGCGGTCTGATGCGTCCTCCCACAAGAGAGGGCGTAATAACTCGCACCATGCCTCTGCTTTGCAGGGGCATTTTCTTTTTCCTCTCTGTGTTTTAGCTCGCACTTTTTCGTTTCCCCGATTGGCTGAATGTAAAAAAATGGTTAAGACTGTTATCAGGTCAGACCACTTTGCGTTGAGCATGAATTTTACAGGGGAGTGTTATGAGTCAGGCATTACCGCTTATCACCCGACAAGGTGACCGCATCGCCATTGTCAGCGGGTTGCGCACGCCGTTTGCGCGTCAGGCAACGGCGTTTCACGGCATCCCGGCGGTCGATCTGGGAAAAATGGTGGTGGGAGAGATGCTGGCTCGCAGCGAAATACCACCTGAGGTCATTGAACAGCTGGTTTTCGGCCAGGTCGTGCAAATGCCGGAAGCGCCCAACATTGCGCGTGAAATTGTTCTGGGTACAGGCATGAACGTGCATACCGATGCTTATAGCGTCAGCCGCGCGTGTGCCACCAGTTTTCAGGCGGTTGCCAACGTGGCGGAAAGCCTGATGACCGGTACAATCCGCGCGGGAATTGCCGGCGGTGCCGACTCCTCTTCCGTACTGCCAATCGGGGTTAGTAAAAAGCTGGCCCGCATTCTGGTGGACGTCAATAAAGCCCGTACCACCGGGCAGCGACTCAAACTCTTCTCACGCCTGCGTTTACGCGACCTGATGCCTGTACCGCCCGCCGTGGCAGAGTATTCGACCGGTCTGCGCATGGGCGATACCGCCGAGCAGATGGCGAAAACCTATGGCATCACGCGTGAACAGCAGGATGCGTTGGCACACCGTTCGCACCAGCTCGCCGCAAAAGCCTGGTCTGAAGGCAAACTGGCCGACGAGGTGATGACCGCCTATGTTCCCCCTTACCGTGAACCGCTTGTGGAAGATAACAATATTCGTGGCACGTCGACGCTGGCGGATTATGCAAAACTACGCCCGGCATTTGATCGCAAACATGGCACCGTTACCGCCGCCAACAGTACGCCACTGACGGACGGCGCCGCCGCTGTGATCCTGATGACCGAATCCCGCGCCAGAGAGCTGGGCATAAAACCGCTGGGTTATCTGCGCAGCTACGCGTTTACGGCTATTGATGTCTGGCAGGATATGCTGTTAGGCCCTGCCTGGTCTACGCCACTGGCACTGGAGCGCGCCGGGTTAACGCTGGCTGATTTGACGCTCATTGATATGCACGAAGCCTTTGCCGCACAAACACTGGCAAACGTGCAGCTTCTGGCAAGCGACAGATTCGCACGTGAAGTTCTGGGGCGGGCAAACGCCACCGGTGAAGTGGACGAAAGCAAATTTAACGTATTGGGTGGCTCTATCGCTTACGGCCATCCTTTCGCGGCCACGGGCGCGCGAATGATAACCCAAACATTACATGAACTGCGTCGCCGCGGCGGCGGATTTGGGCTGGTCACCGCCTGTGCGGCGGGTGGGCTGGGTGCGGCAATGGTTGTGGAGGCTGAATAATGGACATGACATCGGCATTTACGCTGAATGTTCGCCCCGATAACGTCGCTGTTGTCACTATTGATGTTCCTGGCGAAAAGATGAATACCCTGAAGGCCGAGTTTGGTGTTCAGGTGCGGGCGATGTTAAAGCAGATCCGCGAAAATAAAGACCTTCGTGGGCTGGTCTTTATTTCGGCCAAATCAGATAACTTTATTGCCGGGGCGGATATCAACATGATCGCCCGTGCAAAAAGCGCCCAGGAGGCGGAAGACCTGGCGCGGCAGGGGCAGCAGGTGATGGCTGAGATCCACGCGTTGCCTGTTCCGGTGATTGCGGCTATTCACGGAGCGTGTCTCGGTGGCGGGCTGGAACTTGCCCTGGCCTGTCACAGCCGGATATGTACCGACGATGCGAAAACCGTTTTAGGCTTACCCGAAGTACAACTTGGACTGCTACCAGGATCGGGTGGCACGCAGCGTTTACCGCGACTTGTTGGCGTCAGTACGGCGCTGGAGATGATCTTAACCGGTAAACAACTTCGTGCGCGTCAGGCGTTGAGGTCGGGTCTGGTGGATGAGGTTGTGCCGCATTCGATATTGCTGGAAGCCGCAGTTGAGCGGGCGTTGAAAGGGCGCCAGGCCAAACGGCATCTGCCGGTACGCGAGCGTATCCTGGCGGGGCCACTTGGACGCGCGCTGCTTTTCAGTATGGTCGGTAAAAAAACAGAGCAAAAAGCGAAGGGCAATTACCCGGCAACCACACGCATTCTGGAGGTGATTGAAACCGGTCTGGCGCACGGCAGCAGCAGTGGATATGCCGCTGAGGCAAAGGCCTTTGGTGAACTGGCTATGACGCCGCAGTCTCAGTCGTTGCGTAGCATCTTCTTTGCCAGCACCGATGTTAAAAAAGATCCGGGCAGTGACGCAGAACCTGCATCTTTGCGCGCTGTGGGAATACTGGGTGGCGGGCTGATGGGCGGCGGTATTGCCTTTGTGACCGCCAGCAAGGGCAAATTGCCCGTGCGTATTAAAGACATCAATCCGAAAGGGATTAATCATGCGCTGCAATACAGCTGGCAGTTGCTTGATCAAAAGGTCAAACGGCGCCATATAAAGGCAAGTGAGCGAGACAAAACGCTGGCGCTGGTTTCGGGTGCGACTGACTATAGCGGTTTTGCCCATCGTGACCTTGTTATTGAAGCGGTATTTGAAGATTTAGCGCTGAAGCAAAAGATGGTGGCGGATGTCGAGCAGCATTGCGCACCCCATACCATCTTTGCCTCTAACACCTCATCGTTACCGATTGGTGATATTGCGATGCACGCGGCGCGTCCTGAACAGGTGATTGGCCTGCATTTCTTTAGCCCGGTCGAAAAAATGCCGCTGGTGGAAGTCATTCCACACGCCACGACCAGCCCGCAGACCATCGCAACCGTAGTGAAGCTTGCCAAAATGCAGGGCAAGACCCCGGTTGTGGTGGCCGATAAAGCCGGTTTTTACGTTAACCGTATTCTTGCGCCTTATATAAATGAGGCGATGCGGCTACTGACGGAAGGGGAGAAGATCGAACATGTAGACGAGGCACTGGTGAAGTTTGGTTTCCCGGTTGGCCCAATCCAACTTTTGGATGAGGTAGGAATAGATACCGGCACTAAAATTATACCAGTGCTGGAGGCCGCATATGGAGATCGTTTTAGCCCGCCTGCAAACATTGTTTCAGCAATATTGAAGGACGATCGCAAAGGCAGAAAAAATGAACGCGGTTTCTATCTTTACGTGCAGAAAGGGCGTAAAAGCAAGAAACAGGTCGACCCTTCGGTTTATGGGCTTATTTCAGCAACCGGGCAGGGAAAACTGTCGGCGGTTCAGTGTGCTGAACGCTGTGTGATGATGATGCTTAACGAAGCAGCGCGCTGCTTTGGCGAGCAGGTAATCAAAAGCGCACGCGATGGTGACATAGGTGCTGTTTTTGGTATCGGTTTCCCGCCGTTCCTTGGCGGCCCGTTCCGTTACATGGATACACTGGGAGCGGGTGAAGTGGTTGCCACTCTGCAACGTCTTGCCACGCAATTTGGTCCGCGGTTTACGCCCTGTGACGAATTATTGCAAATGGCGGAACGCGGCCAAACTTTTTGGTCTGCAAGGGAAACTGGCCTCGTAAGTTGAGGTCAAAGAAGGGTAAATCCTGAGTTGAGCGAACCTGTTTTGGCGAATTTGTAAACAAAGATTGACTATACTTACGCCATTGAGGTAAAAAACAGCGTTTCATTCACCGAATGGATCAGGCACAATGCCCGGCCACCAGGTTTTCTACCTCTATGGCATCATCCCAGGTAGTCAGCGCTGGTGATTCTGGTTAACAAAAGCGGTGCAATATGCAAGTTTTTATCATGCGTCACGGCGACGCGGCACTCGATGCCGCCAGTGACTCAGTACGTCCTTTGACCCTTTGTGGCTGCGACGAATCCCGTCAAATGGCTACCTGGCTTGAAGGTCAAAAAGTGGACATCGAACGTGTTCTGGTGAGTCCGTTCCTGCGTGCAGAACAGACCCTTGAAGTGGTGGGTGAGTGTATGATCCTGCCTTCCGACGTCGATGTTCTCCCAGAACTCACGCCGTGCGGCGATGTTGGCCTTGTGAGCGCGTATCTTCAGGCGCTGTGCAATGAGGGAGTCTCCTCTGCACTGGTCATTTCCCACCTGCCACTGGTTGGCTATCTGGTATCTGAACTGTGCCCGGGCGAAACGCCACCGATGTTTACGACTTCTGCCATTGCTAACGTCACACTCGACGAAACGGGCAAAGGGGTCTTTAACTGGCAAATGAGTCCGTGCAATCTGAAGATGGCGAAAGCTATTTGACCTGACTTGCATTCTGGCGGGGCCACCCGCCAGTCTGTCAGGGCAGTTCTGGTGGCTGCCACTCTTCCACTTCAATCAACACCAGTAATGCGGCATCTCCGCCGTACTCTTTTGGTGCCTGATGAAATGCCATCACGTGCGGGTGTTGGGCAAGCCATAACGGCGTTTGCTGCTTCAGGATATGTTTACCGTGGCCGTGCATCACGCAGGCACAAAAAACGTGTTCCCGACGGCACGCGGCAATTAATGCCCCCAGCTCTTGCTTCGCCTGCATCTGGGTTAACCCGTGCAGATCGAGAAACAGTTCCGGCGAATAATCTCCCCGACGTAATTTTTTCAGCTCAAAGTGGCTGACGTCTTCACGTACATACTTCACTGCGCCCTGGGTATTGAGCAGCGGCTGGAATTCATCCGAAAAATAGTGGCTGTTATCAGCCTGTTCCTGCAATAAACGTTTAACCGGTACTTCAGTGATTTTCTTACGAATCGGGCGTTGGACAATGGTGTCCTGCTTGATTTGACGCGTTCCGGTCATGAGCTGACGGAAGAGCGACTGATCCTCCTGGCTGAGCGTTGTTTTCTTTTTCATTAGCCTGTCTCATCTCTTATTTCCAATAGTGTACCTGACTAAACGCATTTTTTAACCTCAAGCAGTAAGCGTCATTGCTGATTTATCGCCGTCTTCATGGCAAACTAGCCGCCGAAAATTATGCGAGCGTGCCCTGGAGGAAAGAGTGGATAAAATATTTGTCGATGAAGCAGTAAACGAGCTGCATACCATACAGGACATGTTGCGCTGGTCGGTTAGCCGCTTCAGCGCCGCGAATATCTGGTACGGTCATGGTACCGATAACCCGTGGGATGAGGCTGTTCAGCTGGTGCTGCCGTCACTCTATCTGCCGCTGGATATCCCTGAAGACATGCGCAGTGCGCGCCTGACCTCCAGCGAAAAACATCGCATCGTTGAGCGCGTGATCCGTCGCGTTAACGAACGTATTCCTGTTGCCTATCTGACCAACAAAGCCTGGTTCTGTGGCCACGAATTCTATGTTGATGAACGTGTTCTGGTACCGCGCTCGCCGATCGGTGAGCTGATCAACAACCACTTCGATGGCCTGATTAATCACCAGCCGCAGCATATTCTGGACATGTGTACCGGCAGCGGTTGTATCGCTATTGCCTGTGCTTATGCCTTCCCGGAAGCGGAAGTGGATGCCGTGGATATCTCCACCGATGCGCTGGCCGTGACTGAACACAACATTGAAGAGCATGGGCTTATCCATCACGTTACGCCGATCCGCTCCGATCTGTTCCGCGATCTGCCTGTGCTCCAGTACGATCTGATCGTGACTAACCCGCCGTATGTAGATGCGGAAGACATGTCCGATCTGCCAAATGAGTATCGCCATGAGCCGGAACTGGGTCTGGCATCAGGCTCTGACGGCCTGAAGCTGACACGTCGCATTCTGGCCTGCGCGCCGGATTATCTGACCGACGATGGCGTTCTGATTTGTGAAGTCGGCAACAGCATGGTACATCTGATAGAGCAGTACCCGGATGTGCCGTTCACCTGGCTCGAGTTCGACAACGGCGGTGATGGCGTCTTTATGTTGACCAAAGCGCAGCTTCTCGACGCGCGTGAACACTTCAGCATTTACAAAGATTAATCCAGCGGGCTTCGGCCCGTTTCACAACGCTCAAACACAAATAACGACAGCGGAGCCGTGATGGCAGGAAACAGTATTGGACAATTATTCCGCGTGACCACCTTTGGTGAGTCGCACGGGCTGGCACTGGGTTGTATCGTTGATGGCGTCCCGCCAGGCATCGAGCTGACCGAAGCTGATTTACAGCACGACCTCGACCGTCGTCGCCCTGGCACCTCTCGCTACACCACGCAGCGTCGCGAGCCGGACCAGGTCAAAATTCTCTCTGGCGTGTTCGAAGGCCGTACCACCGGTACCAGCATTGGCTTGCTGATTGAAAACACCGATCAGCGTTCGCAGGACTACGGTGCCATCAAAGACGTCTTCCGTCCGGGTCATGCTGACTATACCTACGAGCAAAAATACGGTTTTCGTGATTATCGCGGTGGCGGTCGTTCTTCCGCGCGTGAAACTGCCATGCGTGTAGCCGCAGGCGCGATCGCGAAAAAATACCTGGCGCAAAAATTTGGCATCGTTATCCGCGGTTGTCTGACCCAGATGGGCGACATTCCGCTGGCGATTAAAGACTGGGACCAGGTTGAACAAAACCCGTTCTTCTGCGCCGATGCCGATAAGCTGGAGGCTTTGGACGAACTGATGCGTGGCCTGAAGAAAGAGGGCGACTCCATCGGTGCCAAAGTGACCGTTGTGGCAGATGGTGTTCCCGCAGGCTGGGGCGAGCCGGTCTTTGACCGTCTTGACGCTGATATTGCCCACGCGATGATGAGCATCAATGCGGTGAAAGGTGTTGAGATTGGCGACGGTTTTGGCGTGATTCAGCTTCGTGGTAGCCAGAACCGTGACGAAATTACCAAAGACGGTTTCCAGAGCAACCACGCGGGCGGTATTCTTGGCGGGATCAGCAGCGGGCAACAGATTGTCGCTAACATCGCACTGAAACCAACCTCCAGCATTACCGTACCGGGTCATACGATTAACCGCTCTGGTGAAGAAGTCGAGATGATCACGAAAGGCCGTCATGATCCGTGCGTGGGGATCCGCGCAGTGCCGATTGCTGAAGCGATGCTGGCGATTGTGCTGATGGATCACTTCCTGCGCCAGCGCGCGCAGAATGCGGATGTGACGACCACCATTCCACGCTGGTAAACATGAAAAAAACCGCAATTGCTCTGCTGGCGTTACTCGCCAGTGGAGCCAGTCTGGCTGCTACACCGTGGCAAAAAATCAGCCATCCGGTAGCGGGGAGTGCGCAGTCTATTGGTGCATTTTCGAACGGCTGTATCGTTGGCGCACAAGAGTTGCCGCTGCAATCAGACACCTATCAGGTGATGCGCACTGACCAGCGCCGCTATTTTGGTCACCCGGACCTGGTGCTGTTTATTCAGCGTCTGGGCAACCAGGTGCACAATCTGGGGCTGGGGACCATGCTCATCGGCGATATGGGAATGCCTGCCGGTGGGCGTTTCAACAGTGGACACGCCAGCCACCAGACCGGACTGGATGTCGATATCTTCTTGCAACTGCCGAAAGCGCGCTGGAGTTCCTCACAACTACTGAAACCGCAGGCGCTGGATCTGGTCGCGGGCGACGGTAAAAACGTTGTGCCCTCACTTTGGTCGCAGGATGTCTCCAGCATGATCAAGCTGGCGGCGAAAGATAACGACGTCACGCGGATTTTTGTGAACCCGGCCATTAAACAGCAGCTCTGCCAGGATGCCGGCACCGATCGCGACTGGCTGCGCAAAGTGCGCCCGTGGTTCCAGCATCGTGCGCATATGCACGTTCGTCTGCGTTGCCCGGCAAACAGTCTTGAATGCGAAGATCAGCCGTTACCGCCGCCAGGCGATGGCTGTGGCGCGGAACTGCAAAGCTGGTTTGAACCTGCAAAACCTGGAACCTCTAAGCCTGAGAAGAAGACACCGCCTCCGTTGCCGCCTTCCTGCCAGGCGCTACTGGATGAGCATGTACTCTAATGGATAATTTCGTCGATCTTTTTATGGTGTCACCCACGCTGCTGGTGGTGCTGTTTTTTGTCGCTATGTTAGCCGGATTTATTGATGCGCTGGCGGGTGGGGGCGGTTTGCTGACTGTTCCGGCCCTGCTGGCCGCTGGCATGAACCCTGCACAGGCCCTGGCAACCAATAAGCTTCAGGCTTGTGGCGGGTCTCTGTCCGCATCGCTCTATTTTATCCGCCGTAAGGTGGTTAATCTTGCCGATCAGAAACTGAATATCCTGATGACCTTTATCGGCTCTACGTCTGGCGCACTGCTTGTTCAGCATGTGCAGTCCGACATTTTGCGTCAGATCCTGCCCATCCTGGTTATCTGTATTGGCCTGTACTTTTTACTGATGCCACGGCTTGGCGAAGAAGACAGACAGCGTCGCCTGCATGGTTTGCCGTTTGCACTGATCGCGGGTGGTTGCGTCGGTTTTTACGATGGCTTCTTCGGGCCAGGTGCAGGTTCATTTTATGCCTTAGCGTTTGTGACGCTGGCCGGGTTTAACCTCGCCAAATCGACTGCTCATGCCAAAGTACTCAATGCGACCTCCAACGTAGGCGGCTTGCTGTTGTTCATCATTGGCGGAAAAGTTATCTGGGCGACCGGGTTTGTGATGATGGCGGGGCAATTTTTGGGTGCGCGAGCAGGCTCGCGTCTGGTGTTAAGCAAAGGGCAGAAACTGATCCGTCCGATGATTGTTGTGGTGTCGGCGGTGATGAGTTCCAAGCTTCTTTATGATAGCCATGGACAGGAGATCCTCCACTGGTTGGGGATGAACTAATGGACAGTAAGCATAATTACGAACAGCTGATTGAGATCTTTGATGGCTGTTTTGCCGCTGATTTTAATACACGTCTGATTAAAGGCGACGACGAACCGATCTATCTTCCTGCTGATGCAGAGATCCCGTACAACCGAATTGTGTTTGCGCACGGCTTTTATGCCAGCGGGATGCATGAGATCTCTCACTGGTGTATTGCGGGAAAAGCGCGTCGTGAGCTGGTGGACTTCGGCTACTGGTACTGCCCGGACGGACGCGACGCCGCGACCCAGGGGCAGTTTGAAGACGTAGAAGTGAAACCGCAGGCGCTGGAATGGTTGCTGTGCGTAGCGGCAGGATTTCCGTTTAATGTCAGCTGTGACAACCTCGAAGGTGACTTCGAGCCGGACCGCATTGTCTTCCAGCGCCGTGTGCATGCGCAGGTGATGGAATATCTTGAAAAAGGGATCCCGGCACGTCCGGCGACTCTCATCAGGGCTTTACAGAATTATTACCACACGCCGGAGATGACGGCGGATTGCTTCCCGTGGCCGGAAGATCTTTAACTGAGGAAATAAGATGATCGCAGAATTTGAATCACGCATTCTGGCGTTAATTGATGACATGGTGGAACACGCCAGTGATGATGAGCTGTTCGCCAGCGGTTATCTGCGTGGTCACCTGACGCTGGCGGTTGCCGAGCTGGAAGCAGGGGACGATCACTCTGCTGAAGCCGTGCATCAGGAAGTGACTCGCAGCCTTGAGAAAGCCATTCAGGCGGGTGAACTCTCCCCGCGCGACCAGACGCTAGTGTTGGGTATGTGGGACACGTTGTTCCAGCAGGCCAAACGTTAAGTCGTGGATCCCCTCTCCCTGTGGGAGAGGGCACCAGACCGCACCTTACTTAACCATCTTTCCCTTCAGCAGTTTTCTCACCCACAAGCGATTTGGATTGAGCCCCGCCAGCGTAACCCTGTCCAGCGGAATCGGCTCATCGCTCATCTGCGCGGCCAGTACTTCTGCCAGCAGCGGCGCAGAACACAGCCCGCGAGATCCCAGGCCGCCCAGCATAAACAGCTCTGGATATACCGGCGCATTGGCTGCCGATGCCTTGTTTTCAGCAAGATCCTGATAGGTTTCAAGCGTTGCTTCAAAGTCCGGCACATTGCCCACCATTGGCAGATGATCGCGGGTAGCGCAGCGCACGCCGCAGCGCGCTTCTCCGGCGCTGATGTCCACCTCTTTCGCCCAGCCAGCCTGCGGGAAGCAGTCAATCAGGCGCTGACGATTTTGGTGCTGGTCTTCTTCGCTGTAATGCATCTCCGTCGCGCCACGATGGTAGCTGGCACCGATGCAGTGATGCCCGTTAGACGGGTTTTGCGGTGTCAGATAGCCGTCATAGCACAGTACCTGGCGCAGTTTGCTCAGTTCAGGCGCTGCGGGAATATGGCTGACCTGACCGCCGACCGGATAGAGCGGCAGGTTTTTCGTCTGGCTAAACTGGTTGATGTGGTGCCCGTTCGCCAGCACCACGCTGGCATGTTGCGCGTGCTCACCCTGGGTAAAGTGCAGGGACCATTGCTCGTCGTCCCGGCTCAATGACGCAATCTCACGGGAGTAGTGCACCGTCAATCCGCGTGACTGGGCAAGGCTGATTGCCGCAGTGGTCAGTTCTGCCGGGCATAGCCAGCCGCCATGCGGATACTGAATGCCATCGCAGCCAGTTTCGAGGCCGGTGCTTTCCAGGACCTGTTGCGCCGTTACCGGGCGGGCTATCTCGGGTGGTAATTCCAGAGAGAGCATTTGCATGATTTTTTGCTGGCTCTTTTCATCCCATCCGAGTTGCGTGACGCCGCACCAGTCATGATCGAATGACACCGGCAGGTTGTCGTACAGGCGGCGGGCAAAGGTGAATGCCGCCGGGAAGAACTGGCTCAGCGCTGGATCGTGTGCGCTCAACAGCGGGTAGAGCGCGCCCTGACGATTACCCGATGCGCCTGTTGCCGGGGCGTCGTCAGCGCAGTAAAGCGTCACTTTCCAGCCCCGATGCAAAAGCGCGAGAGAGAGCAGGGCGCTGGCAATGCCCCCGCCAATAATTGCAGTCTCACGGGATGTGCTGGCGCAACGGGCAAACCAGGGGGCCTGAGCGTGTTGCTCCAGAGTTTGCTCCATCACGCCCGTCAGCATTTCACGTTTGCGGCCAAATCCTTTGGTTTTCTGCATGGTAAAGCCTGCTTCCTGTAACCCGCGGCGGACAAAACCTGCTGAGGTGAAGGTAGCAAGCGTTGCACCTGGGCGTGCCAGTCGCGCCATTGCCATAAACAGATGCTGGCTCCACATATCCGGGTTTTTGGCGGGAGCGAAACCATCCAGGAACCAGGCGTCCACTTTCTGATTATGTGTATCGTCGAGCTTATCGGTCAGGTCGTTGATATCGCCAAGCCATAAATCCAGCGTCACGCGCCCGCCGTCAAGCCACAGGCGATGGCAGCCGCCAACGGCCGGTGGCCACTGCGCCTGAAGCTGCCCGGCCCAGTGGGCAAGTTCTGGCCAGCGCTGATGCGCGAGCGCCAGATCGTGCGCGGTCAGCGGAAATTTTTCGAAACTGATGAAATGTAATCTTTGTAGCGTATCCTCAGGATGCGTCGCGTGAAACTGGTCAAACGCCTGCCAGAGGGTGAGGAAATTAAGCCCGGTACCAAAACCACTTTCCGCTACCACAAACTGGCTGCGCGGATGCGAAGGGAAGCGATCGGGAAGCTGGTTTCCGCCCAGGAAAACATACCGGGTTTCCTCGAGTCCATTATCATTAGAAAAATAGACATCATCAAAATCTCGGGAAACAGGTGTACCCTCAGCGTTGAATTCGAGGTTGGCGGGTTGTATGGCATTTTGTTTCACGTAAGTTACTCGTCTGGCAGGCAGTGGCACGATCTTAACGATGTGAGCCCATCGGCGCAAATTTCCGCAGAAATTGGCTGATCGGACTTGTTCGGCGTACAAGTGTACGCTATTGTGCGACTCGAAACTTAATATAGTGCGACTTACAGAGGTATTGAATGAAACGTGCAGTGATTACTGGCCTGGGCATCGTTTCCAGCATCGGTAATAACCAGCAGGAAGTCCTGGCATCTCTGCGTGAAGGACGCTCCGGGATCACTTTCTCTGAAGAGTTTAAAGATTCGGGAATGCGTAGCCACGTATGGGGTAACGTCAAACTGGACACCACCGGTTTGATCGACCGTAAAGTGGTTCGTTTCATGAACGATGCCTCTATTTACGCCTATCTTTCTATGAAGGAAGCCATTGCTGACGCCGGTCTGAGCGAAGAAGTTTACCAGAACAACCCGCGTGTTGGTCTGATTGCAGGCTCCGGTGGTTCTTCTAAAGCCCAGGTATTTGGTGCTGACGCGATGCGTAGCCCGCGCGGCCTGAAAGCTGTGGGTCCTTACGTTGTGACCAAAGCAATGGGTTCAGCGGTTTCCGCGTGCCTGGCAACGCCGTTCAAAATCCACGGCGTGAACTACTCCATCAGCTCCGCTTGTGCGACTTCCGCGCACTGTATCGGTAATGCGGTTGAGCAGATCCAGTTGGGCAAACAGGACATCGTATTTGCTGGCGGCGGCGAAGAGCTGGGCTGGGAAATGGCCTGTGAGTTCGATGCGATGGGCGCACTGTCCACCAAATACAACGAAACGCCAGACAAAGCTTCCCGTACCTATGATGCGAACCGTGACGGTTTCGTTATCGCTGGCGGTGGCGGTATGGTTGTGGTTGAAGAGCTGGAACACGCTCTGGCTCGTGGTGCTCACATCTATGCTGAAATCGTGGGTTACGGCGCAACGTCTGACGGTGCCGACATGGTTGCACCATCTGGCGAAGGCGCAGTGCGCTGCATGAAGATGGCAATGCATGGCGTTGATACCCCAATCGACTACCTGAACTCCCACGGTACTTCTACTCCGGTAGGCGACGTGAAAGAGCTGGGTGCGATCCGTGAAGTGTTTGGCGACAACGGCCCGGCAATCTCTGCAACCAAAGCGATGACCGGTCACTCTCTGGGTGCGGCTGGCGTGCAGGAAGCCATCTACTCTGTGCTGATGCTGGAAAACGGCTTTATCGCCCCAAGCATCAACGTGGAAGAGCTGGATGAGCAGGCTGCTGGCCTGAACATCGTAACCAAACCAACTGAAGCGACACTGACTACCGTAATGTCCAACAGCTTTGGTTTCGGCGGCACAAACGCCACCCTGGTTATGCGTAAGCTGAAAGCATAAGTTTTTGAATGTATAGTAGAAGGGAGCCTGATGGCTCCCTTTTTTTATGCCTGAACATGGAGTTATGCATGACGGCCGTTACCTCAGCAAAAAATGCCTCCTCCGGGAACGTGTCTCTGTTTCGCATCGCCTTTGCAGTATTCCTGACCTACATGACCGTTGGCCTGCCGCTACCGGTGATCCCGCTGTTCGTTCATCAGGAACTGGGCTATGGCAACACCATGGTCGGCATTGCCGTCGGTATCCAGTTTTTAGCCACGGTATTAACGCGTGGTTATGCCGGACGTCTGGCCGATCAGCACGGGGCTAAACGTTCTGCGCTACAGGGCATGTTCGCCTGCGGGCTGGCAGGTGGTGCCTGGCTAGTGGCGGCACTCCTGCCTGTGGAGCCCATGTACAAATTTGCGCTGTTGATTGTGGGGCGTCTGATTCTGGGGTTTGGTGAAAGCCAGCTCCTGACCGGCACCCTGACCTGGGGAATGGGGCTGGTTGGCCCGGCGCGTTCGGGTAAAGTGATGTCCTGGAACGGGATGGCCATTTATGGCGCACTGGCTGCGGGGGCACCATTAGGGCTGCTGATCAACAGTCAGTTTGGTTTTGCAGCGCTGGCGGGTACGACCATGGTGCTGCCACTGCTGGCGTGGGGGTTCAACGGTTCGGTGCGTAAAGTGCCTGCTCATAAAGGTGAACGTCCGTCCCTGTGGAGTGTGGTCGGGAAAATCTGGCAACCCGGGCTAGGATTAGCCTTGCAGGGCGTCGGCTTTGCAGTGATTGGCACGTTTGTCTCGCTTTACTTTATGAGCCGTGGCTGGGCGATGGCCGGTTTTACCCTGACGGCCTTTGGTGGTGCCTTTGTGCTGATGCGCGTACTGTTCGGCTGGATGCCGGATCGCTTCGGTGGGGTGAAAGTGGCGGTGGTATCGCTGGTGATTGAGGCCATCGGTCTGGTCATGCTCTGGCAGGCACCTGTGGCGTCTGTTGCTCTGCTTGGCGCGGCTTTGACCGGCTGCGGTTGCTCGCTTATTTTCCCGGCGCTCGGCGTCGAGGTGGTTAAACGTGTTCAGCCGCAGGTCAGAGGGACTGCTCTTGGCGGTTATGCCGCGTTTCAGGATATCTCCTACGGGGTGACCGGACCACTGGCGGGAGTGCTTGCCACATCCTTTGGTTATCCGTCCGTCTTCCTGGCAGGTGCGGTATCCGCGGTTGTTGGGATCGTGGTGACACTGGTGGCGTTTCGCAGGTCTTGAGCCATTGTTGCCGGGTGGCAGCTGCGCCTTACCCGGCCTACGGTTCGAGTCGTTGTAGGCCCGCTAAACGAAGCGCCACCGGGCAAAACATCACGCAACCAGCCAGAAAATCGCCAGTGCCACCAACAGCGCAATAAACATCAACCCAGGGCGGGCAGACAAGGTTCTGAACGTCTCCACTACCGGCGCAAACAGCGGGCTGTAGATCGGCTGAATGTTGCGCGCTTCAGGTATACCGCCTTCGCGTTCTGCGCGGCGGACAAAGATCTGATTCAGCAAATCCTGCACCTGCGGCGTGGTTAGTATCGTTTGCGGCGTTGCCTGCCAGGTCTGTTGGGCGTAATCCTGAACAGCCTCAAACTCATGCGGCTCAAGCGGTTGTTTTAGTGCTGCCTGTAACGTATGCAGGGTCGGGGCGCTCTGGGTGCTGAGTGTCTGGCGCGCCTGGAGCCACGTAACCAGATGGGTAAACTGTTTTGCCGGGATCATCTCTCCGGCTTTCACACCAGAAAGTTCCAGCATCGATTGCCAGATTAGCTTCGTCGGTTCGCCCGTCGCGGCCGCCAGTTTTGTCACCATTTGCTTAAGCGTATTGTGCTCTGCGGGCAGTAGCGGGCGTTCGGTCGCCGGGCGCTGCTGCGGCTGAGGGATAGCAAGCTGATTGGTTTGCAAAAGCGTCAGCACGGTCTTTAACTGTTCTGGTGTGAGCTGGCTGAGCGCGGTCTGGCCGTACTGCTGGCGAATGAAATCGCTCGCCGCCTGGCGGTTATTGCCCTGGCCCAACAGCTCAGTCAACTGCGCAATAATCTGGCGAGTATTGTGGTTAAGTTGTGCCGAATTCAGGCGCTGATTCAGGTTTTGCTCTGCAGCAGGGAAGTGACGCGACTGGAGCTGCGCGTCGTTTCTTATTCCTAAATCATGCTTCACCCCGGCCCATACCTCTGCGTTTTGCTGCGAAGTGAGGGCTATCAGGCGTGTTATCAGGCGCTCCAGCACGGTACGCTGTTGCGTGGATAGCGGTTGTTCACCTGCGACATTGGGGGTTACGGGGCCTTCACCGGGAGGGCGCGGCGGCGTACCTGAAATGGGCTGCATCGTCAAAAATCCTTAAAGTCAAAACTCTGCCTAAACCAGGGTTTCGTGTATGCCTGGCGGCAAGATTATGGCACACTTGGCAGGTTTTCTTCCTCTCAAACAGGTACTCAGACGTGAAAATCCTCGTTGATGAAAATATGCCTTACGCCCGTGAGCTGTTTAGCCGCCTGGGTGAGGTTAAGGCTGTCCCGGGTCGCCCAATTCCAGTCAACGAGCTGGATGATGCTGACGCGCTGATGGTGCGTTCGGTGACCAAAGTAAATGAGTCGTTACTTTCCGGCAAAGCAGTGAAATTTGTCGGGACGGCAACTGCAGGGACCGATCATGTGGATGACCAATGGCTCAGCCAGGCGGGGATTGGTTTCTCTGCCGCACCGGGCTGCAATGCCATTGCTGTAGTGGAATATGTTTTCTCCTCACTCCTGATGCTGGCCGAGCGCGATGGTTTTGCTCTGAAAGACCGCACGGTGGGAATTGTGGGGGTGGGCAACGTCGGCGGACGTCTGCAAAAGCGCCTTGAAGCGCTGGGCATCCGTACGCTGCTGTGCGACCCGCCGCGTAAAGATAAGGGTGATGAGGGGGATTTCCGCACGCTAGACGAGCTGGTCGCGCAGTGCGATGTCATCACCTTCCATACGCCTCTCTTCAAAGATGGCCCGTATAAATCGCTGCATCTGGTTGATGAAACCCTTATCCGCCGTCTGAAGCCTGGCACTATTCTGATAAATGCCTGCCGTGGCCCGGTTGTTGACAATGCGGCGCTGCTGAAATGCCTGAAAGAAGGGCAGGAACTGAGCGTCGTACTGGACGTGTGGGAGCCTGAACCGGAACTTAATGTTGAGCTGCTCAACAGGGTCGATGTGGCCACCGCGCATATTGCAGGCTATACCCTTGAAGGCAAAGCGCGTGGTACCACGCAGGTCTTTGAAGCCTATAGCGCCTTTATTGGCAAACCGCAGCAGGTCGCGCTGGATATGTTGCTGCCTGCACCGGAATTTGGTCGCATCACGCTGCATGGCCCGCTTGATGAGGCTACGCTGAAAAGACTGGTGCATTTGGTGTATGATGTGCGCCGCGATGACGCGCTGCTGCGAAAAGTCGCAGGTATTCCGGGTGAATTTGACAAGCTGCGCAAGAACTATCTTGAGCGTCGTGAATGGTCTTCCCTGTACGTAATGTGCGACGACGCAGCGGCGGCGACGCTGCTGCATCGACTGGGTTTTAACGCCACACATAACCCGGCGCGTTAATGTCTTCTTAATGCTCCCTGTCGGATACTCCGGCAGGGACGCTTTTTTATTTCTGGAGTAAACCACCATGTCTGAAGGCTGGAACATTGCCATTTTAGGTGCCACTGGCGCCGTGGGCGAAGCCCTGCTTGAAACCCTTGCTGAGCGTCAGTTCCCGGTGGGAGAGATTTACGCCCTGGCGCGTACCGACAGCGCAGGCGAACATCTGCGTTTTGCCGGTAAATCCGTCATGGTTCAGGATGCGGCCGAATTCGACTGGACGCAGGCGCAGCTGGCGTTTTTCGCAGCTGGCGTTGAAGCCACCGCGTCTTACATTGAAGACGCCACCAACTCCGGTTGCCTGGTGATTGATCTGAGCGGCCTGTTCTCAATGGAGCCTGATGTTCCGCTGGTTGTGCCTGATGTGAACCCGTTTGTTCTGGCTGACTACCGTAACCGCAATATCATTGCGGTTCCAGGTAGCCTGACCAGCCAGCTGCTTACCGCGCTGAAACCGCTGATCGACGATGGCGGCCTGTCACGTATCACCGTGACCAGCCTGCTGTCCGCGTCCGCGAACGGCAAAAAGGCCGTCGATGCGCTGGCGGGGCAGAGTGCGAAGCTGCTGAACGGCATCCCGATTGACGAAGACGATTTCTTTGGTCGTCAGCTGGCTTTCAACATGCTGCCATTGCTGCCAGACCGCGAAGGCTCAGTGCGCGAAGAACGCCGTATCGTTGATGAAACCCGCAAAATTATGCAGGACGATGGCCTGATGATCTCCGCAAACGTGGTGCAGTCACCTGTTTTCTATGGCCATGCGCAGATGGTGAGTTTTGAAGCACTGCGCCCGCTGGCGGCGGAAGAAGCGCGCGATGCGTTTGGTCGTGGTGACGATATCGCGCTGTCTGAAGAGAGCGAATTCCCGACCCAGGTTGGCGATGCCACCGGTAGCGCACACCTTTCCGTTGGCTGTGTGCGTAACGACTACGGGATGCCGGAGCAAGTTCAGTTCTGGTCCGTTGCCGATAACGTGCGCTTTGGCGGCGCGCTGATGGCGGTAAAAATTGCTGAAAAACTGGTGCAGGAGTACCTGTACTAATGTCGGAAGTGGAACAAAAGCCAGTTCATAAAATTGCCCTCGGTATCGAATACGATGGCAGTAAATACTATGGCTGGCAGCGTCAGAATGAAGTGCGCAGCGTCCAGGAAAAGCTGGAGAAAGCGCTCTCTCAGGTGGCGAATGAGCCGATCAACGTCCTGTGCGCTGGCCGCACGGATGCCGGTGTCCACGGCACCGGGCAGGTGGTTCATTTCGAAACCACCGCTGTACGTAAAGATGCCGCATGGACGCTGGGCGTAAATGCGAATTTACCTGGAGACATTGCGGTTCGTTGGGTGAAAGCTGTGCCGGATGATTTTCATGCGCGCTTCAGCGCCACCGCACGCCGCTACCGCTATGTCATCTATAACCAGCGCCTGCGTCCTGCGGTGTTAAGCCAGGGCGTGACCCATTTTTATGAACCGCTGGATGCAGAACGTATGCACCGTGCGGCGCAGTCTTTGTTAGGAGAAAATGACTTTACGTCGTTCCGTGCGGTGCAGTGTCAGTCCCGTACGCCGTGGCGTAACGTCATGCACATTAACGTCAGTCGTTATGGCGCATATGTGGTGGTAGATATCAAAGCCAATGCCTTTGTACATCATATGGTCAGGAATATTGTTGGCAGCCTGATGGAAGTGGGTGCCGGACACCAGCCGGAGAGCTGGATTGCAGAACTGCTGGCAGTTAAGGACAGAACGCTTGCGGCAGCAACGGCGAAAGCTGAAGGGCTGTATCTGGTATCAGTCGATTATCCGGAACGGTTTGACCTTCCTAAACCGCCAATGGGCCCGCTATTTTTAGCGGACTAAACAAGGTGCAATTAAGGCTTATATAATATGGACTTAATACGTTTTCTGATTGATTTCATTCTGCATATCGATGTTCACCTGGCGGAGCTGGTCGCACAATATGGCGTGTGGGTATACGCCATTCTGTTCCTGATCCTGTTCTGTGAAACCGGTCTGGTGGTTACACCTTTCCTGCCGGGAGATTCGCTGCTGTTCGTTGCCGGGGCGTTATCGGCGCTGCCAACGAATGATCTGAATGTACATATGATGGTGGCGCTGATGGTTGTCGCAGCGATTGTGGGTGATGCCCTCAACTACACCATTGGTCGGGTGTTCGGTGAGCGATTATTCAGCAACCCTGACTCGAAGATTTTCCGCCGTAGCTACTTAGACAAAACGCACGCGTTCTACGAACATCATGGCGGCAAAACTATTATCCTTGCGCGATTTGTGCCAATTGTTCGTACTTTTGCCCCCTTTGTGGCAGGAATGGGCCATATGTCCTATCGTCACTTTGCGGCGTACAACGTTGTTGGCGCACTGCTGTGGGTACTGCTGTTTACCTACGCAGGTTACCTGTTTGGTGACCTTCCGGTGGTGCAGGAAAACCTTAAGTTGCTGATTGTAGCCATTATTGTGCTCTCAATCCTGCCAGGCGTTATCGAAATTATTCGCCACAGACGCGCGGCGGCAAAACAAGCGAAGTAAATGCACATCGGCGGTTCGACCACTTTTTTATCCAAAGTTTCGGGCTGTTATGTTTTAATGTGCAACATTCATGGTCTGTTGGAGGCAAAAATGGCATTATTCGCCTCTTATAGCAAAACTGGCATCCGACCAGGTTCAGGCAGAAAGGTTATCAATGAGCTGGATTGAACGAATTAAAAGCAACATAACCCCGACTCGTAAAGCGAGTATTCCAGAAGGGGTATGGACGAAGTGTGATAGCTGCGGCCAGGTTCTGTACCGCGCGGAGCTGGAACGCAATCTTGAGGTGTGTCCTAAGTGTGACCACCACATGCGCATGTCGGCGCGTAACCGCGTGCATAGTCTGCTGGACGAAGGTTCTCTGGTAGAACTGGGTAGCGAACTCGAGCCGAAAGACGTGCTGAAGTTCCGCGATTCCAAAAAATACAAAGATCGTCTGGCCTCTGCTCAGAAAGAGACTGGCGAGAAAGACGCGCTGATCGTGATGAAAGGCACTCTGCACGAGATGCCGGTTGTTGCCGCAGCGTTTGAGTTCTCCTTTATGGGTGGCTCAATGGGCTCCGTAGTGGGGGCGCGTTTCGTTCGTGCTGTAGAGCAGGCGCTGGAAGACAACTGCCCGCTGATCTGCTTCTCCGCCTCTGGTGGCGCACGTATGCAGGAAGCGCTGATGTCCCTGATGCAGATGGCGAAAACCTCTGCTGCGCTGGCGAAAATGCAGGAACGCGGTCTGCCGTACATTTCTGTACTGACCGACCCAACCATGGGTGGCGTCTCTGCAAGCTTCGCGATGCTGGGCGATCTGAACATCGCTGAGCCAAAAGCGCTGATCGGCTTTGCGGGCCCTCGCGTTATCGAACAAACCGTACGTGAAAAACTGCCGCCTGGATTCCAGCGCAGTGAATTCCTCATCGAGAAAGGCGCTATCGACATGATCGTTCGCCGCCCGGAAATGCGCCTGAAACTGGCAAGCATTCTGGCGAAGCTGATGAATCTGCCAGCGCCTAACCCGGATGAGCCGCGCGAAGGCGTGGTCGTACCGGATCAGGAACCCGAAGCCTGATAACTGAAAAGGGCAGGGCCGGTTGGCGCTGCCCTTTTTCTTTCTAATCGTTAATGACAACCGGGCATCATGGAAAATAACAGCATTCCCCAAGCCACGTCGCCCCTGGCCGCGTGGCTTTCTTATCTGGAAAACCTGCACAGTAAAACTATTGATATGGGGCTTGAGCGCGTAAGCCAGGTCGCCGCGCGTCTGGACGTGTTAAAACCGGCACCTTTCGTGTTTACTGTTGCGGGCACTAACGGTAAAGGTACCACCTGCCGCACGCTGGAATCGATACTGATGGCCGCGGGCTTTAAGGTTGGCGTTTACAGCTCTCCGCATCTGGTGCGTTATACCGAGCGTGTGCGCGTACAAAACAGCGAATTGCCGGAATCTGCCCATACCGCCTCCTTTGCCGAAATCGAAGCCGCGCGCGGTGAGATCTCATTAACCTATTTTGAATACGGTACGCTCTCTGCATTGTGGCTGTTTAAGCAGGCACAGCTTGATGTCGTGATTCTGGAAGTTGGCCTGGGCGGGCGTCTTGATGCCACCAACATGGTGGACGCTGATGTCTCCGTGGTGACCAGTATTGCCCTGGATCATACCGACTGGCTGGGGCCGGACAGGGAAAGCATTGGCCGCGAGAAAGCCGGTATTTTCCGCGCTAACAGGCCTGCTGTAGTAGGCGAGCCGGATATGCCGCACACCATTGCTGACGTTGCGAAAGAGAAGGGCGCTGTGCTGCTGCGTCGCGGGGTTGACTGGCAGTACGAGGTGCAGGAAAACGGCTGGCGTTTCAGTGATGATCAGGGTGCGCTGGAAAACCTGCCGCTGCCGCAGGTGCCGCAGCCGAATGCGGCAACCGCACTGGCAGCGCTGCGTGCCAGTGGACTGAACGTGAGTGAACAGGCGATTCGCGATGGCATCCGGAATGCGGTTCTGCCCGGGCGTTTCCAGATTGTCAGTGAGTCACCGCGCGTGATCCTGGATGTGGCGCATAACCCTCATGCGGCAGCATATCTTGCCGGACGTCTTAAATCGTTACCAAAAACCGGGCGCGTCCTGGCGGTTATCGGTATGCTTCATGATAAAGATATCGCTGGCACGCTGGCCTGCATGGAGACTGTGGTCGATTGCTGGTATTGTGCTCCACTGGAGGGGCCACGTGGCGCCACTGCCGAACAGTTGATGGAACATCTCGGCAAAGGCGAAATCTATAAAAGCGTGGCGCTGGCCTGGGAAGCTGCGATGGCAGATGCTAACCCAGAAGATACCGTGCTGGTGTGTGGGTCGTTCCACACCGTAGCACATGTCATGGAAGTGATGGACGCGGGGAGAACCGGTGGCGAGTAAGTTTCAGAACCGTTTAACAGGAACCATTGTGCTTGTTGCGCTGGGGGTGATTATTCTCCCCGGTTTGCTCGACGGGCAGAAAAAGCATTATCAGGACGAATTCGCGGCAATCCCGCTGGTCCCTAAGCCGGGCGACCGTGACGAGCCTGATATGTCTCCTGCTGCCACTCAGGCTCTGCCTGCTCAGCCCCCGGAAGGTGCGGCTGAAGAGGTGCGGGCAGGGGATGCTGCGGCACCGTCGCTCGATCCTTCTCGTCTGGCAGTGAACACCAACAGTGAAATCGATCCTGTGCCTGTTCCGGTTGAGCAGCCTAAGCCTGTTGAAAAACCGAAACCTGTCGAGAAACCACAGCCAAAACCGCAGCGTGATAAAACCACCGATCAGCTTGCGGCTGCGTCAGAAACACCGCCTCCGGCAAAACCGGCTCAGCAGGATGCTGCCCCAACCGGTAAAGCCTACGTTGTGCAGCTCGGTGCGCTAAAAAATGCCGATAAAGTCAATGAGGTAGTGGGTAAACTGCGCAGTGCGGGTTATCGGGTTTACACTTCACCTTCCACGCCTGTACAGGGTAAAATCACCCGTATTCTCGTGGGGCCGGAAGCATCTAAAGATAAGCTGAAAGGATCGCTTGGCGAACTGAAGCAAATCTCTGGTCTGAGCGGTGTGGTGATGAATTACAGCGCGAACTGATCTCCCTCTCTCCCCCTGGGGTGAGGGAAACATACGTCCGCAGAGACGTAAAAAGCCTGTGGCGTTGAACATTTTTTCAGCGCCTTTTTTATTTACGCGCGGGAAGGAAATCCCTACGCAAACGTTTTCTTTTTCTGTTAGAATTCGCCCCGAACTGGATGACAGGGCGTTTAATCGTGGGACACATATGGTCTGGATTGATTACGCCATCA
The DNA here is from genome assembly GCF_052886895.1 of Enterobacter sp. C4G1. Taxonomy (NCBI): domain Bacteria; kingdom Pseudomonadati; phylum Pseudomonadota; class Gammaproteobacteria; order Enterobacterales; family Enterobacteriaceae; genus Enterobacter; species Enterobacter sp. C4G1. Next base: position 1,587,912 of record NZ_JBQVVV010000002.1, on the reverse strand, counting down.
TTGCGGTGATTGGTTTTTCCTGTCTGGTTAGCCTGATCCGTGGCTTTGTACGTGAAGCGTTATCGCTGGTGACATGGGGTTGTGCTTTCTTTGTTGCCAGTCATTACTACACTTACCTGTCTGTCTGGTTCACGGGCTTTGAAGATGAACTGGTCCGAAATGGAATCGCCATCGCGGTATTGTTTATCGCGACGCTGTTAGTCGGCGCTATCGTGAATTACGTGATAGGTCAGCTGGTCGAGAAAACCGGTCTGTCAGGAACGGACAGGGTGCTCGGGATCTGTTTCGGGGCGTTGCGTGGCGTGCTGATTGTGGCTGCGATACTGTTCTTCCTTGATACCTTTACCGGGTTCTCAAAAAGTGAAGACTGGCAGAAGTCGCAGCTCATTCCAGAGTTCAGCTTCATCATCAGATGGTTCTTTGACTATCTGCAAAGCTCGTCGAGTTTCTTGCCCAGGGCATAAGCTCTGAGATGTGGCTTAGAGTTTGGTTTATTAGGCTATTTTACTTGCCATTTTGAACCAGGGCAGTGCTCACAATCCTCGCGTACTACGTGTACGCTCCGGTTGTTGCGCGCTGTCCGTGTTCAAACTGTCTGCGACAATTACGCCTACTAAACCAAACTCTTAACGAGGAAAAGACGAATGTGCGGTATTGTCGGTATCGCCGGTTTCATGCCGGTAAACCAGTCTATTTATGACGCATTATCGGTGCTTCAGCACCGTGGACAGGATGCAGCAGGCATCATCACCATTGATGCAAACAACTGCTTCCGTTTACGTAAAGCAAACGGCCTGGTAAACGATGTGTTTGAAGCCCGCCATATGCAGCGCCTGCAAGGTAATATGGGGATTGGTCACGTTCGTTATCCTACTGCTGGCAGTTCCAGCGCCTCTGAGGCTCAGCCTTTCTACGTTAACTCTCCATACGGCATCACGCTTGCCCACAACGGCAACCTGACCAACGCCCATGAGCTGCGTAAAAAGCTGTTCGAAGAGAAACGTCGCCACATTAACACGACTTCTGATTCTGAAATCCTGCTCAATATCTTCGCCAGTGAGCTGGATAACTTCCGCCATTATCCGCTGGAAGCAGACAACATCTTTGCCGCCGTTGCCGCGACTAACCGCCAGATCCGTGGCGCGTATGCTTGTGTGGCGATGATTATCGGTCACGGAATGGTTGCCTTCCGCGATCCAAACGGTATCCGTCCGCTGGTGCTCGGCAAGCGCGATCTTGGCGATGGCCGTACTGAATATATGGTTGCCTCTGAAAGCGTAGCGCTGGATACCCTGGGCTTTGAGTTCCTGCGTGACGTCGCACCAGGCGAAGCGGTTTACATCACTGAGAAGGGCCAGCTGTTTACCCGTCAGTGTGCCGACAACCCGGTCAGCAACCCATGCCTGTTCGAATACGTCTACTTCGCCCGTCCTGACTCCTTCATCGATAAGATTTCTGTGTACAGCGCACGCGTGAACATGGGCACCAAACTGGGTGAGAAGATTGCCCGCGAGTGGGACGATCTTGATATCGACGTGGTTATCCCAATCCCGGAAACTTCCTGCGATATCGCACTGGAAATCGCCCGCATTCTGGATAAGCCATACCGTCAGGGTTTTGTGAAAAACCGTTACGTTGGCCGTACCTTTATCATGCCGGGCCAGCAGCTGCGCCGTAAATCCGTGCGCCGTAAGCTGAACGCCAACCGTGCTGAGTTCCGTGACAAGAACGTGCTGCTGGTGGATGACTCCATCGTGCGTGGTACGACGTCTGAGCAGATTATCGAGATGGCGCGTGAAGCTGGTGCGAAGAAAGTGTACCTGGCCTCTGCAGCACCGGAAATCCGCTTCCCGAACGTGTATGGCATCGATATGCCAACCGCCAATGAGCTGATTGCTCACGGTCGCGAAGTGGACGAAATTCGCCAGATAATCGGTGCCGACGGCCTGATCTTCCAGGACCTGACCGATCTGATCGACGCCGTACGCGCCGAGAACCCGGATATTCAGCAGTTCGAATGCTCCGTATTCAATGGTATCTACGTAACTAAAGACGTTGACCAGCAGTACCTTGACTACCTTGACTCGCTGCGCAACGACGATGCGAAAGCCGTCCAGCTGCAAAACGATCTCGAAAGCTTAGAGATGCACAACGAAGGTTGATAAACCTGAAGGGCGGCGCTGATGCCGCCCTTCGATTTTTTAACGGCCTTCATTCACCCAGATCCGCATTTCTCCTTCTCCTCTGTTCGCCCAGCTAAACCATGGGATAAACGTCAGCGTCTGCATTTCCACCGCCGTCTGGCGAGTATCAAAGCTGTACAGCGGTTTTTCTTCCTGCGCTGTCAGAACACGTAATCCTTCCGCTTGCAGCAACACTTTTCCTTTCAGCACGCCCGTGCCCGGTTTCTCGCGAAACGCGCTCGCTTCCGGCAGGGTGAGGTTATGCAATTCTGCGCCGTTATCCGCCTCTTCCAGGCAGTAGACCAACGGCCCACGCTGAATTGCCACTTTACCAGCAGCATGACGTACCAGCGGGTTGGCGTAGACGCGACGAATGGTCATTGGCAGATGAAGCGTAATGACGTCACCTTCTCGCCATGTGCGGTGCAGGTGCAGATAGCCTTTGATGTTTTTACCCTGGTCCGCTTCACCGTTGACCAGAACCTGCGGGGTTGCACACCATTCTGGCAGGCGCAGCGCCAGCGTATGCTCCACGGCCCCGGGATGGGTAAAGCGAATTGTCACGTCTTCATCCCACGGGTAGTTGCCCTCAATAATGAGCGCCAGCGTCTGATTATTTACCGTAAATTGCGCCTCGCTACCGGCATAGAAGTTGATGAACAGCGCATCCGGGCGAGGGGTGTAAATGTAATGGCCGATTGCCACTAACGTGCGGGCGATATTGGGCGGGCAACAGGCGCATCCGAACCAGCGCTGGCGAACCGGTTTGATATGGTCATAAATGTGGTTATGGGGAATGCTTTTCGGGTAGGTTTCCAGCGGGTTAACGTAAAAGAAGTGCTTACCGTCCAGGGCCATGCCGCCCAGCACCGTATTGTAGAATGCCCGCTCCATGACATCGGCATAGTGTGCATCGCCTTCCATTTCCAGCATCCGGCGGGCAAACATCATTAGGCCGATTGAGGCACAGCTTTCGCCGTAAGCGGTGTCGTTTGGCAGGTCGTAGTCACTGGTAAACGCTTCCCCGATCCCCTGTGAACCGATACCGCCGGTGATATACATCCGCCGCTGGACCATATTGTTCCAGATGCGCAGGCAGCTCTGACGCTTCTCTTCATCGTGCGTCATGCGCGCGATATGCGCGAGGCCTGCCATCAGGTACACCGAACGCACCGCGTGGCCTACAGCTTCATGTTGTTCGCTGAGCGGCTTATGCGCGTGGGTATAGGTTTTGTCTTTGATCATCCCCGGCCAGGCATCGCCCCAGCCGACCCAGTGGCGAGTGCCGCCGCGTTTTTCAAACTCAATATCGTAATAGTGCGGCTGCTGACCGCGCTCTTCGACGAAGAAACGGGCCAGTGCCTGATAGCGCGGTTCGCGGGTAATTTCATACAAGCGCATCAGCGCCAGTTCGATTTCCGGGTGGCCTGGATAACCGCGAAGATGACCGGGACCCGGGCCGAACACCGAGTCGATGTGATCGGCAAAACGGCAGGCGATTTCGAGCAGGCGGCCCTTGCCGGTGGCGTTAAAGAACGCGACCGCCGCTTCGAACAGATGCCCGGCACAGTAAAGTTCGTGGCATTCGGCCAGGTTGGTCCAGCGCTGACCTGGCTCCTTCACGGTATACCAGGTGTTCAGATAGCCATCTTCGCACTGGGCCTGTGCCAGCAGTTCAATTACCTCATCGGCGGTTTTTTCAAGCTGTGGATCTGGCTTCTGGCGTAAAGACCAGGCAACCGCTTCAAGCCATTTGGTGACGTCACTGTCCTGAAAGACCATGCCGTAAAACTCACCGTGCTCCAGCCCGGCGGCGATACGGTAGTTGGCCAGCGCGTGGCTGGGCTCCGCCTCTGGGAGAGCGTCATTAAGGGCTTCCCACTGATAAGGGATCACGACGTCGCGGATGAGGCGTTGATATTCCCCTAAAAACGGGTCGGTAACGGTGATTCGATTCAGATCGGCTTCAATCACATCAGACTGCATCATGTTTACCTCAGGAAATGTGTGAATGTCGTTGGTGAAGATCGGTTGAAATACGTTTCATCATTGGGCCGTTGAGGCGGCACTTCAGCAGGCACATGGCCAGCACAAAGTGGAACAGCGCCGGAACCAGGCTTTGCAGCAGGGTGATGCCGTGAACGGAGGCCGGGGTCTGATTACCAAGACCTGGCTGATAGGCCACCATAATCAGGATCAGGCTGATGATGCCGCCGGAAGAGGCCCAGGAGAGCTTGATGAAAAAGAGGTTGAAGGCGAAGTTCATCCCGGAGGAGCGCACGCCCGTTTTCCATTCACCGTAGTCATCCGCGAAGGCCATAATTGAGAAGTGCAGCGGCAGGGTGAAGCCCTGGATCACGCTGTTAATGGCAATGCACACTAGCCACAGTGTCTGGTATTGCGGCCCGATTGGGAGGAAGTACATGCCAATCCCGAATGCGACCAGCACCAGGTTAGTCCAGAAATACAGATGCACCATATCCACGTGGCGGGAGAGCGGGTTAACAATAACCGCACCGGCAATCCCGGCCACGGTGAGGATCCCAAAGAACAGCGACATATATCCCGCGCTTCCCTGGAGGACGTAGGAGATAAAATACATATACCCGCCGCCGCGAATGCACAGGATGTTGACCAGCAGGAAAGACATCACCAGCATCATCAGCAGTTGATCGTTTTTACGCAGCCCCTGTAAATGCTCGCGCAGGGTAAAATTGCCTGCCAGCGACAGCGGCACGCGTTCCTTCACCCAGATGAAGCACAGCAAAAACATCACGACCCCAATGGTGCATAATACGGTCACACCGTACTGATACCCTTTTGCCAGATTGCCCTGGCCGAAGTACTCCACCATCCAGGGTAGGCCGACCGCCACCAGAAAACCGGCAATGCCGCTCAACACAAAGCGCCATGACTGGCAGGACATCACCTGGTCGTGGCGGTTGGTAATCGTATTAATCAGCGCGCAGTAAGGTACGTTATTGGCGGTGTAACCAATGGAGAGCAGGAAATAGGTACCAAATGCCCAGGCGATTTTTGCGTTCGGACCCATATCCGGCACGGTAAAGGTCAGAATACCGATTACGCCAAGCGGTACGGCAGTCCACAGTTGCCAGGGGCGAAAACGGCCCCAGCGGCTGCGGGTGCGGTCGGCGATAATGCCCATCACCGGGTCGGAGATGGCATCGAAAATACGCAGTACAAAGAACATAGCCCCAACAATCGCCGGGCTAAGACCAAACACGTCCGTATAGAAAAAAAGTAAAAAACCGCTGATCAAATCAGAGATACAGTGCCCGCCTGCATCCCCTAATCCGTAGCCAATTTTTTCGCGGGTAGAGAGGGTTTCTCCCGCATCAACAACGCTTGGTACATCACTATCCAGATCATCGACAGTAGCCATAACTCATCCCATATGCAGTAGCAGTTAGCGATCGTTTAGCAAGCCATTACGACATTTCTCTGACTTTTTTACGTAAAAATAAACGCAGGTGAGCATAGATCTGGCATGGAGTTTCGGTATATGGCGTTGTGTATTCGATGTGAAATCGATCGTAATTTTTACTAAAAATAAATTATTTATAGTGATACTCATCACTCAATGGTGCAGGGGAGCGATTTGGCGTGGGGTTTTGTTGCAGGAGTGAGTAATATGTATTGAGTGAAAGGCGAAGGGCGACTGAAAGGTAACACCGTAAAAAATGGTAAAAAAGACCCGAATTAAGGATATTGCTACGGCAAGCGGCGTGTCGATTGCGGCGGTATCGCGTGCCCTGAAAGGGCAGCCAGGTCTGAGTGAGGAGACTCGCCAGCGTATCCTGTTCATTGCCGAAGCTGAAGGTTACGACTTCAGTCGTTTACGTAATGGGCGAATTAAGCGCCTGCTGTTTTTACTCCATAAACAGCACAATATTGCCAGCGCTTTACCCTTTTATTCTTCAGTCATGCTGGGTGTTGCCGATGCGTGTCGGGAAAATGACGTCGCCATGAGCTTTCAGCCCGTCGGCCCGGAAGATTCGATCAATGAGATAGTTAACCTGCATCAGCCCGATGCGGTGATTTGCGCAGGTTATATGGAGCCCGAGGTATTACGGGAGATCCATAAAATATCGCTACCCGTGGCGCTGGTCGACCTGTGGGCGCCGGAATTCCCCTGCGTGAACCCGGATAATTTCCACGGTGGTTTTGTGGCGACCCGGCATCTTATCCAGCAGGGCAGAACACGGATTGCCTTTCTGGGGCACTCTTTACACCATTACAGCATTCGCCAGCGTGTGGAGGGCTACCAGCAGGCATTATTTGATGCCGGGCTGACTTTACCCCCTGAGTACCAGGTTGAAGTGCCACCGGTGAAAGACATTGAACAGGCGCTGGTTGACGGGATGCATCATCTTCTCGCCTTGCCTCGTCCGCCGGATGCTATCTTTGCTTATAACGACGTTGCCGCACTGGTGGCGATGCGTGTTTGTGCACGTAAGGGGCTGAATGTCCCGGAGGATATGGCGATTGTCGGTTTCGACGATATTGATGCCGCGGCCTGGGCTCATCCTCCGCTGACCACGGTGGCGATTGATAAGCGAGAGCTTGGCCGGGATGCATTTCGCCTCTTGCTGAATGAAGAGAGCGAAAGAAACTTGCTCCAGCCTGTCCGGCTTGTCATTCGTGAAAGCTCTGGCAGCGAAGCATCTCATGCGCTGTTGCGCCCGGCACGTTAATCCGGCAAAGTTTGCGTCATTATGTGGAAGAGGCAATCTTAGTGAAACGACTCATTGTAGGGATAAGCGGTGCCAGCGGCGCAATTTACGGCGTTCGTCTGTTGCAGATACTGCGTGACGTGGCAGAAGTGGAAACCCATCTGGTGATGAGCCAGGCGGCGCGTCAGACACTCTCCCTCGAAACCGATTTCTCCCTGCGCGATGTTCAGTCACTGGCTGATGTGGTTCACGATGCCCGTGATATCGCGGCCAGCATCTCTTCGGGTTCGTTTAAAACGGCGGGAATGGTGATTTTGCCCTGCTCAATTAAAACCCTCTCAGGCATTGTTAACAGCTATACCGACACGCTGGTGACGCGCGCTGCGGATGTGGTGCTGAAAGAGCGCCGCCCGCTGGTATTATGCGTACGCGAAACGCCGCTGCACCTGGGGCATCTGCGCTTAATGACCCAGGCGGCAGAGCTGGGTGCCATCATCATGCCGCCTGTGCCAGCGTTCTACCACCGGCCTCAGTCGCTGGATGATGTGATTAATCAGACGGTTAACCGCGTGCTGGATCAGTTTGATATCGACCTGCCTGAAGACCTTTTCACGCGCTGGCAAGGTGCCTGAATCTGTGCACCAGATGTGTGCATGAAAAGACAAGTTGCCCTGTTTCAGGGCAAAACTGCAACCGCGATCATATCCTCAACATTTAATTCGCTTTTTCCCTTTTTCTCTTTCCGGTTCGTTCGGCAGACCTGCTATCTTTCACCATTAAGGCAATATCGCAACGTTTTATTAACATATTTAACGTCGATTTTTTGACCAGACGGCAATGTGGCATAAGACCTGCAAGAGAAGCCTGCAACACAACACACAACACAATACATAATAAAATCACGGTACTTGAGGGTAAATGTATGAAGAAGACGGTTTTGGCTCTGTCTTTGCTCGTGGGGTTAAGTGCAGCAGCAGGTAGCTACGCAGCGCTTCCACAGACAGTACGTATCGGTACAGACGCAACCTACGCGCCATTCTCTTCCAAGGATGCGAAAGGCGATTTCGTTGGGTTTGATATCGATCTGGGAAATGAGATGTGCAAACGCATTGCGGTTAAATGCACATGGGTGGGCAGTGACTTCGACGCGCTGATCCCGTCACTGAAAGCCAAGAAAATTGACGCCATTATCTCCTCTCTTTCCATCACCGAAAAACGTCAGCAGGAGATTGCCTTCTCTGACAAGCTCTACGCCGCAGACTCTCGTCTGATTGCCGCGAAAGGCTCCCCAATCCAGCCAACCATCGACTCGCTGAAAGGTAAGCACGTGGGTGTGCTTCAGGGCTCAACCCAGGAAGGCTTCGCTAATGCGACCTGGCGTGAAAAAGGCGTGGATGTGGTGGCTTACCAGAACCAGGATCTGATTTACTCTGACCTGGCGGCAGGCCGTCTTGATGCTGCGTTCCAGGACGAAGTGGCCGCAAGCGAAGGCTTCCTGAAACAACCTGCGGGCAAAGATTATGCGTTTGCTGGCCCGTCTGTTAAAGACAAAAAATACTTTGGCGACGGCACCGGTATTGGCCTGCGTAAAGACGATACTGAGCTGAAAGCAGCGTTCGACAAAGCATTTGCCGAACTGCGTAAAGACGGTACCTACGACAAACTGGCGAAGAAATACTTCGACTTCAACGTATACGGCGACTAATCGCTGCTGGCGGGAATGCACCATGGCAGGGGGCTGTCGTGGTGCTTTACGGGTGTTGGTGAACCATTATGGTGCATTTGCGGTCAGTAAATGGCCTGTTAATGCATACTTAAGCACTCATGATGCAAAAAATCCCACCGGTGGGGCATTATCTTTTGCCTTGCGGAGGGGATTAATGGCACATTAAGGCCACCCCGTCGTAGTAAAAAATCCCGTAAGAATCCAGTCTGTTGAGGATAGATATGAAAAAACTGATATTGTCACTTTCTCTGGTGTTGGCCGTTTCCAGCACAACCGCGGCTTTCGCTGCCATTCCGCAAAAAATTCGTATTGGTACTGATCCAACCTATGCCCCGTTCGAATCGAAGAATGCGAAAGGGGAACTGATCGGTTTTGACATCGATCTGGCCAACGAACTGTGCAAACGTATCAAAGCGCAATGTACCTATGTTGAAAACCCACTGGATGCGCTGATCCCATCGCTGAAAGCGAAAAAAATCGACGTGATTATGTCCTCTCTCTCTATCACCGAAAAACGTCAGCAGGAAATTGCCTTCACGGACAAACTCTACGCTGCGGATTCTCGCCTGGTGGTGGCAAAAGCTTCTGATATCCAGCCAACGATTGAATCACTGAAAGGCAAACGCGTGGGCGTGTTGCAGGGGACCACTCAGGAAACCTACGGCAACGAACACTGGGCGCCAAAAGGGATTGAAATTGTCTCTTATCAGGGCCAGGAAAATATCTACGCTGACCTGACGGCTGGCCGTATTGATGCCGCATTCCAGGATGAAGTCGCCGCAAGCGAAGGCTTCCTGAAACAGCCTGTGGGTAAAGATTACAAGTTCGGTGGTCCGTCCATTAAGGATGTGAAACTCTTTGGTGTGGGTACCGGTATGGGCCTGCGCAAAGAAGACAACGAACTGCGTGAAGCACTGAACAAAGCGTTTGCAGAAATGCGTGCTGACGGTACTTACGAAAAACTGGCGAAAAAATACTTTGATTTCAACGTGTACGGCGGCTAATCCCCCCGTCATATAACGTGCGCCCCCTCCTGACATGGGAGGGGAAAAGACACGGTTTCACTACTCACGATACGACAGGGCACGCGGTATGCTGTACGGATTTTCTGGCGTTATTTTACAAGGCGCGCTGGTCACCCTTGAGCTGGCTATCAGCTCCGTGGTGCTGGCGGTGCTGATAGGCCTGGCGGGTGCAGGGGCAAAGCTTTCAGCAAACAGACCTCTGGCGCTGCTGTTTGAAGGCTATACCACGCTGATTCGCGGTGTTCCTGATCTGGTGTTGATGTTGCTGATTTTTTACGGCCTCCAGATTGCGCTGAACAGCCTGACAGACGCCATCGGCATGGAGCAAATTGATATCGACCCAATGGTGGCCGGTATTATTACCCTCGGCTTTATTTACGGTGCGTACTTCACGGAAACCTTCCGCGGTGCTTACATGGCTGTGCCGAAAGGGCACATTGAAGCAGCGACCGCGTTTGGTTTTACCTCCTCACAAACATTTCGCCGGATCATGTTCCCGGCCATGATGCGCTACGCGTTGCCGGGCATCGGTAACAACTGGCAGGTTATCCTCAAGGCGACCGCGCTGGTTTCTCTGCTCGGCCTGGAAGACGTGGTTAAAGCGACGCAGCTTGCGGGTAAGAGTACCTGGGAGCCGTTCTACTTTGCTGTGGTATGTGGCGTTATCTATCTGGTCTTTACGACCGTCTCCAATGGTGTGCTGCTTCTGCTCGAACGTCGCTACTCCGTGGGTGTGAAGAGGGCTGACCTGTGATTGAGATTATTCAGGAATACTGGAAATCGCTGCTGTGGACAGATGGCTATCGCTTCACCGGTGTGGCGATAACCCTGTGGCTGCTGATTTCGTCGGTGGCGATGGGCGGCATTCTGGCGATCTTTATGGCCATTGGCCGCGTGTCGAATAACAAATTTATTCGTTTCCCTATCTGGCTGTTTACCTATGTTTTTCGCGGCACGCCGCTGTACGTGCAACTGCTGGTGTTCTACTCAGGTATGTACACCCTGGAGATAGTAAAAGGCACTGAAATGCTGAATGCCTTCTTCCGTAGCGGTCTGAACTGTACGGTGCTGGCCTTAACGCTGAATACCTGTGCCTATACCACCGAGATTTTTGCCGGTGCTATTCGCTCGGTGCCGTACGGTGAAATTGAAGCCGCGCGCGCCTACGGGTTCTCTTCCGTGAAGCTTTACCGTTGCATTATTTTGCCATCGGCACTGCGTATCGCACTGCCGGCATACAGCAACGAAGTGATTTTGATGCTGCACTCTACCGCGCTGGCGTTTACTGCCACTGTGCCGGATCTGCTCAAAATCGCCCGTGATATTAACTCCGCGACCTATCAGCCGTTTACCGCGTTTGGCATTGCGGCAGTACTCTATTTGATTATTTCGTATGTCCTGATTAGCCTGTTCCGCAAGGCTGAAAAACGCTGGTTGCAGCATATAAAACCTTCTTCGACGCACTGAGAATTATGATGGCTGAGAACAAACTAAACGTTATCGACTTGCACAAACGCTACGGCGAACATGAAGTGCTGAAAGGGGTGTCGCTACAGGCTAATGCGGGCGATGTGATCAGTATTATCGGCTCATCTGGCTCGGGTAAAAGTACCTTCCTGCGCTGCATTAACTTCCTCGAAAAGCCGAGCGAAGGCTCCATCGTGGTAAGCGGCCAGAACATCAACCTGGTGCGAGATAAAGACGGTCAGCTGAAAGTTGCGGATAAAAACCAGCTGCGCCTGCTGCGTACCCGCCTGACAATGGTGTTCCAGCACTTTAACCTCTGGAGCCATATGACGGTGCTGGAGAACGTGATGGAAGCGCCGGTTCAGGTGCTGGGCTTAAGCAAGCAGGAAGCACGTGAACGCGCGATTAAATACCTGGCAAAAGTGGGTATTGATGAGCGCCAGCAGATGAAGTACCCGGTGCATCTTTCCGGTGGTCAGCAGCAGCGTGTCTCTATTGCCCGCGCGCTGGCGATGGAGCCGGAAGTGCTGTTGTTCGATGAACCGACCTCTGCGCTTGACCCTGAACTGGTTGGCGAAGTACTGCGCATTATGCAGAAGCTGGCCGAAGAGGGGAAAACGATGGTGGTGGTGACGCACGAAATGGGCTTTGCCCGTAACGTGTCGAACCATGTGATTTTCCTGCATCAGGGGAAAATCGAAGAGCAAGGACACCCGGATGAGGTGTTAGCGAACCCGCAAAGCGCGCGTTTGCAACAGTTCCTGAAAGGCTCTCTGAAGTAACTGGAGTTCTCCCTCTCCCCGTGGGAGAGGGACGGGGTGAGGGCATCAGGCCGCAGTACCGCCAATTCGCCCGGTGGCGCTTCGCTTACCGGGCCTACAAAGTCTGTTGCCGTCCGGTAGATTCCAGTCGATAAACCCAGTCGTCATACCGAACCCCGTCAATCTCATACGCCTTTTCCAGCACCTGTATACGTACAAAACCCGCTTTTTCTAGTACCCGCACCGACCCGCCGTTATCCGCAAGCACGTAGGCGTTAACTGCCTTCACGCCCGTCTGGTTAAACGCGTACTCACACATCGCACAAAGCGCTTCGCTGGCGATCCCTTTTCCCTGCGCCGCGGGCACCACCGTATAACCAATATCCGCTTCTTCGCGGTTTACCGCGCTGATTTGCAGGCCAATATCACCAAGCGGGGTATCATCATCATGCATACGAATAACAAAAATATGCGGCGCGGTCAGGCGCGCAGCGAACACGCGACGCGTCTCTTTTTCCGGTGCGATGGCAGCCATATAGCGCATGATGGCGCGGTCTTCCCGCAGGGTGCGGAAAAACGCCCAGTCAGAGGGTTCGAAAGGAGCCAGGTGCAGCCGGGGTGTGGTGATAGTTGCCATAATCTACGGGTGAGAATGACCCACCACATCCCCCAGCGCCTCTTCTAAGTCGTACCAGCGAAACGCAAATCCCGCTGCTTCCAGCCGTTTTGGCAGCGCGCGCTGCCCGCCGAGCACCAGCACAGACGCTTCGCCCATTATCAGCCGGATAACCGTTGCAGGCACGCGCAATATCGCCGGGCGATGAAGCGCATGACCCAGCGCATGAGCAAACTGTTCATTACGTACCGGATATGGAGACACCATATTAAACGGCCCGCGCAGATCGTTATCCAGCAGCCAGAGTATACCGTTGACCATATCGTCGATATGGATCCAGGCAAGATACTGACGGCCATTACCGATCGGTCCGCCCAGTCCCAGCCTGAAGGGGGGGAGCATCTTCGCCAGAATGCCGCCTTTTGGCGCAAGCACCACGCCGGTTCGCAGCAGGCAAACGCGGGTGTTATCGCTCTGCGCTGCGCAGGCGATGCGTTCCCACTGGGCGCAGAGTTTATGGGTAAATTCGTTATGCGGTGGTTCCTCTTCGGTCACCACCACTTCACCCAGATCGCCGTAATAACCGGCAGCGGAGCCGGAAATAAACACGGCTGGCGGGGTATGGCTGTTGCGGAAAAGCTCAACCAGCTTTTCGGTGATGTTCCACCGGCTGCTGCACAGCAGCTGTTTTTGCTCTTCCGTCCAGCGTTTGTCGGCGATGGGTTCGCCGGCAAGGTTGATAACGGCGTCGAAGCCATCAAGATTCTGCTGTTCTGCCAGACTTTTCCAGATGTCGACCCCTGTTCCGAGCACCTGACGTGCTTTTTCCGGGCTGCGGGTGACAACGGTTATCTCGTGGTGTAACGCTTGCAGGCGAGGAATGAGATGGCTTCCAATCAGACCAGTGCCGCCAGTCAGCAGAATCTTCATACAACCTCCAGGTTTATGCCTGGCGTTGCCAGCTTAACGTCATGGAGACTGAGTCGGCGTAACGCAGGGCGTGAAGTTTATCGATCTCTACTTCAGCATAAGTGACCCAGTGATGTTCGCGTGCGATATCGAGCACATCCTGAGTTAATTTTTCCAGCAAAGAGAAGCGGTTGTTCTCAACGTACTGGATGATGCTTTTGGTAATGGTGCGATAGTTCAGCGCATCGTTGATGTCTTCGCTGGCGCGCGCTTTGTCGGCCGGGTAGTGGATAGCCACATTGATGACGATATCCTGGCGGTTGGCGATCTCTTCTTCCTTGATACCGATGAAGGTGCGTAAGCGTAAGTTTTTGATGCGAATAATAGCGTCATGTTGCGACATTGCAGGTCTTCTCCGTGTCATTATTTCCTCTATGATACATGAGGATATAACACCTGCCCAAGAGGGGCAGGTGTTTAAATCTGTTGCGCTTTTTGCAGGGCGCGCTCGGTGGCCGGGCGCGTACGGATGCGCTCGAACCAGTTATTCACCGCAGGGTAAGTGGCTAAGTCGATACGGTGCCGTTCGTGGGTGTTGATCCACGGCCAACAGGCGATGTCGGCAATACTGTAATGATCGCCTCCGAGCCAGGGTGATTTTTCCAGCCGACGATTCATCACGCCATAAAGTCTTTGTGTCTCAACCTGATAGCGCTCTATCGCGTAGGGGATCAGCTGCGGCGCGAAGGCATTAAAATGGTGATTCTGCCCCAGCATGGGCCCGAGCCCACTTGATTGCCAGAACAACCATTGCAGTGTGTGGTGGCGTTCACGCAATTCACCGCTGAGAAGCTTGCCGGTTTTCTCTGCCAGATACAGCAAAATCTCACCTGATTCAAACAGGCTAAGCGGTCTGCCGCCGTCCGCTGGTGCGTTATCAACAATGGCAGGAATTTTGTTATTGGGTGAGATAGTAAGGAAATCCGGTCTGAACTGGTCGCCCTTGCTGATATCGACACGGATGATCCGGTAATCCAGTTTCGCTTCTTCAAGAAAGAGGGTGACCTTATGACCATTCGCGGTAGGGGCATAGTAGAGGTCTATCATTCTCATCTCCTGTTATGACAAAGTGCCGGGCGATAAAAACGAGTATAGGTGCTTGTTGTAAATCGTGAGTTTTCATCAAGTGACAGGGAAGCAAAGAGATTATATGTTGAGTGAAAACCAGTCGTCGATGAGGAAATTATGAACCAACCTGCAATTGCGTTATGGTCCGATGCCGATTTCTTTTCCCCATATGTCATGAGCGTGTACGTCGCATTGGCCGAAAAAGGGCTGTCGTTTACGCTTAAAACCGTTGATTTGAACAGTGGCGCTCACCTGAAACCAGAATGGCAGGGCTACACGCTGACCCGCCGCGTGCCGGTGCTGGAAATTGACGGGTTCGAGCTCAGCGAATCGTCGGCGATTGCGGAATTCCTGGAAGAGCGGTTTGCGCCGCCGGAATGGGAACGCATCTACCCGCACGATCTCCAGAAACGAGCGCGGGCGCGTCAGATCCAGGCGTGGTTACGCAGTGACCTGGTGCCGATCCGTGTGGAACGCTCCACCGATGTTGTTTTTGCCGGGGTGAAAAAACCGCCGCTCAGTGAGGAAGGTCTTGCCAGCGCGCGTAAACTCATTGATACCGCATCATCGCTGCTGGCCCACGGTAATCCGAATCTTTTTGGTGAATGGTGTATTGCCGATGTCGACCTGGCGCTGATGCTGAACCGTCTTATTCTCAACGGCGACGAGGTTCCTCAGTTGCTGGTCGATTATGCGACATTCCAGTGGCAGCGCGCGTCAGTACAGCGCTTTGTGGCACTCTCCGCTAAGCGTGCGTGCTGATAAGCCCTGAGGCTTCAGGTATGATAGGGCAGTCTGTTTTCCTGAGGAGTGGCTGATGAAACTTATGTTTGCGTCGGATATTCACGGGTCGCTGCCCGCAACAGAGCAGGTGTTATCTCTGTTCGCACAGAGCCGGGCGCAGTGGCTGGTTATTCTGGGCGATGTGTTGAACCATGGCCCGCGCAATGCGTTACCGGAAGGGTACGCCCCGGCGCAGGTTGCTGAGAAGCTCAACACGGTTGCACAGCGCATTATTGCCGTGCGCGGTAATTGCGATAGTGAAGTTGACCAGATGCTGCTGCATTTCCCCATGACGGCACCCTGGCAGCAGGTTGTGCTGGAAAAATGCCGTCTCTTTTTGACTCACGGTCATCTTTTTAGCCCGGACAATCTCCCTGCGCTCGCCGCTGGCGATGTCCTGGTTTATGGTCATACTCATATTCCGGTGGCGGAAAAACGTGGGGAGATTTATCACTTTAACCCCGGTTCAGTGAGCATACCGAAAGGCGGATACCCGGCGAGCTACGGGTTGTTGGATGAGAATACGTTAAGCGTTATCGCACTTAATGATCAGCAAGTTATTGCGCAGGTAACGATTAATCCGTAAGTTACACCTCAACTGCAAACGCGCCGTAAGAGCGCTCAGACGAAAAGGTTTCCCGATGGTGGAGCAGAGTCATTTGGCAAGTACAGAGTGGGTAGACATTGTCAACGAAGACAATGAAGTGATCGCGCAGTCAAGCCGCGCGCAAATGCGTGCAGAGCGTCTGCGCCACCGTGCAACCTATATCGTGGTTCATGATGGTATGGGCAAAATCCTGGTACAACGTCGCACTGACACCAAAGATTTTCTCCCCGGGATGCTGGATGCCACTGCGGGCGGCGTCGTTCAGGCAGACGAAGTGTTGCTGGAGTCAGCACGTCGTGAAGCCGAAGAAGAGTTAGGTATTGCGGGCGTGCCGTTTGCCGAGCACGGTCAGTTCTATTTTGAAGACGAAAATTGCCGCGTCTGGGGCGGGCTGTTTAGCTGCGTATCCCATGGGCCATTTGCGCTTCAGGAAGAAGAAGTCAGCGAAGTGAGCTGGATGACCCCTGAAGAGATCACCGCTCGCTGTGATGAATTCACCCCAGATTCGTTAAAAGCGCTGGCGCTGTGGATGAGTCGCAACGCCAATAACGAATCCGCAAAACCCGAGAAACAGGAAGAGGCTGAATAAGCTTTAACAACTCTCTCGCAAACACAGGCTGGAGGCGATAGGTTTATGATCGCTCCAGTCTCCGTCATTAAGACGTTCCAGCAGCGCCTTTCCCGCTTCAATACCAATCTTACGATGCGGCACGGCCATTGTGGTCAGCGGCGGCTGACAAACCCGGCTCACATCGCTATCGCCAAACCCGACCACTGCAAGCTCGTCCGGCACTTTGATGCGGCGTCTCTGACATTCGTACAACGCCCCGCAGGCCATCTCGTCCGAGACGCAAACCAGCGCATCCAGCTCAGGCCAGGCCAGTAAAAACTCCGGCAGTTGCGCCGTGCCGGTGGAGAAATTAGGCGGCATGGCCGCATTAATCACCCGATTAGGCGACATATGGTGGCGCAGCATGGCTTTGTACCAACCCTGCAAATGTTGCTGGAATATCCACTGTTCCTGGTTAGCGCACAGCAGGCCTATGTTCTGGTAGCCGCGCTGGATAAGCATCTCCGTCAGCTCATACATGGCGGCCACGTTGTCGATCCCGATATTCATATCGATAGGGTCGGCACGCATTGCCCCCATTTCCATCACCGGAATTGAGGCATTCTTCAGCCAGTGGCGCACGGTATCGCTATGTTCGACGCTGAGTAAAATCGCGGCGGCAATGTTTGATGCCAGCAAGGTTTCGAGCAGTTTCTCTTCTTGTTCAAGACGATGCTGAGATTCTGCCAGCATTATCTGGTAGCCCGCGGGTTGCAGTACCTGCTGTAAACCGGCAAACATTTCTGAGCAACCTGCTTCGGAAAGGTTGGGAACAACCATTGCGATCGTCCATGAGGAGGCCGATGCCAGCGCACTGGCGGCCAGATTGGGCATATACCCCAGTTCCTGCACAGCGGCTTCAATTTTCTCACGTAGTTTATCGGAAACCTGTTCGGGTGTGCGTAACGCACGGGACACGGTCATCGTGCCCACACCAGCAAGTTGTGCAACATCGGCAAGTGTCACTTTACCGGTACTACGTCGTTTTCGGGTTAGAGACATACACCTTCCTGCTGACCAGTCGCGACTCATTTCATCCTTCGCTTCACGTGACAGGCAGTATACGCCTTAAATCCCTTTATTTTCTGTGATTTTACACATTGATTACAATTTGATAGCGCTATCACAATTCTGAATGTTAGTGATTGGTAGCGCTATCTTTGCGATCATGATCACAGTCAAGTATTCAGGTGTTGAATAAAGTTTGCTCATCTTTTGCGTAACACCGGGAGAGCAAAGTGCTCAAAAGCTGGATATATGATACAACCATCACCCTTCAGGACAGCGTAGAAAACTGGCCTCAGGCGCTGGAGCTGTGTGCAAAACCATTGCTCGACATGCAGGTGATCGCGCCAGAGTATGTGACGGCAATCGTTGAGCAGCACCATAAGCTCGGGCCGTATTATGTGCTGGCACCAGGGCTGGCTATGCCACATGCGCGGCCAGAAGAGGGGGCAAAAGGACTTGGCCTGTCATTATTAAAACTGAAACACGGAGTGTCTTTTGGTGCCGGAGAATTCGATCCCGTTGATGTGATCGTTATGCTGGCGGCCCCCGATAAGCATAGTCATATTGAAATGATATCTGCGCTGGCAGAGTTATTTTCCAGTGACGAAGATATGGCTGAATTGCATCAGGCGAATACGCTGGAGGATATTAAAAAGATTATCGACCGCTTCTGATTTAATTACTTTAAACCGATAAGTCACAACATTACGCGAAAGCGTGATGCGACGTACTCTACTCAAAAAAGGGGATAACAATGAAAATCATGGCTATTTGCGGTTCTGGCCTGGGCAGTAGTTTTATGGTCGAAATGAATATTAAAAAGGTGCTTAAAAAACTGGAAATTGACGCGGATGTCGAACACTCCGACCTTTCATCAGCCACGCCGGGTGCCGCCGATCTCTTTGTGATGGCAAAAGACATTGCGGCCAGTGCCAGCGTGCCAGAAAGCCAACTGGTGGTGATCAATAACATCATCGATATCAACGAACTCGAAACGCAACTGCGTGCCTGGTTCGCAAAACAATAAACCCTGAAGAGGCGAGGTGGATATGTTTATCCTTGAAACGCTGAATTTTGTTGTTGATATATTAAAAGTCCCTTCGGTACTGGTTGGCTTAATTGCGTTAATCGGTTTGGTTGCGCAGAAAAAAGCATTTTCCGATGTCGTTAAAGGCACAATTAAAACCATTCTGGGTTTTATTGTTCTGGGCGGCGGCGCAACGGTACTGGTGGGCTCCTTAAATCCATTAGGTGGAATGTTTGAACATGCCTTCACTATTCAGGGCATCATCCCTAATAACGAAGCGATTGTGTCTATTGCGCTGGAGAAATACGGTGCATCCACGGCGTTGATTATGGCCTTCGGGATGGTGGCAAATATTATTGTCGCGCGATTCACCCGCCTGAAGTACATCTTCCTGACCGGACACCACACCTTCTATATGGCGTGCATGATTGGCGTGATCCTGACAGTGGCAGGGTTTGAAGGTGTCGGCCTGGTGTTCACCGGCTCACTGATCCTGGGCTTGATCATGGCGTTCTTCCCGGCGATTGCGCAGCGTTACATGAAGCGCATTACCGGCAACGATGAGATCGCCTTCGGCCACTTTGGCACGCTTGGTTATGTGCTTTCAGGCTGGATTGGCAGCAAGTGCGGCAAAGGCTCGCGTTCAACCGAAGAGATGAACCTGCCGAAGAACCTTAGCTTCCTGCGTGACAGCTCTATTTCTATCTCCCTGACCATGATGATTATCTATCTGATCATGGCAGTAAGTGCCGGGCGTGAATACGTAGAGGCGACCTTCAGCGGCGGCCAGAACTACCTGGTGTACGCCATCATCATGGCGATTACCTTTGCGGCTGGCGTGTTCATTATCCTGCAAGGTGTGCGCCTGATTCTGGCGGAGATCGTTCCGGCCTTTACCGGCTTCTCGGAAAAACTGGTGCCGAATGCGCGCCCGGCGCTGGACTGCCCTGTGGTCTACCCGTATGCGCCAAATGCGGTGCTGATTGGCTTCCTGTTCAGCTTCCTCGGCGGTCTGGTCGGGCTGTTCATCTGCGGTCAGTTCAGTTGGGTGCTTATCCTGCCGGGCGTGGTGCCGCACTTCTTTACTGGCGCAACGGCGGGTGTGTTCGGTAATGCAACCGGCGGGCGTCGCGGGGCCATGATTGGTGCGTTTGCCAACGGCCTGCTGATCACCTTCTTGCCTGTACTGCTGCTGCCGGTTCTCGGGGCGATTGGTTTTGCCAACACCACCTTCTCGGATGCTGATTTCGGCGCAGTCGGGATTGTGCTGGGCAACCTCGCACGCTTCCTGTCGCCAATGGCGATCACCGGGCTTGTTGTTGCGTTGTTCGCGCTGCTGGTGGCGTACAACGTGTTCGCTAAAAACAAATCTGCGGGCGGTAATGCGCAGGAAAACACCGGAGCCAAATCATGAATGTCACTGAAATCACCCAACTGGCGCGTGAAATCCGCGTTGAAACCCTGAAATCACTGACGCAGCTGGGTTTTGGTCACTATGGCGGCAGTATGTCGGTGGTCGAAACGTTGGCCGTTCTGTACGGGGCGGTAATGAAAATTGACCCGGCCGACCCCGACTGGCCAGAGCGTGACTACTTTGTGCTGTCGAAAGGACACGCTGGCCCGGCGCTGTACAGCACCCTGGCGATTAAGGGCTACTTCCCGGTTGCAGAGCTGAGCACCCTGAACCAGAACGGAACGCGTCTGCCAAGCCATCCGGACAGGCTGAAAACGCGTGGTGTGGACGCTACCACCGGTTCCCTGGGGCAGGGGATTTCCATCGCAGGCGGAATGGCGCTGTCGCACAAGCTGTCAGGCAGGCCGAACCGGGTATTTTGCATCGTGGGTGACGGCGAGCTGAACGAAGGGCAGTGCTGGGAAGCGTTCCAGTTTATTGCCCACCATCGCCTGAACAACCTGACGGTGTTCGTTGACTGGAACAAACAGCAGCTTGATGGCGAGCTGGACGAAATCATCAGCGCATTCGACCTGGAAGGGAAATTCCGCGCCTTTGGCTTTGACGTGGTGACGGTAAAAGGTGACGACATCCCGGCGCTGCTGGAGGTGACATCCCTGATACCGCAGGCCGATGCGCGTCCGCGGGCGGTGATCCTCGACAGCATCAAAGGGCAGGGGGTGCCGTATCTGGAGCAGCTTAGCAATTCGCACCACCTGCGATTGACCGAAGAGAGCAAAGCGGCACTCAACGAGACAATCCGCCAACTGGAGGCTTCACATGATTAAGGTTGCACCCGCAGGACAAAAAGATGCCGTAGAGATGCGTAAAGTCTACGCCGGTTTTGTGGCAAAACAGATTGAGGCCGGGAGCAAGATAATCGCCCTGGAAGCCGATCTGATGAGCTCTATGGCAATGGACGGCGTGGCGCGCGATTACCCGCAGCATGTGATTAACTGCGGCATTATGGAGGCTAACGTTATTGGTACGGCGGCTGGGTTGTCTCTCACCGGACGTAAACCCTTCGTGCATACCTTTACCGCGTTCGCCAGCCGCCGCTGTTTTGACCAATTGTTTATGTCCCTGGACTACCAGCGTAATAACGTGAAAGTTATCGCATCTGATGCCGGCGTGACGGCCTGTCACAACGGTGGCACGCATATGTCGTTTGAGGATATGGGCATTGTGCGTGGCCTTGCCCATTCGGTAGTGCTGGAAGTCACCGATGCAGTGATGTTCGAAGATGTTTTGCGCCAGCTTATCGACCTCGAAGGCTTTTACTGGGTGCGCACCATCCGTAAGCAGGCACCGAGCGTCTATGCGCCGGGCTCGATGTTTACTATCGGTAAAGGCAACGTGCTGCGTGAAGGAACCGACATTACTCTGATTGCCAACGGCATTATGGTGGCAGAAGCGCTGGAAGCCGCGCGTCAGCTTGAGCAGGAAGGGGTGAGCGCTGCGGTCATCGACATGTTTACCCTCAAGCCCATTGACCGCATGTTAGTGAAGAATTATGCAGAGAAAACCGGGCGTATCGTCACCTGCGAAAACCACAGTATTCATAACGGGCTGGGTTCAGCCGTAGCGGAAGTGTTGGTAGAGACGTGTCCGGTGCCGATGCGGCGCGTGGGCGTGAAGGAACGCTACGGCCAGGTGGGTACGCAGGATTTCCTGCAAAAAGAGTACGGCCTGACGGCACATGACATTGTGTCGGCGGCAAGAGAGCTGCTGTAAATAAAAAAGGCGACTCTGTAGTCGCCTTTCTTGCCGGATGGCGCTTCGCTTATCCGGCCTACAAAACCGTAGGCCCGGTAAGCGCTAGCGCCACCGGGCTTTTTATCTTACTGCTGCTGTGAAGACTGGATCGCGGTCAGAGCGATGGTGTAGACGATATCGTCTACCAGCGCGCCACGAGACAGGTCGTTCACAGGTTTGCGCATCCCTTGCAGCATTGGCCCGATGGAGATCAGGTCAGCTGAACGCTGTACCGCTTTGTAGGTGGTGTTACCGGTGTTCAGATCCGGGAAGATGAACACGGTAGCGCGACCTGCAACCGGCGAGTTCGGCGCTTTGGATTTCGCAACGTCTGCCATAACGGCGGCGTCGTATTGCAGTGGGCCGTCGATCATCAGGTCAGGACGTTTTTCCTGTGCCAGACGAGTTGCTTCGCGAACTTTCTCTACATCGCTACCTGCACCAGAAGTACCGGTGGAGTAAGAGAGCATCGCCACGCGTGGTTCGATACCGAACGCAATCGCGGAGTCAGCAGACTGGATAGCGATTTCAGCCAGTTGTTCTGCGGTTGGGTCTGGGTTGATCGCGCAGTCACCGTAAACATAAACCTGTTCAGGCAGCAGCATGAAGAACACAGAAGACACCAGAGAGCTGCCTGGCGCTGTTTTGATCAGCTGCAATGGCGGGCGAATGGTGTTCGCAGTGGTGTGAACCGCACCAGAAACCAGGCCGTCAACTTCGTCCTGTTCCAGCATCAGCGTACCCAGAACCACGTTGTCTTCCAGCTGTTCACGCGCAACAGCTTCGGTCATGCCTTTGCTCTTACGCAGTTCGACCAGACGTGCAACATAGCTTTCGCGAACCACTTCTGGATCGACGATTTCAATGCCTGTGCCCAGCTCAACGCCCTGAGAGGCTGCTACGCGGTTGATCTCTTCCGGGTTACCCAGCAGCACACACGTCGCGATACCGCGCTCTGCACAGATGGCAGCCGCTTTAACAGTACGTGGTTCGTCGCCTTCTGGCAGAACAACACGTTTGCCTGCTTTACGCGCCAGCTCGGTCAGCTGGTAACGGAATGCCGGAGGAGACAGACGACGGCTACGCTCGGAGGTCGCAGTCAGGGATTCGATCCAGTCTGCGTTGATGTAGCTTGCAACGTATTCCTGAACTTTCTCGATACGCTCGTGGTCATCAACCGGTACTTCCAGGTTGAAGCTTTGCAGGCTCAGAGAGGTCTGCCAGGTGTTGGTGTTCACCATGAATACTGGCAGGCCAGTGGCGAAAGCGCGCTCGCAGAGCTTGCTTACGCGTGGGTCCATTTCGTACGCACCGGTCAGCAGGATGGCACCGATTTCCACGCCGTTCATCGCAGCAAGGCACGCAGCAACCAGCACGTCAGGACGGTCAGCGGAAGTCACCAGCAGGGAACCTGCACGGAAGTGTTCCAGCATGTGCGGAATGCTGCGCGCACAGAAGGTGACAGACTTCACGCGGCGGGTGTTGATGTCGCCTTCGTTAACCACGGTAGCGTTCAGGTGACGCGCCATATCAATTGCACGGGTCGCAATCAGATCAAAGCTCCATGGCACCGCGCCCAGAACAGGCAGTGGGCTGGCTTCCTGAAGTTTAGCCGCGTCAACTTTAACCACTTTCGCTTTGGAAGAGTCGTCGAAGATTTCGGACAGGTCAGGGCGAGTACGACCCTGCTCATCAACCGGTGCGTTCAGTTTGTTAACGATAACGCCGGTGATGTTGGTATTTTTCGCGCCGCCGAAGCTGCTGCGAGTCAGTTCGATACGCTCTTTCAGCTGTTCCTGAGTATCTGTACCCTGGGACATCACAAAGACGATTTCAGCGTTCAGCGTTTTCGCGATTTCAAAGTTCAGAGACTGGGCAAACTGATGCTTGCGCGTTGGCACCAGGCCTTCAACCAGTACCACTTCTGCATCTTGCGTGCTGGCGTGGTAGTTGGCGATGATCTCTTCCATCAACACGTCTTTCTGGTTGCTGGAAAGCAGAGATTCAACGTGGCTCATCTTCAGCGGTTCAGCTGCTGGCAGATTGGAGTTCTTGCGCACGATGGTGGTGGTCTGGTCAGGCGCATCGCCACCGGCACGTGGCTGGGCGATTGGCTTAAAGACGCTCAGACGAACGCCTTTGCGTTCCATAGCACGGATAACGCCAAGGCTGACGCTGGTCAGGCCGACGCTGGTTCCGGTAGGGATCAGCATAATAATACGGGACACGGTTTATCCTCTTTCGTTACCGCCGAAATTGGGCGGGCTACAAAACAGCACCGCCAGCTTAGCTGGCGGTGTGGAATCAGGCTGTCAGGCGGCTCGCGTCTTGCGCGATGACCAGCTCTTCGTTAGTTGGAATAACGATAGCAGGACGGGTGCCTTCTTTGTTGATGAAACCAGACTTACCGAAACGGGCAGCCAGGTTACGTTCGTGATCAACCTCGAAGCCCAGAACGCCCAGTTTACCCAGGGACAGTTCACGGACCATTGCGGCGTTTTCACCGATACCACCGGTGAAGATAACCGCGTCCAGACGACCTTCCATCAGTGCAGTATAAGAACCGATGTACTTAGCCAGACGGTGGCAGTAAACGTCCATTGCACGTTTAGCGTCTGCTTTGTCTGTGTAGTTGTCTTCAACATAACGGCAGTCGCTGGTCACTTCGGTCAGACCCAGCAGGCCAGACTCTTTGGTCAGCATCTTGTTAATCTGATCAACGCTCATGCCCAGGGTGTCGTGCAGGTGGAAGATAATCGCCGGGTCGATATCACCGGAACGCGTACCCATCACCAGACCTTCCAGTGGGGTCAGGCCCATGGAGGTATCAACACATTTACCGTTGCGGATAGCAGAAACAGAACCACCGTTGCCCAGGTGGCAGGTGATGATGTTCACTTCTTCAACCGGTTTGTTCAGCACTTTTGCCGCTTCCTGTGTGACATAGAAGTGGCTGGTGCCGTGCGCGCCGTAACGACGTACGCCGTGCTCTCTGTACAGGCTGTACGGCAGGGCATACAGGTAAGACTCTTCCGGCATAGTCTGATGGAACGCGGTATCGAATACGGCCACGTTTTTGTCTTTCAGATTCGGGAAGGATTTCAGTGCTTCAGCGATACCGATCAGGTGAGCTGGGTTGTGCAGCGGCGCGAAGGATGCAGAGTCTTTGATACCCTGGATCACAGATTCGTCGATCACCACGGAACTGGTGTATTTTTCGCCGCCGTGGACGATACGGTGACCAATCGCAGTCAGCTGAGCAGACAGTTCTGGTTTTTGTGCCAGAATAGTGTTAACGATAAAGTTCAGCGCTTCACTGTGAGCGGCGCCTGCACCTAAAGCCGCTTCTTGTTTGCTGCCGTCCATCTTCCACTTGATACGTGCTTCTGGCAGGTGGAAACATTCGGCCAAACCAGAGAGGTACTCGTCACCGTTGAGCGCATCGATGATGGCGAATTTCAGTGAGGAGCTACCGCAGTTCAGAACCAGTACTAACTTACTCGACATGGAAGTACCTATTATTGATACGTGGCTAAAAAAACGTCAGTGAGTCGTGAAGCGTAACGCAATCGGACCCAGACATTTATGATTAACATCATGCCGAACGAACATTCTGGCATGATGGAAGAAATACATATGATTTTATGCCATTTTGAACATTTTTCAGACAATGGCATAATATGCGATAATTTGACGAGTTAACGATTCTCGTCTAAGGCCCTATCAGGCTGGCACAGAATACCCGATACTGGGTAGCGATGACAAAATATTTTGAACGTTGTCATAGCTTGTTGTGGTTTTGCACGAAAATTTTAATTTTTATATGTGAAGTTGAGGTACAGCCATGTCGACACCTGAGATCCCCTCCGTGAGCTTTTTCAGTCTGTTTCGTCGGGGCCAGCATTACGCAAAGACGTGGCCCATGGAAAAGCGCCTTGCGCCAATGTTCGTTGAGAATCGCGTGATACGCGCCACGCGTTATGCGATTCGTTTTATGCCGCCTGTGGCTATCTTTACCCTGTGCTGGCAAATTGCACTGGGTGGCCAGCTTGGGCCGGCCGTTGCCACAGCGCTGTTTGCGCTAAGCCTGCCAATGCAGGGCCTGTGGTGGTTAGGCAAACGTTCGGTAACACCGTTGCCACCAACAATTTTACACTGGTTTTATGAAGTTCGCGGAAAACTTGAAGAGGCTGGGCAGGCGTTAGCCCCGGTTGAAGGTAAACCGGATTATCAGGCGCTGGCCGATACCCTTAAGCGAGCATTTAAACAACTTGATAAAACATTCCTCGATGATTTGTGATTGATCATCGAAACGACTATTAAAAGAAGGCACAGTAACAAACCGTTACCGTGTCTTTTTTTTAAGTGCAATGCGCTACAGGAGTCGAAAGATGGAAATGACCCATGCTCAACGTCTGATTTTGTCTAACCAGTACAAGATGATGACTATGCTTGATCCCGACAACGCTGAGCGCTACAGCCGCTTGCAGACTATCGTTGAACGCGGGTTTGGTTTGCAGATGCGCGAACTGGATCGCGAGTTTGGCGAGCTTAAAGAAGAAACCTGCCGTACCGTTATCGATATCATGGAGATGTATCACGCACTGAACGTTTCCTGGACCAATCTCAAAGATCAGCAGTCCATCGATGAACGTCGCGTCACGTTCCTGGGCTTTGATGCCGCAACTGAAGCGCGTTATCTCAGCTATGTGCGCTTTATGGTGAACACAGAAGGGCGTTATACCCACTTTGATGCGGGCACGCACGGTTTTAATGCGCAGACTCCAATGTGGGAAAAATACCAGCGTATGTTGAGCGTCTGGCACTCCTGCCCGCGCCAGTACCATTTAAGTAGCAACGAAATTCAACAAATCATTAATGCCTGACGGAGGTGCATGTGCAGTGTAAAGGTTTTCTGTTTGATCTGGACGGTACGCTGGTGGATTCGCTGCCGGTTGTGGAGCGCTCCTGGTGCCATTGGGCCGACAGGCATGGCATAGACCACCAGGAAGTATTGAATTTCATCCATGGCAAACAGGCCATTACCTCGTTGCGCCATTTCCTGGCGGGGAGCTCGGAGGAAGAGATTCAGGCGGAGTTCAAATATCTTGAGCAAATTGAAGCGACAGATACTGACGGGATCGTTGCACTTCCTGGTGCGCGTGAACTGCTTGAACATCTGAACGAAGCGCACATCCCGTGGGCTATCGTGACATCGGGTTCAATCCCTGTTGCACATGCGCGTCATAAAGCGGCGGGTTTACCTAAGCCTGAAGTGTTTATCACCGCAGAACGCGTTAAGCACGGCAAACCAGAGCCTGATGCATTTTTACTGGGCGCTGAGTTACTGGGGCTTGCACCCGCAGAGTGTGTCGTGGTGGAAGATGCGGCGGCCGGTGTTCTGGCTGGTTTGAATGCTGGCAGCCACGTTATCGCGGTTAACGTACCGGCGGACTCTCCCCGGCTGGACGAAGCCGATTTTGTCCTCAGCTCTCTGACGGCGATAGCGGTCTCTAAGTCGCCTGACGGAGTTGTAACTGTCTCGTTGAAAATGTAATCCCATGATTTAGCCCCACTTTGTTGGGGCTTTTTTATGGCACTCTTTTCCTCTGATCCCTCTGACAAGGATATGTTGTGAACGGTGAACTGATTTGGGTCCTCAGCCTGCTTTTAATCGCCATCATTCTCTTTGCCACAGGCAAGGTGCGCATGGATGCCATCGCCTTGTTTGTCATTGTTGCCTTTGTACTGAGCGGCACGCTCACGCTGCATGAAGCCTTCTCAGGGTTTAGTGACCCTAACGTCATTCTGATTGCGGCCCTGTTTATTATCGGTGATGGCCTGGTGCGCACCGGTGTGGCGACCATTATGGGGGCGTGGCTGGTCAAGGTTGCGGGTAACAGTGAAACCAAAATGCTGGTCTACCTGATGGTAACCGTTGCCGGGCTGGGCGCGTTTATGAGTTCAACCGGCGTGGTGGCCATTTTCATTCCGGTTGTCCTGAGTGTCTCCATGCGAATGCAGACCTCGCCGTCACGTCTGATGATGCCCCTGAGCTTTGCCGGGCTTATCAGCGGCATGATGACGCTGGTGGCCACGCCGCCAAACCTGGTGGTCAACAGTGAGTTAATCCGCGAAGGGTTGCAGGGGTTTAGCTTTTTTAGCGTCACCCCGCTTGGGCTGGTGATTCTGGTTCTGGGCGTTATCTATATGCTGTTAACCCGTTTTGCGCTAAAGGGCGAAAAACAGGATAAAGCGAAAGATGGCTGGAAGCGGCGTACCTTCCGCGATTTGATTAAAGAGTATCGCCTGACTGGCCGGGCCCGCCGCCTGGCGATCCGCCCAGGTTCGCCGATGGTTGGTCAGCGGCTTGATGACCTCAGGCTGCGCGAGCGTTACGGCGCGAACGTTATCGGTGTGGAGCGCTGGCGTCGCTTTCGTCGGGTGATTGTCAATGTTAACGGGGTATCAGAATTCCGTGCGCGCGACGTTTTGCTGATTGATATGTCCACGGCAGACGTCGACCTGCGCGAGTTTTGCAGCGAACAGCTGCTTGAGCCCATGGTTCTGCGCGGCGAGTATTTTTCGGATCAGGCGCTGGATGTGGGCATGGCTGAAGTCTCACTTATTCCTGAATCGGAACTGCTGGGTAAAACCGTCCGCGAAATTGGTTTTCGTACCCGCTACGGCCTGAATGTTGTTGGTCTGAAACGTGACGGCGTGGCGCTTGAAGGCGCTGTGGTCGATGAACCTATTCTGCTGGGAGATATCTTCCTGGTCGTGGGCAACTGGAAGCTAATCAGCCAACTGGGGCAAAAAGGCCGTGATTTTGTGGTGCTCAACATGCCCATTGAAGAGAGCGATGCCTCACCTGCTCACAGCCAGGCACCTCATGCGATTTTTTGCCTGGTGCTGATGGTTGCTCTGATGCTTACCGACGAGATCCCCAATCCGGTGGCGGCAATTATTGCTTGTTTGCTAATGGGTAAATTCCGTTGCATAGATGCGGAAAGTGCCTACAAAGCCGTTCACTGGCCGAGCATTATTCTTATCGTCGGGATGATGCCCTTTGCGCTGGCGCTGCAAAAAACCGGCGGTGTGAACTTGATTGTGAAAGGGTTGATGGACGTTGGCGGTGGCTACGGGCCTTATATGATGATGGTGTGCTTGTTTGTTATGTGTGCCGCGATTGGCTTGTTTATCTCAAACACCGCAACAGCCGTATTAATGGCACCCATTGCCCTGGCGATGGCGAAATCAATGAGCGTCTCGCCTTATCCGTTTGCCATGATGGTGGCGATGGCGGCGTCGGCGGCCTTTATGACGCCTGTCTCTTCACCGGTTAACACGCTGGTGCTGGGGCCGGGTAACTATAAATTCAGTGATTTCGTGAAGATTGGGGTGCCATTTACGGTGCTGGTGATGGTGGTGTGCGTGGTGTTAATTCCTGTTTTATTCCCGTTTTAGCGCCAGCGCAGAAACATAGGCCGGGTAAGGCGAAGCCGCCACCCGGCAAAAAAATTACAACGGCGAATCCTGGCTAATCTCGTCCAGCGATAAATGGAAGCTCGGCACAAACACCTGCATAAAATAGTCCATCTCATCGCTGCGGCGGGACTCCAGCGTTTTCTCCAGACGCGTTTTTGCCAGTAAAAATTCGTTGTTTCCCGCTGACAACTCTTCCAGACACTTCAGATAGGCGCACAGCGCATCTGCCTGCTTCACCAGTGATTTCTCGTCTTCGGTGTAGCTATGCTCATCGATTAGCGGCTCGAAGATATCGCGTAACTCTTCCGGCACCATGTCGATCAGCTTCTGCTGAGCAATCTTCTCGATGGCCTTATATTCCTGGGCAATTTGCGAATTGAAATATTTCACCGGGGTGGGTAAATCCCCGGTCAGAACTTCTGACGCATCATGGTACATCGCCAGCAGGGCAATGCGTTCTGCGTTGACTTGTCCGTTAAATTTACGGTTTTTAATGGCTGCCAGCGCGTGGGCGACCATCGCGACCTGCAAACTGTGTTCTGACACATTCTCAGTGCGCACATTGCGCATCAGCGGCCAGCGGTTGATGAGCTTAAGGCGGGAAAGGTGGGCAAAGAAATGGCTCTGACTCATAGGTTACCTTTTGTCTTCACTGCGACAGGTTTCATTGTGCGGGGAGGGGAGGCAAGATGCAAATCAGGCTACCGGAAGTAGCCTGATTTTTAAGATTACTGATGATAACCGGAGAGGAACCGCCCGAAGCGGCTGATGGCCATTTCCAGATCATCTTCGCGCGGCAGGGTAACGATACGCACGTGATCCGGCCACGGCCAGTTAAACGCAGTCCCCTGAACCAGCAGCACTTTCTCCTGAAGCAGGAAGTCGAGCACCATTTTCTGATCGTCATGAATATTGAAGCGCTTAGCGTCAATTTTCGGGAACATATAGAGTGCGCCGTTTGGCTTCACGCAGGACACACCCGGAATATCGTTGATGAGTTCCCATGCACGGTTGCGCTGCTCATACAGACGCCCGCCAGGGACAATAAACTCGCTGATGCTCTGGTAACCGCCCAGCGCCGTCTGGATCGCGTGCTGCGCCGGGACGTTTGCGCACAAGCGCATAGACGCCAGCATTTCCAGCCCTTCGATATAGCCTTTCGCGTGTTTTTTCGGGCCGTTCAGTACCATCCAGCCCTGACGGAAGCCCGCCACGCGGTAGGTTTTTGACAGGCCGTTGAAGGTGACGGTCAACAGGTCTGGCGCCAGCGCGGCGATAGAGTGGTGCTGCGCTGCGTCATACAGGATCTTGTCGTAGATTTCGTCAGCGAAAATGATCAGGTTGTGCTGGCGGGCGATCTCTACGATCTCCATCAGCAGCTCTTTGGAGTACACCGCACCCGTTGGGTTGTTCGGGTTGATAATCACAATCCCGCGCGTACGTGGGGTGATTTTGGCGCGGATATCATCCAGATCCGGGAACCAGTCGGAGGATTCATCGCACAGGTAGTGCACCGCTTTACCGCTGGACAGCGACACGGCAGCCGTCCACAGCGGGTAATCCGGTGCCGGAACCAGCATTTCGTCACCGCTGTTCAGCAGTGCCTGCATCGCCTGCACGATCAGTTCAGAAACGCCGTTACCGATATAGATATCTTCCACGGTCACATCACGCATCCCACGCGCCTGATAATGCTGCATGATGGCTTTACGTGCTGAGTAGAGTCCTTTGGAATCGCAATAACCTTGCGCAGTTGGTAGGTTGCGGATCACATCAACCAGGATTTCATCCGGCGCTTCAAAACCAAATGGCGCGGGGTTACCAATGTTGAGCTTCAGAACCTTGTTGCCTTCTTCTTCGAGACGTTTTGCCTCTTTGAGAACCGGGCCGCGAATGTCATAACAGACGTTATCTAGTTTGCTGGATTTTTCGATAGGGGACATGAACCTTTAACCTTTTCGCTATTATTGCCACTCCCTGCCGTGGAAGTCAGCACGGAACAATGTACTCCCACCTCGCGTCGTTTTGAAGGGCGTACAGAAGAAGATTTTGCACAATGGGATAAATTCTTTGTAATCTATTTCCCTATCCGTAAACGATTTGCCTGCACTAAAGTAACGTATGTAGTGTGGAATTAGGTTTATTGTGCTTTTTATGTCTTGATTTGTTGCATTTTATGCTGGAATAAATAAAGCTCAGATCTGCAAGATGGGGAACAGCAGAGCAGTTTCCCTGCGTGACTTTTCGTAAAACCTGAGTTTTAAGGGGTGTTGCGCATTATATTGATTAACAGGGTTAAAAGTTGTCCATGTAAAATTAATGTTAAGTGTTATTAATGAATAACCTTAATCTAAATTAAACTTTATTTATTATTACCGATGAAAATGCAACTTTCGTTAATTTTAATAAAATTAGTTAAGTTGCTTATCAGCCCTGTTAAATCCTGAATATTGCAATAATACTTATAAATAAAGTGGATTTGGGTTAAGATGTCTTTCAGGAGAGTAGATGAGAGATACTCATGTATTGCCTATCTGAATCAACTTTTCTTATATAATTGATTGTTATTGTTAGGGTTATCTCTGGCTGGAATGTGTAAACTACATCCTGCTACGTTAACAGCGCTGCGATCAAGATGGCAGGAAATGTGCATTTCCTTTAATGGAATTTACATAAACCTGCAAACATCTAAATATCCTGAACGTTTAAGAGAATAAAAATAACGTCATGAAACGTGATTTCTGACTGTTGGTTTACAGCAGCACAATAACTATCTGTCAGGCAGTCTGCCGGGCCGGGATGCGAGGGAAATCCTTCAGAAGGAATTGTTTAACTGTTACACACAGCTTCAACCCGGGCAGCTCCGCACGAGCAACCTGTAAGTGAATAGATATGATAAATGCAAATCGTCCGATAATGAATCTCGACCTCGATCTGCTGAGAACGTTTGTTGCGGTCGCCGATCTCAACACTTTTGCAGCAGCTGCTGCCGCAGTTTGCCGTACCCAGTCAGCCGTGAGCCAACAAATGCAAAGGCTGGAACAACTGGTCGGTAAAGAGCTTTTTGCACGCCATGGGCGTAATAAACTTTTAACTGAGCACGGTATTCAGCTTTTAGGTTATGCCAGGAAAATACTTCGCTTTAATGATGAAGCATGTATGTCATTAATGTTTAGCAACCTTCAGGGAGTGCTAACATTAGGCGCATCTGATGAATCCGCTGATACCATATTGCCTTTCCTTCTCAACCGTATTAGTTCGGTTTATCCGAAACTTGCGCTGGATGTTAGCGTAAAACGTAACGCCTTTATGGTGGATATGTTGAAGGAGAATGAAGTTGATTTGGTGGTGACTACGCATCGTCCTGGGCAATTTGATTGTCTGACGTTACGGACCTCACCAACACATTGGTATTGCGCGGCCGAATATGTTCTGCAAAAAGGTGAGGCTATTCCGTTAGTCTTGCTCGATGACCCGAGCCCGTTCCGCGATATGGTGATTTCAGCACTGAATGAAGCCAATATCCCGTGGCGTCTGGCTTATGTGGCATCGACCTTGCCAGCAGTGCGTGCCGCCGTGAAAGCGGGGCTTGGCGTAACGGCTCGTCCGGTAGAGATGATGAGCCCGGATCTGCGTGTATTGGGTAAAGCTGACGGTCTTCCGGTACTGCCGGATCCAGCAATAACGGGCGAAGGTCGTGTTTGAGGCCATGGAAAACTACCATAACCCCTGGCAATATGAGCATGTTACTCCCGAAGGGGGGGGCGACTCCCTGGTGGTTCAAGGGGATTTTGAGTGATCAATAGCTCAAATTTCTGGTAACAAAATGTAAGTGTAAAAAAGAGCCACTCGCGTGATTTTCTCACGGAGTGGTTTTTTTTTGATAAAAATAACCTTTTACAGAATAAGGTTTAGGTAAATAAATATTAATTATCATGGCGTTAATGTGATTGGTTTAAAAATTAAACAATTTCTGTTCTCAGTTCCTTTCTGGGGTACTCATGTTAAAAAAACGGGAAATATGTTGCCGTTTTTTTGATTGAATTAACAAAAGCGTGTCTCAGATCAAGAAAATACTCCTATTTGGGGGGAGGAATCGTTGGCAAATCCTGTCAAAATAGGAGGGTTATTTTTTTTACTTCCAAAACGGACACGATTCAACAACATGCTGTTGACGTAAAGTCAGGTACCCACCAGGGTTAAATGGCATGAAATGTTAATGGGAATCGTTCGATGTAATTTAATGTGAAGAAACCTTTGTTAAAGTTGACAAAAGGTTATAGAAAGGAGTAAAAAACCACATCATTTTGCTGTCTACGCCTCATTTCCGACAGTTAGTGTAAGGTTATTTGTTCCTCCCCATGAATCGATGTGATGCCCATCTGCCAGCAAGAGCAGTGTCGTCGGTATCACTTTTGATGAGTAAGCAATGAGTATGTCAACATCCACAGAAGTCATCGCTCATCACTGGGCATTCGCAATCTTTCTTATTGTAGCCATTGGCCTGTGCTGCCTGATGTTAGTCGGCGGCTGGTTCCTGGGCGGTCGCGCCCGCGCAAGGCACAAAAACACACCTTTCGAATCAGGCATTGATTCAGTAGGTTCCGCTCGCTTACGCCTGTCTGCCAAGTTCTACCTGGTAGCCATGTTCTTCGTCATCTTCGACGTTGAAGCGCTTTACCTTTTCGCATGGTCTACCTCCATCCGCGAAAGTGGTTGGGTGGGCTTTGTCGAGGCCGCAATTTTCATTTTAGTGCTACTGGCCGGTCTGGTTTATCTGGTGCGTATCGGCGCGCTGGACTGGACGCCTGTGCGTTCACGTCGTGAACATATCAACCCGGAAAACAGTATCTCTAATCGTCAGCAGTAACAGCGAGGCAATAAGATGGATTATACGCTCACCCGCATAGATCCTAACGGTGAGAATGACCGTTACCCCCTGCAAAAACAGGAGATCGTAACCGATCCCCTGGAGCAAGAAGTCAATAAAAGCGTGTACATGGGCAAGCTCGAGCACGCCATGCACGATATGGTCAACTGGGGTCGTAAGAACTCCATCTGGCCATACAACTTTGGCCTTTCTTGCTGCTACGTTGAAATGGTGACGTCATTCACTGCGGTGCATGACGTTGCGCGTTTTGGGGCAGAGGTACTGCGTGCTTCCCCACGTCAGGCCGACCTGATGGTGGTAGCCGGTACATGCTTTACCAAAATGGCACCTGTCATTCAGCGTCTTTATGACCAGATGCTGGAGCCAAAATGGGTTATCTCCATGGGCGCATGTGCAAACTCAGGCGGTATGTACGACATTTATTCCGTTGTGCAGGGCGTTGATAAGTTCATTCCCGTGGATGTGTACATCCCAGGTTGTCCGCCACGTCCGGAAGCTTACATGCAGGCTCTGATGCTGTTACAGGAGTCCATCGGTAAAGAACGCCGTCCGCTCTCATGGGTTGTAGGCGATCAGGGTGTGTATCGCGCCAACATGCAGTCTGAGCGCGAGCGTAAACGCGGTGAACGTATTGCTGTCACCAATCTGCGTACGCCTGACGAAATTTAATTTGCGCCTGTAGGCCTGGAGAACACCTTCGCATATCACTACTCAAATAGCGCGAAGCCAGGCTTGACAGTCACCACGGACCATTTGCAATGGTGAACAATATGACCGACTTAACCGCGCAAGAAGCCGCATGGCAAACCCGGGATCATCTGGATGACCCGGTCATTGGCGAGCTGCGCAACCGTTTTGGGCCGGATGCCTTTACTGTTCAGGCCACCCGCACCGGGGTACCCGTTGTTTGGGTGAAGCGTGAACAATTACTGGAAGTCGTCGATTTCCTCAAGAAATTGCCAAAACCATACGTCATGCTGTTTGACTTACACGGCATGGATGAACGTCTGCGTACCCACCGCCAGGGCCTCCCTGCTGCGGATTTTTCCGTTTTCTACCACCTGATCTCAATAGACCGCAACACGGATATCATGCTCAAGGTGGCATTGTCTGAAAACGACATGCATCTGCCAACGATCACCAAACTTTTCCCGAACGCCAACTGGTATGAGCGTGAAACCTGGGAAATGTTCGGCATGACCTTTGACGGCCACCCGCACCTGACGCGCATCATGATGCCGCAGACCTGGACAGGCCACCCGCTGCGTAAAGACTACCCGGCACGTGCCACTGAATTCGACCCGTTTGAGCTGACCAAAGCCAAGCAGGATCTAGAGATGGAAGCGCTGACCTTCAAGCCGGAAGACTGGGGCATGAAGCGTGGTACCGAAAACGAGGACTTCATGTTCCTTAACCTCGGTCCAAACCACCCGTCTGCACACGGTGCATTCCGTATTATTCTTCAGCTCGATGGCGAAGAGATTGTCGACTGTGTACCGGATATCGGCTACCACCACCGTGGTGCTGAGAAGATGGGTGAGCGTCAGTCCTGGCACAGCTACATTCCGTATACCGACCGTATCGAATATCTCGGCGGCTGCGTAAACGAAATGCCATACGTGCTGGCCGTTGAGAAACTGGCAGGTATCACTACGCCAGATCGCGTTAACGTGATTCGCGTTATGCTCTCAGAACTGTTCCGTATTAACAGCCACCTGCTGTACATCTCCACGTTCATTCAGGACGTTGGCGCGATGACCCCGGTCTTCTTCGCCTTTACTGACCGTCAGAAAATTTACGATTTGGTAGAAGCGATTACCGGTTTCCGTATGCACCCGGCCTGGTTCCGTATCGGCGGTGTGGCACACGATCTGCCGCGCGGATGGGACCGTCTGCTGCGTGAATTCCTCGACTGGATGCCAAAACGTCTTGCTTCTTACGAGAAAGCCGCGCTGCGTAACACCATCCTGAAAGGCCGTTCCCAGGGCGTTGCCGCTTACGGTGCGAAAGAAGCGCTGGAGTGGGGTACAACGGGGGCAGGTCTGCGTGCGACCGGTATTGATTTCGACGTGCGTAAAGCCCGTCCTTACTCTGGTTACGAGAACTTCGACTTTGAAGTCCCGGTTGGCGGCGGCGTTTCCGACTGCTACACCCGTGTGATGCTGAAAGTTGAAGAGCTGCGCCAGAGTCTGCGCATCCTTGAGCAGTGCCTCAACAACATGCCGGAAGGCCCGTTCAAAGCGGATCACCCGCTGACGACGCCGCCACCGAAAGAGCGCACGCTGCAACATATCGAAACCCTGATCACGCACTTCCTGCAAGTGTCCTGGGGCCCGGTCATGCCGGCGCAGGAATCCTTCCAGATGATCGAAGCGACCAAGGGTATCAACAGTTACTACCTGACCAGCGACGGCAGCACCATGAGCTACCGTACCCGTGTGCGTACGCCAAGCTTCGCGCACTTGCAGCAGATCCCGGCCGCTATCCGCGGCAGTCTGGTCTCTGACCTGATTGTGTATCTGGGTAGTATCGATTTTGTTATGTCAGATGTGGACCGCTAATTATGCACGAAAATCAACAACCACAGACCGAGGCTTTTGAGCTGAGTGAGGCAGAACGTGCCGCCATTGAGCACGAGATGCACCACTACGAAGACCCGCGTGCGGCGTCCATTGAAGCGCTGAAAATCGTACAGAAACAGCGTGGTTGGGTGCCGGATGGGGCGATCTATGAGATCGCAAAAGTGCTGGGTATTCCGGCAAGTGACGTAGAAGGTGTGGCAACGTTCTATAGCCAGATCTTCCGCCAGCCGGTTGGCCGCCACGTGATCCGCTACTGTGACAGCGTGGTTTGTCACATTACGGGTTATCAGGGCATTCAGGCTGCTATTGAGAAGAAACTCGATATCAAACCGGGCCAGACCACGTTCGACGGTCGTTTTACCCTGCTGCCAACCTGCTGCCTGGGTAACTGCGACAAGGGGCCGACCATGATGATTGATGAGGACACTCACAGCCATCTGACGCCGGAAGCCATTCCTGACCTTCTGGAGCAGTACAAATGAAAACTGTAATTCGTACTGCTGAGACTCATCCGCTGACCTGGCGTCTGCGTGATGACAAACAGCCGGTATGGCTTGAAGAATACGAAAGCAAAAACGGCTATGCCGGTGCGCGTAAAGCCCTGGGTGGCATGGCACCGGACGACATCGTTAATGTGGTGAAAGACGCTGGCCTGAAAGGGCGCGGCGGTGCGGGCTTCTCCACCGGTCTGAAGTGGAGTCTGATGCCGAAAGACGAGTCCATGAACATCCGTTACCTGCTGTGTAACGCCGATGAAATGGAGCCGGGCACCTATAAAGACCGCCTGCTGATGGAACAGCTGCCGCACCTGCTGGTGGAAGGCATGTTGATCTCCGCGTTCGCGCTGAAAGCGTACCGTGGCTACATCTTCCTGCGCGGTGAGTACATCGAAGCGGCAGAAAACCTGCGTCGCGCGATTGCTGAAGCGACCGAAGCAGGTCTGCTGGGTAAAAACATTCTGGGCACCGGTTTTGACTTCGAACTGTTCGTGCACACCGGTGCAGGGCGTTACATCTGCGGTGAAGAAACCGCACTGATTAACTCCCTTGAAGGCCGTCGTGCGAACCCGCGTTCCAAGCCACCGTTCCCGGCGAGCTCTGGCGTATGGGGTAAACCGACCTGCGTAAACAACGTCGAAACCCTGTGTAACGTCCCGGCAATCCTCGCCAATGGCGTGGAGTGGTATCAGGGCATCTCTTCAAGTAAGGATGCAGGTACCAAGCTGATGGGCTTCTCTGGCCGCGTGAAGAACCCAGGTGTCTGGGAGCTGCCATTTGGCACGACCGCGCGCGAAATTCTTGAAGACTATGCAGGCGGGATGCGTGACGGGCTGAAATTCAAAGCCTGGCAGCCAGGCGGGGCAGGGACAGATTTCCTGACCGAGGCCCACCTTGATCTGCCAATGGAATTCGAAAGCATTGGTAAAGCAGGCAGCCGTCTGGGTACGGCGCTGGCGATGGCCGTCGACCACGAGATCGGCATGGTGTCGCTGGTACGTAACCTGGAAGAGTTCTTCGCCCGTGAGTCCTGCGGCTGGTGTACACCGTGCCGTGATGGTCTGCCTTGGAGCGTGAAGATCCTGCGTGCTATTGAACGTGGCGAAGGCCAGCCGGGCGATATCGAGACACTTGAGCAACTGTGTCGATTCCTGGGCCCAGGTAAAACCTTCTGTGCCCACGCACCGGGTGCTGTAGAGCCATTGCAGAGCGCGATTAAATATTTCCGCGACGAATTCGAAGCAGGCATCAAGCAGCCGTTCAGCAATACCCATTCAATTAATGGTATTCAGCCGAACCTGCTGAAAGCGCGCTGGTAAAGACAGAATTTTGATTAACGCTCAGAGCTAATCTGAGCCAACTGGAAGCATGCTAATGGCTACGATTCATGTAGACGGCAAAGAATATGAGGTCAACGGGGCGGACAACCTGCTAGAAGCTTGTCTGTCGCTCGGCCTTGATATTCCGTACTTTTGCTGGCATCCGGCGCTGGGCAGCGTCGGTGCTTGCCGCCAGTGTGCGGTGAAGCAATATCAAAACGCGGAAGACACGCGTGGTCGCCTGGTGATGTCCTGTATGACGCCAGCTACCGAAGGCACCTTTATTTCGATTGACGATGAAGAAGCCAAACAGTTCCGCGAAAGCGTTGTGGAATGGTTGATGACCAACCACCCGCACGACTGTCCGGTCTGTGAAGAGGGCGGTAACTGCCACCTTCAGGATATGACCGTTATGACCGGTCACAGCTTCCGTCGCTATCGCTTTACCAAACGTACCCACCGCAATCAGGATCTGGGGCCGTTCATCTCTCACGAAATGAACCGCTGCATTGCCTGCTACCGCTGTGTGCGTTACTACAAAGACTATGCAGACGGTCAGGATCTGGGCGTATATGGCGCACATGACAACGTCTACTTCGGTCGTCCGGAAGACGGTACGCTGGAAAGCGAATTCTCCGGTAACCTGGTAGAAATCTGCCCGACCGGCGTATTCACGGACAAAACCCACTCCGAGCGCTACAACCGTAAATGGGACATGCAGTTTGCACCAAGCATCTGCCAGCAGTGCTCCCTTGGTTGTAACACCAGCCCGGGTGAACGTTACGGCGAACTGCGTCGTATCGAAAACCGCTATAACGGTACCGTTAACCACTACTTCCTGTGCGACCGTGGTCGTTTCGGTTATGGCTATGTGAACCTGAAAGACCGTCCGCGTCAGCCGGTTCAGCGCCGTGGCGATGACCTGATCACCCTGAACGCTGAACAAGCGATGCAGGGCGCGGCAGATATTCTGCGCCAGTCGAAGAAAGTGATCGGTATCGGCTCCCCACGTGCCAGCGTTGAAAGTAACTTCGCGCTGCGTGAACTGGTTGGAGCTGAAAACTTCTACACCGGTATCGCCCAGGGCGAGCAGGAACGTCTGCAACTGGTGCTGAAAGTGCTGCGCGAAGGCGGTATTCATACTCCTGCGCTGCGAGAAATCGAATCCTATGATGCAGTTCTGGTGTTAGGTGAAGACCTGACTCAGACTGGCGCTCGCGCGGCTCTGGCGGTTCGCCAGGCGGTGAAAGGTAAAGCACGCGAAATGGCGGCAGCCCAGAAAGTGGCTGACTGGCAGATTGCGGCAATCCTGAACATCGGCCAGCGCGCCAAGCATCCTCTGTTTGTTACCAGCATTGATGATACCCGTCTGGATGATATCGCAGCGTGGACCTACCGCGCGCCGGTTGAAGACCAGGCCCGTCTCGGCTTTGCCATTGCACACGCGCTGGACAACAACTCTCCGGCAGTTGAACTGGATCGCGACCTGCAAAACAAGGTTGACGTGATTGTTCAGGCGCTGGCGGGTGCGAAGAAACCGCTGATTATTTCCGGTACTAATGCCGGTAGCGTTGAGATTGTTCAGGCTGCAGCAAACGTTGCCAAAGCCCTGAAAGACCGCGGTTCAGACGTTGGCGTGACCATGATTGCCCGTGCGGTGAACAGCATTGGCCTGGGTATGATTGGCGGCGGTTCACTGGACGCAGCGTTAAGCGAACTGGAAACCGGTGCTGCTGACGCGGTTATCGTGCTTGAGAACGACCTGCATCGTCATGCTTCTGCGGCACGCGTTGACGCTGCGCTTGCAAAAGCACCGCTGGTGATGGTGATTGATCATCAGCGCACCGCGATTATGGATAAAGCGCACCTGGTGCTCTCTGCGGCAAGCTTCGCAGAAAGCGACGGTACGGTGATTAACAACGAAGGCCGCGCACAGCGCTTCTTCCAGGTTTATGACCCGGCGTACTACGACAGCAACACCATTATGCTGGAAAGCTGGCGCTGGCTGCACTCCCTGGACAGCACCGTGCAGAGCCGTGAAGTGGACTGGACGCAGCTTGACCACGTTATCGACGCGGTTGTGGAAAAACTGCCTCAGCTGGCGGGCATCAAAGATGCTGCACCTGACGCAAGCTTCCGTATTCGCGGCCAGAAACTGGCGCGTGAACCACACCGTTACAGCGGTCGTACCGCAATGCGTGCCAACATCAGCGTGCATGAACCTCGTCAGCCGCAGGACAAAGACACGATGTTCGCCTTCTCTATGGAAGGGAACAACCAGCCGTCTGCGCCGCGCTCTCAGGTTCCGTTCGCATGGGCTCCTGGCTGGAACTCCCCACAGGCATGGAACAAGTTCCAGGCAGAAGTTGGCGGCTCCCTGCGTCACGGCGATCCGGGTGTGCGTCTGATTGAAGCCTCCGAAAACGGTCTGGATTTCTTCAGCGCCGTACCGGCAAGCTTCCAGGCTCAGGAAGGTAACTGGCGTATTGCGCCGTACTACCATCTGTTTGGTAGCGACGAAATGTCCCAGCGTTCTCCTGTATTCCAGCAACGTATGCCGCAGCCTTACATCAAGCTCAACCCGGCAGACGCCGCGAAGCTTGGCGTGAATGCGGGCGCGAACATTGCCTTTAGCTACGATGGCCAGACAATCAGCCTGCCGCTGATTATCTCCGAAGGTCTGACAGCAGGGCAGGTGGGTCTGCCGATGGGGATGCCTGGCATCGCTCCGGTACTGGCGGGCGCGCGTCTTGATAACTTGCAGGAGGCAAAAGCATGAGTTGGTTAACGCCGGACCTTATCGACATCCTGCTGAGCATTCTGAAAGCGGTTGTGATTCTGCTGGTGGTGGTCACCTGCGGTGCATTCATGAGCTTTGGTGAACGTCGTCTGCTTGGTCTGTTCCAGAACCGTTACGGACCGAACCGCGTGGGCTGGGGTGGTTCACTCCAGCTGGTCGCGGACATGATCAAGATGTTCTTTAAAGAGGACTGGATCCGCGCTTCTCGGATCGCGTGATCTTTACTCTGGCACCGATGATTGCCTTTACCTCGCTGCTGCTGGCGTTTGCTATCGTTCCTGTCAGCCCGACCTGGGTTGTGGCTGACCTGAACATCGGCATTCTGTTCTTCCTGATGATGGCAGGCCTCGCGGTTTACGCGGTGCTGTTCGCAGGCTGGTCCAGTAACAACAAATACTCCTTGCTGGGTGCAATGCGTGCTTCTGCGCAGACGCTGAGCTACGAAGTATTCCTGGGTCTTTCCCTGATGGGCGTGGTGGCGCAGGCCGGTTCATTCAACATGACCGACATCGTCAACAACCAGGCCGACATCTGGAACGTTATCCCGCAGTTCTTTGGTTTTGTTACCTTTGCTATCGCGGGCGTGGCGGTGTGTCACCGTCACCCGTTTGACCAGCCAGAAGCCGAACAGGAACTGGCCGACGGTTACCACATTGAATATTCCGGTATGAAATTCGGTCTGTTCTTCGTGGGCGAGTACATCGGTATTGTCACCATTTCCGCGTTGATGGTAACGCTGTTCTTTGGTGGCTGGCATGGCCCGTTCTTACCGCCGTTCATCTGGTTCGCGTTGAAAACCGCGTTCTTCATGATGATGTTCATTTTGATTCGTGCGTCCTTACCGCGTCCTCGTTATGACCAGGTAATGTCCTTCGGCTGGAAAGTGTGCCTGCCGCTGACGCTCGTCAACTTGTTGGTAACGGCAGCTGTCATTCTCTGGCAGCAGCCATAAGGGGCTTTAGACCATGACCTTAAAAGAATTATTGGTAGGCACCGGCACCCAGC
Source organism: Enterobacter sp. C4G1 (assembly GCF_052886895.1). Lineage (NCBI taxonomy): Bacteria > Pseudomonadati > Pseudomonadota > Gammaproteobacteria > Enterobacterales > Enterobacteriaceae > Enterobacter > Enterobacter sp. C4G1. The sequence goes on along the minus strand of NZ_JBQVVV010000002.1, from coordinate 1,545,578 downwards.
TACGCAGTATCTGGATGATCGGCCTGCACGCGTTTGCCAAACGCGAAACCCAGATGTACCCGGAAGAGCCGGTATATCTGCCGCCGCGCTACCGTGGTCGTATTGTGCTGACGCGCGATCCGGACGGTTCCGAGCGCTGCGTTGCCTGTAACCTGTGTGCGGTAGCGTGTCCGGTAGGCTGTATCTCTCTGCAAAAAGCAGAGACGGTAGATGGCCGCTGGTATCCTGAGTTCTTCCGCATCAACTTCTCACGCTGCATCTTCTGTGGTCTGTGTGAAGAAGCGTGCCCAACCACGGCGATTCAGCTGACTCCAGACTTCGAACTGGGTGAGTACAAGCGTCAGGATCTGGTGTACGAGAAAGAGGATCTGCTGATTTCCGGTCCGGGCAAATACCCGGAATATAACTTCTACCGGATGGCGGGTATGGCAATCGACGGCAAAGATAAGGGCGAAGCAGAGAACGAAGCTAAGCCTATCGACGTCAAGAGCCTGTTACCGTAAGGAGAGGGCAATGGAATTCGCTTTTTATATCTGTGGCCTTATCGCCATCCTGGCTACGCTGCGAGTGATTACGCACACCAACCCGGTGCATGCGCTGCTCTATTTAATCATTTCGCTGCTGGCTATTTCCGGGGTGTTCTTTGCGCTGGGCGCGCATTTTGCTGGTGCGCTGGAAATCATCGTCTACGCCGGGGCCATCATGGTGCTGTTCGTCTTCGTGGTGATGATGCTGAACCTGGGCGGCTCAGAAATTGAGCAGGAACGTCAGTGGTTAAAACCGCAGGTGTGGATTGGCCCGGCAATTCTGTCGGCCATCATGCTGGCGGTGATCGTTTACGCCATTCTGGGCGTGAACGACCAGGGCATCGACGGTACGCCAATCAGCGCGAAAGCCGTGGGTATTTCCCTGTTTGGTCCGTACGTTCTGGCGGTTGAACTGGCCTCGATGCTGCTGCTGGCAGGCCTGGTTGTTGCTTTCCACGTTGGCCGCGAAGAGCGTGTTGGCGAGGTGCTGAGCAACCGCACTGACGACCGCGCGAAAAGAAAAACGGAGGAACGCGCATGATCCCCTTAACACATGGACTGATCCTCGCGGCGATTTTATTCGTTCTGGGTCTGACCGGTCTGGTTATCCGCCGCAATCTGCTGTTTATGCTGATCGGCCTGGAAATCATGATTAACGCTTCCGCGCTGGCCTTTGTGGTTGCCGGTAGCTACTGGGGCCAGACCGATGGTCAGGTGATGTACATTCTCGCCATCAGCCTCGCGGCTGCCGAAGCGAGTATTGGCCTGGCGCTGTTGTTGCAGCTCCATCGTCGCCGCCAGAACCTGAACATCGATTCAGTAAGTGAGTTGCGTGGATGAACATGCTTGCCTTAACCATTATTTTTCCGCTGATTGGCTTCGTGCTGCTGGCATTTTCTCGTGGCCGCTGGTCTGAGAATCTGTCGGCTACCGTGGGCATTGGCTCTATCGGTCTGGCGGCGCTGGTAACAGCGTACGCGGGTATCGATTTCTTCAACAACGGACGTCAGCCTTTCAGCGTGCCGCTGTGGACCTGGATGTCGGTCGGTGATTTCAACATCGGTTTCAACCTGGTGCTGGATGGTCTGTCTCTGACCATGCTCTCCGTGGTGACCGGCGTGGGCTTCCTGATCCACATGTTCGCCTCCTGGTATATGCGCGGTGAAGAGGGTTACTCCCGCTTCTTCGCCTACACCAACCTGTTTATCGCAAGCATGGTGGTTCTGGTGCTGGCCGATAACCTGCTGCTGATGTATCTGGGCTGGGAAGGTGTGGGTCTGTGTTCTTACCTGTTGATCGGTTTCTACTACACCGATCCGAAGAATGGCGCAGCGGCCATGAAAGCGTTCGTCGTGACCCGTGTGGGTGACGTGTTCCTCGCTTTCGCGCTGTTCATTCTCTACAACGAACTGGGCACGCTGAATTTCCGCGAAATGGTGGAACTGGCGCCGGCTCACTTCGAAGCAGGCAACAACATGCTGATGTGGGCAACGCTGATGCTGCTGGGTGGTGCTGTGGGTAAATCTGCACAGCTGCCGTTGCAGACATGGCTGGCAGATGCGATGGCGGGTCCAACCCCTGTCTCCGCGCTGATCCACGCAGCGACCATGGTTACCGCGGGTGTTTACCTGATTGCGCGTACCCACGGTCTGTTCCTGATGACTCCGGAAATTCTGCATCTGGTGGGTATTGTGGGTGCGGTCACGCTGGTGCTGGCAGGCTTTGCCGCGCTGGTTCAGACCGACATCAAACGTGTTCTCGCTTACTCCACTATGAGCCAGATTGGTTACATGTTCCTGGCACTGGGTGTTCAGGCATGGGACGCGGCAATTTTCCACCTGATGACGCACGCCTTCTTTAAAGCGCTGCTGTTCCTCTCATCCGGTTCCGTGATCCTGGCCTGCCACCACGAGCAGAACATCTTCAAAATGGGCGGACTGCGTAAGTCCATCCCGCTGGTGTATGTCTGCTTCCTGGTGGGCGGCGCGGCGCTGGCGGCACTGCCGCTGATTACCGCGGGCTTCTTCAGTAAGGACGAAATCCTTGCGGGTGCCATGGCGAATGGTCATATCAATCTGATGGTTGCAGGTCTGGTCGGCGCGTTCATGACCTCTCTGTATACCTTCCGTATGATTTTCATCGTATTCCACGGTAAAGAACAAATTCATGCTCACGCAGGGAAGGGGATTACCCACCACCTGCCGCTGATTGTGCTGCTGGTACTTTCCACCTTCGTTGGCGCGATGATTGTGCCACCGTTGCAGGGCGTACTGCCGGCGACAACCGAGCTTGAGCACGGTCGCGTTCTGACGCTTGAAATCACCTCTGGTGTGGTCGCTGTCGCGGGCATCCTGATTGCGGCATGGCTGTGGTTGGGTAAACGTACGCTGGTAACCTCTGTTGCCAACAGTGCGCCAGGCCGTCTGCTGGGCACCTGGTGGTACAACGCGTGGGGCTTCGACTGGCTGTACGACATGATTTTCGTCAAGCCGTTCCTGGGTGTTGCGTGGCTGGTGAAACGCGATCCACTGAACAGCATGATGAATATCCCGGCGATCCTGTCCCGCTTTGCAGGTAAAGGCCTGCTGTACAGCGAGAACGGTTACCTGCGCTGGTATGTGGCGTCCATGAGCATCGGTGCGGTTGTCGTGCTGGCGCTGCTGATGGTGTTGCGTTGATCGTTAAGTGAATTTTATTCGAATTCGTTGAAAATCAGGCCCCTGCTGGGGGCCTTAAAAAGGAATGTAAATCGCCATGTTACTACCCTGGCTAATATTAATTCCCTTCATCGGCGGCTTCCTGTGCTGGCAGACTGAACGCTTTGGCGTGAAGATGCCGCGCTGGATCGCGCTGATCACCATGGGATTGACGCTCGCGCTTGGTCTGCAACTCTGGTTGCAGGGTGGTTACTCTCTGACCCAGTCTGCGGGTATTCCGCAGTGGCAGTCTGAGTTTATCCTGCCGTGGATCCCACGTTTCGGCATTACGATTCACCTGGCGATCGACGGTCTGTCGCTGCTGATGGTCGTGCTGACCGGTCTGCTCGGTGTTCTGGCGGTACTTTGTTCCTGGCGAGAAATCGAAAAATACCAGGGCTTCTTCCACCTGAACCTGATGTGGATCCTGGGCGGCGTCATCGGCGTGTTCCTTGCCATCGACATGTTCCTGTTCTTCTTCTTCTGGGAGATGATGCTGGTGCCGATGTACTTCCTGATCGCGCTGTGGGGCCATAAGGCATCCGACGGTAAAACGCGTATCACGGCGGCAACCAAGTTCTTCATCTATACCCAGGCGAGTGGTCTGGTAATGCTGATTGCGATCCTGGCGCTGGTGTTTGTTCACCACAACGCGACCGGTATCTGGACCTTCAACTATCAGGATCTGCTGAAGACACCAATGTCTCACGGTGTTGAATATCTGCTGATGCTGGGCTTCTTCATCGCCTTTGCGGTGAAAATGCCGGTGGTTCCGCTGCACGGCTGGCTGCCAGATGCGCACTCTCAGGCACCAACAGCGGGTTCCGTTGACCTGGCGGGTATCTTGCTGAAAACCGCAGCCTATGGCCTGCTGCGTTTCGCTCTGCCGCTGTTCCCGAACGCCTCCGCTGAGTTCGCACCGATTGCCATGTGGCTGGGTGTGATTGGTATCTTCTACGGTGCCTGGATGGCGTTTACGCAGTACGACATCAAGCGTCTGATTGCTTACACCTCCGTTTCCCACATGGGCTTCGTGCTGATTGCTATCTATACCGGTAGCCAGCTGGCGTACCAGGGCGCGGTTATCCAGATGATTGCGCACGGTCTGTCCGCAGCCGGCCTCTTCATCCTGTGTGGCCAGCTGTACGAACGTCTGCACACTCGTGACATGCGTATGATGGGCGGCCTGTGGGGCAAAATGAAATGGCTGCCAGCGCTGTCCATGTTCTTCGCTGTTGCCACCCTGGGGATGCCAGGCACCGGTAACTTCGTCGGCGAATTTATGATTCTGTTCGGAAGCTTCAAAGTGGTTCCGGTGATTACCGTTGTCTCCACCTTCGGTCTGGTGTTCGCTTCTGTGTACTCACTGGCGATGCTGCACCGCGCTTACTTCGGTAAAGCGAAGAGTGAGATTGCTGCACAAGAACTGCCTGGGATGTCGCTGCGTGAGTTGTTCATCATCCTGCTGCTGGTCGTACTGCTGGTGCTGCTGGGCTTCTATCCACAGCCGATTCTGGATACCTCGCATTCCGCGATGGGTAACATCCAGCAGTGGTTTGTTAATTCTGCTTCTACTACAAGGCCGTAATTCGCCATGACAATAACTCCACAACAACTGATCGCGCTGCTACCGCTGCTGATCGTCGGATTGACGGTGGTGGTTGTGATGCTCTCCATTGCGTGGCGACGCAATCACTTCCTGAATGCGACCCTGTCCGTTCTGGGTCTGAACGCTGCGTTGGTTTCCCTCTGGTTTGTTGGCCAGGCGGGCGCGATGGATGTCACCCCGCTGATGCGTGTTGACGGCTATGCCATGCTATACACAGGGCTGGTTCTGCTGGCGAGTCTGGCAACCTGCACCTTTGCGTACCCGTGGCTTGAAGGCTACAACGACAACAAAGAAGAGTTTTACCTGCTGGTACTGATTGCCGCACTGGGCGGCATTCTGCTGGCGAATGCGAACCACCTGGCTGCGCTGTTCCTCGGTATTGAGCTTATCTCTCTGCCGCTGTTCGGCCTGATTGGTTACGCCTTCCGTCAGAAGCGTTCACTGGAAGCGAGTATCAAGTACACCATCCTGTCAGCGGCGGCATCATCGTTCCTGCTGTTTGGTATTGCGCTGCTGTACGCTCAGTCCGGTAACCTCTCCTTCGTGGCGCTCGGCAAGAGCCTCGGCGACGGGATGCTGCACGAACCACTGCTGCTGGCAGGCCTGGGTATGATGATTGTTGGCCTTGGCTTTAAACTGTCTCTGGTTCCGTTCCACCTGTGGACGCCAGACGTATACCAGGGTGCTCCGGCACCGGTATCTACCTTCCTGGCGACGGCGAGCAAAATCGCTATCTTCGGTGTGGTGATGCGTCTGTTCCTGTACGCACCAGTGGGTGATAGTGAAGCGGTTCGCGTGGTGCTGGGCATTATCGCGTTCGTTTCCATCATCTTCGGTAACCTGATGGCGCTGAGCCAGACCAATATCAAACGTCTGCTGGGCTACTCGTCTATCTCCCATCTGGGTTACCTGCTGGTGGCACTGATCGCGCTGCAAAGCGGTGAGATGTCGATGGAAGCCGTTGGTGTGTATCTGGCAGGTTATCTGTTCAGCAGCCTCGGCGCGTTCGGCGTGGTGAGTTTGATGTCCAGCCCGTACCGTGGCCCGGATGCAGATTCACTGTTCTCTTACCGTGGTCTGTTCTGGCACCGTCCGATTCTGTCTGCGGTAATGACCGTGATGATGCTGTCCCTGGCCGGTATTCCGATGACGCTGGGCTTTATCGGTAAGTTCTACGTACTGGCAGTCGGTGTGCAGGCAGGCCTGTGGTGGCTGACCGCCGGTGTGGTGATTGGCTCCGCGATTGGTCTGTACTACTACCTGCGCGTGGCTGTGAGCCTGTACCTGAGTGCTCCTCAGCAGCTCAACCGCGATGCGCCAACCAACTGGCAGTACAGCGCCGGTGGTATTGTGGTGCTGATCTCTGCGCTGCTGGTACTGATCTTCGGTATCTATCCGCAACCGCTGATCACCATCGTGCAACACGCGATGCCGCTGATGTAAGGTGAAAGCAAAAAGGCAACGAAAGTTGCCTTTTTTAATGTTTGCGCCCTCTCCCGGTGGGAGAGGGACGGGGTGAGGGCATCAGCCCGCACAGAGTGCCCAGCGGCGCTGCGCTTGCAGGGCCTACGGGTTTTGTAGGTCGGGTAAGCGAAGCGCCACCCGGCTATGCCAGCTGCTTCCGGCTAATCAACGGCCCGTCAATCTTCTTCACCGAACGCTCCAGCACTTCTTCGATAACCGACGACAGCTCGTTCAATTCAAACTTCGCCACATATCCGTCGGCCTTCACCTTGCGGATATGATCTTCGTTGGCATTCCCTGAAAGGGACGAGTGGATCACCACCGGAATATCTTTCAGTACCGGGTCGGATTTGATTTTGCGCGTCAGCGTAAAACCGTCCATCTCTGGCATTTCGAGGTCGGTCAGCACCAGGGCGATTTTATCGGTGATTGGCACACCTTCGGCCTGCGCCTGGGCAGCGAGAACGCCAATTTTTTCCCATGCGTCTTTGCCGGTGATATGCAACTGCGCCGGGATCTCCATGGCCTGCAAGCCTTTCTCCAGCATGGAACGCGCAACTTTGGAATCTTCCGCCACGATAGCCACCGCGCCAGGCTTGATGTTGAATTTCGTGGTTTGCAGATTGGTGGCGTGTAGATCGTGGTTTGCCGGGGTGATGTCATACAGGATCTGCTCAACGTCCAGCACCATCGCCAGATCGTTGGTATCGGTCTTCTCATCAAGACAGGCAATGCTGGTGATGTACCGCCCGCTGACGGCGGTTTCCGCCGCGTGCACCTGCTTCCAGTCCAGACGCATAATGTTCTCGACTGATTCCACGGCAAAGGCCTGTACGCTGCGGGCATATTCCGTGATCAGCAGGATATTCAGTCCGGTTGTAGGCTTACAACCCGCGACGGCAGCCAGGTCGATCACCGGGATCACCTGGTCGCGAATGTTCACCATCCCCATCAGCGGTGATTTCATTCCCGCGGGTTTGGTGAATTCCGGCATTGGCACAATTTCGCGCAGCTTAAAGACGTTAATGCCAAACAGCTCGGATTTGTTTGCATTCAGAGAGGTGCCAAGACGGAACAGCAACAGCTCAAAACGGTTCGACAGGGTCAGATTCGCCCTGTCATCAATATCTTTCTGGAAATTATCCATTCTACCCTCAAGTGAAATGCTGACCTTTTAATCGTTATCGGCATCCTGAGGGAAAAATGAAGGACTAAACGCTGACCTGAGTGAAATCTTCCGCCAGCTCGCAGTTTTCAAACACTTCCCGGCACTCCGCCAGCAGATTTTCACAGCCTCGGGCGTCGTAACGAGAGCTGACATGCGTCACGATCAGTTTCCTGACACCTGCTTCCAGTGCAAGCCGGGCAGCCTGGCGGGTAGAGCTATGGCCACGGCTGTTGGCTTTCTCTTCCATTGCCGTTTCGAGCGTGGCTTCATGCACCATCACATCAACACCCTGAGCAAGCTCATGTGCGCCAGGGCATGGCGCGGTATCGCCAAAAATCGCCAGCGTCTTGCCGGGCAATGGGGCCGAGAGATATTGCAGACCGTTAATCTTGCGCCCGTCTTCAAGCTCGACAGTGTCGCCCAGTTTCAGCCGCTGGAACAGTGGCCCCGGACGCACGCCATCGGCAATCAGCGCCGCGGCGTTGAGCGTGCCCGGCTTATCATGCTCTTCAATGCGATAACCGTAGCACTCAACCGGGTGATTTAGCGGCCGGGCAATGACCCGATAAGCACCGTCATCGAAGACCAGCCCGTCGGCAATCTCAACCACCTCCAGCGGGTAGTCGGTCCACGAACCGCTCAGACGCAGGGTCGTTTCAACAAATTCCGCGATCCCCGCAGGGCCATAAATGGTCAGGGGATTGGCATTCCCGGCCATCGAGCGGCTGCAAAGCAGGCCGGGCAGACCAAACAGATGATCACCGTGCAGATGGGTAATGAAGATTTTATCGAGCTTACCGGGATGATAAGTCGTGTGTAATAGCTGATGCTGCGTGCCTTCGCCACAGTCAAACAACCACAGCCCGCCACGGGTGGGATGCTGCAAATCCAGCAGCATGGCCGTTACATTTCGTGAGCGGGTTGGCACGCCGGCGGAAGTACCCAGAAAAATCAGTTCCATAACACAGTCAGACCCTTTGCTGAATGGGAAGGGGTTTAGTATAACGTGATGAACCCTAAGAAGGAGCCTGACATGATCCAGTGGCAAGATTTACACCATAGCGAGCTGACCACCTTTTCCCTGTACGCACTTCTGAAACTGCGTTGTGAAGTGTTCGTTGTTGAACAAACCTGCCCGTATCAGGACATCGATGGTGATGACCTGATAGGGGAAAACCGTCACATTCTGGGTTGGAAAGATAACGAGCTGGTCGCGTATGCGAGGATTCTGAAAAGCGAAGACGAATTTGAGCCGGTGGTGATTGGCCGCGTTATCATCAGCGGCAGCGCGCGTGGTGAAAAGCTAGGTTATCGCTTAATGGAACAAACGCTGGCTGCCTGCGAAAAACAGTGGCCAGACAAGGCGTTATACCTGGGTGCACAGGCGCATCTTCAGTCATTCTATGCGCACTTCGGGTTCGCTCCGGTGACGGATGTGTATGACGAAGACGGCATTGCGCATATCGGCATGGCGCGAGAAGCGAAACAGGCGTAATGGGGTGTCGTTGTCTATAGTTAGCGGACTGGCGTACTAACATGGAGAAAAATATGTCTTTTCATTCCTGGGAGACCCGTATCGACGACGACCTGGCTTTACTGAGCGAAACGCTGGAAGAGGTGTTACGTTCTTCAGGTGACCCCGCCGATCAGAAGTATATCGAGCTAAAAGAGCGTGCCGAGCATGCATTGCGTGACGTGCAGTCCCGCGTCAGTCAGGCTTCAGATACCTACTACTACCGCGCCAAACGCGCGGTGTATCGTACTGATGACTATGTGCATGAAAAACCCTGGCACGGCATCGGGGTTGGTGCTGCGGCGGGGCTGGTATTAGGGCTGCTGCTGGCGCGTCGTTAAGAGGTTGATGCAGACGGTAAACCACTCCCTATACGTGGGTACTGCTATTTATTATCAGTACCCCGTATAATGTGAGGTTTTAACAGGGAGAGGTTCGCGTGCAATCGATTTTCATCGCGCTGGAACGTCTGCGTGACCAGCTTGCGCAAGCACTACCGGCTACGCCAGGTTTACGTCATTTCGATGTCTCTTTCCCGCTAAATGATGCCTTTGATCCCCTGGCCTGGCTTGGCTCCCAGGCATCTTATCCCCAGTTCTACTGGCAACAGCGTAACGGCGATGAAGAGCTGGCCGCGCTGGGTGCCGTCGCACACTTTTCTTCTCTGGCTTTGGCATCACAGTTTTTAAACGCCTGTGACGCGCCGGATACCACCCGTATCTGTGGGCTAAATGCCTTTAACCCGGAGCAGGGCAGTCTGTTTTTGCCGCGCCTGCTGTGGTTACGTAATGCGGGAATAGCCACATTACGCCTGCACCTGTGGAGTGCCACTTCCCTTCAGGATGATGCGCGTCAGGCGCTGGATTTTTTACAGCAGTTGGGTGAATCCCAGCCGATTCCCGCTCTGTCGCTTCAGGCTCTCAGAGAGACGCATCAGCCCGACAAACCGGAATGGCTGCGCCTTGTCCGCCTTGCAACGCAGACCATTGCGCACGGTGATTTTGAAAAGGTGGTGCTCGCCAGGGCGACAGACGTGCAGTTTAACCAGCCAGTTAACGCCATCGCGCTGATGGCCGCCAGCCGGGCGCTGAATTTACATTGCTACCATTTCTGCATGGTGTTTGACGCCAGCAACGCGTTTCTGGGTTCCACGCCTGAACGCTTGTGGCGACGCCGGGGCGCACTGTTACGCACTGAGGCGCTGGCCGGGACGGTTGCCAGCCATGCTGAAGATAAACAGGCGCAGCGGCTGGGCGAATGGCTGATGAATGACGACAAAAACCAGCGCGAAAATATGCTGGTGGTAGAGGATATCTGCCAGCGTCTGCAACATCACACCCGGACGCTGGACGTTCTGCCCGCGCAGATTGTGCGTCTGCGCAAGGTGCAGCATTTGCGTCGATGTATCTGGACTGCGCTAAAACATACCGATGACGAACAATGCCTGCACGTATTGCAACCGACCGCCGCTGTGGCGGGGTTACCGCGTCAGGCGGCACGCGATTTTATCGAAAATAACGAACCGTTCGACAGAGAGTGGTATGCCGGCTCTGCCGGGTATTTATCACCCGGAAAAAGTGAGTTTTGTGTGGCGCTCCGCTCCGCACGGCTGCACAACGACGCGCTGAGGCTATATGCCGGGGCCGGAATTGTTAGCGGCTCTGACCCGGAGCAAGAGTGGCTGGAGATAGAAAATAAAGCCGCAGGGTTGCGCACTCTGCTCCTTAGGGATTAATACTGAGTCGCGCATTCCCGATTCATATCAAAATTCCATCTTTTTCTATTATTTATACTGTGTCGCAATATTGATACCGGACAATCTCATGTCAGTAAGTTCTTTTAACCGACGCTGGGCGACGGTGATCCTTGAAGCCCTGACCCGCCATGGTGTCAGGCACGTGTGTATTGCACCCGGTTCCCGCTCTACGCCGCTGACCCTTGCGGCAGCTGAAAACCGGACGTTTATTCATCACACCCATTTTGATGAGCGCGGTTTAGGCCACCTGGCGCTGGGGCTGGCAAAAGTCAGTAAAGAGCCCGTGGCGGTGATTGTTACATCCGGTACGGCGGTGGCTAACCTCTACCCGGCAATTATTGAAGCCGGGTTAACCGGTGAAAAATTGATCCTGCTAACCGCCGATCGCCCGCCAGAGCTTATTGACTGCGGCGCAAATCAGGCCATTCGTCAGCCGGGTATTTTTGCGTCTCATCCTTCGCAGAGTATTTCGTTGCCGCGCCCAACCCAGGACATCCCGGCAAGCTGGCTGGTATCGACGCTCGATCACGCGATGGGCACGCTGCGCGGTGGGGCATTGCATATCAACTGTCCGTTTGCCGAGCCGCTGTATGGCGAGCTGGATGACACTGGGCTTGAATGGCAGCAGACACTTGGCGACTGGTGGAACAGTGAAAAAACCTGGCTGCGCGAACAGACTCATCTGGAAAGCGCGAAGCAGCGTGACTGGTTCTTCTGGCGGCAAAAGCGCGGTGTGGTCATTGCCGGGCGCATGAGCGCGGCAGAAGGCAGGCAGGTGGCTGAATGGGCACAAACCCTCGGCTGGCCGCTGATTGGCGATGTCCTTTCACAAACCGGGCAGCCGCTGCCGTGCGCCGATCTCTGGCTGGGTAACGCAAAAGCGGTTACCGAGTTGGCGCAAGCGCAAATTGTCGTCCAGATTGGCTCCAGCCTCACGGGAAAACGCGTCTTGCAGTGGCAGGCCGCCTGTGAGCCGGAAGAGTACTGGCTGGTGGACCCGCTGGAAGGGCGGCTTGACCCGGCGCACCATCGTGGCCGTCGTCTGGTCAGCAGTATTGATACCTGGCTGGAACTTCACCCCGCAGAAAAACGTAAACCCTGGGCGGTGGAAATCCCCGAGCTTTCTCGCCAGGCGTGGGAGTTAACCAAATCACAGTGCGAAGGCTTTGGCGAAGCCGGGCTTGCGCATCGCATTCGTCAGTATCTGCCAGAGCAGGGGCAGCTGTTTGTCGGCAATAGCCTGGTGGTGCGCCTGATTGATGCATTCTCTAAGCTGCCTGCCGGATACCCGGTTTACAGCAACCGTGGCGCTAGCGGGATTGACGGGCTTATCTCTACGGCGGCGGGCGTGCAGCGCGCCAGCGCGAAATCGACTCTGGCGGTGGTGGGTGATCTCTCTGCACTTTACGATCTCAACGCGTTGGCGTTATTGCGCCAGGCTTCGGCTCCGTTTGTGCTGATTGTGGTGAACAACAATGGCGGGCAGATTTTCTCGTTACTGCCCACGCCGCAGAGTGAGCGCGAACAGTTCTATCTGATGCCGCAGAATGTGCAGTTTGAACACGCGGCGGCGATGTTCAGCCTGAAATATCACCGCCCGGAAAGCTGGTCAGAGCTGGAAACCGCGCTGAGTAGCGCATGGCGTCAGCCGGGTGCAACGTTGATTGAGCTGGTGGTGAATGATTCCGCCGGGGCACAGCAGCTGCAAAGTCTGTTGGCACAGGTAAGCCACCTGTGATCCTTGCGGGTGCGCAGCAGGCCGGAAAGCCAGGAACTCCCTGGCTGGTCTTTTTACATGGATTTTCAGGCGATTGCCGCGAGTGGCAGGCCGTCGGGGAATCGCTGTGCGACTCTCCCCGACTGTATCTTGATCTGCCCGGGCACGGGGGATCTGCGCATATCACTGTCTCTGGTTTTGAAGCGGTTAACGCGTTACTGGAAAATACCCTTCTTAGTTACAACATACTTAACTATTGGCTGGTGGGGTACTCTCTCGGCGGCCGCATTGCGATGTGCCATGCGGCTCAGCAACCTGCGGGGCTGTGTGGTTTGATTGTCGAAGGTGGGCATCCGGGGTTGCAAAATGCCGAAGAACGCAATGCCCGACGTCAGTCCGACGGGCGCTGGGCAACGCGTTTTCGCCAGCAGCCACTTGAGTCTGTTTTTGCCGACTGGTATCAACAGCCTGTCTTTGCGTCCCTCACTGACGCACAACGTCATGACCTGATTATGCTGCGCCGCCAGAACCGCGGTGCACAGCTGGCGGATATGCTTGAGGCAACCTCGCTTGCCGTCCAGCCCGATTTGCGAGCAGAACTTCGCGCCTGCGATGTCCCTTTTCACTATTTATATGGTGAACGTGATGAAAAGTTTGCCGCCATCGCGCGCGAACTGGATGCCGTTTGCCATGTGATCCCTAATGCCGGACACAACGCCCACCGGGAAAACCCGGCCGCGGTTGCTGCGAGTCTGGCTCAGATACTGCGTCTTCGAATAAAGGACTCTCTATGATCTATCCTGATGAACAAATGCTCTATACACCGGTTGAATGGCAAGACTGCTCCGAAGGCTACACCGACATTCGTTACCACAAATCCGCTGACGGCATTGCCAAAATCACGATTAATCGCCCGCAGGTACGTAACGCCTTCCGTCCGCTGACCGTCAAAGAGATGATTCAGGCGCTGGCCGATGCGCGCTATGACGACAATATCGGGGTAATCGTTCTGACCGGCGAAGGTGACAAAGCATTCTGCGCCGGTGGCGATCAGAAAGTGCGTGGCGACTACGGCGGATATCAGGATGATGCGGGTACGCATCACCTGAACGTGCTCGATTTCCAGCGTCAGATCCGCACCTGCCCGAAACCGGTTGTTGCGATGGTGGCGGGTTACTCCATCGGTGGCGGCCACGTGCTGCACATGATGTGCGACCTGACTATTGCCGCTGAAAACGCCATCTTCGGCCAGACTGGCCCGAAAGTCGGCTCTTTCGACGGTGGCTGGGGCGCCTCCTATATGGCGCGTATCGTTGGGCAGAAAAAAGCCCGTGAGATCTGGTTCCTGTGCCGTCAGTACAATGCCCAGGAAGCTCTCGATATGGGGCTGGTTAACACCGTTGTACCGAACGCTGACCTCGAAAAAGAGACTGTGCGCTGGTGCCGCGAGATGCTGCAAAACAGCCCAATGGCACTGCGTTGCCTGAAAGCCGCTCTGAACGCCGACTGCGACGGCCAGGCCGGTTTACAGGAGCTGGCGGGTAACGCCACCATGCTGTTCTACATGACCGAAGAAGGTCAGGAAGGACGCAACGCGTTTAACGAAAAACGCCAGCCAGACTTCAGCAAATACAAACGGAATCCATAATGCGTCGCGCGCAGGTTTATCGCTGGCAGATACCCATGGACGCGGGCGTGGTGCTGCGTGAACGGCGGTTAAAAACCCGTGACGGATTTTTCGTTTACTTACAGCAGGGCGACAATCACGGGTGGGGTGAAGTGTCACCGCTTCCGGGCTTTAGCCTGGAATCGCTGGATGACGCTCAGGCGGCGTTGCTGGCCTGGGTGAACGAATGGCGTGCGGGAGTTGATCCCGCGTTGCCTGACGTGCCTTCTGCGGCGTTCGGGATAAGCTGCACGCTGGCAGAGCTTGACGGCAGTCTGCCTGCCGATGCGGACTACCGCACAGCCCCCCTGTGTACCGGCGATCCTGATGAACTGTTTGCGCTACTCTCGGCCATGCCCGGCGAGAAAGTGGCGAAAATTAAAGTCGGATTATATGAAGCGGTGCGCGACGGAATGGTGGCTAACCTGCTGCTGGAAGCCATCCCCGACTTGCGTCTGCGTCTGGATGCCAATCGCGCCTGGACGCCGCTTAAGGCGCAGCAGTTTGCAAAGTACGTCAATCCTGCGTATCGCGACCGTATCGCCTTTCTGGAAGAACCGTGTAAAACCCGTGACGATTCGCGAGCCTTTGCCCAGGATACGGGGATCGCGATTGCCTGGGATGAAAGCCTGCGTGAGCCAGATTTTGTGTTTGCGGCGGAACCGGGCGTCAGCGCGGTGGTGATTAAGCCCATGCTGACCGGCAGCCTGGAAAAAGTACGCGAGCAGGTTTCTGCGGCACATGCCCTGGGAATGACGGCGGTGATCAGCTCGTCCATTGAATCCAGTCTTGGCCTGACGCAACTGGCGCGCATTGCCGCATGGTTAACGCCACACACCGTTCCCGGGCTGGATACGCTAAACCTGATGCAGGCGCAGCTTATCCGCCAGTGGCCTGGCAGCACGCTGCCGTGCCTGGGTGTTGAGGCGCTGGAGACGCTGCGATGAGTTTTAGTGACTGGCCGTGGCGGCACTGGCGTGCACAATTTGCCGATAAACCGGCGCTGCGCTTAGACGACAGCGTCCTCAGTTGGGCGATGTTGTGCGCGCGTATCGATAGCCTTGCAGCCGGCTTTCATCAGCAAGGGGTAAAAGGGGGCGATGGCGTCATGCTGCTCGCCCATAACCATCCGCAGACGTTACTGGCATGGCTGGCGCTGCTGCAATGCGGTGCCCGTATTCTGCCTGTTAATCCACAGTTGCCGCGCCCACTGCTGGATGTGTTGATCCCACAGATGACGCTTCGCTTTGCGCTGGTGCTGGACGCAACCTATGACGGACTTCCGCCACTACAGATGGAGGATAGGTCTGGCGACGATGCGGTGATGTGGCAGCCTGAGCGTCTGGCTTCCATGACGCTGACGTCTGGCTCCACCGGATTACCCAAAGCGGCGGTGCATACCTGTGCTGCCCATCTTGCCAGCGCACGTGGCGTGTTGTCGTTAATGCCGTATGGCGATGAGGACGACTGGCTGCTGTCGTTGCCGCTTTTTCATGTTTCCGGCCAGGGGATCTTGTGGCGCTGGTTGCTCTCAGGGGCGCGCTTAACCGTGCGGGAAAAACAGCCGCTGGAGCAGGCATTACAGGGGTGCACTCATGCTTCACTGGTGCCCACACAGCTCTGGCGTCTGCTCAATGTCCCGCATCATATTGCGCTGAAAGCAGTTTTACTCGGCGGGGCGGCAATCCCTGTTGAGCTGACGCATAAAGCGCGGGAGCAGGGGATCCGCACGTTCTGCGGCTACGGCCTGACCGAATTTGCCTCTACCGTTTGTGCTAAAGAGGCCGACGGTGAGCCGGATGTCGGTGTCGCCCTGCCGGGCAGGGACGTGCAGGTGGTGGAAGGTGAAGTCTGGGTCAGGGCGCAGAGTATGGCCGCAGGCTACTGGCGAGACGGCGCGCTGATCCCGCTCACCAACGGTCAGGGCTGGTTTGCCACCCGCGATCGTGGGGAGTTGCATAACGGCAGGCTGTCCATCCTTGGGCGTATGGATAATCTCTTTTTCAGCGGTGGTGAAGGGGTTCAGCCGGAATCACTGGAGCGTGTTATCGCCACCCATCCGCAGATAAGCCAGGTGTTTGTCGTCCCGCTGGATGACGCCGAATTTGGCCAGCGTCCGGTGGCGGTAGTGGAATGCGAGCCGGGCACGGATATTACGCTTTTCCCTGACTGGATAAGAGATAAGCTGGCGCGTTTCCAGCAGCCCGTGCGCTGGCTGGCGTTGCCTGCAGAGCTAAAAAATGGCGGCATTAAGGTTTCGCGCCGCGCATTGCAGCAGTGGGTCAATGCAACCTTAAAGGGATAGCCACACCTGCCAGAGTATCAAATAGTTACAATCTTCTTGTCTGGCGCACGCAGAGTGCTTGATCCCAGAGAGACTCGGTTTAAAATCTCGCGGTTTTGGGACATCTCTAATTAAACGGTGTGGGATCACGACAATGAAAAAAGTGGCATTACTGGGCCTCAGCGGCCTTATTTTTGTTTCTGCGGCGGCTAACGCCATCAGCTTTAACGGCTCGGCGGGTCAGGATTACACCCACCTGGGCTTTGGCCTGGGCACGGAAAGCTCCGGCCTGGCAATGACCGGCGGCTGGACGCATAACGACGACGATGGCGATGCGGCAAGCCTCGGCCTGGGTCTGAACATTCCTCTGGGACCATTCCTGGCGACCGTAGGCGGCAAAGGCGTTTACACCAATCCAAATGACGGTGATGAAGGCTACGCGGCGGCTGTGGGTGGCGGTTTGCAGTGGAAAATCGGCGACAGCTTCGGCCTGTTCGGCGAGTACTACTACTCTCCGGATTCGCTTTCCAGCGGCATTGAGAGCTATGAAGAAGCCAACGCCGGTGCGCGCTGGACTATCATGCGTCCGATCACGATTGAAGCAGGCTACCGTTACCTGAATCTGGCAGGTAAAGATGGCAATCGCGACAACGCCCTGGCCGATGGCCCGTATGTGGGTGTCAGCGCAGGCTTCTAATCTCTTTGGCGCGGTGTTCTGCCGCGCCAGTTTCTCTTCCCACCTATGCTCATTGCGTTATAGTGTTTTGACCATAGAAGTGGGAGAACACAATGATAAGCGTGGAAATGTTATCCACTGGCGACGAAGTGCTGCATGGACAAATTATTGATACCAATGCTGCCTGGCTGGCCGATTTATTCTTTGAGCAAGGATTACCGTTAACGCGCCGCAATACAGTGGGCGACAATCTTGAGTCACTGGTGAATATTCTGCGCGAACGCAGTGAACACGCCGATGTACTGATTGTGAACGGCGGGCTTGGCCCCACCAGTGATGATTTAAGCGCGCTGGCCGCCGCCACGGCCAAAGGCGAAGGCCTGGTGATGCATGAAGAGTGGCTCACTCAGATGGAGCGCTTCTTCACAGAACGCGGTAGGGTCATGGCCCCTAGCAACCGCAAGCAGGCTGAAATTCCCGCCAGCGCCGAACTGGTGGATAATCCGGTAGGCACCGCCTGCGGATTTGCCATCAAACTGAACCGTTGCCTGATGTTCTTCACACCGGGTGTCCCTTCTGAATTTAAAGTCATGGTGGAGCAGCAAATTCTGCCGCGCCTGCGCGAGCGCTTTACGCTGCCTGAACCGCCGCTGTGCTTGCGCCTGACCACCTTTGGCCGCTCTGAAAGCGATCTGGCGCAAAGCCTTGATCACCTGCAACTGCCGCCTGGCGTGTCGATGGGCTACCGCTCCTCAATGCCGATTATCGAGCTCAAACTGACGGGGCCGGCTACGCAAAAAGCGGCCATGCTGGCGCTGTGGCCAGAAGTACAGCGTGTGGCGGGTGAAAGCCTGATTTTTGAAGGGACAGAAGGGCTGCCCGCGCAAATTGCCCGCAGTCTGCAATCCCGCCAACTGAGCGTCACCTTAAGCGAACAGTTCACCGGCGGATTGCTGGCATTGCAGCTTTCCAGAGCCGAAGCACCGCTGCTGGCCAGCGAGGTTGTACCGTTCCAGCAAGAGACGCTGGCGCAAACGGCGCACTGGGCGTCTGAGCGCAGGGTGAATCATTTTGCCGGGCTGGCGCTTGCCATCGGCGGGATTGACGATGACCACCTTAACTTTGCGCTCGCCACCCCGGAAGGGGCGCACGCGCTGCGGGTGAAAATGAGCATTACCCGCCACAGTTTAGCCGTGCGTCAGGAGGTGTGCGCCATGATGGCGCTGAACATGCTGCGCCGCTGGCTGAACGGAAAAGAGGTAGCCAGCGAACACGGCTGGATCAACGTCGTCGAGTCGATGTTTATCGGGTAACACCTTTGCCGGGGTGAACGCACCCCGGCACTGTTTACCCCAGTGCTTTAGCCAACAAGGTAATAGGGTGTTCGCAACGTTTGCTGGTGGACATCTCAATCTGCCATTTACAGGTTTCGCAGTCGGTCACCACCAAATCCGCACCGCTCTCTTCAATCTGGCGGAACAAGGGCGCCCCAATCGCCTGCGATGTTTCGTAGTTTTCACTTTTGAACCCGTACGTTCCCGCGATACCACAACAACGTGAATCCAGCACCGTCAGTTCCAGTCCTGGGATCAGGCGCAACAGTTCGAGCGTATAGAGCGACCATCCCATTTTTTCCATGTGGCAGGGAGTGTGATAGACCACTTTCAGCGGTAATTTGCCCAGCGGCAGAGTCTGTCCGCTATCGAGCTTGCGCCACAGAAAACGGGTCGCCAGTTCGATGTGTTCACGCAGACCGCTGTTATCCACATCCAGCACGTGCGGATACTCATCGCGTAGCGTGAAGGTACAGGTGGAAGAGGTCGCCAGCACCGGAATACCTTTATCGACAATCGCCTCACGAAGCGACGTGACATTGCTTTTGGCCTGTTTACGTGCTTTATCGGTAAAACCGTTGGCAATCAACGGCACGCCGCAGCACTTCTCTTTGCTCAGCAGCTGCACGCCGGTGCCCATCGCATTCAGCACTTTCAGCAGATCTTTCCCCAGTTGCGGATGGTTGTAATTCACGTAGCAACCGTGGAAGAAGGCCACCTGTTCGGCAAACTGCGCCTGTTCTGCCGCCACGGATTTGTACCATCGCCGGAAAGTGCCGTGGGAATACTTCGGCAGGCTACGATGGTGATCGATCTTAAGCGTGGCATCCAGCAGCTGGCGCACCGGTTTGAGCGATGTGGCGGCATTTACCAGCGGAGCGAAAGGCGTTGAGACACTGCCCATCAGGTCGGTATGGCTGAGAATGGCATCGCGCAGCGTCGGCTTTTGCCGGCTGTAGCGCGCCCGCGCCCGCTGAATGATGTCGCCAATGTTGACATCTGACGGGCAGGCCACTTCACAGCGTTTGCAGTTGATACAGTACTTCAGCGCTTCATCGTACAGTGCACCATCTTTCAGGCGCAGGCGTTCACCGTCTGGCCCGGCCTGTTTTGGCCCCGGATAGGCAGGGTTAACGCCGCTTACCGGGCAAACCGTGGTGCAGACCGTACATTTAATGCAGCTTTCAAAATGGGTGTCGTTCATTGTTCCGCCTCCGCGCGCTGGCAAATCTGTTCTGCAACACTGAGCGCCGTAATGGCACAAACACCGCCGCCACAGCCCTGGGCGATGGGATCGTATCCGCCCAGAATGGAACCGATGGCGTAGAGATTATCGATGGACGCGCCTGACAACTGCGGGCGCAGGGTGTTATCGACAATGACGCCGAACTGCTGCCAGGGCTGTGGAGTGAAGAAATCGCTCTGATACCAGTCGGCACGGGACGTGCTTTGCCGGACATCCAGCCCCAGAATGGCTTCGCGGATGCCGGTGCGGCTGCTTAACAGCCCATTGCTGAAGAAACTCCCGCTGGCGAGTACGGCAAAACGGGTACGCAGGGGAATATCAGCATGGTTTCGGGTCCAGACTTCACTGACTGCGTCGTCTTTCAGGGTGATATTTTTCACCTCATCTCCCGCCATCCAGATACCGCCCTGGGCGATGAACTGGCGTTGCAACTGGTTATGCAAACGAATGCCAGGCACGGACGGAGGCAGTGTGGGAAGTAAACCAACAGGGCATGGGAGACGGTCCGACAGCCAGCGCCAGAGCCGGTTGTCCGTTAAGCCAAAGCAGGCGGGCATAAACAGAGTGTCGTATTTTTCGCTGAGGGGTTTAAGCGCTTCAAACAGCAGCGGCCATTTGTCTTCGTTATCAAGCAGCCTGGCGATGTTGACCGCCCGAAATTCGCTCGGGTTTTCCCGCAGAACATCCAGTTCGGGCAGCTCGATTTCCGCCGTGTCGGCGCTGATACCCTGCTGGTTAAGCGAGGCCGCAGCAAGATGCGGCTGGAAATCGAGAAAACCGCTGATACCCACCACCAGCACGAGTCTGGCTTTGAATGGCGCGACGGGAACCTCTTCCGGGCTAAGCCAGGCACTACGCAGCGTGCCGAGCGGCGTCACCCGCTGATGGTTGAGCTGGGCGCTGCCCTGTAAGCGCGCGCCGCAAGCCGCCAGCAGGGTTTCGGTTTGATGGGCAAAACGGGCAACATTTTGCGCGCCAATCAGGGTGTAAGGGTGTTCAGGCGGCAGATTGTCGAGGGCTTTTAGCGGCGTGTGGACCAGCGAGCCGTCAGGCAACGCGCCCAGCAGATCCAGAGAGCCTGAAGAGAAGTGCAGGGCACTTTGGCCGCGAGTAATAATCGCACAGCGCAGGCCCTGCTGTGTCAGCCGGATACCGCAAAGCACACCTGCCAGCCCGCCGCCAACGATAACCGTATCAAATTTCATCGTGTTGTTCCTTCTCCAGACCGCAAAGCCCCTGGTAGACCCAGCGGGTGAATTCGCTTTCGCGCAGGGCATCGCCCCAGGCAACAGGCTGAATGCCTTTCCAGCGTTCGTTTAAAAAATCGCTGAGCTGAGCAAGCGACTGGGTTGAGGTGGTGGCGTGAAAACGTTGCAGCAGCCCGGCCGCGCGGCAGGCGCAAAGCTCGCCCTGACAGGTCCCCATGCCGACGCGCGTGCGGCGGCGTAAATCGAGCAGGTTATTCACCGTCAGGTTTTCAACCGCGTACTGCACTTCACCAGCGGTCACCGCCTCGCACTCGCACACCAGGCTTCGGCTAAGTCGCCCCTCACCGAGCCACGCTGGTGTCCGGTCACCGTGGCGATAGACCGCAGACCCACGCAGTGGCGCGGGCAATGAGATGATTTTTTGCAGCGTTTTTTCGGTGGATTGCTGTGATCCAGGGAGGGGCCTCTCTGCGGTAACGCAGGGCTCAGTATTGCCCAGTTTGCGACACACGGCGTCTGTGGCCCACTGCGCCATCAGACGGTAGGTCATCAGTTTACCGCCGGTGATGGTAATAAAGCCTTCCATGCCGTCGCGCTGTGCGTGATCGAGCAGCACAATGCCACGGCTGACGTTACGACCGCTGGGGTCGTTATCACTGGCAACCAGTGGGCGTACACCAGCATAAGCACGAAGAATACGAGTGCGGGCCATTACCGGGGCCAGCTTTTCCCCTTCGCGCAGCAGAATATCGACCTCTTCGGCGGTCACCCGGTTGTAATCAATCTCGCTGTAGTCAACGTGGGTTGAGGTGGTGCCAATCAACGAGATTGTGTCACCCGGCACCAGAATATCGGCGTCAGACGGTTTACGGCAGCGGTTAATGACATGGTTATTGATGCGGTGATCGAGGATCAGCAGCGAGCCTTTGGCCGGGAACATGCGGATGGATAAGTCGGCATATTCTGCAATGCGCTGCCCCCAGATCCCCGCCGCATTGACCACCACGGGAGCATACAGTTCGCTGTATTCATTATATTGCGGGTCAAACACCCGCACGCCGCACACGCTATCTCCCTTGCGGATAAGGCCAGTGACTTCATGTCCGGTCAGGATGCGGGCGCCATGCTCACGGGCATCCAGCATATTGGCGGCCGTGAGACGAAACGGATCCACGGTGCCGTCGGGGACTTTAACAGCACCCATCAGCGCCGGGTTTACAGAAGGCTCAAGGCGACGCGCCATGGCGGGATCTATCGCTTCGGCGTGAATACCCGCGGCAGTACAGGCCGTAAGAAAGGTGTGCTGGAACGCGAGATCATCTTCGGGAAGGGTGATGAACAGGCCATCGGTCGGTTCAATACAGTGGCGGGCGATGCGTTTGAGGATCTGGTTTTCGGCAATACACTCGCGCGCAGATTCACCGTCTGTGACGGCATACCGCGCGCCGCTGTGCAGCAAACCATGATTACGCCCGGTTGCGCCCGTTGCGATATCGTGACGCTCGAGTAGCGTCACATTTAACCCTCGCAGGGCGCAGTCGCGTGCGATACCTGCACCTGTTGCCCCACCGCCAATGATAATCACATCGCTATAGCGGGGATCGTGAATTGTCATTGTCTTCCCTCATGTTCGTTTTTTTACCATTTAGCCACATCAATTCTGTGGTTTGTTTGATTTCGAACATAATCGAGCAAGAATCGAAAGTGAAGCGTGATTTCATGCGCTTTTTTGCGCATCCTGTTATATTTCTGTAACAATCTGTGCGTTGTTTCACAGTAACAATCACTGTGATTTTTTAACATCGCCGCCTCTCTGGAGTTAGGGGGTAGATAACCCTCTGAAAATTCAAATACGGCCACGGAGGCTATCATGCTCAGTATCTTCAAACCTGCCCCGCATCGGGCGCGTCTGCCAGAGGCAGAAATCGATCCGCTTTACCGTCGCCTGCGTTGGCAAATCTTCCTCGGGATTTTCTTCGGGTACGCGGCTTACTATCTGGTACGTAAGAACTTTGCGCTCGCCATGCCGTATCTGGTAGAGCAGGGCTTCTCGCGCGGTGACCTGGGGTTCGCGCTGTCCGGGATTTCAATTGCCTACGGTTTTTCTAAATTCATTATGGGGTCGGTGTCGGATCGCTCGAATCCGCGCGTTTTCTTGCCTGCCGGTCTGATTCTGGCGGCCGCAGTGATGTTGTTTATGGGCTTTGTGCCATGGGCGACGTCGAGCATTGCCGTTATGTTTGTGCTGCTGTTCCTGTGCGGCTGGTTCCAGGGGATGGGGTGGCCGCCGTGCGGACGTACCATGGTGCACTGGTGGTCGCAGAAAGAACGTGGCGGCATCGTGTCGGTGTGGAACTGTGCGCATAACGTGGGTGGCGGTATTCCGCCGCTGCTGTTCCTGCTGGGGATGGCCTGGTTCAACGACTGGAAAGCCGCGCTCTACATGCCTGCCTTTGGCGCAATTGTGGTAGCCATTTTTGCCTTCGCGCTGATGCGCGATACGCCGCAGTCCTGCGGTCTGCCAGCGATTGAAGAGTATAAAAATGACTACCCGGATGATTACAGCGAGCAACACGAAGAAGAGCTGACGGCGAAACAGATCTTCATGAAGTATGTGCTGCCCAATAAACTGCTGTGGTACATCGCAGTGGCGAACGTGTTTGTCTACCTGCTGCGTTACGGCATCCTCGACTGGTCGCCAACTTACCTGAAAGAGGTTAAGCACTTCGCGCTGGATAAATCTTCCTGGGCTTACTTCCTGTATGAATATGCCGGGATCCCAGGCACGCTGCTGTGTGGGTGGATGTCGGACAAAGTGTTCAGAGGCAACCGTGGTGCCACGGGCGTGTTCTTTATGACCCTGGTGACCATCGCTACCGTGGTTTACTGGCTCAACCCGCCGGGCAACCCGGGAGTGGATATGGCCTGTATGATCGTAATTGGCTTCCTGATTTATGGCCCGGTGATGCTGATTGGCCTTCACGCGCTGGAGCTGGCACCGAAAAAAGCGGCAGGGACGGCAGCAGGCTTTACCGGGCTGTTTGGTTATCTGGGCGGCTCGGTCGCGGCGAGCGCCATTGTGGGCTATACCGTTGACTTCTTCGGCTGGGATGGCGGCTTTATGGTGATGATTGGCGGTAGCGTGCTGGCAGTACTGCTGCTGATTGTTGTGATGATTGGTGAAAAACGTCACCACGCTGAAGTGCTGGCGCGTCGTCGATAAGGAATATTACGATGAAATTGACGCAACTTGCGACCGGCCTGTTGCTGGCCGGTCTGATAACAGGCTCCGCACTGGCAGCCGATAAGATTGTTATTGCCCACCGTGGCGCGAGCGGCTACCTGCCGGAACACACGCTGCCGGCGAAAGCGATGGCCTATGCGCAGGGCGCGGATTACCTGGAGCAGGATCTGGTGATGACGAAGGACGACCAACTGGTTGTCCTGCATGACCACTATCTTGACCGTGTGACAGATGTGGCCGAACGTTTCCCGGATCGCGCCCGTAAAGACGGGCGCTATTACGCCATCGACTTCACGCTGGCGGAGATTCGCTCGCTGAAATTTACCGAAGGCTTTGAGATTGAAAACGGCAAGAAAGTGCAGGTCTATCCGGGACGTTTCCCGATGGGCAAATCTGATTTCCGCATTCATACCTTCGAAGAGGAGATAGAGTTTGTTCAGGGGCTGAACCACTCGACGGGCAAAAACATTGGCATCTACCCGGAAATAAAAGCGCCGTGGTTCCATCATCAGGAAGGGAAGGACATTGCTGCCAGAACGCTGGAGGTACTGAAGAAGTACGGCTACACCAGCAAGCAGGACAAAGTCTATCTGCAATGTTTTGATGCCGCTGAACTGAAGCGCATTAAAACCGAGCTGGAGCCAAAAATGGGGATGAACCTCAATCTGGTGCAGCTGATTGCGTATACCGACTGGAATGAAACCCAGGAGAAACAGCCAGACGGGAAGTGGGTGAACTACAACTACGACTGGATGTTTAAGCCAGGTGCGATGAAGCAGATTGCGCAGTACGCCGACGGCATCGGGCCGGATTACCATATGCTGGTGGCTGAAGGTTCAACGCCGGGCCACGTGAAGCTGACGGCGATGGTGAAAGAATCACACGCCAGCAAGATGCAGGTACATCCGTATACGGTGCGTGCAGACCAGTTGCCAGAGTATGCGACGGACGTAAACCAGCTTTACGACGTGTTGTATAACCAGGCGGGTGTGGACGGGTTGTTTACGGATTTCCCGGATAAAGCAGTAACGTTCTTAAAATAGAAAAAGGGCCGTAAGGCCCTTTTTTTACATCTCGATTTCGATATCGCCTTTTGCCCGGCAGCAGCAGGGCAAAATTTCCCCTTCGTTGATAAAGGCCAGCGGTTCGGTCAGCCAGTCGACCTGGCCTGCGACCAGGCGGCAGCGGCAGGAGCCGCAATACCCGGCACGACACTGGTACTCTACCTCAACCTGATGCGCTTCAAGCGCCACCAGCAGAGAAGGGTGCTCTTCCTGGCACAGCACTTCTGTACCAGAAAGACTGAGCGTTACGCGTGTCATCAGAGCTGGAAGTTGCTCAGGTCGTCAGTATCCACTTCAGCGTCAATCTGACCGACAAGATAAGAACTCACTTCCACTTCCTGCGGCGCAACCTGCACGTTATCGGATACCAGCCAGGTGTTGATCCATGGGATCGGGTTGGAGCGGGTCTGGAACGGCAGATCAAGGCCAACAGCCTGCATACGGATGTTGGTAATGTACTCAACATACTGGCACAGAATGTCTTTGTTCAGGCCGATCATGGAGCCATCGCGGAACAGGTAATCTGCCCACTCTTTCTCTTGCTGTGCGGCCAGTACAAACAGGTCGTAGCACTCCTGTTTGCACTCTTCGGCGATTTCCGCCATTTCCGGGTCGTCCGCGCCGCTGCGCAGCAGGTTCAGCATATGCTGAGTGCCGGTCAGGTGCAGGGCTTCGTCACGGGCGATCAGACGGATGATTTTAGCGTTACCTTCCATCAGCTTGCGCTCAGCGAAAGCGAAGGAGCAGGCGAAGCTTACGTAGAAGCGAATGGCTTCCAGCGCGTTTACGCTCATCAGGCACAGGTACAGTTGCTTTTTCAGTGCGCGCAGGTTCACGGTAATGGTTTTGCCATTCACGTTGTGTGTGCCTTCGCCCAGCAGATGCCAGTAGCTGGTCATCTCGATAAGCTCATCGTAGTAGTGCGCAATACCTTCCGCACGTTTCTGGATCTGCTCGTTGGTGACGATATCGTCAAACACCACCGCAGGATCGTTAACGATATTGCGGATGATATGGGTGTAAGAGCGGGAGTGGATCGTCTCTGAGAACGCCCAGGTTTCAACCCAGGTTTCCAGCTCTGGAATCGAGATCAGCGGCAGCAGCGCTACGTTCGGGCTACGACCCTGAATAGAGTCCAGCAGCGTCTGGTACTTCAGGTTGCTGAGGAAGATATGCTTTTCGTGATCCGGCAGCGCCTGGAAATCAATACGATCGCGGGAAACGTCAACTTCTTCCGGGCGCCAGAAGAAGGAGAGTTGCTTTTCGATCAGCTTTTCGAAGATGTCATATTTTTGCTGATCGTAGCGTGCCACGTTGACCGGCTGGCCGAAGAACATCGGCTCTTTGAGCTGGTCGTTTTTCGTCTGTGAAAAGGTGGTATATGCCATGAATGTGTCCTGTGGTGTTATTTCCCCCTCACCCCGGCCCTCTCCCACAGGGAGAGGGGGAAAGAGTTCCCTCTCCCTGTGGGAGAGGGTTAGGGTGAGGGGATTTATTAGATCTTACATGCGCCGCTTTCGCAGCCATCGTCCTGAATTGACGGTACCATGTCGTCCTGGGCGTCTTCAGCACCATCACGGGTGTTGTGATAGTACAGGGTTTTCACGCCAAATTTATAGGCAGTGAGCAGGTCTTTCAGCAGTTGCTGCATCGGAACCTTGCCAGACGGGAAGCGCGTTGGGTCATAGTTGGTATTCGCAGAGATCGACTGGTCGATAAACTTCTGCATGATACCCACCAGCTGCAGGTAACCGTCGTTGTTTGGCATTTCCCACAGCAGCTCGTAGTTGTTGCCCAGCGTTTCGTAATCTGGCACCACCTGACGCAGAACGCCGTCTTTCGATGCTTTGATGCTCACATGGCCGCGTGGTGGCTCAATACCGTTGGTGGCGTTAGAGATCTGCGAAGAGGTCTCGGACGGCATCAGGGCAGAGAGCGTAGAGTTACGCAGGCCGTGCGTTTTGATGGACTCGCGCAAACCTTCCCAGTCGAGGTGCAGCGGTTCGCTGACGATCGCATCCAGGTCTTTCTTATAGGTGTCGATTGGCAGAATGCCTTTCGCGTAAGTGGTTTCGTTAAACCACGGACACGCACCTTGCTCTTTCGCCAGCTCGTTGGACGCTTTCATCAGGTAATACTGAATTGCTTCAAACGTCTGGTGGGTCAGGTTGTTGGCGCTGCCGTCAGAGTAACGCTTGCCGTTTTTCGCCAGCCAGTAGGCGAAGTTGATCACGCCAATACCCAGGGTACGACGACCCATTGCGCCACGTTTTGCCGCCGGGATTGGGTAATCCTGGTAATCCAGCAGGGCATCGAGTGCGCGTACAGCCAGCACAGCCAGCTCTTCCAGCTCGTCCAGGCTCTTAATGGCACCCAGGTTGAAAGCAGACAGCGTACACAGCGCAATTTCACCGTTTTCGTCGTTTACATCGTCCAGCGGTTTGGTTGGCAGGGCGATTTCCAGGCACAGGTTAGACTGGCGCACTGGCGCAACAGCCGGGTCGAACGGGCTGTGAGTGTTGCAGTGGTCAACGTTCTGAATGTAGATACGGCCAGTAGAGGCACGTTCCTGCATCATCAGAGAGAACAGGTCTACCGCTTTCACGCGTTGCTTACGGATGCTGTCGTCTTTTTCGTATTTGGTGTACAGACGCTCAAACTCATCCTGATCGGCGAAGAAGGCATCGTACAGGCCCGGGACGTCGGACGGGCTGAACAGGGTGATCTCTTCACCTTTCAGCAGACGGGTGTACATCAGTTTGTTGATCTGCACGCCGTAGTCCATGTGGCGCACGCGGTTGCCTTCAACACCACGGTTGTTTTTCAGTACCAGCAGGCTTTCAACTTCCAGATGCCACATTGGGTAGAACAGGGTTGCTGCACCACCACGCACGCCGCCCTGAGAGCAGGATTTCACTGCCGTCTGGAAGTGCTTATAGAACGGGATACAGCCGGTGTGGAACGCTTCGCCGCCGCGAATTGGGCTACCCAGGGCACGAATACGACCGGCGTTGATACCGATACCGGCACGCTGGGAGACGTATTTCACAATGGCGCTGGAGGTGGCGTTGATGGAATCCAGGCTGTCGCCACACTCGATCAGTACGCAGGAGCTGAACTGACGGGTAGGGGTGCGCACGCCAGACATGATTGGCGTTGGCAGAGAAATCTTGAACGTCGACACCGCATCGTAGAAACGCTTCACGTATTCCAGACGGGTATCACGCGGATAGTTAGAGAACAGGCAGGCAGCAACCAGAATATAGAGGAACTGGGCGCTCTCGTAGATTTCGCCGGTTACACGGTTCTGAACCAGGTATTTGCCTTCAAGCTGTTTCACTGCCGCATAGGAGAAGTTCATATCGCGCCAGTGATCGATAAACCCGTTCATCTGCTCGAACTCTTCTTCCGTGTAGTCTTCCAGCAGATGCGTGTCGTATTTGCCTAACTCAACCATTTTCACAACGTGGTCAAACAGCGCTGGCGGCTCAAACTGGCCGTAGGCTTTTTTACGCAGGTGGAAAATGGCCAGGCGTGCAGCCAGGTACTGATAATCCGGTGCTTCGCGGGAGATCAGATCTGCCGCTGCTTTGATGATGGTTTCGTGAATATCAGACGTTTTGATGCCGTCGTAGAACTGGATATGGGAACGCAGTTCAACCTGGGAAATAGATACGTTGTTCAGTCCTTCTGCTGCCCAGTCGAGAACTCGATGGATTTTGTCCAGATTGATACGCTCGGTAGTACCGTCGCGTTTTGTCACCAGCAGACTCTGATTCATGTGGGTTTTTACCTGTCCGTGAAATAAAAAAATATCCCCCGTTTATCCACAGGGCTGCCTTGTGACTAACTCTGTGGATAAATACTACATATAGGGGGTTTGCGATAAGAAAAACGCTATATGGTGAGTATTCTAGTATCGAATCATTTCAGCACAAGGGTTGATTTTGACGTTAAATTGAGGTTGTGAAAGGGTAAAAAAGCCTAAGTCCTCGTACCGTAAGGCCTGGAAGACATGTCAATAATTTAGAAAAAAAATTCAAAATTTGATCGAGTGCTGATTTCTTCAACGGGAGGTCAAAATTGCGCAACATGATGTCGCGCAATCTTTATAAGATTATTTGATGACGTTAGTCATTTTTGGCTGTTGTATGCAACATATAGTTAACATCAACACCCGGGGCGAGCTTGAATTTGTCTGTTAATGGATTGTAATGCAGACCCGTGATGTGCTGCTCTTTGAGCCATGTGTGATCCACCCAGCTCAGTAATTCAGCAGGCTTGATGAATTTCTTCACATCATGTGTCCCTTTCGGCACCATGCGCAGGACATATTCTGCACCGACCACGGCCATCAGCCAGGCTTTACCGTTACGGTTAATGGTGGAGAAAAACACCTGGCCGCCGGGTTTAACCAGTTTTGCACAGGCATTCACCACCGACTGTGGGTCGGGTACGTGTTCGAGCATCTCCATGCAGGTCACCACATCGTACTGATGGGCGTGCTTCGCTGCATGTTCCTCGACAGTTTCTTGCACATACTCGACCTGCACACCGGACTCCAGCGCGTGCAAGCGCGCAACCTGCAAAGGTTCAAACCCCATGTCCAGGCCGGTAACTGTTGCTCCTTCGCGTGCCATGCTTTCCGCCAGGATGCCGCCGCCACAACCAACATCGAGCACTTTTTTCCCGAACAGGCCGCCGGAACGCTCCGCGATATAGCCCAGACGCAGCGGGTTAATACGGTGCAGAGGTTTAAACTCACCTTCGAGATCCCACCAGCGGGACGCCACCGCTTCGAATTTGGCAATCTCTTCATGGTCAACGTTGTGAGCCACCGGGGATTTTTCGGCATTCATGGACGCTTTTACTCCGTAATTTAAAGACGGGGCAGTATATCAGGATAATAAACCAAATTGGTTTATAACCCTGTGGGTGTGTTATAATTTGCGACCTTTGAATCCGGGATACAGTAGAGGGATAGCGGTTAGATGAGCGACCTTGCGAGAGAAATTACACCGGTTAACATCGAGGAAGAGCTGAAGAGCTCCTATCTGGACTATGCGATGTCGGTCATTGTTGGCCGTGCGCTGCCGGACGTCCGCGATGGCCTTAAGCCGGTACACCGTCGCGTACTATACGCCATGAACGTATTGGGCAATGACTGGAATAAAGCCTATAAAAAATCTGCCCGTGTCGTGGGTGACGTTATCGGTAAATATCACCCGCATGGTGATACTGCCGTTTATGACACGATCGTCCGTATGGCGCAGCCATTCTCCCTGCGTTACATGCTGGTAGATGGACAGGGTAACTTTGGTTCGGTCGACGGCGACTCCGCCGCGGCGATGCGTTATACGGAAATCCGTATGTCGAAAATCGCCCATGAGCTGATGGCCGACCTGGAAAAAGAGACCGTTGATTTCGTCGATAACTACGACGGCACCGAACGCATCCCAGACGTCATGCCAACCAAGATCCCGAACCTGTTGGTTAACGGTTCGTCCGGTATCGCCGTCGGGATGGCAACCAACATCCCACCGCATAACATCACGGAAGTGATCAACGGCTGCCTGGCCTTTATCGACGATGAAGAGATCAGCATTGAAGGGCTGATGGAACACATCCCGGGGCCGGACTTCCCGACGGCGGCGATCATCAACGGTCGTCGTGGTATCGAAGAAGCGTATCGCACCGGTCGCGGCAAGATCTACATCCGTGCCCGCGCCGAAGTAGAAGCCGACGCCAAAACCGGCCGTGAAACCATTATTGTTCACGAGATCCCGTATCAGGTGAACAAGGCTCGTCTGATTGAGAAAATCGCCGAGCTGGTAAAAGAAAAACGTGTTGAAGGTATCAGCGCGCTGCGTGACGAGTCTGACAAAGACGGGATGCGCATCGTGATTGAAATCAAACGCGACGCGGTGGGTGAGGTTGTTCTGAACAACCTGTATTCCCAGACTCAGCTTCAGGTCTCCTTCGGTATCAACATGGTCGCACTGCACCATGGTCAGCCGAAGATCATGAACCTGAAAGAGATCCTGAGCGCGTTCGTGCGTCACCGCCGTGAAGTGGTGACTCGCCGTACTATTTTCGAACTGCGTAAAGCGCGCGATCGTGCGCACATCCTTGAAGCGCTGGCCGTTGCTCTGGCTAACATCGATCCGATCATCGAGTTGATCCGTCGTGCGCCGACGCCAGCTGAAGCGAAAGCCTCTCTGATTGCGCGTCCGTGGGAGCTGGGTAACGTATCGGCAATGCTGGAACGTGCGGGCGATGACGCTGCGCGTCCTGAGTGGCTGGAGCCAGAATTTGGCGTGCGTGACGGTCAGTATTACCTGACTGAACAGCAGGCCCAGGCCATTCTGGATCTGCGTTTGCAGAAACTGACCGGCCTTGAGCATGAAAAACTGCTCGACGAGTACAAAGAGCTGCTGGAGCAGATTGCTGAGCTGCTGCATATCCTGGGTAGCGCAGATCGCCTGATGGAAGTGATCCGTGAAGAGCTGGAGCTGGTCCGCGATCAGTTCGGCGATGAGCGTCGCACCGAAATCACCGCGAATACAGCGGACATCAACATCGAAGACCTGATCAACCAGGAAGACGTTGTTGTTACCCTGTCTCACCAGGGTTATGTGAAGTATCAGCCGTTGACCGACTACGAAGCACAGCGTCGTGGTGGTAAAGGTAAATCTGCGGCACGCATTAAAGAAGAAGACTTTATCGACCGCCTGCTGGTGGCCAACACCCATGACACGATCCTCTGCTTCTCCAGCCGTGGTCGTCTGTACTGGATGAAAGTGTATCAGTTGCCAGAAGCGAGCCGTGGCGCGCGTGGTCGTCCGATAGTCAACCTGCTGCCGCTGGAAGCGAACGAGCGTATCACCGCTATTCTGCCAGTACGTGAGTATGCGGAAGGCGTGAACGTCTTTATGGCGACTGCAAGCGGTACCGTGAAGAAAACCGCACTGACCGAGTTCAGCCGTCCACGTTCTGCCGGTATTATCGCGGTGAATCTGAACGAAGGCGATGAACTGATTGGCGTGGATCTGACCTCCGGTTCTGATGAAGTGATGCTGTTCTCCGCCGCCGGTAAGGTGGTGCGCTTTAAAGAGAACGCGGTACGTGCGATGGGTCGTACGGCGACCGGCGTTCGTGGGATCAAACTGGCGGGCGAAGACTCCGTGGTTTCCCTGATCGTTCCGCGCGGTGAAGGTGCAATCCTGACCGTGACGCAGAACGGCTATGGTAAACGTACAGCGGAAACTGAATATCCGACCAAGTCCCGTGGCACGCAGGGCGTTATCTCTATCAAAGTGACCGAGCGCAACGGTTCCGTTGTGGGCGCGGTTCAGGTAGATGATACCGACCAGATCATGATGATCACCGATGCCGGTACGCTGGTGCGTACACGTGTTTCCGAGATCAGCGTGGTTGGCCGTAACACCCAGGGCGTTATCCTCATCCGTACTGCGGAAGATGAAAACGTCGTGGGTCTGCAACGTGTGGCAGAGCCAGTGGATGACGAAGAGCTCGACTCTATCGACGGTAGCGCAGCTGAAGGCGATGATGAAATCGCGCCAGAAGCCGACACCGACGATGATGCAGCGGATGACGCTGAAGAGTAATGTCTCCTGATGCAAAAAGGGCCGGATTCCGGCCCTTTTCTTTTTCAGATGCAGACAAGTGAACGTTGCGACAAGGCGCGTTTACCGCTACCTTAAACCACATTCTTTTTGACCCCGACGGCGGAGCCTCGCCCCCTTGAAATACCTCGTTTCCTTTCGTACCACGCTAAAAGTTTCTCGCTATCTGTTCCGGGCGTTGGCGCTTTTGCTTTGGTTGCTGGTGGCCCTGTTCTCGGTGTTTTACATCGTAAACGCGCTACACCAGAAAGAATCTGAGATCCGCCAGGAGTTCAATCTCAGTTCCGATCAGGCTCAGCGTTATATTCAGCGCACCTCTGATGTGATGAAAGAGCTGAAGTACATCGCTGAAAACCGCCTGACGGCGGAAAACGGGGTGCTTGCCACGCGCGGGCGTAATGACAAAACGGAAGTGCCGGACTTCGAACCTTTGTTCCCGGACTCTGACTGCTCTGCAATGGGCAACACCTGGCGAGGGTCACTGGAATCACTGGCCTGGTTTATGCGCTACTGGCGCGATAATTTTTCTGCCGCCTATGATCTTAATCGCGTCTTCCTGATAGGCAGCGACAACCTGTGTATGGCTGATTTCGGTCTGCGTGATGTTCCGGTTGAGCGCGATGACGCTCTGAAAAGCTTGCATGAACGGATCGTGAAGTACCGTAATGCGCCGCAGGACGAGCGCGGCAACAATCTTTTCTGGATAAGCCAGGGGCCGCGTATGGGCGTGGGTTATTTCTATGCCCTGACGCCGGTCTATCTGGGGAATCGCTTACAGGCACTGCTGGGCATTGAACAAACCATCCGTATGGAGAACTTCTTCACTCCTGGCAGCCTGCCGATGGGCGTGACCGTTCTGGATGAAAATGGCCATGCCCTGATTTCACTGACCGGGCCGGAAAACCGGTTAAAAGTCGATTCCCACTGGATGCAGGAACGTTCCTGGTTTGGCTATACGTCTGGTTTTCGTGAGCTGGTGCTGAAGAAAAGTTTACCCCCGTCTTCGCTCAGCATTGTTTACTCCGTGCCAGTGGACATGGTGCTTGAGCGGATTCGAATCCTTATCCTCAACGCCATTATTCTTAATGTCCTGGTCGGGATTGCGCTGTTTACACTGGCGCGTATGTACGAGCGGAAAATCTTTATCCCGGCGGAAATTGACGCGCAGAGGCTGGAAGAGCACGAGCAATTTAACCGTAAGATTGTTGCTTCCGCCCCGGTGGGTATCTGTATTCTGCGCACCCAGGATGGTACGAACATCCTCAGTAACGAGCTGGCGCATAACTACCTGAACATGCTGACGCATGAAGACAGGCAACGGTTGACGCAGATTATCTGTGGGCAACAGGTTAACTTTGTGGATGTGCTGACCAGCACCCATACCAACCTGCAAATCAGTTTCGTCCATTCCCGCTATCGCAATGAAAACGTGGCGATTTGTGTACTGGTGGATGTTTCTGCCCGCGTGAAAATGGAAGAGTCATTGCAGGAGATGGCCCAGGCGGCAGAGCAGGCCAGCCAGTCGAAATCCATGTTCCTTGCGACAGTCAGCCATGAACTGCGAACCCCGCTGTACGGGATCATCGGTAACCTCGATCTTCTGCAAACCAAAGAGTTGCCAAACGGCGTTGAGCGCCTGGTGACGGCAATGAACAACTCGTCGAGCCTGCTGCTGAAAATCATCAGTGATATCCTCGACTTCTCCAAAATTGAATCTGAGCAACTGAAAATTGAGCCGCGCGAGTTCTCCCCGCGTGAAGTGATGAACCACATCAGCGCCAACTACATGCCGCTGGTGGTACGCAAACAGCTCGGACTTTACTGCTTTATCGAACCGGATGTGCCGCTGACGCTACAGGGCGATCCGATGCGTTTACAGCAGGTGATTTCTAACCTGCTGAGCAATGCCATTAAGTTTACCGACATCGGGTGTATTGTGCTGCATGTCGGCCACGATGGGGATTACCTGAGCATTCGCGTGCGTGATACGGGGGTGGGGATCCCGGCAAAGGAAGTCGTTCGCCTGTTTGACCCGTTCTTCCAGGTCGGTACCGGTGTGCAGCGTAACTTCCAGGGCACAGGGCTGGGGCTGGCGATTTGTGAAAAATTGATCAGCATGATGGACGGCGATATCTCCGTAGACACCGAACCCGGCATGGGGAGCCAGTTCACCATCCGTATTCCGCTCTATTCGGCGCAGTACCCGGTGAAATCAACGCTGGATGGGCTGAACGGCAAGCGCTGCTGGCTGTTCGTTCACAACGCCTCGTTGCATGATTTCCTGGTATCATTGCTGAGCAACAGCGGGATGCGGGTTTCTCGTTATGAAGGGCAAACGCCGGACGCTGACGATATACTGGTCACCGATGACGAGCTGGAACAGGCCTGGACGGGAAGAGGCGTGGTCACGTTCTGCCGTCGTCATATCGGCATCCCGCTTGAACGCGCTCCCGGGGAATGGATCCACAGTGTCGCCACGCCGCATGAAATTTTGGGGCTGCTGGCGCGTATTTACAGCGTTCAGCTGGAAGACAGCGAAGGGGCTGCGGCGCTGCCGTCACCAGAATCTCTGGCGTCTAAGAACGACGATATGATGATTCTGGTGGTGGACGATCACCCAATTAACCGTCGACTGCTTGCCGACCAGTTGGGCTCTCTGGGTTACCAGTGTAAAACCGCCAATGACGGCGTGGATGCCCTGAATGTCCTGAGTAAAAACCACATCGATATCGTGTTAAGCGACGTCAACATGCCGAACATGGACGGTTATCGCCTGACGCAGCGTATTCGCCAGCTTGGCCTGACTCTGCCGGTGGTGGGGGTGACGGCAAATGCGCTGGCGGAAGAGAAACAGCGCTGTCTGGAATCCGGCATGGATAGCTGTCTGTCGAAACCGGTGACGCTGGACGTGCTCAAGCAGACGTTGTCAATTTATGCAGATCGCGTGAGAAAAACGCGGAAATAAAAAAAGGCCCGTAAGGGCCTTTTTGTTTGTTCTCCCTCACCCACTGGGAGAGGGCATCAGGTCGCACACCCGCCGGGGATCAATCCTTGTCCGTCGCGCTCAGCGTAACGGAGGAGAGATAGTTCAGCAGTGCAATATCGTTATCCACACCCAGTTTCATCATGGCTGATTTCTTCTGGCTACTGATGGTTTTAATACTGCGGTTCAGCTTCTTGGCAATCTCGGTCACCAGGAAACCTTCAGCGAACAGGCGCAGAACTTCACTCTCTTTTGGCGACAGGCGTTTGTCACCGTAGCCACCCGCGCTAATTTTCTCCAGCAGACGGGAAACGCTTTCAGGGGTGAATTTCTTGCCTTTCTGCAACGCGGCCAGCGCTTTTGGCAGATCGGTCGGCGCGCCTTGTTTCAGCACAATCCCTTCGATATCCAGATCCAGCACGGCGCTTAAAATCGCCGGGTTGTTGTTCATGGTCAGAACGATAATCGAGATGTCCGGGAAATGGCGTTTAATGTATTTGATAAGCGTGATCCCATCACCGTACTTGTCCCCAGGCATGGAGAGATCGGTAATGAGCACGTGGGCATCAAGCTTTGGGAGGTTATTGATCAGTGCTGTGGAGTCTTCAAATTCACCGACTACATTCACCCACTCGATCTGTTCAAGTGATTTGCGAATACCGAACAGTACAATCGGATGGTCATCGGCAATAATTACGTTCATATTGTTCATGTATTAGGCTACCTTGCTACAGCAAGCTTTTGACGTAGGCGTCAATGTCGCTGATATATTTTTCAATGCCAGAGGCATCTTTCTCACGAATTAGATGTTCCAGCGTTTCACATAACTGCTTGCCGGGAACCAGATTAAGCATGGCAAACACCCCTTTAAGCCGGTGTGCTGTCTGCGCCAGCGCTGCAAAATCATTCGCAGCGGACTCAGTATACAACCGCTTAACATCATCTGGTACTGTATCAACAAAGAGTGAATAGTAGCCACTGGCATGGAGTTCGGCATTTTCGTCACCACCCAAAGGGGACTCCAGGATCTCTTCTTGCGCCAGCTGTTCTTCTATTAGTTGTAGTACAGCTTCCTGCATAGCATTGCTCATATTAAAGTTGACGCGCATCTGGCCTGGGCCGATTTTTCGCACGCCTGGCTCATCATCGCTTAAAAGCAAGCCGGAGGCTGTAAGATTAGACGGATTATCTGTTAAAAACAGATCAAATTCTTGACTCGTGAGCCTTTCATCAGGCGTGATGCACGCTGCTCCCCAGTTTTCTAACTGACGAACCACGATATTGCGGATCTCATTTGAGGTCACATCAACCATCACCGTCACTTCATCCAGCAGGCGTTCTTCATCTTCTTCTTGCGGATTCGCGGCCATTTTCACATGCAGAGAATAGCGGGTGCCGAGCGACTCCCGGGCTTTGATATTCAGATGCCCGCCAAGTTTGCGCGCCAGCTGATCGCACAGCCAGAAGGTCAGGGCATTGGCTTTGCCGTAGTGATCGTTCTGGGTATCGTTCAGGAACGGGAAGTGCAGATTATCAATTTCACTCGGGGTGACGCCTTCTCCGGTATCCAGAATACGGAACGTCAGCCTGTCGTCAGCCGATTCGTCGGTGCTGACCTCGAGCGTCACCTTGCCAATCTGGGTAGTGGTCACAGAATACTGAATCAGCATCAGCAGAATACGGCGCAGTGCTTCCCGATCGCCGTGGCGTTCGTCATTGGCAGGCAAGTGGTTGTTAATAAGCAGTTGCAGCCCTTTGCGTTTAATGACCGGCAGCACTTCAGGGACC
This sequence comes from Enterobacter sp. C4G1, assembly GCF_052886895.1. Lineage (NCBI taxonomy): Bacteria > Pseudomonadati > Pseudomonadota > Gammaproteobacteria > Enterobacterales > Enterobacteriaceae > Enterobacter > Enterobacter sp. C4G1. The sequence continues at coordinate 1,507,989 of NZ_JBQVVV010000002.1, read as the reverse complement.
ACTTCGTCGATCAAATCCTGAATAGAGAAGAGGGTAGAGCTTCCTTTCCAGCTGTCATTTTCCAGCATATTCGCCAGCTGAATTTCATCCACCAGGCGAACCAGTGAATCCGCCTGGCTGGCTATCTGATGACCTTCAGGCGTGTTGATGCTGGCCACACCGCTCGCGAGGGCTTTCAATGGGCGTTTAAATGCCTCGCCAATATTCTGCATAAATGCCGCACGGCCCTGCTGGTTTTTCTCGTAAAGTCGCTGCGCCTGCTTGAGCTTCTTGTTGACCAGAACTTCACGATCCTGGTCGCGGATAATAAAGATTTGCGTGCGGGAAGCGACCTGGCTGCGGAACTGACGGATTTCATACAGTTCATTATTGATGGTGGCCTGAATCACACCCTGGTGCTGATCCGCCATGGTGGTGATGTTTTGCAGGTTAAGATGCGGCAGCAGGTGATCGGCAATCTTATTGCTCATCACCGTGCGGTTCGCCTCCTGGTCGTGAACCAGCACTCCAAGCGGCAGAACGGAAATAATCTCTTCATTCAACGCCCGCAGTACGCGCAGTTCATTACTGGTTCCCGCCGGGACAGACGCGGTTTCGCTCTGACGCCCGGGCTGGAAACGGAAAGTGCTGTAACCAAAAAGCGCCAGCGCCAGCAGACCAATGTTCAGCAGCAACGGCAGTAAAATGTTTTGCAGTGTATCAAGCAGCAAGGTTCCGAACGGTACTTGCCACACCAGGCGCATCCCGGTTGAATTCAGCGAGGAGGCTATCTCTATCTTCGACCCGTTGAAGGATATTGCGACACTTTCAGCGACTTCTTTATCCGGCGGCGTGCGCATGTTTTGCGTGTTGTTATCGGGGTCGAGACGGAAGCTGTCCAGCGGCATATCGGGTGGGATCAGGTCGTTGATAGGCAGATCAAATGCCACCACGGTTGCCAGATGTCCGGGCTGATTGAAGGTGGTACGAAGCGTAAAGTAGTGACCGTTTTGCCAGGCAAGGCGGCGTAATGAAGAGAAACTCTCGCGTTCATCAAGCGCGTTGGCTTGTTGCAGCATTTCCGCACGACGGGAATCCACAATGCTGCCCACCGTGGTTTCTTTAAACCCGGAGGAGAGATCTTTGAGCGGTAAGGTCGAAATCAGGATCATGCTGTTGTCCTGACCGTTCAGGTAGTACATCGACCACGGCACTGTTTCTGCACCCCAAAGGGTATCAAGGTACGAGGAGATACGCTGGGTCATCTCAAGCGTTGCGCTGTCGTGCGAACCGAAAATAAGCGCTTCTGTTTTACGCTGCGGTTTTTCCAGGTAGTAAACGTCCTGCTTCAGGCGCGTTTCCTGTAACCCTTCTCCGGATGACGTTGCGGGCGCAGCGGCAATATTGTCGTATATCTGCCAGGTGGCGTAGCGCCATGTATCGATGCGCTTATGCACCGCATGGGTGATATCCACGACCTGATAGCTTTTATCCTTCAGCCAGGCATTAACCGCACTCTGAACCATCACCCCCATCGTGACTAACAGCACGACGATCAACAAAAGAAAGAAACGGGTGATGCTCCCGGGAAGAAGGGAGAATTTGCTCGGGGCGGTGGTTTCAGACTGACTCATTGATATGTTAACCCGTGATGGCCGCGCTTTAAGGGGATAGGGCAGTATAAAGGGTAATAACTGAATTTCCAGCGCCGTAGTCTGTGAATAGATGACTTTTTCCGTGGCGATTATCCCTGCGCCACATTGCGTTAAAGGTGTACAACTCGCGAGTGTTTGTACAAATAAGGAACGACGAAGCTCAGAAAATAGCACGAATTAACAAGAAATTATGCTTTTCAGGAATGGCGAATACGGCGAAATGATTTCGGCTGAATTTAATTAATAGTCGTTATGATTTCATGGTGGTAGCACAACGAAAATATAATTACGTAAAGAAAGGTAAAAAAAAACCGAATGCTCGGCATTCGGCTCAATTAGGGATAAACAGACATTCAAAACTGAATGACGGTAATAAATAAAGTTAATGATGACAGCGCGGGTTATTTTAGTGATTTTGCTGTATTTTGTTTTGTCATTCAGTGCTGTAACATTTTTTCATGTAACTAATTGATTTTATATGGTGAAAATTTTCGTTTGATTATAAGTGCTATATTTTTAAGCTCTTCGTGCTTTGTAAAAGTTCCCTTGTTTTTACAAAATGAAACATCTTGGGTGAAAAATGAAACATCTTCAAAGTTTTCGTATCATATTCCCGTTGGATTATTCTGTAATTTTAAGGAGAATGAAATTGCCGACTGGTTAAGAGGGTTAATCAGTAAGCAGTGGTAATAATAAGGCATATAACAGAGGGTTAATAACATGAAAGTTAAAGTACTGTCCCTCCTGGTACCAGCACTGCTGGTAGCAGGCGCAGCAAATGCGGCTGAAATTTATAACAAAGACGGCAACAAATTAGATCTGTACGGTAAAGTCGACGGCCTGCACTATTTCTCCGACGACAAAGGTAACGATGGCGACCAGACCTACATGCGTATCGGCTTCAAAGGCGAAACTCAGGTTAACGATCAACTGACCGGTTACGGCCAATGGGAATACCAGATTCAGGGTAATACCTCTGAAAGCGACAACCAGTCCTGGACGCGTGTTGCGTTCGCAGGTCTGAAATTCGCCGATGCGGGTTCTTTCGATTACGGTCGTAACTACGGCGTAATCTACGACGTGACCTCGTGGACCGACGTTCTGCCAGAATTCGGCGGCGACACCTACGGCGCAGATAACTTCCTGCAATCCCGTGCTAACGGTGTAGCAACCTACCGTAACCAGGACTTCTTCGGTCTGGTTGATGGCCTGAACTTTGCTCTGCAGTATCAGGGCAAAAACGGCAGCGTAGACGGTGAGAACAACACCGGTCGTAGCACCCTGAAACAGAACGGTGACGGTTACGGTGCATCCCTGACCTACAACCTGGGTGAAGGCTTCAGCATCGGTGGTGCAATGTCTTCTTCCAAACGTACTTACGATCAGAACAACACCGAAGCACTGGGCAACGGCGATCACGCTGAAGTCTACTCTGGTGGTCTGAAATATGATGCGAACAACATCTATCTGGCCGCGCAGTACTCTCAGACCTATAACGCAACCCGTTTTGGTAACTCCCAGAACAACAGTGACGTTTACGGCTTTGCAAACAAAGCGCAGAACTTCGAAGTGGTTGCTCAGTACCAGTTCGACTTCGGCCTGCGTCCTTCCGTGGCTTACCTCCAGTCTAAAGGTAAGGACATCGAAGGTTACGGCGACGAAGATCTGCTGAAATATGTTGATGTTGGTGCGACTTACTACTTCAACAAAAACATGTCTACCTACGTGGACTACAAAATCAACCTGCTGGATGACAACAACTTCACCAAACAGGCTGGTATCGGTACTGATGACATCGTAGCGCTGGGTCTGGTTTACCAGTTCTAATCGCTTCTCAGTATTACAAAGGGGCCATCTGGCCCCTTTTTTCATACTTTTTTTGGGGTCTTACAAATGACCCTTTTTGGTGTACTCTTGCCGGCCTGGCATGAGGATAATAATGAATGGACATGACTTTTTTACGCGCCAGCTTTCTGGCTACCCTTTTTTTCCTGACAGCATGTGACTCTTCCACCCCCCCGGTGGCGAAAACAGACACCCCAGCGGCAACCGTTCTGGAAGGCAAAACGATGGGCACCTTCTGGCGTGTCAGCGTGATGCACCTCGATAGTGCACGTGCCGACGATCTGCGCGGTAAAATTCAGGCACAGCTTGATGCCGACGATCAACTGCTTTCCACATACAAAAATGACTCTGCGCTGATGCGCTTTAACCTCTCGAAAAGCACCTCGCTCTGGCCTGTAAGTGAAGCGATGGCTGATATCGTGACCGAGGCGATGCGCGTGGGTTATAAAACAAACGGCGCTATGGATGTCACAGTTGGGCCGCTGGTAAACCTGTGGGGATTTGGTCCGAATAAACAGCCGGTGACAACGCCCGATCAGGCGGCTATTGATGATGCGCGCGCCAGAACGGGTTTGCAGCATTTAACGGTGATTAATCAATACGGGCAGCAGTATCTGCAAAAAGACATTCCTGATTTGTTTGTCGATCTCTCAACGGTAGGAGAGGGCTATGCCGCCGATCACCTTGCGGTACTGATGACCCAGGAAGGGATCTCGCGTTATCTGGTGTCGGTAGGTGGAGCCTTAGTCAGCCGGGGGATGAACGCCACGGGCAAAGCGTGGCGCGTGGCCATTCAAAAACCGACCGATCAACAAAACGCCGTGCAGGCAATTGTAGATATCAACGGCCACGGGATCAGTACGTCCGGCAGCTACCGCAACTATTACGAGCTGGACGGCAAACGCATTTCACATGTTATCGATCCGCAAACGGGGCGTCCGATCGAACACAATCTGGTGTCCGTGACGGTGATCGCCCCGACCGCCCTGGAAGCCGATGCCTGGGACACCGGGTTAATGGTCCTTGGCCCGGAAAAGGCTAAAGAGGTGGTGCGTCAGGAAGGCCTTGCGGTGTACATGATAACCAAAGAGGGCGATGGGTTTAAAACCTGGAGCTCCCCGCAGTTTGAAAGTTTCCTCGTGAGCGAACAAAATTAAAAAGCAAGGTTACGGGTTTTTGTCCGGTGGCACTCAGGCAAGGTATGAGTATGCTTGTAAGAGGAGCCGATGATGAAAAACCTGACCTTTAAAACCGATGAGGATCGCTGGCAGGCCGTGCTCGCCCGCGATCCACGCGCCGATAATCAGTTTGTCTTTGCCGTGCAAACGACCGGTATCTTTTGCCGCCCGTCCTGCCGGGCACGCCATGCGCTGCGCAAAAATGTTCGCTTTTATCCTGATGCCCAACATGCGGGGCAGGATGGCTTTCGCCCCTGCAAGCGCTGTATGCCGGATAAACGTGACCCGCAGGAGCAGAAACTGGCAAAAGTCGAACAGGCCTGCCGTCTGCTGGAACAGGACTCGTCCATTACCCTTGAACTGCTTTCGCAGCAGGTGGCGATGAGTCCATTCCATTTCCATCGCCTGTTTAAATCCATCACCGGCATGACGCCCAAAGCCTGGCAGCAGGCAGCACGCGATCGTCGCCTGCGCAGTGCGCTGGCACAGGGCGATAAAATTACCGATGCCGTGCTGGCCGCAGGTTTTCCCGACAGCAGCAGTTATTATCGTAAAGCCGATAGCGCGTTGGGTATGACGGCAAAACAGTACCGTAAAGGTGACGTTGCGGTGCATTACGCGCTGAGTAACTGCACCTTAGGCCGCTGCCTGGTGGCGGAAAGCGAGCGAGGGATCTGCGCTATTTTGCTGGGTGACGACGACGCGACGTTAACGGATGAGCTGCATTCCCTGTTTCCCCATGCCCAGCCCGAGCCTGCGGACGGCGCTTTTGCGCTGCGGGTTCGCCAGGTTATCGCAAGCCTCGACAACCAAAATATCCCGTTAACGTTACCGCTGGATATTCGCGGCACCGCTTTCCAGCAGCAGGTCTGGCAGGCGTTGCGCGCCATCCCCTGCGGTGAAACGGCAAGCTATCAGCAGGTGGCGAAAACCATTGGGAAACCCGCCGCCGTGCGCGCCGTTGCCGGGGCATGTGCTGCCAATAAGCTGGCGATTGTGATCCCCTGTCATCGGGTGGTGCGCAACGATGGCGCACTTTCAGGCTACCGCTGGGGCACTGCGCGCAAGGCGCTGTTATTACAACGTGAAGCGAAAAACCGGGAGGGATAATGCTCGATCTGTTCGCAGAGGCTGAACCCTGGCAAGAGCCGCTGGCACCGGGCGCGGTGATCCTGCGTCGTTTTGCGCTATCCCGCGCGGCGGCGCTGTTAGACGGTATGAATACCGTCACGGCACGCTCGCCGTTTCGCCATATGGTGACGCCGGGCGGCTATACCATGTCAGTGGCGATGACCAACTGCGGCAGGTTAGGCTGGACGACGGACGATCGCGGTTATCTTTACGCCCCAGTAGATCCAATAACGGGTAACCACTGGCCAGCCATGCCCGATGCGTTTCTGGCGTTGTGCCATGATGCCGCCGTGGCTGCGGGTTATGCCGATTTTACCCCGGATGCCTGCCTGATTAACCGTTATGCCGTCGGCGCGAAGCTCTCGCTGCATCAGGATAAAGATGAGCCGGATTTACGGGCACCCATCGTCTCAGTCTCTTTAGGGCTGCCGGCGGTCTTTCAGTTTGGCGGATTGCGGCGTAACGATCCGCTGAAACGCCTGATGCTGGAGCACGGCGACGTGGTGGTGTGGGGCGGGGAATCGCGGCTCTACTACCACGGTATTCAGCCGCTTAAACCGGGTTTTCATCCGCAGACGCAAGCGTTCCGCTATAACCTGACCTTCCGTCAGGCAGCGTATAGCGAATAAAAATAAGAATTATTCTTGATGTGAGCACGGGGCAGTTTACACTGCTGGCTGATTTTTATTGCCTGGATTGCTCTGTATGCAACTACTTCTTCTTGTCTGGCGTCAGTACCGCTGGCCTTTTATGGCGGTGATGGCATTAAGCCTGGCCAGCGCGGCGTTAGGTATTGGCCTGATCGCGTTCATCAATGTGCGACTGATTGAAATGGTCGACACGTCATTGTCCGTTCTGCCAGAGTTTCTGGGTTTGCTGTTACTGTTGATGGCCGTGACGTTAGGCTCCCAGCTGGCGTTAACCGCGCTGGGCCACCACTTTGTATATCGCCTGCGTAGCGAGTTTATCAAGCGAATTCTGGACACCCAGGTAGAGCGCGTCGAGCAACTCGGCAGTGCTTCTCTGCTGGCGGGGCTGACCAGCGATGTGCGTGCCATTACCATCGCATTTGTGCGTCTGCCGGAGCTGGTGCAGGGGATTATTTTGACCTTTGGCTCGGCGGCTTATCTTGCCTGGCTCTCAACCAAAATGCTGGCAGTGACCGCGCTGTGGATTGTGGTCACCATCTGGGGCGGTTACCTGCTGGTGGCGCGTGTCTATAAACACATGGCGGTGTTGCGTGAAACGGAAGATAAGCTCTATAACGATTATCAGACGGTGCTGGAAGGGCGCAAAGAGCTGACGCTGAACCGCGAACGTGCCGAGCATATCTTTAATCATCTCTATATCCCGGATGCCCGCGAGTATCGCCATCACATTATCCGGGCGGATACCTTCCACCTGAGCGCGGTGAACTGGTCAAACATCATGATGCTGGGTGCCATTGGTCTGGTGTTCTGGATGGCAAACAGCCTGGGATGGGCTGGCACCAATGTTGCGGCGACCTACTCGCTGACGCTGCTGTTTTTGCGCACGCCGCTGCTTTCTGCCGTAGGGGCGCTGCCGACGCTGCTGAGCGCTCAGGTAGCTTTCAACAAACTGAAAAAATTCGACCTCGCACCGTTTAAGGCCGAGTTCCCACGTCCGCAAGCATTCCCGGACTGGAAAACCCTGGAACTGCGTAATGTGACGTTCCGCTACCAGGACAACGCGTTTTCGGTTGGTCCGGTTAATCTCACCATTCACCGGGGTGAGCTGCTTTTCCTGATTGGCGGTAACGGCAGCGGGAAATCCACGCTGGCAATGTTGCTCACTGGGCTTTACCAGCCGCAATCTGGCGAGATCCTGCTGGATGGCAAGGCGCTGAACGCAGAAAAACCGGAGGACTACCGCAAGCTGTTTTCAGCGGTGTTCACCGATGTCTGGCTGTTCGAGCAACTGCTGGGATCAGAGGGGCAGCAGGCGAATCCGGCTTTGGTGGAGAAGTGGCTTTCGCATCTGCAAATGTCGCATAAGCTGGAGCTGAAAGAGGGCAAGATCCTGAACCTCAAGCTGTCCAAAGGGCAGAAGAAACGCGTGGCGCTGCTTCTGGCGCTGGCGGAGGAGCGTGACATCATCCTGCTGGATGAGTGGGCCGCCGATCAGGATCCGCATTTCCGCCGCGAATTTTATCAGGTGCTGTTGCCGTTGATGCAGGAAATGGGCAAAACCATCTTTGCCATCAGCCACGACGATCACTACTTCATTCACGCCGATCGCCTGCTGGAGATGCGTGACGGACAGTTGAGTGAGTTGATAGGTGAAGAGCGCGATGCTGCGTCCCGTGATGCGGTGGCGCGTACGGCGTAAGAGTTTGTGTGCCGGGTGGCGGCTTCGCCTTACCCGGCCTACTTTTTATATTTCCTCGCTGCTTTTTTGCCCATCCCGTCCCGTTGTTTATTCTTATTTACATATCCCCGCGCTATGCTTGATGTCATCTCATTTCATGGATTAATGATTGATGTCGGTAATAAACAAAAACAGCGCAAGGCTGCGCGACCAGGAGCGTGCGCGGCTCATCTGGCTTCTCACGACCGATAAAGCGGTCACTTCAGCGTTATTAGGCAAACTGACCCTGGCTGAGCAATATGATGTCGGCACCTTATCCGACGATATTGCTGAGGTAGGTGCGCTGGTTGCTCATCTTCCGCCGCCTGACCTGGCGGATACTCTTGAAGCTCTCCCATCCGAAGAGCGTCACGCACTGTGGCGACTGGTTGAGGATCACGAACGTGGTCAGGTATTACTGGAAGCTTCCGAAAACGTCTGGGATGACCTCATTGATGAGATGAGTGACCGGGATATTCTCGATGCCGTGCAGACCCTGGATATCGATGAGCAGATTTACCTTGTTCAGCACCTGCCACGAAATTTGACCGGCCGACTGCTGGCGTCACTGCCAGCCGATGAGCGTGCCCGTGTACGCCAGGTGATGCATTACGAGAAAAACAGCGTCGGCGCGATTATGGAGTTTGGCGTCATCACGGTACGCCCGGACGTGACGCTTGGGGCGGTGCAGCGCTATCTGCGCCGCCTGGGCAAGATGCCGGACAACACCGATAAGCTGTTTGTGACCTCGCGTGATAAAACCCTGCTGGGTGAGCTTGAGCTGAAAACCATTCTGCTGAACAGTGCGCAGCGGCGGGTGAGTGAGGTGATGGAAACCGAGCCAATGGTCTTCTCACCTGAAGATGACGCCGAAAAAGCGGCACGAACCTTCGAACGTGACGACCTGGTCAGTGCGGCGGTGGTGGATTCCGTGGGCAAACTGATGGGGCGTCTGACCGTCGATGAGATTGTTGACGTGGTTTACGAAGAAACCGATAACGACCTGCGTGCTCTCGGGGGGTTGAGTGCGGAAGATGACGTACACGCCTCGGTGGGAAAAGCCGTTAAAACGCGCTGGGCATGGCTTGCCATTAACCTCTGTACCGCGTTCATTGCCTCCCGCGTGATTGATGGCTTTGAACACACGATTTCGCAACTGGTGGCGCTGGCCTCTCTGATGCCTATCGTCGCCGGGATTGGCGGGAACACCGGAAACCAGACCATTACTATGATTGTTCGCGCTCTGGCGCTGGAAAACATTCAGCCCGGTAACTTCGCGTTCCTCATCTTCAGGGAAATGGGGGTGGCACTGATTAACGGCCTGGTGTGGGGCGGGATCATGGGAGGGATAACATGGTGGCTGTACAGCGATATGGCACTAGGCGGTGTGATGATGCTGGCGATGGTGCTTAACCTGCTGATGGCCGCCATGATGGGGGTGATTATCCCAATGACGATGACCAGGCTTGGGCGCGACCCCGCGGTGGGGTCGAGCGTGATGATCACCGCCATTACCGATACCGGCGGTTTCTTTATTTTTCTTGGGCTGGCGACGATTTTTCTGATGTAAGTTCGTGCCTGCGCTTAATACGCCCAGGGAGGATCGCCATCACAATAATCCCGCCGAGCACGCCAATGGCCAGATTACCGGTCGATACCGTCGCGGCTACGGTGACCAGCATCACCACCGTTTCTGCGATGGGGGCGCCTTTCACCGTCGCGGGCTGAATGCTGTGCCAGCTGAAGGTTTTGATGGCGACAATCGCCATAATCCCGGCCAGAACTGCCATAGGGATGTTGGCCATCACTTCGCTCAGCGCGGTGACCAGCACCAGCAGCACAATGCCTGCAGCGAGGGTCGAAATGCGGCTACGGCCTTTACCCATCTCCACGTTGACGATGGTTTGCCCAATCATGGCACAACCGGCAATGCCCCCGTAAAGACCGGCCATGATATTACCGATGCCCAGGCCAATGCTTTCGCGGCGTTTGTCCGATGGCGTAACCGTCAGTTCATCCACCAGTTTTGCCGTCAGCAATGATTCCAGCAGGCCGACAAACGCGATACTTAACGCACAGGGCCAGATAATGCTCAGGGTTTCCAGATTCAGGGGGACAAGTAACTGAGTCAGCCCGGGAAGACCGCCACTCATTGAGCCTTCATCACCTACGGTAGGCAGGATTTGTCCGGTGGTCACCGTGAACAGGGTTAATACCACAATGGCAATCAGCGGAGAGGGAATGCTTTTTATATAGCGCGGAACCCACAGTACAATCAGCAGCGTCAGCACGAACAGGCCAAGAATTAGCGGGCTTCTGCTCCAGAAATGGGGCACCTGAGCAAAGAAAATCAAAATCCCGAGCGCGTTAACGAACCCGGTCATCACCGACTGCGGTATGAAACGCATCAACCGCGCCATCCCGAGCGCGCCAAACAGGATCTGAATCCCCCCTGCCATAATCACCGCAGGCAAAATGTACTGCACGCCGTGCTGATGCACCATCGGGCCGATAACCAGCGCCACTGAGCCCGCCGCAGCCGTGACCATGGCCGGGCGACCACCGAGTACCGAGAGTGCAAGACAGAGCACCACAGAGGCGATCAGGCTGACTTTCGGGTCAACGCCCGCAACCACGGAGAAGGAGATGACTTCAGGGATCAGTGCCAGCGCGGTAATCACCCCGGCCAGTGTTTCACGGATGAAGAGCGTCGGGGATCGCAGCACAACAGCAATGCGGCCCTCATCGGGCAGAGAAGAGTGTGGTAATGACATAACAATTCGCAGGTTAGGGCAGGCTTCCGTGCGCGCGATCACAAAGTGCAGCATAGTAGCCAGAAAAACAGCGTTTTGCCAGTTGAACCCCCAATCCCCTACAAACAATCCATCATTAAATTTCACAATTACAATAATTTCGTAACCTTTAAACAATATTTAAAAGTTGTTACCGTTCCCCCCGCAGCTTTTTTCACCTGCAATTTCCACGCATAAAGCACTATTACTCTAAGGCATAAATTATGAAAAAAATGACTGCCATGCTCTTTTCTCTGGCTATGGGGCTGAATAGCGTCTCGATGGTGGCTAACGCTGCCGCGCCAAAAGAGCAGGAAACGGACGTCCTTTTAATTGGTGGTGGCATCATGAGCGCCACGCTGGGAACCTATCTGCAAGAATTAGAGCCGGACTGGTCGATGACCATGGTCGAACGTCTTGATGGTGTGGCTCAGGAGAGCTCTAACGGCTGGAACAACGCCGGCACCGGGCACTCGGCACTCATGGAACTGAACTACACACCGCAGAAAAAGGACGGTTCCATTAGTATCGAGAAGGCGGTAGAGATCAACGAAGCGTTCCAGATCTCCCGCCAGTTCTGGTCACACCAGGTAAACAGCGGTGTGATGCACGATCCGCACGCCTTCATCAATACCGTGCCGCACATGAGCTTTGTGTGGGGCGATCAGAACGTCAACTTCCTGCGCGCGCGTTACGCGGCCTTACAGCAGAGCACGCTGTTCCGCGGTATGAAGTACTCAGAAGACCACGCGCAGATTAAAGAGTGGGCTCCGCTGGTAATGGAAGGCCGTGATCCAAACCAGAAAGTAGCCGCCACCCGCACTGAAATCGGTACGGACGTCAACTACGGCGAAATTACCCGTCAGCTGGTGGGCTCTCTGAAGAAAAAAGAGAACTTCAACCTGCAACTGAGCACCGAAGTGCGCGGCTTCAAGCGTAACGCGGATAACAGCTGGAGCGTGACGGTTGCCGATCTGAAAAACAACGACGCTGAACATGTAATTAAAGCGAAGTTTGTCTTTATCGGTGCGGGCGGTGCAGCGCTGAAACTGCTTCAGGAATCAGGCATTCCTGAAGCTGACGACTATGCTGGCTTCCCGGTAGGTGGGCAGTTCCTGGTGTCGGATAACCCGGAAGTGGTGAACCGTCATCTGGCGAAAGTGTACGGTCAGGCTTCTGTAGGGGCGCCGCCGATGTCCGTTCCGCACATCGATACCCGTATTCTTGACGGTAAGCGCGTAGTGCTGTTCGGGCCATTCGCGACCTTCTCTACCAAATTCCTGAAAAACGGTTCTCTGCTCGATCTGCTGAGCGCGACCACTACCTCCAACTTCAAACCGATGGTCGACGTGGGTCTGGATAACTTTGATCTGGTGAAATACCTGATTAGCCAGGTCATGCTTTCTGACGACGATCGTTTCGCGGCGCTGAAAGAGTACTATCCGCAGGCGAAGAAAGAAGACTGGCGTCTGTGGCAGGCGGGTCAGCGCGTGCAGATCATCAAGCGCGATCCGAAAGAGGGCGGTGTGCTGCGTCTGGGTACTGAAGTGGTGAGCGATAAAGACGGCACCATCGCGGCCCTGCTGGGCGCGTCACCGGGAGCGTCCACCGCTGCACCAATCATGCTGCATCTGATGGAAAAAGTGTTTAAAGATAAAGTAGCCAGCCCGGAATGGCAGGCGAAGCTGAAAACCATTATCCCGTCTTACGGTACAAAGCTGAACGGTAACGTGGCAGCAACGGAGCAAGAGCTGGAATACACCAGCCACGTTCTGCAACTGCAGTATGTTAAACCACAGGCTGCTGAAGCGGCGCCGAAGGCAGAGCTGAAGCCTCAGGCGGAAAACAAACCGGTTGCGGATATCGCGCTGTAAGGTAAAAGCAAAACGGTAACAGACGTTACCGTTTTTAGTGTTTTCTCCCTCTCCCGGTGGGAGAGGGGTGGGGTGAGGGCACCAGAGCGCACCCTTTCCAGGTCGGGTAAGGCGAAGCTGTCACCCGACTTATTCTTAACGTACTACCGCTTGTCCGATACTCTCATTTGCCTTCCACACCCGATATTTCACGTCGATGTTTTCAGGCGTATAGACCACAATGGGCAGCTTGCTGTTGTAGCGCAGCAGACTGTTGTCCCCAAGATACGCGGTCACAAATTTTTTCTCTTTCTTACCCTCCGGGCAGGCCATCATGGTAGAAACCGGAGAGGTGACTTTACTAAAGACGTAGTAGTCGTAACCCCAGCCTTCCAGGGTTTTACTTTCCAGCTGGCCGCCCAGGCGATGCTGGTTGCAGTCCACTTCCAGGGTCTGCCCAATCAACAGTTCCACTTTGAAATTTGCTTCATCCTGCTGAACCGGTAATTGGATCACCTGACGCTTCATGCCTTTTTCTGCTTGCGGATAAGGCGCGACTTTTTCCAGAGGCTGCTCTTTTGAGGTTTCATTGGCAAAAGCGCTGGTGCTGACGCACGCTGCGGCGATAAGGGCAATGGCAAATTTAGGTGCGTTTTTCACAGTCATTCCTTTATGTCAAAACGATCCTGTCCAGATTAGCATAACGTTAGTGAATGGTTGGACGTATTTACTTATATTTTAATTTGTTTTAGTGAAATAAACTGCATTCTAAGAGTTTTTGTGGTTGTTAATTCTGTCATGGAGTCAGGCTGGAGATCGTGTTAGTGTTAGCGCTAAATAATGTTGTTCATCTGTAAAGGAAAGAGAGACATGGTTCGCGCAAAACTGAAAACACCTGAAGGCCGGAAGTTTTTACTGGCACTGCTCGTTGTGTTTATGATTGCTGCCGCAGGCGTTGGGCGGGCAACCATTGTCGGTGTTATCGAGCAGTATAACATCCCACTTTCCGAGTGGACGACCAGCATGTATGTGCTGCAATCAGCGATGATCTGCGTTTACAGCCTGGTGTTTACCGTTCTGCTCGCCATCCCGTTGGGGATCTATTTCCTGGGTGACCGCGAAAAGCATTAAGTCCCCATATTGCTATACTAAAGCCATCCTTCGGGTTGGCTTTTTTTATGTCATTATTTTCATTAACGATATTTATTCTCATTTCCATGATGCTCTGTTTCGACCGCATGATTGTTCAACAGAAAGCAGGAGACGTTAATGCTATCCCGGTTTGCAACGCTTAGCCGGATCCCAAAGGGAGTCTGGGTGGTGGGTGGTGTCAGTATGCTGATGGACATCTCATCAGAGATTATCCATAGCCTGTTGCCGCTGTTTATGGTGACTACGCTTGGGGTCAGCGTGATTTTTATCGGCCTGATTGAAGGACTGGCAGAAGCCACCGCGTTGTTTATCAAAATCTTTTCCGGGGCGATCAGTGATTACATCGGTAAAAGAAAAGGACTAGCCGTGCTGGGTTATGGGCTGGGGGCGTTAAGTAAACCGTTGTTTGCGATAGCCTCGTCGTCCGGCATGATTTTAGGTGCGCGATTAATCGACCGCGTGGGGAAGGGGATACGCGGTGCACCGCGAGATGCGTTAGTCGCGGATGTTACGCCACCCGAACTGCGCGGTGCAGCGTTTGGCCTGCGTCAGTCAATGGACACCGTCGGCGCTTTTCTCGGGCCCTTGATCGCAGTAGGGTTAATGCTGCTGTGGAATAATGACTTCCGCACTATTTTCTGGGTCGCGGTGATCCCCGGCGTGCTCGCTGTCGCGCTGCTGTTTTTTGGGCTGCATGAGCCAAAAATGCCGGTTGAGCACAAACGGAGCAATCCGGTAAAAAAAGAGAACCTTAAGCGGCTGGGTAAAGGGTGCTGGTGGGTCATCGGTTTAGGGGCTGTCTTCACCCTTGCGCGTTTCAGTGAAGCATTTCTGGTGCTTCGGGCGCAGCAGTCGGGCGTACCGCTAGCTCTGATCCCGCTGGTCATGGTTGCCATGAACCTGCTCTATTTCCTTTCTGCCTATCCGTTTGGCAAATTATCCGATGCGATGAGTCATACCCGCCTGTTGCAGTGGGGGCTGGTGGTATTAATCGCAGCGGATATTGTGCTGGCGTTCACGACCCACTGGACAGGCATTATTCTGGGTGTTGCGCTCTGGGGCGTGCATATGGGAATGACCCAGGGACTGCTTGCGGCAATGATTGCGAAAACGGCACCCGCGGATTTGCGCGGCACGGCTTACGGTATTTTCAGTATGGTGAGTGGCGTTGGGTTATTGATTGCAAGCGTAGTGGCCGGGGTTATCTGGGAAACGTGGGGCGCGGAATATACGTTTTATACCGGGGCGGTTATCTGTCTGCTGACGCTCTGTTACCTGATTAGAACGCCGGATGAAGTGCAATAAAAAACCAGCCATATGGCTGGTTTTCAGGGATTTTTGGTCGGCACGAGAGGATTTGAACCTCCGACCCCCGACACCCCATGACGGTGCGCTACCAGGCTGCGCTACGTGCCGACGCGTAAAAAGAATACTACTCGATTCCTTTTTGAATGCAAGGGAGTCAGGCGCTAACTGGTTTATAATTAATCAGTTAGCAATGAACCGCTTCTCATCCGTCAGCACTTGCAGAAGCAGGCTGAGCTGCGGTTTCTGGTCATGCAATTTTTCACCTTGCAGATTATACGTCTGGTAATTGCCATTACTGTTCAGCACCAGCGTCAGCTCCGGTGTGGTTACCACCAGTGTATTATTCCCGGCAGCAGTCACCCAGTTATGGCGGCGAGTGGCGCTGAACAGATCCTGTCCTTGCGAGTACTCATTCGCCGGAGTGCTTACGTGCAGCAGACGTTGCATCAGGGTGGTCATCACGTCTTTATGATCGGTAAGCATATTGATGCGCTGTGCTGGCGTTCCCGGCCAGTGGATGACCAGCGGAACATGCAAGTTAGGGCGCGACCAGACCATACTTTTCGTTTCGTCACCCAGCGGGATACCGTGTCCGGCGGTAATAATGACCACGGTGTTATCCAGCTTGCCGGATTCACGCAGTGCGTTCAGCACCCGGCCAATTTGTGCATCAACGTCGCCAGCCGCACGGCTATAACGGCGTGCAAAGCCTTTCTGGTTGCTGTCATCAAGTGTGGTGCCGTTAAACGCAACCCAGGAGAACCAGCGGTTATCTTCCTGAGCATAACGCTGAAGCCAGTTCACCCACTGATTAGCGGTCTGTTCATCAGACTGGCTCTGCGCAGCAGGCAGTGAGAAATCAGACAACAGTGCCTGGCGATACAGCGAGCTGTTAAAGCCATCCGAAGAGAACAGCCCCAACTGATAACCCTGCTGGTTAAGCCCGGTAATCAGCGCCGCAGGAACGCGCGCCGAAAGCACGCCGTCCATGTAACCGGCCGAAATACCATAGAACAGGCCAAAAATACCGGCATCGGTTGAGTTACCTGAACTCATATGCTGCGTGAACGACACGTTCTTATCAGCGAACTCGGCGAGCGCAGGCATCTGCTTCTCGTAACGCGAGTAGTTCAGACCATCAACGGTTATCAGCAGTACGTTTTGACCACGTCCCATATCCCGGTAACGCAGGTCGCTCAGCGGATACTGAACGGTGACGGCTTCCGGGTTACCTTGCTCGACCAGACGACGCTGATACTCCTGCGCATCCAGCAGACCGTGTTTTTCAAGGAAACGACGTGCCGTCATCGGATAAGAGAGCGGCAGGTTAGCACGCTGCATGGTGATAGGGCGATAGAAGTTCGCATCGGCCCAGATATACATGATGTGCGAACTAATAAATGAGACAAAAAAGAGCGCAGCAACGGGCTTCGCGTAATGACGACGCCGCGTCAGACTGCGGAGCTTTTGCCAGCTCCAGGTGGCAAACAGCATCTCAATCAGCAGGATCACCGGCACGCTGATAAACATCAACTGCCAGTCACGCGCGGTTTCGTTCTGGTCCGGGTTAATCACCAGTTCCCAGACGATGGGGTTGAGATGGAGGTGGAAACGGGTAAAGACTTCGCTGTCGATAAGCAATAACGTCATGCCCGCCGTCGCAAGGATGGCGGATAAGAACCTCATCAGGCGTTGCGACATGACGATAAACGTCAGCGGGAACAGAATCAGCAGATAGGTGGCGAAAACCAGAAAACTAAAGTGGCCGACAACGCTCATCCAGGAATAGATGCGCCCGGTCAGCGTGGTTGGCCAGTCCGCCACAAACAGATAACGGCAGCCAAGCACCATGGCCAACAAAATGTTGAACAGGGCAAACCAGTGCCCCCAGCTAACCATCTGGGAGACTTTTTCACGGTAGCGCTGACGATTCGTCACCATAAACTGTTGTTCGTTTCCCTTAGTGGGCCTGGTCGTCGCTAACGGATGACTGCAAAGCCTGGGCGAAAGACCTGGCGATCGCCTGACGCTGAGCCGGAGCAACGCTGGTATTGATAAGGTTGGTAACCATATTTCCCAATACCATCAGGGAAAGATCGGTCGGCGTTTTATGTTTTTCCAGTACGTTGACCAGCTCACTGAGCAGTTGTTCAACGTGTTCGTCACTGTAGCGGGAATGTTGTGGCATAAATCAAAATCAGTTTGTTGATGAAAGGGCAACATATTACCGTAGGAACAGCTTTTTTTCCCCTTTTTTATCTCTTGTTGCACACATGCGTTGGTGGTGGTTGAATACCGCCCGGTCTAAAAGGAGAGTTTATCATGAGTCTGGATATCAACCAGATTGCCTTGCACCAGCTTATCAAGCGTGATGAGCAAACCCTTGAAGTGGTGCTGCGCGATTCGTTACTTGAACCAACGCCTACTGTTGTTGAAATGATGGCGGAATTGCATCGCGTTTATAGCGCTAAAAATAAAGCCTATGGCCTGTTCAGCGAAGAGAGCGAACTGGCGGATAGCCTGCGCCTGCAACGCCAGGGCGAAGAAGATTTTCTGGCATTCAGCCGGGCGGCTACCGGGCGTCTGCGTGATGAGCTGGCGAAATACCCGTTCGCTGATGGCGGCATCGTTCTGTTCTGCCAGTACCGCTATCTGGCAGTTGAGTATCTGCTGGTGACTGTGCTGAACAATTTAAGCAGTATGCGCGTCAATGAGCAGCTGGATATCAGCTCTACGCACTATCTGGACATTAACCATGCCGATATCGTCGCGCGTATCGATCTGACCGAATGGGAAACCAACCCGGAATCCACCCGCTACCTGACTTTCCTCAAAGGACGTGTAGGCCGTAAGGTGGCGGATTTCTTTATGGACTTCCTGGGTGCCAGCGAAGGCCTGAACGCCAAAGCACAGAATAAAGGTCTGTTGCAGGCAGTGGATGATTTCACCGCCGAAGCTCAGCTTGATAAATCAGAACGTCAGAACGTGCGTCAGCAGGTTTACAGCTATTGCAACGAACAGTTGCAGGCGGGCGAAGAGATTGAGCTGGAGTCGCTTTCCAAAGAGCTGGCGGGCGTGAGTGAAGTGAGCTTCCAGGAATTTACGGCTGATAAAGGTTATGAGCTGGAAGAGAGCTTCCCGGCAGATCGCAGTACGCTGCGCCAGTTAACCAAATTTGCCGGAAGCGGCGGTGGGTTGACGGTTAACTTTGATGCCATGCTGCTCGGGGAACGTATCTTCTGGGATCCGGCGACTGACACCCTGACCATTAAAGGCACGCCGCCAAACCTGCGCGACCAGCTTCAGCGTCGCACTTCGGGCGGTAAATAACGGCCATAAAAAAACCCCGCAGAAGCGGGGTTTTTTTTCGACAAGTTTGCGATTATGCGCGAACGAAGTCGATGTGAGACAGTTTTGGCTTGAACGGGTGACGCTGAACAGCCTGAACTTTCACTTTTTCTTCTTTACCGCCAACAACGATGGTCAGAACTTCGCTGTAGAATTCAGCTTTGTTCTGCAGGTTCCACAGTTTGTCGTGGTCCAGTTCGATTGCAACTGGAGCAGCTTCGCCACCGTAAACGATAGCTGGGAACTTGTTGGCGTTACGCAGGCGGCGGCTCGCACCCTTACCCTGAACGCTACGTACTTCTGCTTCGATAGTAAACATTGATTTCTCTCTGTATTTTAAAACCCTACTACAGGCGACCCAGCAGCAGGTGAGTGTTCTGCTTTGCGGATGCAAAAGCGGGCGGGATTATAGCCCCCAATCCCCCACGGGGCAATCAAAACCTACGGTCTGTTAATCCTAAACTGTAATGTCCCCAGACGATTCTCGGGGGGATTTTTCATGATTAAAGAGACAGCTACGCTGATTTTTTACACTTGCCAGCGAGAAATTGCGGGAGAGACACGGCTTGTCTTTATTCATCGAAACTCTCAAAAAGTGGATGGTAGAGGCTACTTTTGAAGACCACTAAATAATTCTTCTTCCTGGGCAAAATGCAATCTCAGAATCGCTTCAAGGCCATAAAGACACTGTTGAATATCCTGAACAGTACCTGAAGAGTCGTCTGTATTCTGTAGAAGGTTGCTCAACTGGCCCAGTTTTCTGACAAGCAGATAAATCTCCTGGTGACTTCGGCTCATGGCAGCCAGAGGGTCATCACCAGCCAGCATCAATGTCATGGTGGGGTACAGCCCTTGTTCGTCCTGCTGTTCATGAGCAAGAATATCCTGGGTCAGTTGTTCATGGAGTGTCTTCATGAGCGTGCGTCGTTCTTCCGGACTTGCCAGAGGTAACTGTGTTGCAACCTCGGTCAATCGCTGGAGTAGTGGTTGCAACATTTGGTGTTCATTACGCAAGGTAGCAACCTGCTCTGCACTCATTGTCCTGACCGCCTGGCGAGCTAACCCACTCGCAAGAACCCGTAATGCCGACATAATGGCAAGCAGATCTATTAACTCCTGCAAAAGGGCACCTTCAAAGGGGGGGAGCAGACCCAGGGCGGCAAAGCCCATGGCAGCACAGCACAGACCCATCCCTAGCCAGACACTTTGTCTGGCAATACGAATTGACAGTTTGGCTATGGCTTTGGCCTCAGCCAGCCGGTCTAAGCGGTCTGTCAGCAATACAACATCTGCGCTTTCCGCTGCGGCAGCCGTACCTCTTGCCCCCATTGCAACCCCGACGCCCGCAGCCGCCAGAGCTGGGGCATCATTCACCCCATCACCAACCATCATTGTGCAGTGAGCGGATGAAGCGCTTGAGACATACTTCAGTTTCATCTCTGGGGTTAATTCTGCCAGTACCTGATCTACGCCGAGACCGGTGCCAATACTATCCGCTACTTCCTGCTTATCACCTGTCAGCATGACGATCTCGTGAACGCCTGATTTGCGTAACATACGCAAAGCCCGCGGGGTCTCAAGTCGTAACTGATCAGAAAACAACAACCAGCCGACTAGTTCGGCATTCACCGCAATCGCAACGACCGTCGAGTTCTCAATAAATAAGCGCTGACGGGCAGATTCCAGCCAGCTTCCCGCGCGCGCCTTGCTCAGGACAAAATCCAGTGTGCCGAGACAAACCTGTTGTCCGTTCACTTTTCCTGTCAGGCCAGCTCCAGCCACTTCCTGTACTGACTCTGGCATCGGCAAGGATCCGAGACCTTGCTCTTGTGCAGCCTGCAAAATGGCACTGGCTATAACATGACAGGAAAGCTGGTCCATGCTGGCTGCCAGTTTGAGCAAATCAGGTTGTGAGAAATGGGGAGAGAAACTGTGAATCGACATCAGTTTTGCCATACCACCAGTCAGAGTGCCGGTCTTGTCAAAAAACAAATAATCAGCCCGGGCAAGTTGTTCCAGCGCAGTGCTACCTTTGATCAAAATTCCCCGCTTTGCACAACGAGAAATCCCGGATACCAGTGCCACCGGTACAGCCAGCAGGAGGGGACAAGGCGTTGCAACAACCAGAACGGCCAGCGCACGTATTGGATCCTGACTCACTAACCAGGCCAGCCAGGCAACAATAAGGGTGAAAGGGATGAACCAGACCGCATAGCGATCAGCGAGTCTGGCTGCTGGCGCACGAGCCTGGCCTGCTTGTTCAACCACACTGATGATACCCTGAAGTGTGCTGTCTTTAGCTGCACGGGCAGCGTGCATTTTCAGAGCATCACCGGCATTAATGGTACCACTTAGCAGTAATTCACCGGTTTGCCTCGTGACCGGCAACGATTCCCCGGTAATAGAGGATTCATTCAGCACAGCGCTCACACTCACCAACGGACCATCTACTGGAATGGTTTCTCCCAGCTTAACCAGTAGTAGATAACCAGGTTGAATGGATTCAACGGGAATGACCTGAATGCCATCCTCAGTCAGTCGGTTGGCGACACGAGGGACTCTGGACAGCAACGCAACCATTTCACGTTCTGCGCGACCCCGGGCATAGTTTTCTAGAAATCGGCCTGAAGCCGTCATCGCAGCAATGACGGCCGCAGTGGCCGGTTCATTCATCCAGAGAGCCCCTGACATTGAAAGAATGGCGAGTAAATCCACCCCAAACTTATGATTTGATAATGATTTAACCACTTCATAAATTAATAAAAGCAAAGAGGGGATAGTCGAAATGATTAATATAATGGAGGTACTCTGTGCCCAGGTAGCATCCTGATTGAAGATATAGAGCATCAAAGCCAGTAGAGGGAAAATTAACAGCATAATATCGAGTAATAATCGGCTGTTTTTCATAGGTTTTTGCCTCCAGAGCTATGCTCCTGGGTCGGTTAAAAGTAGAACATATGAACCATTAACCGTTGTCTGGTTTAACATTGCCTCCTGGGTAAACAGACATATATCTTTTAATTTTAACGAAGAACGTTATCTTATTCACATAACTGCCTCTTCGGATGTTAGCTGGTTCAACGAACTACCAGCACTGGGCATTTCGAATGTCGTACAATTGCAGATGAATTTGATCCTAAAAGATAGGTTGTCAGGTCAGGACGGTGAGAGGCAATAATGATCAACTCTGCTCCAATTTCCTCAGAATATTCGAGAATTTTATCTTTAGGCGTTCCGACGACTGCATGTGTTACAACCTTCTCAGCAGGTAACTTGAATTCTTTAACGATTTCATTGAGTTTTGCTAGTGCTTTCTGTGTCATTTCACTTATTTCCGACATTTCCGGCGCATAGCCCATCCCAAGAGAGGAGTAGTAAGGGAAAAAAGGAACGACGGTAAGAAAATGGACTTTTGTTGTATTCAGGACCGTATGCCTCTGAACATGAGGTATAACCATCTCTGTGAGACCGCTTTCAGAAATATCAATCGGTACTAAAGTAGGGTTGTACATTTGATCCTCCTGTTTGCATTTGTTCTGTACACGGTTAGTAAGCGTCTGTTTTTACCCTGTCGTTTTATCCTGGCACGTCAGCGTAGAATATCGGCCTTTGCATCTGTCAATTCCGAAAGATTCAGTCAGATACCGAAGGAAATAAAATATAAAGTATATCAGTCCTATACATTATAAATGTTTAGACCAATAAATTACCGTGACCGTTATCCCGCATTACAACCAACCCTCTTCGGGGACCAGACGCATAAAATTGATAGTCGTTATACTTTTTCAACTCCAAACAAAATTATCCCCCTGAGTAGGGGGATCTTCATTCACCTAATCGAAGGATTTTTTTCAGTCTCACTAAGAGAGAACTACTAGGGTATAAATACCCTCTCAATCAGACTAAATGATAATGAAAGTGATATTGAGAGGTGGTTTACATTTTTGAGCGTAACCATTCAAATGGCTAAAATTATTTCATGGCATGTTTATTTTAAAATAGTTATTTATATTTCGTACACCATGAGATACAACCGTTTTATCATTCACAGATTGCAATGAGTAAAGGTATGCGCATAAGTGCTGATGCTATTCTGTGCTCCCTGAAAGCGTGGCGTATCTCATTTTTCAGGATTAAATAAAGAACTATACCGCTGAGGTTGTCACCTGGCGGAGCCGCCGCTGGCTTTCGTCGTCTGCTGGGTTAATAACCATCATGATTAAGTCCGGTCGCCCATCAACGATAAATGTCGAAAACTCCAGTGCGATATCCTCCAGTTGCTTTGTCGCCAATGCCATGAACTACAACGAGATCCCACACTAGCGCATTTCATTCGCCCGGCGAAAGCGTCCTTCATAGTCAAAGACCTTTTCACGCACCTGCCAGAACTGGCCTTTCTTGCGGGCGACGACAAAATCTGGATGGCGCAACAGCACCTGTTGATGCACGATATCGGCCACCGTTATCCAGCGCAGAGGCATTCCTGGCGTACGAGTATGCGGGCGGATAAAAAGTTGTTCAAAGGCCGTTCTCTGGGCTGGTGTGTGCACCCTGAATCGCTCGCTGACGTCGGCCCCGTCCTCGTCGTAATAGGTAATTTTCAGCCACTCACCTTTTTCATCTGCACCCGGCTGTAACGCCATACCGGAACAGCGCAGCACCAGCGCATCTTTGAGCTTAAGCGCAGCCTTCAGCATATCGTCCGGGTCGACCAGTATCGTGTCACATTCCCGGCAGCGTCGGGCGGCAATGTCGTTTTCGGCATTACACTGTGGGCAGTTTTTAAAGCGGAAACGAAAATCGCACTGCTCACGATGCCCTTCGTCATCTTCAAACCAGCCCTGGCAGCGGCGCCCGAAATGTTCAATCAGCGTGCCGTCGGCAGTGGTTTTACCCCAGAAGGTATTGGCGAAACCACAGGCCGGACAAAAGACCTGAACCGGCACATTGTCACTTTTCCCTTTCGGTGTACCCACTTCCGGGGAATAGAGATCGTGCGGGTTTCCGGCGTAGTCCAGAATCAGGCAATCGGTTTTACCCGGTGCCAGACGCAGGCCGCGCCCGACGATCTGCTGATACAGGCTGACAGATTCTGTGGGGCGTAAAATGGCAATCAGATCGACGTGCGGCGCATCAAATCCGGTGGTTAACACCGAGACGTTGACCAGATAGCGGAACTGCTGTTCCTTGAAAGCGTTAATCAGCGCGTCACGTTCAGGGCCCGGGGTTTCGCCGGTAATGAGCGCAACGTCCCCTGGCGGAAGTAAGCCGGTTATTTCCCTGGCGTGCTCAACGGTGGCGGCAAAGATCATCACCCCTTTGCGCGTCTGGGCGAATTCTTCAATCTGGCTGATGATATGCGGGGTAATACGCTGTTGTTTTTTCAGCTCATGGTTGAGATCGGCTTCACTAAATAAGCCGTTGTTTTGCACCTGTAAGCGGCTGAAATCGTACTGCACCACGGGCATATCCAGGCGTTCGGGTGGCGTCAGATAACCATGTTTAATCATATAGCGCAGCGGGAGTTCATAGATGCAGTCGCGGAACAGCGCTTTCTCATCCCCGCGAACCATCCCATGATAATGAAAGTGATAAATCCAGCCTTTCCCCAGGCGAAACGGCGTGGCGGTCAGGCCGAGCAGGCGCAGGTGAGGATTTACCTCTTTCAGGTGCGAAAGGATTTGCTGATACTGACTATCGTCATCATCGCTGATGCGGTGACACTCATCGACAATCAGCAGCGAGAATTCGCCAGGAAAATGTTCCAGATTACGCGCAACCGACTGCACGCTGCCAAACACCACTTTGCCGCGGCTCTCTTTACGTTTAAGCCCGGCGGCGAAAATATCAGCCTCCAGGCCAAGCGCACAATATTTGGCGTGGTTTTGCGCCACCAGCTCTTTTACGTGCGCCAGCACCAGCACGCGCCCACGCGCCAGGCGCGCCAGTTCGGCGATCACCAGGCTTTTTCCAGCCCCCGTCGGGAGCACAATCGCAGCCGGCTCTTTATGTTTTCGAAACCAGGAGAGGGTGGCGTCGACGGCTTCCTGCTGATAGGGGCGAAGTGTAAAAGTCATGGGTTCTCTGATTAGTTAACTCTTCCATAGTATGCCACGAAACTTTTTCCCTTGAGTGGCGCAACCAGACCATTATACTGAACGACTCTTGACTGCTTCTTTTTTCGGACGCGTCGTCCGACTTCCAGCACCATTAAGGCTAAAAAGACTTCATGCGACTTGATAAGTTTATCGCTCAGCAACTCAGCGTTAGCCGCGCTATTGCCGGGCGTGAAATTCGCGCCAGCCGCGTTACCGTGGATGGCGACATTGTAAAAGACACGTCCTTCAAACTTCAGCCTGACCATCAGGTGGAGTACGACGGTAACCCGCTGACTCAGCAAAATGGCCCACGCTATTTCATGCTGAACAAACCGGAAGGTTATGTTTGTTCCACGGATGATCCCGATCATCCGACGGTCCTCTATTTCATCGACGAGCCTGTGGCGCACAAGCTACATGCGGCCGGGCGTCTTGATATCGACACCACCGGGCTGGTGCTGATGACTGATGACGGCCAATGGTCACACCGCATTACGTCCCCGCGCCATCTCTGCGAAAAAACCTACCTTGTGACGCTGGAATCGCCGGTGTCCGATGACACAGCAGAACAATTCGCAAAAGGCGTTCAGCTGCATAATGAGAAAGACCTGACGAAACCGGCGGTGCTGGAAGTGATCGCCCCGACCGAGGTGCGTCTGACTATCAGCGAAGGGCGTTATCATCAGGTGAAGCGCATGTTTGCAGCTGTAGGAAATCATGTTGTGGGCTTACACCGTGAGCGTATTGGTGCGATTGAGCTCGACCCGGAACTTGAGCCAGGTGAATACCGCCCATTGACGGAAGAAGAAATCGCCAGCGTAGGCTTGCCTTCGCGCT
This sequence comes from Enterobacter sp. C4G1, assembly GCF_052886895.1. NCBI lineage: Bacteria > Pseudomonadati > Pseudomonadota > Gammaproteobacteria > Enterobacterales > Enterobacteriaceae > Enterobacter > Enterobacter sp. C4G1. The sequence goes on along the minus strand of NZ_JBQVVV010000002.1, from coordinate 1,482,446 downwards.
AATTTCAGGAGAACTCTGTGACCACCAGGCCACACTCGTCTTTCAAAATTGTTTTCATCCTTGGCCTGCTGGCCATGCTGATGCCATTGTCCATCGATATGTATCTGCCTGCGCTACCGGTGATTTCCGCGCAGTTTGGCGTACCGGCCGGCAGCGCGCAGATGACACTCAGTACCTATATTCTCGGCTTTGCAATTGGGCAGCTGTTATATGGACCAATGGCCGACAGTCTTGGCCGTAAGCCGGTCATTCTGGGTGGCACACTGGTGTTTGCGGGCGCAGCAGTCGCCTGTGCTCTGGCGCAAACTATCGATCATCTGATTGTCATGCGCTTTTTCCACGGGCTTGCAGCGGCGGCAGCCAGCGTGGTGATTAACGCCCTGATGCGCGATGTTTATCCGAAAGAAGAGTTCTCCCGCATGATGTCGTTTGTCATGCTGGTCACCACCATTGCCCCGCTGATTGCGCCGATGGCGGGTGGGGCGGTGCTGGTGTGGTTTAGCTGGCACGCGATTTTCTGGATCCTGGCGCTTGCGGCGCTGCTGGCATCGGCGATGATTTTCTTCTTCATCGATGAGACGCTACCCGTTGAGCGTCGACAGAAATTCCACATCCGTACCACACTGGGTAACTTTGCTTCGCTGTTCCGCCATAAGCGTGTGCTGAGCTATATGCTGGCAAGCGGTTTCAGCTTCGCCGGGATGTTCTCTTTCCTGAGTGCCGGGCCGTTTGTTTACATCGAGCTTAACCACGTTTCGCCGCAGCATTTTGGCTATTACTTTGCGCTGAACATCGTGTTCCTGTTTATCCTGACCATTATCAATAGCCGTTTTGTACGGCGGGTTGGGGCGCTGAACATGTTCCGTGCCGGGCTTTGGATCCAGTTTGTGATGGCTATCTGGCTGGTGGTGAGTGCGTTCCTGGGGATTGGTTTCTGGGCGCTGGTGCTGGGCGTTGCGGCGTTTGTGGGCTGCGTGTCGATGATCTCCTCAAACGCGATGGCCGTTATTCTTGATGAGTTCCCTCATATGGCAGGGACGGCCTCATCGCTTGCGGGGACGTTCCGCTTTGGTATTGGCGCTATTGTGGGGGCGCTGCTGTCGATGGCAACGTTTAACACTGCCTGGCCGATGCTGTGGGCTATCGCTTTCTGTGCGACCAGCTCTATTCTGTTCTACCTCTACGCCAGTCGCCCGCGAAAAACGGTGCACTGAAGCACTTAAAAGGCCCGTTACGGGCCTTTTTGTTGATGCATATCAACCAAAGCACCGTTCGTTTACCCCGTGTTTGTTTCTTTTATGTAAAATCTATTTATGTAAAAAGTCACATCATTGTATTTAAAAAGGTTGAGTTAGATCGCAGAAACGGGTACATATAGCGCCGACGCGAACCTGTAACTCCCTTAAAAAAGCCCGGATAAATAGGATGCTAATGCCCGTAAACTGCGGCTGTAAGCGTTTTCTTATCAAAAACAGGGCAGGTTAGCGACGATGTGTTACTATAAATGTAAATAAATTGTGAAGTAAATTTTGCTTCCGGGGAACGAACGTGAATACATTACAACTCTCCATAGTCCATCGCTTGCCCCAGAGCTATCGCTGGTCGGCGGGTTTTGCAGGTTCGAAAGTTGAACCGATTCCGCAAAACGTTGCCGGGTGCGAGAATTGTCTGGTCGCGCTCAAACTGCTGAGCCCAAGCGATGAAAGCGCATGGCCGGTAATGGAGCGCCTGAGCCAGGCGCTGACGGATATCGAAGTAGACAGTTCAGTGCTGGAGTGTGAAGGTGAGCCGTGTCTGTTTGTTAAAAGCCAGGACGAATTCGCCGCCACCTGCCGTCTGAAAAACTTCGGTGTGGCGATTGCAGAGCCATTTTCCGGGCAATATCCTTTTTAAGTGCTAGCTTAAGGCTAACAGCTGGCGCGTATAGCTCTGCGTCGGCGCAGTGAACACGCGCTGGCACTCCCCTTGCTCCACCACTTCCCCCTGTCGCAACACAATCACCTGATGGCATAGCGCACGGACGACCTGTAAATCGTGGCTGATAAAGATATAGGCCAGCCGGTGTTTCTCCTGTAACCCCTTCAGAAGCGCTAAGATCTGCGCTTGTACGGTTCTGTCGAGCGACGACGTAGGTTCATCCAGAATGATCAATTCAGGCTTGAGGATCAGGGCGCGGGCAATGGCGATACGCTGACGCTGCCCGCCAGAGAACTCCGCCGGGTAGCGATGCCGGGCCTGGGGCTCCAGACCCACTTCTTCCATTACCCTTATCACCTCTTCTTCGCGCTGCTGCGGCGTGAGGGCCGGGCGGTGAACGCGAAGTCCCTCTTCGATAATTTGCAAAACGCTCAGTCGAGGGTTGAGCGAGGAGTTGGGATCCTGAAACACCACCTGCATTCGCGGGCGAACGGGCAGCATCTGGCGGCGGTTCCAGCTGTGTAAGGGCATTCCGTCAAACTGGATTGTTCCCTGAGAGGCGATTAAGCGCAGTAGCGCCAGGCCGGTGGTACTTTTGCCCGAGCCAGATTCACCGACCAGCCCCAGCGTTTCTCCTGGCCGCAGGGAAAAGCTGATGTTTTTCAGCACCGGATTTTCATCGACAATGCGCCTCAATAGGCCTTTGCGTATCGGGAACGAAACGGCCAGATCGGTAACGCTTAGCAAGGGCACGGTGTTCGCAGGAAGCGGGACCGGGTCGCCGGAAGGCTCGCTATCAAGTAGACGTTGCGTGTAAGGGTGCTGAGGGGCGTTCAGGAGCATGTGCGCGGTGTTTTTCTCAACACAGCGCCCGTTTTGCATCACCGCAACGCTGTCTGACAGTTTTTTCACGATGCTAAGATTATGCGTGATGAACAGCAGGCTCATATTCAACTCATCTTTCAGCTCCCGCAGAAGCTGAAGGATTTGCGCCTGTACCGTTACGTCCAGTGCGGTGGTGGGTTCGTCGGCAATCAGTAGTTCCGGGCGTGTCAGCAATGCCATCGCAATCATCACGCGCTGGCGCTCTCCCCCTGAAAGCTGATGTGGGAAATCGCTCAGCCGTTTAGCTGCATGGCGAATACCCGTGCGTTCAAGACAATCCAGGATCTCGCCCCGTGCCGCCTCTTTACGCATTCCCCGGTGCAGCGACAAGACTTCGTACAGCTGTTTTTCCAGCGTATGCAGCGGATTAAGGGACACCATCGGTTCCTGAAAGATCATGGCAATCTTATTCCCGCGAATGCCACGCAGCGTGTGTTCGTCGGCATGTAACAGCGACTTACCCTGAAACAGGATATCGCCTTGGGGATAACTCACCGGCGGCGAGGGCAGCAAACGCAGTACGGAAAGGGCGGAAACACTCTTACCTGAGCCCGATTCACCCACAAGCGCCAGCGTTTCGCCCGCCTGGATGCGCAGCGACAAATTGCTGACCACGGTGCGTGTTTCACCCTGATTCGAAAACGCAATCGACAGATTATCGATACTGAGAAGGGGCTGCGTCATCTTATACCGCCTTGTTCGGGTCAAAGGCATCACGCACTGCTTCGCCAATAAAAATCAGCAGCGAGAGCAATACCGCCACAGAAAGGAAGGCTGTTATGCCAAGCCAGGGCGCCTGCAAGTTATTCTTGCCTTGCAGCAACAATTCACCGAGCGAAGGTGACCCAAGCGGCAACCCGAACCCGAGAAAATCGAGCGACGTCAGGGTGGTAATGGAGCTGCACAAAATAAAGGGCAGGAAGGTGAGGGTAGCTACCACGGCATTGGGGAGCATATGGCGGAAGATGATCCCCCGGTCACTTACCCCCAGCGCTTGCGCGGCGCGGATATAATCAAAATTACGGGTGCGTAAAAATTCGGCGCGAACCACGCCCACCAGCGCCATCCAGCCAAAGAGCACCGTAATGGCCAGTAACCACCAGAAGTTTGGCTGCACCACGCTTGAGAGCAGGATAATTAAAAACAGTGTTGGCATCCCGGACCAGACCTCAATCACTCGCTGTCCCCAGAGATCGATTTTTCCGCCGTAATAGCCCTGAACCGCACCGGCCACAACGCCCATCACGCTTGAGAAAAGCGTCAGCATCAGCCCGAAAAGCAGGGAGATACGCGTACCGTAGAGAATGCGTGCCAGAACATCACCACCGTTTGCATCGGTTCCCAGCCAGTTTTGCGTGGAAGGGGGCGACGGGAAGGGGGTGGATGTCGCATAGTTAATGCTGTTCGCACCAAAGCGGACAGGGGCCCAGAGCGCCCAGCCGTGTTGGTCTATCTGTTCGCGAAGCCATGGATCCTGATACTCCGCCGGCGTGGCAAAGGGGCCGCCAAAATCGCTTTCGCTGTAGTTTGCCAGCACGGGGACATACCATCGGTCATTAAAATGCACCAGCAGCGGTTTATCGTTAGCAATCAGTTCAGAACACATGCTGAAGATAAAGATCACGGCAAAAATCCACAGTGACCAGTAGCCGCGGCGATTGTGGTGAAAACGGCCCCAGCGGGCCTGGTTGACGGGGCTTAAACGCGGCATCAGCGACCCTCAAAATCGATTCGTGGATCAACCAGCGTATAGCTGATATCACTGATGATATTCAGCAGCAGGCCAATCAGAGTGAAAATGTAGAGTGTGCCAAACATCACAGGGTAGTCGCGCGAGACGGTGGCCTCATAACCCAGCAGACCCAGGCCGTTTAACGAGAACATGACTTCTATCAGCAGCGAACCGGTAAAAAACATACTGATGAACGTGGCAGGAAATCCGGCAATTACCAGCAGCATGGCGTTGCGGAACACGTGCTTCCACATAATCTGCTTCTCAGCCAGGCCCTTTGCGCGCGCGGTTACTACATACTGTTTGCGGATCTCATCCATAAAGGCGTTTTTAGTAAGCATTGTCAGCGCCGCAAACCCGCCAATCACCGTAGCGAGGACGGGCAGCGTGATGTGCCAGAAATAATCAGCGATCTTTTTATACCATGGCAGAGTGCTAAAATCGGCTGACACTAACCCGCGCAGCGGGAAGACGTCGAAGTAACTGCCACCGGCAAAAAAGACAATCAGCAAAACCGCGAACAGGAACGCCGGGATGGCGTAACCAATGATAATAAATGTGCTGCTCCAGATATCGAACCGACTGCCGTTGTAAACCGCCTTGCGGATCCCAAGCGGAATAGACACCAGATAGATAATCAGCGTTCCCCACAGACCGAGCGTCACGGAGACAGGCATGCTTTGTTTGATCAACGTCAGTACTGAGGCGCTGCGAAACAGGCTGTCGCCAAAGTCAAAACGTACATAGTCCCAGAGCATTTTGAAATAACGCTCATGAATGGGTTTATCAAAACCGTAGCGGTGGGTTATTTCGGCTATCACTTCGGGATCAAGCCCGCGTCCGCCCCGGTAGTGGCTTTCGCTGATATTACCTGTCCCGGTTCTGGCGTGGCTGGCGCTCAGGTTTTCACCGCCGCCGCCGGGCATTCCGCTGTTATTGCCAAACTCAATGGCGGCAATAGCCTGATCAACTGGGCCGCCTGGGGCGATTTGCACGATAAAAAAGTTAATGGTGATAATCGCCCACAGCGTAGGGATAACCAGCAATAAGCGGCGTATCAGATAAGCACCCATTTTGGTTCCTTAACGCCGCTCTGCGGGCAGTTTGGCGGCTTTATTAACGTCGTACCACCAGTTATCGAATCCCAGTGAGTAAATGGGGCGTACGGCGGGCTGCGAGAATTTGTTCCATTGGGCCACGCGGTCTTCCCCCATATACCACATCGGCAGCATGTAATAATTCCAGGTTAACACCCTGTCAAGGGCACGCCCTAAAGGTAAAAGCTTGTTCTTATCTCCCTGTGCCGCCACGATTTTGGCGATCAGCGCATCGATAACCGGACTTTTAACGCCAGGGGCGTTATAGGACGAATTGATGTAGCTGGAGGCCCACGAGATTTGCAGATCAGAGCTTGGCCACGGTTGGGCGGACCACAAACGCTGCATCATATCGTAATCGCGGTTGCGCATCCGGTTGGTTATCTGCGCGTTATCGACCTGACGAATGTTCATGGTGATGCCAAGTCTGGCAAGATTCTGTTTAAACGGCAGCACCCACTGGTCATTTCCGCCCGAAGAGAGCAAAAGCTCAAAGCTCAGCGGTTTACCTGTCTGCGTATTGATCCGTTTTTGATTTTTCAGAACCCAACCCGCGTCATCCAGCAGTTTGCTGGCTTTCAGCAGGTTTTCGCGATCAAAGCCCTTACCGTCGGATGTCGGTGGCTGAAACACGGTGGTAAACACCTCTGGCGGGATCTCCGCTTTCAGTGGAGCCAGCAGGGTGAGTTCATCGGCGTCCGGGTAATTGCGCGCGGCATATTCGGTATTCTGGAAATAGCTGTTAGCACGACTGTAGGCACCGTAAAACAGTGCTTTGTTCATCCATTCAAAATCAAATGCCAGGGTAATGGCCTCGCGAACCCGGCGATCGGTAAAGACAGGGCGCTGGATATTGAACGCCAGCCAGCGCGTATCTTGCGCAGACTCATTTTTGTGTTCGTCTTTGACGATATACCCGTTGGTGAAATTTTTGCCGATATAGCGAGTGGCCCAGTTTTTGGCGCTGTTCTCCACGCGTAAATCGAAGGCACCGGCTTTAAAAGCTTCAAACGCCACGTTGTCGTCGAGGTAATAATCGTAGCGCAGGGTATTGAAGTTCCAGCGGCCACGATTTACGGGCAGATTGGCAGCCCAGTAGTCTTTTACGCGGGAATAGACCACATATTGCCCCATGCTCCAGTCCGTAATGCGATAAGGTCCGCCCGCCAGCGGCGGTGTGGATAAGGGGTCGCTAAGTTTATGGTTTTTCCAGAATGACTCAGGCATGACGGGCAGTGAGAACAGGCTGAGCATGTTCTCTTTATTTGGTTCACTCAGTTCGATGCGCACAGTCAGCGGGGCGATGACCTTAACCGTTGCGCCTTTATACACCAGGCGGAACTGCGGAACACCTTCGGTCATAAATTTATGAAACGTAAAAGCCACATCGCTTGCCTGAACATGCGAGCCGTCATGAAAACGAGACTGAGGGTTAATCGATATTTCTGCCCAGGAGAAGTTATCGGCGTAGCGGACGTTGTCTGCCACCAGCGGATAATAGCTGCCAGGCTCGTCGTCAGAGGTGACAAAGAGCGTGTCGTAAAGTGATTCAGTACGCGCCGCCGCCACGCCACGTAACGCGAAGCGGTTAAAGTTATCAAACGTACCGGTTGCTGAAAGCGTCACTTTCCCGCCTTTGGGGGCCGCAGAATTGGCGTAGTCGAAATGATTAAAGTTAATGGCGTACTTAGGCTCACCAAGCACGGCAAATGCGTAGTTTTCTTTGATGGTTTCCGACTGACCGGAAAAACTGACGAATGCCAGCAGCAGCAACACGGAGCGCATTAACATCTTGCGGCGGTTCCCTCTTTTATTCTGACTCATGCGCGTCGGCGCACTTAGTTAAGCTGAATAATAAGTGACGCCGCCACCGTTGTGAAATTATTCACGGTCAGGGTGCATATCTGGCTGCCATTTTCTGAATTGCTCCAGCGGCATCGGGCGACTTATCCAGTATCCTTGCAGGAAATTCACCCCGTGCTCGCGCAGCCAGGCGGCCTGTTCGGGGGTTTCTACCCCTTCTGCCACGGTGGACATATTCAGGCGTCTTGCAAGCGTCAAAACGGCATCAAGCACCGGAGAGGTGACGGTTTCAGTACCAATTGCGTTCACAAAACCACGATCAATCTTGAGATAGTCCATCGTGAAACGTTCAAGATAAATCAGCGCACTGTGGCCGGTGCCAAAATCGTCAATTGCAATTTCAAACCCTTCGTTGTGTAACCACTCGAAAAGCTGGTTGGCTTCACGCTGCTGAATCATGTCGCGTTCGGTTATTTCCAGTACCGTCTGGAAATGATCCGGCGGCAGGGCGGCGTTGAAGGTGCGCATATCTTCTTTAAAGCTGTCAGCGTGCAGATGCCCTGGTGCGATGTTAATCCCCAGTTTTGCCCCCGGCGGTAGCATCGTTTGTAAAACCGGGGCATCCCGGATGATGAGATCAAAAAGATGGAGCGTGAGCGGGACAATCAGTTTCTGTGCTTCAGCAAAATTGATAAAGGCATCCGGTGGGATCTCTCCCATCGTCGGGTGTTTCCAGCGCATCAGCACTTCAACGCCGCGCATTTTGAGCTCTTTAGCATCCACTACCGGCTGGTAGACCACATAAAACTGGCCACGCTTAATGGCGGTTAAAATTTCTTTACCCGGGTTCAGGCGGATCGTCAGGATATAGTAACTGAGCGACCCGGCCGCAATCCCGCACACCAGCCCAAAAAAGAGCGCAAACAGCAGTTCATCCGTCGTCCACTGTTCGGCATACAGGTTAATGGTGAGGGGAAAATCTTTCAGTGTGGCGGTGCGGGTTGGGGGTTCACGGAGATCGCGCGCCTTGAGCAGAGAGCCAGACATCGTCGATAACGCCTGGTCGCCAATAATCACCGCAATGCCCGCAAACTCGTCCTGGCGTGCAGTGTAGAGCAGGTAAGGGGTCAGGTTGATATTGACTGACGTAAAGACACCGCCGTCTTTCACCAGTGGATTTCGATACCAGATAGCAATGGCGGGCTTATTGGGCAGCATGGGCGTGCCAGGCAACAGCACCATATCGAGTGGCTTGTTGACGTGCATCTCAGGTATTAGCTCTTCCAGTGGGACGTCCATCGGCCCGGTCGCGGAAGAGCAGAACGCGTTTTTATCCCTCACCAGCAAAAAAGCGCGAACGTTGATGCTAAAGGCGGCGCGGGAGGTTAACTCGGCGCTAACGTCGTGGCAGTTATTCAGGGTGAGCGGTTGGAGCGTATCAATTGAGGTTTTTAGCTCGTCGAAATAGCTCGCCATGTAAACGCTCAAATCCGTAATTAGGGTATCAAATTTGACTTCCCGCTTATGGTAGCTCCAGAAAAACTGCATTGTCCCCAGGAGCAGGGCAATGAAGAGACCGGCGAGAATGCTGACGGTAAGGATCTTGCGGTTACTGGACAGGTAGCGGGTGAACATAGACGTCGTTGTTCCTGGATTGCCGTGAGTGCCATCAGGACGGCCAAACTTACGTATTTACAAGACTATAGTCTGGTACAGCGTTAAGTGAATTTCGAGTGACAGGCAAAAAAAAGCACTGCCGAAGCAGTGCTTTTTTTTATCGTGTTACCAGCCAAGGGATAACCGGCAACATGACAGATTAACTGCGGGTCAGAACACGTCGCGCTTCGTTGTAGCGCTTCTTCCAGTAAGGTTCATTCATACTGGAGATAGTCACACCACTGCTGGTGGAGGCATGTACAAACTGGTCGTTACCAATGTAGATGCCAACATGTCGACCCGTAGAGCCTGCACGGAACAGGACTAAATCACCTGTACGCAGTTTGGTACGAGAAATCGACTTGCCCATCTCCTGCTGTTCATATGTTGAACGCGGAAGATCTAACCCAAACTGTTCGCGGAAAGTACGCTGTACGAAACCGGAACAATCGATACCTGTTTTGGTGCTGCCGCCCAGACGATAACGCACGCCTTTCCAGCTAGCATACTGATCCATAATTCGGGACTTCACGTCCAGGTTACGAACCATATTCTCAAATTCATCCTGAGAGGCTTGCAGTGAAGAGGAATCTTCCATTCCCACAACACGCGTCTCAGGATGCATATTCTTCGCGGTGTTAGATGTACTACATGCTGAAAGCAGTACCGCAACTGCAATCGCCGGGATCCCCCGTAAGATATATCTCAAAATCGGTTGAGATTTGACCATTTTGTTTATTTTCCCTTGAAGTCCTTAACGATAAATATCGTTATAAAAATGCCAACCGTGACGAGACTAATTATCTGTTCACAATGAGACAATTCTTTCTGGTCAGATTTGTGGCACAACGCACAAAATTATTCACCCTGAAAATAATTGTCTCTATGGGGCAAAACGAGTTCGAGATTAACCGATTGGCAGGGGCATTGCGAGCAAAAATATCCGTTTTTTTATAAGAAATTGTGATACACAAAGTGAATAAACGGAATTGCTCAAAATGACGCCAATTTAGGTTAAAAACTGTGCAACGCATTCATTTATATCACGAATAGTATTACGAGATTATGACAGGATCGGCAGGATTTGGGTGAAAATCCATCAGGGATCGAAAATGATCCCTGATGGATAACCTGAATTTAAGTTAATTATTTGTTTTGAACTTGTTGCATTCGACAGGGCAGATGGCGATCAAATAGCTCTATTATCCAGTCGCTCAAAGGTGTCATCAGGCACCACGGCAGCGCTATAAGCGCAACGGAAAGGGAGCCAACGGCAATATCAGTGAACCAGTGAGCGCCAATCATTACCCGTGGGAAGGCAAAAACCACAAAAATAATCAGGGCTACTGTGAACGCTTTTTGACCGAAATAACGAAGCATGATTGCAGCAAAAATAAGCAACATCATTCCATGATCGCCCGGGAAACTGTCTTTAGAGGCATCTTTTGTCGGAACAGACAACAGCTCGCTGACGCGATGGATATTGTCGAAAAAGAGCGTAGGGCTTGAGCGTTTCACGGGAATAATATTGGATGCCAGCTGATTAATCGCTACTGCCAGCAGTAACATCACCAGACCAATAATCAGAATACGGCGGCGTCCTGATTTATCTTCTTTCAGCCAGAAAGAGAGCATCAGGCCACCCATCGCCAGCAGCGAACAGCCATCGAAAGCGCGATTGTTGGTGAGGGCTACCAGCCACAGAAAAGCCGGGCTCTTCACTAATTCTTCGTTAAAGAAGTGGAAAATCGCGGAATCCAGCGGGAACCAGAAACCGTGATTCGCTGGAAGATACCAGGAGAAAAAGAGCGCCAGGCCGGCAACATTAAGCAATAAAATCAGGGGAAATCGAGTCGTCATCACTATTCAGCATACAGTTAAATCAGGGGCAACGTTAGCCGCCCGAACTTAAACGAAGCTTCAACAGGCTGGACTGCAAGGCGTTCCAGTCGGTGTTAACCGCACTAATTAACTCTATTCGGCTATCAGGCGGCGCGACATTTTGGGTTTCAATGAAGAAATCCTCTCCCTGACGGTTGATGCGAACCAGGCCATCCTGCGTACGCATGATCCCTTTCACGCGATCCACCGGGGCAAGTCTCGCCCACTCCAGGATCCCAATGGTGTCGAAAACCGTATCGGCATCGAAAATCCAGCCGCAGGCCTGGTGCCCCTGGCCGCTGTTCAGGTTACGACGCCAGCGCTGATGTTCAGGCAGGCTCAGTGCTGCCAGACCCTGTTTGGCGCTTTGGCTGTGGCTATGCGCTGCGCTGGCAGGCAGTTCAGCCTGATTCAGCCGGGGAAGGTCGAGCAGGGCATTGTCAATCTTGCCCTGTGTGCTGTAAACACGCTGACGTTCACCACCAAAATGTTGCCACCAGGCATCAAACGCCGCATGGCTTTCGGCGGTTGCACGATCTTCTTTGTTGGCGATGACAATATCGGCGCAGGCAAGCTGATCGCGGAAGTTTTCATTGTTAACGGCGCGTTCATCCAACAACTGACGTGGATCAAGCAGGCACAGCGTCGCCCGCAGATCGATCCACGGCTCGTACACGGGCGCGGTCAGCAAATCGAGAATTTGTTTTGGATGGCCGAGCCCGGTCGGTTCAATCAGCAGACGGTCTGGCTTGCCCTGGCGCAGCAGGGTGTTTAGTCCAACCTGCATGGGTAAACCATTTACACAACACATGCATCCGCCGGGGATCTCTTTGATCAACGCGCCGCTGTCCGCCAGCAATGCGCCATCAATACCGACCTCGCCAAATTCGTTCACCAGAACGGCCCATTTTTCTGCCGGATCTTTATTGGCCAGCAAATGCAGAATTGAGGTGGTTTTACCGCTGCCGAGAAAGCCGGTGATAAGGTTGGTTTTGGTCACGTGCGCTCCAGAAATCAGTGTGATGCTATGCACATTATCCTGACGAAAAAAGAGCGCAATGAGAAGGGGGAAAGGCGAACGGAGAACATTTCCATTCGCGTTAAGCGCAATTATCGCTAAATATTTAACGTTTCGATAACAGCCTGGCGCGCGCCATGCTGTGCAATACGCTGATAGGCCTGGTTCACCGCGTCAACAAACAGCGGCGATTGCGGCAGGTCCTGGCCGAAGATTTCATTCAGCGTCAACAGAGCATTTACGCGCTCATCATTATTGCTGGCATCGACAATCGCGCGGATCTTATCGCTGAGCGGATCGCGCACATCAATGGAGTTGCCACTGTCATCCATACCGCTGACATAACGGATCCAGCCAGCAACGCCTAACGCCAGCAGCGGCCACGCGCTGCCACTCTCCAGATGAACACGAATGCCCTCCAGCATTCGCTGAGGCAGTTTCTGGCTACCGTCCATGGCGATTTGCCAGGTGCGGTGCTGTAATGCCGGGTTGGCAAAACGGTCAATCAGACTATCGGCATACGCCGTGAGGTCAACGTCGGTGATACGCAGCGTAGGAGCTTGCTCATCCAGCATCAGTCTGCGTGCGGCTGTGCGGAAGCTGGCGTCCTGCATACAGTCACTGATATGCGCGTATCCGGCAAGATAACCCAGATAGGCCAGGAAAGAGTGGCTGCCGTTCAGCATCCGCAGTTTCATCTGTTCCCAGGGTAAAACGTCCTGCACCATCTGCACGCCAGCCAATTCCCACTCAGGGCGTCCGGCGACAAAGTTGTCTTCGACGACCCACTGAATAAAAGGTTCGCAGCTGATGGCACAGGGATCTTCAACGCCCAGTGCTAGTGTAATTTCCGTAAGCGAAGCTTCCGTAGCGGCAGGGACAATTCTGTCTACCATCGTGCCCGGGAAACTGACATGCACGCTGATCCACTCTGCGAGTTCGGCTGAGCGCTTTTGGGCCATCCCCAGTACCGCATTTTTCACGACATGGCCGTTGTCCGGGATGTTATCGCAGGAGAGTACAGTAAATGGCGGCAAGCCGCGCTCGCGACGCCTGTGCAGGGCCTCCACCAGGATCCCGGGTGCGGAATGCGGTTCGCAAGGTGTTTCCAGATCGTGAATAATGCGGGCATTGTTCAGATCCAGTTTCCCGGTGGCTGGGTCAATGCAGTAGCCTTTTTCAGTGATGGTGAGTGAAACAATGGCTACCTGCGGCTCACAGAATTTCTCAATGATGGCAGCCAGTGAATCCAGCTTTGCATTCAGGCATTCATGGACGGCACCGACAACGATCGGCTGATTTCCGTCGGCCCCTTTTTCCATCACGGTAAACAGGTGGTCTTGTGCGCGCAGCTGGCTCATCAGCACATCACCGCTGAAGAGGCTTATTTCACAAATCCCCCAGTCGCCTCCTTTCGCATTCAGTACGCGATTGGTCAATAGTGCCTGATGCGCGCGGTGAAAAGCACCAAACCCAAAGTGAACGATACGTGAGCGTAACTGCTGGCGATCGTAGCGTGGCTGCTGGACGTGGGCAGGAAGCGAGGCGGAGGCAATAGTCTTCATTAAGTACACACCTGATTAACCATTAATTAACAATGACAGTGTAAAGTTATATGACAACAAATTAAATTGGTGAGCCGTAAATATCCCTGTTATGTGAGTTTGATCAATCAATGTGTCGCGGTGTATTGACCCTTCTTATTAAACATGTATGGTAGTCGTCATTGCATTAACATATATTGGTATAACAACTTGAGAGGGTGAGGCAATGGAACAAACCTGGCGTTGGTACGGGCCGAACGATCCGGTTTCTCTTGATGATGTGCGTCAGGCTGGCGCAACGGGTGTAGTTACCGCGCTGCATCATATCCCTAACGGCCAGGTCTGGCCGGTAGACGAAATCAAAAAGCGTCAGGCACTGCTGGCTGAAAAGGGCTTAACCTGGTCTGTTGTTGAGAGTATTCCGGTTCATGAAGATATCAAAACGCATTCAGGCGAATGTGAAACCTGGATTGCTAACTATCAGCAAAGCATTCGCAACCTGGCTGTCTGCGGTATTGACACCGTTTGCTATAACTTTATGCCGATTCTGGACTGGACGCGTACCGACCTGGAATACACCTTGCCCGACGGTTCAAAAGCGTTGCGCTTTGATCAGATTGCGTTCGCGGCATTTGAATTACATATTCTGAAGCGCGAAGGTGCGGCGGCGGATTACACCGCAGAAGAGCAGCAGCAGGCGCTGGCATGGTTTAACGCCGCGAGCGACGCTGATATCGAAAAACTGACCCGCAATATTATTGCTGGCCTGCCGGGTGCCGAGGAAGGCTACACGCTGGATCAGTTCCGCGCGCGCCTGGCGGAGTACGGCAATATAGATAAGAACCAGTTGCGTGAAAACATGGCGCATTTCCTGCGCGCGATTGTGCCGGTAGCCGAAGAGGCAGGTGTGCGCATGGCCGTGCATCCTGACGATCCTCCGCGTCCAATCCTCGGCCTGCCGCGCATTGTATCCACCATTGAAGATATGCAGTGGCTGAAAGAGACGGTAAACAGCATCTACAACGGCTTTACCATGTGCACCGGTTCATATGGCGTGCGTGCGGATAACGACCTGGTGCGAATGATTGAAACTTTCGGCGATCGTATTCACTTCACCCACCTGCGCGCAACCTGCCGTGAAGATAACCCGAAAACCTTCCACGAAGCCGCACACCTGGGTGGTGATGTGAACATGGTGGCAGTGGTTGACGCTATTCTGGCGGAAGAGCAGCGCCGTAAACACGCAGGTGATTTACGTCCTATTCCGTTCCGCCCTGACCATGGTCATCAGATGCTGGACGATCTGCGTAAGAAAACCAACCCAGGCTATTCAGCCATTGGCCGACTGAAAGGGATGGCGGAAGTACGCGGCGTTGAGCTTGCACTGAAGATGACGAAGTACCCGGAACTGCTGTAGGTTCTGTTGCCCGGAGCGCGCTGCGCTTACCGGGCCTACAAAAAAACCGGCCATCGGGCCGGTTTTTTTATTCGCGCTTTCGTAGGCCGGGTAAGGCGGAGACGCCACCCGGCAAATGCCACAATCAGTCAGCACGACCCATATAACGTTTTTCTTCGATATGGATACGGATCTTCTCGCCAGCGGACAGGTATTCAGGAACCTGTACCACCAGGCCGGTGGTCAGGGTGGCTGGTTTGTTACGTGCGCTGGCGGAAGCGCCTTTGATGCCAGGTGCCGTTTCAACGATTTCCAGGTCTACTGTCTGCGGCAGCTCAAGCGCCAGCAGCACGCCATCCCAGGTCAGAACCTGCATGTCCGGCATCCCGCCTTCAGGAATGAAAAGCAACTCTTCTTCAATCTGATCTTTGGTGAAGATGTACGGGGTGTAGTCTTCTTTATCCATGAATACGTATTCGTTGCCATCGATGTAAGAGAAATCCACATAACGACGGGTCAGGGTCACGGTATCCACGATATCGTCACCTTTAAAGCGTTCTTCTACCTTCAGGCCGGTACGAACATCGGCGAAACGCATTTTGTACAGCGTTGCTGCTCCACGGGCGCTAGGGGCCTGAATATCGATATCTTTCACAATCAGCAGTTTGCCGTTGTAATTCAGTACCATACCTTTCTTAATTTCGTTCGCTCTTGGCATTGCAGTAATCCTGTTTACGGGAGGTAAAAAATATCGCGCCAAATTACTCGCGCGCGGCCTTTCAGGCAAGTGGATTTCGTGGCTTTTGCTATCAATACGCAAAAGGTGTTACTGTGCGCGCCACGCCCGATTGTGCGGGTATCCGTCGCTGAAAGAGAACATTTATGGATTGCCGTCCAGACTGTGGCGCATGTTGCACCGCACCGTCCATTTCAAGCTCCATTCCTGGGATGCCGGATGGCAAGCCTGCTAATACGCGCTGTGTTCAGCTTTCTGAAAACAACCGATGTATGATTTTTGGTTCACCCCTGCGCCCAAAAGTGTGTTCCGGGCTGATGCCGTCGGCTGAGATGTGCGGTAACACCCGTGCGCAGGCCATGACTTATCTTCTGGAGCTGGAATCCCTCACTGCGCCCTAAACATCCTTAATGCGCGTCAGGCAGCCAATCGTCAGCGTGCACATTACCAGCGCAATCCAGAACACCGTATGATAGTTCCAGATTTCGGCAACGACCCCGGCCATTGAACCGGCAATAATCCAGCCCACGCGGGTGGTATTGGTATAAAGGGTTGTTGCTGAGCCCGCCTGACCTGGCATGAGATCCTGGAAGTAGAGCATCCCAATCCCGGCGAGGATCCCGATATAAATGGCGTTCAGCAGCTGTAAAGCAAGCAGCAACGCCGGTGTGTGAGCGGTCAGCATTCCAATATAGAACAGCAATCCTGCCACTGCTGCTATGCGCATCAAAAAACGTTTTCCGAAGCGCTTTGCGTAATAACCTGCAATCAGCATGGTGGGAATTTCCAGACCTGCGGCCGTACCCATCATTATCCCGGCCAGTTTTTCCGACAGATGCAGTTCATCAATAATAAACAGCGGCATATTGATGATATAGAGGCTGTTAGTGCCCCACATTAAGGTGCAGATAATAAAGAGCAACAGTGCGTCGCGGCGGTTACGGCGGGGAGCTTCCAGTGCGCCGGTAGCCGTTTTGGGCTCTTTACGCATCGACGGCAGGAAAAACCACACCATCGCGCCACACACCACAAAGGCAACCGCCGCACTCAGGTACATCACCGTAAAGCCAAAACCCATCGCCAGCGCATAGGCCAGCGGCGGGCCAATCACCCAGGCAAGGGACACCTGCGCACGAAGAATTGAGCTGAACATGACGGCTTCACGTCCGGTGCGGTCGGCGTGCTCGCGGGCGAGGGCAAACATTTGCGGGTTGGCGGTGGAGCCAAAGCTGCTCAGGAACACGCCTACGAACAACAAAATGAAGTAGTTACGGTTCCAGGCAAACAGCACACAGGCAAAGACGCCTAACAAACAGCAGAAGACGATAAGGCTTTTGCGGTCGCCTTTTCGATCCGAACGCCCGGCCAGAAACTGGCTGACCAGAATGCCGATGATGGCGCTTCCGCTAAAAAAGAAGCCGACCATCGCCGGGCGGGCATGGACTTCGTTGGTCAGAAACAAACTTAGCGTTGGTGTTTGTAACGCACCGGCGATTCCGGTGAGGAAGGCAACAATCAAAAACGCCGTTGACGTCAAATCAAAAGGCTTTGGTGAGGCGGCAGCGGGGGTGTTATGCATGTTTCTATATCAGTGATTGCATGAGAGACGCGGAGTGTACGCCGCTTGTCAGAAAATAAACAGATGGTGCGGTCAATTTCACCACAAAAAATCAAAATGGCATTTCAACTTACAGGTCCAGGCTGACCTTAGCTGAAACTAGATTGCTGAACGTCAGCAAGTTTCAGCTGAACGAAGAAGAAATGTGCTGCATCTCTAAATTCTGAAACGAGAAATGTAACTTTCCTTGCAACACCTTGTAGAAAGAGCAAGACTTCTTGAAACGTTTCAGCGCTATCTTGTTTTAACTGAAGGAGCAGGTTAGCGCATTTTTTCTCATTTGAGCTGAAACGATTCAAGTTCAGCAGGAGAGGAGAACCATGTTCCAGTTATCTGTTCAGGATATTCACCCGGGCGCTCAGGCCGGGAATAAAGAAGAGGCCATTCGCCAGGTTGCCGCTGCACTCGTACAGGCAGGCAACGTTGCTGACGGCTACGTTAACGGGATGCTGGCGCGCGAGCAGCAAACCTCTACCTTCCTCGGTAATGGTATCGCTATTCCGCACGGGACAACTGACACCCGCGACCAGGTGCTGAAAACCGGTGTTCAGGTTTATCAGTTCCCTCAGGGCGTACTGTGGGGTGACGGGCAGGTGGCTTACGTGGCTATCGGCATCGCCGCCAGCAGCGACGAGCACTTAGGTTTGCTGCGTCAGCTGACGCATGTGCTGAGCGATGACTCAGTTGCAGAACAGCTGCAATCAGCAACCACCGCTGAAGAGCTGCGTGCATTGCTGATGGGTGAAAAACAGAGCGAAGCGCTGAAACTGGATAATGAAACGCTGACGCTGGATGTGGCTGCCACCGATCTGGTGACCTTGCAGGCACTGAACGCTGGCCGTCTGAAAGAGGCAGGTGCTGCTGATGCGGCATTTGTCGCGCACGTCATCAACGATAAACCGCTGAATCTGGGCCAGGGTATCTGGCTGAACGACAGTGCGGAAGGCAACCTGCGCAGCGCTGTCGCAGTGAGCCGTGCGGCAAACGCCTTTGAGGTTGACGGTGACCGTGCCGCGATGCTGGTGACCGTAGCAATGACTGATGACCAGCCGGTTTCCGTGCTGAAGCGTCTGGGCGATCTGCTGCTGAACAATAAAGCTGAAAAACTGCTGAACGCAGATGCGGCGACCGTACTGGCGCTGCTGACCAGCGATGATGCGCTGACTGACGATGTGCTGAATGCTGAATTCGTTGTGCGTAACGAACACGGCCTGCACGCGCGTCCAGGTACTATGCTGGTGAATACCATCAAACAATTCGACAGTGAAATCACCGTAGCGAACCTTGATGGCACAGGTAAGCCAGCGAATGGCCGTAGCCTGATGAAAGTGGTTGCTCTGGGTGTGAAAAAAGGCCACCGCCTGCGTTTCACTGCACAGGGTGCTGATGCAGAACAGGCGCTGAAAGCGATTGGCGATGCCATCGCGGCAGGTCTTGGGGAGGGCGCATAATGAGCAGACGTGTTGCGACTATTACGCTGAACCCGGCTTACGACCTGGTGGGGTTTTGCCCGGAGATTGAGCGTGGCGAAGTAAACCTCGTGCGTACCACTGGCCTTCATGCAGCAGGCAAAGGGATTAACGTCGCGAAAGTGCTAAAGGATCTCGGTATCGATGTCACCGTGGGCGGATTCCTCGGCAAAGATAACCAGGATGGTTTCCAGCAGCTGTTCAGCGAGCTGGGAATTGCTAACCGTTTCCAGGTTGTGCAGGGCCGTACCCGTATCAACGTCAAGCTGACGGAGAAAGACGGTGAAGTAACCGACCTGAACTTCTCCGGCTTTGAAGTGACCCCGGCAGACTGGGAGCGTTTTGTTAATGATTCCCTGACCTGGCTCGGTCAGTTCGACATGGTGTGCGTCAGCGGCAGCCTGCCGTCCGGCGTGAGCCCGGAAGCGTTCACCGACTGGATGACGCGCCTTCGCAGCCAGTGCCCGTGCATTATTTTCGACAGCAGCCGTGATGCGTTGGTTGCGGGTCTTAAAGCTGCGCCGTGGCTGGTAAAACCAAATCGCCGCGAACTGGAGATCTGGGCTGGCCGTAAGCTGCCAGAATTAAAAGATGTGATTGAAGCTGCACATGCACTGCGCGAACAAGGTATCGCTCACGTGGTGATTTCTCTGGGTGCAGAAGGGGCGTTGTGGGTTAACGCTTCTGGCGAATGGATCGCCAAACCACCATCGGTTGAAGTTGTGAGTACCGTTGGTGCAGGGGATTCAATGGTCGGCGGTCTGATCTATGGCCTGCTGATGCGCGAATCCAGCGAACATACTTTACGTCTTGCCACCGCCGTTGCTGCCCTGGCCGTGAGTCAGAGCAATGTCGGTATTACCGATCGTACCCAGTTAGCCGCGATGATGGCGCGCGTTGACTTAAAACCTTTTAACTAACAGCAGGAGAGGAATAATGAAAACGCTGCTGATTATTGACTCCGGTCTTGGACAGGCTCGCACTTATATGGCGAAGACCTTGCTGGGAGCGGCGGCAAGCAAAGCACATCTGGAGTTTATCGATAACCCGGGCGATGCCGAACTGGTAGTTGTTCTTGGCGATAAAATCCCGGCGGATAGCGCGCTGAACGGTAAAAAAGTGTGGCTGGGCGATATTAATCGCGCAGTGGCACACCCGGAACTGTTCCTGAGTGAAGCGAAAGGTCACGCGTCTGTTTACAGCGCACCTGTTGCGGCCGCTCCAGTTGCCGCCTCTGGTCCAAAACGCGTTGTCGCAGTCACCGCGTGCCCGACCGGCGTTGCACATACCTTTATGGCTGCTGAAGCCATTGAAACTGAAGCCAAAAAACGCGGCTGGTGGGTAAAAGTTGAAACCCGCGGCTCCGTGGGTGCGGGCAATGCGATTACCCCGGAAGAGGTGGCTGAAGCCGATCTGGTGATTGTCGCGGCCGATATCGAAGTGGATCTGGCGAAGTTCGCCGGTAAGCCAATGTACCGTACCTCTACCGGCCTGGCGCTGAAAAAGACCGCTCAGGAGTTTGATAAAGCGCTGGTGGAAGCCAAACCTTATCAGGCAACCGGTGCTGCACAGAGCGCGACTGAAGGTAAGAAAGAGTCTGCGGGGGCCTACCGTCACCTGTTGACTGGTGTTTCCTACATGCTGCCGATGGTGGTGGCTGGCGGTCTGTGTATCGCGCTGTCGTTTGCGTTTGGTATTCAGGCGTTTAAAGAACAAGGCACGCTGGCGGCTGCGCTGATGCAAATCGGCGGTGGTTCAGCCTTCGCACTGATGGTTCCGGTTCTGGCAGGCTTTATTGCCTTCTCCATTGCGGACCGTCCGGGCCTGACCCCGGGTCTTATCGGCGGTATGCTGGCGGTGAGCACCGGTTCCGGCTTTATTGGCGGTATCATTGCGGGCTTCCTGGCCGGTTATGTTGCGAAGCTTATCAGCTCGAAACTGAAACTGCCGCAAAGTATGGAAGCGCTGAAACCGATCCTGATCATCCCGCTGATTTCCAGTCTGGTGGTGGGTCTGGCGATGATCTACCTGATTGGTAAACCGGTTGCTGGCATCCTGGCGGGTCTGACCCACTGGCTGCAAACGATGGGTACGGCGAACGCGGTTCTGCTGGGTGCTATCCTCGGCGGTATGATGTGTACCGACATGGGTGGGCCGGTGAATAAAGCGGCATACGCCTTTGGTGTGGGCCTGCTGAGTACTCAGACCTACGCTCCGATGGCGGCGATTATGGCTGCGGGTATGGTGCCTCCTCTGGCACTGGGTCTGGCGACCATTATTGCGCGTCGTAAGTTCGATAAAGCGCAGCAGGAAGGTGGCAAAGCCGCACTGGTGCTGGGTCTGTGCTTCATTACTGAAGGTGCAATCCCGTTTGCAGCGCGTGATCCGATGCGTGTACTGCCATGCTGTATCGTCGGCGGTGCGGTGACAGGTGCAATCTCTATGGCGATTGGCGCGAAACTGATGGCACCACACGGTGGTCTGTTTGTTCTGCTGATCCCCGGCGCGATCACCCCGGTTCTGGGTTATCTGATGGCGATTATTGCCGGTACGCTGATAGCAGGTCTGTCTTATGCCGTGCTGAAACGTCCAGAAGTGGAATCCGCAGCAAAAGTTGCCTGATCCCACTCCACTTCACAAGGGCAGAGATTTCTCTGCCCTTTTTTTATGCCTTTATGCCAGGAAACCTGCCGATAGCGCCGGGTTTCCTGGCATGAAGGGAATTCATTCTGGACATCATGAGAAGTGTTGTGGGGATGGTGGTATTACTGGCAATTGCTTTCCTGTTGTCAGTAAATAAAAAGCGAATCAGCTTGCGAACCGTGGGCGCTGCGCTGGTGCTACAAATCGCTATCGGCGGGGTTATGCTCTATTTCCCACCGGGGAAATGGCTGGTGGAGCAGGCCGCGTTCGACGTTCACAAGGTGATGTCCTATAGCGACGCGGGAAGTGCCTTTATTTTTGGCTCGCTGGTGGGGGTCTTCGGTTACATGCTGGCTCCACTGGCCAGGATTATGGGCGTGGACTGGAGTGATGCCACTATTGCAGGGTTCTTTATTGTTTTGTAACGAAACTGCCCGGGCATTACGCCTGGGCGGTTTGCAGCAGATAAAGTGCGTTATCCGCGGAAAGTGTCGGGTTGTTAATGCTGACGCTGGCGCGCGATAACGCGGCGCAGGCCATGGCGAAGTGCGCGCTGTCGCGAAAATCGCTCCCTTCCAGAAAACTGTAGATAAGCCCGGCCATAAAGCCATCATCGGCGCCAAAGCTGTCCACTACCGTGTGAGCTGGGGGCGTAAGCAGAAACTGTTCGCCATTCTTCTTGCTGCAAAAGACCGACTCATCTTTCAGGCACACATAAATGTGCTCAACACCCTGCTGATGGAGTGCATTCACCGCTTTTATGCGGTCGGCATCGGAGTGAATTGGCTGGCCCCACAGGATCTCCAGCTCTTTTTGCGTCGGTTTCAGGGTGTGGATCCGCGAATACCAGGTCTTGATTTTTGCTGCTTTGAATTCAGAAACGGTATCAATAAAGACCGGGATATCGTCCGCAATGGTAAATACCCACTCGATAGCTTCAGCCGTCAGGTTGCAGTCAGCCAGCACGACTCCGGCGTGGCGGATAAGATCCCTGGAGCCGTTCAGCAGTTGCGGGGTCAGTTTTTCCAGAATGTGGGTATCGTTAATTGCCAGAACCGTCTCTTCCTGCTGGTTGGCAATGGAAAGATAGGTGGAGGTATTATGCCCATGCAGACGGATACAGCTTGAGATATTTACCCCTGCCAGACGAGTCTGCTCCAGGAGGGTTTCGCCGTAAAAATCGCTGCCTACGGCGGAGATCAAATGCACATCGCGCCCCAGCAGGGCCAGGTTATGCGCAATGTTGCGGCCCACGCCGCCCGCCGAACATTGAATGTTCCCGGGGTTTGATGCAGCCTGCGGATAATGGATATCCGCCACGCCGCGAATATCCATGTTAATCGCGCCGACCACCACACAGTACTCTTGCTCGGTCAGGATGTAGCCTTTCCCTTTGATCATCCCTTTGCGCATTAAATCCATGATGTGTGCCGCCACACGTGAACGGCTGATCTGCAAAATATCGGCGATCTCGTTTTGCTGGATAAGAGGATTACGACGCAGGATTTTGAGTATCTGCTTCTCTCTGTCGTTCATTATTACGCAACCGCCTTATCAGTCTGCTGTGCTTTCAGCCAGGCTATCTCTTCTGCCCAGATATCCGGGTTAATGGTTTCCAGCACCATCGGGATACCATCAAACCGGGCGTCCTGCATGATAAAGCGGAAAGCATCATGACCGATATTGCCTTCACCCAGACTGTGATGTCGGTCAACGCGGCTGCCAAAGGTGCTTTTGGCATCGTTTAGGTGCATCCCGCGCAGGTATTTAAAGCCGACAATGCGCTCGAATTCGTCGAAGGTCTTTTTGGTCTCTTCGAGGGTGCGCAGATCGTACCCGGCGGCGAAGGCGTGGCAGGTATCAATACACACACCGACGCGGGTCTTGTCTTCCACGCCGTCGATGATGGCCGCCAGATGCTCGAACTTAAATCCGAGGTTACTGCCCTGACCGGCAGTATTTTCGATAACCGCCGTCACGCCTTTGGTTTTATCCAGCGTAATGTTGATGGATTCCGCAATACGCGCCAGGCAGGCATCTTCATCTATTTGCGTCAGGTGGCTGCCCGGGTGGAAGTTCAGCAGCGTCAGGCCGAGCTGTTCACAGCGTTGCACTTCATCGAGGAAGGCTTCACGGGATTTCTCCAGCGCCTCTTCAACCGGATGGCCAAGGTTAATCAGGTAACTGTCGTGGGGAAGGATCTGGCCCGGCCCGAAGTGATATTTCTCACAGGCGGCTTTGAAATCATCAATCACGTCACTGGTGAGCGGGGCGGCGCGCCACTGGCGCTGGTTCTTGGTGAACAGAGCGAAAGCGGTCGCGTCGATTTCAGCAGCACGAATGGCGGCATTCGCAAGGCCACCGGCAGCGCTTACGTGCGCTCCAACATATTTCATACAAGAACTCCTGTTAACCCGAAATGCTTATGATAGCGGGTTAACAGGAGAAGGACGAGGTGGTTTATGCCATCAAACTGTGAACGACCAGATTAATTGCGCCGCCGCCCACAATCAGCCAGATAAAGAGCACCAGCGCCATCAGCAGCGGCTTAGCACCGGCTTTTTTCAGCGCGCTGACGTGCGTGGTGACACCCAGCGCCGCCATCGCCATCGCCAGTAAAACCGTATCCAGCGTAACCAGCATATCAACCACGGCTTTAGGCAGCAGATGGAAGGAGTTAAACACTGCCACCACAATAAACAGAATGGCGAACCACGGAATAGTGATTTTGCTTTGCTGGCTACTGCCTGCCGGAGCCAGCTGTTTAACACGCGCCGCCAGGATAATCAGGAACGGTGCCAGCATCATCACGCGCAGCATTTTGGCAATCACCGCCGCGTTCTCTGCATCCGGATTAATGGCGTGACCGGCGGCCACCACCTGTGCAACCTCATGCATTGTTGAACCAATGTAGATGCCATAGGTTTCAGGTGTAAACCAGTGCGCGACCAGCGGATACATGGCCGGATAGAGGAATATCGCCAGCGTACCGAAGATAACAACGGTCGCCACGGCCACAGTCACTTTGCTGGATTCAGCCTTAATCACCGGCTCGGTTGCCAGCACGGCTGCGGCGCCGCAAATACTGCTGCCTGCCCCGATAAGCCAGCTGGTTTGTTTATCCAGCCCGAAGACTTTCTGCCCAATAAAGCAGGCCAGTAAAAAGGTACTGGTCAGCGTGAGTACATCGATGGCGATACCGCTGACACCGACATCTGCAATCTGCGAAAAGGTCAGGCGGAAGCCATACAGGATGATCCCCAGACGCAACAGGTGTTGCTTGGCGAAGATAACGCCGCCGTCGCAGGATTTCCAGATATGTGGATAGACGGTATTCCCGACGACCATGCCAAGCAAAATAGCCAGCGTTAATGCGCTGAAACCTGCGCCAGCAACCGCCGGAATGCTGCCGCCCCATAATGCCACGCCCGTGATAACGGCACTGAGCGCAAGGCCGGGCACGAAGTGCCACACTGTACGATGATTCTGTAGGGTGAGTTCTGTCATAACCTTCTCCTTTATCTGGCTAAAAGGTTACGGCGGTCTGGCTTAAAAATAAAATTGATTATATATTTATAATTAATCTTTATAAGTGGTAAGCAACCATGCACATTACATTGCGTCAGCTGGAAGTTTTTGCCGAAGTGCTGAAAAGCGGGTCAACAACCCAGGCTTCGCAGATGCTGGCTTTGTCTCAGTCTGCGGTCAGTGCGGCGTTGACCGATCTTGAAGGGCAGCTCGGCGTTCAGCTCTTCGACAGGGTAGGGAAGCGCCTGGTGGTGAACGAACATGGTCGTCTGCTTTACCCGCGCGCGCTGGCATTGCTGGAGCAGGCGACAGAAATCGAGCAGCTGTTCCGCGAAGACAACGGCGCGATCCGCGTTTTCGCCAGCAGTACCATTGGTAACTACATTCTCCCGGAAGTGATTGCCCGCTATCGCCGTGATTTCCCCACTTTGCCGCTGGAGATGAGTGTGGGAAACAGCCAGGACGTCATTAATGCGGTGATCGATTTCCGTGTGGACATTGGTCTTATCGAAGGACCTTGTCATAACGTGGATGTGATTGCTGAACCCTGGCTGGAAGATGAGCTGGTGGTGTTTGCATCTCCTGCCTCTCCTTTATTAGAAGGAGAGGTAACCCTGGAGCGTCTGGCCCAGGCGCAGTGGATCTTACGTGAACACGGTTCCGGGACACGCGAAATAGTTGATTATCTGTTGTTATCCCACCTGCCGCAGTTTCAGTTGGGGATGGAGCTTGGGAATTCCGAAGCCATCAAGCACGCGGTGCGCCACGGATTAGGGATCAGCTGCCTCTCCCGGCGAGTGATTGCAGAACAGCTTGAATCCGGCACCCTGGTCGAAATTCCGGTGCCGTTGCCTAAACTGGTGAGAACGCTGTGGTGCATTCACCATCGTCAAAAGCACCTTTCCAGCTCGCTCCAGCGTTTTCTGCGTTACTGCGAAATCTGAATTTCTCTCCCCGGTGGCGCTTCGCGGGCCGGGGAAGGGCCTCTTTTTGTCCTGCCTTTTTCTACGTTACTTATAATCCAGGCCGAGTCATGAAGCTCTCTTATAACTGGGCATTTCTGCCAGAAGGAACGCTTATCGTCTGTTACAATCGCGCCTCATTTATTAAATGGACAGCATTTTCACATGGTTTCAGAAATTAAAACCACAGAAGCGCCCGCGCTACGTCGCGAACTTAAGGCGCGCCACCTGACGATGATCGCCATCGGCGGTTCTATCGGTACAGGTCTTTTCGTTGCCTCTGGCGCAACGATTTCCGCGGCAGGCCCGGGTGGGGCACTCTTTTCTTATATCCTGATTGGCCTGATGGTGTACTTCCTGATGACCAGTCTGGGTGAACTGGCGGCATACATGCCAGTGTCGGGTTCGTTTTCAACCTACGGTCAAAAATACGTTGAAGAAGGCTTTGGCTTCGCGCTGGGCTGGAACTACTGGTACAACTGGGCGGTGACTATCGCCGTGGACCTGGTGGCCGCACAGCTGGTCATGAACTGGTGGTTCCCGGATACGCCGGGCTGGATCTGGAGCGCACTTTTCCTGTGCGTAATTTTCCTGCTGAACTACATCTCCGTTCGCGGTTTTGGTGAAGCAGAATACTGGTTCTCTCTGATCAAAGTGGCGACCGTCATTATCTTTATCGTTGTCGGTGTGGCAATGATCGTCGGTATTTTCAAAGGTGCTGAACCTGTGGGCTGGAGCAACTGGACGATTGGCGATGCGCCGTTTGCTGGCGGGTTTTCAGCAATGATTGGCGTGGCGATGATTGTTGGCTTCTCCTTCCAGGGGACAGAGCTTATCGGTATCGCCGCAGGGGAATCAGAAGATCCAGAGAAGAACATTCCGCGCGCGGTGCGTCAGGTGTTCTGGCGTATCCTGCTGTTCTATGTGTTCGCCATCCTGATTATCAGCCTGATCATTCCTTATACCGATCCGAGCCTGCTGCGTAATGATGTGAAAGACATCAGCGTGAGTCCGTTTACGCTGGTCTTCCAGCACGCGGGCCTGCTCTCTGCGGCTGCGGTAATGAACGCCGTTATCCTGACCGCGGTGCTGTCTGCGGGTAACTCAGGTATGTACGCCTCAACCCGTATGCTCTACACCCTGGCGTGCGATGGTAAAGCGCCACGCATCTTCGCCAAATTGTCCCGTGGCGGCGTGCCGCGTAACGCGCTGTATGCCACCACTGTGATTGCGGGTCTGTGCTTCCTGACCTCGATGTTCGGCAACCAGACGGTCTACCTGTGGCTGCTTAACACGTCCGGTATGACGGGCTTCATCGCCTGGCTGGGGATTGCTATCAGCCATTACCGCTTCCGTCGCGGTTATGTGATGCAGGGGCATGACCTTAACAACCTGCCGTACCGTTCAGGTTTCTTCCCACTGGGGCCGATTTTCGCCTTCATTCTGTGCCTGATTATTACGCTTGGTCAGAACTATGAAGCCTTCCTTGCGGACACCATTGACTGGGGCGCAGTAACGGCCACGTACATTGGTATCCCGCTGTTCCTGGTCATCTGGTTTGGTTACAAACTGACGAAAGGAACCCAATTCGTTCGCTACAGCGAAATGGATTTCCCGGAACGATTTAAAAAATAATCGCACTTCCTCTCTTTTAACCCGCTCAACTGAGCGGGTTTTTTTATCTCCACATTATGAAGAACAGATATATTTCTTAACAATTAAATTGATAATAGCTATCGTTTGCTTTATCGTTACGGAAAAATAAGCAGCAACCCGACCAGCCGGAGATGCGGGCGGGCAGCAAGGCATTGCGAGCAATAATTATTTGTTTTAATTGTATTTACCTCATGGAGATATGGAATGTTTAGGTTGAATCCCTTCGTCCGGGGAGGACTTTGTGCGTCCGCAATGTCCCTGGCACTGCCTGTCATCGCAGCCGAATCCGGCGACACTATGGTGGTGACGGCCGCCGCTACCGAGCAAAACCTGAAAGATGCACCGGCCAGTATCAGCGTCATTACTCAGGAAGATTTGCAGCGTAAACCCGTCCAGAACCTGAAAGATGTGTTACAGGACGTGCCGGGTGTACAGCTCACCAACGAAGGGGATAACCGCAAAGGAGTCAGCATCCGTGGCCTGGACAGCAGCTATACGCTGATCCTGGTCGACGGAAAACGTGTGAACTCCCGCAATGCGGTTTTCCGTCACAACGATTTTGACCTGAACTGGGTCCCGGTAGACGCCATCGAGCGTATCGAAGTGGTGCGCGGACCAATGTCTTCGCTGTACGGCTCTGATGCCCTGGGCGGGGTGGTGAACATCATCACCAAAAAAATCGGCCAGAAATGGACGGGGACCCTGAGTGCAGATTCCACCATTCAGGAACACCGCGATCGTGGCGACACCTATAACGGCCAATTCTATACCAGCGGTCCGCTGGTGGACGGCGTTCTGGGGCTGAAAGCCTACGGTAGCCTGTCTAAGCGCGAAAAAGACGACCAACAACAATCTTCCACGTCTGCCACTGGGGAAACGCCGCGTATTGAGGGCTTCACCAGCCGCGATGCCAACGTTGAATTCGCCTGGACGCCAAATGAAGATCATGACTTTACCGCGGGCTATGGTTTCGATCGCCAGGATCGTGACTCCGATTCGCTGGACCAGAACCGTCTGGAGCGCCAAAACTACTCCCTGAGCCACAATGGTCGCTGGGGGATGGGCAATAGTGAGCTCAAATTCTACGGTGAGAAAGTTGATAACAAGAACCCGGGGAACACCGGCACTATTACGTCCGAAAGCAATTCTGTTGACGGTAAATACGTGTTGCCGCTGTCTGAGATTAACCAGCTTCTGACCTTCGGCGGGGAGTGGCGTCACGACAAGCTTAAAGACCCGGTTAACCTGACGGGCAGCTCCAGCAGTGCGACATCTGCGAGCCAGTATGCACTCTTCCTGGAAGACGAATGGCGGATCTTTGAACCGCTGGCGCTGACCACCGGCATCCGTATGGATGACCATGAAACTTACGGCGATCACTGGAGCCCGCGTGCCTATCTGGTCTATAACGCGACCGATACCGTCACGGTGAAAGGGGGGTGGGCAACCGCATTTAAAGCGCCATCGCTGCTGCAACTTAGCCCGGACTGGGTGACCGGTTCGTGTCGCGGCGCCTGCGAAATTGTGGGTAACCCGGATCTGAAACCGGAAACCAGCGAAAGCGTCGAACTTGGGCTGTACTACAGCGGGGAAGAGGGCTGGTTAGAAGGTGTGCAGGCCAGCATTACCACGTTCCAGAACGACGTGGATGACCGGATCAGCATCAGCCGTACCGCTAACGTAAACCAGGCTCAGAGCTACCCGAACTATGTCGGGCTGAACGCCGATGGCGAACCTATTTTCCGATATTACAACGTCAATAAGGCCCGTATCCGTGGGGTAGAAACTGAGCTGAAGTTCCCGGTTGCAGAAGACTGGAAAGTGACGCTGAACTACACCTATAACGATGGCCGTGATATCAGCAACGGTGGTAACAAACCGTTGTCCGAACTGCCGTTCCATACCGCCAATGGTACCGTCGACTGGAAGGCAACGCAGGACTGGTCGTTCTATGTTCAGGGGAACTACACCGGTGAGAAGCGTGCGCTGACGTCGGGAGAAGCGACGCCGGGTGGTTATGTTATCTGGAACACCGGCGCGGCATGGCAGGCAACGAAAAGCGTGAAGCTGCGTGCCGGCGTGCAGAACCTGCTGGATAAAGACCTGAGCCGTGACGATTACAGCTACACGGAAGATGGCCGCCGTTACTTTGTGGGCGTGGATTATAAGTTCTGATGCGGTAATGTGCCGGGTGGCGGCTGCGCCTTACCCGGCCTACAAAACAGCACAAACTCGTAGGCCCGGTAAGCGAAGTGTATGACCGGATACATAGGTGACAGATCAGACCGGGAACATAGGTAACACTTTTAGTCTATCCGGAGCACACTCTGGGTTTTACTGTCGTAGTACGCAAGTGTTATTCCATTAAAGATGATGGCTTCCAGGCCATCATCTTGTTCTTTCAGCATTATGTACTCACCAGTCAGTGCTTCACTCAGGAACACGGTCCCCTTTTTTCCCATATACAGTGTTCCCCTCGATTTCACCCTGTAGACCATGCCCCCTGTCGGATAAACATATTCAGGCACTCTGCCATCCCAGTGTCGGCCCGAGGGTTGCCACACCGTTCCGGGCGTTGCACCTGCCAGGGCTTCATGCGGCCTCTCGTGGTTAAACTCTTCCCGGTAGTCACTGAACCACCGCTGTTGTTCTTCCATCGTCATGAAGGTGTTGCCATATTTCACCGCACTTTTCAGGGAGCGGTGCATTCGTTCATGGCGGCCATTCTCTTCCGGGTGTCCCTTTCTGATACGTTCCGGCCTGATGCCCAGCTTGATTAGCCAGACTGCAAGACGGCTTAATCCGGCTATGCCTGTTCCCGCGAAAGGTTGACCGTTATCGGTTCTGAGCACTTCCGGCAGACCATATTCCAGGAATGCATCAGTCAGGCACGCTCTGACAAAGGGCTCACTCTCCCGGTGTGTTCCCCGGCAGCACAGCAGATACCGGCTGTGATTGTCGGTCAGAGTGAAGGGATGGCAGTACTCCCCGCTCAGCAACCTGAATTTGCCTTTAAAATCAGCACTCCAGACCTGATTGTTCTCACTGATGGTGGTCAGCGGCTGGCGATTACCCGGTGTTCTGCGTTTTCTCTTTTTATCCGGAACCAGCCCTTCACGCTTGAGGATATCGCCGATAGTACTGGCGGCAGGTACGGCAAAATCGACATGGTGATTGAGCAACCACATCCGCAGTTTTTTCGGCCCCCAGTCAGGGTGTTTCTGACGCAGGGCAGTCAGATGCCCGACGATATCATCAGGAACTGTCCGGGAGTGGGAATGCGGAGCGCGCGACTGGTCAGAGAGGGATGACAGGTCAGAAGGGTCAAAACGTTCAAGCCATTTGTAGCCGGTTTTACGGCTGATACCAAAAAGACGGCAAAGAGCGGAGAAGGAGGCCGTACCTGCATGGCAGGCACGGATAAAATCAAGGCGTTGCATAGGTTGGGTCTCAGTCCAGGGCATAGCGAGTCTCCTCTTCTATGCCAGTTATAACTGTTACCCATGTATCCGGTCTAAAGTGTTACCCATGTTTCCGGTTCATACCGAAGCGCCACCGGGCATGAAAGGCCGCACTTACCCGAACAAATGCTCCGCATGAAAGCGGAGATGATCCTCAATAAAGGACGCAATAAAGTAATAGCTGTGATCGTACCCCGGCTGAATACGCAGCGTCAGTGGCCAGTCTTTCTGGCGTGCTGCTTCAGCAAACACCGCAGGTTGTAGCTGTCCGGCCAGGAACTGATCGGCATCCCCCTGATCGATAAGCGTCGGGATCGCATCTTCAGCATTGCTTGCCAGTAGCAGCGCGCAGCTATCCCATGCCTGCCATTTTTCGGCATCATTCCCCAGATACTGCGTAAAGGCTTTCTGCCCCCACGGTACGTGCGTTGGGTTCACAATGGGCGCAAATGCCGAAACGCTGGTGAACTTACCGGGATTTTTCAGCGCCATGATCAGCGCGCCGTGCCCGCCCATCGAATGACCGCTGATAGCGCAACGCTCGCTTAGCGCAAATTCCGCCTGAATCAATGCCGGTAGCTCATCACGGACATAATCATACATGCGGTAATGGCTGGCCCACGGTTGCTCGGTGGCGTTCAGATAAAACCCTGCGCCTTTGCCTAAGTCGTATCCGGCGTCATCGGCTACATCATCACCGCGCGGGCTGGTGTCCGGCATCACCAGGGCAATGCCCAGTTCAGCGGCAATGCGCTGTGCACCCGCTTTGGTGGCGAAGTTTTCGTCGTTACAGGTTAGGCCAGACAGCCAGAACAGAACGGGTGGTTTCGCTCCCTGTTCAGTCGGCGGTAGGAAAATGCTGAACGTCATGGCGCAGTTCAGTACGGTGGAGTCGTGCCGCCAGCGCTGCTGTCGACCTTCAAAACAACGGTGCTCTTCGAGCAGTTCCATGCAAGGATCCTTATACGAAGTGGTATTCATTAGACCCATAATACAGAGTTTTCATTTACCTGTGAGTAACTTTCACTTCCGCTTAGCAGCAAGATACTGCATCATAAATTAACTTATTTTTAACAACTGGAGTGGTCATGGCGCTGCGGATTGCGCTCAGCGGATTTGTCGTTCTGGTCGTTGCGATGGGAATTGGGCGCTTCGCCTTCACCCCGCAGGTACCGCTGATGATTGCGGACGGACAACTTACGTTGACGAGCGCCGGGCTGGTGGCGGCGATGAACTACCTCGGCTATCTGGCGGGGGCCTGGGATGCCATGCGAGCGCATCGTTTCGTGGAAGCGCGACTCTGGGCCGGGATCACCGGTGCGGTTG
Organism: Enterobacter sp. C4G1; assembly: GCF_052886895.1. Lineage (NCBI taxonomy): Bacteria > Pseudomonadati > Pseudomonadota > Gammaproteobacteria > Enterobacterales > Enterobacteriaceae > Enterobacter > Enterobacter sp. C4G1. The sequence goes on along the minus strand of NZ_JBQVVV010000002.1, from coordinate 1,450,118 downwards.
CACTGACGTTGCTCTCAGCGGTTGCGGATAATGCCGTAGCTCACGGCGTGCTGCGCTTTGCCATCGGCTGTATGAGCGGCTGGTCAATGGTGCTGATTGCGGCGTGGACCAACGAGCGGCTGGGACATCTGGGGAAACCGGGACTGAGCGCGGCGGTGTTTGCCGGACCGGGTGCGGGTATCGCCCTTAGCGGCTTGCTGGCGGTCTATATTCAGAGCAGGGCGATCCCGGCAGGGGCCGCATGGCAGATTTATGGCGTTCTGGCGCTTACCCTGGTGACGCTGGTCGCGCGCTATCTTCCCCGTGGCGGCCAGCTTCACCGTCCTGAGACGGCACCTGAACCGCTGGTCCTGACCACCAATCTGCGGCGTCTGGTGTGGAGCTATAGTCTGGCGGGCTTCGGGTATATCCTTCCGGCGACATTTTTATCGCAAATGGCGGTCGCGCGTTTCCCGGGCAGCCTGTTTGCGCAGTTTGTCTGGCCGCTCTTTGGCGCGGCGTCCGTGGTGGGGATTGCGCTCAGCATTGTGTTACGTCACTTCTCATCCTCTAATCGCAGGCTGGCCATTGTGCTGTGGTTGCAGGGTTTCGGCGTGCTGGCTGCCTGGCTTGTGCCGGGCATCATGGGCTTTTTGCTGGGCGGATTACTGGTAGGCGGTGGGTTCCTGTGCGCTGTTCAGCTTTCTCTGTTGTATGGCCGGGAACTGGCGCCTCAGCATACGCGCTATATGGCAGGGTTGCTCACCACGGGCTATGCTGTTGGACAACTCGTTGGCCCCGTGACCTCGGCATTATCTACCTGGTTTTTGCATCAGCTGGAGCCTGCGTTAGGGCTTGCGGGTATTGCACTGTTTATCGGCGGTGCGCTAGTCTGGAACCGCAAGGCCGAAAGGCAACAGCAATTGCAATAATTATCGTCGTGAATACTGGATTATGTGCGCCGCCTCACGCACAATGAGCGCACACTTTTGCCACAACGAGGGCAGAAGACAGCCACACCTGCGGGAGAAAATAAATGTCATCACTCAGTAAAGAAGCTGCCCTGGTTCATGAAGCCCTGCTTGCGCGCGGCCTTGAAACGCCTCTGCGTCCACCCGTTCAGGAGATGGACAATGAAACACGTAAACGTCTGATTTCCGGCCATATGACCGAGATTATGCAACTGCTGAATCTCGATCTGAGCGATGACAGCCTGATGGAAACCCCTCACCGCATCGCGAAAATGTATGTCGATGAGATTTTCTCAGGCCTGGACTACGCTAACTTCCCGAAAATCACCGTTATCGAAAATAAGATGAAGGTTGATGAGATGGTAACGGTTCGCGACATTACGCTGACCAGCACCTGCGAGCATCACTTCGTCACTATCGACGGTAAAGCCACCGTGGCTTACATTCCGAAAGATACGGTTATTGGTCTGTCGAAAATCAACCGTATCGTGCGCTTCTTTGCGCAGCGCCCGCAGGTACAGGAACGTCTGACGCAACAGATCCTGACTGCGCTGCAAACATTGCTGGGAACCAATAACGTGGCGGTGTCTATTGATGCGGTTCACTATTGTGTGAAAGCGCGCGGCGTTCGTGATGCGACCAGTGCGACCACCACTACGTCTCTGGGCGGCCTGTTTAAATCCAGCCAGAACACTCGCCAGGAGTTCCTGCGCGCGGTACGTCACCACAACTAATCAGGCAGGGCAGGGTACATGGAGCGAAATGTCACGCTCGATTTTGTTCGCGGCGTCGCCATTCTCGGTATCCTGCTGCTTAATATCAGCGCCTTTGGTTTGCCAAAGGCCGCTTATCTCAACCCGGCGTGGTACGGTGACATCACCCGTAGCGATGCCTGGACATGGGCCTTTCTCGATCTTTTCGCCCAGGTTAAATTCCTCACCCTCTTCGCGCTGTTGTTTGGTGCCGGGCTTCAGTTGCTGTTAAAGCGCGGTACGCGCTGGATACAGTCTCGTCTGACTCTGTTAGTGATTCTTGGTTTTATCCACGGCCTGCTTTTCTGGGACGGCGATATTCTGCTGGCTTATGGATTAGTCGGTTTAATCTGCTGGCGACTGATCCGCGATGCGCACAGTGTGAAAAGCCTCTTTAACACCGGCGTTATGCTGTATCTCATGGGCATCGGTGTGCTGATACTGCTGGGGATGATTTCAGGTGACGCTACCAACCGTTCGTGGATCCCGGATGCGGCGAACCTCCAGTATGAACAGTTCTGGAAGCTGAAAGGTGGCGTGGAAGCAATAAGCAACCGTGCAGATATGCTCGGTGACAATCTTCTGGCGCTGGGGGCGCAGTATGGCTGGCAGCTGGCGGGAATGATGCTGATGGGCGCCTCGCTGATGCGAACGGGCTGGCTGAAAGGCGAATTCAGCCTTCGCCATTATCGTTGTGTCGGGGCCGGGCTGGTTGCGGTTGGTGTGCTGATTAATGTTCCGGCAATCGTGATGCAGTGGCATCTTGACTGGAATTACCGCTGGTGTGCCTTCCTGCTTCAGGTGCCACGCGAGCTTGGCGCACCGTTCCAGACCATTGGCTATGCGGCGCTGATTTATGGCTTCTGGCCGCAGCTGTGTCGCTTCTGGTTAGTCAGTGCCGTTGCCTGTGTCGGGCGAATGGCACTGAGCAATTACTTACTGCAAACGTTGATTTGCACCACGCTTTTCTATCGTTTTGGTCTGTTTATGAAATTCGACCGACTCGAACTGCTGGCGTTTGTTATTCCGGTCTGGGTCATCAATGTGGCGTTTTCGGTTATCTGGCTGCGTTATTTCCGCCAGGGACCGCTGGAATGGCTATGGCGGCAATTAACCGCACATGCTTCGGGTGTATCATTGAGTAATACATCCAGATAACGATCTGGATCACAATCATTAACAAAACGGATGTAAACGTTTTCATCTGTGTGAGCTTCTTCACGTAGTCCCCTTTCTCTCGCTGCCAAAATAGCCACCTTGCTTAACACAGGGGGTGTCTGTGAGTTGCTGCAATCCTATTAAGGATGGTGAATATGATCACCATTCGTGACGTCGCCCGCCAGGCGGGCGTTTCTGTTGCTACTGTCTCGCGCGTGCTGAACAACAGCGCGCTAGTCAGCCCTGAAACCCGTGAAGCCGTGATGAAAGCCGTCACGCAACTGGGATACAGGCCGAATGCCAATGCCCAGGCGTTAGCCACCCAGGTAAGTGACACCATTGGTGTGGTGGTGATGGATGTATCGGACTCATTCTTTGGCGCACTGGTCAAAGCGGTCGATGTTGTCGCCCAGCAGCACCAGAAGTATGTGCTGATTGGCAATAGCTATCATGAAGCTGAAAAAGAGCGCCATGCGATTGAGGTTCTGATTCGCCAGCGATGTAACGCATTGATTGTTCACTCAAAGGCCTTGAGTAACGAGGAGCTGGCAGGGTTTATGGAACAAATCCCTGGCATGGTGCTGATCAACCGAATTGTGCCGGGTTACGCCCACCGTTGTGTCGGGCTGGATAACGTCAGCGGTGCCATGATGGCCACGCGGATGCTGATTAACAATGGCCATCAGCGCATCGGCTTTCTGGCGTCCAGCCATCATATTGAAGACGATGCTATGCGCCGCGAAGGGTGGCAGAGGGCGCTAAAAGAGCACGGCATTACGCCTCTGGAAAGCTGGGTGGGCACGGGCTCGCCGGATATGCAGGGTGGGGAAGCGGCGATGGTCGAACTGCTGGGGCGCAATCTTCACCTTTCTGCTGTCTTTACCTACAACGATAACATGGCCGCGGGTGCACTTACAGCGCTGAAAGACAACGGAATTGCGGTGCCACAGCATTTGTCGCTGATTGGTTTTGATGATATCCCGATTGCGCGTTACACCGATCCGCAGCTGACCACGGTGCGATATCCGATTGCTTCAATGGCAAAACTGGCGACTGAGTTGGCGTTACAAGGCGCGGCAGGGCAGTTGGATCCGGGAGCAACACACTGTTTCATGCCGACTTTAGTGCGTCGCCATTCGGTATCTATTCGGCAAACTGTGGTTCCGATCACTAACTGATTACGTAGGTCGATGTAACCGTTTTCAATCTGTGAGTAAATTCACAGTATCTTAACAAGGCGCTTACTATGATGTCAGCGTTTTAGGAGCTGAAACGCTATGTAACGGTGATTAATCACTTTCACTATAGCCAAAGTGCCGCAAACAACCAATAAAACGCATTTCTGGAGCGTTACCGAACACGGAAGATAGAAATTTTATAAGTGAACTTCGGCTGTCAGTAACGTTTTTTTAACACCTGCCCGCCGACCGTTATTCACAAGAACTACCCTGCATAAAAAAACCGGAGATACCATGAATAAGAAGGTGTTGACTCTGTCTGCTGTTATGGCAAGTATGCTTTTTGGTGCAACAGCGCACGCTGCGGATACCCGTATTGGTGTGACAATCTATAAATACGACGACAACTTCATGTCTGTTGTTCGTAAAGCTATCGAGAAAGATGCTAAAGCAGCGCCAGACGTTCAGCTGCTGATGAATGACTCCCAGAACGACCAGTCCAAGCAGAATGATCAGATCGACGTACTGCTGGCGAAAGGCGTGAAAGCACTGGCAATCAACCTGGTTGACCCAGCTGCGGCAGGCACAGTTATCGAGAAAGCGCGTGGCCAGAATGTGCCAATCGTTTTCTTCAACAAAGAACCTTCTCGTAAAGCGCTGGACAGCTATGACAAAGCGTTTTACGTGGGTACTGACTCTAAAGAGTCCGGTATTATCCAGGGCGATCTGATTGCTAAACACTGGGCGGCAAACCCTAACTGGGACCTGAACAAAGATGGTCAGATCCAGTTCGTTCTGCTGAAAGGCGAACCAGGCCACCCGGATGCTGAAGCACGTACCACTTACGTTATCAAAGAACTGAACGACAAAGGCCTGAAAACTCAGCAGCTGGCGTTAGATACCGCAATGTGGGATACCGCTCAGGCGAAAGATAAGATGGACGCGTGGCTGTCTGGCCCGAATGCTAACAAAATCGAAGTGGTTATCGCCAACAACGATGCGATGGCAATGGGTGCAGTAGAAGCGCTTAAAGCACACAACAAATCTTCCATTCCTGTGTTCGGTGTGGATGCTCTGCCAGAAGCACTGGCGCTGGTTAAATCTGGCGCAATGGCCGGTACCGTTCTGAACGATGCCAACAACCAGGCGAAAGCCAGCTTCGATCTGGCGAAAAACCTGGCCGAAGGTAAAGGTGCAGCTGATGGCACCAACTGGAAGATTGAAAACAAAATCGTTCGCGTTCCATACGTGGGCGTAGACCAGTCCAACCTGGCTGAGTTTATCGGTAAATAAGTCATTAGTACTGTCTCCACTGGGCGCAATTCGTTGCGCCCTTTTATAACGCGATATGCGAGGCCAACAAGGTATAATTATGGTCAGCACAAATACTCAGTCGTCCGGTGAATACTTGTTGGAAATGACCGGTGTCAACAAGTCTTTTCCCGGTGTTAAGGCACTCGATAATGTTAATTTAAAAGTTCGTCCTCACTCTATTCATGCCTTAATGGGTGAAAACGGTGCGGGGAAATCAACATTGTTAAAATGTCTTTTTGGGATCTATCAAAAAGATTCTGGCAGCATTCTTTTTCAGGGGAAAGAGATCGATTTCCATTCAGCTAAAGAAGCACTGGAAAACGGTATCTCGATGGTTCACCAGGAATTGAACCTGGTACTGCAACGTTCAGTTATGGATAATATGTGGTTGGGTCGTTATCCAACCAAAGGTGTGTTTGTCGATCAGGATAAAATGTATCGCGACACCAAAGCCATTTTCGATGAACTGGATATTGATATCGATCCGCGCGCCCGCGTCGGTACATTATCGGTATCCCAGATGCAGATGATCGAAATTGCAAAAGCGTTCTCCTATGATGCAAAAATCGTCATCATGGATGAACCAACATCGTCATTAACGGAAAAAGAGGTTAACCACCTTTTTACCATTATTCGTAAACTCAAAGATCGCGGCTGCGGTATTGTCTATATCTCGCACAAAATGGAAGAGATCTTCCAGTTGTGCGATGAAATCACCATCCTGCGTGACGGTCAGTGGATTGCCACTCAGCCGCTCGAAGGCCTGGACATGGACAAGATCATTGCCATGATGGTTGGCCGCTCGCTGAACCAGCGCTTCCCGGACCGTGAGAACAAACCGGGTGAAGTGATCCTTGAGGTGCGTAACCTGACCTCGCTGCGTCAGCCGTCCATTCGCGATGTCTCATTCGACCTGCATAAAGGCGAAATTCTGGGGATCGCAGGGCTGGTCGGTGCCAAACGTACCGATATCGTGGAAACCCTGTTTGGTATTCGCGAAAAAGCCGACGGCACTATTACGCTGCACGGTAAAAAAATTAACAACCACAACGCTAACGAAGCCATTAACCATGGTTTTGCGCTGGTGACAGAAGAACGTCGTTCTACCGGTATTTACGCTTATCTGGATATTAACTTTAACTCGTTAATTTCGAATATTCGTAATTATAAGAACAAAGTCGGTCTGCTGGATAATTCCCGTATGAAGAGTGATACCCAGTGGGTTATTGACTCCATGCGTGTTAAAACGCCAGGCCACCGTACACAAATCGGCTCTCTGTCAGGTGGTAACCAGCAGAAAGTGATTATCGGTCGTTGGTTATTAACCCAGCCAGAAATTCTGATGCTGGATGAACCAACCCGCGGTATCGATGTGGGTGCAAAGTTTGAGATTTATCAGCTGATTGCTGAGCTGGCTAAAAAGAATAAAGGGATCATTATCATTTCTTCCGAAATGCCGGAATTGTTAGGGATCACAGATCGTATTCTGGTTATGAGCAATGGTCTCGTTGCCGGTATTGTTGACACCAAAACGACAACGCAAAACGAAATTCTCCGTCTTGCGTCTTTGCACCTTTAAGATCAGGGGCTCCTCATGAGTGCGTTAAATAAAAAAAGTTTTCTCACTTATCTGAAAGACGGCGGTATTTACGTTGTTCTTTTAGTGTTACTGGCCATTATCATTTTCCAGGACCCTACGTTCTTAAGCCTGCTGAACTTGAGTAACATTCTGACCCAGTCTTCCGTGCGTATTATTATTGCACTCGGCGTGGCAGGTCTGATTGTGACCCAGGGTACTGACCTTTCCGCAGGGCGTCAGGTTGGCCTTGCCGCGGTTATCGCCGCCACCATGTTGCAGTCGATGGAAAACGCCAACAAAGTGTTCCCGGAAATGGCAACCATGCCAATTTTCGTGGTGATCCTGATTGTGTGTGTCATCGGTGCAATCATTGGCCTGATTAACGGCATCATCATCGCTTACCTGAACGTAACGCCATTCATCACCACCTTAGGTACGATGATCATCGTTTACGGTATCAACTCCCTGTATTACGACTTCGTGGGTGCGTCCCCAATTTCAGGCTTCGACAGCGGCTTCTCGACCTTTACGCAAGGGTTTATCGCGCTGGGCAGCTTCCGCCTGTCTTATATCACCTTCTATGCACTGATTGCGGTGGCCTTCGTCTGGGTTCTGTGGAACAAAACCCGTTTCGGTAAGAACATCTTCGCAATCGGTGGTAACCCTGAAGCGGCGAAAGTATCTGGCGTAAACGTGGCTCTGAACCTGCTGATGATTTATGCCCTGTCTGGTGTGTTCTACGCCTTCGGCGGGATGCTGGAAGCAGGTCGTATCGGTTCTGCAACCAACAACCTCGGCTTCATGTACGAACTGGATGCGATTGCAGCGTGCGTGGTCGGCGGCGTTTCCTTCAGCGGCGGCGTAGGTACGGTGCTCGGCGTGGTAACCGGTGTAATTATCTTCACCGTTATCAACTACGGTCTGACCTACATCGGCGTGAACCCGTACTGGCAGTACATCATCAAAGGCGCAATCATCATCTTCGCGGTTGCGCTGGATTCACTGAAATACGCCCGTAAGAAATAAAGACACCTTGCATTATCAGGCCCGCTCTTTGAGCGGGCTTTTTATTTCACGCAAGCGTCAATTCTTGCTCGGTGACGATACGTTCAAACCCTTCGAGCTCAGAAAGTTTGCAGGCAATCCACTGCTGTGAAAAGGCCTCGCCCAGGCTATCAATGAGATATTGGTTGCCGGAAAATGCCTCGATAGCTTGCTGCTGGAAAAGCGGCAGTACAGGTTCATCATGTTGCGTCTCTTGTAAATCTTGCTCATCGACGTTTTCTAGTCCATACAACATACCGGTCAGGATGGTAGCGACCACCAGATAGGGGTTGGCATCTGCGCCGGCCAACCGATACTCAATACGACGATTGCCTTCGTCCGAGCAGGGTATGCGTAGCGCGGCGGAGCGGGTGTTATAGCCCCAGGAATTGAACAACGGCTCGGTCAGGTTTTTACGCAAACGGCGGAAGCCGTTAACGCCCGGAGCAAGAATGGCAATGGATGCGGGCATCAGCGCCAGCTGGCCCGCGATACATAAGCGCATCATGCCATTGAGTTCCTCGGCGGGTGAGGCAAACACGTTTTCGCCGTGAATATTATTCAGACTGAAATGGAAATGCAGACCACTACCGGACTGAAGGCTAAAGGGTTTAGCCATAAAGCTGGCCTGAAGACCGTTTTTGTCGGCGACAAAGCGGGTCAAACGGCGTAACGCCAGCACGTTATCGCACGTCTCAACCACCCGATGACTGTGCCTGAGGTTCAGTTCGAACTGGCCGGATTCAGCCTCAGCTACGATCCCGGTGAGTGGGATATGCTGGCAATGTGCCAGCTGTTCCAGCTCATCAAACAGTGCCGCGTGTGCCGCTGAGGTGTCCATATGAAAGCAGCCCTGATTTTGCGGATCCTGAGCGCCTTTCCCCGTCAGATAGAACTCAACTTCCGGCGCAATCACCGGGAAAAGCCCATGCTGGTGGAAGCGTTCAAGGACATTCTGCAATATCACGCGGGGTTCAAACGGACAGTCTTCCCCGTTAGCGTCTTTCATCGTCAGGAGGATCTGCGCGCTGTGCTGCGGATCGTGCAAAGAAGGGCGTAGGGAGCCGGCGACCGGAAGGCATAGCCGGTCTGGCTCATCATGAAGAGGTGCGGAAATCTTCCCTTTCTGATCCATCGAATAGACCGAGAGGGGGAAATAGCAGCCGTTTTCGAGACTCAGCATGTTATCCACTGAAAGCCGCTTACCGCGCATAATGCCATTGATATCGTTCAGGTAAACGTCAATGTGTTTTGTCTGCGGGTAACGCTCCAGATAATCCGCCACTTCCACCGAAAACGTGTGCTTCATGGCAGCCATTTTCTCATCGAAATAGAGGCCGGAATTATGGGGCCCCGGAAGAGATAAGCCCGGAAAGTTGAAGTAGTGGCGGATATTTTTCAGGAAAAAAGCGTTCATTATTGAGTTCATAGTCATTCTTCAATGAAGCCGTAACGGCAGTGAACTCAGCTTAAAAGGGCGGGTGTAAAGGAGGGATAAAAAGAGTGGCTGGTGTCGTAAAGAAAGAATAAAAGAGGGCTATTTTTTCTCTTTTTTCTGCATATCCAGCAATTGCTCAGGTGTCACCGCCGGGTAACCTTGCGCATCTTCGGGGACTTCGTGCATCGCCGGGATCGGCACCAGCGGGCCTAAGAAGCGCGGTTCACGTTTGAATATGTACAGGTCGGCCAGCGCGCCAAAACGGGCTCCAAACTCACGTACGCGTACGCTAAGCATGTCTTTAGGTGATGGCACGGCGTAACACTGGGCCTGAATACCCATATGCAGCGCGATAAACAGCGCCCGTTCGCAGTGGAAACGCTGGGTGATGATGATGAAGTCGTTAGTGTCGAACACCTTGCGAGTCCGCACGATAGAGTCGAGGGTACGGAAACCGGCATAGTCGAGCACGATATCGGCCGGATCGACGCCTGCGGCAATCAAATCCTTACGCATCGTTACCGGCTCGTTATAGCTTTGCAGTGCGTTATCACCGCTGAGCAGCAGGTAATTCACCTTGCCGCTGTTGTAGGCGTTAAGCGCGCCCTGAATACGGTAACGGTAATACTGATTGATAACGCCAGTGCGATAGTACTTGGCGGTGCCGAGCACCACGCCAACCTGGCGGTAAGGGAGGTCTTGCAGGTCATCAAAGATGTAGGGGGCGGTTTTCCAGCTCATCCAGCGGTCGAGGCCAAGCGCAGTCAACAGCAGTATGCCGACCAGGACAGACAGGCTGTAAAAAACGCGCTTTAACATGCAGATGGCTCGTTCCGAAGATGGGATTTCACTCAGGCTACTTTACCCGTCCGGTAAGAGCAAGAAACAGCGATTCAACTGAGGGGTTTTTCATCAGATATGCGGGCATTTCTGCCCGCACTCAGTATTACGCAAGCAGTACACGATCAATGGTGGTACAGCCGAGCGCTTTCAGCGTGGCGGCGGTCGCATCCCACTGGATCAGCGGTGCATCGGCAATTTCTGCCAGAATCGCGCGCTGGATATCAGGGTAATCGTATCCGTTCAGGTTCAGCAGGTTCAGTGCGCCTTGCAGAGGCGGCAGCGTTGGGTTGAATGCCGCATTTTCAGCGTAACTGCCGCTAAAGATGCGGCCATCACGGCACTGAAGCGCCACACCGCTTGGTGATTTGCTGTATGGGGTATGGCTTTTATTTGCAGCAGCAATTGCCGCTTCACTCAGCGCGTCACCGGAAAGCGCAAAGCCATGATCCTGCTCGTCCATCAGCAGTGTTTTGATATCGAGATCTTTTGGACCGAAGGCGTCTGGCAGGTAATCTCCCAGGGTGTGCGGTGCACGGCCTGGCAGGTTGATACGCAGTTGCAGCCCGCTGTTCAGTTCATTCATAAACTGGCGACAGTGACCACACGGGGTGTAGTTTACGGTAATGGCACTCAGCGCTGTTTCACCACGAAGCCAGGCGTGGCTGATGGCACTCTGCTCTGCATGAACCGTTTGCTGCATGGTCGCGCCGAGGAATTCCATATTCCCGCCGAAATACCAGGTTCCGCTCACGCCGCGAGCAATGGCACCAACGTTGAAGTGGGAGAGATCGGCGCGGGCACAGGCGGCAGCCAGCGGCAACAGTGCGAAAGCCAGCGCGTCTTCGTCCAGCCCCGTCGCCTGTTTAAGCGTCGTGACGTGCTCTGCCGTCAGCAGGGCGGGGAAATGCTCATCCGCCAGAACCGGGGCCAGGGCTGACTGCAAATTCTCTGCAAGCTGGGCGAAAGCGGCTTGAAAACGTGGATGCATGGCGATGCCTCATAAAGGTTAATGGATCGGTAGTGTACGGAGCCGTCAGGGCTTAATATGTGATCCAATTCTCATTATGTATGCAACTTATGAAAACAAAATGAAATTTGCGCGACGCATCGCAAATTTTACCCCACAACGGCCAGAATAATCGGGAACAGGAATGGCGCAATCAGGGAGGTCATGATCCCGCAGATCACCAGCGCCAGCGAGCTAAATGCACCTTCCTGATAATCCATCTCAGCGCAGCGCGCGGTGCCCAGGGCGTGTGAGGCGGTACCCATCGCCAGGCCACGGGCGGCCTTAGTCCGGATTTTCATGAGATTCAGCAGAGTATGGCCAAATACCGCACCCAGAATACCGACAAAAATGACGCACATGGCGCTGATCGCCGGAATGCCGCCGATGCTGCCACCTACGGCCATCGCAATAGGCGTGGTGACGGATTTCGGCAAAATAGAAGCGGCAATTTGCGCAGATGCCCCCATCAATAGCGCGACGGAAGTCCCGGTGATCATCGCTACCAGGCTACCGACAAAACAGATGGTGATGATGGATTTCCAGCGCGCGCGGATCTGATGTAACTGTTCATATAAAGGAAAGGCGAGTGCGACAACGGCAGGTTGCAGCAGGTCGTTTAAAATTTTGCTGCCAGCGAAATAGCGCTCATACGGGATGCCCGTCAGCAGCAGAAACGGAATAATCACCACCATTGCTACCAGCAGTGGGTTAAGTAATGGCATCTTAAAACGTACGGCAAGTTTACGTGCGGCGAAGAACACGACCAGCGTTAACGGCAGCGACCACCAGATATTGGCCATCATTTTTTTGTTTTCTCCCCAACCACTTTACGTTCGCCGTGAACCAGATGCGAACTCCAACTGACTACCAGGAAAACCACCAGCGTGCTTATCGTGCAAGACACAACGATGGGGCCGAACTGGGCTTTGAGCAAATCAAAGTACTGCATCACCCCGACACCGATAGGCACGAACAGCAGGGCCATATAGCGGATGAGCACAAAGCAGCCAGGGTTGACCCATTTTGCCGGCAGGATTTGCAGCGCCAGCAGAACAAACAGGATCAGCATCCCGATAATGCTGCCAGGAATGGTGATAGGAAGCAGCGACGCGAGGAAAATCCCGGCGTAGAGGCAAGCGTAAATCAGGACGAATGCGCGCAAGTACTGCCAGATGATATTCAATGATTTGCTCATGGTGAAAGTCCTTGATGAAACGCATTCATCATACAATTAAACCCGGAAATGTGCCACGGATCACATCATGAATTTTGAGCATACCAGACATTCCTGAATGGAACGTCGGGCATTTCCACAAATGGACAGGGCGCCGGTTAAATGAGAATATATGATTCATATATGAATCGTAACGGTATGTATAAATGGGAATCGTAAAAATATCTGACCTGCTGCATGACGACATCCGCGATGCCAGCAAGGCTATGTCGCGCTCGGTGAACGCGCAGGCCGAATACTGGCTCCGTCTGGGGATGCTGTGCGAACTCTATCCTGAACTCAATTACCAACAAATTAAGATGATGATGCTGAAATCAGGATCCGACCGTCTGCTGGAGGTGATCAATGCCGTCAATAATCATTAAAACGGCTGATGAGCTTGCAACGCAGCGCCATGCCGGCGAACTGCTTGCCTCCGTGTTTACCATGTTAGACGGATTTATCCAGCCCGGGGTCACGACGATGGCAATCAACAACCGGGTGGAAGATTTTATTGTTAATGAGCTGCACTCCCGCCCGGCCAGTAAAGGGCAGTATGACTTTCCGTACGTGCTGAACACCTCGGTAAACGAGGTCGTCTGCCACGGGATCCCGAAAGAGTCGGAGCACCTGAAAATCGGGTCAATTGTCAACGTGGATATCACCCTTGAGAAAGGCGGCCTGATTGCCGACTCCAGCAAAATGTACCTGATTGGTGACGTGTCACCGCTGGCGCGTCGGCTGGTGAAAAAAACCTATGAGGCCATGTGGAAGGGGATCAAGGCGGTGAAACCTGGCGCAACGCTTGGGGACATTGGCCACGCCATTCAGTCGCATGTTGAAGGCAACGGCTACAGCGTGGTGCGCGAATATTGCGGACACGGTGTGGGTAAAGAGATGCACGAAGATCCGCAGGTGCTGCACTACGGCAAACCGGGTGAAGGCGCGGTGCTGAAAGAGGGAATGGTGTTTACCATTGAGCCGATGGTGAACCAGGGTGACAGCCGGATCAAAACCAAAAAAGATGGCTGGACGGTGGTCACCCGCGATAAAAAACTGTCGGCCCAGTGGGAGCATACCATTGCCGTCACAGCCGATGGTTTTGACGTCCTTACTCTGCGGCCTGACGAGACGATCCCGGATTAACCTCCGGGCTTTCAACATACCTGGAGAGCGGCTACTATAGCGCGTCTTTTTTCACAGGTACTGATATGCGTGTTTTACTGGCCCCAATGGAAGGCGTGCTCGATTCCCTCGTACGCGAACTTCTGACCGAGGTGAACGATTACGATCTCTGCGTGACGGAGTTTTTGCGCGTGGTCGATATGTTGCTGCCAGCAAAATCATTCTACCGACTCTGCCCGGAGCTGCATCGTCAGAGCCGTACCACCTCTGGCACGCTGGTGCGTATTCAGCTGTTGGGTCAGTATCCTGAATGGCTGGCGGAAAACGCCGCCCGCGCGGTTGAGCTTGGCTCGTATGGGGTTGATCTCAACTGTGGCTGTCCGTCTAAGCTTGTGAACGGCAGCGGCGGCGGGGCGACCTTGCTCAAAGATCCGGAGCTGATTTACCGTGGCGCGAAAGCCATGCGTGAAGCCGTGCCCTCACATTTGCCGGTGACGGTAAAAGTGCGCCTGGGCTGGGACAGCGATGCACGGCAGTTTGAAATCGCCGATGCGGCGCAGCAGGCCGGGGCCACCGAGCTGGTGGTGCATGGTCGCACCAAAGAAGATGGCTACAAAGCCGAACGCATCAACTGGCAGGCAATTGGCGAGATCCGCAAAAGACTCACCATTCCCGTTATCGCCAACGGCGAAATCTGGGATTACGCCAGCGCGCAGGCCTGTCTGAAAGAGACCGGCTGTGATGCGGTGATGATTGGGCGTGGCGCCCTTAACGTGCCGAACCTCAGCCGGGTGGTGAAATACAATGAGCCACGCATGGCCTGGCCGGATGTCGTCACCTTACTGCAAAAATATACCCGCCTGGAAAAGCAGGGGGATACCGGTTTGTATCACGTCGCGCGGATTAAACAGTGGCTGAGTTATTTGCGTAAAGAATATTCTGAGGCGCTGGGATTATTCCAGGAGATCCGCACGTTACAGACATCGGCGGATATTGCACGCGTCATTCAGTCAAAATAATAAGCGTTAATTTGCTCACACTTTTTTAATATATAAAACAAATCCGGTTTTCAATGTGGCACGAGGGTGTTAAGGTGCCACTGTTTTCAACGCAGGATTGTTACTGGTTAACAGGCAAAACCTAAGCGTTCCACGGCACTCATCGCTGTGGAACGCTTAGGTTTTTTTTTGCCTGTCATTTACGCAGGAGAGACATTTGCCTTAACGCGATACGCAGAAATAAAGCAGGACACCATTTGTGGTTATTGAATAACTGCACGGGCTGCTATTACCAAAATAAATTTAATGATGACAGGCGATATATAAATTGCCTGCGACCGGTTACGCACTAAATACTCAATCACAGGTTTAATTATGGCATATAAAAATATTCACTATAAGCTGTGCGCACTTGCCTTATTGACGGTTTCTCCTTTGTCGATGGCGCAGGAGTGGAACGGGACGGTGTTAGGTTTTGAAGCGCCGCCCGACCCGATCCTGGGCGATATGCTCGGTATTCGTAAGATCCTCAATGACAACGGGTTTACCTACAATCTGGGCTATCTGAATGAAATCGGCTGGAATGGCGGCGGCGGTTACAACCACGACTCCCATGTGGCCTATATTGACCAGTTTGCATTGACCTTCAATCAGGATCTGGAACGCTGGACCGGCATCCCGGATGCACGCATCGAAGGGAATATCGTCAACCGTAATCACAACGACGATCTCACCACCAAACGTGTGCAGGATCCGCGCGTCAACTTTAATGACCTGACCCAGGAGAGTTGGGGAGGGCAGTCCATTACCCGTCTGGGCTGGCTGACCTTTGCCCGTAGCTTTGATGACCGTCGCCTGACCTGGCGTATCGGAATGATGAACAAGGTGCAAACCTTCGACCAAATCATCCCGTGTGATTTCCAGATGCTCTCCCAGTGCGGCGGGAAATCGGCCAACTCGCTGACCTGGAACAACTGGAACGTCCACACCTGGGGCACCACGCTTGAGTATAAAGTGACGCCAACCGTTACCTTAAAAGGCGGTGTGATGGAGCAAAACCCGGATGCCTCCAGCCGTAACCACGCCTGGAGCTGGTCAACGAAGGGCAGCCAGGGCGTCTTACTGCCGGTTGAAATCGAAGCCCGTCCGCTGATTAACGGGCTGCCGGGGGCGTACAACCTGGGCGTGGTGTTTACCAATGCGCCACAGGCTGACCTCTATCGCGGAAAATCGGGTGGTGCAGGGGCAAGTGACCCTGAAGGATACGAAGAGCATAACCGGACCTGGTTTATGTATGCCGGGCTGAACCAGCAGCTGACGCGGCATCAGGACGATCCCAATCGCGGTCTGAGCACCTCTGTCAGCATGAGCCTTGCCGATCAAAGCAGTAACTATATGCATCAGGTCTACGCCGCCTCGCTACGCTACCGCGGGCTGTTTGATGCCCGACCGGATGACTGGATTGGCTTTGGTCTGACCTGGATTGATATGAGCAGCCAGTACGCGCGTAACCAGCGCTATCTGAATTCCCTGAGCGGGGTTTCGGACTATAACGATCCGGCGTATCACCCGGTTCCGGGTCACTCGGTGAACGGTGAATTCTATTATCGCTTCCGCCCGGTATCCTGGCTGGAGCTGCAACCGGGTATTCAGTACTGGCACCATCCGGGCGGGGTTGCCCGCACTCAGGATGCATGGGTAACCGAACTGAAAACCGTTGTGACCTTCTGATTAAAGCGTAGCAAGTACGATCTGCGTCACGTTTTTGCTCGTGACACATTGAGGCTACGAATGAAACTGATAGAGTGCCAGAACTGGATTGTTACTGCTTAGGCAGGCAAAACCTGATTTTCTGGCATCTGCCGGAGGTCAGGTTTTTTTGTTTCTGGGGTTCCGATGAAAATCGCCAAAATTCTTAATAATAATGTGGTGGTTGTTCAGGATGAACGCGGGCGCGAACAGGTTGTGATGGGGCGAGGACTTGCCTTCCAGAAGCGCGTCGGTGAAGAGTTGGATACTGCGCTTGTCGAAAAAGTGTTTGCACTGCAAAGTGACGAACTGGTGCGTCGGCTTGGGGAACTACTGAGCCAGATCCCGCTGGAAGTGATGACCACCTGTGACCGCATCATTGGACTGGCAGCGCAGCGGTTAGGGAAATTGCAGGACAGTCTGTATATCACCTTAACGGACCACTGCTACTTTGCGATTGAACGGCAAAAGAAAGGGCTGGCAATCAAAAACGTGCTGCTGTGGGATATTAAACGCCTGTATCCAAAAGAGTTCGAACTGGGGCAAGAGGCGCGGGCCATTATCGCCAAACGCCTGAATGTCGAACTGGCAGAGGATGAGGCCGGGTTTATCGCGCTGCATCTGGTGACCGCGCAGCTGAACAGCGAAATGCCGGAAGTGATGCACGTTACCCGGGTCATGCAGGAGATCCTGCAACTGGTGAAATACCAGCTGCACCTGGAGTACGACGAAGAGTCGTTAAGCTATCAGCGTTTTGTTACCCATCTGAAGTTCTTTGCCCAACGGATGCTCACCCGCACTGTGGTGGAAGACGATGATGTATCTCTGCATACGGCGGTGAAAGACAACTACGCGAAAGCCTGGAAGTGCGCCGAGAAAATCGCGCAGCATTTGCAGAAAAGTTATCAGCGTGAGCTGACAACCGAAGAAATTATGTTCCTCGCCATTCATATTGAACGGGTGAGAAAAGAGGGGCGTTAAGCCTCAAAATCTGGATTGTTACTGCATAACGCAGGCAAAACCTGAGCGCGGCCTTCGAAAGGAGGACGTTCTCGGGTTTTTTTATTTTTATACTCAGTCAACAGGTGCCTGCGGGCATCGGATGTAAGGAAATCGAGATGGAATACCAGGCTTTAGCGAAGGATATTCTCGGCCACGTTGGCGGAAAAGAGAACATTGTCAGTCTGGTGCATTGTGCCACCCGACTGCGCTTCAAACTGAAAGACAATCAAAAAGCGAACGCCGAAGGGCTGAAGAAAAATCCGGGCGTGATTATGGTTGTCGAAAGCGGCGGCCAGTTTCAGGTGGTGATTGGTAACCATGTGAACAGCGTCTGGAAGGCGGTACGAAGCGAAGCAGGGCTGACGGATGATACGCCCGTCGTGGAAGAGAAGGGTGAAAAAGGCAATCTGCTGGGGCGTCTGATTGACATCGTCTCCGGGATTTTCACTCCGTTTATCGGCATCCTGGCGGCTTCAGGGATCCTGAAAGGACTGCTGGCCCTGGCGGTGGTGTGCGGCTGGCTCACCACCGACAGCGGGACTTATAAAATCTGGTTTGCGGCCAGTGACGCGCTGTTCTTCTTCTTCCCGCTGGTGCTGGGCTACACCGCCGGGAAGAAGTTTGGCGGCAACCCATTTATCACCATGGTGATTGGTGGCGCACTGACACACCCATTGATGATCTCGGCGTTTAACGCGAGCCAGCAGTCGGATGCGGTGGCTGATGCATTCCTCGGTATTCCGGTGACCTGGTTCAACTACAGTTCGTCGGTGATCCCGATTATCCTCGCGGCCTGGGTGAGCTGCTGGCTGGAAAAACAGAGCACGAAGCTTCTGCCGCCGTCGATGAAAAACTTCTTCGCGCCGCTGATCTGTTTAGGTATTACCGTGCCTCTGACCTTCCTGGTGATTGGCCCGCTGGCGACCTGGCTGAGCCAGATGCTGGCGAACGGCTACCAGTGGATTTACGTGCTGGCACCGTGGCTGGCGGGGGCGGCAATGGGTGCGCTGTGGCAGGTCTGCGTGATCTTCGGCCTGCACTGGGGGCTGGTACCGCTGATGATCAACAACCTGGCCGTGCTGGGTCACGACTCCATGCTGCCGATGCTGTTGCCTGCCGTGTTCGGGCAGGTTGGCGCAGCGCTCGGCATCTTCCTGCGTACCCGTGATGCACGCCAGAAAATGCTGGCGGGGTCGTCTGTCACGGCGGGGATTTTCGGGATTACCGAACCGGCGGTGTATGGCGTTAACCTGCCGCTGCGCCGCCCGTTTATCTTTGGCTGTGTGGCGGGGGCGATCGGTGGGGCGATTGTCGGCTTTAGCGATACCCATGTCTATTCGTTCGGCTTTGCCAACATCTTTACCATCGCGCAGATGATCCCGCCAGGCGGCGTGGATGCAACTCTGTGGGGCGGTATTATCGGTACCGTCGTGGCGCTGGTGCTGAGCTGCGGCCTGACGCTGGTGGCGGGGATGCCACGGCGTACCGCGCCAGAAACGGCAGTACCGGCGAGCGTAGGCGAAAACGAAGTCTTGTCGCCGATGACCGGTACCGTGCTGGCGCTGGACCAGGTGCCGGACGCCACCTTCGCCAGCGGCCTGCTGGGCAACGGTGCGGCCATCATTCCCGCGGATAACAAGGTAATTGCGCCGTTTGCCGGCGAGGTGGCCTCGCTGTTCCAGACCAAACATGCCATCGGCCTGCTCAGTGAAAGTGGCATTGAAGTGTTGATCCATGTGGGGATCGACACCGTGAAACTCGACGGCAAGCCATTTACCGCCCACGTGAAGGTGGGAGACAAAGTACAGCCAGGCGACCTGCTGCTGGAGTTTGATCGTCAGGCCATTCTTGATGCCGGATACGATCTGGCGACCCCGATTATTATCAGTAACAGCGACGAGTACCGCGAAGTGGTGACCGTGGCGGCGACGTCCGTCAATGCCGGAACCCCGTTACTCAGCGTAAGCCATCAATAACAGGAGAACGTGATGAAAACTTTCCCGGATGATTTTTTATGGGGCGGCGCGGTTGCCGCGAATCAGGTAGAAGGCGCTTACCTGACCGATGGCAAAGGGTTGTCCACCTCTGACGTCCAGCCACAGGGGGTGTTTGGCCCGGTGGTGGAGCGCGTGGCGGGTGACAACGGCATTAAAGATGTGGCGATCGATTTCTATCATCGCTACCCGGAAGACATTGCCCTGTTTGCCGAGATGGGCTTTAGCTGCCTGCGTGTCTCGATTGCCTGGACGCGCATCTTCCCGAACGGGGATGAACAACAGCCAAACGAAGCGGGCCTGGCGTTTTACGACAAGCTGTTCGACGAACTGGCCGCGCACAACATCACGCCGCTGGTCACCCTGTCGCACTATGAAATGCCGTGGGGACTGGTGAAGCAGTATGGCGGCTGGGGCAGCCGTCAGGTGATTGGTTTCTTCGAACGCTACGCCCGTACCGTGTTTGCGCGTTACAAAGAGAAAGTCAAACTGTGGCTGACCTTCAACGAGATCAACATGTCGCTGCACGCGCCAATGACCGGTGTTGGCCTGCCGGAAACCAGCAGTAAAGGCGAGGTGTATCAGGCTATTCACCACCAGTTGGTGGCCAGCGCGCTGGCGGTAAAAGCCTGCCATGACATTATTCCTGATGCCAGAATTGGCAACATGCTGCTGGGCGGCCTGATGTATCCGCTGACCTGTAAACCAGAAGATGTGCTGGAAGCACTTCAGGAAAACCGCGCCTGGCAGTTCTTCGGCGACGTACAGTGCCGTGGCGCCTATCCGGGCTACATGCTGCGTTTCTTCCGTGATAATGGCATTCAGCTGGAGATTACCGATGCAGATCGCGATGCGCTGAAATCGACCATCGATTTTATCTCGTTCAGCTATTACATGACCGGCTGTGTGACCACCGATGAAGAGCTGAACCAGCAGGCGCGCGGCAATATCCTGAGCATGGTGCCAAACCCGCACCTCGCAAGCTCTGAGTGGGGCTGGCAGATTGACCCGGTTGGCCTGCGCACCCTGCTGAACGTGCTGTGGGATCGCTATCAGAAACCGCTGTTTATTGTGGAAAACGGTCTGGGCGCGAAAGACAAACCGGATGCTGAAGGCGTGGTGCAGGACGACTACCGTATCAGCTATCTCAACGATCACCTGGTCCAGGTGCGTGAGGCGATTGACGACGGCGTTGAGGTGATGGGCTATACCAGCTGGGGGCCAATCGACCTGGTAAGCGCCTCTAAAGCGGAACTGTCTAAACGCTATGGCTTTATTTATGTCGACCGTGACGATAGCGGAAAAGGGACGCTGGCGCGCAGCCGTAAGAAAAGTTTCCACTGGTATAAAGAAGTGATTGCCACAAAAGGCGCGTCACTGAAAGTGTAAAACACTGGTTATTAACCCGGCAGATTTTATTTCTGTCGGGTTAATAATTAGTTTGGGTATTAAATATATTTAATTAATTTGTTCGCTGAATATTTTTCTAAACGTGAATTTGTATAACAAATTACGGATTGCCACGGTTTCCTAAAAAAAAGAAGTTTTACAGGGGTAATTTGCGCCTTTATTTTTTGAGTGAATGGCGTAATGAAATCGTCTCTTTTTATATCTCTGAGTGCTCCTCTTTTATTCATTCTTACTGCCTGCGCACCGCAACATTCCACGGTAGCCCCCATCGGAACACAAGCGGTAAACGCGACGGTGGCAACACAACTTAGCCATACCCACTGGCCGAAAAGTGAATGGTGGACAGCCTATGGCGATCCGCAGCTTAATGCGCTGATTACGAAGGCCCTGAATGATGCGCCAGATATGCAAATCGCCCGGCAGCGCATTACGCTTGCGGAAGCGCAGGCTAAAGCCACCATGGCCGCCGACAGCCCGCAGATCGATTTATCTGCAGATGTCGAACGGCAAAAAATGTCCGCCGAAGGGTTAATGGGGCCCTTCGCGATAACCGATCCGGCCGCAGGCACTACCGGGCCGTGGTATACCAACGGCACCTTTGGCGTGACGGCGGGCTGGGACCTGGATCTGTGGGGTAAAAACCGCGATCTCGTTGAGGCGCGTATCGGGAAAGTTAACGCCCAGAAAGCCGAGCTGGAACAGACCCGGCAACTGCTGGCCAGCAGCGTGGCAAGGCTTTACTGGGAGTGGCAGACCGAGTCGGCGATCAACAGCGTGTTAAGCGACATCAGGCAGGAACAAAATTCGATTATCTCGGCGGATAAAGAGCTTTATCAGCACGGGATCACCTCATCCATCGAAGGGGTGGAGACGGATATCAACGCCAGCAAAACTGATGAACGTATTGCCGAAGTGAGCGGCAAGATGAAAGTTATTGAAGCGAGATTACAGGCGCTGACCAACTCGTCGTCGGTGAAACTGGCGCACCATGATTTGCCTGCGGTCGACGCCGCGTTACCGACAACGCTGGGTTATGAGTTGCTGGCACGTCGCCCGGATCTTCAGGAAGCACACTGGTACATTGAAGCGTCCATGAGCAATGTTGATGCCGCCAAAGCGGCCTTCTACCCGGACTTCAACCTGATGGCGTTCCTGCAACAGGATGCCCTGCACCTGAGCGACCTGTTCCGCCATTCTGCACAGCAGATGGGCGTCACCGCCGGGTTTACGCTGCCCATCTTCGATAGCGGCCGGCTTAATGCCGGGCTGGATATTGCCCAGGCGCAAACCAACCTGAGCATTGCCGATTACAACAAAGCGGTTGTTGATGCGGTCAATCAGTTAGCGCGAACCGCCAGTGAAGTTGAAACGCTGGCCCACAAAAATCAACAGCAGCAGAAAGTGGAACACGATGCCGCGCGGGTGGTGAACCTTGCACAGGCGCGCTTTAGCGCCGGGTTGATTGCCGGTTCACGCGTCAGCGAGGCCAAAATCCCCGCATTACAGGAACACATTGCCGGGCTGACCCTGAAAGGGCAGTACCTTGACGCATCGCTCCAGCTGACCTCCGCGCTGGGTGGGGGCTATCACCACGGGTAACAGCAACGGCGGGAGCGCATTTTCACTCCCGCTTATTTTCCCGACGTTTGAGCCAAATCCGTACGGCAATCACCGCCCCAACCACCAGAATCAACCATGCCCAGTGCTTAACGTGCTGATCAAGATTGTGCAGCCATGGGCCAATGACCTCACCGCCGAGATAACCCAGCGTGGTAAAGATCAACGCCCACCCAATGGCGCCAAGGATATTTAACGGCAGGAAAATTTTAGGCGGCAGGCGGCTGGCGCCAATCAGGATCGGCCCGATAATACGAAAGCCGTACATAAAGCGCGTGCCAATCACAAACAGGTACGGATGACGCTGGATGAGTCGCTGGGCACGGCGGATTTTCTTACGGTGTTTTGAAAAACGTTGCAGCAGGGCAGGGCCGTAGCGCAGCCCCAGAAAATAGAGCAGCTGATCGCCAATCATGCCGCCCAGTGCCACGGCGGCCACCACCAACGGGAAACGTAATAACCCCTGATGCGCGATCACACCGCCAAGCAGCGTGATGGTTTCACCTTCAGCCACGCTGCCTATCACCAGCGCTGCGTAGCCGTACTGTTCAATCAGACCATTGATATCCATAAAGTCAGCGTAGTCTCCCTGCCAGTGCCTGCATTAATCATATACCCCATGAATCAATATTGATGCAATGAATGCAGATTGCCCGCAGCGGCATTTTTAGCGTTGTACATAAAATAATCTGAAGCCTGCATTATACTTGAAGTATCGCTGACGGGCCGACAACAAGGGGGCGCTATGAACCATGTCTGGGGACTCTTTTCCCATCCCGACCGTGAAATGCACGTGATAAGAGGCGAGAATGAAACGGTTGCGCATCACTACACGCATCATGTGCTGCTGATGGCGGCAGTGCCGGTGATCTGCGCATTTATCGGCACCACGCAAATTGGCTGGAACTTCGGTGATGGCACCGTTGTGAAACTTAACTGGTTTACCGGGCTGTATCTCGCCGTCCTGTTCTACGGCATTATGCTGGCAGGGGTGGCCGTCATGGGGCGTGTCATTCACTGGATGGCGCGTAACTATCCGCAACGCCCGTCGCTGGCACACTGTATGGTCTTTGCCGGATATGTCGCGACCCCGCTTTTCTTAAGCGGTATTGTTGCGCTCTATCCACTGGTCTGGCTGTGCGCGCTGATCGGTACTGTTGCTCTCTTTTACACAGGTTATCTGCTGTATCTGGGGGTTCCAACCTTCCTCAATATCAACAAAGAAGAGGGGCTTAGCTTCTCCAGTTCAACACTCGCGATTGGTGTGCTGGTGCTGGAAGCCTTACTTGCCCTGACAGTTATTCTTTGGGGTTATGGATATCGTCTCTTTTAAGTTCACTGCATTGCTGGCGTAAATGCCAGCAATGCAGCATCTGTTCATGATTCTTCGCTGGCGACAAAGCACGGTGACCGCTATGATGCCGAAGCCAGCCTGTGCTTATCCTTCAACACAGGCGGTGTACGTCATTACGTGCGTGAATAATTATCAGAAGTCTCACCATGCTGAAATTCCGAGTTTCTTTACTTAGCCTTGCGCTGATCCTGGGCGCATCTGTTGCTGTGCCAGCGTTAGCCAAAACGCCCGCAGTGACCACCGCTGCACAGCCGGAAATTGCCTCCGGCAGCGCGATGATTGTTGATCTGAACACCAACCAGGTGATCTACGCCAGCCACCCGGATCTGGTGCGCCCGATCGCGTCAATCACCAAATTAATGACCGCGATGGTGGTGCTTGATGCACGACTGCCGCTGGATGAAAAACTGAAGGTAGACATTAGCCAGACGCCAGAAATGAAAGGGATTTACTCTCGCGTGCGTCTGAACAGCGAAATCAGCCGTAAGAATATGCTGCTGCTGGCGCTGATGTCCTCTGAAAACCGCGCAGCGGCGAGCCTGGCTCACCATTATCCGGGCGGTTATGACGCGTTTATTCGCGCAATGAATGCAAAAGCCAAATCGCTCGGCATGACTAACACCCATTATGTTGAGCCTACCGGGCTGTCGATTCGCAACGTCTCTACCGCACGCGATTTGACGAAGCTGCTGATTGCCAGCAAACAGTATCCGCTGATTGGCCAGCTCAGCACCACGCGTGAAGAGATGGCAACCTTTGCCAACCCTGCGTATACGCTGCCGTTCCGCAATACTAACCATCTGGTGTATCGCGAAAACTGGAATATCCAGTTAACCAAAACGGGTTTTACCAATGCGGCGGGTCACTGTCTGGTGATGCGTACCGTATTTAACGGTAAACCGGTGGCGCTGGTGGTGATGGATGCGTTTGGCAAATATACCCACTTCGCGGATGCAAGCCGCCTGCGTACCTGGATTGAAACCGGGAAAGTGCAGCCGGTGCCGGCTGCGGCACTGAGTTACAAAAAGCAGAAAGCTGAACAGATGGCCACCGCGCAAAACGACTGAGTCGTTTGTCTGTGCCGGGTGGCGGCTTCGCCTTACCCGGCCTACAAAACCGTAGGTCCGGTAAGCGTAGCGCCACCGGGTAACAGCGGCTTATTCCGGCAGCGTCCAGTCACCATCGTTCAGTGAGCGCTGCATAATAATCGTATCGCGCCAGTCACCTTTTTTATAACCCACACTGCGCAACTGCCCGACCACCTCGAAGCCATGTTTTTTATGCAATCGCAACGAGCCGGGGTTGTTATTTCCGTCGCCGACAACGGCGATCATTTGCCGCCACTGCCCCTCTTCACAACGCGCAATCAGAGCGTCCATCAGCGCCGTGCCAAAACCGCGACCTGTGGTGCTGGCATCCACATAGATAGATTCTTCAAGGGTATATCGGTAGGCCTGACGTGGGCGATAAGGGGTAGCATAGCAATAGCCCACCACAATGCCGCGATACAGCGCTACCAGCCACGGAAGACCGCTGTCAGCAACACTTTTCATTCGCTGGCGCATTTCGTCAATCGCAGGGGGGACTTCCTCGAACGACGCGCGTCCGTGAAGCACATGCCAGGCATAGATAGCCGAGATAGCGTGCACATCGTCGGGTAGTGCATCGCGCACTTCAACTTCGGTTTCGGATAAAATTTCGACGGCCGACATGATGTGCTGGCTCCTCGTCATAAAAAGCCGGAGAAACGTTTCTCCGGCGTCGGTCATTTACTCTAGTACGATTGAGGAACGCTTAACAATCTCTTAAAAATGGCTGTACACATTAATCAATGTGTTGTGTATCAGGATCCACGGTTTCAGTCCGCTCTTTCCAGTGTTTATGCCGTGTAGTTTTACCAATGCCGGGGTTCATACTGTTAGTTGGGTCGTTCTCGCGATAAAAACGCTTTAACGTTTCCGGTGCTTTATACAGATGCCCGACGTTATGTTCGGCAGGATATTGCGCGCCACGCTCATGTAACAGGGCGAGCATTTGCTCTTTCAGCTCATGCGCGTCCACCCCTTTTTTGACAATGTAATCCTGATGGAAGACATAACACATAAAGTGGCCGTAATAGAGCTTATGTACCAGCTTGCTATCAATTTCCGGCGGCAGATGCTCATACCATTGGGTGTCGTTACGGCGCAGGGCAATATCCAGCGCCAGAATATCTTCCACCTCTTCAGCGTGAACGGCCTGATAACGAATCGCTGCGCCCGCTGCGGCAAAACGGTGCAGGAAGGCTTTGCTGCCTTCTTCTGGCGTACAGGCAAAGAAATCACCCTCGGCGGTTTTGAAGAATTCCGTCAGCCAGGTTTGCGCCTCTTCGATACCATCCCCGGCCATTTTCAGCAACAGGTGGTGCTCGTATTTATCGCGCCAGGTCTTCATCCGCTCCGGTAAATGTGCCGGGAAGACGTTGCCCAGTTTCTGCATAAAACGGTCGGTGAAGTGGGGCTTGAACAGCGACACTTTATCGAGCATCGCGTCGGTGCGGCCCTTCATGGTGAAGAAGAATGGCATTTTGTCGGTGCCGAGTTTGTCGATCATCAGGAAGGTGTCCTTCCCGTAACGCTCGGCGATGTCGTAAATATCCCGGTGCATATACTCGCCCGCCACCGGCAGGTGGGTGAATTCCCCCAGAATATGACGACGGATCTCGGTCAACACGTCCGGCTGATTGGTGCCGATATAAAACACCTGCTGTTTTTTCTCTGCCGGGAAGGTGTCCAGACGCACCGCAAATACCGCCAGTTTGCCTGCGCAGCCGGAAGACTCAAACAGCCTGTCCGGGTCGGCGTTGTAGCGCGCTGGTGTATCGGCGTCGATATCTCGCACGCGCGTTACGTAGTCATGATCGTGGGCGTGGCGGCCATCATGCTGAACGTCGGTGTCTTTTACGCGGTCATCATCGAGCTTGCTGAGGATCTGTTCCGGGGTCGCACCCAAATCAATCCCCAGATGGTTAACCAGCGTCAGCTTGCCGTTTTCATCAATACGGGCATATAGCGACATTTCGGTATAGGCAGGGCCGCGCTGCACCAGTGAGCCGCCGGAGTTATTACAGATGCCGCCAATAACCGAGGCACCAATACAGGAGGAACCAATCACCGAATGCGGTTCGCGTCCCAGCGGCTTCAGGGCTTTTTCCAGCGAATAAAGCGTGGTGCCCGGGAAGGCGAGGACCTGTTCGCCTTTGTCCAGCAGGTGCAGTTTGTCCAGGCGCAGGGTGCTGATTATCACGATGTCGCGATCGTAATCGTTGCCGTTTGGCGTCGAGCCTTCGGTCAGGCCGGTGTTGGCAGCCTGCATCAGTATAATCTTGTCGGCATCCACGCAGACGCTTAGCACACGCCACAGTTCCAGCAGCGTGCCGGGGAACACCACCGCCAGCGCTTCGCCCTGACCGGAACGAAAGCCCTTGCGGTAGCGGGCCGTTTTGGCCGGGTCGGTGAGCAGGTGAGAGTGACCAACCAGGCGCGACAGTTCGTTAATAAAAGTATTGTTATCGTAGGTTCGAACAGAAGACATCTTCCACTCCTTGTGGTGGGGCAAATTTCTCGCTGTAAAGCATAGCGCGATAAACTGTTAAGCGGTCGAGTATTCATGAGAAAAATCAGAGAATAACCCTGCAAGGTTCAGAGGGTTTGTGGCAAACTGCGCTTTTCGCACGGTTTGGCCGAGATCTTCCGGCGGTTATTGATGAGAGAGTAAAACAACATGAAATGGCTTTGTTCTGTAGGGGTCGCCGTCAGTCTGGCGTTACAACCTGCACTGGCAGATGATTTGTTTGGCAATCACCCGCTAACGCCGGAAGCTCGTGATACATTTGTCACTGAATTGCTCAAGAAGATGACGGTCGATGAAAAAATCGGTCAGCTTCGTCTTATCAGCGTTGGCCCGGATAACCCGAAAGAGGCCATCCGCGAAATGATTAAGGATAGCCAGGTCGGGGCGATTTTTAACACCGTCACCCGCCAGGATATCCGTAAAATGCAGGATCAGGCGATGGAACTCAGCCGCCTGAAAATCCCACTGTTCTTCGCCTATGACGTGCTGCACGGCCAGCGTACCGTCTTCCCGATTAGCCTGGGCTTAGCCTCCTCATTTAACCTCGATGCGGTCAAAACCGTCGGGCGCATTTCTGCTTATGAAGCGGCGGATGACGGCCTGAACATGACCTGGGCACCGATGGTGGATGTCTCGCGCGATCCGCGCTGGGGGCGTGCTTCCGAAGGTTTTGGTGAAGATACTTATCTGACCTCGACGATGGGCAAAACCATGGTCGAAGCGATGCAGGGCAAAAGCCCGGCGGATCGCTATTCGGTCATGACCAGCGTCAAGCACTTCGCGGCTTACGGCGCAGTTGAAGGCGGGAAAGAGTACAACACCGTCGACATGAGCTCGCAGCGCCTGTTCAACGACTACATGCCGCCGTACAAAGCGGGCCTGGATGCGGGCAGCGGCGCGGTAATGGTGGCGCTGAACTCGCTCAACGGCACGCCTGCTACCTCGGACGCCTGGCTGCTAAAAGACGTGCTACGCGACCAGTGGGGCTTTAAGGGCATCACGGTGTCTGACCACGGCGCGATTAAAGAGCTTATCAAGCACGGTACGGCGTCCGATCCTGAAGATGCGGTGCGTGTGGCGCTCAAGTCTGGCATTAACATGAGTATGAGCGACGAGTACTACAGCAAATACCTGCCGGGGCTGGTGAAGAGCGGCAAAGTGACGATGGCCGAGCTGGACGATGCCACCCGCCACGTGCTGAACGTGAAATATGACATGGGGCTGTTTAACGACCCGTACAGCCACCTGGGGCCAAAAGAGTCAGACCCTGTTGATACCAACGCTGAAAGCCGCCTGCACCGCAAAGACGCGCGTGACGTTGCGCGCGAAAGCCTGGTGCTGCTGAAAAACCGTCTGGAAACGCTGCCGCTGAAAAAATCCGGCACTCTCGCCGTGGTTGGCCCGCTGGCCGACAGCAAGCGTGATGTGATGGGAAGCTGGTCGGCAGCTGGTGTAGCCGATCAGTCCGTGACCGTTCTGACCGGCATTAAAAACGCCATTGGTGACAACGGTAAAGTGGTGTACGCCAAAGGGGCGAACGTCACCAACGATAAAGATATCGTCACCTTCCTTAATCAGTATGAAGAGGCGGTGAAAGTTGATCCTCGCTCGCCGAAAGAGATGATCGACGAAGCCGTGGCCGCTGCGAAGCAATCCGATGTGGTGGTTGCCGTTGTTGGGGAAGCACAGGGTATGGCGCATGAAGCGTCCAGCCGCACTGACATCACCATTCCGCAAAGCCAGCGTGACCTGATTGCAGCGCTGAAAGCCACTGGAAAACCGCTGGTGCTGGTGCTGATGAATGGCCGCCCGCTGGCGCTGGTGAAAGAAGATCAGCAGGCTGACGCCATCCTGGAAACCTGGTTTGCTGGTACCGAAGGCGGTAACGCCATTGCCGACGTGCTGTTTGGCGATTACAACCCGTCAGGCAAGCTGCCGATGTCCTTCCCGCGCTCGGTTGGGCAGATCCCGGTTTACTACAGCCACCTGAACACCGGTCGTCCGTATAACGCTGACAAGCCGAACAAGTACACCTCGCGCTACTTCGACGAAGCCAATGGCCCGCTGTATCCGTTTGGTTATGGCCTGAGCTACACCACCTTCAAGGTTTCTGACGTGAAAATGTCTGCGCCAACACTGAAGCGTGACGGCAAAGTGACCGCCAGCGTAGAGGTGACCAACACCGGCAAACGTGAAGGGGCAACGGTTATCCAGATGTACGTTCAGGACGTCACTGCATCAATGAGTCGTCCAGTGAAACAGCTGCGCGGCTTTGATAAGGTGAGCCTGAAACCGGGTGAATCCAAAACCGTCAGCTTCCCGATCGATGTGGATGCATTGAAGTTCTGGAACCAGCAGATGAAATACGATGCTGAGCCGGGCAAATTCAATGTGTTTATCGGGGTGGATTCAGCTCGCGTGAATAAAGGCGAGTTCGAATTGCAGTGATTTTCCCGCCGCTCTCTCCTTTGGGGAGAGCGGACTGACAACCCCCGATCTGTTCTCATTCCTCCTGTTCCGTGACCCACAACGCAACTTTTCTTACTCCTCACTACAAAAATCCCCAAAACCCGCTTTTTTCCCCTCTCTGCGCCCCTGAAATGTGAGGTTTTTCACACTTCTTTTTTGCGCCCCGGGCGAGAACGTGAACAACATCAAAAGTGTCGGCAATGCCATCAGACAGGCGTGATGACCTTCACTCTTCGTATAAATTCCCGCTGATTGCGCCACGAGCATGCGCTGAAATCCCCGTTTAATGCCTGTTAAATCAATACTGACAGGTAACGACATGAAACTCACATTAGAAAACGTCGAACTGGACCGTACCGGGGCTTCGCTCGTGACGGCGACCCTGCAGGGCTTAATCGACGAGCTGGCGATATCCGGGGGTGGCACGCTGGTGGTCACGCCAGGCATCTATCTGACAGGAACCCTGGTATTGTCCTCACATATCACGCTGCATCTGGAAGCTGGTGCCCGGCTGCTTGCCAGCCATCGCGAAGAGGATTACCAGGCGGCGGTGACGCAAAGCATGGCGGAGCTTTCGCACATGGCGCTGATATACGCCCGTGATGCGCGCGGCGTGACGCTGAGCGGGGCAGGCTGTATTGACGGGAATGCCACCGCCTGGTTTGAACCACAGGTGGATGAGCAGGGGTATCGCCAGCCGAAAACCCACCGTCCTCGTCTGGTGGTGTTCGAAGGCTGCGAGCAGGTGCGTATCAGTAATATCACCCTGTATGACTCACCCATGTGGACCGCCCATCTGGTGAGCTGCAACCACGTCTTTATCCGTAATCTCACCATCGATAACGACCTGACGCTCTCCAACACCGACGCGCTGGATATCGACAGCTGCCAGCATGTACACATCAGTGACAGCTACTTCAGCGCCGCCGATGACGGCATCTGCCTGAAAACAACCGCCAAAGCGCCTGAACTCCAGCAGCCAATTTATAACGTCACGGTGAATAACTGCATTATTCGCTCTAAAAGTTGCGCCATTAAAGTCGGGACTGAAACCCACGCGGACATCCGCAATATTGCCGTCAACAACTGTGTGATTTTTGAATCCAATCGCGGCATCGGCCTGGTGTCACGCGATGGCGGCGCGTTCAGCCAGATGGTCTTTAGCAATATCCTGTTTGATTGCCGTCATGGCGATCCCTGTCACTGGGGGAAAGCCGATCCGGTCTTTGTCTCCCTGCGTTACCGCGCGCCGGATGTCCGTCCTGGCAACATCAGTCAAATCACCTTCTCCGGCCTGAATGGCGTGGGCGAGGGCGCCATCAATCTTCACAGTGAAATACCCGATGCCATTTCCGGTATCACCTTCAGCGGAGTGACCTTCAACCAGATTTGTGGGCCGTCAGACGAACAGGGCTGCTACGACGTGCGCCCGCCATGTAACCCGGAACGACCAACCGGAATGGGGCTGGACAACGCCTATAAGGTGAACCCCGATACCGGGCGCGCCCACGGTGTAGAGCGTTATCCGCAAGGGCTACCTGCGATTTTCGCCAGCGGTGTCAGTCGGCTGCAATTAAGTGATTTACACATAACGCGTCCTTCACCGCTGCCTGAGGGTTGGGATGTTGAGGAAATCCGGGTTTAACACGGTAAATTCAGGGGATAAAAATGATAAAAAAAATACGTGAAATAAAGCTGCGTAACTATGTCTGTTACGGGCTGGCGGATGTGATTGGTTCTGGGGCCTTTACGCTTGTCAGCGCCTGGCTTTTGTTCTTCCTGACCACATTTTGCGGCCTGACGCCTCTCCAGGCGGGGTCGCTGTTTGCAGTGGCAAGGATTGTCGATGTGATTATGTGTCCGGTTATCGGTTATGTTTCCGATAACTTCCATAAAACCCGACTCGGACGTCGGTTTGGTCGCCGCCGTTTCTTCCTGCTGGCCAGTATTCCGCTGGTGTCGGTCTACAGCCTGCTGTGGGTGGAAGGGTTCAATTACTGGATGTATCTGCTGTTCTATATCCTCTTTGAAATCGTCTACACCATGATAATTATCCCGTACGACACGCTGTCGGCGGAGATGACCTCTGATTTCAAAAAACGCTCAAAACTGACCAGCGCCCGCATGTACATTGCCCAGTTGGCAGGGTTTGCGGCGGCATTCCTGCCCGGACGGCTGGTGGGTTACTTCGGCCAGGACTCTTCGGATTCCTTCTTCTACACCGGGGCCATTTTCACCGTGTCGTTCATGATAGTGCTGTTCTTTGTCTATTTCGGCACCTGGGAGCGCTCGCTGGAAGAAATTCAGCAAAACGAGCACCACGCGCAAGACGAGGAAAAGGAGCCGTTTGGGACCCGCATCTTCCATATCTACTACGATTTTGTCTCAACGCTTAAGATAAAAACCTTCCGTTCGCATCTGGGCATGTACCTTGGCGGCTCCGTCGCGCAGGACATCTTCAACTCGGTGTTCACCTATTTTGTGGTCTTCGCGATGATGACCTCATCCGTGATGGCCTCTAACCTGCTGGGGGTGATCAACGGCCTGCAATTCTTTGGCGTTGGTATCGCCACCTGGCTGACGCTGCGCTTCTCGCCTTCCCGGGCTTTCGCCACTCAGGCCACCATGGCGCTGGTCGCTTTTGCTCTGTTTGTTTCGGCGTACATCAGCGGCGTGGGTGGAATGACCCTTCTGTATGTGGGCGCTGCGGTTGCCGGTCTGGCGCGCGGGGGGATTTATGCCATTCCGTGGAACAACTACACCTTTGTGGCCGATGTGGATGAAATCCTTACCGGGAATCGTCGTGAAGGGATCTTTGCCGGGTTTATGAGCCTGCTGCGCAAAGCTTCTCAGGCGCTCTCGATCTTCCTGGTCGGGGTCGCGTTGCAGATGTCGGGCTTCGTCTCCGGGCAGAGCGCTCAGCCGCAGTCAGCTATCAGCATGATCATGATTATCATGATTGCCCTGCCGGTTGTCCTCACCCTGTGGGGGATTTGGTCTGCCTTCCAGTTCAGGGTGAACAGCCGTACGCACGCCATTCTGAACGAGGAAGTCGCGCGTCTGAAACAGGGCGGCAGTAAGGCCACCGTGAGCACAGAAAACCGGGCGGTGATCGAAAGCCTGACCGGGATGCCATACGAACATTGCTGGGGTGAAAACACCGTCGGCTACCTCAATCGCAAGCGGATGCTTGCCCGCAAACTGGCCGGGCAACTGGAAAACGCCTGACTTTCTGATTTGGCCGGGCTCGTGCGCCCGGCCTACTTAAGATGAACTGACATGACAGAACACAGTATGATTATCCAGCAGGGGATCTGGGCCCGGTTAGGGCTGCCCCGTGAGTTGTGCTGGGGATTTTTTGGCATTTTCTTGTTTATTACCGGGGCGACTATCGAACAAAGCTGGCTCGCCTCTTTGTTACAGCATCGTGGGTTTGATGCGGTGCATATCAGCCTGCTTTCGTCGGTCTTTGGCTTGTGTGTGGCGCTGGTGTCGTGGTTCTCCGGCATTGGCGCGGGCGTGCTCGGGCTGCGGCGTCTGATGTGGGTCGCTACGCTGATTTACTTTATCGGCTCAGTCCCGTTTATTGGCTGGGCGCTGCCGCAGGGGCATTACCCGCTGATGGTGGCGAGCTACGCTCTGCGCGGCGTGGCATATCCTCTGTTTGCCTACTCGTTTCTGGTGTGGGTCAACCAGCGCTGCGAGCCGGGCATTCTTGGCCGAGCGGTCTCCTGGTTCTGGATTGCCTTCGGCGTGGGGATGACCATTGTCGGGCCGTGGTATTCCGGCATGATGTTGCCTGTTATCGGCGAAACCGCCACGCTGCTTAGCGGCTTTGTATTTGTGGTGCTGGGGGCGTTTTGCGCGCTGGTACTCAACCGCGACCGTCCGCAGTGGCAGCACGAGGGCAGGCTTGGCACCGCGCTGGCGGAAGGAATACTGGTGCTGGTACGCGAGCCAAAAATGCGCCTTGCGGTTATCGTCAAAACCATCAATGACATCGGCAAGTTCTCGCTGGTGATCCTGATGCCGGTCTACCTGCCGCGCTTTGGTTTCAGCATCGCCCAGTGGCTGGGCATCTGGGGGCTGGTGAACGTGGTCAATATCTTCGCCAACTACTTCTTCGGCTGGCTTGGGGACACTATCGGCTGGCGCAATACGGTGGTCTGGTTCTCGGGCACTCTGTGCGGGCTGGCGATGCTTGCCGTCTGTTACGCGCCGGTGTGGTTTGGCAACAGTGAAACGGCCCTGTTTATGGCGCTGGTGTTATATGCCATTGGTCTTGGGGCGTTTGGCCCGCTGAGCGCGCTGATACCTTCTCTGTTACCTCACAACAAAGGGGCGGCCATCTCCTGTCTGAATCTGGGCTCCGGGTTAAGTAATTTTGTCGGGCCGCTGATTGTCACACTCTGCGTTGTCCCGCTTGGTGTGGAGGGCACGTTATGGGTGATCGCCATTCTCTATTTTGCCGCCAGCCTGCTGAGTGTGCCGCTGACCTTACCGGAAGAAGGCTGAGTTCTGGTTTTTAGGCTACGCTTTTCTCTCAAGCCTATGAAAAAGGCGGCAAAATAATGAGGAAAGCCCAATGACGATTACAAAGGGGATCACTGGCTCAGCGGTACTTCTGGCAGCGCTGAGCCTGCCGCTACAGGCGGCGGAGCCGGTGAAAGTTGGTTCTAAGATTGATACCGAAGGTGCGCTGCTTGGCAATATCATCTTGCAGGTGCTGGAAAGCCACGGTGTCAAAACGGTCAATAAAGTACAGCTTGGCACAACGCCCGTTGTGCGTGGTGCTATCACTTCTGGCGAGCTGGATATCTACCCTGAATATACCGGCAACGGGGCCTTCTTCTTCAAAGATGAGAACGATCCTGCCTGGAAAAATGCGCAGGCCGGCTATGAAAAAGTCAAAAAGCTGGATGCGGATCAGAACAAGCTGGTCTGGCTGACCCCAGCGCCTGCCAACAACACCTGGACCATTGCCGTGCGCAAAGATCTTGCCGAAAAAGGCAAGCTGACGTCGCTTGACGATCTGAGTCGTTACCTCAAAGAGAAGGGCGACTTTAAGCTCGCCGCGTCCGCTGAGTTTATCGAGCGGCCAGACGCGCTTCCGGCGTTTGAAAAAGCCTATGACTTTAAGCTTGATCAGAGCCAGTTGCTCTCTCTGGCCGGGGGCGATACTGCAGTGACCATCAAAGCGGCGGCGCAGCAAATCTCCGGGGTGAATGCCGCTATGGCCTACGGGACCGATGGCCCGGTTGCGGCGCTTGGCCTGCAAACCCTGACCGATCCGAAAGGCGTTCAGCCAATTTATGCTCCAGCACCTGTCGTGCGTGAAGCCACGCTGAAGGCGTACCCGGAGATTGGCGCGTGGCTCAAACCGGTCTTTGAAAAACTGGATGAGAAAACGCTGCAACAGCTCAACGCCAGTATTGCCGTCGAGGGGCTGGATGCCAAAAAAGTGGCTGCCGACTTCCTGAAACAACAAGGGCTTGCGAAGTAACAGGACAGGGCTGTGCCAATAAAATGTCATAACCGCGTTCTGCTGATGCTGACCGGTGTCGCTATCGTGGCCGTTGCGCTTCCGTTTGTGAATGTCGCGCCTAACCGCCTGGTGTCAGGTGAAGGGCGCGCGCTCTGGCAGGTCTGGTCATTTACGCCGCTGCTGCTGGCAGGGGCGCTGGGCGCGATTATTGCGTTATCGCTCTGGCAAGGACGTGCGGCCCAGTGGCTGACACTTATCCTCTGCGAAGCGCTGTTTATTGTGTTGTTCTGGGGCGCAGGCCTTGCGGCAACGCAGATGGTTTCTGCCGAAAGCCCGCTGGCGCGAACCTCTGTGGGGAGCGGCCTGTGGCTGTGGCTTGCGCTCTGTCTGCTGGCAAGCAGTGATGCCATTCGGCGTCTTACGCCGCACGCCGTCTGGCGCTGGGTGCTAAATGCGCAGATCTGGTCTATCCCGCTATTGCTGCTGTTCAGCGGTGCGCTGGATAATCTCTCATTGTTAAAAGAGTATGCCAACCGCCAGGATATCTTTGATGATGCCCTGGCCCAGCATCTGACTATCCTGTTCGGAACGCTGTTCCCGGCGCTGCTGCTGGGGTTGCCGTTGGGGATATGGTGTTATCGCCATCCCACTCGGCAGGGCGCGGTCTTTGCACTGCTGAACGTCATTCAGACTATCCCGTCCGTAGCGCTGTTTGGCCTGTTGATTGCACCGCTGGCAGGCCTGGTCAAATCATTCCCGCTGCTTGCTTCACTCGGCATCGCCGGTACGGGATTAACCCCTGCACTGATTGCGCTGGTGCTGTACGCGCTCTTGCCGCTGGTTCGCGGTGTGGTGGCGGGGCTAAGCCAGGTTGCACCGAATGTGCTGGAAAGCGCGCAGGCGATGGGAATGAGCACGCGCCAGTGCTTCTGGAAGATACAACTGCCCATCGCGCTACCGCTGCTATTGCGCAGCCTGCGGGTGGTGGCCGTGCAGACGGTAGGGATGGCGGTGATCGCGGCGTTGATTGGCGCAGGCGGGTTTGGCGCACTGGTATTCCAGGGCTTGCTCAGCAGCGCACTGGATTTAGTGCTGCTGGGCGTTGTTCCGGCGATTGCCCTGGCGGTGGTGGTGGATGCGCTGTTTGCCCTATGGCTCGCGCTGCTCAGGGGGAGGGAGAATGATTGAATTCCACGATGTAAGTAAAACCTTTGCGGGGCGTCCGGCGGTAAGCCATCTGAATCTGCATTTTGAGGAGGGGGCCTTTTCCGTGCTGATAGGTACCTCGGGTTCGGGAAAATCCACCACGCTTAAGATGATCAACCGGCTGGTGGAGCACGACAGCGGCCTGATCCGTTTTGCCGGTGAAGAGATCCGCAGCCTGCCGGTGCTCGAGCTTCGCAGACGAATGGGATACGCCATCCAGTCTATTGGCCTGTTTCCGCACTGGACGGTGGCGCAGAACATCGCCACCATACCGCAGCTGGAAAAATGGACACGGCAAAAAATCAATGCGCGTGTGGATGAGCTGATGGCGCTGCTGGGGTTAGAGCCTGTCCTGCGTGACCGTTATCCGCATCAGCTTTCCGGCGGGCAGCAGCAGCGGGTTGGCGTGGCGCGGGCGCTGGCTACCAATCCGCAGGTGCTGTTGATGGATGAACCTTTCGGTGCGCTGGATCCGGTGACGCGTAGTGCATTGCAGGCGGAGATGACCCGTATTCATCGTATTCTGGGGCGCACGATAATCCTCGTGACCCACGATATTGACGAGGCGCTTCAGCTAGCCGACCGGCTGATACTGATGGACAACGGCGAGGTCATTCAGCAGGGCACGCCGCTTGAGATCCTCACGCGCCCGGCGAACGCTTTTGTGCGTGAGTTTTTTGGCCGTAGTGAACTGGGCGTGCGCCTGCTTTCGCTGCGAACCGTCGGGGAGGCGATGCATCGGCAGGAGACGCAAACTGGTGGCGAACCGTTGCTGGAGCACATGAGCCTGCGCGATGCGCTATCGGCTTTTGTTGCCCGGCAGTGTGACGTTCTGCCTGTGGCGGACGCGCAGGGCAAACTCTGTGGCACGCTCTATTTTCGCGATCTGCTGGTGGGGGAGGTGGCGCGTGAAGTGGGTGCGTGATCCGCTTATCTGGCTGGTGCTGGTTTTTGCCGCACTGTTAATCCTGATGCCGCACAGCGCCAGGGTATTCAGCGCGCTTTTTCCCGGGCTGCCGCGCCCGGTCTACCAGCAGGAAAGTTTTATTAATCTGACGCTGGCGCACTTCTGGCTGGTGGCTGTTTCCAGTGTGCTGGCCATTGTGCTTGGCGTGGGTGCCGGGATTGTGGTCACACGGCCTTCGGGCCGGGAGTTTCGCCCGCTGGTTGAAACCATTGCCGCCATCGGCCAGACATTTCCGCCCGTAGCCGTGCTGGCGATCGCCGTCCCGGTGATAGGTTTTGGTCAGGAGCCTGCGATAATTGCCCTGATTTTGTATGGCGTGCTGCCCATATTGCAGGGGACGCTAGCAGGGATTTCGGCCGTGCCCGCATCGGTGATGAGTGTGGCAGAAGGGATGGGAATGAGCGCCTGGCAGCGGCTTCGCAATGTTGAGCTACCCTTGGCCGCCCCGGTCATTATTGCGGGGATCCGCACATCCGTAATTATTAACATCGGCACTGCGACCATTGCCTCCACGGTAGGGGCAAACACCCTGGGCACGCCGATCATTATCGGCCTAAGCGGCTTTAATACGGCCTATATCGTTCAGGGGGCAGTGCTGGTTGCGCTCGCGGCCATTGTGGTTGACCGCGGTTTCGAGCGTCTGGCGAATTACCTCAGCCGACACCGCCGCGAACAATAAACGAGTAACCTGCCAGCATAACACCGCCGATCCCGCTGACGGCCATCAGGACGAAAAGGGTGATCACGGCCAGTTTAGTTGCCTTCATAAATGTGCTCCTGTTGTTAACGGAGCAATTATACGGTGAAGCGTAGCTGTTAATGAACCATTAAATGCCATTACGACTCATTCGGACCGAGCGAATAAATCGGGTAGCCGTGTTCGCGCCACTCCGTCAGCAACTGTTGCTGTGAGGCTGTCGGGACTTCGCCACACCAGACCAGTAGCGTCTGTCCGTCAAAGAATTCGGGCCGAAACTGGGCCAGAGAATGCGCCAGTACATCCACGCGCCAGCCCTGCTGGGTGGCTATCCACGCTTCCAGCCACAGACGGGTGGTATCGTGCACATTCCAGCCAACGACCAGCGCATCTTTCCCGTTTTTGTTTCTTGCCGAGGCCAGGCAAACGGAAATGTAATTGATCAGAACCCCATCGAGCATACTCAGCAGCGCCTGCAAGGTGGACTGCTGGCACTGAAGACGGCGGCGTAATGGGATAAAAAGATGCGTGATCAGGGTTTGCGCAGGGTAGTCGCGCCCTTGCTCTTTAATCCACGCACGCAGGCGTTGCAGATTCCCCGCCTGTAACAGACGTAGCAGGGTTTCTTGTTGTTCGCGCCAGATATGCTGTGTGTCAGGATCGTCCTGGCTGAGTAACGATTTAACTTTCCCTACCTGAACACCGTTGTCGATCCAGCTTTTGATCTCGCGGATCCGGTCGATATCCGCGTCATTAAACAGGCGGTGACCACCGTCTGTTCTCTGCGGTTTCAGTAATCCGTATCGTCGTTGCCAAGCCCGTAGGGTCACGGGATTGATATCACAAAGGAGTGCCACTTCACCTATTGTGTAAAGCGCCATATTCGCCCCCTGGCTTACGCGTTCCCAGCTTAACTGTAGACCCAGAATGGTGAACCAGGAAGGATTGGCGACTTTTTGAACAAATAATGCGAAGGTAACGTTATGTTCAGCAAAAGATGTGATGCCGAACACGAATTACATCTTTTTCGGTACGCTTCAAAGAAAGTTTAACCACATCAGTGTATGTTACGCGTTTTTAGAACGTGCGGTTTGCGAGTATGTACGAGTTTAACCTGGTGTTGCTGCTGCTTCAGCAGATGTGTGTTTTCCTTGTCATCGCCTGGTTGATGAGTAAAACGCGCCTGTTTATCCCGTTGATGCAAGTTACCGTACGACTGCCGCACAAGCTCCTCTGTTACGTTACCTTCTCTATTTTCTGCATTATGGGGACTTACTTTGGTCTTCATATCGAAGATTCTATCGCCAATACGCGCGCCATCGGTGCGGTGATGGGCGGGCTGCTCGGGGGGCCGGTTGTTGGCGGCCTTGTCGGGTTAACTGGTGGCCTGCATCGTTATTCGATGGGCGGCATGACGGCGCTAAGCTGCATGATCTCGACGATCGTCGAAGGGCTGCTCGGCGGCCTGGTTCACAGCTACATGATTAAGCGCGGTCGCCCGGATAAAGTCTTTAGCCCCATTACCGCGGGTGCTATTACGTTTGTCGCAGAAATGGCGCAGATGGCCATTATTCTGCTGATTGCCCGCCCGTTTGAGGATGCGCTGCATCTGGTGAACAGCATCGCCGCCCCAATGATGGTGACGAATACCGTAGGCGCGGCGCTCTTTATGCGTATCCTGCTGGACAAGCGCGCCATGTTTGAGAAATACACCTCGGCGTTTTCCGCTACCGCTCTGAAGGTTGCCGCCTCTACGGAAGGCATTCTGCGCCAGGGGTTTAACGAAGAAAACAGCATGAAGGTGGCGCAGGTTCTTTATAAAGAACTGGATATTGGCGCGGTGGCGATAACCGACCGCGAGCGGCTGCTGGCGTTTACCGGAACAGGGGATGACCACCACCTGCCAGGCAAACCGATTTCGTCCACCTATACGCTACGTGCCATTGAAACCGGCGAAGTGGTATACGCCGACGGTAACGAGGTGCCATACCGCTGTTCGCTGCATCCTCACTGCAAACTCGGTTCTACTCTGGTGATCCCGCTGCGTGGGGAAAACCAGCATGTGATGGGAACCATAAAGTTGTACGAGGCAAAAAACAGGCTGTTTAGCTCAATCAACCGCACGCTGGGTGAGGGGATTGCGCAGCTGCTTTCGGCGCAGATCCTGGCCGGGCAATATGAGCGACAAAAAGCGCTCTTAACCCAGTCGGAGATCAAACTTCTTCATGCGCAGGTGAACCCGCACTTCCTGTTTAACGCCCTGAATACGCTAAAAGCGGTTATTCGCCGTGACAGCGACCAGGCCGCGCAGCTGGTGCAGTATTTATCGACATTTTTCCGTAAGAACCTCAAACGCCCTTCGGAAATTGTCACCCTGGCCGATGAAATTGAACATGTGAACGCCTATCTGCAAATCGAGCAAGCGCGTTTTCAGTCGCGGCTGCATGTGTCGTTATCCGTGCCGGACGAGCTGGCGTATCAGCATCTTCCGGCCTTTACCCTGCAACCTATCGTGGAAAATGCCATCAAACACGGCACGTCGCAGCTGCTGGGCATCGGGGAGATAACCATATCGGCCAGCTGTTTTAATCACCATCTGGTGCTGGATATTGAAGATAACGCCGGGCTCTATCAGCCAACCGCCTCGGGCGGATTAGGGATGAGCCTGGTGGATAAACGCCTGCGCGCTCACTTCGGCGATGCGTGCGGCATTACCGTCGCCTGTGAGCCGGACCGATTTACCCGCATTACCTTACGATTACCGCTGGAGGAAAACGCATGTTGAAAGTGCTGATTGTTGATGATGAGCCGTTAGCACGAGAAAACCTGCGCATTCTGTTGCAGGAGCAAAGCGATATCGAGATCGTTGGTGAGTGTGCTAACGCTATAGAAGCGATTGGGGCCGTACATAAACTGCGCCCGGACGTGCTGTTTCTGGATATCCAGATGCCGCGTATCAGCGGGCTGGAGATGGTCGGGATGCTTGACCCGGAACATCGTCCGTATATTGTGTTTTTGACGGCGTTTGACGAATACGCCGTGAAAGCCTTTGAAGAACATGCCTTTGATTATCTGCTTAAACCGATAGAAGAAAAAAGACTGGAAAAGACGCTCATCCGCCTGCGCCAGGAGCGTACCGTGCAGGATGTTACCCTGTTACCGGAAAACCAGCAGCCGTTGAAGTTTATTCCCTGTACCGGTCACAGCCGAATTTATCTGCTGCAAATGGACGATGTGGCTTTTGTCAGTAGCCGCATGAGCGGCGTGTTTGTCACCAGCGCCGAAGGTAACGAAGGCTTTACCGAGCTGACCCTGCGCACGCTGGAAAGCCGCACGCCGTTGATTCGCTGCCATCGTCAGTACCTGGTTAACATGGCGCACCTGAAAGAGATCCGCCTGGAGGATAACGGCCAGGCTGAGCTGGTATTGCGTGCAGGACAGACCGTACCGGTGAGCCGTCGCTATCTGAAAAGTTTGAAAGAGGCGATTGGCCTGTAAAGCTGGTACACTGCGCGCCATTGCATCATCGACATTCGAAGGCTCTATGCTCAGTAACGATATACTCCGTAGCCTGCGCTACACCCTGAAAGCAAACAACAACGATATGGTGCGTAT
This sequence comes from Enterobacter sp. C4G1, assembly GCF_052886895.1. Lineage (NCBI taxonomy): Bacteria > Pseudomonadati > Pseudomonadota > Gammaproteobacteria > Enterobacterales > Enterobacteriaceae > Enterobacter > Enterobacter sp. C4G1. The sequence continues at coordinate 1,408,340 of NZ_JBQVVV010000002.1, read as the reverse complement.
TCTTGCGCTGGCCGATATGGAATCCACGTCAGCCGGTTTCGACACCTGGATAACCAAAGAAGATGAAGAGGGCTTTGTGCGTTGCCCGGACATCATTCTGTCTGGTTTCCTGAACGGCCTTATCTACCATAAGCGCGGCAAAGATGAATCTGCGCCGGAGCTGGCGCTGGAGCGTCGTGTGAACAACAACACGGCGCTGAAAAAGCTGCGTATCGCGTTTTCACTGAAAACCGACGATATTCTGGCGATCATGACCGAGCAGAAATTCCGCGTGTCGATGCCGGAAATCACCGCGATGATGCGCGCCCCGGACCATAAAAATTACCGCGAGTGCGGCGACCAGTTTATGCGTTATTTTTTACGCGGGTTGACGGTACGCGAGCACGCCAAAAAAGCGTAGGTTGCAGACCGGGTAAAGCGGAGTCGCCACCCGGCAAAAAAGCTAAAAAAAAGCCGGAGATTATCTCCGGCTTTTTTATTATTTCACCTGCTGACCAGGTTTCGCGCCTTCATCAGGGCTTAACAGGAAGATATCTTTCCCGCCAGGACCTGCGGCCATCACCATGCCTTCAGAAATACCAAAGCGCATTTTACGCGGTGCCAGGTTAGCAACCATGACGGTCTGACGACCAATCAGTACCTGCGGATCAGGATACGCAGAACGGATACCAGAGAAGACGTTACGCTTCTCGCCGCCCAGATCCAGCGTCAGACGCAGCAGTTTATCGGAGCCATCCACAAATTCCGCGTTTTCAATCAGCGCTACGCGCAGGTCAACTTTCGCGAAATCATCAAAGGTAATGGTTTCCTGAATCGGATCGTCAGCCAGCGGGCCGGTGACCGGTGCAGCAGCGGCTTTCACTTCTTCTTTCGAGGCTTCAACCAGCGCTTCAACCTGTTTCATCTCGATGCGGTTATACAGCGCCTTGAAGGTGTTCACTTTGTGGCTGAGCAGCGGCTGAGCGATCGCATCCCAGGTCAGTTCAGTGTTCAGGAACGCTTCTGCACGGGTGGAAAGCTGAGGCAGAACCGGCTTCAGATACGTCATCAGCACGCGGAACAGGTTGATACCCATAGAGCAGATGGCCTGCAAATCGGCATCACGGCCTTCCTGCTTCGCCACAACCCACGGTGCCTGCTCGTCCACATAGCGGTTAGCCAGATCTGCCAGCGCCATGATTTCACGTACGGCTTTACCGAACTCACGTGCTTCCCACGCTTCGCCAATGGTCGCAGCCGCGTCGGTGAAGGTTTTGTACAATGCAGGGTCAGCCAGTTCAGCCGCCATCACGCCGTCAAAACGCTTGGCAATAAAGCCTGCGTTACGGGAAGCCAGGTTCACCACTTTGTTCACGATGTCTGCGTTCACGCGCTGCACGAAATCTTCCAGGTTCAGGTCGATATCGTCGATGCGTGAAGAGAGTTTCGCGGTGTAGTAATAGCGCAGGCTGTCCGCGTCGAAGTGGTTCAGCCAGGTGCTGGCTTTAATGAACGTACCACGAGATTTGGACATCTTCGCGCCGTTGACCGTCACATAACCGTGCACGAACAGGTTGGTCGGCTTGCGGAAGTTGCTGCCTTCCAGCATTGCCGGCCAGAACAGGCTGTGGAAGTAAACGATGTCTTTGCCGATGAAGTGATACAGCTCGGCATCGGAGTCTTTCTTCCAGTATTCGTCAAAGCTGACGGTGTCGCCGCGCTTGTCGCACAGGTTCTTGAAGGAGCCCATGTAGCCGATTGGCGCGTCAAGCCAGACGTAGAAATATTTGCCCGGTGCGTTCGGAATTTCGAAGCCGAAGTATGGTGCATCGCGGGAGATATCCCACTGCTGCAAACCAGACTCGAACCACTCCTGCATTTTGTTCGCCACCTGCTCTTGCAGCGCGCCACTGCGGGTCCACGCCTGCAGCATTTCGCTAAACGACGGCAGGTCGAAGAAGAAGTGTTCGGAATCACGCATCACCGGCGTTGCGCCAGACACTACCGATTTTGGTTCGATAAGCTCGGTTGGGCTGTAAGTCGCGCCGCACACTTCGCAGTTATCGCCATACTGGTCGGGTGATTTACATTTCGGGCAGGTGCCTTTCACGAAACGATCCGGCAGGAACATGCCTTTTTCTGGATCGTACAGTTGAGAGATGGTGCGGTTTTTAATAAAACCGTTCTCTTTCAGACGCGTGTAGATAAGCTCCGACAGCTCACGGTTCTCGTCGCTGTGCGTGGAGTGGTAGTTGTCGTAGCTGATGTCAAAGCCAGCAAAATCAGTCTGATGTTCCTGACTCATTTCGGCAATCATCTGCTCTGGAGAAACACCCAACTGCTGTGCTTTCAACATAATTGGCGTGCCGTGGGCATCGTCCGCGCAGATGAAGTTGACCTGATGGCCGCGCATTCGCTGGTAACGGACCCAGACATCAGCCTGGATATGCTCCAGCATGTGGCCGAGGTGGATTGAGCCGTTGGCGTACGGCAGTGCGCACGTTACCAGAATTTTTTTCGCGACTTGAGTCATAGTAGTCATTACTTCTTTTAACTGTGAAAAGGGTTTTTGATATTACCAAATGGGGCATTATTAAGTAAGCACAAACCGCGGCCTTTCAGGTAAACTTGTTCAACTAAGGTCTTATTCACAAGAACAAAGGAGTCGGGATGAGTTCGCAATCCCAGGCCAAATCACCGGAAGTCCTACGCGCAATGGTTGCCGGGATCCTGGCTAATTTTCAGCATCCAACCCTGAAGCACAATCTCACTACGCTGAAAGCGCTGCATCATGTCGCCTGGCTGGATGAAACGCTGCACATTGAACTGCAAATGCCGTTCGTGTTCACCAGCGCCTTTGATGCGTTAAAAGAGGAGTGCAGCTCTGATCTGCTGCGCATCACCGGGGCGAAAGCCATTGACTGGAAGCTGACCCACAACATCGCCACGCTTAAGCGGGTGAAAAACCATCCGGGTGTGAACGGCGTGAAGAATATCATCGCGGTCAGCTCCGGTAAGGGTGGGGTGGGTAAATCCTCCACGGCGGTAAACCTGGCGCTGGCGCTGGCTGCCGAAGGGGCAAAAGTGGGTATTCTGGATGCTGATATCTACGGCCCGTCGATTCCCAACATGCTGGGCGCAGAAAACCAACGTCCAACTTCGCCAGATGGTACGCACATGGCGCCTATAATGGCGCATGGCCTGGCAACCAACTCGATTGGCTATCTGGTAACAGACGATAACGCGATGGTCTGGCGTGGCCCGATGGCCAGTAAAGCGCTGATGCAGATGTTGCAGGAAACGATGTGGCCCGATCTGGATTACCTGGTTCTGGATATGCCGCCGGGTACGGGTGACATTCAGCTCACTCTGGCGCAGAACATTCCGGTTACTGGTGCCGTTGTGGTGACCACGCCGCAGGATATCGCGCTGATTGATGCCAAAAAAGGGATCGTCATGTTCGAGAAAGTGGACGTACCGGTGCTCGGTATTGTCGAGAACATGAGTATGCATATTTGCAGCAACTGCGGACACCATGAGCCAATCTTTGGCACCGGTGGCGCAGAGAAACTGGCTGAGCAATATCACACTCAACTGCTTGGTCAGATGCCGCTGCACATTACGCTGCGTGAAGATCTGGACAGCGGTAAACCGACGGTCGTGAGCCGCCCTGAAAGTGAATTTGCTGATATGTATCGCCAGCTGGCAGGACGCGTTGCGGCGCAACTCTACTGGCAGGGTGAAGTCATTCCGGGTGAAATCGCCTTCCGCGCGGTGTAATTTCAGCTGGATTGCCGGGTGGTGGCTTCGCCTTACCCGGCTCATCACGTAGGTCGGGTAAGGCGAAGCCGCCACCCGACTTTTAACGCAACCGGTAATGCATCAAATAATACTCTCCGTCCGGAGAATCTCCCGATGCCTCGATATGCCAGCCGTGGCGCTGGTAAAAGACGACGGCCCGTTTATTTTTCACCAGACACTTTAATGCCCCGGTACTGGTAAACGTCTTTTGCGCCTGTTCCAGTAGCAATCGTCCCACGCCCAGACTCTGGTACTGCGGGTCGACAAACAGGTTGTGCAGAAAGTTATCGGTAATCCAGATGGATGCAAAACCCAGGCGATGGCCGTCTTGCACAGCGACCCAAATCTCTTCGTCGCGGGTTGCTGCGTCAAAGTCTTCAGGTTGCCATTGCGAACTGTTTAACCACGGCCAGGCATCACGGCGCGCGTGTAGGTAGAGCGTGCGCAGGAAAGGACGGTCGCTTTCCTGCCACGGGCGGATCGTTATTGAATCAGCGGTGATAGAAAATATCTCCATTGTACGCTTTATAGATTTTGCCATCGGCATCACCGATCAGAACGTAATTCTCGCCCATATAGGTCCAGTGCGTGCCCGCATCCGGTGCTGGAAGGTTACGCAGTTGATACTGTTTGATGGTGTATTCCGGTGTCTGGTACAGCGCAGGCGCCGTGTCACCGATCTTGAATTTCGTGAAATCGGCAATGAACTCTTGTTCTGCGTATGCCTGGATGCCCGCAGGGGCTGCCGCCGCCTCTGGCGCGGAAAACGCGATACCTGCAACTGACATCAACGCGCCCAGAAGCAGTAATTTACCTTTCGACATTGTTTCTCCGATGTTTCATTTAGCGATAATCTGGCCTGTGGTTCCGTGACCAGCCAGAAACAGTGTATCTTATGACTGGCAGTGTGACTCGTTTGAGAAAAAATGTAACAAATGGTTGTGTCTTGTCTTTATCAGAAAGAGCGATGTGATAGCGCTGGCTATCGGACGAGCGAACACTCCACTCTCGCTGTAATAGTCTGTTTATTCTCCTTAGCGCTGTTTCCGTTAATTTCTATTACCTGCCTGTTTTTTGGATAGTTTTTCGGGTCGCTTTCTGAATTTCTATTATTGTTGGGCGCAATTCTTGTATTAGCACACCCTCTAACTTAGGATGCAGACTTTATCACTCGCTGATATTTAATATTTATTTCCTAAATATTTCAGGCGATTAACCCATGCCTATCATCAATATAAAAAATGAAATTAATAAGAATTCCCTTGCTTATATCGGCCATTTTTATCGCGGGCTGCCAGATGGCACCGGGGCAGTATTTAAATACATTCGGAAAAAATAAGCCCCCGGTTATTGACGAAGAATTTGATCTGAATAAAAGAGTCGATATTTATCCTCTTACACCTTCAGTTATTGAAAACCTGCGCACTGCGCCACTGAAATCACAGACTAATCCTGGACTGGACGAACAACTAAAGCGGTGGGAATACCGTATCGGTCCGGGGGATGTACTGATGATTACAGTCTGGGATCACCCTGAGTTGACCACACCTGCCGGGCAATACCGTAGTGCCAGCGATACCGGAAATTGGGTTGGGGCAGACGGGACGCTGTTTTATCCGTATGTGGGGAAAATATCAGTAGCAGGCAAAACGATAGCGGAGGTGCGCGACAGTATTACTGCGCGCCTGGAGCAGGTGATTGAAAGCCCGCAGGTGGATGTCAGCATTGCCGCTTTCCGCTCGCAAAAAGCCTATGTCACCGGCGAAGTGGTGAAATCAGGGCAGCAGCCGATCACCAACATCCCACTGACCGTGATGGACGCGGTGAACGCAGCTGGCGGCTTGTCTGCAGATGCTGACTGGCGTCACGTGGTGTTAACCCATGAGGGTAAAGATGCACCCATTTCACTCTATGCGCTTATGCAGCATGGCGATTTAACACAGAATCATCTGTTATTACCGGGCGATATTCTGTTTATTCCGCGTAATGATGCCCTGAAGGTCTTCGTCATGGGGGAGGTGGTTAAACAGAGCACCCTCAAAATGGATCGCAGTGGCATGACCCTTGCCGAGGCGTTGGGAAATGCCGGTGGGCTAAATATGAATATGGCGGATGCCAGTGGGATCTTTGTTATTCGTTCCGTGTTGCGTAGCAGCGACAAAGAGAAAATAGCCAGGGTGTACCAGCTGAACGCGCGGGATGCTTCAGCCATGGTTCTGAGTGCTGAATTTCAGCTTGAGCCCTACGATATTGTCTATGTCACCACAGCGCCACTTTCGCGCTGGAATCGCATCGTCAGCCAGCTGGTACCAACGATTAGCGGTATTCACGACCTGACCGAAACGGTCCGCTATATCAAGTCGTGGCCACAATGATTATCCAGTCAATATTGGTTGTGTGCACTGGCAATATCTGCCGCTCCCCGGCAGGGGAGCGTCTGCTGCAAAAATACTTTCCCCTTATCCGCATTGAATCCGCAGGAATTAATGGTCTTGAAGGACAGGCTGCCGACTGCTGCGCAGCAGATACGATCCTTCAGTACGGTGTTTCGCTGCAGGGACATGTGGCGCGTAAATTGACGCACGCGATGATGCGCCAGTCTGACTTGATCCTGGTGATGGAGAGCCGGCAATTAAATTATATCTCAGCGATTGCCCCCGAGATGCGAGGCAAAAGCCTGCTGTTTGGACGGTGGCTTGATAACAAAGAAATACCCGATCCGTACTGTAAAAGTCCGGATGCATTTGAATACGTTTTTGACCTGCTGGTCAGGGCAAGTCAGGAGTGGGCCAGACGGCTCAACAGGTAAAGGATTAACCGATGTTATCGAAAAATGAGTATGCCTACGGCGAATCTACTGAGATTCAGCAGCTGGATATGGGGCGTCTTTTCGCCGAACTGTTTGACCATCGGCTGCGCATTATTTTCGTCACCCTTTGCTTTGCATTTTTTGGGGGGATGTACACGCTGTTTGCAACGCCGCAGTACAGTGCTGATGCCCTGATCCAGATTGAGGACAAACAACAAAACAGCCTGCTGAAGTCTCTTAACCAGCTGACGCCGGGTTATACGCCAGACTCAATGGCGGAAATACAGCTGCTCAAATCGCGCATGATCCTCGGAAAAACCATCGATGATCTCGGTTTACGTTATCAGGTCATTCAGTCACGACTCCCGATTCTGGGGGCCGGTTGGGCCAGGCTTACCGGTGAAAAACCGGGCGCGCTGAGCCTGACATTCCTGCAATTCCCGGCTCAGCAAGCCGGTGACAAAAACCTGACTGTCATTGCCGAAGGTCAAAACCGTTTTCGGGTGGAAGCTGCGGGGATCCGCGCTCAGGGAAAAACAGGACAACTGCTGAAAATGGCTGGCGTATCGCTGCTGGTCAGCGAACTAGACGCCCCGGTGGGCACGCGTTTTCAGGTAAAACAGCGTTCTTTACCGCAAACCATCAATGATTTGACCACGCGTTTTAACGTAAAAGAGATGGGAAAAGACAGCGGCATTCTGAGCCTGAGCCTGACGGGCGCTAGCCCGGAGCTTATCACCCGGACACTGAAAAGCATTGCCGATAACTATCTTCAGCAGAACATCGCCCGCCAGGCTGCCCAGGATTCGCAAAGTCTGGATTTCCTGCAGCGGCAGCTGCCCAGCGTGCGGGCCGATCTGGAACAGGCAGAAAAACGCCTGAATACTTATCGCCAGCAACGTGACTCGGTTGACCTGAGTCTTGAGGCGAAATCTGTGCTCGAGCAAATAGTGAATGTGGATAATCAGCTCAATGAACTGACATTTCGCGAGGCGGAAATCTCGCAGCACTTCAAGAAAGATCACCCAAGCTACCGCGCCCTGCGCGAGAAACGGCACACGCTGGAGAATGAACGCGCAAGGCTGAGCAGGCGTGTCTCGGGAATGCCCTCAATGCAGCAAGAAATATTGCGTCTTAGCCGTGATGTCGATTCAGGCCGGGCTATCTATCAGCAACTGTTGACCCGCCAGCAGGAGCTGAATATCTCCCGCTCAAGTACGATAGGTAATGTGCGCATTATCGATGAGCCGCTTATGTCTCCTGAACCTGTTCAGCCGCGTAAGTTATTGATTGTTCTTCTCTCAACGCTGATAGGACTGATTCTGTCTGCCGGTTCGGTCATGGTGAAAGCAGCCTTTAAGAAAGGGATAGATACCCCGGAACTGCTGGAAGCCCACGGGATGAACGTCTATGCCACGCTGCCCCGTTCATCCTGGCTGAGAGATAAAACCCGGATCCCGAAAGTGCATTTCTTTGGCGCTGCCGAGAAACACAAAACCACTAACGTACCCTTTTTACCCATCGACAGACCGCTGGATATTTTCGTCGAGGCAGTGCGTGGGCTGCGAACCAGCCTGCACTTTGCGATGATGGAGGCTGAAAACAACATTCTGATGTTCAGTGGGCCGACGCAAAACTGCGGCAAGACGCTGGTCAGTACCACCCTGGCGGCACTGGTGGCTCAGGTGGGGGAGAGGGTATTACTGGTGGATGCCGACATGCGTAAGGGCTATGTTCACAACATTTTTCCGCTGAGAAATGATGCGGGGTTATCCGACGTTCTTTCCGGGAAAGTGTCATTCCAGCAGGCAATCCAGACTTATGAAACCGCGAATTTTGATGTAGTGACTTGCGGGCAGATCCCGCCAAATCCCGCGGAATTGCTGATGCACGATCGCTTCCGCAAATTTATACAGTGGGCCAGTGAACGCTATGACATGGTGATTATTGATACGCCGCCTATCCTGGCAGTGACGGATGCCGCACTGGTTGGAAGCCTTGCTGCATCGACACTGTTGGTGGCGCGTTATAACGTCACCAGTGTGAAAGAGATGCTTGCCTGTACGCGGCGACTGCAAAAAATGAACGTGAATATTAAGGGCGTTATCGTCAATGACGTGGTGAGATCGGCAGTGAGTTATTACAGTGCAGGCTACAATCTGCAAGGCGATGATTATGAGAAGGTTGCTTACGCGAAAGGGAAAAAACGCAGGGCGGGAAACAGATAAAGGGTGGGCAAGAACAAACGGGTGCGGGCGAATGCTCGCACCCGTTAGGGATATTACTTCGCCAGAACTTCCTGCGCAGTACGCTCAACCAGAGACAGCAGGATTTTGATGTCCTCCAGCGTCACGGTTGGGTTCAGCAGCGTCAGCTTCAGGCAGGTGATACCGTTATGCTCGGTGACACCGACGTTGGCACGGCCGGATTCCAGCAGTGCATCGCCGATTTTCTGGTTCAGCAGCGCAATGCCCGCATCATCCATCTGCATTTGCGGACGGAAGCGGAACAGCACGCTTGCCAGCTGAGGTTGCATCACCAGTTCAAGAGCTGACTGCTCTTTCACATAGGCAGCAACCTGCTGCGCCAGGGTCACACCGTGATCGATGACAGCAGCGTACTGCTCCTGACCCAGTGCTTCCAGGCTCATCCACAATTTAAGCGCATCGAAACGACGCGTGGTTTGCAGAGACTTGGATACCAGGTTAGGCACGCCAGCTTCTTCGTCGAACTCAGAGTTCAGGTACGCAGCCTGATAGCGCATCAGCTCATAATGACGCGCTTCTTTCAGCAGGAACGCGCCGCAGCTGATAGTCTGGAAGAACTGTTTGTGGAAGTCCAGGGTAATGGAATCCACCAGCTCGATACCGTCCAGATAGTGGCGATACTGCTCAGACATCAGCAATGCGCCGCCCCAGGCCGCATCAACGTGTACCCAGATATTCTGCTTCGCCGCCAGCTCAGCAATCGCACGCAGCGGATCGATAGCACCGGCATCGGTAGTACCTGCTGTCGCGACAATCGCCAGGATCTGTTCGCCGTTGGCATTACACTGCTCAATTTTCGCCGCCAGATCGGTCAGATCCATGCGGGAGAATTCGTCAGTTTTCACCTGTACCACGGACTGGTAACCCAGGCCCATCAATGCCATGTTTTTCTGCACGGAGAAGTGCGCGTTTTCGGAGCACAGCACACGAATTTTACGCAGATCGCCAACCAGACCGTCCTGCTGGACAGAGTGGCCCAGACGCGCAAAGAACGCATCACGTGCCAGCATCAGCCCCATCAGGTTGCTCTGGGTGCCGCCGCTGGTGAAGACACCTGCGTCGCCAGCCTGATAACCCACGCGGGTACGCAGCCATTCAATCAGTTTGATTTCGATAATGGTTGCGGACGGGCTTTGATCCCAGGAGTCCATACTCTGGTTAGTTGCGTTAATCAGCACTTCCGCGGCCTGGCTTACCACCAGGCTTGGGCAATGCAGGTGCGCAACACACTGCGGGTGATGAACGGACAAACTGTCTTTCAGGAAGAACTCAACGGCGCGTTCAATCGCCGCGTCGTTGCCCAGCCCCTTCGGGTTGAAATCCAGCTTAATACGGTCGCGCAGTTCTGCGACCGTTTTGCCCTGGTACATCTCAGGCTGTTTCAGCCACTGCATCACAGCCTGAGTGCTTTGTTCAATCGCCTGCTGGTAAGCTTCAATGCTCTGCGCAGAGGAGAACAAAATTGGGTTTGAATCAGACATCGTAATCAATAACTCCGGTTACGCCGGGCGAACGCCCGCAGCAAGCAGTGCCTGCTCGAATTTATCCAGGAAGATCTTCAGCTCTTCATCGCTGATCAGCAGAGAAGGCAGCAGACGCAGCACAATGCCGTTACGACCGCCACGTTCCAGAATCAGACCAGCTTCGAAGCACTTCTTCTGAATCAGCGCAGACAGCTCGCCATCGCCCGGGTAGCAACCCATGTGGTCAGCCGCTTCGTGTGGCTTAACGATCTCGATACCGATCATCATGCCCAGACCACGAATATGACCGATTACCGGATAACGTTTTTGCAGCTCAGCCAGCTGTGCTTTCAGCCATTCGCCTTGTGCAGCCACTTTGCCTGCGATGTTCTGGTCTTTGAGGATTTTCAGCGTCGTCAGACCGGTTGCCATCGCCAGCTGGTTGCCGCGGAAAGTACCGGTGTGGTGACCTGGTGCCCATGCATCGAACTGCTTTTTGATACCGAGCACGGCCAGTGGCAGACCGCCACCAACAGCTTTGGACATCACGATGATATCTGGCTCGATACCTGCGTGTTCGAAGGCGAAGAATTTACCTGTACGGGCAAAGCCTGCCTGAACTTCGTCGAGGATCAGCAGAATGCCGTGTTCCTGAGTCACTTTACGGATGCGCTGCAACCACTCAGCCGGAGCCGGGTTCACGCCGCCTTCGCCCTGAACCGCTTCCAGAATAACGGCAGCAGGTTTGCGCACGCCGCTTTCTACGTCGTTGATCAGGTTATCGAAGTAGTAGGTCAGCGCTTTCACGCCCGCTTCACCGCCGATACCCAGTGGGCAACGGTACTGATGTGGGTAAGGCATGAACTGAACTTCTGGCATCATGCCGTCAACCGCTTCTTTCGGAGACAGGTTGCCGGTCACGGACAGTGCGCCGTGAGTCATACCGTGGTAGCCACCAGAGAAGCTGATGATACCGCTACGGCCGGTAACTTTTTTCGCCAGTTTCAGCGCTGCTTCAACAGCATCAGCACCAGATGGGCCGGTGAATTGCAGGCAATACTCTTTGCCCTGACCAGGCAGCAGAGACAGCAGATATTCGGAGAACGCGTCTTTCAACGGCGTAGTCAGATCCAATGTATGTAACGGCAAGCCGCTGGTAATGACATTTTGGATGCTTTTCAGCACATCAGGGTGGTTATGGCCAAGCGCAAGGGTGCCTGCGCCTGCTAAACAGTCAAGGTATTCTTTATTATCTGCATCGGTGATCCACACGCCGTCTGCTTTAGTGATAGCTAAAGGCAGCTTGCGCGGATAACTCCTGACGTTAGATTCAAACTCGGCCTGACGGGCCAGATAGGTTTCGTTGCTTTTATGGGCATCTACGGTGTCAATACGGACTTTATCCGTCATCATATCACTCCTACAACCGCCGCTTCGTTATGAGCCACGATTGAATAAAAAGTTAAAAAACAGATGGGGCCTGAAAAAAACGCCGCCAATATAGAGCCTTTTGCCACGGGGCTCAATGGTTAATTTGTTTACTGTTTTGTTACATGGCGCTCAGGGGGAGGAATATCCTCGTTTTGAGAATGAAAGTAGTGGGTTCCGGGTAATAAAAACAGCACGTTACGCTGACTTCGCTGTGACCGTAAAAGTCGGGGGGAGAGTGTTACAAATCGTGCCTTTTTTTGCTGGAAAAGGAGGCTTATTGCCTCCTCCGCTTCGTTATTTCTGTGTCACCTGTAAAAGTCCGTGCTCGCGTCCTTTGGTTTTATTCCACGAAGCATCCGTAATACCGTTCTCATCAAGGCTAATGGATATAACAAATCCGTTACCATGTATTTCATAAAAATTTGCATTTAAGCGTTTAACGGTCGCTTTTTTGCTATTAACCGTTGCGCTAAAAAAGCCGTTCGAAATGGTGGCATTAAGTCCGTTCGATGAGAACGAGGCTTCACGCATGGGATCGTGGATCTTGGCTTCTTGCGCATGTTGTACCGCTGCTGCGGCATTCTCCATCGCTTGCTTTTCAGCCGCTGCGTTTACCGCTGCCGTCCGGTTTTGCTCGGCAAGGTAGCAGGTATCGCGGCTGATGCCCTGCGCTTCGCATTTCGCCATCCGATCCGCCTGGGTTGTACAACCTGCCAGCGTTGAAAGGGCCACGGCTATCATCACTAATTTTTTCATTATATGACCTTGATTATTGAAAACGACACAGAGTCAATTCGTTTATTTACCTGACAACTATAAGCACTGGTTTATTTGCGTAAAATAAATCATGCCAATAAAAATGCCCGTCGCGACCAGGCACAAAGAAACTATTGCGCTATATATAATTAATTTCATCGAACAGTATCAATATGGCGATTAAGGAATATCGTAAATATTATGAATTTTCGAAGAGCTTATTTTAGTATGCGTTTCTTTAGTAGCGACACTGGTTACGGAGGACAACTATCCAATATCAGGACTGACTCCATTTTGATGTAGATCACATTTGATACTGTTAGATAAGCCTATGACTACATGAATATTACTGTCGTAACACATTGTTTTTAATTGGTATTTGTGAGTGGCGCACAAGCGGAATAAATCAGGCTGAGCGTTTAATTACTCATAAATCAATAACATTAAATGTATGCATTTAAAAATAGTTGCGGCAAAAAATAATGGATAAAAATTTGATTGTTTAGCGTGGGTATCGCTGGGGATGTTGAAAGGGGCAGGGCTTGCTATTGCGTGCAGCTTACCTTAGTCTGCCTCTGTTACATTATTTTGTGTAATTTGACTCGGGGTGCCCTTCTTCGATGAAGGCTGAGAAATACCCGTATTACCTGATCTGGATAATGCCAGCGTAGGGAAGTCAGATGCCTTCCCGGTCATCGCTTCTTCACGCAAGGCAGGAGCGACACCATGCAGCCTGACCTGCTCGACTTACACGTTTTACATCAGTTCCGAACCCGTTCCCCGCTCACGCACTGCATGACTAACGATGTCGTGCAAACTTTTACCGCTAACGTGCTGCTGGCGCTTGGTGCTTCTCCGGCGATGGTCATTGAAGCGGAAGAAGCTGAACAGTTCGCTACTTTTGCAGATGCATTGCTGATTAATGTCGGCACGCTTACCGCCCCCCGCGCGCAGTCGATGCGCCGGGCGATAGAGAGCGCCGTTGCCGCAGGTAAACCCTGGACGCTCGACCCGGTTGCGGTCGGCGCGCTGACGTTCCGTACCCGATTTTGCCATCAAATCCTCGCGCTCAAACCTGCCGCTATTCGCGGTAATGCCTCGGAAATTCTGGCGCTTGCCGGAATGAGTGCCGGTGGCCGTGGCGTTGATACCACCGATACGGCCGCAAGCGCGTTGCCCGCGGCGCAAGCGCTGGCGCGACAGACCAACGCCATCGTGGTGGTTACCGGGGAAGTCGATTATGTGACTGACGGGCTGCGAACCCATACGGTGAAAGGGGGTGATCCGCTGATGACGCGCGTTGTGGGAACCGGATGCGCGCTTTCGGCGGTGGTGGCCGCCAGCTGCTCATTGCCAGGTGATAGGCTGGATAACGTGGCGGCAGCCTGTGGGTTTATGAAGCGTGCAGGAATGGTCGCCATTAAACATTCTCGCGGCCCGGGCAGCTTTGCCAGCGCGTTTCTCGATGCGCTTTACACCCTGGAGGAACAGGCATGAAGCGGATTAATGCACTGACCATTGCCGGCACTGACCCAAGCGGAGGCGCGGGTATTCAGGCCGATCTGAAAACCTTCTCGGCGCTGGGGGCCTATGGTTGTTCTGTTATCACTGCTCTGGTGGCGCAAAACACGCGCGGCGTGCAGTCGGTTTATCGCATTGAGCCTGATTTTGTCGCAGCGCAGCTGGACTCAGTGTTCAGCGATGTGCGCATCGACACCACAAAAATCGGGATGCTGGCGGAGACAGATATTGTCGAAGCGGTGGCCGAGCGGCTTAAACGCTACCAGATACAAAACGTGGTGCTTGATACTGTGATGCTGGCCAAAAGCGGCGATCCGCTGCTGTCTGTTTCTGCTGTCGAGACGCTGCGACAAAAACTGTTGCCGCAGGTGGCGTTGATCACGCCAAACTTGCCAGAAGCCGCAGCGCTGCTGAATGCGCCGCACGCGCGCAATGAACGCGAGATGAAAGAGCAGGGCAGTGCGCTGCTGGCAATGGGCTGTGGCGCGGTGCTGATGAAAGGCGGCCATCTTGATGATGCCGAAAGCCCGGACTGGCTCTTTACCTGTGACGGAGAAATGCGTTTTACCGCGCCGCGGGTGCAGACCAAAAATACGCACGGTACGGGCTGTACGCTTTCGGCGGCGCTGGCGGCACTGCGCCCGCGACATAACTCCTGGGCCGATACGGTGCAGGAGGCCAAAACCTGGCTCTCTGCGGCACTGGCAAAAGCCGATACTCTGGAAGTGGGTCACGGTATTGGGCCGGTTCATCATTTTCATGCATGGTGGTAAGCCGTATACTTACAGGAAACACCACGCCTGAGAAAACACAGATGGAACAAGCGCATACCCGGTTAATCGAGCAGCTTAACGAACGGATCGCCGCGCCGGACAATACGCCGCTGTATCTTAAGTTTGCCGAAACGGTCAAAAACGCCGTGCGTAGTGGCGTGCTGGAACACGGGAATATTTTGCCGGGTGAGCGCGACTTGAGCCAGCTGACCGGGGTATCGCGCATCACTGTGCGTAAAGCGATGCAGGCGCTGGAAGAAGAGGGCGTGGTCACCCGCGCCCGGGGTTATGGCACGCAAATTAATAATATCTTTGAATATTCCCTCAAAGAGGCGCGCGGGTTTTCTCAGCAGGTGGTGTTACGCGGGAAAAAGCCCAATACGCTGTGGGTCAATAAGCGAGTGGTGAAATGCCCGGAAGAGGTCGCCAGCCAATTATCACTTGCGCCGCAAAGCGATGTCTTCTTACTTAAACGTATTCGTTACGTGGATGATGACGCCGTGTCGATTGAGGAATCCTGGGTTCCGGTGGGATTAATTCACGACCCGGATGCGATTGGCATCTCGCTGTATGATTATTTCCGCAGTCAGAATATCTTCCCGCAGCGCACCCGTTCCCGCGTCAGCGCCCGGATGCCAGACAGCGAATTTCAGACGCATATAAAAATGGACGATAAAATACCGGTGCTGGTGATAAAGCAGGTTGCGCTTGACCAACAACACCGGCCCATTGAGTACAGCATCAGCTATTGCCGAAGCGATCTATACGTCTTTGTGTGCGAGGAGTAACGCGTCCCGCGTAGGGGCGCAATCGCCGCCCCGATGGCTGACCACCCACGCCGCGACCGCATTGCCAAGCTGCACCGAGTCGGCCAGACTCCATCCCGCAGCCAGCCCGGCAAGCGTACCGCCTGCATGACTATCGCCCGCGCCGATGGTGTCCACCACCGTGGCAGGAAAGGCTGGAACATACCCGCTCTCTTCCCCGTTAAAATACCCGGCGCCGTCTTTATCGTGACGCACAATCAGCGCTGAGGCGAACCGCTTTTGCCATTGCGCGCCTAATGACTCCGGATCCATGCCAAACCTTTCGGCGGCAAAGTCTGCCTCCTGGCGATTCAGGGATACGATAGGCTGACGGGCCATAATGCGTGCCATCAGCGCGTCGGGAATATCGGCAATGCGCGGGCCAAAGTCGATAAACGCAGTCACGTTATGCAGGCCTTCCAGCCATGTCGTGAGCAGCTCGCCGCAGGGTGACGCCAGCTGGTAGCCGGATAAATAAACCAGGCTTGCGGGCGGTACGCTGAGCGCATCCAGCCAGGGTTGCTGCCACTGGTTTTCCACGCCGCTGAACGACATAAACGTGCGTTCACCGTCAGGCTCGACCAGCGCCAGACACCAGCCGTTATCGCCTGTTTCGGCTTCCACCGCGCTGTGCAGATCCTGTTTTGCCATCGCGTTACGGATGATATCTGCCCATACGCCGTGGCCGACGGGCAATGCGTTTTGCGCGGTAATGCCAAGTCGTTTCAGCGCAATGGCAATGTTCAGCGCACAGCCACCAATGTTCACGCCCTGCTGCTTGAGCTCGATATCACACCCGCGCCAGGGCAGGGCGTAGGCATCAGCAATGACGTCAATCACTGCTGCGCCCAGTACCGTTACCGGGCGTGTAGCCTGTAATGTCTCAAGGTGACGGACAAAATCTGACGTCATACGCCCTCCCTTTGCTCCCGGTAGTGCAGTAATTTTTCGCAGTAATGACCAAAGTCGAGCTGGTTAACGGCATCGAGTTCATCCTTAAGCGCCGGATCAATCGCCTGCACACCATGCAGCGCGCCGCAGATGGCCGTTGCCATCGCCCCGATGGTGTCAGTATCACCACCCAGGTTGGCACATAAAATGGCGCAGCGGTTCGGATCGGTTCCAGCCAGTTCAACCATCGCAATGGCTGCCGGAACAGATTCAATGGTACTGGTGCCCGCCCCGACGAGTTGATAAACCTGCTCGCTGGCGGACTCGATCCCCTTTGCAGTACGCACGGTGTGCAGCGCCAGTTCGATACGTGCGGCCAGAGAAGCGCTGAATGTGGTGGGCTTCGCTTCCTGGGCGTAACGGGCGATGCCGGGCAGAGCATCAACAATGTTTTGCCAGCGCTCACCATCAATGGCACGCGAAATCGCCCAGGCAATCACCACCGCTCCGGCAATCGCGAGGTCAGATTTATGCGTGGGGCTGGACGCCAGCGCCACCTGTTCGACAAAGTGCTCAAGACGGGTCGCGGGCAGCAAACATCCCAGCGGGGATGCGCGCATGGCCGCGCCGTTGGTTACGCCGTTGTTCTCAAGCGCACTCACCGGTTTACCGTCGCGGATGGCATTCAGCGCTATTTTGGACGTTGGGCCAAGCACGTTTTTGTTAAACGCGTCGAACGACTCGGCCCAGTGCAGAATATGTCTGCCGATGACATCAGCATTGATCTTCCCGTCGCATTCGATAATCGCATCGGCCAGGCACAGTGCCATTGAGGTGTCATCAGTAAACTCTGCCCGGTCAAAATAGCAGGCCGCGTTGTTCTCGGCCGGCCCTGGTAAGAAGCGGTCTATCCAGCCGAAGTGGGCTTTTACACGGCTTCTTGGCCACAGCTCCGATGGCATCCCCATCGCATCCCCTAACGCCTGCCCGTAAAGAGCCCCGAGAACACGTTCGTGTTTCATTTCACTTCCCCTTGTGTCAGCGCGGCATCGCCATCAACCACCTCAATTGCGGTGATCTCATTATCCGATTCGCGGAAAAACAGCATAAACATCACGGCGATCACGGCAATCATGATCCCACCAAATGCCCACATTCCGGCCCAGTTGAAGGTCAGCCCGTTCACCGGCTCTTTGTATGCGAACATTTTTTCCATCATCACACCGCCCAGGCGGTAACCCAGCAGGCTACCAAAGCCCTGACAGCACAGCGTGATCAAACCCTGCGCGGCAGTACGCATGTGCGCGGGCGCTTTTTTATCAACGTAGATGTACGCGGTTACGTAATAGAAGTCATAGCTCACGCCGTGCAGCAGAATACCGAGGAACAACAGGGCGTAAGTGAAGTATTGCTCGGCGCCGCCGTACACAAAGAAACCATAGCGGACTGCGGCGGTGATAAGCCCCAGAAGTAATACCTTCTTAATACCAAAGCGTTTGGTGAAGAATGGCAGCGCCAGCATAAAGAAGATTTCAGAGAACTGGCCGAGCGTCATCCAGCCGGTGGCGTTTTTCATGCCCACTTCGGTGAGATACCCGTTGGCGAAGATGTAGTAAAATGCCAGCGGCATCGCGAACAGGAACGAGCAGAAGAAGAACACCAGAAAGTTCTTGTCGCGCAACAGGATCAGCGCATCAAGCCCCAGCATCACTTTGATGTCCAGCTTGCCGGTGCTCTTCGGTGGCGTATTCGGCAGAAACAGCGCAAACACGCCAAGCAGCGCGGAGCTGGCGGCGGTCATCAGCAGCGGGATGTTGGTATCAGAGATGTCGCTATAGCCCATCATTTGCGGCAGAAAACCACAGGCCAGGCCGGAGGCGATCCAGCCGATAGTGCCCATCACGCGGATACGCGGGAAATCGGCCTCCACATCGTCCACGTTAGAGAAGGCGATACTGTTGGTCAGGGCGATGGTGGGCATATAGGTCAGGGAATACGCCAGCAGCAGCGGGAAAAAGGTGGCGAACTGGGTCTGCTGCGCGGCGAAGTACATCAGCACAGCCCCGGCAAACATCAGCACTGCCAGCACTTTCTGGGCGGCAAAGAAGCGGTCGGTTAACGAGCCGACAAGAATCGGCGAGAGGATCGCGGCGATCGCGGTACAGGCGTAAGACCAGCCAATTTCCCCGGCGCTAAAGCCGCTTTTGCTCAGCCAAAGCCACAGCGGCACAAACCACGCGCCCCAGATAAACCATTCAACAAACATCATGAATGACAGTTGGACTTTCGTTTTCATTGTTTAATCCTGCATGTCAGAGAGGGTACTCCTTTAACATACCATTCAATAATACCTTTTAAATACCTTTGTGGTGATTGTTTGATCAATGTAACATTTTTGTTGTACACGAATCGAGCCAGCGGATTGTGCTGAAAAAATCCCTGCTGGTGGAAAATCTGTTAAGTCAGTACCAGGCTTAGTCTGCCCGCAAAAATGTGGGTCTGGATCTCACTCACCGACACGACGTCGGAATTACGGGAGCATCACTATGACTGATATTGCGCAGTTGCTTGGCAAAGACGCCGACAGCCTTTTACAGCATCGTTGTATGACCATTCCAGCCGACCATCTCTATCTGCCCGGTCACGACTATGTCGACCGCGTGATGATAGACAACAACCGCCCGCCAGCCGTACTGCGAAACATGCAGACGCTCTACAATACCGGGCGTCTGGGCGGAACCGGGTATCTGTCCATTTTGCCGGTTGACCAGGGCGTAGAGCACTCGGCGGGGGCATCCTTCGCGGCCAATCCGCTCTATTTCGATCCGAAGAACATTGTAGAGCTGGCGATTGAAGCGGGTTGCAACTGTGTGGCGTCGACTTACGGCGTGCTGGCCTCGGTGTCCCGCCGTTACGCGCACCGCATTCCTTTCCTGGTGAAGCTGAACCATAACGAAACCCTGAGCTACCCAACCGAATATGACCAGACGCTGTACGCCAGCGTCGAGCAGGCCTTCAACATGGGCGCGGTGGCGGTAGGGGCGACCATCTATTTTGGCTCTGAACAGTCGCGTCGTCAGATTGAAGAGATCTCTGCCGCCTTTGAGCGTGCGCACGAACTGGGGATGGTGACCGTGCTGTGGGCCTATCTGCGTAACAACGCGTTCAAGAAAGACGGTGTGGATTACCACGTCTCCGCTGACCTGACCGGCCAGGCAAACCATCTGGCGGCGACCATCGGCGCGGATATCGTGAAGCAGAAAATGGCCGAGAATAACGGCGGTTATAAAGCAGTTAACTTCGGTTACACCGACGATCGTGTTTACAGCAAACTGACTACCGATAATCCAATCGATCTGGTGCGCTACCAGCTGGCGAACTGCTATATGGGCCGCGCGGGGTTAATTAACTCCGGTGGCGCGGCAGGCGGTGAAACGGATCTGTCAGACGCGGTACGTACAGCGGTTATCAATAAACGCGCGGGCGGCATGGGGCTGATCCTTGGCCGTAAGGCGTTTAAGAAATCGATGGCCGACGGCGTGAAGCTGATTAATGCGGTTCAGGATGTGTATCTGGATAGCAAAGTGACCATAGCGTAATCTCTGACGTCTCCCTCTCCCTTTGGGAGAGGGCTGGCATGAGGGAATAAAACAGCATCTGATTCAATTCGAAATAACATTTCATTTCATTCAAACACCCGTCCCGATCGACATCACATTTCAGATCCCTTTTGTGAAAACTGTCACTCCCTTACGTGCATATGCACAAAAAATGGCCGATGCTTAGCGGAATTTGTCTAAGGCAGCGGACGAATTTTGCGCTTAAAGTTAGTTTCGAAACAGCTTTTCAAATTACAAAATCGCTCTGAACCTCTGTAGTGTTAAGGACTGATAATGAAAATAGAATCTGTAAACGTCACCGTCTTCCAGTACCCGACGCGTCGTGTTTCTGACAGCGCTGGGCATTCGCATCCAGGGCCGGAAAGCATGGCCAAAATGGCGATGCTGACCATCACGGCAGACGATGGCACCAAAGGGTATTCGTTCGCGCCGCCGGAAGTGGTGCGTCCCTTTGTGGTCAACACCTTCTTTCGCAAAGTGCTGGTCGGGCAAGATGCGTTCAACCGCGAACGTATCTGGCAGGATCTGGCGCACTGGCAGCGCGGCAGCGCACATCAGCTGACCGAGCGCGCGCTGGGCTTCGTTGAACAGGGGCTGTGGGATCTCATTGGCCGCAAACTCAACGTGCCGGTCTGGAAATTGCTGGGTGGCTACCGTGACAAAGTCCCGGCTTACGGCAGCACCATGTGCGGCGACGATCTGCCCGGCGGGTTGTCGACTCCGGAAGAGTACGCCAGTTTTGCCGAAAAGCTGGTGGCGCGCGGGTATAAGGCCATCAAGCTGCATACCTGGATGCCGCCGGTTTCCTTCGCCCCAAACCCGAAAATGGACGTCAAAGCCTGTGCTGCCGTCCGTGAAGCCGTCGGCCCGGATATTGACCTGATGATCGACGGCTACCACTGGTACAGCCGTACGGAAGCGCTCTACATCGGTAAAGAGCTGGAAAAACTCAACTTCGCCTGGTTTGAAGAGCCAATGGAAGAAGAGAGCATGGCCTCCTACGTGTGGCTGGCGGAAAACCTGTCGATCCCGATTATCGGGCCGGAAAGCCTGGGCGGAAAACACCACAGTCGTGCCGACTGGGTCAAAGCCGGGGCGTGCGACATTCTGCGTGCCGGGGCAAACGGCGTGGGCGGCATTTCACCCACGCTGAAAGTGGCACACCTGGCCGAGTCGTTCGGGATGGACTGCGAAGTTCACGGTAACGGCGCGGCAAGCCTTGCTGTCATCGGCGCGATTAAAAACTGTCGCTGGTACGAGCGTGGCCTGCTGCACCCGTTCCTCGACTACGACGAACCGGCGGCGTACCTCAACAGCCTGGTCGACCCGATGGACGAAAACGGCATGGTCAGCCTGCCGACCCGTCCGGGACTGGGCGAAGACATTAATTTTGCATATATCGAAGCCAATACCGTCAGCCACGACTGACAGATAAAAACGTACCCTACAGGCGATATATACATGAAACGAACTCCCTTGGCCGGAGCGTGTTTACTCGCGCTCGCGCTGATGATGGGGAGCGGTGCGGCGTACGCAAAAACGCCGCCCGATCAGCTCATCATCGGCATGAATATGAACAATCTGCTGACGCTCGACCCGGCGGCAATGACCGGTAACGAAGTGGTCGGCATTGTGGTTAACCTCTACGATTCCCTGGTAGAGCTTGATCCGAACGAACTCACCAACGTCAGGCCCGCGCTGGCGAAGTCCTGGGATATTGCCCCGGACGGTAAAACCCTGACCTTTCATCTGCGCGACGACGTGAAATTCCACTCCGGCAATCCGCTGAGGGCAGAAGATGTGGTCTGGTCGATGCGCCGCCTGCTGCACCTTAACCTTGCCCAGGCGTCGGTGTGGAAGTCCTACGGTTTCAGCAAGAAAAACATCGATAAACAGGTCAGCGCCCCGGATGATTACACTGTACAAATCGTCCTGCCTAAAGCCAATGACCCGCAGCTGGTGATCTACTCCCTGGGCGCGTTGGGTAACCTGGGTGTGCTCGACAGCAAAACCGTGCAGCAGCACGCAGCCAACAACGACTGGGGCAACCGATGGCTCACCACCAACGAAGCAGGTTCAGGCCCGTTTATGCTGGAAACCTGGCAGGCGAAAGATGTGCTGCGGATGCAGCGTAATCCGCACTACTGGCGTGACGAGCCGAAGATGAACCGCGTGGTATTGCGCCATTTTCAGGAGTCACAAACCCTGCGTCTGATGATTGAGAAAGGCGACCTCGACATTGCCAACAACATGGCGGTGGCGGACATCAATGCCCTGCGTAAAGACCCGCAACTCACCGTTGAAGCCGTGCAAAAAGGCACGGTCTACTACGTGGCGATGAGCATGAAAGAGGCGCATTTCGCCAACGCTAAAGTGCGTGAGGCGGTGCGCTATCTGATTGATTATCAGGGTATCAACAAGGCGCTGATGCCGGGTTACGGTGTGCTGCATCAGCGTCCGATCAAAGCGGGGATGCCGTCCACACTGCCGGATCCTGGCTACAGGCTGGATATTCCGCGCGCCAAAAAGTTGCTGGCAGAAGCGGGTTACCCGAACGGATTCGATACCACCCTGCGTGTGTTGGCGGATCAGCCGTTCCTCAATATCGCCATTGCCGTGCAGTCCACCCTGATGCAAGCGGGGATCAACGCCAAAATCATCACTGGTACCGGCAACCAGATTTACGGTGCCATGCGCGAGCGTAAGTTCGACATGCTGGTGGGGCGCGGCGGCAGCGGGGTTGAGCCACATCCGCACTCCAGCCTGCGCGCGCTGGTCTATAACCCGGACAACAGCGATGAAGCCCGGCTGACCAACTTCCAGGGCTGGCGCACCAGTTTCTATGATAAACCGCTCAACGAAATGATCGATAAAGCTCTGCTGGAGCGCGATCCACAAAAACAGGTAGCCGATTACCAGCAGATCCAGGTGCGTTACGATGAGCTGATCCCGGCGATGATCCCGCTCTCGCAAATGGTTGATTCCGTGGTGGTGCGCAACGAGGTGAAAAACTTCCAGTCGCACCCGTCGGCCACCACCTTCCTGCGTGAAGTCTACAAAACCGGAGGTGAACAATGAGTGTGGCGATCCTCGCGCCCGGCTCCCGTACCCGGCGCTTTTCAAAACGGTTGACGCAGGTCGTCATTACGCTGTTTGGCCTGCTACTGCTGACCTTTTTCATCGGCCGCGTAATGCCTGTCGATCCGGTGCTGGCGATAGTCGGCCCGGATGCCGACCACAGCACCTATCAGCAGGTGTATCACCAGCTGGGGTTTGATAAATCATTGCTGACCCAGTTTGGCATTTACCTGAATAACCTGCTGCACGGCGATTTGGGCAATGCGCTGCTGACCGGCAAACCGGTAACGGCGGATATCCTGCGCGTCTTCCCGGCCACGCTGGAGCTGGCGACGATGGCGATTATCGTCGGCGCTGGCCTCGGCATTCCGCTGGGCGTGCTGGCGGCGGCGCGTCGCAACAGCATTTCCGATTACGTGGTGCGTATCATCAGCCTGGCAGGTTATTCCACGCCGATTTTCTGGGTGGGGATGATGGGCCTGTTGCTGTTCTACGCCTGGCTTGGCTGGGTGGGCGGTGCAGGGCGTCTGGATCTGGGACTGGACGGTGTCGTCCCGCGCCGCACCGGGCTGATGACCGTCGATGCGCTGCTGGCCGGAAATGGTGAAGTGTTCTGGAACGCCATTAACCATCTGGTTCTGCCTGCTTCGCTGCTCGGTTTTCACTCGCTGGCCTACATCAGCCGTATGACACGCAGCTTTATGCTGGCGCAGCTGTCGCAGGAGTTCATCATCACCGCACGGGTAAAAGGCTTAACCGAGCGCCAGGTTATCTGGAATCACGCGTTTCGCAACATCCTCGTACAGTTGCTGACGGTCGTCGCGCTGGCCTACGGCTCGCTGCTGGAAGGGGCGGTACTGATTGAAACCGTCTTCTCCTGGCCGGGCTTTGGCTCGTACCTCACCGGTAGCCTGCTGCTCGGCGATATGAATGCGGTAATGGGCTGCGTGCTGCTGGTGGGCATTATCTTTGTGATGCTCAACCTGCTCTCCGACATGCTGTATCAACTCTTTGACCCGAGGACGAAATCATGACCGTTTCTCTGGATACGCCGCTGGGAGCCGGGCAGTCTGAAGGCCGCCAGCGTATCAAACGCACGTTTGCCCGTGCTGCTGGTTTTATCGGCAAAATGGCGCGCAATCCGCTCACCGCTATTGGCGGCGGCATTATCCTGCTGCTGTTGATTGTCGCGGCCTTCGCGCCGCTGATTGCGCCCTATAACCCGCTGGTGCAGGACCTGAACAATGCGCTGGTGGCACCGAATGCGCAGCACTGGTTCGGCACTGATGAGTTTGGCCGCGATATCTTCAGCCGCCTGGTGTATGGCTCGCGCATCACGCTCTATATCGTGCTGCTGGTCTCCGTCACCGTGGGGCCGCTGGGGCTGCTGCTGGGTGTAGCCGCCGGCTATTTTGGCGGCAAAGTGGATGCGGTCCTGATGCGCGTCACCGATATTTTTATCTCCTTCCCAAGCCTGGTGCTGGCGCTGGCGTTTGTGGCGGCGCTCGGCCCGGGGCTGGAACACGTGGTGATTGCCATTACGCTGACCGCATGGCCGCCGATTGCTCGCCTGGCGCGTGCAGAAACGCTTTCTCTGCGGCAGGCCGATTTTATCTCCGCCGTGCGTTTGCAGGGGGCATCGCCGGTGCGCGTATTGTGGCACCACATTGTGCCGCTGTGCCTGCCGTCGGTGATTATCCGTATTACCATGAACATGGCGGGGATCATCCTTACCGCAGCCGGTCTGGGCTTCCTCGGCCTTGGCGCACAGCCGCCGGAGCCAGAGTGGGGGGCGATGATTTCAAGCGGCCGCACCTACATGATGGAGTGCTGGTGGGTGGTGACTATTCCGGGGCTGGCAATTCTGATTAACAGCCTGGCTTTTAACTTCTTAGGAGATGGCTTACGTGACATCCTCGATCCTCGCAGCGAATAACCCTTTGCTAGACGTGCGCGATCTTCACGTCGATTTTATCAACGGCGGCGCAGTGACTCACGCCGTGCGCGGTGTCTCTTTCCAGCTCGGGCGTGAAAAGCTGGCAATTGTCGGCGAATCCGGTTCCGGGAAATCCACCGTCGGGCGGGCGCTGCTGCGCCTGCATCCGGCTAAAGCACAAATCAGCGCCACCCGGATGCAGTTTGGCGATATGGATTTACGTAATGTCAGCGAGGCGCAGATGCGTGCCATTCGCGGTAAGCGTATCTCGATGATCATGCAGGACCCGAAATACTCGCTCAACCCGGTGGTGTGCGTGGGCGATCAGATTGCCGAAGCCTGGCTGACCCATCATCCGGGGCGTAAAGCGGAGGCGAAAGCCAAAGTGCTGGAGATGCTCGACGTGGTGCGCATTCGCCAGCCGGAGCGCGTGTATCACCTCTATCCGCATGAGATTTCCGGCGGGCAGGGGCAGCGCATCATGATTGCGATGATGCTGATAACCGACCCGGAACTGGTCATTGCCGACGAACCGACCTCGGCGCTGGATGTGTCGGTGCGCTTGCAGGTGCTGGGTTTGCTGGACGATCTGGTGCAGTCGCGTGGTCTGGGGCTGATTTTTATCAGCCACGACATCAACCTGGTGCGCAGCTTCTGTGACCGGGTGCTGGTGATGTACGCCGGGCGCGTGGTGGAGTCCATTGCGGCGAAAGATTTGCATAACGCGCAACATCCTTATACGCAGGGCTTAATCAGCGCGCTGCCGGAAATTAACCATCGCCGCCCGACGCTGCCGGTACTGCAGCGCCAGGCCAGCTGGCTCACCGAGTAAGGAGCAGAGATGATCGAGATTAAACACCTCAACCTGGCGTTCGGCGAGGGTGAGAAGCGCAATCAGGTGCTGGATGACGTAAACATCAGCGTGAAAGAGGGTGAAATTTACGGTCTGGTGGGGGAGTCCGGTTCAGGCAAAACCACGGTGCTCAAATGCCTGGCCGGGCTGTTCACCCACTGGGACGGCGAGCTGGCGATTGACGGTAAGCCGCTGGAAAAACGTATCAGCCAGGAACGCTGTCGGCGGGTGCAGATGGTGTTTCAGGACCCCTACGGCTCGCTCCATCCACGTCATACCATTGGCGATATTCTGGAAGAGCCGCTGCAAATCCACGGTTTCAAAGAGCGCGACCGACGTATTCATGCGTTGCTGGATAAAGTAGGGCTGAACCGGGCGTTTCGCGACCGTTATCCGCATCAGCTTTCTGGCGGGCAGCGTCAGCGTGTGGCGATTGCCCGGGCGTTAATTCTGGAGCCGCAGGTGCTGTTGCTGGACGAGCCGACCTCGGCGCTGGATGTGTCGGTACAGGCGGAGATCCTGAACCTGCTGGCGGAGTTGCAGCGGGAGTCGAATTTGACCTACCTGATGGTGACGCACGATTTAGGCGTTATCGCGCATTTGTGTCAGAAGGTGGCGGTGATGCAATACGGCAAAATCCTCGAAAGCCTGACCGTGGACGAACTGGTGGCCGGGCAGGCCAGAACCGACTATACGCGGATGCTGGTGAATGCCAGCCAGCAATACAGCCGCGAGATGGCGCGGGAGGTGGCGGTGTATTAGGTTTGTGCGGTCTTTAGCCGGGTGGCGCTTCGCTTACCCGGCCTACACGCACGGTACTGTAGGCCGGGTAAGGCTTAGCCGCCACCCGGCAAAAACATCAGCGCAAAAGCACACAGTCCGGCGGCAACCGGCACTGCAGCGCGCCAGGCAAAACTTCGATGCGGAACCGCTCTCCGCTCAACGGCTCTCCGTCGAGGTTAAAGGTCATGCCGTGTGGGGCATTCACCTCAAACCAGGCCGATTGACCGTCGATAATATTCGGGCTTTCCTGCGGCTGAGTAAGCGTGGTGAACAGCGCAGGCAATAGCCCGTCACCAGTGAAAATACGCAGTTCTAACAGACCGTCGTTAATCAGAGCCCCCGGGCACAACTGCTGCCCACCGCCTGCCTGACGCCCGTTGCCGATACCGATCACCAGGGCATCCCCTTGCCAGTGAAAATCATCCCCGGTGATTTCGCAGCGATCCGGTTTCAGGGTGTCCATACGCATCAGGCCGTGGATCAGATAAGAGACACCGCCAAGCGCCGCTTTCAGTTTTTCCGGCGTTTCACTGGTGATCCGCGTACCAAATCCGCCCGTCGCCATATTGATAAAACAGGTCTTATCATTCACCAGAGCGATATCTACAGCGGTGGTTTTTCCAAGAATGGCCAGCTGGAGCGCTTTCGCTAAATCCTCCGGGATCCCGGCGCTGGTGGCAAAATCGTTAGCCGTTCCAAGCGGCAAAATGCCCATTGCCGGGCGCTGGGGCGTCTCCAGATGAATCAGCGCGGTGGCAATTTCGTTAATGGTCCCGTCGCCACCGCCGGATATCACGGTGTCCACGCCAAGCTCGCACGCCTCGGCAATATACCGGGCGACATCGCCTTTTTCCCACGTGACACGAACGTGAATACAGGCGCCGTCGTTTCGCAAGTTAACAATTGCCTGACGCAGGATATCGTTACCGGCACTCTTGCCGTTCAGAATTAATAAACTGGCTGGATAGGTTGCCATCCGCATCGCTCCCTTTTTTGCTTTATCAAAAGTGTATCTCAGGGAGGAAAAAAGCGGGTAAGAACAGGACGAAAGGCAAAAAAATAAGCCCGCGTAAGGGAGATTACGCAGGCTAAGGAGGTGGTTCCTGGTACAGCTAGCATTTATGGGTTATGTTTTTCAGCGCTGTGGATAATACCCGTATTGAACGAAGCGGTATGTGATCCGATTCTAAGAATCATCCCAACCTGAAAAAATCCCCATTATTAACTATTTGCTGTGCGGATTTCGGGTGCTTTCTCCGTCGAAATTACGCATCAGAAGCGCAAATTCCAGATCTACTTCTTCCGGGACTGGCAGCCAGACAACGTGACCGTCTCCTGGAGCCACCTCAATCGCTTCGCCTTTTTTGTTTTCCAGATGCTCCAGGCGGAAGTTCATGTTGCCTTGTGGGGTCATCAGCTCCAGGCTGTCGCCTTTGGTGAATTTGTTTTTCACGGCAACCGCAGCCAGCGGGCCTTTGCGCTCGCCGGTGAAATCGCCGACAAACTGCTGGCGCTCAGAGATCGAATAGCCGTGCTCGTAGTTCTGGTAGTCGTCATGGGTATGACGGCGCAGGAAGCCTTCGGTATAACCGCGATGCGCCAGGCCTTCGAGTGTTTCCAGCAGGGACGTGTCGAACGGTTTACCGGCTGCGGCATCGTCGATGGCTTTACGGTAAACCTGCGCAGTACGGGCGCAGTAGTAGTAGGACTTGGTGCGGCCTTCGATTTTCAGCGAATGCACGCCCATCTGGGTCAGGCGTTCAACGTGGGCGATGGCACGCAGATCTTTGGAGTTCATGATGTAAGTGCCGTGTTCGTCTTCAAAGGCGGTCATGTACTCGCCCGGACGTTTGGCTTCTTCAATCATAAACACGCTGTCGGTTGGTGCGCCGATACCGAGCGTTGGTTCGACGTTGGTGACCGGGATAGGCTCGTGCTTGTGCACGATATTCCCGATGTCATCCTCTTTGCCTTCCTGAACGTTGTATTCCCAGCGGCAGGCGTTGGTGCAGGTGCCCTGGTTCGGGTCTCGCTTGTTGATATAGCCAGAGAGCAGGCAGCGGCCGGAGTAAGCCATGCACAGTGCGCCATGAACGAAAATCTCGATTTCCATTTCCGGCACCTGGGTGCGGATCTCTTCGATTTCTTCCAGCGAAAGTTCACGAGACAGGATGACGCGGGTCAGCCCCATCTGTTTCCAGAATTTCACCGTTGCCCAGTTGACGGCGTTAGCCTGTACCGAGAGGTGAATATCCATTTCCGGGAAGTTCTCCCGAACCAGCATGATTAAACCCGGGTCTGACATAATCAGCGCATCTGGCCCCATATCCACTACCGGCTTGAGGTCACGGATGAACGTTTTCAGCTTGGCGTTGTGCGGCGCGATGTTTACCACCACGTAGAATTTTTTGCCCAGGGCATGTGCTTCATTGATGCCGAGTTGCAGGTTCTCGTGGTTGAATTCGTTGTTGCGCACGCGCAGTGAGTAGCGCGGCTGGCCCGCGTAAACAGCATCGGCACCATAAGCGAAAGCGTAACGCATATTTTGCAGCGTTCCCGCCGGGGAAAGGAGTTCCGGTTTAAACATGTTTGTTCTCGTTCTGATGACAGGTCAGATCCGCGTACACCTGGTGCAGCGGTAAGGGGAGATCCCCCACTTTAAGGGCGGGCATTGTAGCGCTGCGGGGCAGGGAGGTAAAGCGATTGTGGCCGGGCGGCGGCTGCGCTTGACCCGGCCCGAAACGTCAGAGTCTGACGATCATGCAATCCTGCACGCATCCGCTTCCCAGCGATACCCTACACCATACACCGCGCGAATAAATGACTGGTCGGTGTCGAGCGCTTCCAGCTTGCGGCGCAGGTTTTTGATGTGGCTGTCGATGGTACGGTCGGTGACGACGCGGTAATCGTCATACAGATGATTCAGCAATTGCTCGCGGGAGAACACTTTTCCCGGCTCGTGAGAGAGAGTTTTCAGCAGGCGGAACTCGGCGGGAGTGAGATCCAAAAGCTTGCTGCGCCAGCTCGCCTGGAAGCGGCTTTCATCGACAATCAGCGGGCTTTCGGCATCCAGCGCCTGCAATTCGCGATGCGGTTTGCAACGGCGGAGAATGGTTTTCACGCGGGCCACCACTTCACGGGGGCTGTATGGTTTACAGATGTAATCGTCGGCACCGATTTCCAGGCCCAGCAAACGGTCGATCTCTTCGATTTTGGCGGTCACCATAACGATGGGGACGTCAGAGAAACGGCGAATCTCACGGCACAGCGTCAGACCATCGGTGCCCGGCAGCATCAGGTCCAGCAGGATCAGGTCCGGCGGTGTCTGGCGCACGTAGGCCAACACCTGATCGCCATGGCTGATAAGCGATGGGGCGTAACTTGCCGCACGTAAATAGTCGATCAGTAACTGCCCAAGCTTAGGCTCGTCTTCCACGATCAGAATACGTGGTGTGTTTTCGTCAATCGGTAACTCGGTCATACTTCTCTCGATATATCCCGTTCCAGCGGTAACTCTACTGTAATGCTTACCCCGCCAAAAGGCGAATGGGCGGCGCGGATTGTGCCGTTATGAGCCTCAACGATGTTGACGCAAATCGCCAGCCCAAGCCCGGAGCCACCGCTGGCGCGGTTGCGCGAACCTTCGGTACGATAAAAGCGCTCAAACAACCTTTCCAGTTGTCCATCCTGCACGCCGGGTACCGAATCCGCAAAGGTGAGGGAAAAGCGCCCGTTTTCGCGCTTGCCGGAGATATGCAGCCCGCCACCGCTGTCGGTATAGCGCAGGCTGTTTTCCAGAAGGTTGTTGAACAGCTGCATCAGGCGGTCGCGGTCGCCAAACACGATGGCGCTGTCTGGCAGCGAGAGGTCAATTTGCAGGTTGCGGCTGGCAAAACGTTCGCGGAAGGCGCCGCTGGCGACTTCCAGCACGTTAATCACATCGATCGGTGCTTTCTGGTAGGCCAGTGCCCCTTCATCGGACATCGAAAGCTGGTGCAGATCGTCAACCAGCTTGGTCAGTGTGCCAACTTCGGCCTGCAGAGAGGTGACAGATTCCGGAGTAAACTGCCGCACGCCGTCCTGAATGGCTTCCAGCTCCCCGCGCAGTACCGCCAGCGGCGTGCGCAGCTCGTGCGAAATATCGGCCATAAAGTCGCGGCGCATCTGCTGGTTTTTCTCAAGCGTGCTGGCCAGCTGGTTAAAATCCTGCGCCAGTTTGCCCAGTTCATCCTGGCTGCGGGTGTCCACGCGGGTTGAGAAATCCCCGGCCGCCAGCTTGTGCGTGCCTTCTACCAGCCGTTTAACCGGTGCAAGCAGGCCGCGTGCCAGCGGGAAGGTGGCCAACGCGGCAAGCAGCGTCGAAAGCGCGACAATCAACCAGCTGGTCTGGCGCTGCTGTTTGTCGAAGTTGATATCCGTGTTGCGCGTCAGGCGTTCAACCGGGGAGGCGATCACCCAGCCGACCGTCGCGTTATTCACTGTGATGGCGCGCTTTGTGCCATCAGGCGGGACGGGCGCACGCGGGCCCACAAGCACACGCATGTCCTGGTCTATCACCCAAAACTGGGTACGCCAGCCGTGCGGCGGCATCCCGGGGCCGGGACGATCGTCGTCGGTATCGTGCTCAAGCGAGCGGAGGATTTGAAAAACAAAGCGGTCGTTATTACGCAGAAAACGCCAGTTGCCGTGCAGGGCATACTGTTCACCCAGCGCATCGCTCAGCCCCTGTAAACGCTGTTCGTTCCCGTGTTTGATGTAGTCAATAAAACCGCGCTCAAAGCTAACCCGCACCGCCCAGTGCATCGTGATCAGCAGAACGATACAGGTGGCAAAAATCGCCACAAACAGCTTTCCGGTGATCCCGGGACGCCAGAATTTCATGATGCACTCCTTTTGCCACGACGGATAACAACATTCTTACTGGTATCGTCCGGTACTCTGGCGAAGATAATCGCGGGCAGGGCGATAATTACCGCCATGCTGAGATAGGTATATAAAAACACCTGATGCGCGACCGGCGTGTCGACGCTGAGATGCTGCTGCCCGTACATGCCGAGCAGCAGGCCCGCCACGGTAACACCCACGCTCATGGAAAGCTGCATGATCATCGACAGCAGGCTGTTGCCGCTGCTGGCCAGTTCGTCCGGCAGATCTTTCAGCGTCAGGGTGTTCATCGACGAGAACCGCATCGAGTTGATAATGCCCTGGCAGAACAGGACCAGCGGCAGTGCGTAGTACCAGCCCATCAGCGCTACGCCCATAAACAGCAGGCTGATGATGGCCAGCCCCAGGGTGGCTGTGACCAGCACGCGACGGTAGCCAAAGCGGTTTACAACCTGCACCACAATGCGTTTCATCCCCATACTGCCAAGCACCATCGGGATCATCATTAAGCCCGCGTGGAACGGTGAAAAGCCCATCCCGATCTGGAGAAAAACCGGCGTCATAAACGGCAACATACCGCTGCCGACGCGCCCGGCAAAGCTGCCAAACAGCCCAAGACGGTAGGTAGCGTTTTTAAACAGCGACAGGCTGAACAGCGCCTGATCGTTATCCCGCGCATGGTACAAATACCACAGCACAGACATCACGCCGAGGGCGACAAGCATGCCCAGCGTCAGGGAGGAAATCCCCAGCCCTTTTTGCCCATCGAGCGCCAGGGTCAGGGTCGCCATACCGGCAGCCAGTAAGGTAAAGCCAACGAAATCAAAGCGCCGGGTTTGCATGGTGTAGTTAGGCATCAGCACCAGCGTGGCGATAGCCCCCACGATACCCACCGGCAGATTGATCAGGAAAATCCAGTGCCAGGAGGCGTATTCCACCAGCACACCGCCCAGCGCCGGGCCGAGCAGCGGGCCGACCTGGCCGGGCAGGGTGACAAAGGTCATCGCCGCCATGTACAGTTCGCGCGGGACGATTTTCATCACCGTCAGCCGGCCGACGGGCACCATCATCGCCCCGCCAACCCCCTGAAGGACACGCGCCATCACCAACTCATTGAGCGTGTTGGCTTGGGCGCAAAATAGCGAGCCCGCGGTAAACAGGATGATGGCGGTGAAAAAGATATTTCGGACCCCCACTTTGTCTGCCAGCCAGCCGCTTGCGGGCAGCATGACGGCAACCGTCAGCACGTAAGCGACGATCACCATATGCATGTGCAGTGGGCTCTCCCCCAGGCTTCTCGCCATAGAGGGGAGGGCGGTATTAACGATGGTCGTATCCAGCGACTGCATAAAGAAGCCGAAGGCGACAATCCATAACTGCCAGCGGACATTTTTGGGGAGTTCTGTCATTTACCCGTTTACCGTTTCTCTGTTTTTACGTGAAAAACGCACCCGCAGGCGGTCGAAGAAGAGATAGACCACGGGGGTGGTGTAGAGCGTTAACAACTGGCTCATCACCAGACCACCGACAATCGTTATCCCCAGCGGCTGACGCAGCTCTGAGCCGTCGCCACCGGAAATCACCAGCGGCAGGGCGCCAAACAGCGCCGCCAGCGTGGTCATCATGATCGGGCGAAAACGCAGCTGGCAGGCCTGGAAAATGGCTTCTTCCGGGCTCAGATTGCCGTGACGCTGCGCCACCAGCGCGAAGTCGACCATCATAATGGCATTTTTCTTCACTATGCCTATTAATAGCATGATACCGATTAGCGCGATTAGGCTGAATGGTGCACCGAACAGCTCCAGCGCCAGCAATGCCCCCACACCCGCCGAAGGCAGGGTAGAGAGGATTGTCAGCGGATGAACGTAACTTTCATACAACACCCCCAGCACGATATACACCGTGGCGATGGCCGCCAGGATCAGGATCACTTGTGAGTTCATCGTCTCCTGGAATACCTGTGCCGTTCCGGCAAAACTGCCGCGCACGGTGGACGGCACGCCAAGCTGGGTCATAGTGCGGTTGATGGCATCGCTCGCCTCAGACAGCGACGAATCGGTTGGCAGGTTAAACGAAATGGTTGAGGCGGCGGAAAGCCCCTGATGGTTAACAGAAAGAGGGGCGTTTGCGGGCTGCCAGCTGGCGAAATAAGAGAGCGGGATCGCCTTGCCATCGCTGTTAATCACAAACATTTTGTCCAGCGCGCTGATGTCCTGGGTGTAGCGCGGATCCACTTCCATCACTACCTTATACTGGTTCATCGGCTGGTAAATGGTGGAGATCTCGCGCTGACCAAAGGCGTTGTTCAGCAGGCTGTTGGCGGCTTCAACGTTAATGCCCAGCCGCGACATGGTTTCACGATCGTAGGTCAGATCCATCTCTGCGCCGTTGTCCTGCTGATCGGAGTTCACGTCTGCCAGTTGTGGCAGCGCCGCCAGCGCTTTGCGGATCTTCGGCTCCCATTCGCGCAGGGCGGCAAGGTCGTCAGACAGCAGGGTGTACTGATAGCTGGCGTTGGCCTGACGTCCGCCCACGCGGATATCCTGAACGGCCATCAAAAACAGATTGGCTCCCGGCTCTTTGGCAAGCTTCATGCGCAGGCGGTCGATAACCTGCTGCGCAGTTTCGTTGCGCACATCCCGGGGCTTGAGGGTAATAAACATCATCCCGCTGTTCACACGCGAACCGCCAGTAAAACCGGTGACATTATCCACGGCTTTGTCTTCGCGGATGATTTTCATAAAGTCCTGCAATTTACCGCGCATCGCCTGGAACGAGATGCTTTGGTCAGCCTGAATGCCGCCCATCAGTACCCCGGTATCCTGTTCCGGGAAGAACGTTTTCGGGATAGAGATGTACATCCAGACGTTGAGCACAATGGTGCCAATCAGCACCAGCCCGACAATCCGCGTGTGGTTCAGCACCCATTTCAGCGACTTGCCGTAGCTCTCCTGCATGGCCATCAGGACGCGGCCAAAACCTTTACGCCGTGGCTGCGAATGCGGTTTGCTGCGCTTAAGCATCCAGCCACACATCATCGGCGTTAACGTCAGCGAGATGGCCAGCGAAATACCAATGGCGACGGAGAGCGTAACGGCAAACTCCCGCAGCAGGCGGCCAGGCAGCCCGCCCATCAGCAGCAGCGGCAGGAACACCGCGACCAGAGACAGGCTCATAGAAAGCACCGTGAAGCCCACTTCGCGCGTACCCTGAAGCGCCGCCTGGAGCGGTTTCACGCCAGCTTCCAGATGGCGCGAGATATTCTCCAGCACCACAATGGCGTCATCCACAACGAAGCCCGTGGCAATGGTCAGCGCCATCAGCGAAAGGTTGTTCAGGCTAAATCCGCACAGGTACATGGCGGCAAAGGTGCCGATCAACGACACCGGAACGGCCACCGCCGGGATAAGCGTGGCGCGCCCCGAGCGCAGGAACAAAAACACCACCAGGATAACCAGCGCCACAGAGATAATTAACGTCTGCTCCACCTCTTCGAGCGAGGCGCGGATCGTCGGAGAGCGATCCTGGGCAATCTGCAAATCAATGGCCGCCGGAATGGTTTCCTGCAATTCCGGCAGGCGCGCGCGGATGCTGTTGACCGTCTGGATGATATTGGCTTCCGGCAGTTTGCGGATCATCAGCAAAATAGCCGGTTTGGCGTTGGTCATCCCGGCGTTACGCACATCCTGCACCGAATCGGTAACGCTGGCGACATCGCTTAAGCGTACCGCCGCACCGTTGTTGTAGTGAATGATCAGCGGTTGATATTCCGCGGCGGTTTTCAGCTCGTCGTTGGTCTGGATCTGCCAGCGATGGCTCTGGTCATCGATCGCTCCTTGCGGCTTGCGAACGTTCGCGTTGCTGATGGCAGTGCGCACGTCATCCAGCGACACGCCCTGGTTGAACAGCGCCTGCGGGTTTAAACCCACGCGTACTGCGGGCAGGGAGCTGCCGCCGACGTCAACGTCACCCACACCGTCAATCTGGGCGATGGTCTGCGCCAGTTGGGTGGAGGCAAAGTCGTAAAGTTGCCCCTGAGAGTAAGTATCCGAGGTGAGCGTCAGGATCATGATGGGCGCGTCAGACGGGTTGGCTTTACGATAGGTCGGACGGCTTGGCATCCCGCTTGGCAACAGGCTTTGCGCGGCGTTGATCGCGGCCTGTACGTCGCGTGCGGCACCGTTAATATCGCGGTCGAAGCTGAATTCCAGAATGATACGCGTGCTGCCAAGCGAACTGCTGGAGGTCATTTCGTTCACCCCGGCAATACGCCCCAGCGAGCGTTCCAGCGGCGTGGCCACCGAAGAGGCCATCGTTTCTGGCGAAGCGCCCGGCAGCGAGGCGCTGATCATGATCACCGGGAAATCCACCTGTGGCAGCGGGGCAACCGGCAGCAGCCGGAAGCCAAGCACGCCGCACAGGGTGATTGCGAGCGAAATTAATATCGTCGCGACCGGGCGGTAAATGAAGAGGGCGAAAAACTTCACTTACGCCTCCTCTTCACGTTTCGGGAAACGGCTTTTGGCCCAGATAGCCAGCTGGTCAAAGAGCAGGTAAATCACCGGGGTGGTAAACAGCGTCAGCACCTGGCTCACCAGCAGACCGCCGACCATGCCAATCCCCAGAGGGCGGCGCAGCTCAGCGCCCACGCCGGTACTCAGCATCAGCGGCAGGGCACCCAGTAGCGCGGCCAGCGTGGTCATCAGGATTGGGCGAAAACGCAGCAGACACGCCTGGAAGATTGCATCCCGCGGCGACATGCCCTGTTCGCGTTCGGCGGCAAGGGCAAAGTCGATCATCATGATGGCGTTTTTCTTCACGATGCCGATAAGCAGGATGATACCGATTATCGCGATCACATCCAGTTCACTGCCTGACAGCATCAGCGCCAGAAGGGCACCAACGCCTGCGGTCGGCAGGGTAGAGAGGATAGTTATCGGGTGAATAAAGCTTTCGTACAACACGCCGAGCACGATATACATCGCCACCACGGCGGCGACAATCAGCCAGATGGTATTCCCCAGTGCCGCCTGGAAGGCCAGCGTGCTGCCCTGGAACTGGGTCTGAATGTCTGACGGGAAGCTCAGCTCTTTTTCTGCCGCAAGAATGGC
Source organism: Enterobacter sp. C4G1 (assembly GCF_052886895.1). NCBI lineage: Bacteria > Pseudomonadati > Pseudomonadota > Gammaproteobacteria > Enterobacterales > Enterobacteriaceae > Enterobacter > Enterobacter sp. C4G1. The sequence continues at coordinate 1,371,578 of NZ_JBQVVV010000002.1, read as the reverse complement.
CTCTACGGCTTCACCCAGCGAGTATGCGTCTGGCACGTTGAACGAAATGGTGGTGGACGGGAACTGATCGAGATGGTTAATCGCAAGTGGGGTGTAGCGCTCTTCCACGCTGGCAATGGCACTTAACGGCACAATGCCGCCATCTTTACTGGTCAGGCGTACTGTATCCAGCGCGGCAAGCCCCGGTGTGTTTTCGGTGTTGTGCTCCAGCACTACGCGATACTGGTTCGCCTGGGTATAAATCGTGGAGATCAGCCGCTGCCCGAACGCGTTGTACAGCGCGTTATCAACATCCGCCATCGTGATGCCCAGACGGCTGGCACTGTCGCGGTTAACGTTCACATAGGCCGCCAGTCCTTTGTCCTGCCAGTCGCTGCTGACGTCGGAAATTTGCGGCAGCGCCTTGAGTTTGTTCACCAGCTGCGGCACCCAGGTGCTGAGCGCATCAAGCGAAGTGGCCTGTAACGTGAACTGATACTGGGTGCGGCTCACCTGGGTATCGATGGTTAAATCCTGAATCGGTTGCAGATACAGCTCGATTCCCGGCACGCGGGCGACGGCAGTTTGCAGACGCTTAATCACCGTTTGTACGCGGTCATCCCGGTCACTCAACGGTTTGAGATTGATTTGCAGACGCGCGCTGTTCAGCGACGGGTTGGTTCCGTCAACGCCCACGAAAGAGGTCAGGCTTTCAACCGCCGGGTCTTTCATGATGAGCTCAGACACCTGCTGCTGGCGCTGCGCCATGCTGGCAAAGGAGACGGACTGCGGAGCCTGAAGCGTGCCCTGAATGATGCCGTTATCCTGAATCGGGAAGAATCCTTTCGGGATGAAAATCCACAGCATCACGCTCAGCGCCAGCGTACCCAACGCCACGCCAAGGGTGGCCCACGGATGATTCAGCACTTTTGCCAGCAGGCGGCCGTAGGCGGCGATGATGCGTTCGAACATCCGCTCCGACGCCCGCGAGAAGCGGTTTTGTTTGCGCAGGGACTCAACGCTCAACATGCGGGCGCACATCATTGGCGTAAGCGTCAGAGACACTATCGCTGAGATTAAAATCGCGACCGCCAGGGTGACGGCAAATTCGCGGAACAAGCGGCCGACAATATCCCCCATAAACAGTAGCGGGATCAGTACGGCAATTAATGAGAAGGTGAGAGAAATAATGGTAAAGCCGATTTCTCCCGCCCCTTTCAGCGCGGCGGCTAACGGTTTTTCGCCTTTTTCGATGTAGCGGGAGATGTTTTCGATAACCACGATGGCGTCATCCACCACAAAACCGGTGGCGATAGTGAGCGCCATCAGCGTCAGGTTGTTGATCGAAAAATCAAGGAACACCATCACGGCAAACGTACCCACCAGCGATAACGGCACGGCGACGGCAGGGATAATGGTGGCCGGTACGTTACGCAGGAACAGGTAGATGATCATAACTACCAGCGCAATGGCCAGCATCAGCTCAAACTGGGTGTCGGAGACGGACGCGCGAATATTGGTTGTGCGGTCGGAAAGCACTTTCACGCTGACGGACTTCGGCAGGCTTTCAATCAGTTGCGGCAGCATGGTGCGGATGCTGTCGGCGGTATTAATGATATTGGCACCAGGCTGGCGCTGTACGTTCATTACAATCGCCTGCTGTTTGTTGGCCCAGGCACCAAGCCAGCTATTTTCTGCGCCTTGCTCAACGGTTGCCACATCGCCCAGGCGAACGGGTGCGCCATTTTGATACGCTACAATCAGCTGGCGATATTCATCGGCAGACTGCATCTGGTCGTTCGCAGAAAGCGTAACGGCACGCGTCGGGCCATCCAGCGAGCCTTTTGCGGAATTGACGTTCGCATTGCTTATCGCCGTGCGAATGGTTTCGCTGGTTAACCCCAGAGAAGCAATTGCCTGGGCGTTCAGCTTCACGCGCACAGCCGGGCGTTGCCCGCCTGCCAGTGTCACCAGACCCACCCCGGACACCTGCGAGATTTTCTGCGCCACGCGGGTTTCTACCATATCTTCCACCTGGGTCATCGGAATGGCAGATGAGGTGACCGCAAGGGTCATGATTGGCGGATCCGCCGGGTTAACCTTGCTGTAAACCGGTGGGTTGGGCAGGTCGGACGGCAGAAGGTTAGTGGCGGCGTTAATCGCGGCCTGCACTTCCTGCTCGGCAACGTCCAGCGACAGCGTCAGCTGGAACTGGAGAGTTACCACAGAAGCGCCGCCCGAGCTTTGCGAGGACATCTGTTTTAAGCCGGACATCTGGCCAAACTGACGCTCCAGCGGCGCGGTAATGGCAGAGGTCACGACATCCGGGCTGGCCCCAGGATAGAGCGTAATAACCTGAATGGTGGGGTAATCGACTTCTGGCAGCGCCGAAACGGGCAGAAAACGGTAACCAATAATCCCGGCCAGCAGAATGGCCACCATCAACAGCGTGGTGGCAACGGGGCGCAAAATGAACAGGCGTGACGGCCCACCTGTAGAGCTCGGTGGCATCACCTGCATCAGGAAGCCGCTCCCTGTTTTTTATGTTCGCGTCTGGCGGGTTGTTCCGCGGCGGTGGTGCTGTCATGCGCTTCAACCACTTCGACTTTGGCGCCTTCGGTCAGGCGGTCAATGCCGTCGGTCACCACGCGGTCGCCTGCGGAAATCCCGGCGCTGATAACCACCGTCTGGCTGTCCTGGATCCCGGTTTTCACCAGATGTTTGCTGACCTTGTTCTCACTGTTCAGCACCCAGACAAAGTTGCCTTCATTCCCCATTTGCAGTGCCGCTGCCGGAATGACTACGGCATTTTCTTCCGTGGCTACCAGCATTCGTGCATTCACAAACTGGTTCGGGAACAGGGCATCGTCCTGGTTGTTAAAGCGGGCTTTGAGCTTGATGGTGCCAGTGGTGGTATCAATCTGGTTATCAAGGCTCAGGAGAGAGCCTTGGCTCAGTTTCTGTTTGTTGGTGCGATCCCAGGCTTCGACGACCAGCCCCTGACCGGCCTTTTGCGCCTGCACAACGGTTGCGATATCGCTTTCCGGCAGGGTAAAGATCAAATCGATAGGATGGGTCTGGGTTATCACCACAATACCGGTGGTGTCGCTGCTGGAGATTTGATTTCCGATGTCGACCTGTTTCAGCCCCACGCGGCCATCGATGGGCGCGGTGATGCGACTCCAGTCGAGCTGTAACTGTGCACTGGCGACGGAAGCTTCATCAGCTTTTATTGTGCCCTGGGTTTCGCTCACCAGCGACTGCTGGGTATCAAGCTCCTGGCGTGACACCAGATTGGTTTTGACCAGCTGTTGATAGCGTGCTAAATCACGCTGCGCATTCGCGAGCGTGGCTTTATCTTTTGCGAGCTGCCCCTGAGCCTGGGCGAGGGCGACTTTGAACTGGCTCGGATCGATCTCTGCCAGTAAATCACCGGCTTTAACCTGCTGGCCTTCCTGGAAATGAATGGCCATCAACTGACCTTCGACACGGCTGCGGACCGTTACCGTGTTTGCCGCCGTTATGGTCCCCAGGCCGGAAAGATAACGAGGAACGGCTTTGTTTACCGCCGTCGCAGCCTGCACCGGCGCCAGCACGCCGCCGCGCATCCCGTGGCGGCCACCGCCCACAGGGCGCTGTGGCTGGGAACTTGCTCCAGCGGGTGTCGCAGTACCGGAAGATTGACTGTGCCAGTACCAGGCGGCGGCAAGGACCACCACAATGATGCCAGCGGCGATTGCCCAGCGGGATTTTTGACTGCCTTTCATCGTTATACGTTCTCATCCTGAAACACTTCGGGGAATGATACTAGTTTAGTCAGGCAAGACGGCAGAAAAATGGAGGAAATATGGAAGACTGTCTGGAATTGTCTGAGTGTGGTGCTTTTACTTACCCGGCCTGCGGTTCGAGGATTTTATAGGCCGGGTAAGGCGGAGCCGCCACCCGGCACAACGGCATTAGCTAAACATCACCTGCGCCCAGCGCGCCAGACCTGCGGTAACGGATCCAAAGTCATCGCCGCCCGCAATCGGTATTCCCGGCAGTTGTTCCGCCAGTGCTTTCTTGATGAGCGGTGAGCGGGCGCTCCCTCCCGTCAGGTAAATTACGTCCGGCTTCTCTTTGCCATTTTCCAGTGCCAGCTGAACCTGCTCCAGAATGCGCTGTAACGGCTGCGTGAGCGCCGTTTCCAGCCCGTCCTGCGTAATGGCAGTGGCAAGGTCATCGCTAATAAACGGCAAGGTCACCGCGTGCTCAGGGATTGCCGAGAGCGCAATTTTACTCTCTTCAGCGGTACGCACCACGCGATAGCTCAGGCGCTGACGCCACACTTTATGCAGCAGGGCGACTTTCTCTGCGTCCTGGGCATCGCGCACCAGATCATTCAGGAAACGTCCGTTAGCGGTGCTGTAGAAATCACTTTGTGCCGGCACGTCGTTGATGGCGATAGCATTCCACCACGGCAGGATCGGCAGGGCAATCCCTTTTTCCGTCTGCCCGCCCATGCCCAGCAGCGGCATCAGGCTTTTAAACGCCAGAGCGATATCCAGATCGTTACCGCCCACGCGGCAACCACTGTGCCCCAGCAGGCTATTTTCGCGGTCACGGCGCGCGTGCCATTGTGGCCCCATCAGCAGCAGGGAGCAGTCTGTCGTTCCCCCGCCGATATCCACCACCAGAACCCGTTTTTCTTCCGTCAGGGTGGCTTCAAAATCCAGCCCTGCGGCAACCGGTTCATACTGGAACACCACATCGCGGAAGCCCGCGCGGTGTGCGGCACGCTCAAGAATGCCCTGCGCCTGCTGGTTGGCTTCTTCGCCGCCTAATCCCTGGAAGTTAATCGGACGACCAATCACCGCCTGGGTGATGGCATCAGTAACCTGGGTCTGCGCCTGATTGCGGATATGCAACATCATGGCGCACACCAGGTCTTCAAACATGGCCACCTGCTGCGGTTTCAGCCCGCTTGCGCCCAGGAACGACTTCGGTGATTTAACGAAGTAGACCTCTTCAGGATCTTCAACGTAATGACCCAGCGAAGAGAGGCCAAACTGCACGCTGGATGGCGTGACGTCGATATCCTCTTCGCGGTTAAAACTGACTGCACGGCGCAGCAACGCCTGCGATTCCGCGCCAGTGGCCGGAACCTGGTGATGACGGAACAGCCATTCGCTGACCGCTTCACGAGTGGGAGCGCAAAGCATGGACGGCAGCAACGTGCTCTCTTTTTCCATTTTCAGGAGCTGTGGTTGCCCGTTTTGCATGATGGCAACTGAACAGTTAGCCGTACCGTAGTCAAATCCAATAAACACGTAGACATCCCCATGCCAGTGAGAAGGGGCGAGACTTTAGCGAAATGTCCGGCCTGCGACAACAGGAATATGAAAGCAAGGCGAAACAAGCCTGTTCGGTTTATGCTGTGGTGAACCTAAAAGGAGTCGCGATGTACACCCTGAACTGGCAACCCCCTTACGACTGGCAATGGATGTTTGGCTTTCTTGGCGCGCGTGCGGTCACGGGCGTTGAAACCGTCACGGATACCTTCTACGAGCGGAGTTTCGCCTGTGACGGGCATCAGGGCGTGTTTCGCGTCACTCCTGATACCGACACCTGTACCCTGAAGGTTACCTTAAGCCCGGGGCTGGTTCCTGTGTCGTCGGCCTGCCTGGCGCGGATTGAACGTCTGTTCGATCTTGCCTGCGAACCGCAACGCGTCCTCGCAACGCTCGGTGAGCTTGGCGCAGCCCGGCCAGGGCTTCGTTTGCCGGGCTCGATGGATGCCTGGGAGCAGGGCGTAAGGGCGATTCTGGGGCAACTGGTGAGCGTGGCGATGGCGGTGAAACTGGCCGCGCGCGTGGTGGCACTGTGTGGCGCGCCGGTGAAAGATTTCCCTGACTACCTTTGCTTTCCCTCCCCTGATGCGCTGGCAGCCGCCGATCCGCTGGCGCTGAAGGCGCTCGGGATGCCTGTTAAGCGGGCTGAGTCGCTGATTCATCTGGCGCAATCTGTGGTCAACGGGACATTCCCGCTCACGCCGCCGGATGATATTGACGCGGGAATGAAAGCGTTACAGCTGCGGCCCGGGATTGGCCGCTGGACGGCCAACTATCTTGCGCTGCGCGGATGGCAGGCAAAAGATGTGTTCCTGCCGGATGATTATCTGATTAAGCAGCGTTTTGCCGGGATGACACCGGCGCAAATCCGGCGCTATGCCGAGCGCTGGCAGCCGTGGCGTTCCTATGCGCTACTGCACATCTGGTACACCGACGGCTGGACGCCGTTAGTTGATGGCGAAGTAACTGGTGTTCAGCAGTAACTCCAGCGGCTGCGGTTCGGCGATGGTGTCGCCATAGATAAAGTCGATGCCAATGCCGGATAAGGTGTCCATCATCATCGGCTGATTGCTTGGGCCGGCAATGGTTTTCATGCCCAGGCGCTGGGCGTGGCCCTGAATAATGGTCACCATCATCTCATCCATCAGATTACCGTGAACGTTGGTCACCACTTCGGCATCCAGCATCAGGTAATCGGCCATATTGATGCTCAGCTGGTTGAACACATCCATATTGCGCCCCACCTGGCTTAACACCACACGACAGCCAACGTGACGGAGTTTTTGCAGCCCATTCTGTACGTTTGGATCTGGGTTGTTCAAAACGTCAATGGTGATAATCAGATGCAGCAGACGCCCCGGGAACGGGCCTTTCTCCAGCAGTTCGAGCAGTTCGTCTACCAGCGTGACGCTGGCTAAACCCGCCTCTGAAAGCGGCAGGGCAACGCCCATTCCTTTGCTGGCAACCTGGGCCGCATAGGTACGGAAAAACTCACTGAAAATACGTCTGTCGAGGGCGTGAAGCAGTTCAGGTTCGGCCAGCCCGGCACGGAACGCGTGTTCTTCCTGCACTTCGCCCTGGCTGGTCCACAGGCGCAGTGAAATCAGCCAGAAATTACTGCTTTCCGGGATGCGCGGCGAGGCCACGCTGCGGGCAATCATCATCAGGTGGTTGTCTTTGATCATGTGCCACTGCTCATCGAGCGACATCATGCCGCGCGTGGTGTGAACACGTTCCTGCTGAGGCTCGTAGACCGTAACTACACCACGGCCGTTGTTCTTGGAGGCGTAACAGGCGATATCCGCCTGGGACATCACTTCCGCTGCCTGGTAGTTATTTTCGTCAATCAGGGTGATGCCCGCACTGGCGCCGATACGATGCAGGCGACCTTCCCACATGAAGTGATAGTCATTAATGGCGTGGATCAAACGCCCAGCGATATAGCGTGCGCTTTCGATATTACAGTCAGGCAGCAGCAGGCCAAACTCATCGCCGCCCAGGCGCGCCAGAACATCGCTTGAACGGAGCATGGTCAGCATTAATGATGAAAGCTCACGCAGCAGGGCATCGCCCGCCGCATGGCCTGCCGTATCGTTGACGGCTTTGAAGCGGTCAAGATCGATAAAGACCAGCGCATGACGCTGGCGAGTTTCCTGAACCGTCTGCAACAGCCGCTTGAGATGGCTTTCAAAGCTCACGCGGTTTGCCAGGTGGGTGAGGGCATCGTGAGAAGCGCTATAACTCAACTGGCGCAGCATTTTGCGTGATTCGGTGACGTCCTGGATAACCAGCACCGAGCCGATATTTTGTCCATCCAGCGTACTGAGCGGCGTGATGCTGTAATGAATGTCAAAACTCCCGCCGCTGCGGCAGTTCAGCACCACATCCTGTTCGATATCGGAGCGAGACATATCACCGCTGTGGATGTTTTCCATCAACGGGCCGTTCTCACCAAAGGTAATATGCAGAACTTTCAGGATCGGCTGACCAATGGCTTCAACCTGAGTCCAGCCGCTCATCTTCTCGGCGACAGGGTTCATGAAGGTGACGTTCATGTCGACATCGGTACAAAGTACCGCTTCGCCGATGGAATCAAGGGTAATGTGCAGCCGCTCTTTTTCCTGGAATAACGCCTCGTTAAGCTGTTTAACTTCGGTCATATCCATGTTGATGCCAAGCAGACGCTCAACTTCCCCTTGTTTATTCAGCACCCGGTTGGCGAGAGAGCGGATATGGCGCACACCTTCTTTCACCCGGATACGGAATTCCAGCTTAAACGGCAGCCTTGCCATCAGCGAATCGCGGATCACCTGTTCAGCATAGGGACGGTCTTCCGGCACCATCGCTTCATGCCAGATTTGCCACGTAGGTTTGATATGCGGCGGGATTTCATACAGCTCGAACATTTTTTTGTCCCAGCTGATGATGTCAGGTTCAAGATCCCATTCCCAGATACCAATACCACCCGCTTCATTGGCGAGCGTAATACGCTCCATCAGACGTTTATTTACCCATTCCGTCTGTTTCAGGTCGTTAATGTCTTCAATCTGGGCAATAAAATAGAGGGGAGTGCCATCCGCATGGCGCACAACCGAGACGGCGAGCAACGCCCAGACCACTTCCCCGTGACGGGTGTAGTAGCGTTTTTCCAGCGAATAGGTGTTGATGTCCCCGTTGATCAGCTGTTCCAACTGTTCGAGGTCGGAGTTTAAATCGTCAGGCCAGGTCAGTTGCTGGAAGGTGAGCGACTGCAGCTCGGTCTGGGTATATCCCAAAAAGTTACACAGCGCTTTGTTGGCCTGGAGCCACTGGCCTTCAATGCCGACTAATGCCATACCGATGGCGGAATATTCCATCGCGTTGCGAAAACGCTCTTCGCTTTCGGTGATGTGCTTACGTTCCGCCCGAAACGCATACATCACCATGGTCATCACGTTGGCCGGCAGCAGCATCATCAGGAACGGCAGCCACGGCGCGTTGACCATTGCGCTGGCATTTTGGGTGGCCATTGGCGCGGGGTTTTGCGCAATCATCAGCGACACCATCATCACGGTGACCAAAAATACCAGGAACGCTTCCAGGCGCGGCAGGCGTACCGCGCTCCACATCAGCAGGACAATGACACAGGTGAACGGCCACGGAAGCCAGGTAATAGCAACCCAGCTCAGGACCAGCGTGATCGCCATGGTCACGAGCGTTTCCAGCAGCAGTCGCGGGTTACGGTGGCGCAGCAGATAGTGCGGTTTAAACAGTAACCCTAATGGCACCAGTGCCAGTGCTCCGATGGCCTCTGATAATACCCAGACCAGAAAGTTACGCAGCGGCTCCGGGCTCGGAACGATGAAGTAAACCAACACGCCACCTACCAGCGGCGGTATCAGGGCGCTGCCGATGGCCAGACGGATCCAGTCATTCAGGTTTTGTAGCGGGTTGTACCAGGGCAGCAGTTTTCGTAGCAGTAATGCGCCGACACAGGCTTCGATAACGTTAATGACCGTGTAGGCGAGGCTGATTTCGCCCCATGAGAGGATCATCCAGGAGGCGAAAACATTGCCAAAGGAGCAGGCCAGCGCAATGCCGGGCCACATTTTCCCCGCGTGACGGTAAAACGCGACCATCATAATTGACGTCGGGAACCATAATGGCGCCAGCAGCGTTCCAAAACGGGTCAGTTCAAGCGAGAACAACGTAAAGATAAAGGTGACCAGGCCCAGAAAGACAAGTCGCAGTAAAGGATGTGGGGTGGTAACCAAAACCCGCTGGTATTGTTTATTCATTACCGCTTTATCCAGGGACGCGAGGCCGTCCGGAAACAGGTCCAGACGAATGAATTTATGAATTTCGTTTATGCTAGTACAAACAATTTACAATTCATATGGCGACTGCTCATAATTTGACATCATAGACTTATTAAATAGTTACTCTGCAAAAAATTCATGTTAAACGCTGAAAAATTGGTCATTTAAATTTCATTAAGGGAGTGAAAAGGCACTTTTGAGGCTGTCTCGCATAACCTGTGTATTCGACTGGTATCACGCCCACGAAATCCCTATAATTGCCGCGTTTGACGCTCCGGCGTCGTCCTTCCTTAACATCCAGGTTAATCAGGTCGCTAAATTTATGACTGATAAGTCTCATCAGTGCGTCATTATCGGCATCGCCGGCGCATCGGCTTCAGGTAAAAGTCTTATTGCCAGTACGCTTTATCGCGAACTGCGGGATCAAGTTGGTGATGAGCACATCGGTGTCATTCCCGAAGATAGTTATTATAAAGATCAATCGCATCTCTCGATGGAAGAGCGCGTTAAAACCAACTATGACCATCCGAATGCAATGGATCACAGCCTGCTGTTCCAGCATTTAGAAGCGCTTAAAAGCGGCCAGGCGATCGAACTGCCTGTTTACAGCTATGTTGAGCATACCCGTACCAAAGAAACGGTACGTATTGAGCCGAAAAAGGTCATTATCCTTGAGGGCATTCTGTTACTGACGGACGCTCGCCTGCGTGAATCAATGAACTTCTCTATCTTTGTTGATACCCCGTTGGATATCTGCCTGATGCGTCGTATTAAGCGTGACGTTAACGAACGTGGCCGTTCGATGGATTCCGTTATGGCCCAATACCAGAAAACCGTCCGTCCGATGTTCCTGCAATTTATCGAACCGTCCAAGCAATACGCCGATATCATCGTGCCTCGCGGCGGTAAAAACCGTATCGCCATTGATATCTTAAAAGCGAAAATCAGCCAGTTTTTTGAATAAACCGCGCGAATTGTGTACCGTTCAGAGATAACCTGGTTTGCCCTGGAGCCTGACAGGCTTCAGGCATTGATGCACGAAAGGAGAAAGTGCCATGCGTCTTTGTGACCAAGATATAGAAGCCTGGCTGGATGAAGGCCGCCTGTCTATTACTCCTCGTCCGCCAGTGGAGCGAATCAACGGTGTGACCGTTGATGTGCGTCTGGGGAATAAATTCCGTACGTTCAGTGGTCATACTGCGCCATTTATCGACCTCAGCGGGCCGAAAGATGAAGTCAGCGCTGCGCTTGACCGCGTAATGAGTGATGAAATTGTACTTGAAGAAGGTGACGCGTTTTACCTTCATCCGGGCGAGCTCGCCCTGGCAGTCACCTTTGAGTCCGTCACGCTTCCGGCTGACCTGGTTGGCTGGCTGGATGGCCGTTCCTCTCTGGCGCGTCTGGGGCTGATGGTACACGTGACCGCACACCGTATCGATCCGGGCTGGTCTGGTCGTATTGTGCTGGAGTTTTTCAATGCCGGTAAACTGCCGCTGGCACTGCGTCCTGGTATGATGATTGGAGCGCTGAGCTTCGAGCCGCTGTCCGGTCCGGCAGCACGTCCTTACAATCGCCGTCAGGATGCTAAATACCGCGATCAGCAGGGTGCCGTCGCCAGCCGTATCGATAAAGACTGATTGTTAGTCCACTGAGGATGCCATGAGAAGAGTTCTGACAACGCTGATGATTTTGCTGGTGGTGCTGGTAGCTGGCCTTTCGGCGTTGGTTCTGCTGGTTAACCCAAATGATTTTCGCGCCTACATGGTGCGTCAGGTCGAGGTGCGCAGCGGATATCAACTGAAGCTTGATGGGCCGCTGCGCTGGCACGTCTGGCCGCAGCTCAGCATCCTCTCTGGCCGCATGTCGTTAACGGCGCCAGGGGCGTCAGCGCCGCTGGTGTCGGCAGACAATATGCGTCTTGATGTCGCTCTGATCCCGCTCTTTTCGCATCAGCTCCAGGTCAACCAGGTGATGCTCAAAGGTGCGGTGATCCAGCTTACACCGCAAACCGAAGCGGTCCGTACATCCGATGCGCCGGTTGCGCCGCGTGAAAATACCTTACCGGATGCGCCGTCTGATACCGGCTGGTCGTTCGATATCGGCAGCCTGAAAGTGGCCGACAGCGTCCTCGTGTTTCAGCATGAAGATGATGAACAGGTCACCGTGCGCAATATCAGCCTGAAGATGGAGCAGGATGCAAACCACCAGGCAGCCATTGAATTCTCCGGTCGTGTCAATCGCGATCAGCGGGATCTGACGGTGTCTCTGGACGCAAACGTCAACGCTGCAGATTATCCGCATCAGCTGACGGCGGATATCCAGCAGCTTAACTGGCAGCTCACGGGCGCAGACCTGCCGACACAAGGTATTACCGGGCAGGGCACATTACAGGCGGTCTGGCGTGAAGAGCTTAAACAGCTTGAGCTGGATAATCTTAATTTGCAGGCCAATGACAGCAACCTGAAAGGGCAGGCGAGCGTCACGCTTGCTGAAAAACCGAAGTGGGTGTTCAACCTGCAATTCGATAAGCTCAATCTGGAAAATCTGCTCGCGGCCCCTTCGCCGGATGCCGCCAGCGCTGATGCACCGCAGAACGGTCAGAGCCAGGTGAAGCAGCCGCGTCCTGTTATCTCGTCGAATCTTGACCAGCCCGATTACAACGGGTTGCGTGGCTTTACCGCCGATGTCTTGCTCAAGGCTAACAGCGTGCGCTGGCGTGGTATCGACTTCACTGACGTCAGCAGCCAGATGTTCAACCATAATGGCCTGCTGGTTATCTCTGAACTCAGTGGCAAAATGGGCGCAGGGCACCTTTCATTACCCGGTACTCTGGACGTACGCAACGATAACCCGACGGCAGAATTCCAGCCGCGTCTCGAAAACGTTGAGATTGGCACCATCCTTAAAGCCTTCAATTACCCGATCTCACTGACCGGGCAGATGACGCTGGCGGGGGATTTCTCTGGCACCCGAATTGATGCTGATGCTTTCCGTCGCGAATGGCAGGGGCAGGCGCATCTTGATCTGAAAGACACCCGCATGGAAGGGCTGAACTTCCAGCAACTGGTGCAGCAGGCGGTTGAACGCAGCAGCGATGTGAAGGCTCAAGAGAATTACGACAGCGCAACGCGTCTTGACGCATTTACCACGGACCTGACGCTGGACAACGGGCAGCTTTCGCTGGACGGCATGGAAGGGACATCATCCTTACTGTCTTTGACCGGTGCCGGTACGCTCGACCTGGTGAAAGAGACGGCGGATACGCGTTTTAAAGTGCGTGTGTTATCCGGCTGGGAAGGCGAAAGCAAGCTGATCGACTTCCTGAAAGAAACGCCGATCCCGCTGAACGTGTACGGTAAATGGCAGGCGCTGAACTACAGCCTTCAGGTGGATCAAGTGCTGCGTAAGCATTTGCAGGATGAAGCGAAGCGTCGACTGAATGACTGGGCGGATCGTAATAAGGATTCGCAAAGCGGGAAGGACGTGAAGAAGCTGTTAGATAAGCTTTGATGGATGTTGTGCCGGGTGGCCTGTGCGGCCCCGGCCCAGGGGAGCAAACTCTAAAAACGGCAACGGGGTTGCCGTTTTGTTTTTACCTACACCTCAAAATCCAGTTCGTCCTCACTGCGCAGCGGTATCAGCTGCACTTTCTGCACGCGATGGCTCTCAACCTGTAGCGTTTTGATCAGGTAATCACCCACCTGCACCTCTTCGCCAGGCTGCGGAATACGTTGCAAATACTCCATCAACAGGCCCGCGATGGTGTGGTATTCGCGCTTTTCATCCAGCGGCAGCGGCACATACTGCACCAGATCTTCCAGCGGCATATGGCCGTTGGCCGTCCAGGAGCCGTCCGGGTTTTTCTGGATATCATGGCGGGCGTCAATTTCATCAACTTCGTTCGGCAGATTACCGGCGATGGTTTCCATCACGTCACTGAGGGTGACTAGCCCTTCAACCGAGCCAAATTCATCCACCACAAAGGCAAAGTGGGTGCGGGCATTACGGAACTGTTCCAGCGCAGAGAGCAACTGCAACGTCTCCGGGAACACCAGCGGCTGGCGCACCAGCGCGCGTAAATCGAGCGTCTCACCGCGCAGCTGCTGCTGAAGAAGGTCGATAACGTGCACCACACCAAGCAGGTCTTCTTCCTCTTCTCCGCCGGTGACCACCACACGGGTGTGCTGGTTTTTGTCCAGCAGGGCACGGATTTGGGACTCCGGTGCCGTCAGATCGATATGCTCAATATCATGGCGGGAGGTCATGATACTGCTGACCGAGCGCTGATTGAGGTTGAGCACGCGCTCAATCATCAGGCGCTCCTGAGGATTAAAAATCTGGTTATCGTTGTGGTCGGCCAGCAGAGAGGCGGACTCCGCATCAAGCTCGGCATCCTCTTTTTGCCCGCTGAGCAGGCGCATAACCGTGTCGGCGGTGCGCTGGCGCAGGGTCTGGTTGGCAGACAGAAAGCGACGACGGTTGAAAATGGCCAGTTGGTTAAGCGACTCGATGATCACCGAGAAGCCGATTGCGGCGTACAGATAGCCTTTCGGAATGTGGAACCCAAAACCGTCGGCGACAAGGCTAAAGCCAATCATCAGCAGGAAGCTGAGACACAGGATCACAATCGTCGGATGGCTGTTCACAAACCGAGTGAGCGCTTTGCTGGCCATCACCATCAGGGTAATAGCAATAATCACCGCTGCCATCATCACGGCCAGATGGTCCACCATGCCAACCGCGGTAATCACGGAGTCCAGCGAGAAGACCGCATCCAGCACCACGATTTGCGCAACGACGGGCCAGAACTTCGCGCCCCGGCGCTGGGTTGGGTTTTCGCTGTCTTTGCCTTCGAGCCGTTCGTTGAGTTCGACCGTGGCTTTAAACAGCAGGAACAACCCGCCGAACAGCATGATCAGATCGCGGGCGCTGAAACTCAGGCCATGAAAGACAATCAGCGGTTTTGTGAGCGTCACAAGCCAGGAGATAGAGGCCAGCAGCAGTAAACGCATCACCATCGCCAGCAGTAAGCCCGTTACGCGCGCGCGGTCGCGCTGTGAAGAGGGCAGTTTTTCGGCGAGGATGGCGATAAAGACCAGATTATCAATCCCGAGCACTAATTCGATGACCACCAGAGTGACCAGCCCGGCCCAGATTGATGGATCGGCAATCCATTCCATAGTAATAGCAATACCTTCTGTTATATGACAGATGTCACACTTCGATCATGGATAAAGCTGGACGAAATTGCAATGACGACCTGAGATTTATCTCAATAACCGACTGAGTGCTGCGCAGGAAAATAGCCTTATTATTTTCATGTTAAATATCGTTTTATCTGATAATGAATAAAAATAAGAAATATCGCAGGGAATGGTTTTTAATTTAATTATGTCAATATAAAGAAAATCCTAAAAGGCGAAAAATTTGCTCTTAATATTATTCTTAAAAAGCCATTTCCGGACGGTTGTTACCTTGCCTGCTATTACGTTAGCTGCAACAATTCCTCCAGTATCAAATTTCTTGTTGCTATTACCATGCTTACGGAATGGTAAGGGATTCATTATCAAAGCGGCCCTAATTGCGCCTGATATATTTTCATCTCAACCGAATCAAAGAAGGTGTTTATCCATAACATATTGTTTAGACAGTGTATTGGTAACTGAAAGCCAAGGGCGGTAGCGTGCCTGAAAGCGTGTGAATCGGCCCCGATTATTCTGTCAATAGCCAATGGGTGAATAAGCTTTTTTTAGGACTGATGCCAGTTATATTTCTATTTTATTAACTGCATTCTGAGTGTCGTTTCAATCCGCGCTTATTTAAATTGCACAGGATAATTACTCTGCCAAAGTGATAAATAATCAATGATGAAATCCAAAATGAAACTGATGCCATTATTGGTGTCTGTGACCTTGATGAGTGGTTGTACGGTTTTTCCCGGCAGCAATATGTCAACCATGGGAAAGGATGTGATCAAACAGCAGGACGCTGATTTCGACCTCGACCGGATGGTGAATGTTTATCCACTGACCCCGCGTCTGGTGGAACAATTACGTCCACGGCCAAATGTGGCCCAGCCAAATACATCCCTGGACCAGGAAATTGCCGCCTACCAGTATCGCGTCGGGCCAGGGGATGTGATTAACGTGACCGTCTGGGATCACCCGGAGCTGACCACGCCAGCAGGCCAGTACCGCAGCTCCAGCGATACCGGGAACTGGGTTCAGCCGGACGGAACCATGTTCTATCCCTACATCGGTAAAGTCCACGTGGTGGGGAAAACCCTTGCCGAAATTCGTAGTGATATTACCGGCCGCTTAGCGCAGTACATCGCTGACCCGCAGGTGGACGTTAATATCGCCGCATTCCGCTCGCAAAAGGCCTATGTCTCCGGGCAGGTGAATAAATCGGGTCAGCAGGCCATCAGCAACGTGCCGCTGACGGTGCTGGACGCCATCAACGCCGCAGGCGGCCTGACCGATGCGGCAGACTGGCGCAATGTGGTGCTGACTCACAATGGCCAGGAGCAGCGCATTTCCCTTCAGGCGCTGATGCAAAACGGCGACCTGAGCCAGAACCGTCTGCTCTATCCGGGCGACATTTTGTTTGTTCCGCGCAATGACGATCTGAAAGTGTTCGTGATGGGCGAAGTGAAAAAACAGAGCACGCTCAAAATGGACTTCAGCGGCATGACCCTGACCGAAGCGCTGGGGACGGCTGAAGGCATCGATCTCACCTCGTCTAACGCCAGCGGTATTTTCGTCATCCGTCCGCTGAAAGGCGAAGGCAGTGCGAAAGGGAAGATTGCCAACATTTACCAGCTGGATATGTCCGACGCGACCTCCCTGGTGATGGCAACCGAATTCCGCCTCCAGCCGTACGATGTGGTGTATGTCACAACCGCACCGGTTGCCCGCTGGAACCGCCTGATCAACCAGTTGCTGCCAACCATCAGTGGCGTTCGCTACATGACGGATACGGCGCGCGACATCCATACCTGGTAATCCGCGATGTTTAACAAAATTCTGGTGGTGTGCGTGGGGAACATTTGCCGTTCCCCAACGGGCGAGCGGTTGTTGAAAAACTATCAACCCGCTCTCACGGTTGACTCCGCGGGGCTTGGGGCGCTGGTGGGTAAAGGTGCCGACGAGCGTGCAGCGAACGTGGCGTTGGATCATAACCTCTCTTTAGACGGGCACTGCGCCCGTCAGGTCTCCGGGCGCATGTGCCGTGAATATGACCTGATCCTGACGATGGAAAAACGCCACATTCATGCCCTGTGTGAAATCGCACCTGAAATGCGAGGCAAAGTGATGCTCTTTGGTCACTGGGACAATGAACGCGAAATTCCCGATCCGTATCGCAAGAGCCGAGAGGCATTTGAGGCGGTTTATACCTTACTTGACCAGTCTGCCCGTCAGTGGGCGCAGGCACTGAAAGCTCAGCAGGGATAACAATGACAGAAAAAACAAAACCTTCTGCCGCCCCGATATCGGGCAGTGATGAAATCGATATTGGTCGTCTGGTTGGCACGATTGTAGAGGCGAAATGGTGGGTTCTGGGCATAACTGCCGTGTTTGCCGCGGCGGCCATTGTTTACACTCTGTTCGCCACGCCAATCTACAGCGCCGATGCGCTGGTGCAGATTGAACAAAATAGCGGTAGCTCACTGGTGCAGGATATTGGCTCTGCGCTGGCGAACAAACCGCCGGCATCCGATGCCGAAATTCAGCTGATCCAGTCGCGTATGGTGCTGGGCAAAACGGTTGACGATCTCAATCTGGATATTGCCGTCACCAAAAAAACCTTCCCGGTCTTCGGCGCGGGATGGGACAGGCTGATGGGGCGCCAGAACGACACGGTAAACGTGACCACCTTTACCCTGCCAAAAGGCGGTGCCGATCAAACCTTCACGCTGACCGTGCTTGGGCCAAAGCAGTACCAGCTTACCAGCGACGGTGGTTTTAGCGCGCGCGGTGAAGTGGGACAGATGCTGAGCAAAAATGGCGTCAGCATGATGGTAAGTGCCATTCAGGCGGCTGAGGGCAGCGAGTTTACCGTCTCGAAATTCTCCATGCTGGGGATGATCAACAACCTGCAAAACAACCTTAGCGTCACCGAAAACGGCAAAGACACCGGCGTGTTGAGCCTCAGCTTTACCGGTGAAGATAAGGATCAGATCCGCGACATCCTGAACAGCATCACCCGCAACTACCTTGAGCAGAATATTGCGCGTAAATCGGAAGAGGCGGCCAAAAGCCTGGCTTTCCTGGCAAAACAACTGCCGGAAGTGCGTCAGCGTCTGGACGTAGCCGAAGAGAAGCTCAACAGCTATCGCCAGAAGAAAGACTCGGTGGATCTGCCGCTGGAAGCGAAGTCGGTACTGGATTCGATGGTGAATATCGATGCCCAACTGAACGAGCTGACCTTTAAAGAAGCGGAGATCTCCAAGCTCTACACCAAACGTCACCCGGCGTACCGCACCTTGCTGGAAAAACGCCAGGCGCTGGAAGATGAAAAAGCCAATCTCAACAAGCGTGTGAACTCCATGCCGGAAACCCAGCAGGAGATCGTTCGTCTGACCCGTGATGTGGAATCTGGCCAGCAGGTTTACATGCAACTGCTGAACAAGCAGCAGGAGCTGAAAATCACCGAAGCCAGTACCGTGGGCGATGTGCGCATTGTTGACTCCGCCATCACGCAGCCCGGCGTGCTGAAACCGAAAAAAGCGCTGATTATTCTGGGCAGCATTATTCTCGGCCTGATGCTTTCGGTGATGGGTGTGCTGTTGCGCTCGCTGTTTAACCGCGGTATCGAAAGCCCGCAGGTGCTGGAAGAGAATGGCATCAGCGTTTACGCCAGTATTCCGCTGTCGGAATGGCAGAAATCGCGTGATAGCGTCAAAACGGTTAAAGGCGTTAAGCGCTATAAGCAGAGCCAGTTGCTGGCGGTGGGCAACCCAACTGACCTTGCCATCGAGGCGGTTCGTAGCCTGCGCACCAGCCTGCACTTCGCCATGATGCAGGCCAAAAATAACGTGCTGATGATGACCGGGGTGAGCCCGTCAATCGGTAAGACGTTTGTCTGTGCCAACCTGGCGGCCGTGGTGAGCCAGACCAACAAACGTGTTCTGCTGATCGACTGCGACATGCGTAAAGGCTACACCCACGAACTGCTGGGCACCAATAACGTCAATGGCCTGTCGGAGATCCTGCTTGGTAAAGGGGAGATTGAACAGTGCGCCAAACCGACCTCAATCCCGAATTTCCATCTTGTTCCACGTGGCCAGGTTCCGCCAAATCCGTCTGAACTGCTGATGAGCGAACGCTTCAGCCAGCTGGTGGAGTGGGCGAGCAAACACTACGACCTGGTGTTGATTGATACCCCACCAATTCTGGCCGTAACCGATGCTGCCATTGTGGGTCGCCATGCGGGCACCACGCTGATGGTGGCGCGCTATGCGGTGAATACCCTGAAGGAAGTGGAAACCAGTCTGGGCCGCTTTGAGCAGAACGGTATCGATGTGAAAGGGGTGATCCTGAACTCTATCTTCCGTCGCGCGAGCAGTTATCAGGATTACGGCTACTACGAGTACGAATATAAATCTGACAGTAAATAAAGCCCCTCACCCAGACGGTGCGGGATATAACGACATGTTGCCTTTCACCCTCTCCCCAAAGGGAGAGGGCTGGGGTGAGGGGAATACCATGACCACACAACGCCCTTTGATTTCTATTTATATGCCGACATGGAATCGTCAGCAGTTGGCGATCCGCGCAATTAAGTCGGTCCTGCGTCAGGACTACGATAACTGGGAGCTGCTCATTGTTGATGACTGTTCCTCTTCATACGAACAACTGCAAAAGTTCGTGACTGACCTCAATGACCCACGGGTGATGTACACGCATAACGCCATCAACTCCGGGGCGTGTGCGGTACGTAACCAGGCGATATTGCAGGCGCAAGGGCAGTATCTGACCGGGATTGACGACGATGACGAATGGACGCCCAACCGTCTGTCGACCTTCCTGTCGCACCAGCATCAGCTGGTTACACATGCGTTTCTGTATGCCAACGACTATGTTTGCCAGGGTGAAGTCTATTCGCAGCCAGCGAGTCTGCCGCTGTATCCGAAATCACCGTACTCCCGTCGCCTGTTTTACAAGCGCAATATCATTGGTAATCAGGTCTTCTCCTGGTCCTGGCGCTTCAAAGAAAACCTGTTCGATACCGAACTCAAGGCGGCGCAGGATTACGATATTTTCCTGCGCATGGTGGTGGAGTATGGCGAACCCTGGAAAGTGGAAGAAGCCACGCAAATCCTGCATATCAATCACGGGGAGATGCAAATCACCTCGTCGCCGAAGAAATTTTCCGGCTACTTCCACTTTTACCGTAAGCACAAAGACAAGTTCGACCGTGCCAGCCGTAAGTATCAGCTCTTTACCCTCTATCAGATCCGCAATAAGCGCATGAACTGGCGCACACTGCTGACGCTCTTTTCCGTGCGCAATACCAAGCGTCTGGCTGATGGACTTCGGGGGAAATAATGTTTCTTGAAGACTGCCGCGCGAACAGCTGGAGCCTGCGCCCTTGCTGCATGGTTCTGGCCTATCGCATCGCACATTTTTGCTCGGTATGGCGCAAAAAAAACGTGCTGAACAATATCTGGGCAGCACCGGTTCTGGTGCTGTACCGCATCATCACCGAATGCTTTTTTGGCTACGAAATTCAGGCTGCCGCCACCATTGGCCGCCGCTTCACCATCCACCACGGCTATGCCGTGGTGATCAATAAGTTTGTGGTCGCGGGTGATGACTTCACCATTCGCCACGCGGTGACCATTGGCAACCGTGGGCCGGCGAGCCTTACGTGCCCTGTCATCGGGAATAACGTCGAGCTGGGCGCCAATGTGGTGATCATTGGTGACATTACCGTGGGTAACAACGTAACCATTGGTGCCGGCAGCATGGTGCTGGACAGCATTCCTGATAACGCGCTGGTGGTGGGCGAAAAAGCCCGCGTGAAGGTGATCAAATGAATATTCTGCAATTTAACGTTCGTCTGGCTGAGGGCGGGGCGGCAGGCGTGGCGCTGGATCTTCACCAGCGCGCGCTGGAAAAAGGATTACAGTCGCGCTTCATATACGGCTATGGCAAAGGTGGCAAAAAAAGTGTCAGCCACGATGACTACCCGCAGGTGGTGAAACAGACCCCGCGCGTGACTTCCATCGCCAACATTGCACTTTTCCGTCTGTTCAACCGCGATCTGTTTGGCAATCTGAACAACCTGTACCGCACGGTAACGCGCTCGGCCGGGCCCGTGGTGCTGCATTTTCATGTGCTGCATAGCTACTGGTTGAATCTGGAAGAGGTTGTGGCCTTTTGCGAAAAAGTGAAAGCACATAAACCAGACACCACTTTTGTCTGGACGCTGCATGACCACTGGAGCGTGACCGGACGCTGCGCCTTTACCGACGGTTGCGAAGGCTGGAAAACGCACTGCCAGAAGTGCCCAACGCTGACCAACTATCCACCGGTAAAAGTGGACCGGGCGCATCAGCTGGTGGCGGGAAAACGCCAGCTGTTTCGCGAGATGCTCGCGCTCGGCTGCACGTTTATCTCCCCCAGCCAGCATGTGGCCGATGCCTTCAACAGCCTGTACGGGGCAGGGCGCTGCAAAATCATCAATAACGGGATCGACGTGGCAACCGAAGCTATCCTGGCAGAGCTGAAACCCGTGGCGCACACCGCAGGCAAACCGAAAATTGCCGTGGTGGCACACGATCTGCGTTACGACGGCAAAACCAATCAACAGCTGGTGCGCGACATCATGGCGCTCGGCGACAAGATAGAGCTGCATACCTTCGGCAAGTTTTCCCCGTTTGAAGGGGCGAACGTGATTAACCACGGATTCGAAACCGACAAACGTAAACTGATGAGCGCGCTGAACGGCATGGATGCGCTGGTCTTTAGCTCCCGCGTGGATAACTACCCGTTGATCCTGTGCGAAGCGTTGTCGATTGGCGTGCCGGTTATTGCCACCCACAGCGACGCGGCGCGTGAAGTGCTGGAAAAATCTGGCGGCAAAACCTTCAGTGAAAATGAGGTGCTGCCGCTGGTGCAACTGCCAAAGCCCGCCGTCGCGCAGGCCGTGTTTGGCACTGACCTGGAATCGTTCCGCAACCGTAGCCGCAAGGCGTACAGTGGCCAACAGATGCTGGAGGAATATGTCTCGTTCTATCAGAATCTGTAGTTATCTGCTGCTGCCGCTGATCTACCTGCTGGTCAACGTCAAGATTGCCCAGCTCGGCGAAAGCTTCCCCATTACCATTGTGACGTTCCTGCCGGTCTTACTGCTGCTGTATGTCGAAAAAATCAGCCTGAAAAAGCTGATGATTGCCCTCGGCGTTGGATTTAGCCTGACGGCATTTAACTACATCTTTGGTCAGTCACTGGATGCCAGTAAATACGTCACCTCGACCATGCTGTTTGTTTATATTGTCATTATTATTGGCATGGTCTGGAGTATTCGCTTTAAAACTATTTCACCGCACAATTATCGGAAAATCCTTAGGTTCTTTTATATTGCCGTTACGTTAATTGTCATGCTGGCTGCACTGGAAATGGCGCAAATTATTTTGACCGGTGGCAGTAGCCTGATGGAGATGATTTCGAAATATCTCATTTACAGTAACAGTTATGTACTGAACTTCATTAAGTTTGGCGGCAAGCGTACTACCGCACTCTATTTTGAGCCGGCATTTTTTGCTCTGGCGTTAATCTCAATTTGGCTCAGCATCAAACAGTTTGGTATCAAAACCCCCAAGACCGATGCTATGATTCTTGCAGGGATTGTTCTGTCGGGTTCTTTCTCGGGGGTAATGACATTTATATTGTTCTACCTGCTGGAATGGGCATTTCAGTATCTGAACAAGGATGCGATAAAGAAAAAACTGCCGCTGGCGATTATCTCCCTGACGGTGTTTTTAGTCGGCGTAATATTTGCATTCCCGTACATCTCAGAACGTCTGGGTGATTTGGGAACGGAAGGTTCGTCGTCCTATTATCGCATTATTGGGCCGCTGGTCATGGTGGGCTATTCATTAACCCATATTGATGGCGTAGTCAGATTTGGCTCACTTTACGAATATGTTGCATCATTCGGAATCTTTAACGGTGCAGATGTCGGTAAAACCATAGACAATGGTCTGTATCTGTTAATTATTTATTTTTCGTGGTTCGCCGTATTGTTGACGCTGTGGTATCTGTTTAAAGTTTTCAAAATGATGATTAACGCGTTTGGGGATAATCAGAACTTTCGCGTGCAGCTTTATCTTTTTACGCCAGTGTCGTTGTTCTTTACGGGGTCAATATTTAGCCCGGAATATGCTTTTTTGATTGTCTGTCCGTTTATTCTGCGCAAGGCACTCAATATTACGCGCGTATGACGAAATGAGGTGGTTTATGTTTCTTAGCGTGATTACTGTCGCCTTTCGCAATTACGAAGGCGTGGTAAAAACCTGGCGCTCGCTACGCAACCTGGCACGCGATCCAAGCCTCACATTTGAATGGATTGTCGTGGATGGTGGCTCGAATGACAGTACGGCTGAGTTTTTGAAAAAACTCAACGGGGAGTTCAACTTACGTTACATCAGCGAGAAAGATAAAGGCATCTACGACGCCATGAATAAAGGCATCGACATGGCCCAGGGGCGCTATGCCATCTTTCTGAATTCCGGTGATGTGTTCCATGAAGATGTTGCGCTCTTTGCCCGTCAGCTGGCGCGGCAGAAAGAGGACGCCATGTATATTGGTGATGCGCTTCTGGACTTCGGCGATGACCATAAAGTTCTGCGTAGTGCAAAGCCAGGCTGGTATATCTACCACAGTTTACCGGCCAGCCATCAGGCTATTTTCTTCCCGACCGTGGGGCTGAAAAAACAGCCGTATGATTTGCAGTATAAAGTGTCATCAGATTATGCACTGGCAGCAAGTTTGTATAAGTCGGGTTACCCGTTTCGTCGAATTAAAGGCACGGTGTCTGAATTTTCGATGGGTGGTGTGTCAACTTCGAATAATCTGGAATTGTGCCAGGATGCAAAAAACGTACAGCGCAATATATTGCGAATGCCGGGGCCACTGGCGGAATTATCTTATTTATTGCGTCTGAAAACGACGGGTAAAACGAAAGCCTTATATAACAAAGCCTGAATATAAGGAAGCGTAATGCAGGAACTCAATGGGTTCTCCGTGCCGAAAGGTTTTCGGGGCGGGAACGGTATTAAGGTGCAGTTATGGTGGGCGGTGCAGGCCACATTATTTGCCTGGTCACCGCAAATACTGTATCGCTGGCGCGCATTTTTATTACGCTTGTTCGGTGCAAAAATCGGAAAAAACGTAGTCATTCGCCCGTCAGTCAAAATTACTTATCCGTGGAAATTAACGCTCGGTGATTACGCCTGGGTGGGTGATGACGCGGTGTTATATAGCCTGGGTGACATCACCATTGGCGCAAATTCAGTGGTATCACAGAAGTGTTATTTGTGTGCCGGTAGTCACGATTTTATGAGTCAGCATTTTGATATTACCGCTTCGCCTATTGTGATTGGTGAAAAATGCTGGCTGGCGACAGATGTGTTTGTCGCACCGGGTGTTTCTGTTGGTGATGGTACCGTTATTGGTGCCCGCAGCAGCGTTTTTAAATCGCTTCCGGCAAATAAAGTTTGCCGTGGCAATCCCGCAGTGGTGATACGCGAACGCGTAGAAACTGAAAAACTTTGATAAGTACAGAGGAAATTAATATGTCTAAAGTCGCTCTCATCACCGGCGTTACCGGACAGGATGGTTCTTACCTGGCAGAATTGCTGCTGGAGAAAGGTTATGAAGTACACGGTATTAAACGTCGTGCCTCTTCGTTCAACACCGAGCGTGTGGACCATATCTATCAGGATCCTCATGCGAAAAACCCGAAATTCCATCTGCACTACGGCGACCTGACGGATACCTCCAACCTGACCCGTATTCTGCAAGAAGTGCAGCCGGATGAAGTCTACAACCTGGGTGCGATGAGCCACGTGGCCGTGTCGTTTGAATCCCCGGAATATACCGCTGACGTTGATGCCATGGGTACGCTGCGTCTGCTGGAGGCGATCCGCTTCCTCGGTCTTGAGAAGAAAACCCGTTTCTACCAGGCGTCTACCTCTGAGCTGTATGGCCTGGTGCAGGAAATCCCGCAAAAAGAAACCACCCCGTTCTACCCACGCTCACCATATGCGGTAGCCAAACTGTACGCCTACTGGATCACCGTAAACTACCGCGAATCCTACGGCATGTATGCGTGTAACGGCATTCTGTTCAACCACGAATCCCCGCGCCGTGGTGAAACCTTCGTGACCCGTAAAATTACCCGCGCGATCGCCAACATTGCACAGGGTCTGGAGTCTTGCCTGCACCTGGGCAACATGGATTCCCTGCGTGACTGGGGCCATGCCAAAGACTACGTGAAAATGCAGTGGATGATGCTGCAACAGGACAAGCCAGAAGACTTCGTTATTGCGACCGGCGTGCAGTATTCCGTGCGTCGTTTCGTTGAAATGGCAGCGGCACAACTGGGTATCAAACTGCGTTTCGAAGGCACTGGCGTTGACGAGAAAGGCATCGTGGTTTCCGTGACGGGCCATGATGCACCGGGCGTGAAACCGGGTGATGTGATTGTTCAGGTTGACCCGCGTTACTTCCGTCCTGCTGAGGTAGAAACCCTGCTGGGCGATCCAACCAAAGCGCACGAAGTGCTGGGCTGGAAACCGGAGACCACTCTTCAGGAGATGGTGTCTGAAATGGTAGCCAAAGACCTTGAAGCGGCGAAGAAACACTCACTGCTGAAGTCCCACGGCTACGAGGTTGCCATCGCGCTGGAGTCCTGAGAATGACCAAACAACGTATTTTTGTCGCCGGTCATCGCGGCATGGTGGGTTCCGCCATTGTCCGCCAGCTGGAACAACGTGGTGACGTTGAGGTGATTGTCCGTACGCGTGACGAGCTGAATTTGCTCGACAGCAAAGCCGTGCAGGATTTCTTTGCAGACTCGCGTATCGATCAGGTGTATCTGGCGGCGGCAAAGGTGGGTGGCATTGTCGCCAACAACACCTACCCGGCTGATTTCATCTACGAGAACATGATGATTGAGAGCAACATTATTCACGCCGCGCATCTGCACAACGTGAATAAGCTGCTGTTCCTCGGTTCATCCTGTATTTACCCGAAAATGGCGAAACAGCCGATGGCGGAAAGCGAGCTGCTGCAAGGCACGCTCGAAGCGACCAATGAGCCGTACGCTATTGCCAAGATTGCCGGGATCAAACTGTGCGAGTCCTATAACCGCCAGTACGGTCGCGATTATCGCTCGGTCATGCCGACCAACCTGTATGGGCCGAACGATAATTTCCACCCGAGCAATTCGCACGTGATCCCGGCGCTGCTGCGCCGCTTTCACGAAGCGACGGCTGATAACGCACCGGATGTGGTGGTGTGGGGCAGCGGTACGCCGATGCGTGAGTTCCTGCACGTGGACGACATGGCGGCAGCCAGCATTCACGTGATGGAGCTGGATCGCGAAGTGTGGCAGGAGAACACGCAACCGATGCTCTCGCACATTAACGTGGGCACCGGCGTGGACTGCACCATTCGCGAGCTGGCGCAAACCCTGGCGAAAGTGGTGGGTTACAAAGGCCGCGTGGTGTTCGACGCCTCAAAACCCGACGGCACACCACGTAAATTACTGGATGTAACGCGCCTGCATCAGCTGGGCTGGTATCACGAGGTGTCACTTGAGCAGGGGCTTGCCAGCACCTATCAGTGGTTCCTGGAAAACCAGCACCGCTTCCGGGGGTAGATATGTTTTTAAATCAGGAAGACTTTGCCACGGTAGTCCGTTCCACTCCACTTATCTCAATCGATTTGATTGTGGAGAACGAACGCGGCGAGTTCTTGCTGGGGAAACGAACCAACCGCCCGGCACTTGGGTACTGGTTCGTACCCGGTGGACGTGTGCAGAAGGATGAGACGCTCACCAGTGCTTTTGAGCGTCTTACCCTGGCGGAACTCGGGCTGCGCTTGCCGCAGTCTGCAGGCCAGTTTTACGGGGTCTGGCAGCACTTCTACGACGATAACTTTTCCGGGGCTGATTTCACCACACACTACGTGGTGCTCGGTTTTCGCCTGAAGGTGAATCAGGCAGACCTTCGTCTGCCTGATGCTCAGCATGACGACTACCGCTGGCACAAGCCAGAGGCGTTGCTGGCAAGTGACAACGTACACGACAACAGCCGCGCCTATTTTCTGGCGGAGCGTCAGGCTGAGGTGCCGGGCTTATGAAAATCCTCGTATACGGAATCAACTATTCGCCGGAATTAACGGGGATTGGTAAATACACCGGTGAAATGGTCGAGTGGATGGCAGACCAGGGTCATGACGTGCGGGTCATTACCGCACCGCCTTACTACCCGGAATGGCAGGTGGGCGAGCGCTACTCTGGTTGGCGGTATCGCCGCGAACAGGGCGCGGCAACGGTCTGGCGCTGCCCGTTGTACGTGCCGAAACAGCCTTCGACGCTGAAACGTTTAATTCATCTGGGCAGTTTTGCCCTGAGCAGTTTCTTCCCGCTGATGGCACAACGTCGCTGGAAGCCTGAACTCATTATCGGCGTGGTGCCCACGCTGTTTTGCACGCCAGGAATGCGCCTGCTGGGCAAGCTTTCGGGTGCGCGCACCTTGCTGCACATTCAGGACTACGAAGTGGACGCCATGCTGGGGCTGGGAATGGCCGGGAAAGGCAAGGGTGGCAGGGTGGCAAAACTGGCCAGCGCGTTTGAGCGTAGCGGCCTGCACAACGTGGATTACGTCTCGACCATCTCACGCTCAATGATGAATAAAGCGCAGGAGAAAGGTGTCGCAGCGGAAAAAGTGATCTTTTTCCCGAACTGGTCTGAAGTGGCGCGTTTTCGCAATGTGTCTGAACACGATGCATTGGTGCTTCGTGAACAACTCGGTTTGCCTGAAGATCAAAAAATTATTCTTTACTCGGGCAACATCGGGGAAAAGCAGGGGCTGGAAAGTGTGGTTGAGGCTGCCGGACAGCTTAGCCGTCATGCCCTGACGTTTGTGATTGTCGGGCAGGGTGGCGGTAAAGCGCGACTGGAAAAAATGGTCAGCGAACGTGGCCTGACCAACGTGAAATTTTACCCGCTTCAGCCGTACGAGGCGCTGCCGGCGCTGCTGAAGATGGGGGACTGCCATCTGGTGGTACAAAAACGCGGTGCAGCAGATGCCGTGCTGCCATCAAAACTAACCAACATTCTGGCGGTAGGCGGCAATGCGGTGATCACCGCCGAGGCCGATACCGAGCTGGGTCAGCTATGCGACAGCTACCCGGGAATTGCGGTTTGCGTTGAGCCGGAGTCCGTAGAGGCGCTGGTTACCGGGATCGAACAGGCGCTCGCGCTGCCTAAAGAGAACATCGTGGCACGTGAATATGCCGGGCGCACGCTCGAAAAAGAGAACGTCCTTAGCCAATTTATTGCAGATATACGGGGATAAATAATGAGTCAAACCAAACTTTTTCCGGTCGTGATGGCTGGAGGCTCTGGTAGCCGGTTGTGGCCGCTGTCCCGCGTGCTCTATCCAAAACAGTTCCTCTGCCTGAAAGGGGATCTCACCATGCTGCAAACGACAGTTTCTCGTCTGAACGGCGTGGAGTGCGAAAGCCCGGTGGTGATTTGTAATGAACAACACCGCTTTATCGTGGCCGAGCAGCTACGTCAGCTCAACAAGCTGACTGAAAACATCATTCTGGAGCCGGCAGGGCGCAACACGGCGCCAGCCATAGCACTGGCAGCGCTGGCGGCAAAACGCAGCAGCCCGGAGTGTGATCCGATGATGCTGGTGCTGGCCGCTGACCATGTTATCCAGCAGGAAGACATCTTCCGTGACGCGGTGCGTTCCGCCATTCCTTACGCCGAGAGCGGCAAGCTGGTGACTTTCGGGATCGTACCGGATCTGCCAGAAACCGGTTATGGCTACATCCGCCGGG
This sequence comes from Enterobacter sp. C4G1, assembly GCF_052886895.1. Lineage (NCBI taxonomy): Bacteria > Pseudomonadati > Pseudomonadota > Gammaproteobacteria > Enterobacterales > Enterobacteriaceae > Enterobacter > Enterobacter sp. C4G1. The sequence goes on along the minus strand of NZ_JBQVVV010000002.1, from coordinate 1,342,883 downwards.
GCGATGTCACGCCAGGTGAAGGCGAGAGCCTGGCATTTAACGTGGCGCAGTTTGTCGAAAAACCGAATCTGGAAACCGCGCAGGCCTATGTCGGCTGCGGCGAGTATTACTGGAACAGCGGTATGTTCCTGTTCCGCGCCGGGCGCTATCTGGAAGAGCTGGAAAAATTCCGCCCGGATATCCTCACTGCCTGTGAAAAAGCGATGGATGCGGTTGACCCGGATCTCGACTTTATCCGTGTGGATGAAGAAGCCTTCCTCGCCTGCCCGGAAGAGTCCATTGACTATGCCGTGATGGAGCGCACCGCGGATGCGGTAGTGGTGCCGATGGATGCGGGCTGGAGCGACGTTGGCTCATGGTCATCCTTGTGGGAGATCAGCGCACATACCCCGGAGGGAAATGTCCACCATGGTGATGTAATCAGCCATAAAACGGAAAACAGCTATGTGTACGCTGAATCCGGGCTGGTTACCACGGTGGGCGTGAAGGATCTGGTTGTCGTTCAGACCAAAGATGCCGTGCTGATTGCTGACCGTAACGCGGTTCAGGATGTCAAGAAAGTGGTCGAGAAGATCAAGGCAGATGGCCGACATGAACACCACATTCATCGCGAAGTGTATCGCCCGTGGGGCAAATATGACTCCATCGATTCCGGCGATCGCTATCAGGTAAAACGCATCACCGTGAAGCCAGGGGAAGGACTGTCTGTGCAGATGCATCATCACCGCGCCGAACACTGGGTGGTGGTGGCCGGAACCGCCAAAGTGACAATCGACGGTGAAATCAAACTGATTGGTGAAAACGAGTCCGTGTATATCCCGCTGGGGGCGACGCATTGCCTGGAAAACCCAGGGAAAATTCCGCTCGACCTGATTGAAGTTCGCTCAGGCTCGTATCTGGAAGAGGACGACATTGTGCGCTTCCAGGATCGCTACGGGCGGGTCTAGCACCGTCTTTAACGCCGGATGGCGCTTCGCTTATCCGGCCTACGAATGAATAAAAACAATTTTGCCTGTTAATCGGGCGGGCCAACTGTTGCCTGAAAAAAGGGGTCATCATGGAAAAATTAACCTGTTTTAAAGCCTACGATATTCGCGGCAAGCTGGGCGAAGAGCTGAATGAAGACATCGCATGGCGTATTGGTCGCGCGTATGGCGAATATTTAAAGCCGAAAACCATTGTTCTGGGCGGCGATGTGCGGCTGACCAGTGCGTCACTGAAAAGTGCACTGGCAAAAGGGTTGCAGGATGCAGGCGTCGATGTGCTGGATATTGGTCTTTCCGGTACGGAAGAGATCTATTTCGCTACCTTCCATCTGGGTGTGGACGGCGGTATCGAAGTGACCGCCAGCCATAACCCGATGGACTACAACGGCATGAAACTGGTGCGCAAGGGCGCGCGTCCTATCAGCGGCGATACCGGCCTGCGCGACGTGCAGCGTCTTGCCGAAGCGAACGACTTCCCGCCGGTGAACGAAACAAAACGCGGCAGCTACAAACAGATCAATCTGCAAAAAGAGTACATCGACCATCTGCTTGGCTACATCAACGTGGCAAACCTCAAGCCGCTGAAGCTGGTGATTAACTCCGGGAACGGTGCCGCTGGCCCGGTTGTCGATGCCCTGGAAGCGCGCTTTAAGGCGCTGAACGTCCCGGTCACCTTCATTAAAGTGCATAACACCCCGGACGGTAACTTCCCGAACGGTATTCCTAACCCGCTGCTACCCGAGTGCCGTGATGACACCCGCAACGCGGTGATCGAACACGGTGCGGATATGGGTATTGCCTTTGACGGCGACTTTGACCGCTGCTTTCTGTTCGATGAAAAAGGCCAGTTTATCGAAGGCTATTACATCGTTGGCCTTCTGGCGGAAGCGTTCCTCGAGAAAAACCCGGGAGCGAAGATCATTCACGACCCACGTCTGTCGTGGAATACCGTCGATGTGGTGGCGGCTGCGGGCGGCAAGCCGGTGATGTCCAAAACCGGCCACGCGTTCATCAAAGAGCGGATGCGTGAAGAAGATGCCATCTACGGCGGCGAGATGAGCGCCCACCACTACTTCCGTGATTTTGCTTACTGCGACAGCGGGATGATCCCGTGGCTGCTGGTGACGGAGCTGCTGTGTCTTAAAGGACAGACTCTGGGCGAGTTGGTACGTGACCGTATGGCGGCATTCCCGGCAAGCGGGGAGATCAACAGCAAGCTGGCGCTGCCGGCCGAGGCGATCGCCCGCGTAGAGCAACACTTCGCCCTTCACGCGCTGGAAATTGATCGAACCGATGGCATCAGCATGTCGTTCCCGCAGTGGCGGTTCAATCTGCGTTCTTCAAACACCGAGCCGGTGGTGCGCCTGAATGTGGAATCGCGGGCGGATGTCCCACTGATGGAAGCGCGAACGCAGGACATTCTGGCGTTGTTGAATCAGTAAAACTTGCCCCCTCCCAACGGGAGGGGGATCCGATAACAGGAACAACGATGACGAATCTAAGAAAGCGCGAGCGAGCCAGAACGAATGCATCGTTAATCTCTATGGTGCAGCGATTTTCTGACATCACAATCATGGTCGGTGGGTTGTGGGTGGTGTGCCGGATAAGCGGACAGCCATTCTTCTACATGCATTTGCTGATGGCGTTGATTGCACTGGTGGTGTTTCAGATGATCGGCGGGGTAACCGATTTCTACCGCTCATGGCGTGGCGTAAAAATCACCACCGAGCTGCTGCTGTTGATTCAGAACTGGACGTTAAGCCTGATTTTCAGCGCAGGTCTGGTGGCATTTAGCCATGATTTTGACACCCGTCTGGTGACGTATCTTTGCTGGTATGTGTTAACCAGCCTGGGCATGGTGGTCTGCCGTTCCCAGATTCGCTACTTTGCGGGCTGGCTACGTAACCGGGGTTACAACACGCGCTATGTGGCGGTTGCGGGCGATTTGCCGGTAGGGCAGGTGCTGCTGGACAGTTTTCGTAAAGAGCCGTGGCTGGGGCTGGAAGGGGTGGGGATCTACCACGATGCCAAACCGGGCGGCGTGCCTGCCGACTGGGCGGGCAACTTCGAACAGCTGATTGACGATGCGAAGGCGGGCAAAATCCACAACGTTTACATCGCCATGCAGATGAGCGATGAGTCGTACATTAAGCATCTGGTGCGTGAGCTGGCGGATACCACCTGTTCGGTGATCCTCATTCCTGACGTCTTTACCTTTAATATCCTGCATTCGCGTATCGATGAAGTAAATGGCGTGCCCGTTGTGCCGCTGTACGATACGCCGCTTTCAGGCATTAACCGCGTGCTCAAGCGCGTGGAAGATATCCTGCTCTCCTCGCTGATTTTACTGCTGATCTCCCCGGTGCTGTGCTGTATTGCACTGGCGGTGAAGCTCAGCTCTCCTGGCCCGATTATCTTCCGCCAGACTCGCTACGGCATGGACGGCAAGCCCATCATGGTGTGGAAGTTCCGCTCCATGAAGGTGATGGAGAACGACAAAGTGGTAACTCAGGCGACACAAAACGATCCGCGCGTGACCCGGGTGGGTAATTTCCTGCGTCGTACCTCGCTGGATGAGCTGCCGCAGTTTATCAACGTCTTTACCGGTGGTATGTCCATCGTCGGCCCACGCCCACATGCGGTAGCGCACAACGAACAGTATCGCTCGCTGATTGAGGGTTACATGCTGCGCCATAAAGTGAAGCCGGGGATCACTGGCTGGGCGCAGATTAACGGCTGGCGCGGTGAGACTGACACCCTGGAAAAAATGGAAAAACGTATTGAGTTTGACCTGGAGTACATCCGTGAGTGGAGTCTCTGGTTCGATATCAAAATCGTCTTTCTGACCATCTTTAAAGGCTTTGTGAACAAAGCGGCGTATTAAGGAACGGTCATGAGTTTACGTGAAAAAACCATCAGCGGCGCTAAATGGTCGGCAATGGCGACCATTGTCATCATTGGCCTGGGGCTGGTGCAGATGACGGTACTGGCGCGCATTATCGATAATCACCAGTTTGGTCTGCTAACCGTGTCGCTGGTCATTATTGCGCTTGCTGACACGCTGTCTGATTTTGGTATCGCCAACTCGATTATCCAGCGTAAAGAGATTAGCCAGCTTGAGCTGACCACGCTCTACTGGCTGAACGTTGGACTGGGGATCTTCGTCTTTGTGCTGGTGTTCCTGCTGAGTGATGTGATTGCCAGCGTGCTGCATAACCCGGACCTGGCCCCGCTGATGCGCACCCTCTCTTTTGCTTTCGTGGTGATCCCGCACGGTCAGCAGTATCGGGCGCTGATGCAAAAAGAGCTGGAGTTCAACAAGATTGGCATGATTGAAACCAGCGCGGTGCTGGCGGGCTTTACCTTTACCGTGGTGAGCGCGCATTTCTGGCCGCTGGCGTTAACCGCGATCCTGGGTTACCTGGTGAACTCTGCCGTCCGGACGCTGCTGTTTGGCTACTTTGGCCGCAAGATCTACCGCCCGGGGCTGCATTTCTCGCTGGCGTCTGTGTCGTCGAACCTGCGCTTTGGCGCGTGGCTGACGGCCGACAGCATTATCAACTACGTTAACACCAACCTGTCCACGCTGGTGCTGGCGCGCATTCTGGGGGCCAGCGTCGCGGGCGGTTATAACCTGGCCTATAACGTTGCAGTTGTTCCGCCGATGAAGCTGAACCCCATCATCACCCGCGTGCTGTTTCCGGCGTTCGCCAAAATTCAGGACGACACGGAGAAGCTGCGCGTCAACTTCTACAAGCTGCTTTCAGTGGTGGGGATTATTAACTTCCCGGTACTGCTGGGGCTGATGGTAGTTTCCAGTAATGTGGTGCCGCTGGTCTTCGGTGAGAAGTGGGTCAGCATCATTCCGGTTCTGCAACTACTGTGCGTGGTGGGGTTACTGCGCTCCGTTGGTAATCCGATCGGCTCGCTGTTAATGGCGAAAGCACGCGTCGATATCAGTTTTAAATTCAATGTATTCAAAACGTTCCTGTTTGTACCGGCGATTATCGTCGGCGGGCATCTGGCGGGCGCGATTGGAGTCACACTGGGTTTCCTGTTGGTGCAAATCATCAATACCGTTTTGAGCTACTTCGTGATGATTAAACCGGTGCTGGGCTCCAGCTACCGACAGTACATCCTGAGCTTGTGGCTGCCGCTGTATCTGTCTTTACCGACGTTGGCGGTGAGTTATGGCCTAGGCGTGGTGTTGAACGGTCATCTGCCTTTAGCGGTGCTGCTGGCAGTGCAAATTGCGGCGGGTGCGCTGGCATTCGGCGTGATGATTGTGCTGTCGCGTAATGCGCTGGTGGTGGAGATGAAGCGCCAGTTTTGCCGTAACGAAAAAATGAAAATGCTGCTACGCGCAGGCTAATTTTAGAGGCCATTATGAAATTACTTATCCTTGGCAACCATACCTGCGGCAACCGTGGCGACAGCGCCATTCTGCGCGGTTTATTGGATGCAATTAACACTCTTGAGCCTGAGACAGAAGTGGACGTGATGAGCCGCTACCCGGTGAGTTCCTCCTGGTTACTGAACCGGCCAGTAATGGGCGACCCGCTGTACAGTCAGATGAAACAGCACAACAACGCAGCCGGCGTGATGGGGCGCGTAAAGAAAGTGTTGCGCCGTCGCTATCAGCACCAGGTCTTGCTGTCGCGCGTGACCGATACCGGAAAACTGCGCAACATTGCCATCGCCCAGGGGTTTACCGACTTTGTCCGTCTGCTGTCTGGCTATGACGCCATCATTCAGGTGGGGGGATCGTTCTTTGTCGATCTCTACGGCGTGCCGCAGTTTGAGCACGCGCTCTGTACCTTTATGGCCAAAAAACCGCTGTTTATGATTGGACACAGCGTGGGGCCTTTCCAGGATCCGCAGTTTAACCAGCTGGCTAACTATGTGTTTGGTCATTGCGATGCATTGATCCTGCGCGAATCGGTCAGTCTTGACCTGATGAAACGTAGCGAAATCGACACCTCTAAAGTTGAGCACGGGGTGGATACCGCCTGGCTGGTGGAAAATCAGAACGAACATTTCCAGGCAAGCTATGCGGTACAGCACTGGCTGGACGTAGCGGCAAAACAGAAAACCGTGGCGATTACCCTGCGCGAGCTTGCTCCTTTTGATAAACGTCTGGGGACGACGCAGGCGGCCTACGAGAAAGCCTTCGCCGGGGTGGTCAACCGCCTGCTGGACGACGGCTATCAGGTGCTGGCGCTCTCTACCTGTACCGGTATCGACAGTTATAACAAAGATGACCGTATGGTGGCGCTCAATCTGCGCAACCTGGTTAACGATCCGTCCCGTTATCACGTGGTGATGGACGAACTGAACGATCTTGAGATGGGCAAGTTGCTTTCTGCCTGCGACCTGACCGTGGGGACGCGCCTGCATTCGGCGATTATCTCCATGAACTTTGGCACTCCGGCGATTGCCATCAACTATGAACACAAATCGGCCGGCATTATGCAGCAGCTGGGAATGCCCGAGATGGCGGTGGATATCCGTCATCTGCTGGATGGCTCTCTCGCAGCGATGGTGGCGGATACGCTGGGGCAACTTCCGGCCATCAATGAACGCCTGGCGGTGGCGGTGAAGCTGGAGCGCGAAAAAGGTATCGGGATGGTGAAATCCGTTCTCGACCGCGTCGGGGAGGGGAAATGAAGGTTGGTTTCTTCTTACTGAAATTTCCGTTGTCGTCAGAAACCTTTGTTCTGAACCAGATAACCGCGTTTATCGATATGGGGTATGACGTAGAGATTATCGCCCTGCAAAAGGGTGATACGCAAAATACCCATGCGGCGTGGACCCAGTACGGGCTGGAAGCCAAAACCCGCTGGTTACAGGATGAGCCGCGTGGGCGGTTGAGCAAACTGCGCTATCGTGCCTGTCAGACGTTGCGCGGTATTCATCGCCCTGCCACGTGGCGGGCGTTGAACATTTCACGCTACGGTGCTGAGTCGCGCAATCTGATCCTCTCGGCAATTTGCGGGCAAACGCCCCGGCCGTATCAGGCGGATGTGTTTATCGCCCACTTTGGCCCGGCAGGTGTTACCGCAGCGAAATTGCGCGAGTTAGGCGTTATTGACGGTAAAATCGCGACCATTTTCCACGGAATTGATATTTCAAGCCATGAGGTGCTGAACCACTACACCCCGGAGTACCAGCAACTTTTCCGCCGGGGCGACATGATGCTGCCGATCAGCGAGTTGTGGGCCGGGCGCCTGAAAAACATGGGATGCCCGGGAGAGAAGATCACCGTTTCGCGCATGGGCGTGGATATGGAACGCTTCACCCAGCGCCCGGTCAAGGTGCCGGGTAAACCGCTGCAAATCATCTCTGTTGCGCGTCTGACCGAGAAAAAAGGACTGCATGTGGCCATCGAGGCCTGTCGGCAGTTGAAAGAACAAGGGGTGGCGTTTCACTATCGCATTCTGGGTATCGGCCCGTGGGAACGCCGCCTGCGCACGCTTATCGAACAGTATGAACTTGATGGATATGTCGAGATGCCCGGTTTCAAACCGAGTCATGAGGTCAAAGCGATGCTGGATGAGGCGGATGTCTTCTTGCTGCCTTCCGTAACCGGCACGGATGGCGATATGGAGGGGATCCCGGTTGCGCTGATGGAAGCTATGGCTGTGGGCATCCCGGTGGTATCGACTCTACATAGCGGGATCCCTGAGCTTATCGAACCTGACCACTCCGGCTGGCTGGTTCCTGAAAACGATGCACCGGCACTGGCCGACCGTCTGGCAGCCTTTAGCCATATCGCCCCGCAGGAACTGATCCCCGTGCTGCATAACGCGCGGCAGAAGGTAGAAGCTGAGTTCAACCAGCGCGTGATAAACCGCGAACTGGCCTGCCTGTTACACACGCTTTAACGCCGAGGCTGTATGCTGAAAAAAATTACCCGACGCTCATTTATTTCGACTTGCTCTGTGCTGGCCGCTGCCCCGTTGTTCTCTTCTCCGATGGCAAGGGCTGCTGGCAGCCGTACGGTGAACATCAACCAGTACAATAGTCAGGACTGGATCGCCGCGTTTAAGCAGGCATTTGCCGAAGGCGATACCGTAGTGGTTCCCGCCGGATTAACCTGTGACAACATCAATACCGGCATTTTTGTTCCTGCGGGTAAAACACTGCTGATCCGTGGGGCACTGACGGGCAATGGCCGTGGCCGCTTTGTGTTGCAGGATGGCTGCCAGGTGATCGGCGAAGCGGGGGGGCGCAGCGAGAATATTACTCTGGACGTTCGCGGATCGAATTGTGTTATCCGCGGGCTGGCGATGAGTGGTTTTGGTCCCGTTACCCAGATTTATATTGGGGGTAAAAAGCCACAAATTATGCGTAACCTTATTATTGATGACATTACTGTGACGCAGGCGAATTACGCTATCCTGCGCCAGGGATTTCATAATCAGGTGGCAGGCGCGCGCATTACCAACAGCCGTTTTAGCCATTTGCAGGGGGATGCTATCGAATGGAACGTGGCCATTAACGACCAGGATATCCTGATCTCTGACCATGTTATCGATAACATCAACTGTACCAACGGCAAGATCAACTGGGGCATCGGCATAGGCCTTGCAGGGAGTACCTATGACAATGATTATCCTGAAAAGCAGGCGGTGAAGAACTTCGTGGTGGCGAATATTACCGGCAGCAATTGCAGGCAATTAGTCCATGTGGAAAACGGCAAGCACTTTATTATTCGTAATGTCAAAGCCAAAAATATCACCCCTGATTTCAGTAAAAAAGCGGGAATTGATAATGCCACGGTAGCTATTTACGGCTGCGATAATTTTGTTATTGATAATATTGATATGGTCGATAGCGCTGGTATGTTAATTGGCTATGGGGTAATTAAGGGAGATTATCTTTCGATCCCGCAGAACTTTAAAATCAATGATATTAGCCTGGATAATAGGCAGCTTGATTATAAGTTGCGCGGCATCCAGATTTCATCCGGCAATGCCACCTCTTTTGTCGCCATCACTAACGTCAACATGACGCGCGCCACCCTCGAACTTCACAATAAACCGCAACACCTTTTTTTGCGCAATATCAATGTTATGCAAGAGTCAACTATCGGCCCTGCACTGAAGATGAACTTTGATCTCCGCAAGGATGTACGCGGGAAGTTTATGGCCAAAGAAGAGACGCTGCTGTCTCTGGCAAACATCAAGGCAGTAAATGAGAAGGGGCAAAGTTCGGTAGATATTGACCGGGTTGATCAGCAAATCGTGAATACAGATCGGCTAAATTTTAGGCTGCCACACGGTTAACCCGGCTTTTGCTATTTTGCGATAATTCCTGGTATGAATTCACGCGCTATTCAGAATGCAACTACTGTAATTTGTGATGGTAAAGCGTAATATCACCTGAAGGTTACGGTAAATCATGCTGGCGAAAACAGGTTAAAGAGCTATAATTCGTCAACCATTTTAAGGTGGAAGAAATAATGATTAATTTGAAAGCAGTCATTCCGGTGGCGGGCCTGGGTATGCATATGCTGCCAGCCACTAAGGCAATTCCTAAAGAGATGCTGCCAATCGTTGATAAGCCAATGATTCAGTACATCGTTGACGAAATTGTTGCCGCAGGGATCAAAGAAATCGTTCTGGTGACGCACTCATCCAAGAATGCCGTAGAAAACCACTTCGACACCTCTTACGAACTCGAAGCGCTGCTTGAACAGCGTGTTAAACGCCAGCTGCTGGCCGAAGTTCAGTCTATCTGTCCTCCTGGCGTGACCATCATGAACGTTCGTCAGGCGCAGCCACTGGGTCTGGGGCACTCCATTCTTTGTGCACGCCCTCTTGTGGGTGACAATCCATTTATTGTTGTTCTACCGGACATCATTCTGGACACCGCAACCGCCGATCCGCTGCGTTACAACCTCGCCGCGATGGTTGCGCGTTTCAATGAAACCGGCCGCAGCCAGGTTCTGGCCAAGCGCATGAAGGGCGATCTGTCTGAATACTCCGTCATCCAGACCAAAGAGTCCCTGGATTCGGAAGGCCAGGTGAGCCGTATCGTTGAGTTTATCGAAAAACCGGATCAGCCACAGACTCTGGATTCCGATCTGATGGCCGTTGGCCGCTATGTTCTGAACGCCGACATCTGGGCTGAACTCGAGAAGACTGCCCCTGGCGCATGGGATCGTGTTCAACTGACTGACGCCATTGCAGAGCTGGCGAAGAAACAGTCCGTTGACGCCATGCTGATGACCGGCGACAGCTACGACTGCGGTAAGAAAATGGGTTACATGCAAGCTTTTGTGAACTACGGAATGCGCAACCTGAAAGAAGGGCAGAAGTTCCGCGAGAGCATTAAGAAGCTGCTAGAAACGCATGACTAAACGACCGTTGTTGATGGCGTAGTAAAACAGGAGACTACCCTGAAATTTCAGTGTGGTCTTTTGTCTTATATAAAGCATACAAACACGATTTCAGCATAAACGCTGCCAAATACCTTATTGTCAATCTCGCCTGCAACCGAACGACACATGTAGCCCGAGATAAATCAATTTCGAATATTGCTTCTGGTAGCGTAAGCCAGGGGCGGTAGCGTGCCTTTTTTACACACAAACCCGTATTGAGCAAAGCAGGAGAAGCAGGATGTTACTTCCAGTGGTGATCGCAGGAGGAACAGGGAGTCGACTTTGGCCGATGTCTCGAGAGTTGCAGCCCAAGCAATTCCTTTCATTCCATCAGGGGGGGTCAATGCTGCAAAACACGATCTCGCGTCTGAATGGGCTGGACGTGGCAGATCCGATTGTCATCTGTAACGAAGATCATCGTTTTCTGGTGGCGGAACAGTTAAGGCAAATGCACAAACTGGCCGGCAACATCATCCTTGAACCTGTTGGTCGTAATACCGCTCCGGCTATCACTCTGGCGGCCTTACATGCGCTGGAAACAGGGGACGATCCTGTGATGTTAATTCTGGCCGCCGACCACTTGATCGCCGATACCGCTGCATTCCATTCGGTTATTACCGACGCAATTCCTTTCGCCAAAGACGGAAAACTGGTTACGTTTGGCATCGTGCCAACGCAGCCTGAAACCGGCTATGGCTATATTCAACGCGGCGAAGTGCAGCACGCGGGGAATTCAACGGCGTGGAAAATTAAGCGATTTGTTGAAAAGCCCGACCAGGCAACCGCAGTTTCTTACCTCGAAAGCAAAGAGTACCTGTGGAACAGCGGCATGTTCATGTTCCGCGCTTCTGCTTATCTGAACGAAGTGGCGAAGTTTTGTCCGTCGATCCTCGATGCGTGCAAAAATGCCATGCAGCAGCCTGTCAACGATCTCGACTTTATTAAACTCGATAAAGAGATTTTCAACTGCTGCCCTTCCGATTCAATCGATTATGCCGTGATGGAACATACTGAATTAGGCATTGTGACGGCAATGGATGCTGGCTGGAATGACGTGGGTTCGTGGTCCGCTCTGTGGGAAACCTCTGCCCATGATGCGCAGGGTAACGCGCTGATTGGCGATGTATTTACCCATAAAACGCGTGATTGTTATATTCGTAGCGAAGGTAAATTGACGGCGGCGTTAGGGGTTGATGACCTGATTATCGTGAATACCAAAGACGCGCTTCTGGTATCCCATAAAGATAATGTCCAGGATGTTAAAGTTGTCGTTGAACATCTTAAAGCAAATTCGCGAAGCGAATGTCGTGAACATACCACGCGCTATATGCCGTGGGGCCATGTAGAAACCCTGGTCCGTGATGCACGATATAAAGTGAATCGCGTGACTATTATTCCTGGCGGCGAGCTTTCTCTTCAGTTGCATCATCATCGTATTGAGCACTGGGTTGTCCTGACCGGGACTGCATTGATTGGTGTTGAAGGTAACGAAATTTATCTCACTGAAAATGAGTCAACGACTATTCCGGTTGGGAAAAAACATAAGCTATCGAATCCTGGAAAAATAAATCTGGAGATTCTGGAAATACAGTTTGGTAGTTATTTGGGCGAAGATGACGTACTAAGGATTTCGTAATGGAAGATAAAAATAATAACAAGTTAACCTGTTTTAAAGCCTATGATATCCGTGGGAAATTAGGTGAAGAACTTAATGAAGATATCGCCTGGCGTATTGGCCGCGCTTATGCGCAGTGTCTGGGACCAAAGCAGGTTGTCGTAGGCGGCGATGTGCGTCTGACCAGTGAGTCATTAAAGATGGCGCTGGCAGAAGGGCTGATGGATGGCGGTTGCGATGTGCTTGATATCGGGCTTTCCGGAACAGAAGAGATTTATTTTGCCACCTTCCATCTGAACGTTGATGGCGGTATTGAAGTGACGGCGAGTCACAACCCCATCAACTATAACGGGATGAAACTGGTTCGCAGCGGTGCCCGTCCAATCAGTGGTGACACCGGTTTAAAAGACATTCAGTGCCTTGCGGAAGCCAACGACTTTACCTCCCATGAAAGCAAAGGGAGCTACAGGAAGGTCACTATTCTGAATGAGTATGTTGATCATCTGCTGGGCTATGTGAATCTTGAGAATTTCCGTATCAAGCCAATGACGCTGGTCATTAACTCCGGTAACGGTGCTGCGGGCCACGTCATTGACGAAATTGAACGACGCTTCAAAACGGCAGGTTTGCCGGTGGAATTCCATAAAGTTCATAACGACCCGGATGGTACGTTCCCGCACGGCATTCCTAACCCTCTGTTACCTGAGGCGCGCCAGGATACGGCAAATGCTGTTTTAGCCACTCAGGCGGATATGGGCATCGCGTTTGATGGTGATTTTGACCGCTGTTTCCTCTTTGATGAAAAAGCAAACTTCATCGAGGGTTACTATATTGTGGGACTGTTGGCGGAAGCGTTCCTGAATAAGGAGCCTGGCGCGAAAATCATCCACGACCCGCGACTGACATGGAACACCGTTGATATTGTTGAGACGGCGGGCGGTATCCCAGTGATGTCTAAAACCGGACATGCATTTATCAAAGAGCGTATGCGCACAGAGAATGCGGTTTACGGGGGGGAAATGAGTGCTCACCATTACTTCCGGGAGTTTGCCTACTGCGACAGTGGAATGATCCCGTGGCTTCTGGTCGCTGAGCTTGTTTTAACATCCGGTCGCTCACTTGGCTCGTTGGTGAAATCACGTATTGCACGATTCCCTGTTTCGGGTGAAATCAACCGTAAAGTGGCCAATGCCGCAGCGTTAATTGCAGATATCGAAGCCCGTTATGCATCACAGGCGACCAATATTGATTATACGGATGGTCTGAGCATGTCGTTCCCCGACTGGCGTTTCAACATCCGTACGTCTAATACAGAACCGTTGTTGCGCCTTAATGTTGAAACGGATGCCGACTGGGATTTGATGGAAACAAAACGAGATGAGCTGTTAAGGCTGATAAATAGCTAATTATTAGAGTGCTTAATCGCGTGGGAAAATAGTAATGATAGAAGTGTTATTAGCAGCGTTAGGTTTAATTTTCTTTTTTGTTTTCCTCGCGCTTCCCTTACACATCAGGCTGTTACTGGTGCTGGTGTGTAGCGTTCCGCAGCTATATCTGGTGCAGCTGGGTGGGGCAGATGTCCCACTTGCGTTTTTGATCCCTGCACTGCTCCTGCCCGAGTTTATTATTAATGCAAACCGGTTCTTAGCTAAACCGACGAACATCGCGCTTATGGGGCTGATTTGTATTAGTACATTGAGTCTTGCGTGGTCGGTTGAAAAATCAATGGGCATTCGCGATATTGCTTACTTAACTGAGTTTATCGTGATCTCCAATGCCATCTATGTACTGGCATTAAAAGACCGGATAGCGCTCTATAAAACAATCAATGTGATGATATTTTTTATTTGCTTACAGGCAATTACCGTCATCATATTCAGGTTGAATGAGTCGCTGGAGTTGGCGATAGTCCTTTCACCGGTAAGCAAATTTACCATGGGGATGAACACACTCCAGGGCCTGCTGGATGGTGTCAGGAATAACTTCTACGATCCGGTTAAGTCTGGCGGTGTATTGTTTGTGAACGCCAACGCAGCGGCATGTTATACGGGTATTTCATCCTTTATGGCATGGGGTATTTATAAAGCGTTGAAGTCCAAAATAACGCTGCTCATGGCGATTCTGCTCTGGGTGACGGTCTTCTTTACCGGGTCAAAAGCTGGCGTGCTCTTTGCCGTACTGATCCCAGCCTTCATTTTCTACCTGAAATTACAACGATCGACAAAGGTGGTTGTTGGCTCGGTTGGAGCCTCTTTCGCCATTATTTTAATCGCCATTAGCGTCATTTTCAGCGTTGTGGAGCAGAGCGGCTTTTTGCAGGAGTCAACCGACACCGCGGAAACGCGCTATCAAATCTGGAACTACGCGTTTAATGCATTTTTAAACAGCCCGCTGATGGGGCAAGGCTTTGGTGGCTGGGAAGTGGATTACAGCAAACACAGTGACTATTTCCTCCCCCCCCATAACACCTTGATCTATCTCTGGTCGAAGTCCGGTGTCATTGCCTCCATCATGGGATTAGCGTTTATTCTGGGCAGCATCGGTATTGCATTACGCGCGATCCAAAATGCCAGTGAAGAACAGAAAAATATCGGCTTCTCGTTATTAATGGTGCTCTCCTGGCAGTTTGCTCACGGTTTTGGCGAAAACTTTGGCCTGATTGGTGAACAGCATCAGATGGTGGTATTGGCGGTCATGCTGGGGTTATGTATGGCAGGGAACGTACCGATAACTCGAAAAAATAAGGGACAAGAATGAAAACGGTCGGTATTTTCAGGAACCAGCTATTTAAAGGTTCAGAGGTTTTCATCCAGCAGCAGGCTGAGGCTATTCAGCATTTTGAAAAGTGTTATATCGGTCGGCGCATCATTGGTAAAAAACCTGAAGGCGCGATTGCCTGTGTATTAAATGAACGCGGGGATCTGCAAGGTAAAATGGCTGAGATGCTTAATGCGATCACCACTTCAGCCCTGCCTTATAAATCCGCCCTGAAAGGGCAGCCTTTAGATCTCATTCATGCACATTTTGCGATAGACGGGCTTTACGCGTTAAAGTTGGCACAACAGAAAAGCATCCCGCTGGTGACAACCCTGCACGGGTTTGATGTGACTGTCAGCAACAAAGATCTTCTGGCATCGCGTTCGCCTGCATGGATTAACTACCTCATTCATCAACAAAAAGTTAAAAGCCAGGGCGATAAATTTATTTGTGTATCCGATTTCATCGCCCAGCAAGCCCTGCGCCACGGCTTCCCTGAAAATAAGATAGTCCAGCACTATATCGGTATTGATGTCGATAAATACCAGCCTCGTGAAAGAGAAGACGATCAGGGCATCATCCTGCATGTGGCGAGACTGGTTGAGAAAAAAGGGACGGCCGTTTTAATTAACGCCATTAAGCATGTTAAAGCGCAATATGCGGAAGCGAAACTGGTCATCATCGGTGAGGGACCGTTAATGTCAGGCCTGAAGGCGCAGGTTATGTCATTAGGGCTCGAGCAAAACGTGACCTTCACTGGTGCATTACCACACACAGATGTCATGGCATGGATGCGTAGAGCCAGTATGCTTGTTTTACCCAGTATCACGGCCAAAACAGGGGATGCAGAAGGTCTGGGAATGGTACTGCTGGAAGCGGCAGTAACGGGCGTTCCGGTGATTGGTACCCGTCATGGTGGTATCCCGGAAGCCATCATCGATGAGCAGACCGGCTTTTTGGTCACAGAGCGTGATGATAGGCAGCTGGCCGACAGAATTTCCTTCCTGCTGAATGATGAACAAAAACGCGCTGAAATGGGCAGAAATGCACGCAACTTTATCAGCAAAAAATTCAATTTATCGACGCAAACCTTAAAGTTAGAAAAAATTTATCAGGAACTGATTCATGGCTGAAGAAGTTATTATTTTTGCGCGCTCCCTTCCATTCCACCATCTTGGTGGAATGGAAGTCGTGGCATGGGATCTTGCTGTGCAGTTACAGGTAAAAGGGTTCGATGTTAAGGTTGTCACGACAGATTTTGATGCAGACGTTCCCGCTTCAGAACATCTTCCTGAAATCATTAAGATTAAAAATATTCCCAGGGCTGCGTATTCGAAAGGATGGTGGTCTGAAACCGAGAAGTTAGTTGAGCGCTGGAGTAATAAAGAAAATGTCCGCGCGGTAATAAGTATCAGTGCCGGCGCATTTAGTACGCTGAAGCATAAAAAGCTGTTCCCTGACGCGACGTTTATCATGCAGGCGCACGGGACCTCGGTCGGTGAATTCGTTTCCAAACTGAAAACCCGGCAGATTAAAAAAATCCTGTCCAGTGTAAAAAACGTACTCGGATTTTACTCAGATGCTAAGCATTATTCCCACTTCGACTGGATTGTGGCAGTGGGTGAAGCTGTCCGGGCTGATTTAACGAATTTCCCGACTCGTCTTGTCTGTGGCAAGAGCAAGGTGGTGAAGATCGAGAATGGCATTGATGAAAAGCTATTCTCCGATGAGACATCGCAAAAACGCGCCTTGCGGGAACAACTGGGCATCGCGCCTGATGCACTGGTATTTTTGTCTGCTTCACGTTTGCATGAGCAAAAAGGGGTAGATAAGAACATTGAGCTGTTTGCTCTGGTCAATAAACTCAAGCCTGATTCAAAACT
This sequence comes from Enterobacter sp. C4G1, assembly GCF_052886895.1. Classification (NCBI taxonomy): domain Bacteria; kingdom Pseudomonadati; phylum Pseudomonadota; class Gammaproteobacteria; order Enterobacterales; family Enterobacteriaceae; genus Enterobacter; species Enterobacter sp. C4G1. The sequence continues at coordinate 1,326,257 of NZ_JBQVVV010000002.1, read as the reverse complement.
GCTGATATGCGGCAATGGCTCCTATGAACCGCAATTGCGTAAGAAAGTTGGCGAGCTTGCGTTGACCCAACAAGTTGTGTTTATGGGCGCGAAGACCAGAAATGAATTAGCGACTCTCATGCAATGTGCCGATCTCTTTTTATTCCTGACGAAAAGAGTGGAAGGGTTACCCCTAAACGTGCTTGAAGCCATGAGTGCAGGATTGCCATTAATTATATCTGAACATCTTACATTTAACGCAGGTGAAAAGATTTTCAAATGCAATCCAAATGAAATCCCTACAGGACAAGTGCTTGCTTATATTGATACGGTTAGCAACATGGAAAGAGAATCATATATTCCCGTTAAAAACACACTGAGTTACGCTGTGGGTGAATATATTTCATTATTTCAAAGAATCTCTAAATGAAAAAAGCCATTAGCCAGTTGCTTGGCGGAAATATGCTCTCAAAAGTTCTTGGGTTGGTGCGAGAAGTTTTGATGGCGAAGTTTTTTGGTACAGGTGATATCAACGGGGCTTACCGAATTGCCCAGACTGGCACCTTAGTACCCATCAACTTCATGACAAGCGATAGCCTGAATTCAGCATTTATTCCGTTATATAAAAGGTATCTCACAGAAAACGAGTTTCGTGCGTCAACGTTCAAGTTGTGCATGTTTATGTTCTTTGCTGTGATCTCGCTGCTGTTATTTTTTATTCTGTTCTTCTTGTCTGATTATTGGGTCGGCATTATGGCGCCGGGTATTAATGGTAATGCCCGTGAAATGACCAATGAGCTGTTCAAGATAATGGCGATTTGCTGCCCATTCTATCTCTGTTCTGGGTTGATAAACTACATATCAATGGCACATGGGGACTATAAACCCATGTCTATGCGTGCCTCTATTCAGAACGTGGGAATGCTGTTAGGGGTCGTTGCCGCCTATTACTATAATAATTATTTGTTGCTGGCATGGGGATTCACAGGCAGTTACATCGTCTTTAGCTTCTGGGCAGTGATGAGAGCCAAAAAAGGCAATATTCTCAACCTGCCGGAACGGTTTGAAATGTCGGAAGTTAAGTCGGTGATGAATAGCTTCTGGATAACATTACGTCCATTGCTGTTGCTGCCCTTAATTCTTCAGGGAAACATCACGCTAGAAAGGGCGCTGGCGTCGTTACTCAGTATCGATGTGGTATCTGGTCTGGATTATGCCCGCTTTATTACCGACACCGTCACCTTCATCCTGTCGGTACCTATTGCTTTTGCTGGTTTGCCTGTCTGGTCCTCGCAATCGCCTGAAGTTGTCCGTGAGAAAGTAACGACGATATATAACTGGCTGGCACTGCTTTCGATGAATATGTCCTTCTTCATCTTTGTGTATGCCAGGGACATTGTTGTTCTGCTCTTTATGCGCGGTCAGTTTAATGAACACTCAGTAACCGTAACAACTGACATTATCCAGGGGATGTGTATCGGGCTCTGGGCACAGGTTATCGGCTACATTTTTATTAAAGCACTCAGCGCCCATCTTAATAATAAGCAGGTCCTGATAGTGATGATCGTGGCACTGTTGAGTAACGCGCTGGTAAACCTGGCCACATACAAGATTTGGGGCGCGTTTGGTCTGGGGATCGGTAACTCGATTTATGGGCTGGTCATGTTCGTATGCAGTGCCTGGTATCTTAAAATTGCGAAAGACCTGATACCTGCGGCATTGAAGATTGTGCCAGGGTTGATGATATACACATTACTGATACTGGTTTTAGATCATGTCATTGTCGAACCTGGTAATGTGATGGTCAGATTGCTGGTGAATGGCACATTATTCGTGATGTTTAGTCTGTTATGGGCAATGTTGTTCCCTATGTACCGCGAGGGTATTAAAGGGATTTTCATCAAAAAGGGACTGAGATAACATATTAATCTTATGAAAAACACTACAGACATTAAAGACATCGTCGTCTTATCGACAGCAGACTGGGACAACCCTTTCTGGACGAACAAACAGCATGTTGCCGTGGAGCTGGCAAACCGCGGGCATCGCGTGCTGTATATTGAATCTCTGGGTTTACGCCGTCCAAGCGTGAACAAGAAAGATCTCTCGCGTATTTTCCGTCGGGTATTAAAAGCGATTAAAGCCCCTCGTCAGGTGCGTGACAACATCTGGGTCTGGTCGCCAATATCGATCCCGTTCAATAATTATGCGTTTGTCCGTAAGCTCAACAAGCTGATCCTCAGCAGCGCGCTCAAGTTCTGGTGCTGGCGATTGAAGTTCAAAGACGAAACGCTTTGGACCTATAACCCGCTAACTACCCGTTTTCTTGAACCCAGTGATTTCGGTTACGTTGTCTACCATTGCGTTGATGAAATTAAAGCGCAGCCGGGAATGCCGGTAGATATCCTCCAGGATGCAGAAGAAGAGTTGGTTCGTCGCGCAGATATCACCTTTGTGACCTCCCTGACGCTGCTCAAATCAAGACAGAAATGGAGCGATGAGGTTTATTACTTTTCGAATGTGGCTGACTACAACCACTTTTCTACCGCGCTTGACGAGAATTTGCCTGTACCCGCAGACCTTAGCCAGTTCCCGGAGCCAAGAATTGGTTTCATCGGTGCAATCAGTGGCTATAAGGTTAATTTCTCGCTTCTGGAAGAAATAGCACAGACGCATCCTGAATGGTCTATCGTGATGATCGGCGACGTCGGGGAGGGGGACCCTAACACCGATGCGACGCAGTTAACCCGTCATAAGAATATTCATCTGATTGGCCCAAGATCGTACCAGCAGTTGCCGGGGTATCTGAAAGGCTTCACGGCGACGTTGTTGCCGAACAATTTGAATGAATACACCGCCTCGATGTTCCCAATGAAGTTCTTTGAATATCTGGCTGCGGGGAAGGCCGTTGTGAGTGTGGACTTAGCGTCATTATGTGACTTTAAAGACTATGTTCGTATCGCGCATACGCCAGCAGATTTTATTTCAGCACTGGAAGATATTACGTCAGGTAACAGGATTTCTGTTGAGAAATGCCAGGAACTTGCCCAGCAGTATACCTACCAGTCACGTACTGAAAAAATGTTTAAGTTAATTGATGAGAAGCGTAATGAAAGTAGCAATCGTTCATGAGTGGTTCAGTTCCTATGCTGGTTCTGAAAAAGTAGTTGAGCAAATTCTGCGTTGCTATCCAGAAGCCGATGTATTTGCCGTATGTGATTTTTTAAAACCAAAAGACAGACATTTTCTGAATAATAAAAAAGTCGCGACGACCTTCATCCAGCGTTTACCTTTTGCCGCTAAAAAATTCCAGTCCTACCTGCCATTGATGCCACTGGCAATCGAACAACTTGATATGTCCGCTTATGATGTGGTGATTTCAAGTAGCCATGCGGTGTCTAAAGGGGTGATCACGGGTCCGGACCAGATCCATGTTTCTTATGTTCACTCACCCATCCGCTATGCGTGGGATTTCCAGCACCAGTACCTGCGTGAATCAGGCTTAAACAAAGGCCTTAAGGGCTGGCTTGCTAAGTATCTGCTCCACAAAATCCGTATCTGGGACTACCGTACCGCCGCGGGTGTAAATCACTTCATCGGTAACTCGCAGTTTATTGCTCGCCGTATCAATAAAGTCTATGGCAGACAAGCTGACGTCATTTATCCGCCAGTGAATACGGATAAGTTTGAATTTAGCGACAGCAAAGAAGACTTTTATCTGGCCGCATGTCGTATGGTTCCTTATAAGCGTGTCGATCTTATCGTCAGCGCGTTTGCCAAAATGCCGGATAAAAAACTCATCGTTATCGGTGATGGTTCAGAAATGGACAAGATTAAGCAACTGGCAACCAGCAATATCACCTTACTGGGTTACCAGGATGACGCGGCTTTGGTGGACTACATGAAGCGGGCAAAAGCGTATGTCTTTGCTGCGGAAGAAGACTTTGGTATCTCTCCTGTAGAGGCGCAGGCAAGCGGCACCCCGGTTATCACTTATGGCAAAGGTGGATGTCTTGAAACCGTTAAGCCACTTGGTAGCGAAAAGCCAACGGGCCTGTTCTTCTTCGAACAAACGGCGGAGTCCATTTGCGACGCTGTGAATACTTTTGAGAAATACGCGGATGAAATTAAGCCGGAAGATTGCCGCGAACATGCGTTGAGCTTCTCTGAGCAACGTTTCCGAGATGAGATTAGCAGTTATGTTGATAACGCCTGGGCTCAATACTCTGAGTCGTTGATTAATACTCAGGCTGCCAGAGTGCAGAACGGCTATACTCACCCCGAGAAATAATGACCATGGGCATAAATCGAGTGATTTATGCCAGGGAATGAATAATGAAAAGTAGCGTATTTAAAGATCAAAAGAGAGAGTTTATCTGTCGGGTCGCGTTAATGGCGTCCGATTTTTTCTGGCTTAATATTTCTTTAGGTCTGTCTTTTTTAACTATCATGTTTTTTATTGGCGATTTAAATACTTTTATGCCAATTCGTCAGATTGATGTCCGACTGCTGTCGCATTTTATTCTGACTGCATTATGTGTCTTTTGGTTTGGTGTTCGTTTGCGTCATTATGCGCAGAAAAAACCCTTTTGGTCTGAGTTAAAAGAAACACTGCGTACCATTGTCATTTTTTCAGTATTTGACCTGGCGCTGGTTGCGTTCTCCAAGTGGCACTTCTCGCGCTATATCTGGGCCTATTGCTGGATGTATGCCATCATTATGGTGCCGGTATCCCGTGAAATAACCAAAGTTCTGTTGAATAAACTGGGCTACTGGAAAAAACGTACTGTAATACTAGGGGCAGGGCGTAATGCCCGGGAAGCCTATTATGCCTTGCAAAGCCATGAAGTCTCTGGTTTCAAAATTGATGCGTTTTGCGATTTTGATGCAACGGCAGATATGATGGAAGAGTGTCCAGTCATTAAAGATGAAGCCACTCTTCTTACGCAGTACAATGCGTTTTCGACCCAGTTCGTTGTCGCTTGCGATTTTGATGAAAAAGATAAATTTGAAAGCTGGTTACGCTTCTTAGCCAAACATAAATGCCGTAACGTTATTATCATTCCTTCGCTGCGAGGATTCCCACTTTACGGTACCAGTATGTCCTTCATCTTTAGCCATGAAGTATTGCTGTTGCAGGTTCATAATAACCTCTCGAAAGCGACCTCGCGTTTTATCAAACGAACCTTCGATATTGTCTGTACGTTAGGTATTCTACTTGTCTCATCACCACTGTTTGTCTACCTCTGGTACAAGGTCTCTCGTGATGGTGGCCCGGCTATCTACGCGCACAGCAGAATAGGGCGTCGGGGTGAGAAATTTGATTGCTACAAGTTCCGCTCAATGGATATCAACTCTAAAGAGATCCTCGAAAAGCTGCTTGAAAGCGACGCTGAAGCCCGGGCCGAGTGGGAAAAAGATTTCAAACTTAAGAATGACCCGCGCATTACGGCTATCGGCCGCTTTATTCGTAAAACGAGCCTCGATGAGTTACCGCAGCTATTTAACGTGCTTAAAGGCGAGATGAGCCTGGTTGGCCCGCGTCCGGTTATTCATGAAGAGCTGGAACGTTATGCTGATGACGTTGATTACTACCTGATGGTGAAGCCGGGAATGACTGGGTTATGGCAGGTGAGTGGGCGTAATGATGTTGATTACACCACCCGCGTGTACTTCGACTCCTGGTACGTTAAAAACTGGTCGTTGTGGAATGATATCGTCATCTTATTCAAAACCGTAAATGTGGTTCTGTTCAGAAAAGGTGCTTATTAATTTTCAGCGTAATCCACCGTTGAGAACGGCTGATATTGATATCAGCCTGTCATCGTGCACCTTTTGAAGGGAGACGTTATGGCATGGCAAGAAACCCCGGGTTTCTTGCGTTTGCTCCTGAGTCTCCTTTTATTAACTGACTGAAAGTGAATGAAATATGAAAATACTCGTAACAGGTGGCGCAGGATTTATTGGGTCCGCCGTTGTTCGTCATATTATTAACAATACTCAGGATACGGTTTGTGTCGTAGATTGCTTAACCTACGCTGGCAACCTTGAATCCCTGGCATCCGTAGAAAATAATCCTCGTTATTCATTTTCGCGTACGGACATCACAGATGCTAAAGGTATTGGCACACTTTTCAGCGAGTTCCAGCCTGATATCGTCATGCATTTGGCCGCAGAAAGTCATGTCGATCGCTCTATTGATGGCCCGGCTGCTTTTATCCAGACCAACGTGATCGGCACCTTTACGCTGCTTGAAGCGGCGCGTAGCCATTACGCGTCACTGGACGGTAAACAGAAAGACACTTTCCGTTTCCACCATATTTCCACCGATGAAGTATTTGGCGATCTGCACGATGCTGAAGGCCTGTTCACTGAGCAAACGGCTTATGCGCCGAGCAGTCCTTATTCCGCATCAAAAGCAGGAAGCGACCATTTAGTACGTGCATGGAATCGTACTTATGGCTTGCCGGTGGTGATCACCAACTGTTCCAATAACTATGGCCCGTATCATTTCCCTGAAAAACTGATCCCCCTGATCATCCTCAATGCGCTGGCGGGTAAACCTCTACCGGTTTATGGCAATGGTGAACAGGTCCGTGACTGGTTATATGTCGAGGATCATGCCCGCGCACTTTACAAAGTTGCGACGGAAGGCAAAGAGGGGGAGACATACTGTATTGGTGGTCACAACGAGCGCAAAAACATCGACGTGGTGAAAACCATCTGCGCAATTCTCGATAAGATTATTGATAAAAAGCCCGCGAACATCCTCAGTTTCGCAGAGCTGATAACCTTTGTAGCCGACCGTCCTGGACATGATCTTCGCTACGCCATTGATGCCAGCAAAATTAAGCACGATCTCGGATGGGTGCCGCTGGAAACGTTCGAAAGTGGCATAGAGAAAACGATCAACTGGTATCTGACCCACGAAGGATGGTGGAAGCGGGTGCTCGATGGCTCTTATGCTGGCGAGCGTCTTGGACTGAGCAAATAATCGAGGTATAGCGCGATGAAAGGAATTGTATTAGCGGGTGGGTCAGGGACCCGTCTGTATCCAATCACACAAGGTGTGTCGAAACAGTTGCTACCGATTTACGACAAACCGATGATTTTCTATCCCGTGTCAGTCCTGATGCTGGCCGGGATCCGCGATATTTTAATCATCACCACGCCAGAAGATATGCCCGCTTTTCAGCGTTTAATGAAAGACGGCTCCCAGTTCGGCGTGAATTTCACCTATGCAGTGCAACCTTCGCCAGACGGCCTTGCTCAGGCGTTTATCATCGGTGAGAAGTTTGTTGGCAACGACACGTGTGCTCTGGTGCTGGGGGACAACATCTTCTTTGGCCACGGTTTCAGTAAGAAACTGGAAGATGCAGCCAGCAAAACCAAAGGGGCCACGGTATTTGGGTATCAGGTTCAGGATCCTGAACGTTTTGGCGTGGTGGAGTTTGATGAGCATTACAAAGCCATCTCCATTGAAGAAAAACCGCTGAAACCAAAATCGAACTGGGCTGTGACGGGTCTCTATTTCTACGATAATAACGTGTTAGATATGGCGAAAGAGGTGAAACCTTCTCCCCGGGGTGAGCTGGAAATCACGACCCTGAATCAGATGTATCTCGAACGCGGAGAGCTGGAAGTTGGGCTTCTCGGTCGTGGCTTCGCATGGCTCGACACCGGGAATCACGATAGCCTTATTGAAGCCTCCCAGTACATTCACACCATCGAAAAGCGCCAGGGAATGAAGGTGGCTTGTCTTGAAGAAATTGCATTTCGCAAGAAATGGCTGACGGCAGATGACATCGCTGTTCAGGCTGAAAAACTCAAGAAGACGTCATATGGTCAATATCTGGCAATGTTGATTAAAGAGTAACACCTACCTGCTCACTTATTTGCCCCATTTTCTTCTGTTGATAGCGTTAGCGCACCAAAGGCTATCCATAAGTAACAGGCTTGAGTTAACATCATAGACACATTCAAACTGCATCGCACCGCAGTGATTATCCCCAAGACAGGAGTATGTAATGTCCAAGCAACAGATCGGCGTTGTCGGTATGGCAGTGATGGGGCGCAACCTGGCGCTCAACATCGAAAGCCGTGGTTATACCGTGTCCGTTTTCAACCGCTCCCGTGAAAAAACCGAAGAAGTGATTGCTGAAAACCCAGGCAAGAAACTGGTTCCGTTCTACACGGTTCAGGAGTTTGTTGAATCGCTGGAAACGCCTCGTCGTATCCTGTTAATGGTTAAAGCGGGCGCTGGCACAGACGCAGCCATCGATTCCCTGAAGCCATATCTGGAAAAGGGCGACATCATTATTGATGGCGGTAACACCTTCTTCCAGGACACCATTCGTCGTAATCGTGAACTGTCTGCTGAAGGCTTTAACTTCATCGGTACCGGTGTTTCCGGTGGTGAAGAAGGCGCGCTGAAAGGCCCATCTATCATGCCTGGCGGTCAGAAAGAAGCTTACGAACTGGTTGCCCCAATCCTGACCAAAATCGCAGCTATCGCTGAAGATGGTGAGCCATGCGTGACCTATATCGGTCCGGACGGTGCGGGTCACTATGTGAAGATGGTGCACAACGGTATCGAATACGGCGATATGCAGCTGATTGCAGAAGCATATTCCCTGCTGAAAGGCGGCCTGAACCTGTCTAACGAAGAACTTGCTCAGACCTTCACCGACTGGAACAAAGGTGAGCTGAACAGCTACCTGATCGACATCACCAAAGATATCTTCACCAAGAAAGATGAAGAAGGTAAATACCTGGTTGATGTGATTCTGGATGAAGCTGCGAACAAAGGCACCGGTAAATGGACCAGCCAGAGCTCTCTGGATCTGGGCGAACCACTGTCTCTGATCACCGAATCTGTATTTGCACGCTACATCTCTTCTCTGAAAGAGCAGCGCGTTGCGGCTTCTAAAGTACTGTCTGGCCCGCAGGCTAAACCAGCAGGCGAGAAAGCGGAGTTCGTCGAGAAAGTTCGTCGTGCACTGTACCTGGGTAAAATCGTCTCCTACGCGCAAGGTTTCTCTCAGCTGCGCGCAGCTTCTGACGAGAACAACTGGGATCTGAACTACGGCGAAATCGCGAAGATCTTCCGTGCTGGCTGCATCATTCGTGCGCAGTTCCTGCAAAAAATCACCGATGCCTACGCTGAAAATACCGGTATCGCAAACCTGCTGCTGGCACCGTACTTCAAGAAAATTTCTGACGAATACCAGCAGGCACTGCGTGACGTAGTCGCTTATGCAGTACAAAACGGTATTCCGGTTCCAACCTTCTCTGCCGCTGTGGCGTACTACGACAGCTACCGTGCTGCCGTTCTGCCTGCCAACCTGATTCAGGCACAGCGTGACTACTTCGGTGCGCATACTTACAAACGTACTGACAAAGAAGGTGTGTTCCACACCGAATGGCTGGATTAATCTGATTTAAACCAGTCTGATAGCCAGGCCCGGTGAAATCCACCGGGCTTTTTTTATCGCTCCGCCCCCTTGTTGACTTGCTTCGTGCAACAAGGCTCTCTCAACGCAGAATAAACCTCTGTATTATCTCACTCCTGTAGCAAGGCATTCGCCTTGACAGCTGATAAACATAAGAGGTAAAAACCTCAACAGTTGTTTATTGCGGTGGTGCGAACGCGCTTCCTGACACTCATACTTGAAGAAGTTGAACGATGAAAATAACAATCTCCGGAACAGGCTATGTTGGTCTTTCAAACGGTATTCTGATTGCGCAGAATCACGAAGTGGTCGCGCTGGATATCGTGCAGGCCAAAGTGGATATGCTTAATCAGAAAGTCTCCCCGATTGTTGATAAGGAGATCCAGGATTATCTTTCCAATAAACCTCTGAATTTCCGCGCAACGACGGATAAAGAAGACGCATACCGCAACGCGGACTACGTCATCATCGCTACGCCAACCGATTACGATCCGAAAACCAACTACTTCAACACCTCCAGCGTCGAAGCGGTGATTAAGGACGTTACGGCGATCAACCCGAATGCGGTGATGATTATCAAATCGACCATTCCTGTAGGCTTCACCAAATCCATCAAGGAAAAGCTGGGTATTGATAATGTCTTCTTCTCGCCAGAGTTCCTGCGTGAGGGAAGGGCGTTATACGATAACCTGCATCCGTCCCGTATTGTGATTGGCGAGCGTTCTGAGCGTGCTGAGCGTTTTGCTGCGCTGCTCCAGGAAGGAGCGATTAAGAAAGATATCGCGGTACTGTTTACCGATTCCACCGAAGCCGAAGCGATTAAACTCTTCGCGAACACCTATCTGGCGATGCGCGTTGCGTACTTCAACGAGCTGGACAGCTATGCCGAAAGCCTGGGTCTGAACACCCGACAGATTATCGAAGGTGTCTGCCTGGATCCGCGCATTGGCAACCACTACAACAACCCGTCGTTTGGTTACGGCGGTTATTGCCTGCCGAAAGACACCAAACAGCTTCTGGCAAACTATCAGGCTGTGCCAAACAACCTGATCTCAGCGATTGTTGATGCTAACCGTACGCGTAAAGACTTTATCTCTGATTCCATCCTTGCGCGTCGCCCGAAAGTTGTGGGTGTGTATCGTTTGATCATGAAAAGCGGCTCTGATAACTTCCGCGCCTCTTCTATTCAGGGGATCATGAAGCGTATCAAGGCGAAGGGTGTGCAGGTTGTGATTTATGAGCCAGCGATGAAAGAAGATGAGTTCTTCCACTCCCGTGTGGTTCGTGACCTGGATGCCTTTAAGAAAGAGGCGGATGTGATCATCTCTAACCGTATGGCGGATGAGCTGGCAGATGTGGCGGATAAAGTGTATACCCGCGATCTGTTTGGCAGTGACTGATGGTTATTGCAGATAACGCGTAAAAAAATGCCCGGCACTGGACTGACCCCATAAAGTTGGACAGTTCATGTTAAGCGGCTATCAGGGCCTGGGTTCGGTATTCTACCGGACTCAGGCCTTTTAATTTCAGGCTGATCCGCTCGTTGTTATAGTAATGGATATAGTCCACTATCGCCTTCCTCAGTTCATTCAGATCGCTGAACCTGTTCAGGTAAAAACACTCCGATTTCAGTGTGCCGAAGAAGTTCTCCATCACCGCGTTATCCAGGCAGTTTCCCTTGCGCGACATGCTTTGTGTTATACCCTGCGCCTTTAACTTTGCCTGATAGCCTGCCATTCGGTATTGCCAGCCCTGATCCGTGTGCAGCAACGGTGCATCCTCCGGTCCGAGCACTGAGAACGCATCGTGCAGCATCGTATTAACCATCTCCATCACCGGCCTTTCCGACAGGCTGTAGGAGATAATCTCCCGGTTAAACAGATCGAGAACCGGCGACAGGTACAGCTTTTTACCCTGCACCGAGAACTCTGTAACATCCGTGACCCATTTTTCGTTGGCTTTCGATGCACCGAAGTTCCGGTTCAGGATATTGGGCGCAGCCTTGCCCACTTCCCCTTTCCAGGCACGATATTTCTTCACCCTTATCAGAGAGCGGAGTGACAGCGCTGCCATCAGTCGCTGCACTGTTTTATGGTTTACCAACAACCCCTGTTTTCTCAGTGAGAGCGTGATCCTGCGGTAGCCATAACGCCCTTTGTGATAGTGGTAAATCTCTCTGATTTTGTCTTTCAGACTGGCATGACTGTCCACTCGTTTCAGCGCATTCATATTGTGATACCACGTACTGCGGGACATACCTGCTGCACGCAGAAGATCACCGAGCGCATACTCCTGCCTTAGCTCACTGATTATTCCGGCTTTCTGCCGCTTTTCTCGCTTTGAACTAAGGCCTTCAGCTTTTTTAGATAGGCATTCTCTGCGCGCAGATAACGGAGTTCAGCCCGCAGTTCTTCGGGAGATAACTTTTCCAGTGCAGCATCGGTAAGTGGCGGTGTTTTTTTGGGTTTTGTCATGTCCTTGCTCCGACCTGGTTTTATGCTCAGAAGTCCTTTCTCACCTGCGTCTTTGTAAACATTCACCCAGTGCCTGACAACGGTTTCAGTTGAGATATTAAACCGTGCGGCAGCTTCACGCATCGAAAGTTCTTCACTGAGAACAGCCTGGACAACAGTTATCCGGAACGCCGGAGAATGGCGGTCATTTTTCCAGGTAATGCCATCAATACCGTGGAGTTGCCAGGCTCTTACCCAGCGTCGCACTGATGTTCTCTCAACACCAAAGCGTTCAGCTGTTCGATGTGTTCCATCTTTTCCGGCAAGGTAGTGATTAACTACAGCTAATCTGGTTTCGAGGGAAAATTTTGGCTTTGCCATAAAAAACTGCACCTTACTCAGTTGGGTGTCCAACTTTTGGGGTGCAGTCCACACTGCCGGGCATTGTTGTTTTTAGACGTTGTAGAAATTGCGATACCAGTCCACAAAATTCTTAACCCCTTCTTTTACCGAGGTTTGTGGCTTAAAGCCAACCACATCCTGAAGGGGTTTGGTGTCTGCGCTGGTTTCCAGCACATCACCTGGCTGTACAGGCATCATGTTCTTTTTCGCTTCGGAGCCCAGGGCTTCTTCGAGTGCGGTGATGTAATCCATCAGCTCAACAGGCGCGCTGTTGCCGATGTTGTAAATATGGTACGGCGCGGAACTTGACGCAGGAGAACCCGTTTCAACAGTCCACTCCGGATTTGGCTGTGGGATGACGTCCTGAAGGCGAATGATACCTTCGACGATATCGTCGATATAGGTAAAGTCGCGCTTCATCTTGCCGTAGTTATACACATCGATACTGTTACCTTCGAGCATCGCTTTGGTAAACTTAAACAGCGCCATGTCCGGGCGACCCCACGGGCCGTAAACGGTAAAGAAGCGCAGCCCGGTGGTTGGCAGACCGTAAAGATGCGAATAGGTGTGCGCCATCAGCTCATTTGCTTTCTTGGTGGCCGCGTACAGAGAAACAGGGTGATCCACTGAATCATCGGTAGAGAATGGCATCTTGCTGTTCAGACCATACACGGAGCTGGAAGACGCATAAACTAAATGCTGAACCTGGTTATGGCGGCAGCCTTCCAGAACGTTCAGGTGCCCAATCAGGTTAGATTCGGCGTATACATGAGGGTTTTCCAGCGAGTAACGCACGCCTGCCTGAGCAGCCAGGTGAATAACCCGGTCAAACTTCTCTTCAGCAAAGAGCGCAGCCATCCCTTCACGGTCGGCGAGGTCAAGTTTGCGGAACGTAAAATTCTCAGACGCCAAAAGATCCAGTCGGGCTTGCTTCAGGCTCACATCGTAGTAGCTGTTCAGGTTATCAATACCCACAACCTGATGGCCCGCCTTCAGAAGTCGTTCGCTGACGTGAAAGCCAATAAAACCAGCGGCTCCGGTGACCAAAAATTTCATACCAATCCTCTTCAGTAACAAATATCGCGATGCGCTATGCGCAAAAGATGGTGTGCATCATACCGCTAAGTGCCAGGTTAGCAAAACTTCACCAGTCAGCGGATAACTCATAGGATTCTTATAGAAAAATCGTCAGTACAGGATAAACTATACAAATAATATTTTTTTGTGCTTTTTACCTGTTAAGGATTGTATGACGCATAACAACAATAACGTGGTCAGTAGAAGCAATGACCCGGAGCAATTTGATTTACTTGATTTAGTAATGCAACTTTGGCACGGCAAAAAGACAATATTCACCTGTGTCGTTGTTGCCATCGTGCTGGCGGTTATTTACATCTTCGTCGCAAAAGAGAAATGGACCTCCACGGCGATTATCACCCAGCCAGATGCTGCCCAGGTCGCGACATACAACGGCGCGCTGAACATTCTGTATGGCAGTGCTGCGCCATCGTTATCGGATGTTCAGTCACGTGTAATCGGCCGTTTCAACGCGTCCATTTCAGCGCTTTCTCAGGCGCTTGATAACCAGCTGGTTCCTGAAAAATTATCCATTGAACCTGCGGTGAAAGGGCAGGCGCTGCCGTTGGTGATCACTTATGTCAGCAGTACGGCAGAAGGGGCGCAGAAGCAGCTGAATCAATATATTAGCCAGGTAAATGAACAGACAGCAAAAGAGCTGGGCGTTGACCTGAAAGACAACATTACACAGCAGATTTCAGCCCTGAATGACTCCCTCGAAAACCAGCAGAAAGTTGCTCAGGAACAAAAGCAGCTGCGTATTCAGCAGATCTCTGAAGCGTTAAAATTTGCGCAAGCCGCGAAGGTCGTGACACCGCAGATCCAGCAAACCCAGGATGTCACGCAGGAAACGATGTTCCTGCTGGGAAGCGAAGCGCTGCAATCGATGATTGACCACGAATCGACACGCCCACTGGTATTCTCGCCAGCGTATTACCAGACCAAACAGAACTTACTGGATATCGAGAAACTTCACGTTGATCCGTCCACTATCCATGCTTACCGTTATGTCATGCAGCCAGACCTGCCCGTGACGCGCGACAGCCCGAAAAAAGCCATTCTGCTGATTCTGGCGGTGCTGCTGGGTGGGATTATCGGTTCATGTGTGGTGTTGGTTCGTAACGCGTTACGCAGCTACACACCAAAAGCCTGATAAGCAGACAAAAAAAGACCGGGTTTCCCCGGTCTTTTTTTTATTTGTGGCGTTTACGCAGATTCTCAATAACCGCAGTTAAATCGAGATCCTGGTCTTGCAGTAGCACCAGCAGGTGATACATCAAATCCGAGGCTTCGTTAGTCAATTCTTCGCGGTCATGTACGGTCGCCGCCAGAGCCGTTTCTACCCCTTCTTCACCCACTTTCTGCGCAATACGTTTCGTACCGCTGGCGTACAGCTTCGCGGTATACGAGCTTTGCGGGTCCGCCGTTTTGCGTTCCGCTAACAGCTGTTCAAGCTGATACAGGAACAACCACTGGTGGCTAGCATCACCGAAGCAGCTGCTGGTGCCTTTATGGCAGGTCGGGCCAATTGGGTTTGCCAGGATAAGCAGGGTGTCGTTATCGCAGTCCGGCGTAATGCTGACCACGTTCAGGAAATGGCCCGAAGTTTCACCTTTGGTCCACAGGCGCTGTTTGGTGCGCGAGAAGAAAGTGACTTTACCGCTGTCGACCGTTTTAGCCAGCGCCTCCTGGTTCACATATCCCAGCATCAGGACTTCACCTGATACGGCATGTTGTACAACGACTGGCAATAATCCGTCAGTTTTTTCCCAGTCCAGCTGTGCCTGTTGTTGCTCTGTTAACATACCCTTATCTCCACGCCCTGATTTGCCAGGTACGTTTTTAACTCACCAATATTGATAATTTGTTTATGGAACACGGATGCGGCAAGCGCGCCGTCTACGGATGCATCGCGGAAGGCTTCCAGGAAGTGTTCCATGGTTCCCGCGCCACCGGAGGCAATCAGCGGCACATGGCACACCGAACGCACTTTTTTCAATTGCTCCAGGTCGTAACCGTTACGTACGCCGTCCTGGTTCATCATGTTCAGTACGATTTCGCCTGCGCCGCGTTTCTGGACTTCCTGTACCCAGTCCAGCGTCTCCCACTGGGTTACGCGGGTACGGCTTTCGTCACCGGTATACTGGTTAACGTGATACTTGCCCGTTGCGTCGTCAAACCAGGTATCGATACCCACCACAATGCACTGCACGCCAAAGCGGTCAGCCAGACGGGTGATTAACTCAGGGTCTGCCAGTGCCGGTGAGTTGATGGAGATCTTATCTGCCCCGAAGGAGAGAATTTTGGCAGCATCTTCCGAAGACTTGATACCGCCAGCCACGCAGAATGGAATATCAATCACTTCCGCCACGCGTGCAACCCAGCTTTTGTCCACAACACGTCCATCGCTGGATGCGGTGATATCGTAAAATACCAGCTCGTCAGCACCTTCATCGGCATAACGTTTTGCCAGAGGGACGATGTCACCAATGATTTCGTGGTTGCGGAACTGCACGCCTTTCACTACCTGGCCGTCACGTACGTCCAGGCAAGGGATTATCCGTTTTGCCAGCATTGAATCGCCTCCGTCACAGTAAATTTTTCTTCCAGTAAGGCGCGTCCAACAATCACGCCGCGAACACCTGTGCCGCGTAGAGCGGCGATGTCGGCCAAATCCCCAATACCGCCAGAGGACTGGAAGGCGATCTGTGGATAACGCGCGCAGACTTCGTCGTACAAAGATACATTCGAACCTGCCATCGTCCCGTCGCGTGAGATATCCGTGCAAAGGACATGTTTCAGGCCTACTGGCAGATAAATATCAACCAGCTCTTCCAGCGTCACACCGGAGTTTTCCTGCCAGCCGCTGACGGCAACCTGTTTGTTGCCCTGTTCGTCGATACGCACGTCCAGCGCCAGTACCAGCGCATCCGCACCGAAACGGCGGAACCAGCCTTTGACCATTTCGGGGTCTTTGACGGCGGTAGAGCCAACGACAACGCGCGCCACACCCGCTTCAAGCAGGGCCGCAACGTCCTCTTCTGTACGCACGCCACCACCCACCTGAACGGGCACATTCACGCCCGCGACCAGCTTTTTGAGCAGAGGGATCTGGCGTTTCGCCGGGTCCTTCGCCCCCGTGAGATCCACCAGGTGCAGCACTTCAGCGCCCTGAGCGGCGTAATCCTGCAAACGTGGCAGCGGATCATTACCATAGTCACGTTGCTGAGCGTAATCACCCTGGTGGAGCCGGACGACGGTGCCGTCAATTAAATCTAATGCGGGAATAATCATCACATCTCCAGGAAGTTTTTCAGCAACTGCGCGCCTGCGGCGCCAGAGCGTTCCGGGTGAAACTGCACGCCGTAGAAATTGTCTTTCTGAACCGCAGCGGTAAATGGCTCGCCATAGTTGCACTGGGCAATGGTGTATGGGTTGACCGGCATCGCGTAGCTGTGCACAAAGTAGAAATAGGCACCGTCTTCAATGCCGCGAAACAGCCTGTCTCCTGCTTTCGGGTACACACGGTTCCAGCCCATATGCGGCAGTGGCAGACCGTGGTCGATCATTTTCGGCACATCCTGATCGATAATACCCAGCAGGTCGACGCCGTTGTTCTCTGCACTGTGACGACCCAGAAGCTGCATCCCCAGGCAGATCCCCAGCACTGGCTGAGTACAGGCTTTAATCAGGTCAACCAGTTCACGCTCGTGGATCTGATCCATGGCTGCCTGCGCCGTTCCTACGCCGGGTAAAAAGAGTTTGTCTGCGCGTAACACCACGTCCGGATCACGGCTGACCACAGGCTCATAGCCGTGGCGCGAAATAGCCGATTTAACGGAGTTCAGGTTGGCGCATCCGGTATCCAGAATGACCACGTTCATTACAACACTCCTTTAGACGAGGGCAGGGCATCACCTTCCACACGAATTGCCTGACGCAGGGTTCGACCAAACGCTTTGAACAGACTCTCTACGCGGTGGTGGTCGTTCTTGCCTTTGGTTTTCAGGTGCAGCGTCAGACCCATGGTGTAGGAAAGTGAACGGAAGAAGTGTTCAACCATTTCAGTGCTGAGATCGCCTACGCGCTGGTATGCGAAATCTGCTTTGTACTCCAGGTGCGGGCGGCCAGAAATATCCAGCGCACAGCGCGCAAGACACTCGTCCATTGGCAGAACAAAGCCAAAACGGTTGATACCGCGCTTGTCACCCAGCGCCAGCTTGAGCGCTTCGCCCAGCGCCAGGCCAGTGTCTTCAACAGTGTGGTGATCGTCGATGTACAGATCGCCTTTTACGGCAATTTCCATGCGGAACCCACCGTGGGTGGCAATCTGATCCAGCATGTGATCGAAGAAGCCGACGCCGGTGTGGATCTTGCTGCTGCCTTCACGATCCAGCCACACCTTCACGTCGATCTGCGTCTCTTTGGTATTACGTTCAACGTGGGAGTAACGATCGCGTTTGGTCAGCTGTTCGCCAATCTGCGCCCAGTTGAGATCGCTGCGGTTATAGCGCAGGCCAGAAATACCCATGTTCTCAGCCAGCGTGATGTCGGTGGCGCGATCGCCAATGACATAGCTGTTGGCTTTATCCAGCACGGCTTCGGCCAGGTAACGCTCTACCAGTTTTACCTTCGGCTTACGGCAATCACAGTTATCTGCCGGGAGGTGCGGACAGATCAGCACCTCTTCAAATTCCACACCCTGCGAGGTCAGAATTTGCATCATCAGATTATGCGGGCCGTCAAAATCCGCCTGCGGGAAGCTGCTGGTGCCCAGACCATCCTGATTGGTGATCATCACCAGCTTAAACCCGTTTTTTTGCAGTTTGAGCAATACCGGGATCACATCAGCTTCAAAAGCCAGTTTGTCGAGACGATCGACCTGAAAATCGGTTGGTGGCTCGGCAATAATGGTGCCGTCACGATCGATGAAAAGGTACTTCTGGCTCATACTTTCTCCGCATTCAGGGCGTCAATAACGCGCTGGCTCTCTTCACGGGTCCCCACGGTAATACGCAGGCAACCGCTCAGTGAAGGTTGTTTATTTTGATCTCGTAAGATAATGCCCTGATCCCACAAGGATTTAAATACCGCACTGGAGGCGATAAACCGCACCAGGATGTAATTTGTTTCAGAGTCGAAAACCTGTTCAACGCAGGCTATCTCTCTTAGCGCATTGACCAGATACTGACGCTCATTCAGGATTTGCGCCACTCTGCCGCGCATTGCCTCAAGCCCTTGAGGTGTCAGTGCCTGAGCGGCAATATCCGCAACAGGGGTGGACAGTGGATAAGGGGCAATCACTTTCATCAGCAGGTCGATGACCTCTTTATTGGCCAGCGTAAAACCACAACGAAGGCCAGCAAGGGCAAAGGCTTTCGACAGTGTGCGCAATACGACCAGATGCGGATACTCTTCGAGCCAGCCGGCGAGGGATGCCTGCGGGCAGAATTCAATATAGGCCTCATCCGCGACAACCAGAGCTTTGCCACGGGTCATCTCCAGCAGCGTACGGATATCCTGCGGGTTGATAATCTGCCCGGTCGGGTTATTTGGGCTGCACACAAACACCACTTTCACGCCATCGAGGTTTTTCGCAATACCGTCAAGATCCAGCTGCCAGTCGTCCAGCGACAGCACGTTACGACACGCCACGCCGAAGGTTTCTGCGCTCACGCTGTACATGCCGTAGGTTGGCTGGCAGTACATAACGGCATCTTTGCCCGGCTCGCAGAAGGCGCGGATCAGCAGCTCAATGCCTTCGTCGGCGCCACGGCTGACCAGCACCTGCTCAGGTTTTACGCCAGCATAGGCGGCATAGTTCTCAATAACCGCTTTTGGCTGGCACTCCGGGTAGCGGTTCAGCGTTTGCTGAGACAGCTCAAACTTCACCGCCGTCGGGAATTCATTGGCATTCAGCCACACATCACCGTTACCGCCCAGGCGGCGCGCTGACTGATACGGAGTCAGTCGACGGACATTTTCGCGAGCTAATTCTTCGATGTTCATGCTTGCTCCTTCAGGGCTGCAACGCGCAGCGTAACGGCATTTTTGTGGGCGGTCAGACGTTCTGCGGCGGCCAGGGTTTCAATGGTGGATGCCAGTGATGCAAAACCTTCGCGGGAGAGTTCCTGCACGGTCATGCGTTTCTGGAAATCCGCCAGCCCCAGGCTGGAACAAGTAGACGTATAGCCATAAGTGGGCAGCACGTGGTTTGTCCCGGAGGCGTAATCGCCAGCTGATTCTGGTGACCAGTCACCCAGGAAGACAGAGCCCGCGCTGGTGATGCCATCAACCAGTTCACGCGCGTTGCGGGTCTGAATAATCAGGTGCTCCGGACCGTACTGGTTAGAGATGGCAATACACTGCTCAATACTGTGCGTCACAATCAGGCGGCTGGCGGACAGCGCCTGGCGGGCGGTGTCGGCACGGGGCAAATCAGCGAGCTGGCGTTCCACGGCTTCGCCTGTGCGTCTGGCCATGTCGGCGTCCGGCGTCAGCAAAATCACTTGTGAATCAGGGCCGTGTTCAGCCTGAGATAACAGGTCGGACGCCACAAAATCAGGAGTTGCGCCGCTATCGGCAATCACCAGCACTTCAGACGGGCCGGCAGGCATATCGATTGCAGCACCGTCCAGACGTTGGCTGACCTGGCGTTTGGCTTCAGTCACATACGCATTGCCAGGCCCAAAAATCTTATCGACTTGCGGGACAGATTCAGTGCCGAAAGCCAGAGCAGAAATGGCCTGCGCGCCGCCCACTTTAAAAATCTCCTGCAAGCCACAGAGCTTAGCGGCATACAGAATTTCATCGGCAATCGGCGGTGGGGAGCAGAGGACCACTTTCTGACACCCGGCAATACGCGCCGGGGTGGCCAGCATTAATACGGTTGAAAACAGAGGCGCCGAACCGCCAGGAATATAGAGCCCCACAGAGGCGACCGGGCGCGTTACCTGCTGGCAGCGCACGCCTGGCAGGGTTTCCACATCAACGATTTGCAGCTTTTGCGCGGTGTGGAAGGTATCGATGTTTTTCACCGCCACAGCCATCGCCTGCTTGATCTCATCACCCAGACGGTTGCTGGCATCGGCAATTTCTTGTTCGGTGACTTTCAGCGCGCCAACTTCGGTTTTATCGAACTTTGCGCTGTATTCGCGCAGCGCTTCATCGCCGCGGGATTTAACGTTGTTGAGGATCTCCGCCACGGTGCGAGTAATGCTCTCTGAGGCGGAAATCGCCGGGCGCATCAGCAGTTCACGCTGTTGCTCTTCGGTACACGTATTCCAGTCGATGATTGTGTTAAAGCTCATGGCAATTACTCCATCATCTTCTCAATTGGCAGCACCAGAATAGAGCTTGCGCCCAGTGCTTTCAGTTTTTCCATGGTTTCCCAGAACAGGGTTTCGCTGCTCACCATGTGCATCGCCACACGCTGCTGATCGCCTGCCAGCGGCAGAATGGTTGGGCGTTCAGCGCCAGGCAACAGGGCGATAACTTCATCAAGACGTTCTGTTGGTGCGTGCATCATGATGTATTTTGATTCGCGAGCCTGAATCACACCCTGAATACGGGTCAGCAGTCTGTCGATAAGCTGCTGCTTGGCGCTGTCCATTTCGCCATCGCGCTGGATAAGGCAGGCTTTGGAACGGTAAATCACTTCCACTTCACGCAGGCCGTTTGCTTCCAGAGTTGCGCCAGTAGACACCAGGTCGCAAATGGCATCAGCGAGGCCAGCGCGTGGAGCAACTTCAACAGAACCGTTCAGCAGACAGGATTTGAACTGCACGCCTTTTTGATCCAGATAACGCTTCAGCAGGTGAGGGTAAGAGGTTGCGATACGTTTGCCGTTCAGTGCCGCCGGGCCATCCCATGCTTCATCCGCCGGGGTCGCAAGAGACAGACGGCAACCACCGAAGTCCAGACGACGCAGGGTGAAGTAGCGCGGGTCTTCACCCTGTGCGCGGCGGGTCAGTAACTCTTCTTCCAGTACGTTTTCGCCGATGATCCCAAGATCAACGACGCCATCCATCACCAGGCCCGGGATATCGTCATCACGCACGCGCAGAATATCAATTGGCATATTCTCAGCCAGGGCAATCAGGCGCTGAGTGTGCAGGTTGATTTTAATCCCGCAGCGAGCCAGCAATTCGCGTGAATCATCACTAAGACGGCCGGATTTTTGCATAGCTATGCGTAAACGTGAGTTATCTAACATTATTTATTCCTCGTTAACCTGTTTTAACCTGTCTGAATTCAGTCCAAAAAAAAGCCCCCGGAAGAAGATCTTCCGGGGGCTTTCTCTTGCGTTCATGCACCACTGGAAGATCCAAACGTCTTCCAGCACACATCGCCTGAAAGACTAGTCAGGATGATGGTGATGATGATGGTGTTTAAATTGAACGCGTGTCATAAATTTTCTCGATGAATGCTTATTCATTTGATGCCTTTTAACCTAAACCACTTGCACCGCAGAATGCAAGGGCTTTTTTTGATCATTAATTCATTTCATATTGATGCTATGAATTGTGTGTTCTGCGGGGCTGGCGTAGCCTTAATACAGATGTAAGAGAGTCAGGAGAAATCACATGAAAAAGGTCGCAATTGTCGGTTTAGGGTGGCTAGGGATGCCACTGGCAATGTCATTAGCAGCGAAAGGCTGGCAAGTGACCGGGAGTAAAACCACTGCAGATGGGGTCGAAGCGGCGCGGATGTGCGGTATCGATGGTATCGAACTGCGTCTGGAACCAGAGCTAGTGTGTGACGCTGACGATCTGGATGTGTTAATGGGCGTTGATGCACTGGTGATAACGCTCCCGGCAAGACGCAGCGGCCCCGGTGAATCATTCTACTTACAGGCGGTGCAGGAGATTGTTGATAGTGCGCTTGCGCACCATGTTCCGCGCATTATTTTTACCAGCTCGACATCGGTGTACGGTGATGTCGATGGCACCGTGAAAGAGAACACTGTGCGCCACCCTGTCACCGCCAGTGGCCGGGTACTGAAAGAGCTGGAAGACTGGCTGCATAATCTGCCCGGTACTCAGGTGGATATTCTGCGTCTGGCGGGGCTGGTAGGGCCCGGGCGTCACCCAGGACGTTTCTTTGCCGGAAAATCGGCTCCTGACGGGCAACATGGCGTCAATCTTGTGCATCTTGAGGATGTGATCGGCGCAATTGAGCTGTTGTTACAGGCTCCTAAGGGTGGGCACATCTATAATATATGTGCACCCTCTCATCCTTCGCGACGCACATTTTATCCGCTGATGGCGCGCCAGCTGGGCCTGGCTCCACCTGTTTTTGGAGATGCGCAGGGTGAAAGTAAAGGTAAAGTCATTGATGGCAATCGTATTTGTCATGAACTGGGATTTGAGTATCAGTATCCCGATCCGCTGGTGATGCCCATGGAATAACACCATCAGCGGGGGTGGTCGCACGCCGCGTGGGGGCGAACATGAAACCGTTGCTGGATGTTCTTATTATTCTGGATGCGCTGGAAAAAGAGGGGAGCTTCGCGGCTGCATCGGCGAAGCTCTACAAAACGCCTTCAGCGCTGAGTTACACCGTGCATAAACTGGAAAGCGATCTGAATATCCAGCTTCTTGATCGCTCCGGGCATCGTGCGCGTTTTACCCGTACCGGCCAGATGCTGCTGGAAAAGGGTCGTGAAGTCCTGCACACGGTACGTGAACTGGAAAAACAAGCCATTAAGCTTCACCAGGGCTGGGAAAATGAGCTGGTGATAGGCGTCGATGATACCTTTCCTTTTTCTCTTCTGACGCCGCTTATCGAAGCGTTTTATCAGCGCCACAGCGTGACACGGTTAATCTTTATTAATGGCGTACTGGGTGGCTCCTGGGATGCGTTAACGCAGGGGAGAGCGGATATCATTGTTGGTGCATTGCATGAACCGCCTCAACTGAGCGATTTCGGTTTTGCGCGGCTGGGTATTCTGGAACAAGTATTTGCCGTTGCGCCACATCACCCGTTAGCGCAAGAGCCTGAGCCGATTAATCGTCGTACTCTCAGAGGATTTAGGGCTATTGTGGTGGGAGACAGCTCGCACCCTGAATATATGACACCCTCGCAGCAGCTAGATTGCCAGGAAGCGATTACGGTATTCGATTTTAAAACCAAGCTTGAGCTGCAAATAAGCGGGCTCGGATGCGGTTACCTTCCTCGTTATTTGGCGCAACGATATATTGAAAGCGGCGCGCTGGTTGAGAAGCAGGTCGTCGCACAAAGTAATAATGAATCTGTGTGGGTTGGCTGGAATGAACAAACAGCCGGGCTTGCAAGCGCCTGGTGGCGAGCCGAAATTTTAGCAAATAGTGCTATCGCTGCGGTTTACACTCCGCCTGATGTTGATAAATCAACCGGTTAGTGAAAAGAAATTATTGTTGTGCTTCTCAATCTATTGCCTTTTGTGTCAGGAATAGGGCAAAATGCCGCCGCTGCAAACAAATGAATAATCGACGATATAAAAGGCGTCGGTTATTTTTTTTTGCATGTATGAAACGAAACTAAAAACCAAGAGGCCGGGCTTCGTACCGGATAGATATTTACTAAAATCCGACAGTTGTTGTCGCTGAGGAATACAGAAAATGGGGCAATTTTTCGCTTACGTGGCGGTTATCACCGTAAAGGAGATTAACCATGTCGCTTAACGCAACTCCAAAAACCTCTCGCGTGGAATTACGTAAGACACTTACGTTGATTCCGGTTGTTATGATGGGCCTTGCCTATATGCAACCAATGACGCTGTTCGATACATTCGGTATCGTATCAGGCCTTACTGACGGTCACGTTGCAACGGCGTACGCCTTTGCGCTGGTCGCCATTCTCTTTACAGCGCTGAGCTACGGTAAACTGGTTCGTCGTTTCCCGTCCGCTGGCTCTGCCTACACCTATGCTCAGAAATCCATTAGCCCGGCGGTTGGCTTTATGGTGGGCTGGTCATCCCTGCTGGACTATTTGTTCATGCCGATGATCAACATTCTGCTGGCAAAAATTTACTTTGAAGCGCTGGTGCCTTCCGTACCATCGTGGATCTTCGTTGTTGCGCTGGTGGCCTTTATGACCATCTCTAACCTGCGCAGCATCAAGACCGTGGCGAACTTCAACACCCTGATTGTTATCCTGCAAATGGGTATTGTTTCTGTCATTGTTGGCCTGATCATCTACGGTGTGTCCCACGGTGAAGGCGCAGGTACGCTGGCGAGCACGCGTCCGTTCTGGTCTGAAGGTGCGCACGTTGTGCCGATGATTACTGGTGCGACTATCCTGTGCTTCTCGTTCCTGGGCTTCGACGGTATCTCTTCTCTGTCTGAAGAGACGAAAGATGCCGAGCGTGTGATCCCTCGCGCCATCTTCCTGACTGCGCTGATTGGCGGCATCATCTTCATTGGTGCTTCTTACTTCCTGCAACTGTACTTCCCGGATATCTCTCGCTTTAAAGATCCGGATGCGTCACAGCCTGAAATCATGCTGTACGTTGCAGGCAAGACCTTCCAGTGGGGCGTGCTGATCTTCTCAAGCGTAACCGTTCTGGCATCCGGTATGGCGGCGCACGCAGGTGTTTCTCGTCTGATGTACGTGATGGGTCGTGACGGTGTGTTCCCAACCCGTTTCTTCGGCTACGTTCATCCGAAATGGCGTACTCCGGCGTGGAACGTGCTGCTGGTTGGTGCCATCGCTCTGCTGGCCATCAACTTTGACCTGGTAACCGCAACGGCGCTGATTAACTTCGGTGCGCTGGTGGCATTTACCTTCGTGAACCTCTCCGTGATCTCTCAGTTCTGGATCCGTGAGAAGCGTAACAAAACGCTGAAAGACCACTTCAACTACCTGTTCCTGCCGGTATGTGGTGCGCTGACCGTTGGCGCGCTGTGGATTAACCTGGAAGAAAGTTCAATGGTTCTGGGTCTGATCTGGGGCGGTATTGGTCTGATTTATCTGGCTTGCGTAACCAAGAGTTTCCGCAACCCGGTTCCTCAGTACGAAGACGTTGCATAACGACTTGCCAGCAAATCCTTAAGCCCACGTCAGTGGGCAAAAAAAAGCCGGAGACATCGCCTCCGGCTTTTTTATACCTGTAACTCAGACTATCTCTTGTGCGTACTGGAACAGGGCTTTTAATAGCGCCTGCTTTTCGGCATCGCCTTCGTACTGGTTATATAACGACTCAAGCTCCTGGGCGTATTGCTGAAGGTACTCTGGTGTAAAGACGTTACGGCGATGCTGGAGCCAGCGTTCTTGCTCCACCTCATCCAGCGTACCGGGATAGTTACGTGCCCGGTAATTAAACATCAGCTTCTCAATGCGCTTGTCGGCGAAGGTGATATCCAGCGCCGGTAAGTTACGCGGTTCGGTATTCAGGACGATATTCATGGCGGTGCGGTCGGCATCACTGAAAAAGCCGTTATACAGTTGCGCATCGACATTATCAGATGCCACAAACGGCTCTGCTTCAGCAAAAATGGCGACTACTTTTTCACGCACCTCTGGGTTTTCACGCAGCACTTTGAGGTTATCCAGGCAGCGCTGGCGATTGATTCCGAGGCGCTCAGCATCTTCCGGGCGCAACGTGTTGGCCTGCGCCAGTACCGGACATTTGTTGATATGCACCAGTTTGACCGGAACCGCGGGCAGGTCGCCCAGTTCATTTTTTGGGGTATACAGTCGCTCGCGCAGTGTATCGCTGTCGAGCTCCAGTAGCGGCGAAATGTCACCGGCCAGATCGACCATAATCACGGCATTGCGATTGTCAGGGTGCCAGGCCAGTGGGGCAATCCAGCTGGTATTCCCGCGCCAGGCACCAAACATCCCGGAAATATGTACCAGCGGTTTCATCTGCGGGACATCAATCAGCGTGGTGAGCTTGTGCTTGCTGCGATGGCTTAACAGATACTCAAACAGGCGCGGCTGTGCAGCCTTCACCAGTTTTGCCATGGCGATAGTGGCGTAAACATCCGCCATCGCATCGTGGGCATTACTGTGTTCTATACCATTGGCGCGGGTGAGGTGTTCCAGTCTGAAGCTCGGCAAGCCATCGTCGTTTTCCGGCCAGTTGATACCCTCCGGGCGCAGCGCATAGCAGGCGCGCATGATGTCGAGCAAATCCCAGCGTGAATTACGGTTCTGCCAGCTCCAGGCGTACGGATCGTAAAAATTACGGTAGAAGATGTTGCGCGTCACTTCATCATCAAAACGGATGTTGTTGTAACCCACCACACAGGTATTCGGGACGGTAAACAGAGCGTGGATACGGCGAGCGAAGTCAGCCTCGTTAACCCCTTTATCTCGAGCTTCCTGCGGCGTAATGCCGGTCACCATGACAGCACCTGGCTGCGGCAGGTAGTCATCAGCGGGCTTGCAGTAAAAGACTTCCGGCTCGCCAATGATATTGAAATCCTCATCGGTACGGATGGCGGCAAACTGGGATGGCCTGTCCAGCGCCGGGTGGGTACCAAAGGTTTCGTAATCGTGGAATAAAAATGTTGGGCGCGCGGCAGAGTCAGACACCAGTAATACCATCCTGTTAAAAATTGACGTCACTATGGTAAACGATCGTGATGTACAGACCGAATAAAAAGCGCCCTCAGGCGTGAAATTTGCGAGATGGCTTCAGGTAAAACATGTTGTCTGTCACATTTTTTTGCAATTAAGGCAGGTAACGACATCAGAAGTCCCGTAAAAAGGTCAACGATTTTTAATGACCTGAGGATATACCGTTGAAACGCCGTCTGTTTATTGCTGTTTCTTTACTCGCTTCGAGTATCTCATCTGCGCTGGCTGCCGAACCGCTTGATTTTTCACCGCAGCCACCCGCTATCCAGGCAGGATCCTGGGTACTGATGGATTACACCACTGGTCAAATTTTAACGGCGGGCAACGAACATCAGCAACGCAATCCGGCGAGCCTGACAAAGCTGATGACGGGATATGTTGTCGATCGTGCCATTGATGGTCACCGCATTTCCCCGGACGATATCGTCACCGTGGGTCGCGATGCGTGGGCGAAAGGGAACCCGGTGTTTGATGGTTCATCCCTGATGTTCCTGAAACCTGGCGATCGGGTGTCCGTCCGTGACCTGAGCAGAGGCCTGATTGTCGATTCCGGTAACGACGCCTGTGTGGCACTGGCAGACCATGTGGCGGGCGGCCAGCCGCAGTTCGTCAACATGATGAACGACTACGTGCAAAAGCTGAATCTGCGCGATACGCACTTCGAAACGGTTCATGGCCTGGATGCGCCGGGGCAGCACAGCTCCGCCTATGACCTGGCAGTTCTGTCCCGGGCAATCATTCACGGCGAGCCTGATTTTTACCATATGTATAGCGAAAAGAGCCTGACCTGGAATGGGATCACCCAGCAGAACCGTAACGGCCTGCTGTGGGATAAAACCATGAACGTGGACGGGCTGAAAACAGGACATACATCCGGGGCAGGCTTTAACCTGATTGCCTCTGCCGTAGACGGTCAGCGCCGCTTAATTGCGGTGGTGATGGGGGCTGATAGTCCGAAAGGCCGTGAAGATCAGGCACGTAAGTTGCTGCACTGGGGGCAACAGAATTTCGATACGGTGCAGATCCTGCATAAGGGTAAAAAAGTGGGCACAGAGCGTATCTGGTACGGTGATAAAGAGCAGGTAACGCTCGGTACGGATCAGGATTTCTGGCTGGCACTGCCAAAAGCGGAAGTACCAAACATCAAAGCGAAATATGTGCTGGATAAAAAAGAGCTGGAAGCGCCGATAGCTGCGCATCAGCGAGTAGGGGAAATTCAGCTCTATGACCGGGATAAGGTTGTGGCGCACTGGCCGCTGGTAACGCTGGAAGGTATTGATAAAGGTGGCTTATTCTCACGTCTCGGCGACTATCTGCACCACAAAATCTAACCGCGTAAGTTAACCGCTTTCAGCAGACTGGCAGGGATGCGAGTCTGCTCACATAATAAACACTCCTCATTTGTTGTTCATAGAAAATCTGATTTATAGTGTATAAATATACAGTAATAAACGGAGGCAGCATGGACTACAGCATCAGGCAGCAACAGAAACGTAAAATCGCAGGCTTTCACCTGGTCGGGCCGTGGGAAAAAACGGTAAAACAGGGCTTTGAACAACTGGTCATGTGGGTTGACGGGCGTCAGATTCAGCCGCTGGAATGGGTTGCTGTTTACTACGATAACCCGGATGTAGTACCGGCAGAAAAACTGCGCTGTGACACGGCGGTAACGGTGCCGGAAGATTTTGTCATTCCCGAGAACAGTGAAGGGGTGATGATGACCGAAATTGCTGCTGGCGACTACGCTGTCGCCACTGCCAGGGTCGAGAATTTTGATTTTGCGACGCCCTGGTATCAATTCTTCAACTCTCTTTTGCAGGACCACCACTATCAGTGTGCCCCTAAACCCTGTTTTGAACGCTACCTGAACGATGGCAATGCAGACGGCTACTGGGACATTGAAATGTACGTCGCCGTTGAGCACAAAGCGGGTTAATCCTGGTAAAAGCAGGGTTTTTCAGCCGGGTGTGATCCGCCCGGCTGAAAACACAGTACAATTGTGGTTTGCCGAGCTGCTGGAGAGCGGGTGTGCGTCCCGACAAATCATTAACGCCGTTTGAAATTCGGTTGTACCAACACTATCGCGTTGTGCATGGCTGCCGCATAGCGCTGGCCTTTGTACTGACTTTTGTACTGGTACGCTTGCTGAATGTCCCGGAAGGAACGTGGCCGCTGATCACGCTGGTGGTCATCATGGGACCAATCTCGTTCTGGGGAAATGTCGTCCCACGGGCTTTTGAGCGTATCGGTGGCACTGTTTTAGGCTCTGCACTGGGGCTCATTGCCCTGAAACTGGAACTCATCTCGTTTCCGGTCATGCTGGCGTGGTGCGCCGGCGCTATGTTCCTTTGCGGCTGGCTGGCACTTGGGAAAAAACCGTATCAGGCACTGCTGATTGGTATCACGCTTGCGGTAGTGGTGGGTGCGCCTGCAGGTGATATGACAACCGCTCTCTGGCGAAGCGGGGATGTTATTCTCGGCTCACTGCTGGCGATGCTGTTCACCGGGATTTGGCCACAGCGTGCTTTCCTTCACTGGCGTATCCAGATGGCAAACTACGTGATGGCTTTTAACCGGGTGTATCAGACCGGTTTTTCCCCTAACCTGGTTGAGCGCCCGCGCCTTGAAAAGCATCTGCAAAAAATCCTCAATGAGGTGGTCAAGATGCGGGGGCTGATTAACCCGGCCAGCAAAGAAACCCACATCCAGAAATCCGTATTCGAAGCGATTCAGACGGTCAGTCGTAATCTTGTCTGTATGCTTGAATTGCAAATCAACGCACACTGGGCTTCTCGCCCCAGCCATCTGCTGATGCTTAACGCACACACGTTGAAAGAGACGCAGCAGATGACGCAACAGACGCTGTTAACCATTGCTCACGCGCTCTATGAAGGGAATCCGCAGCCTATTCTGGCAAACAGCGAACGTCTGAATGAAATCGTTGCCGAGCTGAAGCAACTTATTCACGAACGCCAGAGCGACAATGTGGCTGAAACACCGATCCACGGCTACGTGTGGCTGAGCATGGAGCTGGCACGCCAGCTGGAACTTTTGTCGCATCTGATCTGCCGGGCACTGCGCAAATAAAAAGCAGCTATCGCCTTATGTGACGCCTGCTGCTTCGATTCAGCAGCAATTGGGGTTATGATAGCGTTAAACGATATACTCATTGTCATTCGCGACCGCTGTCAGTAAGGTTACTGTTACAACGGTTGCTTTAACGAATCCGAATCTCACATTATCAGGGGTGTAAAAATGGAAACTACCAAGCCTTCGTTCCAGGATGTTCTGGAATTCGTCCGCCTGTTCCGCCGCAAAAACAAATTACAGCGTGAAATCCAGGACGTTGAGAAGAAGATCCGTGACAACCAGAAACGTGTTCTGCTGCTGGATAACCTGAGCGACTACATCAAGCCAGGTATGAGCGTTGAAGCTATTCAGGGCATTATCGCCAGCATGAAGAGCGACTATGAAGACCGCGTTGATGACTACATCATCAAAAATGCTGAGCTGTCCAAAGAACGCCGCGACATCTCCAAAAAGCTGAAAGTGATGGGCGAAATCAAGAACGGTGAAGCTAAAAGCGAGTAATCGTGGCTGAACGTGAAAAAGGCTCTCTGGTGACAGAGAGCCTTTTTTGTTTTAAATCGCAGCGCGCGGCTGTAATTGATAAATCCACGCCGTAACGTGCTGGCCTTCAAGCGTGGTAACACTGACTTCTACCCGGTCGTAACCCTCTTCAAACTCGTCCAGCATCGCCCAGTGTGTTTCAAGGTTGTCGGAGACAAACAGATAAC
The DNA here is from genome assembly GCF_052886895.1 of Enterobacter sp. C4G1. NCBI lineage: Bacteria > Pseudomonadati > Pseudomonadota > Gammaproteobacteria > Enterobacterales > Enterobacteriaceae > Enterobacter > Enterobacter sp. C4G1. The sequence continues at coordinate 1,295,531 of NZ_JBQVVV010000002.1, read as the reverse complement.
CGTCAACGCGCGTGCAGTGTTCATCCAGAACAATCCCCGGGAAATCGGCCGCCGCACCCCATCCGCGCGCGTAAAAGGTGCCTTTCACGTAACCCGATAGCCATTCGCCACCGATGTTTTCCAGAATATGCGCGTTTGAGTGGCCTGGTTGCAGCGTGCCGTAGACAAACAAAGGGTTCATGCTTCATCACCATTGAACAAGAGAATTGCTTAACATAAGGGGGAACATCAGGGGCTGCAATCGCTTCGATGGTGCCTGGTGCAGAAAAGCAAAAAGCCTGCTTTAAAAGCAGGCTTTTCAGAATGTGGCTCCTCTGACTGGACTCGAACCAGTGACATACGGATTAACAGTCCGCCGTTCTACCGACTGAACTACAGAGGAATCGTTGTGGAGGCTTATCTTAGCGGCGAAAAAAGTTTTGTCAAACCTGATCTTAGGTAAAAATGTTCAATTGCTGAATCTGTCGTCAGTTTGTTGTAATTCCAAACATATTTTTATGGAAAATACTTTGCAGGATGAGCATTTCTCCATCATCATTTGAAATGGAGTTTCAACTTTCTCGCTAAGGTCCATTTTGAACGTCACCGCCCCCATACGCCAGGCGATTATGCGCACGCCCTGGTACGCAAAACGTAAAAGTTATCGTGTTCTCTTCTGGCGTGAAATCACTCCTCTTGCTGTACCCATTTTTCTGGAGAATACCTGTGTCCTGCTGATGGGGGTGTTAAGCACCTTCCTGGTGAGCTGGCTTGGTAAAGAGGCAATGGCCGGCGTAGGTCTGGCAGACAGTTTTAACATGGTGGTGATGTCTTTCTTTGCCGCGATTGATCTGGGGACAACGGTTGTCGTTGCGTTCAGTCTGGGGAAACTGGATCCCAAACGCGCTCGCGAGGCAGCCAGACAGTCGCTGATGATCATGACCCTTTTCTCCGTCATTCTGGCGGCGGTGATCCACTATTTCGGCAAGGAGATCATCGATGTTGTGGCAGGAGAGGCAACGGAAGAAGTCAAAGCGCTGGCGCTGACCTATCTGGAAATGACGGTATTGAGTTATCCGGCGGCGGCGATAGCACTTATTGGTAGCGGGGCGTTACGCGGGGCTGGGAATACCAAAATTCCGCTGCTGATTAATGGCGGCATGAACATCCTGAATATCATCATCAGCAGTATTCTGATTTACGGTGTGTTCTCATGGAACGGGCTGGGTTTTGCCGGGGCAGGGCTTGGGCTGACCATTTCGCGTTATATCGGCGCGGCGGCTATTATTGGGGTACTGATGACCGGTATGACGCCGTCACTCCGCCTCTCGCTGAAAAGCTATTTCCGACCGCTCAATTTCGCCATTATCTGGGAAGTCATGGGGATTGGTATCCCGGCCAGTATCGAATCGGTGTTGTTTAACGGCGGTAAGTTGCTCACGCAGATGTTCGTGGCAGGAATGGGGACCGATGTTATCGCGGGGAATTTTATTGCCTTCTCTATCGCCTCACTCATCAACCTGCCAGGTAATGCCCTCGGCTCTGCTTCGACAATTATCACTGGCAAAAGACTTGGAAAAGGGCAGGTAGGGCAGGCTGAACGCCAGTTGCGCCACGTTTTTTGGCTCTCAACCATCGGGCTGACCGCAATTGCGTGGGGTAGCGCGCCTTTTGCCGGGCTGATGGCATCGTTCTACACCCATGAAGAAGATGTTAAAGAGGTCGTTAAGATCCTGATTTGGCTCAACGCCGCATTTATGCCGATCTGGGCTGCCTCCTGGGTGCTTCCTGCCGGGCTGAAAGGTGCGCGCGACGCCCGCTTTGCCATGTGGGTATCGATGCTGGGCATGTGGGGGTGTCGCGTGGTGGCGGGGTATACGCTGGGGATTATGCTGGGAATGGGCGTGGTCGGTGTCTGGCTGGGGATGTTCCTCGACTGGGCTGTGCGCGGAGTTCTGTTCTACTGGAGAATGGTGAGCGGGCGCTGGCTATGGAAATATCCCCGCCAAAAAACCGAAATTGTCGATACCGAATCCAAAGAATGCCTGCCAAATGCACGAAGTGGAGAATAATTCGGCAAACGATCAGAAATCTGCATTCTGCCTTTGACATCATCGGGGAGCATCGATAATATGCGCCCCGTTCACACGATTCCTCTGTAGTTCAGTCGGTAGAACGGCGGACTGTTAATCCGTATGTCACTGGTTCGAGTCCAGTCAGAGGAGCCAAATTCTGAAAAGCCTGCTTTTAAAGCAGGCTTTTTGCTTTTCTGCACCAGCGAAATGTTTTCACCCTCACTGTAACTACCGCGTTCACCCATCGACGCGATTGAATCCCCCCCAGGTACTGCAAAATCCTCGAAGATCAGAGCGTTACGGCTCCAGCATCATTCCCTACTTAAACCCAGTAGTCGTCGCGCTATCGGGTTTCCCCCTCCCGCTTACCCCTCTTATGCATTCCACTACTAAATAGTATGATTACAATCAATAAATATTAGCTATCATTAGCAGCTTATTGATCGATACAAGCTATTAATTGCATTTCGTGTGACATTCATCACAAAACAGGGTTGCTCAACGTTTATTATTCACTACATAGCAAAAGCAATAGCTCAGTTACGAAAAAATAATCTCATCGGACGGTAACGTTTTTACTTTTTCAACCTCAGGAGGTAATTGTTTTGCCATGGAAAGACCCATCAACAAATGCGTTCTTTAGCTGGATTTACATAATATTATTCGGTGCGTGGGGAGGTCTTGTTAGATATATCCTTGATGTTAAGTCTGGTCAGTCTGGACGAAGTTTATTTACGGCATTAGCACAAATTATTGTTTCAGGTTTTACCGGTGTACTTTCTGGATTGATGTCACAAAGCCTTGGTTCGGTATTTCATACTTCACTTGCGGTTAGTGGCATATCAGGTGCAATGGGCGTTGTTGCCCTTAATTATTACTGGAAAAAAATCTCTGGAGATGACAATGATGAACCATGAATTCAGTAAAACTACTGAAAAAAATCTTAAAGGCGTACATAAAGACCTTTCTGATGTAATGAGAAAAGCATTGAAATCATCACCTGTTGATTTTGGTATTTCAGAAGGGTTAAGAAACCAAAAACGGCAGCTTGAACTATTGGCAGCAGGGAAATCATTAACGTCAAATAGCAGGCATTTAACGGGGCATGCTGTTGATATATTTGCAGTTATAAATGGTACGGCCTCATGGGAGTTTAAACATTACCAAACAATTGCCACAGCAGTGTTTCAGGCTGCGAAGGAGTTGGATGTTGATATTGAATGGGGTGGTAACTGGACGGAAATAAAGGATGGTGTTCATTTTCAGCTCTCACGGAAAATGTATCCATAATAGCATCTGAAAGTTTCTCGCAGATCTTTTATACAGATAATACGGTACACCTGCATTTGCAGGATGATTAGCCACGTCGCTGTTTACACAGCTATTTTGTAAGAGGAGTATTACAATACACGTCCATTTTTAATTACTGCTGAAAGTAGTAGGTAAACTATTGCCTATACAAGCAATTACTGTACATATCTAATCAAATAATAATATATGGATATTATTATGTTCTATATGTATGGGTGTTTAATAAAAATCGTATTTTAAATCTTAAATCCAAAAGGAATAAAATCATGACAATTACTTATGTTAAAACTGAACTTGCACCGGCTGACAACCAACTTGCTGCTTATCTTTATTTTACTTCAGATACACCAGTTAGCTACTCTTACACTGTAGCAAAACGGACAACCAGTTCGACTAGCGTAGATTTCACCTATTCCTCGGAGCTGATTTATGGTGTTTCTCAAACCATAAAAATTCCTGTCATTGGTCTTTATGCACAATATGCAAACGACGTTCAGGTTGTGTTTAAGGACGAAACTGGGGCTGAAGTTTTCAATCAACCATTCTCTGTTAGCACGGTGGATCAGGTTTATGATAAATCTGTAATCTTCCATCTCGATATTGAACAAACTGATCCTGCGCTGTTTACATCTGTTTGGGGAAATAGTTGGTTGATGCAATCGACTGGCCGAGGTTACGATCAAAATGGTGACCTGCGTTTTAACTTCTTATCAGTGTATCATCTCCAGCCGCTGAGAATTCACAATGGTTACATCTATACTGGTAGCGATGAAGATATGTCGTGGTATGGTCGTCGCTTTTTCAAAATTGACATTCTCGGTAATGTTATCTTTGAATTCGACATGCGTGATTCAGATGGCAATCACTATTCAAATACTCACGATTTAGTCTGGGACTCAGCTGGCGATATTTATATGTTCGGTAACGATAGTCCTAATCGTATAACCAACACGATGGGGCAAGATTCTCTGGTTCTTAAATTTAACGATCAGACCGGGAAAATGATTTGGGCAAAAAATTACACCAGTGAGTATAGCGGTACTCAAATTTTGAATAACAGTACTCCTAATGATATTCATTTAAACTCACTTTCATGGATTGCAAGTAGCCCAAATAATGATGAAGCAGTTATTGTTCATTCCCGTTCAACGAGTACGACGTTTGGCGTATCTATCGTTGATGGTAGTATCTTGTGGGCGATCGATACCGGGAATTTCAACCCTCAATTCCCGGTGAATCCAGATACTATTCAGATTGATAATTCCGGTATTACTCACTATGAAAATGGTGCTCACACTGTGTGCATTACAAATAATAGTGCATTTGCAGAATATATCGACTCTACCGTGGGGAAATTTGTTTTATCTGTCTTTGATAATAGATCATGTCTTGATGCAGATGGAAATCCTGTTGTACGCCCGATGAATGACGATGCAACAACGGATGCCTATTCAACACCTCCTGCTCGTATTCTGTTCTATGCTGTTGACTTAGCAGCGAAAACGGCTGTGGAAATTCAAGCGCCTATCGAACTGCCAACCACACCTATCGTCCAGTGGACTGATTTTATGGGGGGAGTGTTTGACCATGATGATTACTTTGTTATTTTTACCAACCATGCCCGTTCATTCTTTATCTCTGATGTGAACGGTAACATGATTGCCACCATCTACGATGTAATTTCTCTTCCTGATGGCGCGCCGCAATTCCCAGCAGAGGGCTATCGTGCAAGATTATTTAACGAAACAGAGCTATCTGATCTAATCACTACGGCATCAATTACTGTAAACTAAAGAAACGGTTTATGTATAAAGAACAAGTGCGATTGATCATCCGTTTTAATAAATAATTGATCACATTGCATATATTAAAAGGGTTCATGTATTTGCATGAACCCTTGACGATACAGGCCAGGTGTTTAGTGCCTGTCTCAGCAAGACGATAAGATCACGGGAAAAATGCAACATGGCCTCATAATTCTCGGTTTTCATTTTCCTTCATAATCTTACAGTTGTAGTCTTGCGCCAGGGAACATAGTATTTGTGTTACGCGCCCTGCGGATAATTTAGCGCTATGGATAAAATCCGTTTGTTTATATAGCCATTGGATATAGTGCCTACTGGCTGCTAAAGAGAGTGTTTTAGCGTTATTGCTATCCCCATTCGTTAATGAGCAAACCATCTTACGGTTTTTTCCCTGTACCCAAAGCGACCACTGACTTTGCCACCAGCCATGCCGCGTTTTACCCTGAAAATGCCAGGGCATATTCGTATCACTGTCGCTTATATCCTCCTCTATATACCAAAGTTCAGCTTGTCGTTGGCGGAACAGTTTTGCCCAAACAGTAATAACTGCTCCCCGAAGAAAACATTCGTGAGAAATAAGATGTGTCTTTATCTCAGGAAAGAGGATGTTCAGTACCCGAAAATGCCCATGAGCAGCGATAACCGGACGCAGAATAGCACCTTTTGCAATGCGTTTGAGTACAGCACTTCCGTACTGAATTTCATCGAACTGACTGCGATGTAGAAATTGCATCTCGCGCATATCAACGTGTTTTACGATATCACAGTGATCCAAATCAGGCTCAATATTCCCTCGGCAGAGATAACGTAGGGCCGCCCCGGCGGAATGCTGAGTGAAATTAGTGGAAATATGAATAATATTACCTTGAATAGCATCGAAACTTAGCAGGACATACAGTTTTTGATCTGCTCTCCTCCCCTGGAACGGCACAATTAAAGATACCGTTTCAATCCGTTCTGGTGATGTTATTTCTCTTAGTAATTGCCGTTTCGGTGTCCAGACTTTTTTGCAGGTGCGGCACTGAACGCGCTGTGTTCCTTGCGGATTATAACCATAGCGAATAGTTTCTTTGCCATAACATACAGGACAAAAATAGCCACTTTCAGAAGCATAGGCACTTAAGTGAGCTGACAACCATTCATTAAATTGATGTGCTTCAAATAGAGGAGGATAACTACCACATGCCCGACAGTGCAATGCCGGATAACCCAGTCGATAGTCCGGCCAACGGTAATCTTCAGATGTCGCTAACCCTAAATTGCGACACCCAAACGTCTTGCAGCTATTAATTGTAAATAAAGTCGACATAAGCCACCAACGATTTCAAGAGGTCGGTGATTTTGAACTATAACGTCGATTTGATTGTGTGAACAGACGCACATATCAATGTCTTTCAGAACGTAAAATACCCGAAATTAATGTGAATGAAGGTAAAAATTATGAAATTAAAAGTGATTGCTACGGGTATTTTGTTGACATTACCATTCTGGGCCTGTGCCAAGGATGTCACTATTATTTATACCAATGATCTCCATGCCCATGTGGAACCTTATAAAGTGCCATGGATTGCTGACGGTAAACGTGACATCGGTGGCTGGGCAAATATCACCACGCTGGTAAAAAAGGAAAAAAGCAAAAACGAAGCTACATGGTTTTTTGATGCAGGTGACTATTTTACCGGCCCTTATATCAGCAGTTTAACGAAGGGCAAGGCGATCATTGATATTATGAATACCATGCCGTTTGATGCAGTCACAATGGGCAATCATGAATTTGATGATGGCTGGGATAATACGTTGCTCCAGCTTAGCCAGGCGAAATTCCCCATTGTACAGGGCAATATTTTTTATCAGAACAGCGATAAAGCGTTTTGGGATAAGCCATATACCATTATTGAGAAAGAGGGGGTAAAAATTGGCGTTATAGGCTTGCACGGCGTGTTTGCCTTTGATGATACCGTTTCCGCTACAACGCGCGAAGGTATTGAAGCACGGGATGAGATTAAATGGTTACAGCGTTATATCGATGAACTTAAGGACAAAGTGGATTTGACCGTATTGCTGGTCCACGAAGGCACACCTGCCCGTCAGTCCAGTATAGGAAGCACAGATGTGCGTCGTGCGCTGGATAAGGATATTCAGACGGCAAGCCAGGTGAAAGGTCTGGATATTCTGATTACCGGACATGCGCATGTCGGTACGCCGGAACCGATTAAAGTAGGTAATACGCTAATCCTCTCGACCGACAGCGGTGGTATCGATGTAGGGAAACTGGTACTGGACTACAAAGAGAAGCCACATAGCTTTACGGTGAAAAATTTCGAGCTTAAAACCATATATGCTGATGAGTGGAAGCCGGATCCGCAAACGAAGCAGGTGATTGACCGCTGGAATAAGAAACTTGATGAAGTGGTAGGACAAACGGTGGCGCAGTCGCCGGTTGAATTAACACGTGCATATGGTGAATCAGCTTCACTGGGCAATCTTGCTGCGGACGCTTTGCTGGCCGCTGCGGGTAAAACTACACAGTTGGCTTTAACCAACTCTGGCGGTATCCGCAGTGAGATCCCGTCTGGTGCGATTACGATGGGGGGGGTCATTAGTACATTCCCATTCCCTAACGAGCTGGTCACTATGGATCTTACCGGTAAACAATTACGTAGTCTGATGGAGCATGGTGCAAGTTTAAGTAACGGGGTGCTGCAGGTCTCAAAAGGCGTGGAAATGAAGTACGACAGTAGTAAGCCTGTTGGACAACGAGTTCTGGAACTTACACTTAATGGCAAAGCGATTGAGGATGCGACGGTTTATCACATTGCTACCCAAAACTTCCTTGCTGATGGTGGCGACGGCTTCACCACGTTTACCGAGGGTAAAGCACGTAATACAAACGGTGGGTATTACGTTTACAACGCAGTGATCGATTACTTTAAAGCAGGTAACACCATTACCGATGAACAACTTACCGGTATGCGCGTTGCTGATGTGAAAAAATAAGTTTTCCTGCCGCAATAGTTTCCGAGTGGTGTCATCAGTTGATGAATAATCGGCTTTATTGACTATTTCTTGCCTTTAAAGCCGATATGGAGGCGTTACTGTAAAACAATGAAAACATGCAAATATCTGCATGAGATCTTGACTGAAATATAATAATTATTCATAAAGTTGAAAGGGTTTTATTATGAAGAGAAGAACTAAGCTTAGTTTGATTGCATTGTGTTTGTCTGCAACATTAACAGCATCAGTTAGCGCAAAGGATGTGACGATCTATTACACCAACGATTTACATGCTCATGTATCTCCAGGGAAAGTTCCCGTCGTCGACAAAGAACGTTTGGTCGGTGGTTTTGCGAACATAGCAACCATCGTTAATGATGCAAAGAAAAAAAGTAAAGATGTATTTTTCTTTGATGCGGGAGATTATTTTACCGGGCCTTATATAAGCACCTTAACCAAAGGTGAAGCAATTATTGACATAATGAATGCAATGCCCTTTGATGCGGTGTCAGTGGGGAATCATGAATTTGACCATGGCGTTGATAATATGGTTAAACAGTTATCAAAAGCGGATTTCCCTATTTTACTGGGTAATGTATTTTATGCCAAAAGTGACAAGCCCGTATGGAATAACCCCTGGACGATTGTCGAAAAAGATGGCGTTAAAATTGGCGTAATTGGTATACATCAGAAATTTGCATTTTATGACACAGTTGCCGCTAAGGCTTACGCTGGCGCAGAGACCCGTGATGAAGTACCTTACATTCAAAAAGGGCTTGATGCGTTAAAAGGCAAGGTTGATATCATCGTATTGCTTATCCATGAAGGTACGCCAGCGCGCCAGTCAAGTTATGGAAATAAAGACGTAGCCAGGATGTTGCAAGCCGATATCGATACCGCAAAGAAATTTAAGGGCATTGATGTGTTAATCACCGGTCATGCTCATGTGGGTACACCTGAGCCAATAAAAGTGAATGACACGCTCATCGTTTCAACGGATGCGTATGGTACCGATATTGGTAAACTTGTATTGAATCTAAACCCGCAGACTAAAAAAATTGATGGCTATAGCGGTAAACTAATCACTATATTTGCAGACGAATATAAACCGGACCCAAAAGTTCAAGCCAGGATTGATGAGTGGAATGCTAAACTGAAAAGTATCACTGACCAAATCATTGGGTCGACAACGACAGCATTCACGCGTTCTTATGGTGAATCGTCACCTGTTGGTAATTTAGTTATTGATGCCATGATGGCCAAAGCGCCAGACGCCGTCGTGGGTTTACAAAACAGCGGAGGGTTGCGTGCTGATTTACCACAAGGGGAGTTAAGTTATGGTGATGTAATTACTACCTTCCCATTTAATAACGAACTTATTGAAATGGATCTCACCGGAAAGGATCTCGTCAATTTAATGGTCCACGCAACTAATCTTACCAATGGAGTTTTGCAAGTCTCAAAAAACGTTCATGTTGAATATGACAGTAAAAAACCGTTGGGTGAGCGAATCATTAAATTCACTATTGATAATCAAGCAGTAGATCTAACCAAAACATATCGGGTTGCTACACATTCATTTTGCGCGACGGGTGGGGATGGATTTGACGCGTTCTTAAAAGGAACGAATATTAAAACGATCAACAGTACAACTTCTGCTGAGTCAATCATGGATTATGTCAAGACTCATAATCCATTGAAACCCGATCTTGAGATGAGAGTGGTCGACGTAAGTATGGCTAAATAGACTCAATAATATACTTCCCATAAATGAATAAATTTTATTAACATACCTCTGTGGAAGGAATCTCTACTTATGCAAAAAATAACAAATATATTATCAGGTGTATTTATGCTGTTACCCACGGCAGCATTGGCAGACTCTGTAAGTAATGAATATTTATCAGACTGGTGGCATCAAAGCATTAATGTGGTTGGAAGCAACTCAACTCGCTTTGGGCCACTAAAAAGAGCAGATTTATATCCAGAGTATCGTGCCTGGGCTCATGTGGATTGGTTTGATTTCTACGGTTACGCAGACTTACCTAAGTTTTTTGGTATAGGCAATGATAATGATATCGGTATTTGGGACAATGGTTCTCCATTTTTTGCAGAGATAGAGCCGCGTTTTAGCATCGACAAGTTAACAGGACTCGATCTAAGCTTCGGTCCATTTAAAGAATGGTATTTTGCCCACAACTATATCTATGATGCAGGTTCCAACGCAGGGCAGCGACAGAGTACCTGGTATATGGGGCTAGGAACAGATATTGATACGGGGCTACCGATGACGTTATCTGCAAACATCTATGCCAAATATCAAGGGAACAATTACAATGCTGCCAACGAAAATGAGTGGGATGGATATCGCTTCAAGGTAAAGTATGTCATACCTCTTACAACAATATTTGGTGGCAAACTAAGTTATGTCGGTTTTACCAATTTTGATTTTGGTTCAGACCTAAAAGATGAATCAGGCGGAGAGCAACAATTTTACTCGCGTACAAATAGTTCGATAGTGTCCACCAACGTGCTCAGCCTGGTTTATCCTCACTGGAACTACGGTGCAACCCTTCGTTATTTCTATCATGGCGGGCAATTTGATGAAGGTAGTAAAGCATTTAACAGCGATGGAAATATCACCACTATAGATTCAACAGGGTGGGCATACTATTTAACTGTCGGTTACGCTTTTTAATATAACTGCCGGGTAAGGCGAAGCCGCCACCCGGCATCAAAACAACAGCACCCTACCGGGTAACGCGAATCGGCGCCGTCGCCTCAAACAGCCACGGCCGTGCATCGCTGTCTACCCGCGGCGATAACACATCGCGAACCTGCTGGTGGTACTCGTCCAGCCACTGTTTTTCCTGCTCGTTCAACAAATGCAGCTCAACCTGGCTCAAATCAATCGGGATCAAGGTCAGAGAGGCAAATTTACAGAAGCCCGGGCGGCTCTCGACAATTTCCACCTGGTTTTCAATACGAATACCGTGGCTGTCAGCCAGATAGTAACCAGGTTCAATGGTCATGATATTTCCTGCCACCAGCGGCCACGGGTTAACCTTCTTCGCTAAACGATGCGGGTTCTCGTGGATAAGCAGCTGATGGCCCACCCCGTGTCCGGTACCGTGATCGTAATCCAGACCCATTTCCCACAGCGGGCGACGCGCAAATGCATCCAACTGGTGCCCCTGAGTCCCGGACGGGAATTGCAGCGTAATCAGCGATAAAAAGCCTTTCAGCACGGCGGTGTAGTGCAAACGCTGCTGTGGTTCAACTTTGCCCCATGCCAGCGTGCGCGTAGCGTCCGTGGTGCCGTTGCGGTACTGACCGCCGGAGTCATTCAGGTAAAAATGGTCATGACCAATAGGCTTGTTGCTGGTTTCACTTGAGTGGTAATGGCACATCGCCGCATTGCTGGACGAAGCAGAAATAGTGGCAAAACTCTGTTCGATAAAACCTGGCTGACGCTCGCGGAACACCAACTGCTGTGCCTGAACATCCAGTTCCGTCAGCGGTTTGCCCGCGGCAACGCGTTGTGGCACTTCGCGTGACAGCCAGGCCAGGAAATTCACCCACGCCGCGCCATCCTGGTGATGGCAGTCACGGTATCCGGCAAGCTCAGTTGGGTTTTTTCCGGCCTTCATCAGAGTGATTGGGTCAGTCTGCCAGACAATTTCCCCCTGTGGCTCAATGGCAAAACGCAATGCCACAGGTGCAGAATCGGCGTCGACCAGAACGCGTTTACCCTGAGAAATCTGCTGACAACGCCCGATAAAAGCATCCTGCGGTGAAAGCGTGAAAGCCTCTTTTACCGCGTCGGGGAGTTCGCTCAGCTTATTGTCGTTAACAAACCACTCAACGGCACCGTCACGGTTGAGCAGGGCAAATGAGAGGGGAACCGGGCTGGTCGGAATATCAGAACCGCGCACGTTCAGTAGCCAGGCGATGTTGTCCGGCAGCGTAATGGCCAGATAATCCGCATTTTTCTCAGCGAGGATCTTCGCAACACGCTGGCGTTTATCGGCGCTACTCTCGCCGCTTACCGCATCCGGCATCTCGCGGATAAGCCCCGCAGGTGCCGCAGGGCGGCCTGCCCATAGCGTATCGAACGGAGAAGTCTTCAGCGGCACCAGCTCGCACGGCGTGGCTGACAGCTGCTGATAGTCTGAATTAGTCATCAACAGCGCCTCAAAACCAATGCGCGTCCCTTCCTTACTGTTTTGCGCCAGCCATTGTGCCAGCGGCTCGTTGTGCAGATGGTGGATCTCAACGTCGTCCAGATTGACCTGAACGCGCGCCTGGACCTGATAGCGGCCATCAACGAACAGTAGCGCTTTGTCTTTCAGTACCAGCGCCAGCCCGGCGGAGCCGTCAAAGCCTGTCAGCCAGGCCAGTTTTTCGTCGTACGGCGCGCAGTACTCGCTTTGCCAGGCATCGGCACGTGGGACGATCATCCCGTCGAGATGGTTTTCTTCCAGCCACTGACGCAGTGCAGCGAGCGATGATGTGGTGTGCATTGTTTTTCCTTTTTGTTATTAGCGGAACGGCGGCTCGTTGAAGGTACGCAATTTGCGGGAGTGCAGTTTATCGCCTTCCGCACGCAGTAAATCGATGGCGCGAATGCCGATTTGCAGGTGTTCGGAAATCGCGCCTTCATAGAAACGATTTGCCTGGCCGGGAAGTTTGATTTCCCCGTGTAGCGGTTTATCAGACACACACAGCAGCGTGCCGTAAGGAACGCGGAACCGGTAACCCTGTGCGGCGATGGTGGCGCTTTCCATATCGATAGCCACCGCGCGGCTTAAGTTGAAACGCAGCGCAGAGGCAGAGTAGCGCAGCTCCCAGTTGCGGTCATCGGTGGTGACAACCGTGCCGGTACGCAGGCGTTGTTTAACTTCTTCGCCCGGCATTCCGCTGACCTCTTTGGTGGCGTCGTACAGCGCGCGCTGGACTTCGGCAATGCTTGGGATCGGGATATCGGGCGGCAGTACCGCATCCAGCACGTGATCGTCACGCAGATAGGCATGAGCCAGTACGTAATCGCCAATCAACTGGCTTTCACGCAATCCCCCGCAGTGGCCAATCATCAGCCAGACGTCCGGGCGCAGCACCGCCAGATGGTCACAGATGGTTTTGGCGTTAGAGGGGCCAACGCCGATGTTGATCAGCGTGATCCCCTGGCCGTCAGCGGTGATCAGGTGCCAGGCAGGCATCTGGTGCTTTTTCCATGCCAGGTCGGAAATGGCCTGCTCGGGGGCTTCGGTTTCGGCCGTGATCCAAATTCCCCCCGCGCAGGAGAGCGCGATATACGGGCTATCCGGGTCAAGGATTTGGCTGCAACCCCAGCGGACAAACTCATCTACATAGCGGGTGTAGTTGGTAAACAGCACGAAAGGCTGGAAATGCTCCGCTGGCGTGCCGGTGTAGTGGCGCAGGCGGGCCAGTGAGAAATCCACGCGACGGGCATCAAAATGCGAAAGTGGGGAATACTCAGCCGGGTGATAAATACCATCCGCGGTTTCATCGCCAATCTGCGACAACTCTGTGGTCGGGAAGTGACGCGTCAGCCCCGCACTCATTGAACGGTCAAGAGTCAGCGCAGAGCCGTCAATCACATAGGGATACGGGATTTCATGACGAGAGGGTTCAACACTGATGTGCGCACCGTAATCCTGGAACAGCAGCGTGAGCTGTTCTTCAAGGTAAGGGTGGAACAGGGCAGGGCGGGTGACGGTAGTGGTGTAGCAGCCTGAGTGCGTAAAGCGCGCATAGGCACGGGTTTTTGGCGTGTTGGTGGCGCTTCCGTCCCAGGTGACGGAGAGTGCTGGATAAACAAAAAGGCCATTGCTTCTGGCCTTATCGTCGGGAAGTTTTCCGTTTTCAATGTACTCACTAATGGCGCTGCGCAACGCGTTAACAGACTGTTCGTACAGCGCATCGAGTTTTTCCAGTGCCTGAGCCGGGGTCAGGCTGGAGCCCTTATTATTCATCTCTGTCTCCTTGTTCCACAGGTGTGCGGCTACACCCGATAGTATGTCACAGGAGTGTGAAACAAAAGTCGGTATTCAGGGATATGACAAAAGGCTGCCGCAACAGCCCTGACACGTAAAACAGCGGCGGAAGCAACGGCTTCCGCCTGGGGATCAAGGGTGAGAGGTTTCTTTCATCAACAGGGCTGTTGCCGCCGAAACCAGGCAGCCACCCAGCAGATAAATTGCCACGCTGTGCCAGTTACCCCCGGAAAAGGTGACCAGCGCGGCAGCAATAAACGGGGTAAACCCACCGCCCACCACGCTCGCAACCTGATACCCTACGCCAGCACCGCTATAGCGATAACTCGCGCCGAACAGTTCGGTAAACATGGGCTGCTGCACGCACACCACCATGTCATGCGCGATATTTGCCAGCATGATGGCAAAAAAGACGATCCAGAAGACTGACTGCGCTTCCAGTGCCATAAAGAATGGCCAGGCGCTAAGCGTGCCAATCAGCGCGCCAGTGATATAGACGCGGCGGCGGCCAAACCGGTCGGCCAGCCAGGCAAAGCAGGGGATAGTCAGACAGCTTATGCCACCCACCAGCAGCCCGATATTCAGGAACAGCTCGCGCGGTAACCCCAGATTCTGCGTCGAATAATTAAGGGCGAAGGCGGTGACGATATACATGGTCAGCAGCTCGCACAGACGCAGGGCAATAATTTTCAGAAAAGCGCCAGGGTGCTGGGCAAGTGCTTCCATCACGGGCAGTCGTTTTTTAACCACTGGTTTTTCCTGCTGCTGCTTCTCAAATTCCGCAGATTCCTCCATGCCGTTACGCACCCACAGTGCCGCTATCACCAGAACGATGCTGAAGATAAAGGGAATACGCCATCCCCAGCTCTGGAACTGCTCGTCGGTAGTCAGTTGGCTAATCAGCGATACCAGCCCGGTTGAGAGCAGCAGGCCAACGCCATACCCCACCTGCACACCGCTGCTGTAAAACGCTTTCTTATTCTTAGGCGCACTTTCCACAGACAACAGCGCAGCACCCCCCCATTCACCGCCAACGGCGAAACCCTGAATCGCACGCAGGATGACCAGCAGAACGGGTGCCCACCAGCCAATAGAGGCAAATGACGGCAGGATACCGATAAGCGCGGTGGCACCGCCCATCATCCACACGGTGAGCATCAGCATCCGCTTGCGCCCGAGACGATCGCCAAAGTGGCCGAAGATCACGCCGCCGAGAGGGCGGAACAGAAATCCCACGCCGAACGTGGCAAACGCGGCCAGTGTGCCCATCGCAGGGCTAATCTGGGGGAAGAATTCACGGTTAAATACCAGGGCGGCAGTGATGCCATAGAGCAGAAAATCATACCAGTCGACGACGGCCCCTGCGAAGCTACCGAGAGCGGCGCGGCGGGCACGATTGAGCGAAGGTGTCTCCTCATTAGGGCGTGCGGAGGTGAGGGTGGAGTCCATAGTTGTCCTGTCTGTACTGATTTTTAATTATTGGTATAAGAAAAGGTTACTCACATTGCATCCGTCATATTGGCGGAACATATGAGACTACCGCGACAGGGGGCATGAGGAAACTGATTTTATTTCCTGATGAAGAGAAAACAGCTAACCTGCAGGGATGAGGTTCGTCGGAGGACGGGGCTCATCCCTGCCAAATAGCGTGGCAATACATTGTTTTGAGTTAACTTAGAAGATCATAAATATCTGCATAAAGTTTACCCAGAATGTAGTTTTTATATTTTGAACGATCAAACCTAAGGATTGTCTGTTCGTTTGTAAATATGATGGGTAGTATCATTTCCTTTTTCAGATCGTTATACAGTATTTTGCTGGCAGCAAATTCTATAGCTTCCTGCATAACCATGTCATAACGTTCTTCAATCATAAAAGTGTCAAGAGAGTTCCTGGTTTTTTCGCAAGGAATAACTTCTGAGGCTCTGATCTTTAAGCCAGTTATCCTGCCAAGTTCTATTCTTTTTTGAAGCAAAGTGGGGTTCGTTGTTGAGAACGAAAAACGAATGTTTTCCTGATCGAAAAGGGGATTTAAATGCGGTATTGTATTAAAATCTATGATATTTTTAAGACTGGAATTACAGGTTGAACATGAAGGGATAAGATTATTTAATGCCAGTGCCAGATGAGGATAACGGGCTTTATCATAGAAATGATCCAGCGTAGGTCGAAAACCCCTTCCTTTCGGAATAGGTTGCAAAGTAAAGGCAAAAGCCTGGTTACAATACGGACAAGTTCTGATTTGCGATTTTTTACAAAGATCATAGGCGTCCCAACTTTTTTTCTTCTTGCAGAAATCATCATAGTTAAAAAGAATTTTCAGAGGTTCAATCAACAATGGTTCTGCCAGTTTGCCTAAATTCTGCACTTCTTTATCAAATTCATTATTACAATCCAGTAAATCTTGTGCGGAGCAAGAGATGAGTTTGCTTTTAATACGCAACAAAAAATCAGATGCGGCAAAAGGAAATTTTTGGTGTGTATCCTGGTTAACAATAAAACCATGAATTAATTCCTCTAAAAAAATAGAGTGTTTTTCGCGTGCGTCATTCCAATTATTTGCGATTGATAGGATCATGATACTCTCCTTTTTGAGGCAAAAAACGTTCCATTTCTTCTCTTAAAAGTCGGTTGTCAATGTTATTAATAATATACAAATCATTCGCGTCCGCTTCCTTTTTAGTACTTATTTTAATCCACGTTTCATTGATTTTACTTGTAGCAAATTCGCCTATGGTATTTGCCAGGAAACTATCATGAATAAGCTGAGGTATAGGGGCGGCAAAGCCATTTATGACTTCATTAGATATCTTTTCATCAGACCGATGAAGGCGACATATAAATTCTTTTGGAATATCTGTTGCAAGTAATGGAGAGTGGGTTGAAATAATGAGTTGCAATACGTTAAGATGTAATCGTCGTTTTGCAGAGCCTAAGATTTTATTTAATTTGTAAATATATTTGCGTTGCCATTCGAGGTGTAAAAATGCATCTCCCTCGTCGATAAGAATAAGGATTTCTCTCCATCCTCTTTTATGTTGTTCTTCAATGGCATCCATAATTAATCCCAAATGCGCAATCATGGACATTTGCCCGCTGCTCATTTGAGAAAATTGAATTTTAAAATAATCTGAGATAATGCTATTATTCACTCGCTCCGCATTCTTGATGTTATATAAATCAATTTCAGCAGAAATATTTCGTGTCAGGTAGATGTCAGTTTCACTTTCATTAAAGAACTCATGTATTGAGTCAATATGTTCAATAAAAACTCTCATTTCTTTAGATAAAGAGTTGCGCTTAGAGTTCATAATTGTAAGACCGAAAACATGCTTAAGAATGATATCTAATTTCTCAGCGTTAAGTCTTTTATTTAATCGAGCACGATGTAAAACAATTAATACAGCAAGTATTTTATTAGTTGAGTATCTTTTGATGAGAACGGATAATAAGGTATCAGCGTATTCAGTCTTGAGTTGTAATGATTTTTTTAATGTGTTACCAGCAGATTGATAATCATTGTTGCCTGTGTTTAACGCATCCTCAGTGATATGGTAAATTTTGATATCGTCAGCGTTAAAGATTTCTTTCCAGTCATCTGTTAACCATTTCATACCTATAGTTATTATATCAATAAGCAATGGTCTTATATCAATGTTTATTTTGGCAACAAGTTTCGGCGTAATACCCAGTTCTTGTGCAATATGGTACCATTCATTCAGTTTCATCAAAGGCAGTTCTTTTGTCGATTTAGGGGATGCATCGATAATGCGTCCATTCCTGTCCGATCTGAAATGCAATCGATAAGGGACCGGGGAATAATAAATGACTCCCCAAACTCTAGTATCATGATCGCTAACGGGATGACCATGCATGTATATCTGACAAGCTCCATGGTAAACACCTACATGCGAGGATCGTAGTTCATTAATTATTTGTTCTAGAAAGCGAGTCTTGCCCGAACCATTATTTCCAATGAGTAGTGAAATGGAGTCAATATCGAAAATATTTACGGCATTTGGTTGTAATGAACGTAAGCAAATGCTTTGATAGTCATTACTTATAGAAGTGATCATTATTGTATCTTTTTCTTGCTGTTGTAATGGGTGTTGATGAGTGTAAAACAATGATGACTAAAATTAAACGCTAAAATAAAGGGGGGGGAATAAGATATTCGATCTTGTTCACCGCATGGGATGACAGTTATTTTATAAGAACCGGGGAATCTGGCATTAAGATGAATAAAAAAGACTATACTTATCTGATACGTGGAACGACTGAGGAAGGGATTATGCGTCGTGTAAGTTTGTTTGGTTGTATTGCTGCTTTAATGGTCAGTCAGAGTGCGCTGGCGTTAAGTTACCCGTTGCCCCCAGAAGGAAGCCGGCTGGTGGGGAGCACGCAGGTTATTACCGTTCCACATGGCAGTACCTTGCCGCTTGAAGCGTTTGCTGCGCAATACGATCAGGGGCTCAGCAATATGCTGGAGGCCAACCCGGGCGCGGATCCGTTTTTACCCAGAGCAGGTTCACAACTTATTATTCCCCAGCAGCTGATCCTGCCAGATACGGTACGGGAAGGAATTGTGGTGAATGTGGCGGAGATGCGTCTGTACTACTACCCGCAAGGCGGTAACACCGTTGAGGTGCTGCCTATTGGGATTGGCCAGGCCGGACGTGAAACACCGCGTAACTGGGTGACATCCGTGCAACGTAAACAGGTGGGGCCGACCTGGTCGCCGACACCGAATACGCGCCGGGCCTATGCTCAGGAAGGCAAAACCCTGCCAGCCTTTGTGCCCGCAGGCCCTGATAATCCGATGGGGCTGTATGCCATTTATATTGGCAGAATGTATGCAATACATGGCACGAATGCCAATTTTGGTATCGGGCTGCGCGTGAGCCAGGGCTGCATTCGTCTGCGCAACAATGATATCAAATACCTGTTCGACCAGGTTTCGGTCGGGACGCGCGTTCAGATAATCGATCAGCCGGTCAAAATGACCACCGAGCCGGATGGCAGTCGCTGGCTGGAAGTGCACGAGCCGTTGTCGCGTAATCGTGCGGAATTTGAATCAACAAATAAAGTGCCGCTGCCTATTTCCTCTGCCATGCGTGCAGAGCTTAACAATGAGGGGGCTGCCAGCGTGCTGGAACGTCGCTCCGGGATGCCGGTGAAGATTGGACCCTGACGTTGCGGATAGCTCCTGTAGGCCGGGAAAGGTGAAGCCGCCACCCGGCAGTTTTACAGAACGCAGAAAAGCAAAAAGCCTGCTTTAAAAGCAGGCTTTTCAAATTTGGCTCCTCTGACTGGACTCGAACCAGTGACATACGGATTAACAGTCCGCCGTTCTACCGACTGAACTACAGAGGAATCGTGTGAACGGGGCGCATATTATCGATGTCAGTTACCCTTGTCAAAGGGTGGATCACCACCTTTTGATCGTTTGCTGACAAAATCAGCAAAGTGGTGTTTTTGACAACGGATTGCACCATTACAGTGCAAACATACCCCTTATGGGGCAGATCCTAAACCGCTGTTTCGGTAATAAAACTGACACTGACGATTAGATTTCCTTATTTTCAGGCGTTTAGCAGACATATCAGACCTCTTATAAAAACTGGCATTCATATTGCAAAAACCTCTTCAACAATTAGAGCCAGTACCGGCACTGCATTATCGAACAGGGGGCAAAATGAACTTAAGACGACTGAAATACTTCGTAAAAATCGTCGATATCGGCAGCCTGACCCAGGCCGCGGAAGTGTTGCATATCGCGCAGCCTGCGCTGAGTCAGCAGGTGGCCACTCTGGAAGGTGAGATGGATCAGCAACTGTTGATCCGTACAAAGCGTGGCGTGACGCCAACCGAAGCCGGCAAGATCCTTTATACCCACGCACGTACGATTCTGCGCCAGTGTGAACAAGCACAACTGGCTGTGAATAACGTGGGCCAGACGCTTAGCGGACATGTCTCTATTGGGCTGGCGCCAGGCACTGCCGCTTCTTCTATTACCATGCCGCTGTTGCAGGCAGTACGCTCCGAATTACCTGACGTGCTGGTTTATCTGCACGAAAACAGTGGTTCGGTGCTGAATGAAAAACTTCTGGGCGGGCAGCTGGATATGGCTGTGCTGTATGACCGCTCCCCGGTTGCCGGTATCACCAGCCAGCCGCTGCTGAAAGAAGATCTGTACCTGGTGGGAACCCGTGATTGCCCGGGGCAGAGCATTGACCTGACCGCCGTCGCGGAGATGAATCTCTTCCTGCCGCGTGATTACAGCGCCGTGCGTGTCCGTGTGGATGAAGCGTTTTCTCTGCGCCGTCTGACGGCAAAAATCATCGGTGAAATCGACTCAATCTCCACGCTGACGGCTGCCATTGCCAGTGGAATGGGGGTTACCGTGTTGCCAGAATCAGCGGCTCGCTCACTGTGCAGCGCAGCGAATGGCTGGATGGCGCGGATCACGACACCATCCATGAGCTTACCGCTGTCGCTGAATATGTCCGCGCGGGGCTCTTTGTCGCCGCAGGCACAGGCAGTAAAAGAGATCCTGATGTCTCTGGTGAGCAAACCGTCGCTGGAAAACCGCGAGCTGCAACTCGTAAGCTGATATTCCATAAAAGCATAAGATGCTGGTTTTTATTATTTGTTCTGCGGGTCAGCTAACTCTAACAATAGAGCTATGTCAGATGCGCCGGAGTGAATCGTGAATTTCCAGCAACTTAAAATTATCCGTGAGGCAGCGCGGCGGGATTACAACCTGACCGAAGTTGCCAACATGCTTTATACCTCTCAGTCCGGCGTAAGCCGCCATATCCGCGAGCTGGAAGAGGAGCTTGGGATTGAGATCTTTATTCGTCGTGGTAAGCGTCTGCTTGGCATGACGGAGCCCGGTAAAGCGTTACTGACCATCGCTGAGCGTATTCTCAACGAGGCCAGTAACGTTCGCCGCCTGGCCGATCTCTTCACCAACGACGCTTCCGGTGTGCTGACCATTGCCACTACCCACACCCAGGCACGTTACAGTTTGCCGCCGGTGATTAAAGCGTTTCGCGAACTTTTCCCTGATGTGCGTCTGGAGCTTATCCAGGGTACGCCTCAGGAAATTGAGGTATTGCTGCAAAACGGCGGGGCAGATATCGGGATTGCGAGTGAGCGTCTGAGTAACGATCCGCTGCTGGTGGCCTTCCCGTGGTTCCGCTGGTATCACAGCCTGCTGCTGCCGGTTGACCATCCGCTTAATCAGGTTTCGCCGCTGACTCTCGAAGAGATCGGCAAATGGCCGCTTATTACCTATCGACAAGGGATTACCGGGCGTTCACGTATTGATGAGGCGTTTAACCGCAAAGGGCTGACGCCCGACGTGGTGCTGAGTGCGCAGGACTCCGACGTGATTAAAACCTATGTTGAGCTGGGATTGGGGATCGGTCTTGTGGCGGAGCAGTCCGGCGGCGAGCGCGAGGTGGGAAATCTTGTTCGCCTCGATACCCGGCATCTGTTCGATGCCAACACCGTCTGGCTCGGCCTGAAACGCGGGCAGCTACAGCGAAACTATGTGTGGCGGTTTATCGAGCTATGCAATGCGGGGCTGTCGGTGGATGAGATCAAACGCCAGGTGATGGAGCCAGAAGAAGTGGCGATTGATTATCAGATTTAGCCAGATTAGGGTTCACCAGGCCGGGTAAGGTGAAGCCGCCACCCGGCAGTTTTACGGAACGCAGAAAAGCAAAAAGCCTGCTTTAAAAGCAGGCTTTTCAAATTTGGCTCCTCTGACTGGACTCGAACCAGTGACATACGGATTAACAGTCCGCCGTTCTACCGACTGAACTACAGAGGAATCGTGTGAACGAGGCGCATGTTAATGGCCTCGCTAATTTGTGTCAACACTAAAATTAACATGCTGATTCAAATGATTAATTAAGCTTCAAAATGTTGTTTTAGTGTACTTGAGTGGATGAATTGCCACCATACTCGCCATTTTTACGTAAACGCTGTAACGGATCTTGCTGGTAAAAATGGCAAAAGCGCTGCCACAGGGCCGGGAAACGCGGTGCAAAAAGCTCGGGGGCGCTGAAAAAATACTCCGACAGCACGGCAAAACACTCCGCAGGATCGGTAGCTGCATAGGCATCGATGCTGGCGGTACTCTCACCAACCAGATCAATTTCATCCTGAATATTATCCATCGCCGCGTGCAGGTCGTGTTCCCATCCCGCCACTTCGCGTAAGGGGATCAGCGGTACGCCGCTAGCCCGGTCGCCGTTGCGGGTATCAAGCTTATGCGCCACTTCATGAACAATAAGGTTAAACCCGGATGCATCAAAAGAGTCCTGGATATCCAGCCAGTTGAGGATAATTGGCCCTTGCTGCCAGCTTTGCCCCGACTGCACGACACGCTGGTTATGCACCAGCCCGATATCATCCTGCCATTCGTCATCAACAACAAACGGCGCCGGGTAAATCAGCACCTCGTGGAATCCATCGAGCCACTCGATGCCGAGTTCCAGAACCGGTAAGCAGAAGAGCAGGGCGATACGCGAACTTTTCAGCGCATCCAGTTCAAATCCCTGAAGTGCAACCAGGCGTTTTTGCTGCAAGAAACGATCGGCAAGCTGAACCAGTCTTGCCTGGTCGTCCGGCGGGAGATTAGCCAGTAGAGGGATAGCCAGCGCTTCATCCCAGGGCAGCGCCGTATTTCGACCTGCTTCATTCGATTTCCAGGGCCACTTAATCATCGCTTTGCTCGCAAACTCGTTACTTGAACAAAATTGGAAGGTCAGGTCTGTTAACATGCCAAACAATCCGGCATGGTGGCAACCACCAAAACAGGGTTGCCAGAGCGTCTGAACGGATTTGTGTTGATAACCAGAGTAGAGGTTACGCTACCGGAAGGATAAATTCCCCTCTCTTTGCCAGTGTTGCTTCAAACTTATCAGCCTGATCCTGTCTCACGTTACGATGCCTTTTTTATCATGTCATCTGCTGGTTAGCACCCAATTTTATCCCTTTGAGTTCACACAATTAGCAACAAGCGAAGGTGGCCTTTTATATGAAAGCGATGGGAATAAAAAAGCCTGCGGGAGCAGGCTTTTGAATAGTGCAGTCTGTTTTACCAGGTTACGCGATGGTGCTTAACGTTGTGCACAACCCGCGCACTGTTTGTTCTGGATCTGCTGGAAGAAGTCATTACCTTTGTCATCCACCAGAATGAACGCCGGGAAGTTTTCCACTTCGATTTTCCAGATAGCTTCCATGCCCAGTTCCGGGTACGCCACGCATTCCAGGCTCTTAATGCTGTTTTGCGCCAGTACCGCTGCCGGGCCGCCGATGCTGCCGAGGTAGAAGCCACCGTGTTTGTGGCAGGCATCGGTCACCTGCTGGCTGCGGTTACCTTTTGCCAGCATGATCATGCTCGCGCCATGAGATTGCAGTAAATCCACGTACGAGTCCATACGGCCTGCGGTGGTTGGGCCTAACGAGCCGGAGGCATAGCCTTCAGGTGTTTTCGCCGGGCCAGCATAGTAGATCGGATGATCTTTTACGTATTGCGGCAGTTCTTCGCCGTTGTCGAGCAACTCTTTCAGTTTGGCGTGGGCGATATCGCGCGCCACGATGATGGTACCGTTCAAAGACAAGCGTGTAGACACTGGATGAGCAGAAAGCTGCGCCAGGATCTCGGTCATTGGCTTATCCAGGTTAATGCTGACCACGGCACCTTCACCCTGCTGGCGCAGTGCGTCAGGAATGTACTGGCCTGGGTTATGTTCCAGTTTTTCAATCCAGATACCGTCGCGGTTGATTTTCGCTTTGATGTTACGGTCTGCGGAGCAAGAGACGCCCATGCCAATTGGGCAAGAAGCACCGTGACGCGGCAGGCGGATCACGCGGATATCGTGGGCGAAGTACTTGCCGCCAAACTGCGCGCCAAGCCCCAGGTTTTGCGCTTCCTGCAACAGTTCCTGTTCGAGCTGAACATCGCGGAACGCCTGGCCGTGTTCGTTGCCTTCAGTTGGCAAACCATCGTAGTAACGGGTAGACGCCAGCTTCACGGTTTTCAGGGTGCTTTCAGCAGAGGTCCCGCCGATAACGAAGGCAATATGGTAAGGAGGACAGGCCGCTGTACCCAGGGTACGCATCTTCTCGACCAGGTAATTTTTCAGTTTCGCCGGGGTGATCAGTGCTTTGGTTTCCTGG
This sequence comes from Enterobacter sp. C4G1, assembly GCF_052886895.1. Classification (NCBI taxonomy): domain Bacteria; kingdom Pseudomonadati; phylum Pseudomonadota; class Gammaproteobacteria; order Enterobacterales; family Enterobacteriaceae; genus Enterobacter; species Enterobacter sp. C4G1. The sequence goes on along the minus strand of NZ_JBQVVV010000002.1, from coordinate 1,271,150 downwards.
TACAGATAGGTTTTGTTGGCTGAACCGCCGCCTTTTGCCATGCACAGGAATTTGTACTCGTCGCCATCAACGCTATAAAGATCGATCTGCGCTGGCAGGTTGGTACCGGTATTCACCTCTTTATACATATCCAGCGCAGCATTCTGTGAATAACGCAGGTTGTCTTCAATATAGGTGTTATACACGCCCTGGCTGAGTGCGCCCTCATCGCCGCCGCCGGTCCAGACTCGCTGGCCTTTTTTACCCATAATGATTGCTGTGCCGGTGTCCTGGCAGGTTGGCAATACGCCTTTGGCGGCGATCTCTGAGTTACGCAGGAATTGCAGCGCGACGTACTTATCGTTTTCGCTCGCTTGCGGATCGTTCAGGATAGCGGCTACCTGCTTCTGGTGAGACGGGCGCAGCATAAAGGCGGCATCGTGGAAGGCCTGCTGTGTGAGCAGAGTCAGGGCTTCAGGCTCAACTTTGAGGATTTCCTTTCCATCGAACTCACTAACAGAAACGTGCTCTTTGGTCAGCAGATAGTATTCGGTATCGTCGTGCGCGAGAGGGAAGGGGTTCTGGTAGTAAAAGGGTTTGTTTGACATAACTTGCTCCACAAAAATTAAACCGCCGGAGGATTGGTCCGGCGGTCAGAAATCAGAACATCATGGACATCCACGGATAACCAATCAGCAGCAGGGCTGCCAGGAAGATGGCACCGAAGATAGTGCCCAGGCGCCAGTAGTCTTTGGTTGGCAGGTAACCACTACCGTAATAAATCGGGCTTGGGCCAGTACCGTATGGGGTGATGATCCCCATGATACCCAGCGACGTCACCATCAGCAGGACAAACACTTCCATATTCATGCCCGGAATGGTGGAGGCGATGGTCAGCATCGCTGGCAACAGAGCCGTGGTGTGCGCGGTGGTGCTGGCAAACAGGTAGTGCAGCAGATAGAACGCCAGCAGCAGAACGATAGTTGCAACACCCGGAGAGATGCCGCTCATCAGCAGGCCACCTTCTTTACCCAGCCAGCTGATAAAGCCGGTTGAGGAAAGACCATCGGCCAGTGCGACCAGGGTGGCAAACCAGACGAAGGTGTTCCATGCGGCTTTGTTACCGGTGATGTCGTTCCATTCCAGTACGCCAGTCCACAGCATCAGACCCACGATTAACAGGGCAGCCATTGCCGGTTCGATCCACGCAGCAGCGAAGATCCACATCAGCAGCGCACAGCACACGAACACCAACAGCAGGATTTCATTACGGGACAGTTTGCCCAGTTTTTCCAGTTCACGGCTTGCCCACAGCGGCACTTCGTCGTTCACTTTGACTTCTGGTGGGTAGAACCAGTAGGCCAGCAGTGGCATCACCATAATCAACAGCACGCCCAGCGGCAGGAAGGCGATGAACCAGGTACCCCAGGAGATGTTAATCCCTACGGTGCTTTTCACCAGCGCCAGCGCCAGCAGGTTAGGCGCCAGAGCAGAAAGGAACATAGAACTGGTGATACAGGCCGCAGTGATCGCCACCCACATCAGGTACGAACCGATTTTACGCGCGCTTGGGTCATTAGGTTTTGAACCATACAGCGGCGGCAGGTTAGCGATGATAGGGTAGATTGTCCCGCCGCTACGTGCGGTGTTGGATGGCGTAAACGGTGCCAGCAGCAAGTCCGCGAAGGTGATGGCGTAACCGAGCGTCAGGCTGCGACGGCCCAGATACTTCACCAGAATCAGCGCCAGACGGCGACCGAAGCGGGTTTTGTCATAACCTGCTGCAAACATGAAAGCACCGAAAATCAGCCAGACGGTCGAGTTACCGAAACCGCCCACCGCCCATTTAAAGGAGGCACCCGCCAGTTTGAATTTAGGGTCGGCCAGTTGTTCAGGGCTAAAAAGCACCCACTGGCTGCACAGGGCAATAGCCACGACACCCGTCAGGCCGATAACGGCGCCTGGCAGGGGTTCGAAGATTAACCCCACGATCACGCCCACAAAGATAGCGAAGTAGTGCCATGCATAAGGAGGCAACCCTTCAGGAACGGGAACAAACAGAAGCAGCACGGCAACGATAATTGGCAGAGCCATCATCAGCAGACGTTTTGCGTTTCCGTCTGTTGCCTTACTCGCCACCGGGGGCGTTACAGCAGTTTTTGTATTCATAATTTCACGTCTTAAGTTGTCAAAAATTCGGTTTATGCAGAAATGACAAATTCGCTTTCTTTAGTTTCTTTGCTTTTTTTAGTTATTAAAGGTGCGTTTTTGTAATTTCATTAATAACGACTTAACGCATTTCTGGATGCGTTAAATTAAAAAATGATGATGTTTATATATTGCGCCTTTGGATGCCAGATCTGTTGATCGCGATCAATAAAATAGAATCACAGGAGTGTTTTTAATCTTTCACAAATAACCCTATAGAGCTATGTGGATATTATTGGTTTTATTATTTAAATTGTTTCTTTTTGATAACATTCGGGATGGGTTATTTTGGTTATTTCATTGTTTTTGCTGGGTTTTGTGTGCGTTACTCAAGTGCTGATTGGTAAGTGAAAGGTTAACGGTTTTTAAATTATTGTGAATAAAGTAATTTATATTACTAACACCAATGTGTTATTAATGTTACCGAAGGGATTAAATAGTTTTATAACTAACGTAATAGCTTTAGAAACTAAAAAAATCATTATATTAATATCATGACATCGGCATAAAAAATCGAAATAAAACTGATCCCGATAACGAATTCTTAAATTTTAAAGTTTGGAGTTTCTATTATGAGTACTAACGAACGCATCCTTAGCCCTTTCACTCTGCCAAACGGTACTGAACTTAAAAACCGCTTATTAATGGCTCCGATGACAACCTGTACTGGCTATTACGATGGTACGGTAACCAGCGAGTTGGTGGAGTACTATCGGGCACGCTCCGGCAGCATCGGTACCATCATTGTTGAATGCTGCTTTATCGACGATCTTGGGCTTGCCTTCCCGGGCGCTATCGGTATCGATAACGACGAAAAAATCGCCGGCCTGGCAAAAATCGCCGAGGCGATCAAATCCAAAGGTTCTAAAGCGCTTCTTCAGATTTACCACGGCGGCCGTATGGTCGACCCAAAACTGATCGGCGGGCGTACACCGGTTGGGCCGAGCGCAGTTGCCGCGCCGCGCGAGGGCGCCGCAACCCCGGTTGCCCTGACCACCGAAGAAGTGGAAGGCATGATCGGCAAGTTTGGTGAAGGCGTACGTCGTGCGATTCAGGCGGGTTTTGATGGCGTCGAAATCCATGGCGCAAATACCTACCTGATCCAGCAGTTTTACTCCCCGAACTCTAACCAACGCACTGACGAGTGGGGTGGCAGCCGCGATAACCGCGCGAAGTTCCCACTGGCCGTACTGGAGATAACCCATAAAATGGTACGCCAGTACGCGGATGACGCGTTCATTATTGGCTACCGTTTCTCGCCTGAAGAGATGGAAGTCCCTGGCATCCGTTTTGATGACACCATGTACCTGCTGGAAAAACTGGCGGCGCGTGGCGTGGATTATCTGCATTTCTCCGTGGGGGCAACGCTGCGCCCGTCAATTGTCGACACGCAAGACCCAACCCCACTTATCGAAAAATACTGCGCGATGCGTTCCGACACGCTGGCACAAATCCCGGTCATGGGCGTGGGCGGTGTGGTGAACGCCGCTGATGCTAATAACGCCATAGACAAGGGTTACGATCTGATTGCCGTTGGTCGTGCGACCATCGCGTATCCTGACTGGACCGACCGTATTGCTGCCGGCGAAACCCTTGAGCTGTTTATGGACAGCACTCAACGCGAAGCGCTGAGCATCCCGGAACCGCTGTGGCGCTTCTCGCTGGTGGAAGCGATGATCCGCGATATGAGCATGGGCGAATCAAAATTCAAACCGGGCATGTTCGCTGAAAAAGTGCAGGACGATGTAAACGAGTTGGTGATTAACGTCAGCCTCGAAACGGACCGTATTGCGGATATCGAACTGGCGTTCGGCCCGAGCCAGGACGTGGAGTTTGTAACCAGTTTTGAAGAGATCCGCTCCCGTATTCTGGATGCCAACACCCCGCATGTGGATGCCATCACTGGTGCCACCAGCCAGAGCGAAGCGGTGAAAAAAGCTGTTTCCAAAGCAATGCTCAAATCCAGCAAAGCACTTGCAGCGGAAGAAGGTGCCGATCCAAACGAAACCAAATCTGTTGATGTGGTGGTTATCGGCAGTGGTGGCGCAGGCCTGGCGGCGGCGATTCAGGCGCATGATGAAGGTGCGAGTGTACTGATTGTCGAAAAAATGCCAACCATCGGCGGTAACACCATTAAAGCGTCTGCCGGGATGAACGCAGCGGAAACCCGCTTCCAGCGTGTGAAAGGCATTCAGGACAGCAAAGAGCTGTTCTACCAGGAAAGCCTTAAAGGCGGCGGCAACAAGAACAACCCGGAACTGCTGCGTCGCTTTGTGGAAAACGCGCCAGAGGCGATCGAATGGCTGGCAACCCGCGGCATCATGCTCAACGACATCACCACGACCGGTGGGATGAGCATTGACCGTACTCACCGTCCGAAAGATGGCTCTGCGGTGGGCGGGTATCTGATTAGCGGCCTGGTACGTAACGTCACCAAACGCAACATCGATGTGATGCTGGATACGTCTGTCAGCGATATTATCTTCGAAAACGGCGAAGTGACCGGTGTACGCCTGACAACCGAGGATAACGAAACCGTCACCGTGGCCACCAAAAGCGTAATTGTCGCCACCGGCGGCTTCAGCGCCAACAGCCAGATGGTCGTGAAATACCGTCCGGATCTGGAAGGTTTCGTGACCACTAACCATAAAGGTGCAACAGGTGGCGGTATCGCGCTGCTGGAGCGTATCGGCGCTGGTACTGTTGATATGGGCGAAATTCAGATCCACCCGACCGTTGAGCAGAAAACCTCTTACCTGATTTCCGAATCCATCCGTGGTGGCGGTGCAATTCTGGTGAACCAGCAGGGGAACCGCTTCTTCAATGAAATGGAGACGCGCGATAAAGTCTCTGCCCAGATTATTGCCCTGCCTGAAAAATACGCTTACATCGTCTTTGATGAGCATGTCCGTGCGAAAAACAAAGCTGCTGATGAGTATATCGCCAAAGGTTTCGTCACCAGTGCCAGCTCACCAAAAGCCCTGGCTGAAACCTTAGGAATGGATTATCACGCTTTCCTGGCAACGCTCGAACGCTATAACGGCTTTGTTGAAAAACAGCACGATGATGACTTCGGCCGTACCACCGCACTGCGTGCGCCAATCAACGAAGGGCCATTCCATGCCATTCAGATTGCGCCGGGCGTACACCATACGATGGGTGGCGTAACCATCAACACCGAAACCTGTGTGCTGGACAACGACTACCAGGTTATCCCGGGGGCATTCGCCGCAGGTGAAGTGGTTGGCGGTATCCACGGTGGTAACCGTATTGGGGGGAACGCAGTGGCAGATATCATTATTTTTGGTACGCTTGCCGGACATCAGGCAGCGATGCGTTCGAAAATGTAATGGCCTCATGCCCGGTAGCACTGTGCTTACCGGGCATAAACGTACAAATGGCACCTGACCCGTAGGCCGGATACGCGTTGCGCATCCGGCATGTCAACCAAGGAGCCCTGTCCATGCCGTCTGCCAATCGTGTCTACAGTTATTCCGCCGTGCTGATGGGTTCGCCCATCCTTCTGAAACTTTTTTCCCACGACGAGGCGCTTGCCTCCCGCGTTTTCCGTTTAATCAAACAGTATGAAGATTTGCTCACCGTAAACCGCGCGCAATCTCAGGTGATGGATATCAACCATGCGGCCGGGCGTCACCCGGTTTCCGTCAGCCAGCCTGTATTTGAACTTATTCGCTGCGCAAAAGCCGCCAGCCTGTACCCGGGAAGTGCCTTTAATCTGGCGATCGGCCCGCTGGTGAAACGCTGGAAAATTGGTTTTAAGGGCGACACCGTACCGCCAGCTGACGACATTGCTTCACTGCTTTCGATTACCCGGCCCGAAGATGTCCTGCTTGATGAGGCAAACAGTAGCGTATGGCTGGCCAAAGCGGGAATGGAAATTGACCTCGGTGCCATCGCCAAAGGGTATATCGCCGACAGGGTGCGCGATTACCTGCGTAAAGAGGGCGCAGACCTGGGGCTGATTAACCTGGGCGGCAACATCCAGACGCTGGGATCGCCGGAAGGCGGCTGGAACGTGGGGCTGAAAAAACCGTTTGCCGCGGATGAACTGATTGGCTCGATGGACGTCGAGAATATGTCCGTTGTGACTTCCGGAACGTATGAGCGTTACTTTGAGCAAGACGGTAAACGTTATCACCATATTCTTGACCCGCGCACCGGTTATCCGCTGGATAATGAGCTGGACAGCGTGACGATTGTTTCAAAGAACTCTATCGACGGCGATATCTGGACTACGCTGATGTTTGGCATGGGGGTTGAGAAGGGCTGCGTGGCGTTGCGGGCGCGGCCTGACATTGAAGCCATCTTCGTCACGAAAGCGAAAGAGGTGGTTTTCTCATCAACACACCTCTTCCGCTTTACGTTGCTGGATAACGGTTATCGCGTTACTGGCAGTACTGTCTGAGCAGGCCAATCTGTTCCGGCTGGAGCCGGTAGCGATACACCGGACGCCCCGTTGCGCCGTAGTGAATGCTGGTGAACAGAATGGTGATTTGCGCCAGCCAGATGAGGTATTTGCGGCACGACACCCGCGAAATATTCACTGCGTTTGCCAGGTCGTCGGTTGAAAACTCCATATCCGGGTGGCCGTCGATCCACTGACAAATGGTGCGCAACGTCTGTGGAGTTAAACCTTTCGGCAGACGCTTGCTGTCTGCCAGCTCTGGCGCACCGCCATGCAGAAGCCTGTCGACATCCGCCTGTTCATAATACTGGTGCGATCCCATCAGGCTGTGTTTCGCCTTCCAGCCGTTCAGCGCCTCTTCAAAACGCGGGAACTGGAACGGTTTAATCAGGTAATCCACCACGCCGTAATGCATGGATGTCTGGATCGTCACCGCATCGGATGCTGAAGAGATCATGATGACGTCAATCTGGCGACCAGATGCGCGAATGACAGGCAGGAGATCCAGCCCGTTATCCTGCTGCATGTAGACGTCCAGCAGCACCAGATCGATAGGCTGAGCCGGATTATTAATATACGCCTCGGCCTGGTTGAGCGTGGAGGCGACGCCGCAGCAGCTAAATCCCTCAACGCGGTTAACATACAGACGGTTGAGGTCGGCTACCATGGCATCATCATCGACAATTAATACATTTATCACGCGATATTCCTCTCGCTATCCCAGGGGATCTGAACAAAAAATTGGGTAAAAACGCCAGGTTCCGACTCGACGGTGATGTCTCCGCCGAGGTTGTGGATCTGCTGGCGAGCAAGGAACAGCCCAACACCACGGTTTTCACCTTTCGTTGAGTAGCCTTTATTAAAAATATCTTCCAGCCGCTCGGGGTCAATTCCGGGGCCGTCATCGCTAACTTCACAGCTGAGCCAGCCATTCTGGTAGTGCAATAGCAGGCTAATTTCGCCTTCGCGCTGGCCCGTCATCGCATCCAGTGCATTTTCAATCAAATTACCGAGCACGGTAATGAGCACCGCGACCTGTTCTTCGTTGGTGCAATCCGGGAGCTGACACTCATCGGCCAGGGTCAGGGTAAAACCGGCCTCCTTGGCGCGATTAATTTTGCCCAGCAAAAAGCCCGCGATCACCGGGGACTTAATCTTGCCCTGAATTGCGCCGATGTCGGTCTGGTAATTTTGCGCGGTCTGGATAATGTACTCTTCCAGTTTGTCGTAACGCTTCATGTGCAGCAAACCCAGGATAACATGCAGCTTATTCATAAACTCGTGGGTATGGGAACGCAGGGCATCGACGTAGTTGACCATGCCGTCAATGCGTTGCATCAACTGGCTGATTTCAGTCTTATCACGGAAAGTGCTGATGGCCCCAATCACCTGATTCTGGCTCTTAACAGGCACCATGTTACAGAGCAGCAAACGGCCGTTGCAGCTGATCTCCTGATCCTGACGGGCAACCCCGGTTTTTGACACCTCTCTCAGGCTTGCCAGCAGAGGGGAGTGGGGTGGTTCACCCGCGTTTTCAGCGGATTGACCCGATGGCAGCAGCAAAATCTGCCGGGCTGCGTGGTTTATCATCGTGACCCGTCCGTGAATGTCGACGGCGACAACTCCTTCACGCAAGGACTGTAACATCGCCTGACGTTGCTCAAACAGCGCGGAGATTTCATAAGGCTCCAGACCAAACAGAATACGCTTCAGGACGCGGACCAGGCCCCAGATCCCAAGAGAGCTCATCAGGATACTGAACAGGATGGTCCAGAGGGCATTTTGCCGCCCGCGCGTGATTTGCTCTTCAACTTTATTGAGTGAAATCCCCACCACGACAACGCCAATTTGTTCGTGCTGCGCATCATAGATGGGGGTAAACACACGCAGCGCCTCTGCGAGTACGCCCCGATTGACGGAGACATTCTCTTTTCCCTCCAGCGCCGGGGTCAGGTCATCCCCGATAAAATGTAGCCCTAAGAGCGCTTCGTTCGGGTGAGAGTACCGAATCCCCCGCATGTCGGTCACGACCGTGAACAGCAGATCGTTGCGCTGCGTGATGGCCTGCGCAATGGGCTGAATGATATCGGCCTGCGGCGGTTGCATCAGCCCGCGCTTGACCTCCGGGCTGTCGGCCAGCGTTCTGGCAATCCCCAGGGCGGTATCTTTAACATCATCGCGCGTTGCCCTGGTGATTTGCACAGAATAGAGCGCGAACACGACCAGCAGGACCGATCCGATAATGGCGCAGACCATCAGGGTGACCAGCGTGTTCAGCTTCATGGGGCGCTTGCGCGTCAGGGGAAAAGGCTGCAAATCGCTCATCAACACTCCGCGATGAATAAGAAAGGGCTAATTATCGCCGATGACGGGCGTTTCTTAAAGCTATGTAAAACTTGCCTTTGCTCCTCTTTTCGTGAACCTCCTCGCATGTCATCTATATAAAACCCTTTATAGTGTGTGTGAACTCATAATAAGGAGGCTGTTTATGAGCACTATGCTTACCGGTTCAGTCAAGGAAAGACGGCATTCCAGCACGATCAACATTGATAGATTATCCACGCTGGACATGCTGCAGGTCATTCACCAGGAAGACGCAAACATCTCCTCTGCCATTACCCCATTTTTAAACACCATTGCCCGCGTGGTTGATAACGCTGCGGCAACCCTGAGCCATGGCGGCCGCCTGGTGATTGTGGGGGCGGGGCCTTCCGGGCGGATAGCAGAACAGGCGGCGAAAGAGTATGCACCAGGCAAGCATCCCGTTATTGCCCTTACGGCGGGTGACGGCGCTGGAAATTATGAACGGGGTGTGGCCGAACTCCAGGCAATCAAATTTGGCGAGCACGATATGATGTTGGCCCTGACCGTCAGCGGCAAAACGCCGTGGGTGTGGGGAGCAATGCGACACGCCTGGTCGTTGGGGTCGCCGCTGGCGGTCGTCACCAGCGATGCGCAAAGTGAAGCGGCACAGCTGGCGAGCATGGTGATCGCACCTGAGCTGGGCGCTGATGTGGTAGCGGGTTTTAGCAACACTAAAGCCGGGATCGCCCAGAAAATGATCCTTAATATGGTGACCACCGGTCTGGCGGTTCGTAGCGGGCGCGTTTACAGCAATCTGCGGGTTGATCTTGAAGCCAGCAGTACCAAATGGACAGAACGGCAAATTGCAATCGTGATGGAAGCGGGCGGCTGTACCCGGGCGGTAGCGAAAGCCGCGCTGGAAAGCTGCAATCACAACTGTAAAACCGCCGTGCTGATGGTGCTGACCGGTCTGGATGCGTGGAATGCCCATGAACTGCTTTCACAGAATAATGGATTTATTCGGGTGGCCTTGCAGGAAGCGCCTTAATCACTTAAGCGTGAGACAAAAAAGCCCGCAAGAAGCGGGCTTTGGTGTTTTTGGGGGATTAGAACTGGTAGGTCATGCCAATACCAACGATGTCATCGGTAGAAATATCGTATGCATCATACAAAGCTTCATCCTGATCCAGCATGTTGATTTTATAATCAACATAGGTGGAGAAGTTTTTGTTGAAGCTATAGGTCATGCCCAGGTCGATATAGTTAACCAAGTCCTTATTGAATCCCTTACCGTCCAGATCTTTACCTTTTGAGTAAACCCATGCCAAAGAAGGACGCAGTCCGAAGTCGAACTGGTATTGTGCGACTGCTTCAAAGTTCTGAGTCTGGTTGGCGATACCAAAGTTACCGATTGGCGTCATGTTGCTGGTTTCAGCATACATCATTGCCAGATAGATGCTGTTAGCATCGTATTTCGCACCAACGGTCCAGGCTTCTGCCTTTTCACCGCCAGCATAACCGACGCTTTCTGAGCTTTTGCCATATGCAACTTGCTCATTAGTACGGTCAGAAGAGGAGTATGCTGCACCGAGGCTCAGGCCAGACAGATCACCAGAGAAGTCATAAGACGTGGAGATACCGAAGCCGTCACCGTTCTGGAAACGTACATCGTCATGACCGTTTTTGGTGCCTTCCTGATCTTCTGTTTGATCCTGACCTTCGTTAGCGCCTTGATACTGTAACGCGAAGTTCAGGCCATCAACCAGGCCGAAGAAATCAGAGTTACGGTAAGTTGCCAGACCGTTAGCACGGCCATTCATAAAGTTGTCAGTCCAGGTGTAAGAATCGCCACCGAATACTGGAAGCATATCCGTCCAGGCTTCAACGTCATAGACAACGCCGTAATTACGACCGTAATCAAATGAACCGTATTCACCATACTTCAGGCCAGCATATGCCAGTCGGTTGAATGATTTATCACCGGCGCCCTCAGTGTCATTTGCGTAGGTCTTATATTCCCACTGACCGTAACCAACCAGATCGTTAGTGATCTGGGTTTCGCCTTTGAAACCAATCTGCACGTAGGTTTCATCACCATCGTCGCCAGGGTTATCAGAGAAGGTATGACGTGCATCGACTTTACCGTACAAATCAACTTTATTACCGTTTTTGTTGTAAATTTCAGCCGCATTTGCTGCGCCTGCGATTAACATTGCGGGTACAAGAATTGCCAGAACTTTTCTTTTCATTATATATTCCCTATAAATATAGATTCTATGAATATACGTAATCACCCTCCGTAATTACAGCGTCGATACTATTCTATGTGATGTGAAATTCGTTCAAAAATAAATGTAATTAAATGATTGTTTTTATTTCAATATATTTCTATTTATCTCTTTATTTTTCAAATCTATGAGTGCTGGAAAAGTATTTTCATGAGTTATGCTTATATTTTCATGGTGTTATGTGTTGACTGTGAGTTGCGGTTATTGATTTTATAAATGAGTCAGAACGAATTTTGGTCTTTGGTATTTGTATTTTGTATGTATTTATTCGAGGTTTTAAAACACGTCCATTAAATATCTCATTGAAATAAATGGCTATAAAAAATAGGTGATGGAAGAAAAACGTTTTCTGCTGTAATTGTATTTTACGCAAACGATTTAAATGAAGGGGAATCGGAATTAGTGCCTTCACCATGCAAAGTGGCAAGCGCGGTGTGGGAAATTTGTCTGAGATCAACTTAACGCAAACTGAGGTGCAGAAAGTGCCACCAGGGCCAGCATTCAGCGAAAAAATGTGATAAAAATCACAAAAACGAATGTGCGATGTGAAACCGGTAACGTAGAGACCGTGAAACTGGGGTTGAGAATGGAACAAAAAATCGATCGTAGCCTGGGAGGCAAACTGGCCCTGTGGGTGTTCTATGCATTTTGTGGATATTTCATGTGGGCCATGATCCGCTATGTGTGGGTTGTCAGTAAAATTCCTGCCGTGTCGTGTGCCGTTGTGGAGGGTGATTTAGGGTCAACCAACGGTAAATGGCTTGGCGCATTTCTGGGGTTTTTAGTTCTGGGCGCTGTTGGCCTGATTCTGGGTGGGATTGCCTGGTACACGCGTCCCCGTGCCGACAGGCCGTGATAGCCGTACGGAAAGTTGCTATTGTAGCCGTTTTGGCGACAGGACAAGATTATGGAACTTGCACAGTGGCAACGCCGCTTCGAAAGCTGGCTGGAGCAACATCATTCTACCGATGATACCGCACATGATATCTCGCACTTTCGCCGGGTCTGGCTGACGGCGCAAAAGATGATGGCGAACGAGGCCGTCGATCCGCTGGTGGTGCTCACCTCATGCTATTTCCATGACATTGTCAGCCTGCCAAAAAATCACCCTGAACGCAGCCAGTCTTCAGCGCTTGCGGCACGCAAGGCGCGCCAGATCCTGGCGGACGATTTCCCTGATTTTCCGCCAGAACGCTACAGCGCCGTCGAACATGCGATAGAAGCGCACAGCTTTAGCGCCGGGATCGCGCCTCGCACTCAGGAGGCGAAAATTGTCCAGGATGCTGACAGGCTTGAAGCACTTGGCGCCATTGGTCTGGCGCGTGTTTTTGCCGTATCGGGGGCATTAGGCGTGCCATTGTTTGATGCTAATGATCCCTTTGCCGATTCACGTACGTTGAATGACAAAGCCTTTGCACTGGATCATTTCCAGACCAAATTGCTGCGTCTGCCCGAAACCATGCAAACGGAAATCGGGCGCGACATGGCACGTCACAATGCCGATTACCTGATTCAGTTTATGGCGAAACTGAGCGCCGAATTACAGGGCGACTGCCTGGGTGTCGACAGCCAGGTGCAGAGCCGCTTCCGTCGCAGTTTGCAGGCCTGAACTGTGGTAATCTGTTTCCAGTCTTTATTGTCCGGTTAAAAGAATGCAGGAAAATCGATCAGTGACTGAACCCGCGCCAGCGCAGGCGGCGAAATCTACGGTAGCTGTGCAGGCATTACTGCGTCAGTTGCTGGATATCTATGATGCAAAAAGCCTGGCCAACCAGCTGGAGGCTTACGGTGAAAGCCACTGGAGCCCGGCAATACTGAAAAGACTGCTGACCAGCGAGCGGGCGGGGCATCGTCTGAGCGACGGCGAATATCGCTATTTGCAAAATTTGCTTCCGCGCCCTCCGGCTGCACACCCGAACTATGCTTTCCGTTTTATCGATCTCTTTGCCGGTATCGGCGGTATCCGGCACGGTTTTGAAGCCATTGGCGGCCAGTGCGTGTTTACCAGCGAATGGAACAAACATGCCGTGCGCACCTATAAAGCGAACTGGTATTGCGATCCTGCCAGCCACCAGTTTAATGCCGATATCCGCGAAGCGACCCTGAGCCATAAAGACGGTGTAACCGATAATGACGCTGCTGAGCATATACGCCAGACCATCCCGGAACATGATGTGCTGCTGGCGGGCTTCCCGTGCCAGCCGTTTTCGTTAGCCGGGGTGTCGAAGAAAAATGCGTTAGGACGCGCCCACGGCTTTGCCTGCGACACCCAGGGGACGCTGTTTTTTGATGTGGCCCGTATTATTGATGCCCGCCGTCCGGCCATTTTTGTGCTGGAAAACGTGAAGAATTTAAAGAGCCACGATGGCGGGAAAACCTTCCGTATCATCATGCAAACGCTCGATGACCTTGGTTACGATGTGGCGGATTCACAGGATATGGGAGCCGACGATCCGAAAATTATCGATGGCAAACATTTCCTGCCGCAACATCGTGAGCGCATTGTGCTGGTGGGATTCCGTCGCGACCTTAATCTGAAGGGGGATTTCACCCTGCGGGATATCCCGTCTTTGTATCCGGCGCGTCGTCTAACCGTTGCTGAACTGCTGGAACCTGCTGTGGACGCGAAGTTCATCCTGACGCCAGTGCTGTGGAAGTACCTCTATCGCTATGCCAAAAAGCACCAGGCCAAAGGTAATGGCTTCGGTTTCGGTATGGTTAACCCGAAAGAGCCGGGCAGTGTGACCCGTACTTTATCGGCCCGCTATTACAAAGATGGCGCAGAGATCCTCATCGACCGTGGATGGGATAAAGCGCTGGGTGAGAAGGATTTTGACGACCCGCAGAACCAGCTTCACCGGCCGCGCCGTTTAACTCCGCGCGAGTGTGCCCGGCTGATGGGTTTTGAAACACCGCAAGGGTATAACTTCCGTATTCCGGTGTCCGACACCCAGGCGTATCGTCAGTTTGGTAACTCGGTGGTGGTTCCGGCGTTTGCTGCGGTAGCAAAATTGCTGGCATCACGCATCAGACAGGCCGTTGCGCTTCGCGAGAGTGAGACCGTCAATGACGGATGTGCACAATAAGGCCACCCGCAGCAAAAATATGCGTGCTATCGGCACGCGTGATACCGCAATTGAAAAACGGCTGGCAGTGTTGCTGGCTCAGGCAGGGTTTGATTTTCGGGTTCAGGATGCCGCGCTTCCGGGGCGTCCTGATTTCGTTATCGATCTCTACCAGTGCATCATCTTCACCCACGGTTGTTTCTGGCATCACCACAACTGCTATCTGTTTAAAGTGCCTGCTACCCGCACCGATTTCTGGCTGGACAAAATTGGCAAAAATGTGGCGCGCGACACTCGCGATATCGGGATGCTTATTTCGCAAGAATGGCGGGTGCTGGTGGTGTGGGAATGCGCATTACGCGGCAAAATGAAGCTGGATGACGCAGGGCTTATCGAGCGTCTGGAAGAGTGGATCTGCGGCGGCGGTCAGGCCGCGCAGATAGACACTCAGGGCATTCACCCTTTTACAGTTTATCCGCCTCACAAGGCGTCACCACAGGTTTAGCGGGCAGCAAATACTTGCCTAATGTCACCAGCACAACCGCCATAATAATCACCCCTAACGCCAGCCATTCAACTGGCGACAGTGTCTCGCCAGCGAATCCTGTTCCCAGCAACACGGCCACTACCGGGTTGACGTAGGCATAGCTGGTTGCCACGGCTGGCGAAACATTACGGATCAGGAACATATATGCGTTGATGGCGATGATGGAGCCAAACAGAGCCAGATACCCTACGGCCAGGAAACCTGATAAATCCGGCATTGCTGTCAGTTTTTCACCTGAAATCATGGAGGCGATAAACAGCACAATACCTGCTGCGAGCATCTCAATCGCGCCAGCCATCATGCCGGACGGCAATTCGATGCGGGAGCCGTAAACGGAACCGAACGCCCAGCTCATAGAGCCAATCAGAATAAGAATTGCCCCCCACGGATTTCCGCTCAGATTGCCGCCGCTGTTAAGCAGAATAATCCCCGCAAGCCCGATACCAATTCCCATCCATTCCAGTTTACGGGTCCGGATACCGAAAAGACGACTAAAGCACAGCGTAAACAGCGGCACAGTGGCCACGACCACCGCAGCGATGCCGGATGGCACATTCTGGTGTTCTGCCACGGTTACAAAGCCATTACCCACGGCCAGCAACAGCACGCCAATCAGGGCCGCATTTAACATCGGGCGCAGAGGCGGGAGTTTATGCCCACGCAGCAATAAAAAGGCCGTCAGCAGCACGCCCGCCGAGAGAAAACGCGTACCCGCCATCATCAGGGGTGGCCAGCTTTCCACGCCGATACGAATGACAAAATAGGTGGAACCCCAGATGATATACAGTGAAAAAAGCGCTCCAAGGAGCGGTAACAGGTGCCGGAAACGCATAGTCCCTCACGACGAAATAAAAAGGTCGCTGATAGTAAACGTGAAAACTATCTCGCTGGCGAGCCCTTTAATTGTGTAGTTGATGTGAATTTTTTGTTGACTTGAGGTGCCTGTTCCAGGGTTTTGGCTTTTGCTCCATACTATTCACTTAATTACCAAAAAAAGAAGGATAGAGATTTTGGCAGGAAGTAGCTTGTTAACATTGCTGGACGATATTGCCACCTTGCTGGATGACATTTCGGTCATGGGAAAACTGGCGGCAAAAAAGACCGCCGGCGTCCTGGGGGATGATTTATCGCTGAATGCCCAGCAGGTGACCGGGGTGCGGGCAAACCGTGAATTGCCGGTTGTCTGGGGCGTGGCAAAGGGATCGTTTATTAACAAAGTGATCCTGGTGCCGCTGGCGCTGCTGATCAGTGCATTTATTCCGTGGGCCATCACGCCGCTGCTGATGGTGGGGGGCGCGTTTCTCTGCTTTGAGGGCGTGGAAAAAGTCCTGCATTCATTTGCGTCCCGAAAAGAAAATGAGACGCCACAGGCGCGCCAGCAACGTCTGGAGGCGCTTGCCGCTCAGGACCCGATGGCTTTCGAGCGCGATAAGATCAAAGGCGCCATTCGTACTGACTTTATTCTGTCGGCGGAAATCGTGGCGATTACGCTTGGGATTGTCTCTGAATCGCCGCTGCTTAATCAGGTGTTGATCCTCTCTGGTATCGCGATTCTGGTGACTGTGGGGGTGTATGGTCTGGTGGGGATTATCGTCAAACTGGACGATATGGGTTACTGGCTGGCCGAGAAGTCGAGCGTTATTGCGCAGACAGTTGGTAAAGGGTTACTGGTGCTGGCGCCGTGGCTGATGAAAGTCTTGTCGGTTGTGGGCACCCTGGCGATGTTCCTTGTGGGGGGCGGGATTGTGGTACACGGCATTGCGCCACTTCACCATGCGATTGAACATTTTGCCTCGGCTCAGGGGGCCATTGCGACGGCGGTTGTGCCAACCCTGTTAAACCTGGTACTGGGATTTATCATCGGTGGCGTAGTGGTCGCGGTGGTAAAACTGGTCGAAAAGATGCGTGGAACGTCGCACTAATTGTTACCTTCTCAGGGATGCAAAAAGGCCATTCGTCGTCTAAATTGAAACAGTTTCACCCTGATACAGGAGGCAGGTATGGTCTTTTTGGTCAGTGATGAAGTTAAGCCCAAGAATGGCGGTCCACGCATGATTGTCACCGGATATTCCAGCGGAATGGTGGAGTGTCGGTGGCATGATGGTTACGGCATCAAGCGGGAGGCTTTTCGTGAGGACGAGCTATTGCCTGGTGAAGGCCGGCAAAAGCGCGACAAGGCTTAATCACGTAACGCCCGGCCTCGCCGGGCGTTTTTACAGATAAGCAGGTTAATCGTACTGCATGTTTCTGC
This sequence comes from Enterobacter sp. C4G1, assembly GCF_052886895.1. Lineage (NCBI taxonomy): Bacteria > Pseudomonadati > Pseudomonadota > Gammaproteobacteria > Enterobacterales > Enterobacteriaceae > Enterobacter > Enterobacter sp. C4G1. Next base: position 1,254,082 of record NZ_JBQVVV010000002.1, on the reverse strand, counting down.
GCCAGGGTTGGGGCGGAGGCTGTAGGGTGGCAATCAGGGAGTGTGTGTGCAGCGCGATACCTATGTGGTGAAACGAACTTTTCTGCAATGGCTGCACAAACGCAGTAATCCCCGCTTGATTGTTAATCTCTGTTTTCTGGTGGTGTTAGTCTTTTCCACCCTCCTGACCTGGCGTGAAGTGGTGGTGCTTGAGGGGGCGTATGTCTCCAGCCAACACAACCACCTGGAAACGGTCGCCACGGCGCTGGACAGACAATTGCAGTTCAGCGTGGATAAACTGCTTTTTTTCCGCCACGGTATGCGTGATGCGCTCCAGCTCCCACTGGCTTTCGGCGTATTACATGAAGCCGTTCAGCGTTTCGAAGACCTGCGTAACATCCCTTCCTGGCAGCTCGCCGTTGATAAAGACCGCACGCTACCGATAAATGGCGTGTCGGATGCGTTTGTAGAGAAAACCACGCTCCTGAATCGCGATGACGATCTGTTGAATAACGAACTCTCTGCTGCGCTTGAAGTAGGGTATTTGCTGCGTCTTGGCTCCTCGTCGACGCGTCAGGAAGAGCGGGTTGTGTACGTTTCTCGTGCCGGGTTTTATCTCTCAACGGACACCGTCTCCCACACGGAAGATATCGTTCCTCGCTATTATCAACTGGTGACGCAGCCGTGGTTTGCTCAGCAATCTGAGCGTGCGAATCGCGCACGCGCGGTGCGTTGGTTTATCTCCCCATCGTCCTCCTGGACCGGTGGTGAGCAGGCAATTACCGCCAGCGTACCCATCTATTTCGACCATTACTGGTACGGCGTTGTGGCGATGGATTTTTCCTTCTCCGCCATGAAGCGTCTTCTGAAAGATGCGACGTCCGATCAAACGGAAGGGGAGTACCAGCTTTACGATACCCGGCTCAATCTGATTGCCACTTCAACGCCCACCGCGGGCAACATTAACCATTTTGACGAACGTGAACTGGCGCAGATAGCCTATGATATCGAAAGCGATACTGAGGGCGGGATCCGCCTGGGCAGTCGCTTTGTGAGCTGGGAACGGCTGGATCACTTTGATGGCGTTGTTTTGCGCGTTCATACGCTGCATGACGGTGTACGGGGTGATTTTGGCAGTATCAGCATTGTTCTTGCGTTGCTGTGGGCGCTCTTTACCGCCATGCTGCTGATCTCCTGGCTGGTGATCCGTCGGATGGTCAGTAACATGTATGCGCTTCAGCACACCTTGCAATGGCAGGCGTGGCATGACCCGTTGACTCGTCTGAATAATCGCGGTGCACTCTTCGAACGCGCAAAAATACTGGCGAAGAGCTGTTCTCAGCAGTCGCTGCCATTCTCGGTTATCCAGATCGATCTCGATCACTTCAAAAGCATTAATGACCGCTTCGGCCATCAGGCCGGGGACCGGGTGTTATCACATTCGGCGGGGCTGATTGCCAGTGCGCTTCGTACCAACGATGTCGCCGGGCGCGTGGGTGGAGAGGAGTTCTGTGTGGTACTGCCGGGTATTGCCCTCGAAGAGGCGGCAGAGATAGCAGAGCGCATCCGGTCACGTATCAACAGCAAAGAGATCCTGGTGAAAAAAAGCACCACTGTGCGCGTCAGCGCATCACTTGGCGTGAGCTGTGCGCAGGAAAAGGGCAACTACGACTTCGAGCAACTTCAGTCTATAGCGGATGCCCGGTTGTATCTGGCAAAACAAGGTGGGCGTAATCAGGTAGTGTGGGACGATCAGGATAAGAAGTGATCCAGCCCTTCGTGCCAGCCAGCAGGGCCGGGGAGTCTGGTGTGATACACCCGCGCGGGATTATCATCTTTAAGCTGTACACCCTGGCGGTTGATCCCTTTGACTATCACGGCGAAATCAACGCTGTCCAGAAGCGGGGCATCATTGGGACCATCACCCAGGCCCAGAGTGGTGGGTGTTATCCCTTCAAGCACGCGGTATTGTTCAATTAACCAGATTACCGCCCGATCTTTCCCTTCACGCGCATCCAGTATGTGCCAGAAGCGGGCACCCTGAACAAACTTCAGCCCCCGACGGGCGAGATCATCTTCAAAGCGTGCCATCTGTTCATCGCTGTCACGCCAGATAAGCGTAACGGAAGCTTCATGTCGGCGCGCCAGCGTTGCGCGGGCGCGGTTAAGGCCCGTCCAGTCGCTGATGACGCGCTCGTCAACGTCGTCAAAGGTGGTGAATTTGTAGCCCTCTTGCTGGCGGAGTTGTTCGATAAAGTGGCGAATGTTGCTGTGCGAAATGCCTTTTATCAGCCGGGGTGCCGCTGGGTGTGCTTCCCAGCGTACATCCAACTGTATCACCGCGCCGTTTTCAGCAATGAACGGTAATCCTTCAAGACCCAGATCCTGCTGGATAGCAATAACCTCCGCTGCCGTTTTACTGCTACAGAGAATGACCGGGATCTGATAGTCCTGGAGCCTGTCCAGCCAGGGCATCGCGGGTTGCCAGTCGTAGGTATGGATATCCAGCAGCGTACCGTCGAGGTCAGTAAAAACCAGCAGGGTGTCCTGTAGTGAAGGCATAACAACTCCTATATAGAATTAGCTATTTTTTAAGAATATTCCTAAAAAAGAGCCACGCGTCGAATGGTTTTGTTATGGAACCGATACCGTTAAACCCGCTGACGTCGCATGTTGGTACACATAACTCAAACGAACATTGTTACTAAGTAATATTTATATAGAGAATATTTGCTTGTCATACAAAATTGTTGGGGATAGTGTGGATGGCACATCAGATTTCCTGGTGTAACGAATTTTCAAGTGCTTCTTGCATAAGCAAGTTTCATCCCGGTCATCCCCATGACCGGGATTTTTTTCGCGTTAACGGTTTATTTCCGTCACGCTAAAGTCGTGAATATCAAGCTCAAAGGCTTCGGCGAGCTCGCGATAGGTATGGTAATCCCGCCCGTTTACCATGACTCGCGTAGGGTCGTCTTCCCTCCGGCGAACTTCACTCTCACTAATTTCATTAATGGCGGCGAGCAGGGCATCGACATTCACATCGATATCGCTCTTCTCATTTCCGGTCTTCATTACTTACACCTCCTTCAACCCGTCCACTCTTAAGTATAGACCGCACACAAAAACGCCATTCGCGCCAGGCGCCGATGTGAGTTTTTGAGATTTGTTCTACACTGGCTCAAAACCACAGGAGGAATGTATGAAGGTCAACGATCGGGTAACTGTCAAAACGGACGGTGGGCCGCGCCGCCCAGGCGTCGTGCTGGCAATAGAAGAGTTCAATGAAGGCATCATGTACCTGGTGTCGCTGGAAGACTACCCGCTCGGTATCTGGTTCTTTAACGAACTGGGGCACCCGGATGGGATTTTTGTGGAAACGGTGGAATAATCGCGGGTCGGGCAGCACTCTGCGTGCCCGGCATCTGGCTAAATACATGCAAAAATCTCTGGCCAGGCCAGAGATCAAAGGTAGAGTACGAAAGATAAAAAGCGGGTTAGCGCATGTTAACGAAAATCCCGTTCGTCACATTATCGGTCAGGCGGACGACGTGGTAGATCACTTGCTTATTATGCGTTTTAATTTTCCTTTTAATATTTCCTTTATGTGACGATACCGTTTTGGCTTTGATATTCATTTGGTCAGAAATCTGAATTGTCCCTTGTCCTGCCATCCACATTTTCAACATACTTGATTCAGTTCTGCTTAATGATAGGGTCGGTAAGTTAACCGCTCCTACATTCTTAACTTCTTTATTCAAGTAATCGCCCAGAATGTCATCCAGCGACTCTGGTTTAATCGACTTAGAACTGATCAATAAATTGTTACGGACTAACAAATATTCATCGAAATGGATATTTGCGATCGCCATAAAAACAATAAACAGAGTTTTAGGATGCTGATTAATGATTTGCTTTATTTGCTGACTGTTGGCTGGATCGTGAATGAAACAGTCCTCATTAATAAACACCACGCCTGGCTTGAGTTCGTCACAAGCGGCTGCAAGTTCGTCAACGGTGTGTGCATCGTTGATGTCCCTCTTTCTTACCCCTCTGCTTGCCAGGTACCCGGTTAACCCTAGCCGGGTGTAACTGCATAAATCCATAATGATCGTTGACATGGCATACCCTCACTCAATGCGTAACGATAATTCACCATCTGCCTGAGAGCTCATAAACAGCCATACGGGATGGAAAAACATAATAAACCTGTGAGCATGACAAAGACTTTCAGGCGGACTCACTATCCCGTAAAGTTACGTATAATTTGCCAGGAATCATCTTAAAGTAAAGTAAATATTAAGTATTGTGAGTTGCTTAGAAACAATTAAACCGCGTCAGATATATCCTGGAAGATGTTTTACGGGTTTTATTTTAGGAATATCCTCAGAAAGACAATGTAAACATTGCGGGTTATTATTTACGTGGCAGTTCACTGACAATATCTGCTAACAGGTTGAATATCTCGCTGAATAAATGTTCACAGAACGGAGCGATAAGTGGCATGAGTAATGACATTAATAAAAGGCCGACCATCAGCGTCACCGGGAAGCCAATGACAAATACCGATAACTGTGGTGCCATTCTGTTCAGTAAACCTAATGCAAGGTTAACGGTGAGCAGCAACGTAATGATCGGCAGCGCCAGCATCAGCCCGTTCAGGAAAATAAGCCCGGCGGCACGCGTCAGCGCCAGGAACGCATTACTGTTGACCGGCGACTCGCCAATCGGCAGCGTGTGGAAGGTATCCACCAGCATCGAGATCAACCACAGGTGTCCGTTGAACGACAGGAACAACAGCATTGCCAGCAGGTCGATGATACGGGCCAGTACCGGCATGTTCAGGTGACTACCCGGGTCAACAAAGGTCGCGAAGGATAAGCCCATTTGCAGACCGATCAGCTCGCCCGCGGTACGAATCGCCGCAAAGGCAAGCTGCATGGTAAAGCCAACGGCCACACCAATCATCACCTGCTGCATGGCAACCCACAGCGCATTTGCCGACACAATCGGGATATTCACTGGCGGCAGCGAAGGGGCCACAATGATGGTAATGATGATGCCCAGCCCAACTTTGACCCGTTTGGGGACAGACTTTTCGCTAAGAATGGGGGCAGTTGAGATAAGCGCCATGATGCGGAGCATTGGCCAGAAGTAGACTCCCAGCCACTGAACCCACTGATCGCTTGTGATGTGCAGCATCGTTATCTCAGCCGATAATGTACGGCAGATTGGTAAACAAGTTACGCATGTAGTCCAGGAGCAAGTTCAGCATCCACGGCCCGGCAATGATCATCGCCACGAAGACCGCGATAATTTTCGGAATGAACGACAGCGTCATTTCGTTAATCTGGGTAGCGGCCTGCAAAATACTGATGATAAGACCCGTCACCAGCGAAACAAGCAGCAGTGGAGCGGCAACGGCAATCGCGACTTTCATCGCCTCCGTGCCCATCATCATGACCGATTCTGGCGTCATTGCGCGTACCTTAACTGTAGAAACTCTGTGCCAGCGAGCTGACCAGCAATTGCCAGCCATCAACCAGCACAAAAAGCATGATCTTAAAGGGCAGGGCAATGGTTGCCGGCGGCACCATCATCATACCGAGCGCCATCAGCACGCTCGCGATCACCAGGTCGATAATCAGGAACGGAATAAAGATGGTAAAACCAATCTGGAAAGCGGTTTTTAGTTCGCTGGTAACATAAGCGGGCAACAGAATGCGCATCGGCACTGCTTCCGGCCCCTGCAAATCGCCGGTGTTCGCCAGGCGTGCAAATAAGGCCAGATCCGCTTCACGGGTCTGACGCAGCATAAATTCACGCAGTGGTTGCGCGCCTTTCTCAAGCGCATCCTGCATTGAAATCTTGTCTTCGCTGAAGGGCTGATAGGCGTCGGTATAAATCTTGTCGATAACCGGCGACATAATGAAAAAGGTTAAAAACAGGGCTAAGCCCAGCAGTACCTGGTTAGGTGGTGCGGATGGCGTACCCAGCGCATTTCGCAGCAGACCAAAGACGATAATGATGCGGGTAAAGCTGGTCATCATCAGCAGGATTGCCGGGATAAAAGTCAGCGAGGTAATGAACACCAACGTCTGAACGGGAAGCGACCAGCTTTGACCACCGCCAGCGAGCGGGGTGGAGACAAGACCAGGTAGTTGCGCGTAAACGGAAGGCGCAAACAGGGCGATGCCCGCAAGCGTAAGGGATAACAAACGGCGCATCAGGATCTCCCGGAACGCTTAAGCAAACTCTTCATGACGGACTGAAAATCCGCTGGGGTTTCTGCATTCGCTTCGGCCGTATCCGGCGCAGGCGGCAGTTTATGTAATACATTGATGTTTGTCGCGGTAACGCCCAGCACCAGCCGCGCGTCTTCAACATCGACAATGACCACGCGTTCGCGTGGCCCAAGCGTGGTGCTGGCGCTGACCTTAATGCCTCGCCCGGCGGCGGTTTTACCCGCCAGACCAAAGCGTTTAGCAATCCAGGCGACGATAAGAATAAAGGCAATAACACCAAACAGCGCGCCGCTCACCTGGAGCAAGGGCGAACCGGGTACGGCTGAAGGCTGCGATACTGTTGCCTCGGTTTTCATTCTTAACGGCTCAGACGACGCATACGTTCAGACGGGGTGATGATGTCAGTGATACGCACGCCGTATTTATCGGCCACCACCACAACTTCACCCTGGGCAATCAGATAGCCGTTGATCAGAATATCCAGCGGCTCACCGGCCAGACCATCCAGCGCCACAACGGAACCCTGCGTCAGGCGCAGCAGCTCTTTAATGGTCATGCGGGTGCGGCCCAGTTCAACGGTCAGCTTGACCGGGATATCCATAATCAGGTCGATATCCTGCAATGTGCCGCTGACATCACCGCCACCTAACTGCTGGAATACCGCATCCGCCGCACTTTTACTTGGGGTGGATTGTTGCTCGTTTAACGCGTCAGCCCACAGATCGTCCAGTGCTCCGCTGTTTTCATCGGACGGATTGTTCATGTCACTCATTTGGGCTGTTCCTCATTCAGCGAATTCAATATCGGGTTGATCAAGTGCTCAACGCGTAATGCATACTGGCCGTTTACCGTGCCGTACTGGCTTGTCAGCACAGGCACGCCATCGACATGGGCAATAATGCGGTCGGGTTTTTCTATCGGCAGAACGTCGCCGGGTTGTAATTTCAGGATCTGGGATAACCGCAGCGGGATATCGGCAAAACTCGCGATCAGCTCAAGCTGAGAGTGTTGAACCTGGCGCACCAGGTTTTCACGCCAGTTCTGATCTTCATTACGTGAGTTCTCAAGCGGCGGGTTCACCAGCAGCTCGCGCAGCGGTTCAATCATGCTGAACGGCAGGCAAATGTTAAATTCACCGGTCAGGTTGCCGATCTCGACATGGAACGGCGTGTTCACGACGATATCGTTCGGCGATGTGGTGATATTGGTAAATTTCACCTGCATCTCGGAACGGACGTACTCCACATCCAGCGGGTTAATCGCTTTCCACGCGTCGCTATAGGACTCCAGCGCCAGCTTCAGCATCCGGTTGATAACGCGCTGCTCGGTGTGGGTAAACTCACGCCCCTCAACTTTCGTCGGGAAACGACCATCGCCACCAAACAGGTTATCAACCGCAATGAATACCAGGCTTGGCGAGAACACAACCAACCCGGTGCCGCGCAGCGGTTTCAGATGAATAAGGTTAAGGTTGGTTGGCACCGGCAGGTTGCGGGCAAACTCATGATACGGCTGAATGCGGATCGCACCGACGGTGATATCCGGGCTACGACGCAGCAGGTTAAACAGCCCCATACGGAACTGACGCGCAAAACGTTCGTTGATGATCTCCAGCGCCTGAAGACGCTCGCGCACCACGCGACGCTGGGTATTCGGGTCATAGGGACGAATATTGTCATCGCCACTCAGACCCGGTTGCGGATCATCGCTCTTATCGCTGTCGCCGTTAAGCAACGCATCGATTTCTGCCTGAGAAAGAATACTGTCGCCCATGTCGTTACCGCAGAATGAAGGCTGTATACAGAACGTCAGTGACTTCCTGCTTGGGTTGACCATTTACCAGCGGTGTAGCCAGCGTTTGTTTAATGGCATCGACCAGCTTCTGCTTACCGTCATCGGTGGCAAGCGTGGAAGCATCCTGACGAGAGAACAGCAGAAGAAGACGGCTACGCACTTCAGGAAGGTAATCGTTCAGACGAGAACGGGTGGCTTCGTCTTTCAGGCGCAGCGTGATGCCAACATAAAGCACACGATCCGCATCACCCAGGTTAACGGTGAAGGTATCCAGTGGGAAGAATACCGGGGCCGGTGGTGGTGGTGGTTCGGCTTTGGCCGTAGCAGAGGAAGGTTCCTGCTGCATACGCCAGTAACTATAGCCCGCGGTAGCGCAGGCGGCGAGCGTGATCAACACCAGCAGCGGGATCCAGATGGAACGCTTACTTTTTTTGGTGATAGCGGAGTCAGTCATCTGATACGAGCTTCCTGTTTCGGTACAGCTTAATAAGGTGATTATCCCGTGTCCGCCTTATCTCAAAGCGTGGAAAAGACGGGGATAATCACGCTACCTCTGGCGTTTAGGCGAAGATGTCTACAGCACTGTTTCCACGCGCGGCGGATTGCAGTGTGGCAGGGGCTGGCAGTAACTCGTCGCTCTCTTCATTAAAGCCGCCTTGCTGGCCGGAACGCGAGGCCTGCTGTTGCTGCTGTGATGAAGACTGCTGCTGGCCTGAGAAGCTCTCGCTGCTGACGCTACTTTGTGAAAGCTGAATACCGTTCTCAGCAAGCGAAGTACGCAGAACCGGCAGCGCTGCTTCCAGTGCCGCACGTACGTGGCTGTGCGCTGACACCATCTGCAACTGCGCCTGGTTATCATCAATCTTAATCGAAATTTGTACCTGGCCCAGATCTTCCGGGTGCAGGCGCAGCTCAGCCGTTTGTTGCCCTTGTCGGGTGAACAGGGTGATGTGCTGGCTCAGCGTCTGCTGCCATTCGCTGGTGCCAAGCGGCTGGCTCAGTACCGGCGCGGTAGCGACCGTAGCGGCTGGCTGTGAGGTGGCCTGGCTGCTGACAATCGGCGCAAGCGTTGCCGTTGGGCTGGTTGAAGAGGACTGGCTTGCCAGGTCCTGCTTTTCAGCGGTAACGGCTACGGCGGGCGTCAGCGGGGCGTTAGCGGTTGAAGCATCAGCGGTTTGTGGCTGAGGTGCATACTGAAGCGGAGTTTGCGCTTTTTCATGTGCAGCCGGGGCCGTCGTCAGGGCCGGTTGTTGCCCGGTGCTGGCTTGCGCCAGTGAGGTGCCTGCCAGTACTTTCTCCGCCACGCCCTCAGTGCTGACGGCCTGGGTAGTCACTGGGGTTGCAGTCTGCTGGTGTGGCAGCATCGCCATCAGGGCGCTTAATCCGGCCAGCTCTTCTTCGCTCAGGTCGGTTTTGGTGTCATCTTTGGCGGCCGTTGACGTCAGGCTTTTCAGGGCATCGCTGTGGGTAGCAGGCATTAGCCCGGATACCAGACTTTGCAGCGCGGTGGTTTGCGCGGTTTCGTCTCCGGTGAGCGTGTCCTGGCGTGACAACAGATCGGCAATTTTTGCCTGAAGGGTGGTATCGCCGTCTTTATCCTGCGCGACTTTTGCCAGCTTGCTGCCGGCTGCTTTCAGGTCGGCAAGGGTCAGCGGCGCATCTTTACCCTGACCGGTCGCATCCGTCAGGGCGCCAGCCAACAGGGAGAGAAAATCTTGCGCACCGTCGGTGCCTTTCCCCGTCTGCGTGCCGCCTGACAGGTCACTGTCGGTCATCAGCAGTTGTTGCAGTGTGATCATTCAGGTTTCCTCATTGATGCGCGCTGTGCAAACTCATCCATTTTTTTCTGATCCAGGCGGTTCTCGGCGAGAGTTGTTGCAGCCACTTGCCGGTCCTGCAAGGTTTGCCATGCCTGGAGCCGCTGTTTTTTCTCGCGCCAAAAATTCAGCGCCGTATCGACTTTTTGGGTCCACTGGCTAAGCTGATGGCGATGCTGTTCAATCGCCTTTTCGAGCGTCTGGATAAACTGCTGATAGTTAATCCAGCGCTGGCTACCAATACCCTGCGTCATGTCGGTATTGAGGTTGGTGCGATATTCATGCTGATAGTCGATCAACATCTTCAACTGTTCTTCAGCCTGCTGGCACCCGCGCCGCATTGCGCCAAGCTGCAATGCGGCATCATCAACTTCTTTTTCAGCCAGATCTTTTAGCGTTGATAACGCGCTATTTTGCGCCATGACCTTCGCCCTCCACCTGTATTACACCTGCGGGAAAATCAGCTCCAGAGCCTGAATCGAATCGTCCCAGTCGGCGCGTTCAAAAATACCTTGTTGCAGGAATGCCTCCAGATGCGGCCACAGAGCAATCGCTTTGTCGAGCATCGGGTCGCTGCCTTTGGCATACGCCCCTACGCTCACCAGGTCGCGGTTACGCTGGAAGCTGGAAAGCAGCTGTTTGAAGTTACGCACGCGGGCGTAATGCTTCTCTGTAATCAGTGCCGTCATCGCACGGCTAATCGATGCTTCAATATCGATAGCCGGATAGTGCCCGGCTTCGGCCAGACGACGCGATAACACTATGTGGCCGTCAAGGATTGCACGCGCGGAGTCGGCGATTGGGTCTTGCTGGTCATCGCCTTCGGTCAGAACCGTGTAAAACGCAGTAATCGAACCGCCACCGGTGATGCCGTTACCGGCACGTTCAACCAGTGCTGGCAGCTTGGCAAACACTGAAGGTGGATAGCCTTTGGTGGCTGGCGGTTCGCCAATAGCCAGCGCGATTTCACGCTGTGCCATCGCATAACGCGTCAGGGAGTCCATGATCAGCAGCACGTGCTGCCCGCGGTCGCGGAAATCCTCGGCAATACGGGTGGCGTAGGCTGCACCCTGCATACGCAGCAGCGGGGAAACATCCGCCGGGGCGGCGATCACCACCGAGCGTGCTCGGCCTTCAGCACCCAGAATGTTTTCAATAAAGTCTTTTACTTCACGACCACGTTCACCGATAAGCCCCACGACGATGACATCGGCCTGGGTGTAGCGCGCCATCATGCCGAGCAGTACCGATTTACCCACGCCGGAACCGGCGAACAGGCCCATACGTTGCCCGCGCCCAACGGTGAGCAAGGCGTTAATCGGGCGCACACCGGTATCAAGTACATGCTCGATAGGGGTACGTTGCAACGGGTTAAATGGCTGAGTAATCAGCGCCCCGGTTTCGGTGGTGTCAGGAGAGGGGAGGCCATCGAGCGGCTTGCCGCTCCCGTCCAGCACACGGCCTAACAGCGCCGGGCCAAGCGGCAATTGTTTGCCACTTTGCAGGCCATCGCCTGAGTTGTTTTTTGCATACACGCGTGCGCCGGGCAGAATGCCTTCGACCTCTTCAAGCGGCATCAGGAACAGACGCTGGCCGTTAAAGCCAACGACTTCACTTTCCACTTCGCGGGTTTCGTTCCTGTCCTGACGTTCGATCACGCAGGTTGCGCCCAGCGGAAGCTGCAAGCCCGTGGCTTCCAGCACCAGGCCTGTCGCGCGGGTCAGACGTCCATAACGACGAACAGATGGCAGTTGCGCCATCTTCGTTTCAAAGTTATCAAGGGTGGTAAGCCAGCGAGTGAGCCGTGCGGTCATCAGACGACTCCCGGTGCCGCCAGGCGGCACAGTTCCTGCCAGCGGGTTGCGACGCTGGCATCCAGGTCGCCTTCATCCGCAGAGACTTTGCAGCCGCCGTGGTGTAAGGACGGATCGCCGCGCAGACGCCAGCCGTGCAGGCTGAGCGTGGCGCCGAGGCTTTCTTCCACACGCTGTAAATCGTCAGGATGAACGCGCAGCTGCGGTTTGCCGCTGAACAACGGCTCCTGCTGAAGCAGGCCCTGAATTTGTTTGATCAGCGCCGAGTTATCTACCGTTGGCGTCTGGCCAATTACCTGACGTGCGGCTTCAAGCGCCATCTGCATCAGACGCGAGGCAATCACGCTGTCGAGCGCATCGAGGGTGTGCTGGAATTCGCTGACCAGCTGCTGCATCCGGGCATGAAGCGGCGCCTGTTGCTGGCGCGCCTGTTCAATACCTTGCTCTAACCCTTTCGTCAGACCTTCCTGGTAACCCTGTTCCTGGCCTTTCTGCCGTCCTTCATTTAAACCCGCGTTATAACCCTGTTCGTGCGCCTGCATTTGCATCTGCGCCAGCATCTGTGCGCGTTGCTCTTCTTCGCTGAGCGCAGGGGGTTCTGTGCCAGTATCGCCCTCGTCGGGCAATATCATAGCCGGGGTAAACTCGGAAAGAGGAGGGGCCAGATCGTCAGGCGTCCAGCGCTTCCACGGCAGCTCATTAGACATACGTGTCTTCTCCGCTGCCAATCACCATCTCGCCGGTTTCTGCCAGACGACGAACAATAAGCAGGATGGCTTTCTGTTCGTTTTCCACCTGAGACAGACGCACCGGGCCACGGTTGGCAAGGTCGTCGCGCAGGATATCGGCCGCACGCTGAGACATGTTGCGCAGGAACTTCTCGCGCAGTGGCTGTTCGGCGCCTTTGAGGGCGATAAGCAGCGATTCGGAGTCCACTTCCTGAAGCAGGCGCTGGATGCTGCGATCGTCCACTTCGACCAGGTTTTCGAACAGGAACATCTCGTCGATAATTTTCTGTGCCAGCTCGCCGTCGAACTCGCGAACCGCCGTAATAACCGCTTCTTCCTGCTGAGTTTTCATCAGGTTGATGATCTCTGCCGCCGTTCTTACGCCGCCCATTTTGCTGCGCTTGAGGTTCTGGCCATCGAGCAGGTTGTTCAGCACTTCTGTCAGTTCTGCCAGTGCCGCTGGCTGGACACCACCAAAGGTGGCAATACGCAGCATAACGTCGTGGCGCAGACGCTCTTCGAACAGCGCCAGAATATCGGCCGCCTGACCACGTTTGAGGTGAACCAGGATGGTGGCGATAATCTGCGGGTGCTCGTCGCGAATAAGGTCGGCGGCGCTCTGCGGCTCCATAAAGTTGAGCGTCTCGATACCGCTGGCGGTATCGCGGGTTTCCAGAATATCTTCCAGCAGGCTGGCGGCGCGTTCTTCGCCAAGCGCCTTAACCAGCACGGAGCGCAGGTATTCGTTGGCGTTGACATTGAGCGCGGCAAACTGCTCGGCTTCCTGCTCAAACTCAGCCAACACTTCGGTCAGCTGTTTGTTAGAGATCTGACGAACGTTCGCCATTGCCGCACTGAGAATTTGCACTTCCCGCTGGGAGAGGTGTTTGAACACCTCTGCCGCGCGGTCTTCGCCAATGGTCATCAGCAGGATGACGCTTTTATCGGTACCTGTAAGCGTATTACTCATGTTCGTTACCCATCCAGCCGCGGATGACCAGCGCGACGACGCGCGGATCGTTATCTGACATTTCGCGAATACGTTGACTCATTACCTCAGCACCCATGCGCTGATTAGCACGGCGCTGCTGCATTTGTTCGTCTTTGCTCAGACGAACCTCAACGGCTTCTTCCACTTCCTGACGCGTACTCATGAGTTCCTGAGCGGCTTTGGCTTCTTCCGCGCGGCGCGTCAGCTGCGGACGAATCGCTTTACGCCACAGCAGCCACGCGACAATCAGAACCAGCAGCCAGCGACCGGCAGACATCAGCTGATCGATAAACGCCTGCTGTTGCCAGAACGGCAGTTCGCCACCTGTCTCATCAACCGAGTTGAACGGAGAGTTCACCACGTTGAGGGTATCGCCACGCTTCTCGGAGTAACCCATGGCTTCACGGGTCAGGTCTTCGATCTGCTTCATTTGCTCTGCAGTCAGTGGCAGCGGTTTGCCGTCTGGCAGCGTTTTGTAGTTTACAACCACAGCAACAGAAAGGCGTTGTACATCCCCCACGTTCAGCTTGGTGTGGCGAATGGTACGGTCGACTTCGTAGTTGGTCGTTTCATTACGGCTGCTGGTACGTGGGCCAGAAGACGTGTTTGAAGAGGTTGTTTGCTGATTCGTTTGCTGACCGTTCTGCTGGTTTGCTGGCGGGGTAGAAATTGGTGCAGCATTAGCCGGGGCAGGCTGGTTAGACAGTGCGCCTGGCACACCACCCGGGTTTGGACCACCCACTTGCTCGTTTTCATTTACCTGGCGAGAACGCATCACGGCCTGGGCAGGATCGCCATTCGGGCTGTACTGTTCTTCTGTTTGTTCTTTATTTGCGAAGTCAATCTGAGCGGTAACCTGCGCATGGACGTTGGAATTCCCCACGACCGGGCCAAGAATGGCTTCAATACGGCGTTGCAGGCGGCCTTCAACATCGGCGGCATATTTCAGCTGTGCGTCATTTAAATCGCGACCTGCGCTGTTGTTCTGCGTCAGCAAATGCCCACTCTGATCAACCAGGGTAACGTTACCTGGCGGTAAACCGGCAACGGCGCTGGAGACCAGATGTGTCACCGCGCTGATTTGCCCCTCATCCAGCGCGCGGCCAGGTGCGAGGTTAACAGTCACAGAAGCAGACGGGGATTTTTGTTCGCGAACAAACAGAGAAGGTTTTGGCATGGCGAGGTGCACGCGGGCACTTTTCACCGGGCCTAATGTTTCAATGGTGCGGGCCAGTTCACCTTCCAGCGCACGCTGGTAGTTGACCTGCTCGCTGAACTGGCTGATACCGAATTTTTCCTGGTCCAGCAGTTCAAAACCTACCGCGCCGCCTTTGGGCAGACCCTGCTGCGCGAGACGCAGACGCAGTTCGTGCACTTTATCCGCCGGAACCTCAAGCGCACCGCCGTTATCGGCGAAGCGATAAGGGATGTTCATCTGGGTAAGTTGGGTGACGATGGCACCGCCATCCTGGTCGGAAAGGTTACTATAGAGCGTGCGGTAGTCAGGGCTTTTCGCCCACAAGACCATCGCAACAATAATCGCAATTGCGGCAGCGCCTGCCACGATCAACGGGATTTTAGGATTCGCGCGAAGGCGGTTCATCCACTCTAGTGATTTAGTCTGCGGTGCTGTCGATGCTGTCGCACTCATTGCGCACCTCTTAAATCCTGGTGGGTTACGTTATTCGTGTAGAGAAACAAAACTGACTCCCGGGTCGGCAAACACGACAAAAGTTCCATACTGATGGCCCTGCCATTATTTGATGATTCGGGATTTTCTATGCGTCAAATAACCTGGTTTTTTCACGCTATTTACCGCCTTTATCTTATTGACAAGCTGTTAGTCTTGACCGCGTAAAAAACCATCCAGGGGAGAGTCATGGCTATACAGGGCATTGAAGGGGTGATCAGTCAGTTGCAGGCAACGGCGATGACGGCCCGTAATCAGAACGTGGCAGAAGAACAGCCGACCATCAGCTTTGCGGGACAACTGCACGCCGCTCTTGACCGTATCAGCGATACCCAGACCGCTGCGCGTACACAGGCGGAGAAGTTCAGTCTGGGTGAACCGGGCGTGGCGCTTAACGATGTGATGACCGATTTGCAAAAAGCGTCTGTGTCGTTGCAGATGGGGATCCAGGTAAGGAATAAGCTGGTTTCTGCGTACCAGGAAGTGATGGGAATGCAGGTTTAGTTTATCTAATAACCTAAAATAGCAATCAGAATGTCAGATTGCAGAAGAATAAAGGGCTCGGGAACTGGGACTGCACTCTAGGTCAGTAGTGGCTCAATTACCTTATCCGGAAGCTTAGAAACTGGTTTTAACAACTCTGGAAGGGTTATTAAAACAGCATTAGGAGTGCCTAACACTCCATGCAATCTTGACCTACTTACATCGGCGGATGGAGTCGGTGTGTATAACCGGAACACGCCTGATCCTGTGGGGTGTGAAGGGTGTTGGTGCAAACCAAGACCTGAAAAAATCTTTTCTCTGATGCCATATATATCAGTAGTGTTTGATGATTGAGTCACACGGATGTGATTATCATTTGATTGAAAAAGCAAAGATTCGTAGCATCAACAGACAATTCTTAATTTGGTGTTTATAAAATGCGCAACAATGCATTGGATGCAGCGAAGCTTCTTGCTTGTTTCTTTATAATAGTTGTCCACGTGGGTAATTTCCCGGAGATGCCACAGTATTTTGGTGAGCTGTTCCGAGTGTCTTCAAGGTGGGCGCTCCCCTTCTTCTTTCTGGCCTCTGGTTACCTGATGGGCTCCTCTGCGCATGATGATTTGGGTAAAAAGCTTAACAAACTTGTTAGTATTCTTTTCTGGTCATCAATATTGTATATTCCAATTTTGTATAGAATGATGCAGGGAGATGCATGGAGAACTATTGGGAAAGTTGTATCTAACGACACCCTTCATGGCGGAACATTCTTCCATTTGTGGTTTTTGAATGCGCTAATCCTTGGCGTTATATTAACAAATTACTTTATAAAAAATGTAAGCGTCAAATTATCTATATTGGTATCAACTGCCATTTTGGTCGCATGCTGGTATGGCGATCTGGTTAAGTCACTTCACTATGAGATTTATATATTTTATGCATTAAGAACCATGATAGCCTTTGCGCTTGTTTATCTCGGACATTACTTTGCCAAGAGTGGAGTTCTTAAAAAGATTCCTAATAAGATCTCATTGGCTATCATTTTGTTTGGCGTGATATTCATGGTTGGTGAGGTGTATCAGCTTGGAATTATCTATAAAGCTGATATGGTAGAAAGACAATTTCCACTATTCGCCACCCCAGTGTGTATTGCTCTGCTTAGCTGGTGTGTAAATACTAATGTTAGAGAGAATATAATATCAAATCTAGGCAGAGAGTATTCTCTTGGGGTTTATCTTTTACACCCTCTAATTCTTTACATACTTACTCACGATGTTGGACAATATATTGCTAACAACTCATTCTGTAAGCTTATAATCAGTTTTATTTCATCGATTGTGATACTAATGTTTGTTAAGGCTATTGTCCCAATAGCATACAGGAAACTTAATGGCATTGGAGTAATGTAATCGGTTTAGTAGCCCACTTTCGTGGGCTTTTTTTGTAAACATTATCGTTCTGTTTATT
Source organism: Enterobacter sp. C4G1 (assembly GCF_052886895.1). Taxonomy (NCBI): domain Bacteria; kingdom Pseudomonadati; phylum Pseudomonadota; class Gammaproteobacteria; order Enterobacterales; family Enterobacteriaceae; genus Enterobacter; species Enterobacter sp. C4G1. The sequence continues at coordinate 1,237,074 of NZ_JBQVVV010000002.1, read as the reverse complement.
CGAACAGTAATATTTTATGCATATATAGTTATCATTTTTAATCTTGATGCTACGATTTACATAATTAATAAGGTACAACAATGAGATTGATAGATGGAACACTCTTTTATGTCTCTTAGTATTGTTCTGACCGTATGTGTAGGCATTGTTTTTTCTTTTGCGATGCGAAACTTTTCTGGAGAATATTTCAAGAAAGAACTAAACGGAAATGGAAGGTTTGATACTCTGGATGGATTAAGAGGGTTAGCTGCAATATTAGTCGCAATACATCACTCATTTTTCTTTTATTGGTATGCAAAGCATGGTGAATGGTCGATAAATTATATCGGCGGTGGACGTTTGCAGGTTCTTGTTGATTACCTTGGGAAAGGAAGTGTATCGATATTTTTCATGATCACTTCATTTCTTTTTTGGGGTAAAATCCTTTGTCGGGTAGACACTATCGACTGGCGAGAGTTTTATATCAAGCGATTTTTCAGGATCGTGCCTCTTTATATAGTAGTTGTGTTATTTTCGATTTTCTATGTAATGTTAACCGTAAAGACACCATTTGATATTTATCCATATATAAGAGTTTCTTTTTACTGGTTGACATTTGATTTTTTTGGCACGCCAAATATTAATGGTTTTCCACTGAGTAAAAGTATTGTGGCTGGAGTATTCTGGTCGCTGTCTTATGAATGGATGTTCTATTTCCTAATCCCTGCTTTTTCAGTGTTTGCTGTTAGTAAAAAATCATCAATGTTTATTGTATGCATGATGTTGGCTATTTTGGCATTCATCTATGGGGTCAATATAGAGATCGGATTATGGCCCCAAATTCATGTGCTTTGCTTTATCATAGGTGCAGCATGTGCACACATCTATAAGTTCTACCCTGGCTTTATAAAAAAACTTAAATCACCTGTTTTTTCAGTAATTGCTGTCGCAGCACTTGGTGTATGTATTTATTTGTTCGATACCCCATATTCACATGTCCCTACAATATTAATAGGGATTGCATTCATGATTATATCGAGTGGGAATAGTATTTTGGGTTTTCTAAAAACCAGAAGTATGAAAATACTTGGAACAATTAGTTATAGCGTGTATTTGCTTCACGGAATTATATACACAGTTTTGTTTTCTCCAATGATTAAGTCAGGTGTGTCATTTCAGGTCGCTATAGCAATCACTATTCCTGCGATACTTGCGTTAAGTACTGCGTCATATCTGTTTATCGAGAGAAAATTCATGTTAAAAGAACGACTGACTACTGAAAGGAACTTGGTCAATTCTTTGTAGCAGGAATCCGCTTTCTACATATCCTCCACAACGTTGGGTGACCAACGTTGTGGAGGGATCGATTACGTAGGTTTTTTTTCCAGGGAGTTATTATTTTCTTTAGTAGAAAGAATGGTAATAATTTTCTTCCCAATGTTTATAAACCATTTTTCTACTGTGATGTGTACTATGTAAGCAACCACTATGCAGACTGCTAAAATTGAGAAGAATGAAAGGACTCCTTTAGGGAAGTCATTGATCCCAATGTCTTTTAGATAAATGGTGTAGTACTTAAGAACCATTGCATGAGTAAGATACAGTGAATATGAAATATCTGAAAAGAATCTTGATACTTTAGACTTCAGCTTCATTCCTGTCATTTCGGAAAGCATGAGTGGTATAAATATGGCCGCAGCAACAATTCCCTTCTCAGTAATTCCATGGCTATTAAGATCAACGAAGTACATCATTGAAATGGCAATTACTGATAAGGTCAGAAATAATAATGAAACAGTGATGTTCTTACTTGTTTTGAGGGTATTGTAGAGATAGTAGCATCCCATTCCAATAATGAATTCCAACATTAAAGGAGAACCCAAAAGTGTCAAGGGAGGAGAAAATACACCCATATCTGGACTATATGATGAAAAATGACCATGTACAGATAACTCACCTTTAAACGATATTTGTATTGTACTCATGGCCATGAGTAAAAGGATTGCAGTAATAAACCCTCTGTATTTATGATTAATACACATCCCAAAATAAAATACGAAGTAGAACATTACTTCATATGCTATTGTCCATGCGGGGTATAGGATATTATATCCAAAGAATGGAGCTTTACCAGCATAGTTGTTTTGCATTAAAGTAGCCGAGTGTAGATAATCTAAATAATCATACCCAGAGTTATAAGTTAGCCAAGCAATTGTCAAGCAAATGATAAATAGCGGATATATTCTAAAAAATCGCCGTATGATAAAACTTGAGCGATAATTATCCTCTTTATTCCTGGTTGCGTAACATATGATAAACCCGCTGATCATAAAGAATATATCAACACCGATATTACCATTTCTAAAAAGGTCTCGTCCCATTCCAGGCCAGAAAGAGTAGGCTCCCATTAGAATGCCTGTGATGTGATAAGCTACAACCAAAAGAGCCGCTGGCCCCCTTAGTACTTCTATAAAATATATTTTATGCGATGTTTTGGACATTTCGTAATCACTTATAATTAATAAAAAACACCATAGTAAAGTTCTTAAAGTGTGCTGGCGTTATACTAATGCACGCTTATTTTGTATTTAAAATATTATATGGCTGAAGTTTTTTCTGATCGTTTTCCGATAATTCCATATGAAAATAAAATAGGTATGGTGTTATCAAGAAATATTAAACATGCTGCACGCATTTCATCATTCATTAGCTGATTAAATGAATTCATTTGATTGTATAGCACAATCAAAAGACTTGCTAATCCACGAAGAAATGCTATGGATTTTATTTCGCTTTTAGTATTGTTCATAATCAATAATTAAAATTTGAAATATAATTGCCATGCTGGAGTTTAAAGTCTCTACCAGAGACAATCTAGTACGACGGATTTATGACTCATCTTCTTAGATGATGAGTTTAGTATTGTATCATCTGTTAGAAGTTGAGTCAGATAATTCTTAATATTACTTACAAAAGTTGGTAGTTCATAGCGAATGAAATGTAATGGCAGAAATTATTTCCCATTTAAGAGGTTAATATTTTGTTGAGATAATTTTATTATCAGTGGTTTTTTTGTTTCATAATGCAAATTTAAGCATTATTAAATCAAGTGCAAAGAAGAAAAGAGGGGGCATAAGGACTATGACCCCATTTTTAATCAATTTAGCTTTTCTGATATATTCTTAATGAACCATGTAGACCCTGGATAAGTCAGATGTGTATTATCCCACTGCATAGGAATCACTGGTTTTTTCCCCGCCGTCACTTTACATGTAGCCTTACTACACATGATACCGATGGCAGATATATAGGCTGAGTTGGATGAGGCACTCACTATTTTTCCAATAAGCTTGTCATTACCCAGAACATTCTTGGATGAATCAAAGAGAGCAACAGGAAGTGTTCCCTGCGGAGTTAACCCATTTGCCTCAATGACTTTAGGCAGCGGATCATGCCAGTATGGGAAAGGACCGATCACGACTGTACGAATACCCGCAGAACTCAACATTTTCAGTGTGTCAGCAAGATAATCCTTAAACGGATATTGAGACCAGAATGCCGCCAGAACCACCAGTTTAGGCTTAACGCGTAACAATTCGGCAGTAATATTTTTATTGATGTCTTTACAGAAAGGGCGCTGGTTATTTTCTGCACCATACAACGGCCCGCACAGGCTGGATGTTCGTTGCGTCAAATTCTCATTTTTCATTACCGCTCTAAATCCAGGCATCAGTTGCGCTGCATGAGAATCTCCCCAGATTACAATCGACTCTGAGGTCATTTTATCCTGACACTTTGAAAATTCTGAATAATCCTGCCGTGGATTCAGGAAGCAAGTGTCAGGTCGCCACTCTTTATTATTGAACCGGTAGGTGATGACATCATTCATATCACCTTTGAATCTGAACGTTGCACCGTTGGTCTGTACCACCACAAAAGCACAGGTGGTGATGACGATGGCACTGACAAAATCGGTGCGAAGCCAGTTTCTTTTTCTGAATGGCATCTCGATAAGATAGTAAGAGATCACGGCCAGAATGAATGATACGGAAATCCCTGCACTGATGTTAATGGCATTCATCTCTACTCTGTAGTAACGCATTACCACAATCACGGGCCAATGCCAGAGATACCAGGAGTAGGAAATGGTACCGATAAACTGGGCAGCTTTGTTTTTAATGAGATAGGCGTTTTGGTTATTCGCAAGGATAACCAGCGCTGCACCTGCTACCGGAATCAACGTTGCCAGCCCCGGCCATGCCTGCGATCCCTCGGCTGTAAAGAGCGAAAACAGAATAAGCAGCAGGCCGGGAATGTTGAGCTTAGACAGGTGCCTGAAGTTCGTAAGTGCACCACGGCTGCTAATGATATACACCAAAGCACCCGCCAGCATTTCCCAAGCTCGGGTTGGCAGCAGGTAGAAAAGATCCTCTTTCGTCCCTGATAACCCGAGCGCGACATACGCCAGAGACAAACAAAATAGCGCCAGAATGGAGAGAGATACCGGAAGCCGGCTTTTCTTGATGGCTAAAACAATCAGCGGGTAGATCAAATAAAACTGCCATTCAACAGACAATGACCAGGTATGCAACAAGAAATTGAGATCTGAAGAAGGGTCGAAGTAACTTGAATGAGCAGCGTAATAATTATTCGAATAGAACAACAAGGATGCGGTGGCATTTCTGGCGAGCAGCTCAAATTCACTGGTGCTTAACCAGAAATAGCCAAATATCAGCAACGCTAATACGATTGCGACCAGCGCAGGGACAATGCGTAAAAAACGAGCAACGTAGAAATCGAAGATACCTTTATGGTCAACTTTCTCAAGTACGATACCCGTCATCAGGAAACCGGATATTACGAAAAATACATCAACTCCTGTGAATCCTCCAGAAACGTAGGGAACACCAAAGTGATATAGCACGACACTCAGGACAGCAAAAGCTCGCAGCCCATTGATATCGAGCCTGAATTTTTTGTAGCTCATTTTGTAACCATCATTCCGAAACGCCAAAACTGGCAAAAAATAAGATAAGGATGATAGACGCTTTATCCCAACCCGTCATCCAACGAATCAATGTTATTAACAGCATAGCGAGTTAGCTCACTGTAAATAACAGACTGCTTGCGATAACGTCAAACATATGATTATTAATTGAGCTGTAATTACATACAGTGCTCTGCTAGTTTTCATCAAAAAAACAATCCTGAGCATGGCTGGAAATTATCTTCCACTGGCACCCTCAACGCTTTAATGCCACAATCTTTTTTTCTTCGCACGCAGGAAAGATGATGAAAAAAATAGCAATTGCTGGCGCGCTGCTGGCGTTGACCGGGTGTGTTCAGGTGGATAACTATCAGGATGTCATCAAGCATCCGGTTCCGAAGCATCTGGCGGGGTACTGGCAGTCGAAAGGGCCGCAAAGCAAAATGGTGAGCCCGAAGGCGATTGCCACGCTGGTGGTAACGGAAGAGGGCGATACGCTGGATTGTCGTCAGTGGCAGCGTGTTTTGGCTGTGCCGGGGAAAATCATGTTGCGTTCAGACAGCTATTATAACGTGACCAGTAAACTGGATATCTATCCGCTTGAACGCGATGGTTCAACGCTGGAGTACGATGGCCTGGAACTGCAAAAGGTTGACCGTCCTACCGTGGAATGCGCAGATTACCTGAGCAAAAATCCGCTGGAGAGCAAGCTGCCTTAAGCGTTGTTGCCGGGTAGTGGCTCTGCCTTACCCGGCCTATAAATCACCGCTGATTTTTACAGAACATCCTCCATCACCCACACGCTAACGCTTCCGCCGTTGCAGGTGAAAATCCCTTCACCGTCCGCTGCCGTTGTGACGGTTTCTTCGCGATTACCCAAAAAATCACGCCAGGTTTTATTCCCGTAGTTCTCACCCAGACACAGGGTTTTCTCCCCATCATCACCGTTAGACAACACCACCACACAGCCAGGATAGTCTTCCGTCCCGCTACGGCTAAACGCAATACAGTTTGGATGATCAAAGAACAGCGTCTGAATACCGTGGGCAAAGCGCTGGCGCGCCAGAATAAGCTCGTGGAGCTGTTCGATAACCGGCATATCAATATGATAAGTCTCGCCATCACCGCCCACATCGTCATAGCTTGCGCCGAATAAATCCGGGTAGAACACGCTCGGTACGCCGTTTTCACGCAGTAATATCAGGGCGTAGGCCAGCGGTTTAAACCAGGATTCAACCGGTGCTTCCAGTGCCTGCAAGGGTTGGGTGTCGTGGTTTGCAACCAGAGTAACGGCATGGAAAGGGTCACTCTCAACCAGTGTATCGGTAAAAATCTGGCTCATGTCGTAATCACGCCCCTGGCGTGAGGCCTCGTGAAATTTCATTTGCAAAGGCGCATCAAACAGCATGGTTTTGCCGTCAACCTGGTTGATGTAGTTCTGCAATTTATCCACTTCATGAGACCAGTATTCCGCCACAATAAAGAGGGAGTGCGTGGCTACCTCCTGGACGTGCTCAATCCACTCTTTGTAAAACCAGGCCGGAATATGTTTTACCGCATCCAGACGAAATCCATCGCACTGGGTTTGCTCCATTATCCAGCGTGCCCAGTATTTTATCTCTTCGGTCACGGCATGATTACGAAAGTCGATATTCTCGCCCATCAGGTAATCAAAATTACCCATCTCATCATCGACCTGGTCATTCCAGCCTTCACCGCTGTAGTCATTAACGATTTTAAAGATGCCGTCATGGTCGGGATTTTCAATGTGGTCAACGCCACTGAAACATTTAAAATCCCAGATAAATTGCGAATATTCGCCCGCGCGGGCAGGGAAGATGTAACGGGTCCAGGCTTCGCAGTTAATGATTTCATCGTCAATTTGCGTGCGGTCCTGTTCGTTTACACGCTGAACGTGAATAAGCTCTTTCTCATCTGCACCCATTTTATGGTTCACCACCACGTCCAGCAGCACGGCGATATCGTTGCTTTTTAACGCGGCAATGGCTTCCAGCAGCTGCGCCTTGTCGCCATATTTGGTGGGAACAGATCCTTTTTGATCAAATTCACCGAGGTCAAAGAGATCATAAGAATCATATCCAACAGAAAACCCGCCCGATGCCCCTTTATAAGCCGGGGGAAGCCAGACCATATTGATGCCGATTTCGTTAAGATTGGGGGCTAAAGCTGTCACTTCTTGCCACAATTCACCGCCAGCGGGGTAATACCAGTGAAAGCATTGCAGTAAGGTTGGATTGCGCATGTACCATCTCCATGAGGTCGCGAAACTCAAGTATGGGATAGGTCATGCAGAAATGCCTGGCGAACGAAGCGAGAAATGCTCGTTCGCCAGCGGATGGCTAATTTAAATCGAGATTGCTTTGCGGGACCAGAACATGACCGCCCTGGTTGCTGTAGGTAGAAAGAACTGATTTTTGCATAGAATTTTGACCAACCAGCTTTGCCAGTTCATCCATTCTGTTTTGCAGCAGCGTTTTGACCTGGCTTTCGTTGTCCAGGATCACCCGCAGGGTAGGGCTAAGTTGTTCCTGCACTTGTGAAGAGGGTTGAATTTCTTCTGTGAGTTGAGCCAGCGAGTGCACCGCATTAACATAATCGGTTTCACAGGCGATCAGTTCATCCCATAAACCCTGACGAGCAAGGCGCAGCATCATCTGACTTTGATCCAGGAGCTGCTGATAAAGGGTGTAGAGTTGCGGTGCATTACTCATTAGACGGCGTCCTGAATCAGTTGTGGCGAACCGGCAACTTCCTTCCACCCGTCAGCGATATTGCGCAGCAAGTTTTCCACCTCTTCGATGGCACTGGCGTCGTTATTCACGTTGGCGTGCAGTAGGCGTCTTACCATATAGGCATAAAGTGCGATCAGGTTTTGTGTCAGCTCATCCCCATTATTTTCGACCAGGCCAACCTTCAGCCCATTCTCGATAATGTTGATGGCCTTCGAAAGCGCCAGTCCTTTAGCCGGGATATTGCCGTCCTGCAAGAACAGACGCGCGCGTACAAGCGCGCTGAGGGCTCCATCAAATAGCATGATAACCAGCTGATGCTGGCTGGCGCTCATCACCGCGCTTTCAACCTCTATTTTTGCGTAGGCTTGCGTGCCTTTTGCGCCGTACATGTTATCCCCCTCGGGTGTGATTAGCTTTTGCTACTGGACGATGATGTATCGAATTGCTGAGTCAGGTAGCTGCTGGTGTTATTCAGTGACGTCATCAATACGTCCAGCTGGGTAAACTGGGCCTTGTACTGTGCCACGGTGGCATCGATACGATCGCTCACGGCGTTATACTGATCGGTCAGGTTGTTCAGCGTTTTGCTGACGCCATCTTTTGCAGCCTGAATGATGCCTTTCGTTGAGAGCCAGTCAGTCAGCTTGGTCGCCATGGTGGTGGTAATGCCGGTCGTTTTACCATCACCCACAACCAGATCTTTCACTGCTGATGGGTTGTTTGTCAGGGCAGTTTCAAGTTTAGTGCTATCCAGCGTCAATTTACCCGTTGATGGATCACTGGTAATGCCAAGCTGGGTTAAAGATTTATATGCCGTTCCACCCGCAGAGTTTGTGAGCAGGCTTTTCAGCTGAGTCTGGATAGTACGCAGCGTGCTGTCGCCAAGCAGTGCGCCGTTGCTTGAATCCTGTGAGCTGGTGCCCGCATCAACGGCAGTATATTTGGTTAACGACGCAAAGCTGTCCTGAAGCGTGTTATAGGCATCTACCCAGGCTTTCAGTGCAGTTTCCGCTTTAGACGTATCTTTTGAGATAGTCAGCGTCTGGTTGCCGGTGGTGACGTCATTCAGGTTCAGGGTGATATCTTCCAGCGCATCACTGATGGTGTTGCTGCTGTTTTCGATATCAACGTTGTTCACTTTCAGTTTTGCGTTTTGCGCAGTCACACTTTCAGTCATGCCGTTGCTGGCATCGGTGCTGGTGCCGTTGTAACCCATAAAGGATTGCAGGGCGCTGTCACCGCTTACGCTGATGCTTACCGCATTATCAGAACCGGATTCGGCTGAGGTGACAGACAGACGATACTGACCATTGCCTACGTTGATAATACTGGCGGTTACGCCGGCATCAGCCTTGTTGATGGCATCACGAATGCCTGACAGCGAGGAGTTTGCCGCGCTGATATCCACCGTTACCGGGTCTTTTCCGTTACCTGCAGTAAAGGTGATCTTGCTGTCTGCTGAGGCGATAGCCGTTTTGGTATCGGTCTGTGTGCTTTTGGTTGTCAGTGTCTGGGCCTTAGCCAGCTGTGACACGCTAATGGTGTATTTACCCGTAATAGCGCTGCCGGTTGTGGTGGCGCTAAACGCGGTGGAGCTGCTCGACGTGCTGGTTGCAGTAAACAGGTCGGCTTTATTCAGCGCGGTGTTTGCCGTCTGGAATGCTGACACAGCACTACTTAAGGTGCCGTAAGCGCTCAGCTTGGCGGTATAAGACGACTGCTGATTTGAAATCGGGGTCAGCTGCGTTTTTTCTGCGGCTGTCAGGCTGTCCAGAATATCGCTTAATTGCAGACCCGAGCCCACACCCAGCGTTGAAATACTTGCCATATTTATTCCTTAATGTATCGACACGTAGAACGAATACTGGGGTTATCGGCTTCATCAGGGGAAAGTTTACGGTTAATTCTTTTTTTTTAATGGCGGGAATAACGCTAATAGAGAAGAGTATTTCCGTGGCTAAAAAAATATTCGAGATCCTGAAAAAAATTCTAAAGGTTGTTTTGGACCAGACGATAACACCTTTGACGGCGATGAAGCCGAAGGGTGGAAACCCAAATCTAACCAAACAGATTTGATGAACAACAGGAAACGAAATCATGGCACAAGTCATTAATACCAACAGCCTCTCGCTGATCACTCAGAACAACATCAACAAGAACCAGTCTGCTCTGTCTTCTTCTATCGAGCGTCTGTCTTCCGGTCTGCGTATCAACAGCGCTAAAGATGACGCTGCGGGCCAGGCGATTGCTAACCGCTTCACTTCTAACATCAAAGGTCTGACTCAGGCTGCACGTAACGCAAACGACGGTATCTCTCTGGCACAGACCACTGAAGGCGCACTGTCTGAAATCAACAACAACTTGCAGCGTGTTCGTGAGCTGACTGTTCAGGCAACTACCGGTACTAACTCCGATTCTGACCTGTCTTCAATCCAGGACGAAATCAAATCCCGTCTGTCTGAAATCGACCGCGTATCTGGTCAGACTCAGTTCAACGGCGTGAACGTACTGGCTAAAAACGGTTCTATGGCGATTCAGGTTGGCGCGAACGATGGCCAGACCATCAACATCGACCTGCAGAAAATCGACTCTTCTACTCTGGGCCTGGGCGGCTTCTCTGTTTCTCAGAACTCCCTGAAACTGAGCGATTCTATCACTACGATCGGCGATACCACTGCTGCATCGAAGAACGTGGACCTGAGCGCAGTTGCAACTAAACTGGGCGTGAATGCAAGCACCCTGAGCCTGCACGAAGTTCAGAACTCTGCTGGTAACGGTACTGGTACATTCGTAGTATCTTCTGGCTCCGACAACTACTCTGTATCTGTAGACGCGACCTCCGGTGCAGTTAACCTGAACACCACTGACGTGACCTATGATGACGCTACCAATGGTGTTACTGGCGCGACTCAGAACGGTCAGCTGATCAAAGTAACTTCTGACTCTGCTGGTGCAGCTGTTGGTTACGTAACCATCCAGGGTAAAAACTACCAGGCTGGCGCTACCGGTGTTGACGTTCTGGCGAACAGCGGCGTAGCAGCTCCAACTACTGGTGTTGCTACCGGTACTCTGCAACTGAGCGGCGCTACTGCAACTGCTGAGCTGAAAGGTACTGCAACTCAGAACCCACTGGCTCTGCTGGACAAAGCTATCGCTTCTGTTGATAAATTCCGTTCTTCTCTGGGTGCGGTACAGAACCGTCTGAGCTCTGCTGTAACCAACCTGAACAACACCACCACTAACCTGTCTGAAGCGCAGTCCCGTATTCAGGACGCCGACTATGCGACCGAAGTGTCAAATATGTCTAAAGCGCAGATCGTTCAGCAGGCTGGTAACTCCGTGCTGTCTAAAGCTAACCAGGTTCCTCAGCAGGTTCTGTCTCTGCTGCAGGGCTAATCGCCTGATTACGCACAAACCCCGCTTCGGCGGGGTTTTTTTCCGCTTGAATTCATTCGTAACCCCCAAATAACCCCTCATTTCACCCACTATTCACCCAATTAAAACCCCTGCAGAATCGGATAATCATGCCGATAACTCAATTAACGCAGGGCTGTTTATCGTGAATTCACTCTATACCGCTGATGGTGTAATGGATAAACACTCGCTGTGGCAGCGTTATGTTCCGCTGGTGCGTCACGAAGCATTGCGCCTCCAGGTGCGTTTGCCGGCGAGCGTGGAACTGGACGATCTGCTACAGGCGGGCGGTATCGGGTTATTGAATGCAGTTGACCGATACGACGCTCTGCAAGGAACGGCATTTACGACTTACGCAGTACAGCGTATTCGTGGTGCGATGCTGGACGAGCTGCGCAGCCGTGACTGGGTGCCGCGCAGTGTTCGCCGCAACGCACGCGAAGTGGCACATGCGATGGGGCAGCTGGAACAGGAACTGGGACGCAACGCGACGGAAACTGAAGTAGCGGAACGTCTTGGCATTGCTGTTGAAGAGTATCGTCAGATGTTGCTCGATACCAATAATAGCCAACTCTTCTCTTATGATGAGTGGCGTGAAGAGCATGGCGATAGCATCGAGCTGGTAACAGATGAACACCAGCAAGAAAACCCGTTACACCATTTAATGGAAGGTAATTTACGCCATCGCGTAATGGAAGCTATTGAAGCTTTACCAGAACGTGAACAACTGGTGTTGACCCTCTATTATCAGGAAGAGCTCAACCTCAAAGAGATTGGCGCTGTTCTTGAAGTGGGTGAGTCGCGGGTCAGCCAGCTGCACAGCCAGGCCATTAAGCGCTTACGTACTAAGCTGGGTAAGTTATAGGTGATTGATTCACCTGAGAAATGCCGCACAACGTATTGACAACCAGGAGTTATCATGACGGTGCAGCAATCAAAAAGACGGCCTCTAAGCCGCTACCTGAAAGACTTTAAACACAGCCAGACGCATTGCGCCCACTGTAATAAATTACTCGACCGTATCACGCTGGTTCGTCGTGGCGAAATCGTTAACAAAATTGCGATCTCTCGCCTCGACACGTTGATGGATGAATCAGCATGGTTTGAAGAGCAAAAAGAGTGGGTGGCGCTTTGCCGTTTCTGTGGCGATTTACACTGCAAAGAGCAAAGCGACTTCTTCGACATTATCGGCTTCAAACAATTCCTGTTTGAACAAACGGAGATGAGTCACGGCACTGTGCGCGAATATGTGGTTCGCCTGCGTCGCCTTGGCCAGCATCTGACCGTGCATAACATTTCTCGCGATCTGCTTAAGACCGGTTATCTGGATGAAAATCTGGAGCCGTGGTTGCCTGCAACCAGCACCAATAACTACCGCATTGCATTGCGCAAGTACGCGCAATATAAGGTACAAATGCCGGGTGTGGGGAAGCAGAAAGTCCACGCAGAGACAACTTCTGATATATATTAAAAAAGAATAAGATGTAGCGCAGCCGCCTTTGACGTTGCAGGCGAATTCACTACACTACTCAAAAATTCCACTATATCGGGGTAATTATGAAATTAGCACTTCTGGGTCGTCAGGCGCTGATGGGTGTAATGGCAGTTGCGCTGGTCGCTGGCATGAGCGTGAAAACGTTCGCGGCGGAAAATCTACTGAATAAAGTCAAAGAACGCGGCACGCTGTTGGTTGGGCTGGAAGGAACCTATCCTCCGTTCAGCTTCCAGGGCGATGACGGTAAACTGACCGGTTTCGAAGTGGAGTTTGCCGAAGAGCTGGCGAAACATCTTGGCGTGAAAGCATCGCTCAAACCGACCAAATGGGACGGGATGCTGGCATCACTGGATTCTAAACGTATCGACGTGGTGATTAACCAGGTGACCATTTCTGATGAGCGTAAGAAGAAGTATGACTTCTCTACGCCATATACCGTGTCGGGTATCCAGGCGCTGGTGAAGAAAGGTAACGAAGGCACCATCAAAACCGCTGCTGACCTGAAAGGCAAAAAAGTGGGTGTTGGTCTGGGGACGAACTACGAAGAGTGGTTGCGCCAGAACGTGCAGGGTGTTGATATCCGTACCTATGATGATGACCCAACTAAATACCAGGATCTGCGAGTTGGTCGTATCGATGCCATCCTGGTTGACCGCCTGGCGGCGCTGGATCTGGTGAAGAAAACCAACAACACCCTGGCCGTAGCGGGTGATGCGTTCTCTCGTCAGGAATCAGGTATTGCAGTGCGTAAAGGCAACGACGATCTGGTGAAAGCCATTGATGCGGCCATCGCCGACATGCAAAAGGATGGCAGCCTCAAGGCGCTCTCTGAGAAGTGGTTCGGTGCTGACGTCACGAAATAAGTCGTTGGCTGTAAAAAAAAGGCGCTTTTAAAAGCGCCTTTTTTATTTCTTACGCGTCTGCGTGCATAATAAAAAGTATCTAATAAAGACAGCGTTACCGGAGGATCCATGTCACTGCAAAATTTAACGCGCTTCCCACGCCTGGAGTTTATTGGCGCACCCACGCCGCTGGAGTATTTACCGCGATTTTCTGATTATTTAGGGCGTGATATTTTTATTAAACGTGACGATGTGACGCCAATGGCGATGGGCGGCAATAAGCTGCGCAAGCTGGAGTTTTTGGCCGCAGATGCGCTGCGCGAAGGGGCGGATACACTGGTGACCGCCGGGGCGATTCAGTCCAACCATGTACGTCAGACGGCAGCCGTGGCGGCAAAACTGGGCCTGCATTGTGTCGCTCTGCTGGAAAACCCGATTGGCACGCGCGCAGAAAATTACCTGACCAACGGCAACCGCCTGTTGCTGGACTTGTTTAATACCCAGGTCGAAATGTGTGACGCGTTGACCAACCCGACGGCACAGCTTGATGAGCTGGCCACGCGCCTGGAAGCGCAGGGCTTTCGTCCGTATGTTATTCCGGTGGGCGGCTCGAATGCGCTGGGGGCGCTGGGCTATGTGGAAAGCGCGCTGGAGATTGCTCAGCAGTGTGAAGGCGCAGTTAATTTGTCTTCGGTGGTGGTCGCCTCTGGCAGCGCAGGAACACACGCCGGGCTGGCGGTAGGTCTGGAGCAACTGATGCCTGACGCTGAGCTGATTGGTGTGACGGTTTCCCGAAGCGTTGCCGATCAAAAACCGAAAGTGGTGACCTTGCAGCAGTCGGTGGCAGAGCAGCTCGAACTTCAGGCGAAGGCCGATATTATTCTCTGGGATGACTACTTTGCCCCAGGCTACGGCACGCCAAATGAAGAAGGCATGGAAGCGGTAAAATTGCTGGCGCGCCTGGAAGGCATCCTGCTTGATCCGGTTTATACCGGCAAGGCAATGGCAGGGCTTATCGACGGTGTTGCGCAGAAACGCTTTAAGGATGAAGGCCCGATCTTATTTGTTCACACTGGCGGGGCACCCGCGTTGTTTGCCTACCATCCTCATGTCTAAACATCAGGTCGAAAAATAATAATGCAAGAAAGTATTCAACTGGTTATTGATTCGTTGCCGTTCCTGCTTAAAGGCGCGGTATTTACATTACAGCTCAGTATCGGCGGGATGTTCTTTGGCCTGGTGCTGGGGTTTTTGCTGGCATTGATGCGGATGTCGCCGGTGCTGCCGGTACGCTGGCTGGCGCGGTTTTATATCTCTGTCTTTCGCGGAACGCCGCTTATCGCCCAGCTCTTTATGATCTACTACGGTTTACCGCAGTTTGGGATTGAGCTTGATCCGATCCCTGCGGCGATGATCGGCTTGTCGCTGAATACCGCGGCATATACCTCGGAAACTCTGCGCGCGGCGATTTCCTCTATTGATAAAGGCCAATGGGAAGCAGCGGCCAGTATCGGTATGACGCCGTGGCAGACGCTGCGCAGGGCGATTCTGCCGCAGGCGGCACGCGTGGCGCTCCCGCCGCTCAGCAACAGCTTTATCAGCCTGGTGAAAGACACCTCGCTGGCGGCGACTATCCAGGTGCCTGAGCTGTTCCGCCAGGCGCAGCTTATTACCTCGCGTACGCTCGAAGTGTTCACCATGTATCTGGCGGCCTCGCTGATTTACTGGGTGATGGCGACGGTACTGTCTGCACTGCAAAACTATTTTGAAAACCAGCTTAACCGCCAGGAGCGTGATCCGAAATGAGTGCTATCGACGTCAAAAACCTGGTGAAAAAATTCCACGGACAGACGGTACTGCACGGTATCGACCTTGAAGTTGAGCAAGGGGAAGTGGTAGCGATTATCGGGCCAAGCGGCTCCGGGAAAACCACGCTGTTGCGCAGTATCAATCTGCTGGAGCAACCGGAAGGTGGAACTATTCGCGTGGGTGATATCACCATCGATACCGGGAAGTCCATCAACCAGCAGAAAGGGCTGATCCGCCGCTTGCGTCAGCATGTCGGGTTTGTCTTTCAGAGCTTTAATCTTTTCCCGCACCGGACTGTGCTGGAAAACATTATCGAAGGGCCGGTCATCGTAAAAGGTGAGCCTAAAGACGAAGCAACAGCCCGCGCTCGCGAACTGCTGGCGAAAGTGGGGCTTGCCGGGAAGGAGACCAGCTACCCGCGTCGTTTGTCGGGCGGCCAGCAGCAGCGTGTCGCCATCGCCCGCGCCTTGGCCATGCGCCCTGATGTGATCCTGTTTGATGAACCCACTTCTGCACTTGATCCTGAGCTGGTAGGGGAGGTGCTCAACACTATCCGTCAGCTGGCGAAGGAGAAACGGACAATGGTTATCGTGACGCACGAGATGAGCTTCGCCAGAGATGTGGCCGACCGGGCTATATTCATGGATCAGGGGCGAATTGTAGAGCAGGGGCCGGCAAAAAGCTTATTTGCTAACCCACAACAGCCGCGTACCCGGCAATTCCTCGAAAAATTCCTTATGCAGTAGCATTTATGCACTAATTTGCTCCAGATTTATCCCCTGGAGCAAATTATTCTCCCCCGAGCGCTTTCGTATTGTTTTTTTATTCCGCACAGTTCGGATTAACCGTATTAAAACTGAAGTTAATAGTCATATAGCCGATATTTTGTATATCTAAATAAGTTTTATGTGTTAGTTTATATTCACCATAATAATGATTATCTTTATCAGAGGCTTCATTCAGTAAGTATGAAGGATACAGACTTTTTCACATGGCGTCGGGAATGCTTCCTCCGGTTTCAGGAAATGACAACCGCCGACGAGGTTTATCTCGAACTTCAGAGACAAACTCAGGAACTGGAATTTGATTATTTCGCTCTCTGCGTCCGTCATCCAGTGCCATTTACACGCCCTAAGATTTCTGTGCATACCACATACCCCGCACAGTGGTTAGCGCAATATCAGTCAGAGAATTATTTCGCCATCGACCCGGTGCTGAAACCTGAGAATTTCGTTCAGGGGCATTTACCCTGGACTGATGAATTATTCACTGATGCTCAGGCATTATGGGATGGGGCACGCGACCACGGCTTACGCAAGGGAATAACACAATGCCTGATGCTACCCAATCATGCGCTGGGTTTCCTTTCTGTATCGCGTACTAGCCTGGTGGAGAATACCTTCGTCAGCGAAGAAATAGAGCTGCGTTTACAAATGCTGGTGCAAATGGCCTTAACGTCTTTACTTCGATTTGAACACGAGACGGTAATGCCGCCCGAGATGAAATTCAGCAAACGCGAGCGGGAAATTCTGAAGTGGACAGCGGAAGGAAAAACCTCTGCGGAAATAGCAATTATTCTCTCAATCTCAGAGAATACGGTTAACTTCCATCAGAAGAATATGCAGAAGAAATTCAACGCACCCAACAAAACGCAGATTGCCTGCTATGCGGCGGCGACGGGGCTTATCTGAAGCAAAAGACGTTCTGCGTGGCAGACGAGGACAACGGCTGAATGCAACGCATCCAGCCGTTTTTTTTACTGGCGGTAAGCTTGTTTAATTTGCTTAACCGTATTGGCAAATACCGCTGATTCAGCCTGGTCTTCCATTTGCGCGATTTGTTTTTCCATTTTAATGATCACACGACCGGCGTCAGCCTGACCCATTGCCTGTAGCATAAGCGTCAACAGCGCTTTCAGGCAGGTTACTTCCTGTGCCAGTTCTTGGTTATTCTCCGCAGTGGCGAATTCAGGTGTGCTCATTTATTTTCCTCATTATAAAACAGCGCTTGAGCGCGACGATGAAAGTTAAGGCCGCGGAGTATACCACAAGCCGCACCAAAAAATGCAGTGGTTGTTTTTTGTACTTTTCCGCTTTTTGTTTATTCGCGTAAACAACAAACGGCGGTAATCTGTACGCCAGATTATCTACAATTAATTGTTTAACGTTGGTACCGCTGCCGTTAATTATTGTTACAAAAATTTGAGTTCTGTTTTTTCTTAGGTTTTTTTAGGGTTGTTTTGTAACCTTTTGAATACAGATGCTTAAAAATAGCCTCATAAACCCTGTCAGCGCTGCGTTTCTTTCCACCCGGTGTACAGGCTAATTTCCAAAAACGAGAGCAAAATCGAATAGCGGGTTTTTTAACGTTTTAATCTTGTGAGGAAAACCGTTAATATAAACCAAATTAGCAGTCAGTTGCGTTATCCCTATTCTGGAGACATTTCCTTTGATCAACGTCCTTCTTGTTGATGACCACGAACTGGTGCGCGCAGGGATACGACGCATTCTTGAAGATATAAAAGGTATCAAAGTTGCCGGTGAAGCCTGCTGTGGTGAAGATGCTGTTAAATGGTGTCGCACTAACTCGGCGGACGTCGTGTTGATGGATATGAACATGCCCGGTATTGGTGGGCTGGAAGCCACGCGTAAAATCGCCCGTACCTTTATTGATACAAAAGTCATCATGCTGACAGTGCACACTGAAAACCCGCTGCCCGCCAAAGTGATGCAGGCGGGTGCTGCCGGGTATCTCAGCAAAGGTGCTGCCCCGCAGGAAGTCGTCAATGCTATCCGTTCAGTGTTTGCCGGTCAGCGCTATATCGCGTCGGACATCGCTCAACAAATGGCGTTGAGCCAGATTGAACCCGACAAAACAGAATCGCCATTCGCCTGTTTGTCTGAGCGCGAATTGCAGATTATGCTGATGATCACCAAAGGCCAGAAAGTGAATGAGATTTCAGAACAACTGAATCTCAGCCCGAAAACGGTGAACAGCTACCGCTATCGTATGTTCAGTAAACTGAACATTCACGGCGATGTCGAACTGACTCACCTGGCGATTCGCCATGGTCTGTGTAATGCAGAAACCTTAACCAGCCAGTGAGCGATGTGTTCGATTCAAAAGCATTTCTGAAAACCGTTACCAGCCAGCCAGGCGTTTATCGGATGTATGACGCTGGCGGTACGGTTATCTATGTAGGGAAGGCGAAAGATCTCAAAAAGCGTCTCTCCAGCTATTTTCGCAGCAATCTAGCCTCCCGTAAGACCGAAGCACTGGTCGCGCTTATCAACAGCATTGATGTCACCGTGACCCACACTGAGACAGAAGCGCTGCTGCTCGAACATAACTACATCAAGCTTTACCAGCCGCGCTACAACGTGTTGTTGCGTGATGACAAGTCATACCCTTTTATTTTTCTCAGCGGTGATACCCATCCACGCCTGGCAATGCACCGTGGCGCAAAACATGCGAAGGGTGAATATTTTGGCCCGTTCCCTAACGGGTACGCCGTGCGTGAAACCCTGGCGCTGCTGCAAAAAATCTTCCCGGTTCGTCAATGCGAGAACAGCGTTTATCGCAACCGCTCACGTCCCTGTCTGCAATACCAGATTGGGCGCTGCCTGGGACCATGCGTTGCCGGCCTGGTGACGGAAGAAGAGTATGCTCAGCAGGTGGAGTATGTGCGCCTGTTTTTAGCCGGAAAAGACGATCAGGTGCTGACGCAGCTGATTGCCCGTATGGAAAAAGCCAGCAGCGCGCTGGAGTTTGAAGAAGCTGCGCGTATTCGCGATCAGATCCAGGCCGTGCGCAGGGTGACCGAGAAGCAGTTTGTTTCTAATACAGGTGACGATCTTGATGTGATCGGCGTTGCCTTTGATGCCGGGCTGGCCTGCGTCCATGTGCTGTTTATTCGCCAGGGCAAAGTGCTCGGTAGCCGCAGCTATTTCCCGAAAGTGCCTGGTGGTACGGAGCTTGGCGAGGTTGTTGAAACCTTTGTGGGCCAGTTCTACCTCCAGGGCAGCCAGATGCGCACGCTGCCTTCTGAGATCCTGCTCGATTTCAATCTTGATGATAAAACCCTGCTGGCCGATTCACTTTCTGAGCTGGCCGGGCGGCGCGTCAATGTCCAGACCAAACCGCGCGGCGATCGTGCGCGTTATCTCAAGCTGGCGCGAACCAATGCCGCCACGGCATTGACCACCAGGCTTTCGCAGCAGTCGACAGTCAGCCAGCGTTTGACCGCCCTGGCAACGCTCCTGAAATTACCTGAAGTGAAGCGTATGGAGTGTTTTGACATCAGCCATACGATGGGTGAACAGACGGTGGCATCCTGTGTGGTGTTTGATGCCAACGGCCCGCTGCGCGCGGAGTATCGGCGCTATAACATCACCGGCATCACGCCAGGCGATGATTACGCGGCCATGAATCAGGTGCTGCGTCGTCGTTATGGCAAAGCGATAGAAGAGAGCAAGATCCCGGATGTTATCCTGATTGACGGCGGCAAAGGGCAGCTTGGTCAGGCGAAATCCGTGTTTGAATCGCTGGACGTGACCTGGGACAAAACGCACCCGTTGCTGTTAGGTGTCGCAAAAGGGGCGGATCGTAAAGCGGGGCTGGAAACATTGTTTTTCGAGCCTGAGGGTGAGGGGTTCAGTTTGCCGCCGGATTCTCCTGCGCTGCACGTGATTCAGCACATTCGTGATGAGTCCCACGATCATGCGATCGGCGGACACCGTAAAAAACGGGCAAAAGTGAAGAACACCAGTACACTTGAAACCATTGATGGCGTGGGTCCAAAACGTCGCCAGATGCTGTTGAAGTATATGGGTGGATTGCAAGGATTACTCAATGCGAGCGTTGAGGAAATTGCAAAAGTGCCGGGTATTTCGCAAGCACTGGCAGAAAAGATCTACTACTCGTTGAAACATTGAGGGCTCTGTAGCAACATAGAGCTAAATTTTACTGACAACAGACAGTTACCGTCATTATGCGATTTAATATCCCTACGTTGCTCACTCTCTTTCGCGTCGTGCTCATCCCGTTCTTTGTATTGGCGTTTTACCTGCCGGTTGTCTGGGCGCCTTTCGCGTGTGCACTGATTTTCCTTGTTGCTGCCGTAACTGACTGGTTCGATGGTTATCTGGCCCGCCGCTGGAACCAAAGCACCCGTTTTGGCGCATTCCTTGATCCGGTTGCTGATAAAGTCATGGTGGCTATCGCCATGGTGCTGGTGGCCGAACACTATCACACCTGGTGGGTGACACTGCCTGCGGCGACAATGATTGGTCGTGAGATTATTATCTCTGCGCTGCGCGAGTGGATGGCGGAGCTGGGCAAACGCAGCAGCGTGGCTGTGTCGTGGATCGGTAAAGTTAAAACAACGGCGCAAATGGCAGCGCTGGTCTGGATGCTGTGGCGTCCTAACGCCTGGGTTGAGTGGGCGGGTATTGGTTTGCTGTGGGTCGCTGCGGTTCTGACATTGTGGTCAATGTTGCAATATTTGAACGCTGCGCGCGGGGATTTGCTTGAACAGTGATCGTTTCGCCGTAAATTTCAGCAAACGATCCAGGGATGCAAAAAATAACGTTGACTCAAAACGTCATATAAGTAGAATGCAACGCATCGAACGGCGGCACAGCTAGCCGGACGATAATGAAATCAAGTGATTAGATAATTACCTGGTGACATGCGGGAATAGCTCAGTTGGTAGAGCACGACCTTGCCAAGGTCGGGGTCGCGAGTTCGAGTCTCGTTTCCCGCTCCAGATTAAACACATCGGCAATTGCGGGTGTGAGTCGAAAGACAAAAGATTTAAGGCGCGTTAGCAAAGCGGTTATGTAGCGGATTGCAAATCCGTCTAGTCCGGTTCGACTCCGGAACGCGCCTCCACTTTCTTCCCTGGCCGGATGGTGGAATCGGTAGACACAAGGGATTTAAAATCCCTCGGCGTTCGCGCTGTGTGGGTTCAAGTCCCACTCCGGCTACCATGGGAAATAAAGAATAAAATCAATGATAAGCAGTGTCGTTAAACCACCGAAAGGTGGTTTTTTTGTATCTGAAATTCATGTCATGTACGCGCCTGCTAAGGCACGGTCCCCTCGATAAGCAATCCCGCCTCTTTGAGAGCAAGCACGACATTCATTTGCTGATTGTGGTTGGCTGGCAACTGGCTACAGTCAGCTATGCTCAGTGTCCACAAAGCCTGAGGGGTATAATCTGCATCTGGTTCTGCAAGCAAAAGCTGGGCTGCCCGGATCGTATAATCCTTATTCGGCCCGGCTAATGCCCGCGTAGAAAGGTATTCTCCGGCGGGAACATCTTTCACCCAGCCAAACTGGCATAACCCAAGGAATGCTGATTTAGGGCAAGCTTTCTCTTTTCCTGCGACCGCCTGGCTCCATGCTTCGACAGGTGTGAATCGCTGCCTGATAAGTTCTACCGCATTCAGGGTAATAACGCCGTAGCTACTTTGACTGGCTTTCATTATTGATTATGCCTTGCATCGGATTGCTGGATCTAACGATGATATCATCTGATGAAAAGTGAGGGGCTTGTAAGGGTAACAAAAAAGATGACAGAACCGCAGGTAACTGGACGACGTAAAGCATTATGGGATGCCTTCTGCCACAACCAGAAAATAACAGAAAACAGCACACTTCTGTTCGATACGGACCATGAGTCTATCGTGCGCGTCCGGCAGGTAGGGAAGACGTTATCCAGAAGCATTCTCTCGCGAAGTGAATCGATGGAAGCGCGGGTGATTGCTGAAACAAATATTCTGCTGAAGGATATTGAACACAACAGTGAACAGTATGATGGTCTTATCTATATGATGTTTACACGTCAAAATGATGATGTCATCCCGCTCTATATTGGTAAAGCTGAATCCAAAGGACGCAGTAACCCTGTGTCTGCCAATATAAAGGATGTGGCTCGCGTTAAAGATAAATTCGCCCGTTGGGGGGATAACTACCAGTACCATATTGGGGATCTGAGTGCATCTGTACTACCAGGCCACGATGCAAGGTATGTCACATTAAAATATCAGCATTGGGCGGAAAGCCTGTTTGTTTCATATCCAGCGGAACGGCCACAATTAAAGCAGGATATCTGGTTCTGGTGTAAAGCATGGAACAAAAATAATACAGGTATATGGCCTGAATTTGGCCCAATAAGATTAACGTTTCTGGAATATCTGTTAATTGGCGTGGCAAGTTCGCTATTCCCTGAGACATTGCTTAACCGTGAAGGGCATAGTCGTAGCTGACTGCAATAAGACGATTCACTGCCCTGCATTTTATCACCACTGAAGAGATAGCCCATTGCATGATTTGCGAAGGGCTATTAACTCAATCCGGGTATCACCAGCAAGAAATCACCTGTTAAGGCATCGCTACGCCCCGCCCAAATAAGCCTTCCTTACCTCCTGATTCCCCAGCAGCTCCTCACCGCTGCCGCTCAGTCTGATTTGCCCGTTGACCATCACATAACCCCGGTCAGAGAGCTTCAGCGCGTGATGCGCATTTTGCTCCACCAGGAAAATGGTCATCCCGTTGCGGGCCAGTTCGCGCAGGGTCTGGAAGATCTGTTTCACCACGATAGGGGCTAACCCCAGGCTCGGTTCATCCAGCAGCAGTAGCTTGGGCCGGCTCATCAGCGCCCGGGCGATGGCCAGCATTTGTTGCTCCCCGCCGGACATGGTCATCGCGCGCTGTTTGCGGCGCTCCTTCAGACGCGGGAACAGATCAAACATGCTTTGCATATCCTGTGCGGCATACTGATTGCCGATGGGGATAGTCCCCATCAACAGATTTTCTTCCACCGTCATATCCGGGAAAATACGCCGTCCTTCCGGTGCCTGTGCAATGCCGCCGGCGGCAACGAAGTGCGTCGACTGGTGGCTGATATCATCCCCGCAAAACAGGATTTGACCCTTTCTGATGCGCGGCTGCCCGAAGATAGACATCAGCAGAGTGGATTTCCCCGCGCCGTTCGCGCCAATCAGCGCCACGGTTTCCCCCGGGTTAACCTGCAAGGAAACCTGTTTTAACGCCTGGATCACGCCGTAGAACACATCCACTTCACGAAACTCCAGCATTGCCTCGCTCATATATTGACCTCGCTCTCATCGGTGCCCAGATAAGCGGCAATCACTTTTTCATCGTGCTGGATCTGCTCGGGTTTTCCCTGAGCAATGACATCACCGTGGTCGAGCACAATAATGTCGTCCGAAATCTCCATCACCATCCCCATATCATGTTCAATCAGCAGCACCGTTATCTGGTGATGATCGCGCAGAAAACGGATGATTTTACTGAGCGTGCGGGTTTCAACCGGGTTCAACCCGGCGGCAGGTTCGTCCAGGCAAATCATCTCTGGCCCGGTGCACATGGCGCGCGCAATTTCCAGCCGACGCTGCTGCCCGTAAGACATCTCGCCCGCCAGCCGGTTGGCGCAATCCACCAGATCCACCACCTCCAGCCAGTAAAAGGCCCGGTCCAGGGCTGCACTTTCCGCCCGGCGATAGGCAGGGGTATTAAGCACACCGGCAATCAGATTACGGTTTACCTGCATGTGCTGCGCGACCAGCAGGTTTTCCACTACCGACATCTCCCGAAATAGCCGAATATTTTGAAAGGTGCGGGCAAGCCCGGCGCGGTTCACCAGATGCGTTCCACCGAACATCTTGTAAAAAAGACGCTGCCCCAACTGCGTCGGGTTTATCCAGTCGCCTGGCTGAAATTTTTGCCCCAGCACCTGAATCACATTGGTGGTTTTACTGCGGGTGTTGAACATAATGTTGCCGCCGGATGCCTTATAGAACCCGGTCAGGCAGTTAAATACCGTGGTTTTACCCGCACCGTTCGGCCCAATCAGGGCGGTTATCGAACCGCGTTGTACCTCCAGATTGACATCGTTTAACGCCTTAATACCGCCAAAATGCATCATCAGATGTTCAACGCTTAAGATCGTTCCGTTCATGGCGCGACTCCCTTACGCACGGCAAAACCGCTGCGGTTAATGCGGATCAGGCCGCGCGGTCGCCAGATCATCATGACCACCATCAACATGCCAAACAGCAGAACGCGATACTCCGCAAAGCTGCGCAACAGTTCCGGCGTGACGGTAAGCACAAAGGCGGCAAGCACCACGCCCACGGTCGAACCCATACCGCCCAGCACCACAATGGCGAGGATCAGCGCCGACTCAAAAAAGGTAAACGAGGTGGGATTCACAAAACCCTGATAAGTCGCGAAGAACACCCCGGCAATCCCGGCGGTGGACGCACCCAGAGTAAAGGCCGAGAGCTTCACCAGCACATGATTTAGCCCCATTGAACGGCAGGCAATCTCGTCCTCGCGCAGCGCTTCCCATGCCCGGCCGATCGGCATCCGTGTCAGACGATGTTTGATGTACAGCACCAGAAGCACCACCAGGAAGAGGACTGCATAGATAAAGATAAACTTCAGGTTCGGGTTATAGGTCAGGTGGAAAAACTCATGGAAGGGGACGCCTCCCTCTTTGGCGCGCCGTCCAAATTCCAGGCCAAAAAAGGTCGGCGGCGGGGCGGAGATACCATTCGGACCGCCGGTGAACGACAGCCAGTTATTGAGGATCAGGCGGATAATCTCTCCAAACCCCAGTGTCACAATCGCCAGGTAATCCCCGTGCATTCGCAGCACCGGAAAGCCCAGCAAGGCACCCGCGGCGGCGGCCATCAGTGCGGCAAGCGGCAGCATGGACCAGAAACCCAGCCCAAGATACTGATACCCCAGCGCCAGGCCGTAAGCGCCAATGGCATAAAAGGCGACATACCCCAAATCCAGCAACCCCGCCAGACCCACCACAATATTCAGCCCAAGACCGAGCAACACATAAATCAGGCCCAGAATGGCAACGGTCAACACGTATTTTGTGGCGACAAAGGGGAAGCACACGGCGAGCGCGATAACCAGCGGGATAATCCAGCGCATCCGGCTTTTATAATCTGCCGGGCGAACATAAACGCCCGCGTTATCCGTTTCAAAACGGGACAAGAAATGCATCCCGGCATGAGTACCTAAAAAGGCGCTGAGCATAAACCGCCCGACCATGACGATGGCGACAATCCACGCCAGCCGGGGCCCCGCAAAGTTAAAGCTGTAACCATCCAGAACAACACCCACAATCGGGCCGAAAATGATGAGCGCAACCATGCCTGAGAAAATCGTATCCAGGATACAGCGCTTCAGTGAGAAACCGTCAGACGACACAGCGTGTGATGTCATGTCATTCTCCCTCACACTTTAGCCACGACAGGGCGGCCAAGCAGTCCCTGTGGGCGGAAAATCAGGATAACCACCAGTAATCCAAACGAGAACACATCTTTATAATCCGAGTTCACCATCCCGGAGAACTGCGCTTCGGCGACGCCGAGGATCAACCCGCCGAGCATGGCGCCTGGTAATGAACCTATTCCCCCAAGTACCGCTGCGGTAAAAGCCTTAATACCAATGACGAACCCGGCGTAAAAATCAAACGTGCCGTAGTTCATGGTGATCAACACCCCGGCAAGGCCTGCCATCGCCGCGCCAATCACAAAGACCAGTGAAATGATCCTGTCTGTGTTGATCCCGAGGATCGAAGCCATTTTGCGATCCTGCTGAACCGCGCGGCACATGCGTCCTAAGCGGGTATTGCCGATTATCCAGGTCAGCAACAACATTCCCAGGAACGAGGCGACCAGAATAAAGACTTTGGTA
Source organism: Enterobacter sp. C4G1 (assembly GCF_052886895.1). Classification (NCBI taxonomy): domain Bacteria; kingdom Pseudomonadati; phylum Pseudomonadota; class Gammaproteobacteria; order Enterobacterales; family Enterobacteriaceae; genus Enterobacter; species Enterobacter sp. C4G1. Next base: position 1,211,050 of record NZ_JBQVVV010000002.1, on the reverse strand, counting down.
TAGGTTATCTGGACAAAACCATCACCCAGATGGAAACGGAGCACGCCATCAAGCATAGTGGGAACCCCTTGCTGACGCGGCCCCTGACTGATTTGCGCGTAGTTTTGCAGGATGAGTGACATCCCGATGGCGGAAATCAGCGGTGCTAAACGGGTGGAGTTGCGTAGCGGTTTATACGCAATGCGCTCTATCGTCCAGCCATACACGCCCGTCACCACAATGGTAAAGACCAGTGTGCCGAGAATGAGCAGGGGGAACGATTGCAAACCGAAGAACGACAGCAGCGCCAGGCCGATGGCGCAGAGATAGGCAGAAATCATATACACTTCGCCATGAGCGAAGTTAATCATGCCGATAATGCCATAAACCATGGTGTAACCAATGGCGATCAATCCATAGACAGAACCGAGTGTTAGGCCATTGATTAATTGTTGCAGGAAGAATGTACTCATCTTAGCGCGCTCTTTATAAAGGCCGCGTGAACTGCGCAGCCTGATGTTTATTTCGCGCCGGCAGAAGACCTGCCGGCGTTGAGCGTGACTCCATCCCGTTACTGCACTTCCTTATATTTCCCTTTGTCATCCCACTGATACACAACGTAGTCAGACACTTTCAGGTCACCTTTACTATCCCAGGCTTTTTTACCCATCACGGTTTCAACCGGGTTGGCTTTCAGCCATTCGCTGGCTTTGGCGGAATCCGTACCACCGGTTGCTTTGAATGCCGCAGCAATGGCCTGTACAGAGGCGTAGGAGTAAAGGGTGTAACCTTCCGGTTCAAATTTGCCTGCGCGGAATTTCTCGATAACGGCTTTGCCATCCGGGATCAGACGCGGATCTTTACCGAAGGTCATATAAATACCGTTGGTGTATTGCGGCCCACCTGCGGCGGTCACCATCTCTTCATTGACGATACAGTCGCCAGAGAAGAATTTGGCCTGTACACCTTGCTCACGCATCTGGCGCACCAGCGGGCCGGCTTCCGGGTGACAGCCGCCGAAGAACACCACGTCTGGTTTCTGTGCGCCAATTTTGGTGACCAGGGCGTTAAAGTCTTTCTCACCACGCGATAAGCCTTCGTACATCACGTCCTGGACACCGCGTTTCGCCAGTGCGGCTTTGGTGGCATCCGCCAGCCCCTGACCGTAGGTATCTTTATCATGAATGATGACGACCCGTTTGGCTTTCAGCTTATCGATGATGAAATCGCTGGCAACCAGACCCTGCTGGTCATCGCGTCCGCACATGCGGAACATATCGCTCATGCCGCGTTCGGTGATAAGCGGGTTGGTTGAACCAGGGGTGATGGCAATAATCCCCGCATCGCTATACACCTCTGAGGCGGGCATGGTTGAGGAGGAGCAGAAATGGCCAATAACGGCTTTGACTTTATCCTGGTCGACTAATCGGTTAGCAACCGCAACGGCCTGTTTAGGCTCGCAGGCGTCATCGCCCTGAACCAGCTTAATTTTCTCACCGTTGATCCCTCCTGCGGCGTTAATGTCTTCTGCTGCCTGTGTGGCACCATGCCAGTACTGATCGCCATACGTGGCATTAGGGCCAGTGAACGGCCCGGCGACACCAATAACAATATCCGCCTGGGCGGAGAATGCGGTCACCAGACAACCTGCCAGCACAAGAGAAAGAGGACTTCTGATAAATTTCAGCGACATTATTATGTTCCTTAGCGAAGAGGTTTTTGCACGAGGTTAAAGCCCGAACGCCCGACGGCGTTGCCAATCCAAAAACAAAAACGAGAACAAAATGCACTAAACACGACAACATACTGCTTATTACGGCGAGGGTTCCTTGCGCAAAATTCGCGCGCAAAACAACAAGCAAAATAGTTGCCAGAATTGTTAACCCATTGACCGGGCTGCGACATGTTTGAGTATAGAGTGCCGTTTTACGCCGCCTTGCGGGACGCAATGAAATTACAGCGGAGATCACATCTCGTTAACAAGAATGCCCATAAGTTGTGCAATGGTCACGGTTTGTGCTTTTTTGCACCAATAAAGACCTAAACTTCAGATAGGCATGGCGTGCGATATATGCCAGGATCTTTTCCTTTTTTTATCAGGAGTGTCAGCGATGACGGAAGGCCCATTAAATGAAGGCGAAATGGCGTGGCTGGAAGAGACATTAATCTCTTACGGGCATGAAGATGCGTCAGTTATCGACGTGTCTGAACTGGACGGTATGCTCACCGCAATCCTTTCTGGCCCTGTTGTGGTTGAACCCGATGCATGGCTGGTGGCTGTCTGGGGTGGCGAAAAATATATCCCACGCTGGAAAAACGATCGCGAAATGAACCGCTTTATCGACCTTTGCTTTAAGCATATGAACGATATTGCCGAGCGACTGAGCGAATATCCGGAACAGTTTGAACCGATGTTTGGTTTTAACGATGTGGATGGTCAGAGCTACACGGTGGTTGAAGAGTGGTGCTACGGCTACATGCGCGGTGTGGCACTGACCGACTGGTCATCATTACCGCAAGAGCTGAAAGCCGATCTGGATGTGATTGCTCTGCACGGTACCGAAGAGAACAGCGACAAGCTGGATGAACTGACCGAAGAAGAATACACCGCCAGTATTGAGGGTATCCAGCCTGCGGCGCTGCGTTTGTACAACTACTGGGTCGAGAATCCGCAGCAGCCTGTCGCACAAAAACCGGTCGTAAATGGCGCGAAAGTTGGGCGCAACGATCCGTGTCCGTGCGGTAGCGGCAAGAAGTTTAAAAGCTGCTGTCTGCACTGATAAAAAAGGGGCTACCAGGTAGCCCCTTTTTTTTAACCCACTACCGGCAGCAGCCCTGCTGCAATCAAAAACTGCACCAGAATAACCACCACACCGCAGGCGAACACAATACACAGCAGCGGTTTACCACCCGCAACCCGGTAGCCTTGTTCCGGATGCTGCTGGCGGCTTTTCCATGTCAGCAGGGAAGGCAGCAGCAGGGCAAGGACGGATAACGCCACACCGGCATAACCCAGCGCCATCACAAAACCACGCGGATAAAACAGCGCAAACGCCAGCGGTGGCAGGAAGGTGATTGCCCCTGTCTGAATACGCCCGGCAGCGGTGTTACGACGCTGGAACAGATCGGCCAGGTAGTCAAACAGGCCAAGCGCCACGCCGAGGAACGATGTTGCCAGCGCCAGGTCGGCAAACAGATGCACTGCCAGCTCAACGTGTGAAGAGGTCACCACGTCACGCACCGCCACCAGGAAACCATTCAGACCCGAATGTTCGGCCATCAGGCCAACAAAAGTTGAAGAATCAATACTGCCCAGCGTCACCAGCTGCCAGAAAATATAGGCAATCAGCGGAATTGCGCTACCAATCATAAAGATGCGGCGCAGCTTGCGGATATCACCATTCATATAGCTGACGATACTAGGCACGCTGCCGTGGAAACCAAACGAGGTGAAAATCACCGGAATAGCGGAAAGCGCCAGCCCTTTTTCCAGCGGCAGCGTCAGCAGGTTAACCTTGTGAACATGCGGTGCCAGTAAAACCAGCATTACGATCAGAAACAGAATTTTGGCGCTGAACAGAAAACGGTTGAACAGATCAACCAGCGATGTGCCCACACAAACAACGCCGCCGCCGATGAGGGCAAAGCAAATTGCCCCGGTGGCTGGTGTGATGCCGGTGCCGAACCAGTCATTGACGCTGGAGGCGATAAGCTCCCCGGCACCGCTGATGTAGGCCGCAGTCAGGGCATACATCAGGAACATCATGCTAAATCCGGTTATCCACTGGCCGTAGCGCCCCAGGTAGCGTGCCGCAAGTGACCCCAGGCCAGTATCAGCGGGAACGTGCTGATACACTTCCAGCAGTAATAACGCGGTGTAGCACATCAATGCCCACAGGCAGAACAGTAATATCAGCGTTACGCTGAATCCGACACCTGCCGCCGCCAGCGGCATGGCCAGCATTCCTGCGCCAATTGTGGTGCCAGCGACGATAAAAATACTTCCCAGGGTTCTGTTTTTCACGCTTTCCTCTACAACGAACTTACATCGCGACAAAATCTGCGGCGCAGAGTAAGGGAAAAGCGCTATCTCGTCAAATCACCGTTACAAGTGGTGTAATCATTAGTTTACGCTTTGCCCGGCGGGCTTAAACCTGGGCAACTCACTGATCCTTTTTGGGGTTTTGCCTACTTCATAAGGGCAATGTTATCGCGCGAAAATCAGGCGTATCTTAAACAGTAAAGATAAATTATCAAAAAAAGTGAGGGGTAATGGCGGGGACAAATCCATTCACGGCAGCCTGGAGTCGCGGCGGTAATTTACTCTGTCACGGACACTGGATTATCAGCTGGCAGGATAAAGCACTGACGCTGCCGGAGTCCCGGCAGGACAAAGACATGGGCACCTGGGCCATTTATTCCATTATTGACCCGGAAGATGAAACCTTTGCCCAGGGGCTAACGGAAGATGACTGGATCATCGAGAACGTCGAATGGCTGACCGATCTCTTCTTCGATGCCGGTGTACCGCTGGAAACGGCAAATTATCGTTACTTTTACCAGGCCGTTAATCCACATGACTGGCGTTGTACTAGCTGCGCGGGGTGCATGTAAACCTGCGCCAGCGCAAGGCGCATTTCTCCTGGAGCGTATAGTCTGCTTACTTCTTTTCAGAGGGGATAAAAATGTCGATCCACGGACATGAAGTGCTCAATATGATGATTGAGTCTGGCGAACAGTACACAGAGCAAAGCCTGGTTGCGGCTATTCAGGCGCGTTTTGGCGAAGCAGAACGTTTTCATACCTGTTCAGCAGAAGATATGACGGCGGGTGAGCTGGTGGCATTTCTGGCGGCGCGTGGCAAGTTTATTCCGGCTGCGGAAGGATTTTCAACACACGAAAGTAAAATTTGCCGTCATTAAAACAGTGCGGAGCTGAATATTCAGCTCCGCATGATCTTAATTTTGTGTATCGAGAGTTGAAAGCTCTTTATCGATAAAGTAAAGACCTTCACCGGATTTACCCGCCAGAGATAATTTATCCAGCACGGATTTAAACAGCTTCTCTTCTTCGTGTTGCTCGGCAACATACCATTGCAGGAAATTAAAGGTCGGATAATCCTGGCTGGTCATTGCTGCGTGCGCCAGTTCGTTAATTTTCTGGGTGATCAGTTGCTCGTGTTCGTAGGTGGCGCGGAACAGTTCATCAAGCGAAGCGTATTCCGCGAACGGTGACTCAACGGTGGCAATGCGCGGCAGGCTGCCCGTATCTGTCAGATAATCAAACAGACGCTGCATGTGCGTCATCTCTTCCTGAGCATGACGGCGCAGAAACGCAGCCGCACCTTCAAAGCTGTGATAGCTGCACCAAGCGCTCATCTGTTGATAGAGCAGGGATGAGCACAGTTCAAGGTTCATTTGAGCATTGAGCTTGTCGATCATTTCAGTTTTCAGCATGGTGCAGCTCCGGTTTATTATTTCTGGTTCACGATGAGCGCCACTATAATTTGTTATTTAATTATTTGCAAAAAGTAAAATAAATAACTTTTTATTAAAAATACGAATGGGAATAAAACGCATTGGCGCTTTTTATATTTATTAATGAGAATTGTTTTTGTTCTTAATTGAATATACTGCCAGTCAGCACTGGCAGTAAGGATTAATACCAGGGATTAGCGCTATTTGGATTAACGGCATAACCCATGCACTTGTACTGGATGGTGACGGTTTCGTTCAGGCACAGTGAACCACTGATCAGGGTACAGGTTTTAATCGGCTGGCCGTAGGCAGAGGCAGTGGCATAACCCATGCTTTGACAGGCTTTTGCCGCGGTGCCGTTAGTGACGTAGTCATCGTAATGGGCGTTCTGGAGCATTGCCTGACCGTAGTCGAGACGGACTATCCCGTTTGGTGCATCCAGGTTACTCACTTCGGCCTTCCGGGTGACAGAACAACCCGCAAGTAACAGGAGCGTAGCGGCAACGAATACTCTTTTCATATATCGCTCTGAATAGATGGAGATACGTTATCCTAACCGCAGATGCCTGGCGCAATGCCAGGAATAGCCAGACAAACTGCCCTTTCTCTTTGCAACGGAGTACAACACACCTACCACAGGCGCATGTTTCGCGCCGAATCACCTCGAATTTGTGAGCGCCATTCTGTTTTTTAAAACAAGTTTTCACTTAATTTGAAAGCGCGTTTATTTGATAGTAAGGTGATGTCTTCAGGTATCCACGGCGGGCTACCCCGCAACGCATTCAGGAGAGTAAAGATGAAAATTGCACTGATGATGGAAAACAGCCAGGCGGGTAAAAATGCCATCATCCTTAACGAGTTGAACGCTGTTGCCGATGAGAAAGGCTTCCCGGTGTATAACGTCGGGATGAGTGATGAAAACGATCATCATCTGACCTACATCCACCTGGGGATTATGGCGAGTATTCTGCTGAATTCCAAAGCCGTGGATTTCGTTGTGACCGGCTGCGGCACAGGGCAGGGCGCGCTGATGTCCCTGAACATTCACCCGGGCGTTATCTGCGGGTATTGCATTGACCCGGCTGACGCATTCCTGTTTTCACAGATCAACAACGGTAACGCGCTGGCACTGCCATTTGCCAAAGGCTTTGGCTGGGGTGCCGAACTGAACGTGCGCTTCATCTTCGAAAAAGCCTTTACTGGCCGTAAAGGTGAAGGCTACCCACCAGAGCGTAAAGAGCCACAGGTGCGTAACGCCGGGATCCTGAACCAGGTGAAAGCGGCGGTAGTGAAAGAAAATTATCTGGATACCCTGCGCGCTATCGATCCTGAGCTGGTGAAAACCGCCGTAACCGGCCAGCGTTTCCAGCAGTGCTTCTTCGAAAACTGCCAGGACAAAGAGATTGAAGCCTTTGTTCGCGGGATTGTTGGCTAATCCCGTGTCGGCCGGATGATCCGGCCGATAAACAGTGCGTATCACAGGCCCGATAAGCAATATCGGGCTTTTTTATTTCTTCACCGACACTGCGCTGCCTGCATCTTTGGTCAGGCGTAAGGTATCAAACATCCCCACCAGGCAAATAATCGCGATAACTACAAACGCCAGCCGGAAGCTGATGCCGGGTATCGCCGCCATCCCGATGGCATCACTGACCTTTTCGCCAATACGAATACCAATTGCCCCGAGCGTAATGCCCAGCCCAACGGCAAGCTGCGTGGCGGTGGAAAACAGCGTGTTGGCATAGCTCATCTGGGCCGACGGAACATCGGCAAAAGCCAGCGTGCTCACGGCCGTAAACTGAATCGAGCGGAACACCCCGCCCAGATAGAGGATCAACATAATCAGCCAGACCGGCGTGTGCGGGGTAAGAAACGCACAGGCCAGCAGCGCCAGCACGTTTAATGCGCCATTAATCAGTAACAGGCGTTTAAACCCTAAACGGCGGATGAGTGGTGTGGTTGCGGGTTTAATCGTCAGATTCCCGACAAATACTGCCAGCACCAGCAGACCGGAATGAAACGCATCCATGCCAAAGCCGACCTGGAACATCAGCGGCAACAGGAAAGGCACGGCACTTATTGATGCACGAAATAGCGAGCCACCGTACATCGTGACCCGAAAGGTCGGAACCTGCATCGCATCCAGGCGGATCATCGGCCACTGCACGCGCTGGAAATGGCGCAGGGCGAAGATCAGAGCGGCGGAGCCGATGGCTAACAGCAGCAGCGTCAGCCCCTCCTGCATATGCTGCCCGCCCATGGATTCCATCGCGTACACCAGGCTCACCATGGCCACCGTTGTGGCGACAAAACCCGGTAAATCAAAGGGCCGACGGGCATCTTCATGAAGGTCGGGAATGATCTTCAGCGCCAGAATAATAGCGGCGATACCCAACGGGACATTGATGAAAAAGATCCAGCGCCAGTCTGCATAGCTGGTAATAAAACCGCCGAGCGGCGGGCCGATAATCGGGGCGACCAGTGCGGGCCAGGTTAGCGTGGCGATAGCGGTAATAAGTTGGTGTTTTGGTGTGGTGCGTAAAACCGCCAGGCGGCCGACAGGCACCATCAGCGCGCCGCCCATCCCCTGAAGCACACGCATAGCAACGAACTGATCAACCGTCGTCGACAGGCCACAAAATACCGATGCCAGGGTGAAGATGGCCAGTGCAAGGGCGAACACCTTGCGTGCGCCGAAGCGGTCGGCAATCCAGCCGCTGGCGGGGATCAGCACGGCAAGCGTAATCAGATATGCACTGATACCAATATTAAGGTCAACCGCCTGTACGTCGAAACTTTTTGCCATGTCCGGCAGTGCCGTGGCGATAACCGTACCGTCAAGAAACTCCATAAAGAAAGCACCGGCGACCAACAGCGCCGCAGGCGACAAGCCCCGACTCTCTTTGCCGGTTATGTTTTCACTCATTTTCTTCCTGCCGTATCAAAAAAAATTATAAAAATTTACTGGAATTTATAGGTGCGTAACTTACGGATTTACCGCGATTTTTCTTAACAAACTGGTAGCACTGGTGGATTTATAATCGTGACGGAGGTCACAAAAATATTGATTTCTGTGACGGTGGTCATATTATAAGCGCATTGACAATAACACCTGCATAACAAATTACCGGAGCATCACAATGAAACTGCGCAAAATCCTGAAAAGCATGTGGGCTAACTACTGCAACACATTTAAAGACGTACCACCGGGTGCTATGTTCTGATGGAAAAACCTGCTTCGGCAGGTTTTTTTATGCCTGTAAACGACGAGAGGGAGATGAAAGGGCCCACGTTTTGCTACTATGGCTGCCTTTAAATAAGGAGAAAGCCTATGTCTCAAAACCTGAGCGCCGATCAGGAACTGGTGTCTGACGTCGTTGCATGTCAGTTGGTTATCAAACAAATCCTTGATGTGCTGGATGTGATTGCGCCGGTTGAAGTGCGCGAAAAAATGTCCAGCCAACTGAAAACCATCGATTTCACCAGCCATCCTGCTGCGGCAGACCCGGTTACGCTCCGTGCTATCCAGAAAGCCATTGCGCTAATCGAGTTACGATTCACACCGCAGGGTGAGTCTCACTAAAATAAACCGATGTTTTGAAATTAGAAACACTTTTCTGAAAAACGTCTCCGGGCGACAGAACTGTCGCCCGGAGAGGCTCTTAAAAGAACGTCTGCACCAGTAAATAACTCGCCGCACACGCACAACTCACACCAATCAGCCCCGGCAGTATAAAGCTGTGGTTAAGGATAAACCGGCCAATGCGCGTGGTTCCTGAACGGTCAAAGCCGATACAGGCCAGATCGCTTGGATAGGTGGGCAGGACAAAATAGCCGTAAGAGGCCGGGAAGAAAGCGATCAGCATTTTAGGATCGATACCTAGCATTAACCCCATCGGCGCCACCGCCGTGAGCGCGGCAGCCTGACTGTTGACCAGCTTAGAAACCAGAAACAGTACGATGGCATACGTCCAGGGATGACTTTTCACCACGCCTTCAAGCGCCATTTTTAGCTCATCAAGGTGCGCCTGGAAAAAGGTATCGCTCATCCACGCCACGCCAAATACCGAGAAAATCGCGACCATCCCGGCTTTGAATACGGCGCCGTTTGAGATGGTTGCAGCATTGACCTTACAGGCGACTAACATCACTGCCCCGGCAATGAGCATCATCATCTGGATGACCAGATTCATCGAAAGAGCTGTCATTTTGCCTTTCACGTCGAAGGCTGGCCGCAGCTCTGGCAACGCCCCCAGCAGCACGACCACGGCAATCCCGGCGAAGAAGATCCACGTGGACCAGTACGCCTGTTTCGGGAAGCGCTGATTCATTAGGGTTTCCGTGCCGCCATAAATAAACTCACGCTGTTTAGGGTCTTTTATCCTCTCCTGAAACTCCACGTCATCCGCCAAATTTTTGCCGCGCCGCAGGCTCCAGAGCGCCGCGATAGCCACGCCAAAAAGTGACGCAGGAACTGATACCGCCAGGATTTCGAGGATCCCCCAGGCGTGCCCAATTCCGTGTTGCGCACCCAGAATCGACACCAGAGAAACCACCGCCACGGACACCGGGGACGCGGTGATCGCCATTTGCGAGGCCACAGAGGCCACCGCCATGGGGCGTTCAGGGCGAATGCCTTTTTTCAGCGCGATATCGGCAATGATGGGAAACATGGTGTAAACCACATGCCCGGTCCCGCATAAAAACGTCAACATCCATGTGGTAAAGGGGGCAAGGAGGGTGATGTGCTGCGGGTGCTTACGTAACAGCCGCTCGGCGAATTGCATCATCACATTCAGGCCGCCTGCCGTCTGCAATGTAGCCGCACAGCCAATAACGGCCAGGATCGTCAACATCACGTCAACCGGGGGTTTACCCGGTTGCAGGCCGAAGACAAAACACAAAACGAACAGACCGATACCGCTTATCAGGCCAAGACCCATGCCGCCGAACCGCGTTCCCGCAAGCAGGCAGAGGATAATGACAATAAACTCGATGGTAATCATGAAGCTCCCTCGTCAAAGATAATGAAATTATGTAAATCATTACATGATGTAGGGATATTCATTGGGAGCGAGATCTGATTTGTTAAATGTCAGAAAAAGCAGAGGGTTGATAATAAAGAAGGGTGCCTGCATCGGGAAGAAGATGCAGGCTACAGGATCAGTGGTGCTGGTAATTCACAATATCGAGTAAATGGCGGTCGGTCTGTTCCTGGCACAATCCGGCACGTTTCGCATTATGGATCTCAGCCGCCAGGGTTTTCAGCAACACGCCATCCTGCTGTTGCTCTTTGCCCATATCCTGCAAAAAATGCAGCGTGGTGCTGTCTTTCTGCGCTTTGGCTTCATCTGCCAGGCTGTTTAGTGTGGTGCAACGCTGTTCGTACTCCTCCAGCGTTTTCTGGAAAAGATCTTCCAGGCAGGAGTAATCGTCTTCCATCGTATCGATGGCTTTAACGATAGGGTTAGCCCCAACATGCTTCATAAAATCAAAGACACGCATCATATGGGTGACATTACTTTGCGCCTGCGAGCGAAAGAAGGTGGCTGTACCGTTAAGGCTGTTCTCAGAACACCAGTCGCTCAAATACAAATGCAGATTAGAGGCGTAAAACTCCAGATTCATCTGGGCATTAAGTTTCTGAATCATCGCTTGGGTAGCCATACTAATATCCTTATTTACTGTGGGCACGAATGCCCGCTGCTTAACCTGGTTCGGCAGGTCGTTGACGCTTACCGCACAACGTAATCAACGCACGATAATGGAGAGCAGAATAGAGATATTCTGCATTGACTGAATGTGTTCGAATATTCACGTCCTGTGTTCGATACAAATAAGCATACCCTTGCCAGAGGAGTAAGAAAACTCTTAAGGCTGTTTATTTTACGTTACATTACAAATTTTAATATACTTTAAGTAATTAAATGGGGGTACATAGTCATTTATTTATTAACTTATTGAAATTAAACGTTTTGATTATTTATCATATAGATTGTTGCAATAACTAAATAACCGGTAGATGGATGTAATGTGTATCCGTGTAATCACAGGTAAAACAATATATCTTTCGGGTGATATATGATGTGATGGAAAAATTGCGCCAGATCATTTTTCTTCTATATGCCTGTTTCTGTGATCCGATCGTAAGTTTGCTCTCGTGCATTATGAAAAAATGAAACATCGTTTTATGTTTTATTCAATGGCGAGGTGAAAATGGCTAAGGTTGCGGTGCTGCTGGCACCAGGGTTTGAAGAAGCGGAAGCAATTATTACGATTGATATTCTGCTTCGTATGAATATTGAAGTGGAAACGCTCGCCTGTGCGGAGTCTCGTGCCGTGGTGAGCTACCACAATATCCCCATGGTGGCAGACAGCACGTTGCTGGAAAGTATCGATACGCTGTATGACGCTGTCGTGTTGCCCGGCGGACCGCAGGGGAGCGTAAATTTGGCGGCAAACCGGGATGTCCTGCGTTTTGTTGCGGCGCATGATGAAAGCGGTAAGTTTATCTGCCCAATCTGCTCTGCCGCTGCCCGGGTACTCGGCGCAAATGGCTTGCTGAAGGGGCGTCGCTATGTCTGTTCCGGTGATTTATGGCAACAGGTCAGCGACGGCGTATTTGTCGATGCGCCGGTGGTGGAGGACAAAAACCTCATCAGTGGCAAAGGGCTTGGACACGCCTTTGATTTCGCCCTGACGCTTTCTGCACGTCTGCTGGGCGACGAAATTCCCGTGCGCGATCACGCGGATCACATCTATTACACCTGGTAATTTTCCTGCCGGGCGTTATGGCGTCCGGCTTACAGGGATTTCTTAGCTGACCTTATGGATAATTCTGCTTAGCTGCCTTTCATTTGTCCGACAATATCTGCCGTTTTTATGTCATTTTCCGCTGAATTTATGTACGCAATTACTGTAATTCTGCGGTGTGATGGCGCTCTCTTATGGATGATTAATTTCCCGCTAAAACTATCACCAGCACTAACGCTTATGACGAGGTAAGCGCTAATGCCTTGTTTTAAGTCCGATTAAATAAGAAGCACGCAAATATTCCCTACAGAAAAGAATGCTAAAGCTGGAGTTTACCATGCACAAATTTACTAAAGCTCTGGCGGCCGTTGGACTGGCTGCTGTTATGTCACAATCCGCTATCGCAGAAAATTTAAAACTCGGTTTTTTGGTGAAACAACCTGAAGAACCCTGGTTCCAGACCGAATGGAAATTCGCTGATAAAGCCGGGAAAGATTTAGGTTTTGACGTGATTAAAATTGCCGTGCCGGACGGTGAAAAGACCCTGAATGCCATTGATAGCCTGGCGGCCAGCGGTGCGAAAGGATTCGTTATCTGTACGCCTGATCCAAAACTCGGTTCCGCGATTGCCGCAAAAGCACGTGGCTATGACATGAAAGTCATCGCCGTTGACGACCAGTTCGTCAATGCTAAAGGTAAACCAATGGACACCGTGCCGCTGGTCATGATGGCAGCTACCAAAATCGGTGAACGCCAGGGCCAGGAACTTTATAAAGAGATGCAAAAACGCGGCTGGGACGTGAAAGAAACCGGCGTGATGGCCATTACCGCGGATGAGCTGGATACTGCCCGCCGCCGTACCAGCGGTTCAATGGATGCCCTGAAAGCGGCCGGTTTCCCTGAAAAACAAATCTACAAAGTACCGACCAAATCCAACGACATCCCGGGTGCGTTTGACGCGGCTAACTCCATGCTGGTACAGCACCCTGAAGTGAAACACTGGCTGGTGGTCGGTATGAACGACAACACCGTGCTCGGTGGTGTGCGTGCAACAGAAGGTCAGGGCTTCAAAGCACCAGACGTTATCGGTATTGGTATCAACGGTGTTGACGCTGTGAGCGAACTCTCTAAAGCCCAGGCTACCGGTTTCTACGGCTCTCTGCTGCCAAGCCCGGACGTACACGGCTATAAATCCAGCGAGATGCTCTACAACTGGGTGACCAAAGGGGCGGAACCGCCGAAATTCACCGAAGTGACCGATGTGGTGCTGATCACCCGCGATAACTTCAAAGAGGAACTGGCGAAAAAAGGACTGGGTGGTAAGTCATAAGTAATTCGCTGTGATTGCGCCCCTCATGTCGCCGTGAGGGGCCAGACGTACACACTACAGGAATCACGGAGTCGTTATGCAACAGTCCTTACCGTATCTCTCTTTTCGCGGCATCGGTAAAACATTCCCCGGCGTAAACGCGCTGACCGATATCAGCTTCGATTGCTATGCCGGCCAGGTTCACGCCCTGATGGGGGAGAACGGCGCGGGGAAATCTACGCTGTTGAAAATCCTCAGCGGCAACTACGCGCCAACCACCGGTACGCTTGCCATTCGCGGCGAAGAGGTGGCATTTGCCGACACAACAGCCGCACTGAATGCGGGTGTGGCCATCATTTATCAGGAGCTGCATCTGATCCCTGAAATGACGGTGGCAGAAAACATCTATTTAGGCCAGCTTCCGCACAAAAGCGGCGTGGTAAATCGTTCGCTACTCAATTATGAAGCGGGGCTGCAATTAAAACACCTTGGGCTGGATGTCGATCCACAAACGCCCCTGAAGTATCTCTCTATTGGCCAGTGGCAGATGGTTGAAATTGCGAAGGCGCTGGCGCGTAACGCCAAGATTATCGCCTTTGATGAACCCACCAGTTCGCTCTCTGCGCGCGAAATTGAAAATTTATTCCGCGTGATACGCGAGCTGCGTAAAGAAGGCCGCATTATTTTGTACGTTTCGCACCGCATGGAAGAAATTTTCGCCCTCAGCGATGCCATTACCGTGTTCAAAGACGGGCGTTATGTGCGCACCTTTAGCGATATGCAGCAGGTCAATCACGATCAGCTGGTGCAGGCGATGGTCGGACGCGAACTGGGAGATATTTATCACTGGAAATCCAGAGAGTATGGCCCTGAACGCCTGCGTCTGGATAACGTCAAAGCACCTGGCGTGCGTACGCCGATTTCATTATCTGTACTCAGCGGTGAAATCGTTGGGTTGTTCGGCCTTGTCGGGGCGGGGCGCAGCGAATTAATGAAAGGGCTGTTTGGCGGGACACGTATCACCGAAGGCCAGGTCACTATCGATGGTGAGCAGGTCGATATCCGCAAACCCGCCCATGCCATCAGGGCAGGGATGATGCTTTGCCCGGAAGACCGCAAAGCCGAAGGGATCATTCCTGTGCACTCCGTGCGCGACAACATCAACATTTCAGCAAGACGTAAGTTTATCCGCGCTGGATGTCTGATTAACGATGGCTGGGAGTTGAGCAATGCCGATCATCATATCCGTTCGTTAAATATTAAAACCCCGGGGGCGGAGCAGTTAATCATGAACCTCTCCGGCGGCAACCAGCAAAAGGCGATCTTAGGGCGCTGGCTGTCGGAAGATATGAAGGTCATTTTGCTGGATGAACCCACCCGTGGTATCGACGTGGGGGCAAAACACGAAATCTATAACGTGATTTATGAACTGGCAAAACGCGGTGTGGCAGTGCTATTCGCCTCAAGCGATCTGCCTGAGGTGCTGGGGGTTGCCGACCGCATTGTGGTGATGCGTGAAGGTGAAATTGCCGGTGAATTGCTTCATGAACAGGCGAATGAACAACAGGCGTTGAGTCTCGCCATGCCTAAAGTTAGCCAGGCTGTCGCCTGAGTAAGGAGTTAATGATGTCCTCTGTTACTACATCTGGAGCACCAAAGTCGGCTTTCAGTTTTGGCCGCATCTGGGATCAGTACGGGATGCTGGTGGTTTTTGCCGCCCTGTTCATCGCCTGTTCTCTCTTTGTCCCGAACTTTGCCACCTTCATTAATATGAAGGGGCTCGGGCTGGCGATTTCCATGTCTGGCATGGTGGCCTGTGGGATGTTGTTCTGCCTGGCGTCCGGCGATTTTGATTTGTCTGTTGCCTCTGTGATTGCCTGCGCTGGCGTAACAACGGCGGTGGTCATCAATATGACCGAAAGCCTGTGGATTGGTGTGTTTGCCGGTCTGCTGCTTGGGGTGTTAAGCGGTCTGGTGAACGGTTTCGTGATTGCGCGCCTTAAGATTAACGCGCTGATCACCACCCTTGCGACGATGCAAATTGTGCGTGGTCTGGCCTATATCATCTCTGACGGTAAAGCGGTCGGGATTGAAGACGAGCGCTTCTTTACCCTGGGTTATGCTAACTGGTTAGGTCTGCCTGCGCCAATCTGGCTGACGGTGGCCTGTCTTATCCTGTTCGGTTTCCTGCTTAACAGGACCACCTTTGGCCGCAATACGCTGGCTATTGGCGGTAACGAAGAAGCGGCGCGTCTGGCGGGTGTACCGGTGGTACGCACCAAGATAATCATCTTTGTGTTGTCCGGGCTGGTGTCGGCAGCAGCGGGGATTATCCTTGCATCGCGTATGACCAGCGGCCAGCCAATGACCTCTATCGGTTATGAGCTGATTGTGATTTCAGCCTGTGTTCTGGGCGGGGTATCCCTGAAAGGCGGCATCGGAAAAATCTCATATGTGGTGGCCGGTATTCTGATTCTGGGGACGGTGGAAAACGCCATGAACCTGCTGAACATCTCTCCGTTCTCGCAGTATGTGGTTCGTGGTCTGATCCTGCTGGCAGCGGTTATCTTCGACCGTTACAAGCAAAAAGCGAAGCGCACCGTATAAGCCATTTCCTGCCTTTTAACGACCCAACTTATAACTATAGTTGACCCTCTAACCCACCGACCAGTTTCCCTGGCCGGTGGGTTCCTGAATGGCGAGCAACGTCACACTGTCTATACTTACATGGCTAATGATGAGGTAAAGGTTTTACCTCACGTAACCCTGTAAGGAGGAAGAGGGTGGCTGACCTGTTAACTGCACCGCCTGTACTGCCCGGACACTTTGCATTCTTTTTTGACCTCGACGGCACACTCGCCGAGATAAAACCTCATCCCGACCAGGTGGTCATACCCACTGCGGTTCTTCAGATGTTGTATCAGCTCTCACAGATGAATGAGGGAGCACTGGCATTGATATCAGGGCGCTCAATGGCCGAGCTGGACGCGCTCGCCAGGCCTTATCGCTTTCCGCTGGCGGGTGTCCACGGAGCGGAGCGCCGCGACATCCATGGCCAAACCCATATCGTTTCTCTCCCGGATGATTTAATTGCGCTGCTGCACACGCAGCTTACGTCTGGGCTTGCCCGGCTTCCGGGCATGGAGCTTGAAGCCAAGGGCATGGCCTTTGCGCTGCACTACCGTCAGGCACCGCAGCATGAAGCGGCGGTGCTTGCGCTGGCAAAGACGCTGGTGGATGCGCATCCTCAGCTGGCGCTTCAGCCAGGAAAATGTGTGGTCGAGATAAAACCAGCGGGGATCAACAAAGGCGCGGCCATCAACGCCTTTATGGGAACCGCACCGTTTAAAGATCGGACGCCGGTATTTGTGGGGGATGACCTGACAGATGAAGCCGGGTTCAAGGTCGTCAACCGGGCCAAAGGCATGTCGGTAAAGGTTGGGCCGGGCGAAACCAACGCCGGATGGCGTCTGGGAAATGTCAGTAGCGTCTGTCAGTGGATAACAGATGTCGCTAATCAGCAAATCGCACAACACAGCGGGAGGAGCCAGTATGGGTCGCTTAGTCGTCATCTCTAACCGGATCGCGCCGCCTGATGATAAGAAGTCTGGTGCAGGGGGGCTGGCGGTAGGGGTGTTAGGTGCCTTAAAAGCCGCCGGAGGCCTTTGGTTTGGCTGGAGCGGTGATATCAGTAATGAAGATAAACCCCTGAAGAAAGTGACGCGGGGTAACATCACCTGGGTATCCTTCGCCCTCAATGAAAAAGATTACGAAGAGTATTACTCTGAGTTCTCGAATGCCGTGTTATGGCCTGCGTTTCACTATCGACTCGATCTGGTGAATTTTCAGCGTGGATCCTTCGAAGGCTATATGCGCGTCAATGCGCTGTTGGCGGATAAACTGCTGCCATTAATTGAGCCCGACGACACTTTATGGGTGCATGATTACCACCTGTTACCTTTTGCCAGAGAGCTGCGAAAACGGGGCGTAAATAATCGGATAGGTTTTTTCCTGCATATCCCTTTCCCTACGCCCGAGATATTCAACGCGTTGCCGCCACATGAGGAATTACTGGAAGGATTATGTGACTATGACCTGCTGGGATTTCAGACCGAAAATGACCGGCTGGCATTCCTCGACAGCGTCTCAGGCAAAACCCGGCTGGTAACACAATGCGGCAAGTCGCATACCGCGTGGGGGAAACCGTTCCATACTGATGTGTACCCCATCGGCATCGAGCCTGATGAAATCGCCGGGCAGGCCGCGGGGCCATTGCCGCCGAAACTGGCGCAGCTTAAGAATGAACTCAAGCATGTTAAAAATATCTTTTCGGTTGAACGATTAGATTATTCCAAAGGCCTGCCGGAGCGTTTTCTTGCCTATGAAGCGCTGCTGGAAAAATTCCCTCAGCATCACGGTAAAATTCGCTACACCCAGATAGCGCCCACTTCACGCGGTGAGGTGCAGGCCTATCAGGACATTCGTCATCAGTTAGAAACGGAAGCGGGGCGCATTAACGGTCGCTACGGGCAATTAGGCTGGACACCGCTCTTTTATTTAAACCAGCATTTTGAACGTAAGATCCTTATGAAGGTATTCCGCTATGCCGATGTCGGTCTGGTCACACCGCTGCGCGACGGCATGAATCTGGTGGCGAAAGAGTATGTCGCCGCGCAGGATCCTGCCGATCCTGGCGTGTTGGTGTTGTCACAGTTTGCCGGGGCGGCAAACGAATTGACCTCTGCGCTTATCGTGAATCCTTACGATCGTGATGATGTTGCGAATGCGCTCGATCGTGCACTGAATATGCCGCTTACTGAGCGTATTTCACGTCATGCGGAGATGATGGAAACACTCCGTAAAAATGACATCAACCACTGGCAGGCGCATTTTATTCGCGACCTGCGCAGTATCACGCCGCGGGATACGGAACAGCGTTTGCAAAAAAAAGTCGCGACATTCCCTAAGCTGGCATGACCCCCTCCGGGGGTATTATTTACCCCCGAGAGGTACTAACAGCACGTCAACTTGGCTTGATGCAACAATCGATTTTGCAGAACAAGACGCTCTGGAAAAGAAACTGTGGTTATGATTACCGCAAATAACCAGATCAATATTCTGTTTTCGGCACATGTTAAGAATATGTTCGTTTAATTCACCTGTCGCAATGATGGTGTCATAAACAGGATATTGCGCCTTCTCAACCAGCTCCCGCAGAAATTGCTGTGTCTCTTCCTGCAATACCTCACGAATATCTTCAAGCATGGGTGCGGCCAGTTGATTGTACATCTCTGGCTCAGTAGCAAGAGTTATCAGGGTGATCCGGGCATTGGTGGGCCTGGCGATGGAGACAGCACGGGCGACAAGTTGGTGGCTTTCGGGTGAAACAGCAACAGAAACAAGAAGATGGGCGTAGCTCATCACGCACTCCTTTGGCATCTGAAATACGGTGTTTCAATCAGCATTACCGCGAAATTGCCGCTTCTGCAAGAGGTGAATACGACATTAGTGTGAACCTTATCATAATTATTCATTAATTATTCTTATAAGAGGAATATTCAAATAATGCAGCTGAATGATAAAAATTAACAACTTAACGTAAATAAAACAAACATTGTGTCGGGCTGCTAAATCGTTTTAACGGGTTATCAACACAAGCGGGATGATCACGCAAAGAAATTTGTTAAATGCAATATATATATAACTATATGTTTTTAATGGATTATGATCGAATGTCTCTATCATAGAGATATCGTCAGGGGCAAACTCGCTAATCATCAGGCCGCTAAGCAATTGTCATACCCAACTACTTCATACTTCTGCATGAGTATTCGTCCATTAAGAATATAAAATAGTGTCAACAGCTCAATAAATAATCAATTTACAAGTCATGCTGATGGATTTATCGATAACATTCGCTTAAATTATGTGATGGAGATCACATTTTTTTTAAATTTTGGGTGGGGCCGCATTGTATGTGTTAGAGCTGACGAGTAGAGTTTGCGTCGAATTAGGAAAAATCTTAGTTATTTGTAAGAAATGATAAAACGTGTAAACAACGCAGCAGTGTGTTGAATATTGCGCGTTTTGCTACATACAAACCTTAATTCAACTATGCATTTGGCCTTCTTTTTTTATACCGGGTGATTTCCCGGCGACATCACGGGGTGCGGTTTTTCCGCTTAAAAATAATAGTAGTTATTCGGGATGGGAAAAATGCATACATCCGAGTTGCTAAAACATATCTATGACATCAATTTGTCATATTTACTGCTCGCGCAGCGTTTGATTAGTCAGGACAAGGCGTCCGCGATGTTTCGTTTAGGTGTTAGCGAAGAAATGGCAACCATGCTGGGTGGGTTAACCCTTCCACAGATGGTGAAGCTGGCGGAAACGAATCAACTAGTATGTCAGTTCCGTTTTGATAATCCTCAGACTATCACGCGTTTGACTCAAGATTCTCGTGTTGACGATCTGCAACAGATCCATACCGGTATTTTACTTTCTACCCGCTTGCTCACTGAAATCAGCCAGCCTGATGACGCAGCCCGTAAGAAAAGGGCGTAAAAATGAGCGAAAAAAGCATTGTTCAGGAAGCGCGTGATATACAGCTGGCAATGGAACTGATCACGCTGGGTGCTCGTTTGCAAATGCTGGAAAGCGAAACCCAGCTCAGCCGTGGTCGCCTCATCAAACTGTACAAAGAATTACGTGGCAGCCCACCGCCAAAAGGGATGCTACCGTTCTCAACGGACTGGTTTATGACCTGGGAACAGAACATCCACGCGTCGATGTTCTGCAATGCCTGGCAATATCTGCTGAAAACAGGTCTTTGCAGCGGCGTTGATGCCGTGATCAAAGCGTATAAACTTTACCTTGAGCAATGCCCACAGCAGAATGACGACGGTCCGCTGCTGGCCTTAACTCGTGCCTGGACGCTGGTGCGTTTTGTTGAAAGCGGAATGCTTGAACTGTCACGCTGCAATTGCTGTGACGGTAATTTTATTACCCATGCTCATCAGCCTGCTGGCAGCTTTGCCTGTAGTTTATGCCAGCCTCCATCCCGAGCCGTAAAAAGACGTAAACTTTCCCGGGATGCTGCCGATATTATTCCACAACTGCTGGATGAACAGATCGAACAAGCTGTTTAACCCGAACGTGTGGGCAAGACTCCAGCAGCGGTAAGAAATTACCGCTGCTTTTTTTTACCCCGCATTCCGGTCACACACTCGAAATGAACGTCCTGCCTTAGTCACTAGCGGAAGGATGATGTCGTGCTTATCTTATTAGGTTACCTGGTAGTTCTCGGTACAGTTTTCGGCGGTTACATGATGACCGGCGGGCACCTTGGAGCACTCTATCAACCGGCTGAACTTATTATCATCGGCGGCGCAGGGGTAGGGGCTTTTATCGTTGGTAACAACGGTAAATCGATCAAGGGGACGCTGAAAGCTATTCCACTGCTGTTCCGTCGCTCGAAATACACCAAAAGCATGTATATGGACTTGCTGGCGCTGCTCTATCGCCTGATGGCGAAGTCGCGTCAGCAGGGAATGTTCTCGCTGGAGCGAGACATTGAAAATCCAAAAGAGAGCGAAATCTTTGCCAGCTATCCGCGCATTATTGCCGACGCAATGATGCTGGATTTTATCGTTGATTATCTGCGCCTTATCATCAGCGGCAACATGAACACCTTCGAAATCGAAGCGCTGATGGACGAAGAGATCGAAACCCACGAAAGCGAATCCGAAGTGCCAGCAAACAGCCTTGCGCTTGTGGGTGACTCCCTTCCGGCCTTCGGTATCGTTGCGGCGGTAATGGGGGTAGTACACGCCCTGGCGTCTGCGGATCGTCCGGCGGCAGAACTGGGTGCCCTGATTGCGCACGCAATGGTCGGAACCTTCCTCGGTATTTTGCTGGCCTACGGTTTTATTTCTCCGCTGGCAAGCGTGCTGCGTCAGAAGAGCGCGGAAACCACCAAAATGATGCAGTGCGTGAAGATCACGCTGCTCTCTAACCTCAACGGCTATGCACCGCCGATCGCTGTCGAATTCGGTCGTAAAACGCTTTACTCCAGCGAACGTCCATCGTTTATCGAGCTGGAAGAACATGTGCGTGCGGTGAAAAACCCAAATCAACAGACGACAACTGAGGACGCATGAAAAACCAGTCCCATCCGATCGTCATCGTAAAAAAGCGCAAGCACAAGGGCGGCGGGCATGGTTCGCACGGCTCCTGGAAAATTGCTTACGCCGACTTTATGACCGCAATGATGGCGTTCTTTCTGGTGATGTGGCTTATCTCCATCTCCAGCCCGAAAGAGCTTATCCAGATTGCTGAATATTTCAGAACCCCGCTGGCGACGGCGGTGACAGGGGGGCAGCGTATCGCGAATAGCGACAGCCCAATCCCTGGCGGCGGTGATGACTACACCCAACAAAAGGGTGAAGTGAAAAAAGAGCCGAACATTGACGAGCTGAAAAGACGGATGGAACAGGCGCGCCTGAAAAAACTGCGTGGCGATCTGGATCAGTTGATTGAAGCCGATCCGAAACTGCGCGCATTACGCCCGCATCTGAAGATAGACCTGGTGCAGGAAGGTTTGCGTATACAGATTATTGATAGCCAGAACCGCCCAATGTTTAAAACCGGCAGTGCTGAAGTTGAACCTTATATGCGCGACATTTTGCGTGCAATTGCGCCGGTTCTGAACGGGATCCCAAACCGCGTCAGCTTGTCAGGACACACGGATGATTTCCCGTATGCCACGGGTGAGAAGGGATACAGCAACTGGGAACTTTCTGCCGACCGTGCCAACTCCTCGCGTCGCGAGCTGGTGGCGGGTGGGCTTGATGATGGCAAGGTACTGCGCGTGGTCGGCATGGCCGCAACGATGCGCGTCTCCGACCGCGGGCCAGATGATGCCATCAACCGTCGTATCAGTCTTTTAGTGCTGAACCAGCAGGCGGAGCAGGCCATCCTGCATGAAAACGCCGAAAGTCAGAATGAGTCACTGGACGATTTAAAACAGCCTGGGGCCGTACCTTCGGCTGCCGTTCCAACATCGCCACCAGCCAATCCGAGGTGATAGCGTGAGCATGGATATTAGCGATTTTTATCAGACATTCTTTGATGAAGCCGACGAATTGTTGGCTGACATGGAGCAACACCTTTTGGATCTGGTGCCTGAAGCACCGGATTCAGAGCAGCTCAATGCCATCTTCCGTGCGGCGCATTCTATTAAAGGCGGAGCAGGGACGTTTGGTTTTACCATCTTGCAGGAAACAACCCATTTAATGGAAAACCTGCTCGATGAAGCGCGCCGCGGTGAGATGCAGCTCAATACCGACATTATTAACCTGTTTTTGGAAACCAAAGATATTATGCAGGAACAGCTCGACGCCTATAAAAGCTCGGCAGAGCCTGATGCCGCCAGCTTTGAATACATCTGCAACGCGCTGCGTCAGTTAGCGCTGGAAGCAAAAGGTGAAGCAGCGGCTCCCGCTGTTAGCCCGGCAACCCTGAGCGTTGTCGATTCCGCTGAAGACGTCGCGCCTGCCGCTGCGGCAAGTAAGTTGCGCGTTGTGCTATCTCGCCTTAAAGAGAGCGAAGTCAATCTGCTGGAAGAAGAGCTGGGTAATCTGGCCAAATTAAGCAATGTGGTGAAGGGGAAAGACAGCCTTGCCGCAACGCTTGAAGACGGCATTAGCCAGGACGACATCGTGGCAGTGCTGTGCTTTGTAATCGAAGCCGATCAGATTGATTTTGAGAAAGAAACTGCTCAAGCCCCTGCGGTGGCAGAAGCGGTTGTTGCGGTCGCTGAAGTGGCGGCTCCTGCTGTTGTTCCTGCCGCGCCAGCGCTGAAAGCGGTGCCAAAAGAATCAGCAGCACCTGCCCGCGGTGAAAAACCGGCGGCACGTTCAAGTGAATCCACCAGTATTCGTGTTGCGGTCGAGAAAGTTGACCAGCTGATTAACCTGGTGGGCGAACTGGTGATTACCCAGTCCATGCTTGCCCAGCGTTCCAACGAACTGGACCCGGTCACTCATGGTGATCTCATCACCAGCATGGGTCAGTTACAACGTAACGCCCGCGATTTGCAGGAATCGGTGATGTCCATCCGTATGATGCCGATGGAATATGTCTTCAGCCGTTTCCCGCGTCTGGTGCGCGATTTGGCCGGTAAACTGAACAAGCAAATTGAACTGACGCTGATGGGCAGCTCTACCGAACTGGATAAGAGCCTGATCGAGCGCATCATCGATCCATTAACGCACCTGGTGCGTAACAGCCTTGACCATGGTATCGAACTGCCGGAAAACCGCGTTGCTGCGGGGAAATCACCGGTCGGTAACCTGATTTTGTCTGCGGAACACCAGGGCGGCAATATCTGTATCGAAGTGACCGACGACGGTGCTGGCCTGAACCGCGAACGTATTCTGGCGAAGGCAATGTCTCAGGGTATGGCGGTAAGTGAAAACATGACCGATGAAGAAGTGGGGATGCTTATTTTCGCGCCTGGCTTCTCGACGGCTGAACAGGTGACGGACGTTTCCGGCCGTGGCGTGGGCATGGACGTGGTGAAACGTAATATCCAGGAGATGGGTGGCCACGTTGAGATCAAGTCTAAACAAGGTTCCGGTACGACCATTCGCATCCTGCTGCCGCTAACGCTGGCGATTCTGGATGGTATGTCTGTCAAAGTTGCTGGTGAAGTCTTCATTCTGCCACTGAATGCGGTAATGGAATCTCTGCAACCGCGTGAAGAAGATCTGCATCCACTGGCGGGTGGCGAGCGCGTACTGGAAGTGCGTGGCGAGTATCTGCCACTGGTTGAACTGTGGAAAGTATTCGAAGTCGATGGTGCGAAAACCGAAGCGACGCAAGGCATTGTGGTTATTTTGCAAAGTGCAGGACGCCGCTATGCGCTGCTGGTCGATCAGTTGATTGGTCAGCACCAGGTCGTGGTGAAGAACCTCGAAAGCAACTACCGCAAGGTGCCGGGAATTTCTGCCGCCACCATCCTGGGTGATGGTAGCGTTGCGCTGATCGTTGATGTATCAGCGCTTCAGGGATTAAATCGTGAACAACGTGTGGCATACACAGCCGCCTGATTAAGAAAAAGGTAATAACATGACCGGTATGAGTAATGTAACGAAACTGGCGGGCGAGCCATCTGGACAGGAGTTCCTGGTCTTCACTTTAGGCGATGAAGAGTACGGAATCGACATCCTTAAAGTGCAGGAGATCCGTGGTTATGACCAGGTTACGCGTATTGCTAACACCCCATCTTTTATCAAGGGCGTGACGAACCTGCGCGGTGTGATTGTGCCAATCGTTGACCTGCGTGTGAAGTTCAGCCAGGGCGACGTGGATTACAATGACAACACCGTGGTGATTGTCCTGAATCTGGGCCAACGTGTTGTGGGTATTGTTGTTGATGGCGTGTCTGATGTGCTGTCACTGACCTCTGACCAAATCCGTCCTGCGCCAGAGTTTGCGGTAACGCTGTCCACCGAATATCTGACCGGTCTGGGTGCGCTCGGCGAGCGTATGCTGATTCTGGTGAATATCGAGAAGCTGCTGAACAGCGATGAGATGGCGCTGCTGGATATCGCAGCGAGTCATGTAGCTTAAAACAAAGCCGGGTGGCGCGAACGCTTACCCGGCCTACGTGTGCGAGCCATTTGTAGGCCGCCGGCCTACGTGTGCGAGCCATTTGTAGGCCGGGTAAGGCGAAGCCGCCACCCGGCTTTTTTACATCTTAAGCTTCCTGCTCTACCAGCTCAGCTTCCGCTTCCCGCGCACCTTCGTTCTGTGACAGCATCGCCGTCGCAATCCCGTTCCCCAGCACGTTAATTGCAGAACGCCCCATATCCAGGAAGTGGTCAATCCCCATCAGCAACAGAATACCCGCCACCGGGATATTAAAGCTTGGAATGGTCGCAGCCAGCACCACTAGCGAAGAGCGCGGCACACCCGCAATCCCTTTGGAGGCCAGCATCAGCGTCAGCATCAGAACGGTGACTTCGGAGAAACTCAGATGAATGTTGTACGCCTGGGCGATAAACATAGAGGCAAAAGAGCAATACACCATCGAACCCACCAGGTTAAAGGAATAACCAATCGGCAGAACGAAAGAGGCAATATTGCGTGAACAGCCAAAGCGCTCCAGCTGTTCCAGTGTTTTTGGATAAGCGGCTTCAGAACTGCTGGTGGTAAACGCGACCAGTACCGGATCTTTCAGCATACTGACCAGACGAAACACCTCTTTTTTCAGCACCATGTAACCCACCGCCAGCAGCACCATGCAGGTGAGCAGGATGGCAACATAGTAACCGCCAATAAATGACGCGTAGTTCAGCAAAATGCCCAGACCCTGCGTGGCAATGACGGATGAAATCGCCGCGAAAATGGCCAGTGGTGCAACGTACATCACGTAGCCTGTCACCTTCAGCATGATGTGCGAAACCACATCCAGCGCGGCAACCAGCGGAGCATTGAATTTTTGACCCAGTGACGCGCCTGCAATACCGAAGAACATCGAGAACACCACAATTTGCAGGATCTCGTTATTCGCCATCGCGCCCGCAATACTGGTTGGAATGGTGTGAGACAGGAAGGCTTTCAGCGTCATTCCCCCCACGGCCAGGCCGGTATCAACCGCTTCTTTCGGGATAGTCAGGTTCAGGCCGCTACCCGGGTGTTCCAGGGTGACAATAAACAGCCCCACCAGAATAGAAAGCACGGAAGAGCTGATAAACCACACCATCGCTTTGCCGCCAACGCGGCCAATGGTAGAGGTTTCGCCCAGCTTCATAATGCCGACGGTTAACGTACTGAACACCAACGGCGCTATCACCATTTTAATCAGTCGCAGGAAAATATCGGTCAGCAGCGTGATGTTATCCGCCCAGGCGGTAATGACATCCTGTGATGCGTACTCGTGAATTACTGCCCCTGAAAGAATACCCGCCAGCATGAATATCACGATGAAGAGTGTGAGTTTGTTTGCACTTGCCACGAAAAAAGACCCTCTATGCGCTTAAGATTCATCCCCGCGCCGATACATATAGATTTTTTATTACAGCGCAGGAAAATATTCGGCACATAAATTGACGTAAAGCGAGTGGGGATACAACTGGTTTTTAATTTTTATTAATTTTGTTGCTAATGCCTCAACGATATATTGTGATGCTTATCACGTTTTTATGGATATATTCTCAGGATGAGACGCATTTACTTCCCGTAAATTGTTTTAACTGATTGTTTTTTAATTAACTAAGTTGTCAATACGGCAAAAGTTGCACGTATCCTGGCAAGGGTGGTTGAAGCGGTATCCATCAACTAAATTCACAATAACCCCCTTTCGGGATTGTTCAGTGGGGCTAACATCTTGAACAGTATAAATAAAATGTGGTAAGCGAACGGCGACATCTTCTGGAGGGGGAAAAATGAAAAGAAAACGCCTTTTAATATTTGCAGGCACCCTGCTTATCGCCACGACCGCCTGGCAGGCGCTGGCGGTAACCAGTAGCGGCACCATCGGCGCGACACTGACTCTGACCAACGGTTGTTTGATCAACGGATCACCTACTCAAAACGGAATTAACTTCGGGACGCTGGATTTCGGGACCCATCCTGCGACCTTTTCTACGCTGACTACCCAGTTGACCGGGGCCAGCGGCGGTAACTCCTTCAGTATTCAATGCACCACCGCCAGTTATACGGTGGCGATAACCGGCAATACCAACTCCACCGCTCCGACCACCGTGGTAGGGACACCAGGTACGCCCGCGCGTTATCTGATTAATACCACCGACGCGGCACAGGGTGTGGCATACAGCTTGTACAGCGACAGCGGATTTAACAACATCATCGCCAATAACGCGGCGTTGCCGGCAGCGTCGACGACGGGCGAGGTGAGCAGTTACACCCTGTACGGACGCATCACCGGAGGCGGCAACAGCGTTACGGTTGTCCCGGGAACCTACACTGACACCATTAACGTCAGCGTAACCTACTAGTTCCAGTCATGAAGGCATTCTGGTTATGTCTGCGCGAAAGCGCAGAGGGTTTCCTGCAACCTTTTTTTGTCCTCGCTGTGGGGCTGATGCTAGCGCCCATCTCCGGGGCGGTGACGTCGCAGCCATTTAAGGTCAGTGCGACCATTGTGCCGGGCTGCTCGGTAATTTCCGGAACCGGTGGGCTGTTGGGTACGCTGGATTTTGGCACACGTACTGGGGTAGAAAGCGCCCCGGTCAGTACCAGCTTTGTGCCCAACGGGGCATTGTCCATTGCCTGTACGCCAGGCGTGGCGCTGAGTATGAGCATTGATGGTGGACAGAATTACGCTTCTGTACGGCGAATGAAACGTTCAGGCGGAACCGATGTTGTGGCGTACCGACTCTACAGCAACAGTTCTCTGGCCGCGAACAGTGAGATTGGGGTCAACCAGGCGGTCGCGGTGACCTATACCAACAGCAACAACATCTCACTGCCACTCTTCGGTGTGGCGCTCCTGACCGGGTTTAGCCCGGCAGGTGTGTATTCTGATCAACTCGTCGTGACGTTGTCATGGTGATTAAGGGAGAAAATCGATGCAGCCATTATTCAGGCGTATTTGTCTGGTAAGTATGTTGGGAGTCACCGCCGTTGCAACAGGCCAGGCGCACGCGGCTGCGACCATTCTGTTATGGCCCATCGACCCGTGGCTTTCGGCAGACACCAAAGCGACGGAATTATGGATCCAGAATCAGGGCAACAGCGCGACGACCATGCAGGTACGCATTGTGCGCTGGAAGCAGGAAGAAGGGTTTGAACGCTATACCGCACAGCAGGATGTTGTCGCCAGCCCGCCGATTGTCACCATCGGCAAAGACAGCAAGCAGCTTATCCGTCTGATCAAACAGGGCGCTGTCCCGATGGGCGTCGAACAAGCCTACCGCATTATCGTGGATGAAATTCCCCAGCCTGATGCCAAAGCTGAACCGACCATCGGCCTTAAACTCCAGATGCGCTACTCCATTCCGCTCTTTGTTTACGGGCAAGGGATCCCGACAATAAAAGAGGGTGCGCATCATGCGCTGGTGGAGAGTAAAAATCTGAGCTGGCGGGTAACGCAGGAAGGAGGGCATCCTGCGCTTGAGGTTCGTAATCAGGGAGATGTGCACGTCAGGCTGAGTCAGGTGACGCTGGAGCAGGGCGGGCAGAAACGAACGGTTGCTGATGGATTGCTGGGGTACGTGCTGCCCGACAGTACCCGCAGGTGGCCGATCCCGGCGGGAATTCGCCAGCCAGAGCAGATGAGCGCGCAGATTAATGCCAGGGATACGCAATGGCAGTCGACGCCCGTCAACTGAAACCGGCGATGATTATCCTGCTCTGCGTCAGTACCAGCACCTGGGCCGAGCCTGGCGATGACAGTTTGCCGCCGCCACCGCAAGCCCAGGCAATAAAAGGTGAAGCCGTTTTCCAGCTTGCTCTCGTACTGAATCACTATGACACCGGGCTGGTGGTGCCCGTCACGCAACGCGATGGCGCTTACTTTATTTCCAGCGCCGATCTGCTGCGTGCCGGGCTTCCCCCCGAGCATGTGCCGAATGGGGACGTCAATCTTTCTACGCTTTCTCAGGTGCGCGTGGAGTACGACAGCGCCGCACAGCGGCTGTTGATAACCGTGCCTCGCGACTGGGTTTCATCCCGCATCACGCCGTTTAGCGGCCTGGCAGCACAGAGCAAACCTCATTATGGACGGGGGGCGCTGCTGAATTACGATCTCTATACCAATCATACCGACCACATTGGCGGCCAGGCGTCTCTCTGGCATGAGTTCCGCTACTTCAATGAAAACGGCTCGTTTTCATCTACTGGCTACGCCCGACAAAATTTCTCCGGGGACAATGGTCAACAGGAAGGTTACGTTCGCTATGACACCACCTTGTTGATGACTAACGAAGACGATGCAACCACCTGGACTGCCTGGGATGTGATAAGTGATGCCCTGAGCTGGAGCAGCAGTGTACGGATGGGCGGGATAAGCTACGGGCGTGATTTCTCTCTGCGCCCGGATCTGGTGACCTGGCCGCTGCCGGAGTTCTCGGGGGAAGCGGCCGTGCCCACCTCCGTCGATCTGTTTATCAACGGCTATCGTTCGGGCTCTACTCAGCTCCAGCCCGGGCCATTCACCCTCACGAACCTGCCCTATATCAACGGCGCCGGGGATGCCGTGCTGGTGACCACCGATGCGCTGGGTCGACAGGTCAGCACGACGCTGCCGTTTTATGTCACCAGTGATGTGCTCAAACAAGGGCTGAGTGACGGCGCGGTGACGCTCGGGAGCCTGCGGCGTAATTATGGAATCAAAAGTTTCGACTACGGTCCGGCGGCAGGCAGCGGATCGTATCGCTATGGCCTTACAGACTGGCTGACGCTGGAAGGACACGCAGAAGGCGCGCAAGAGCTGGCACTGGGCGGGGCGGGAACGGTGGTGAAGCTCGGACGTTTTGGTGTGGTGAATACGTCATATACCCGCAGTCAGATGCGTGGGGACGATGGCGGGCAAATCAACTGGGGTTATCAGTACAGCACCAGTGAGTTTAACCTTGCCACCCAGCATAGCCGGCGAGGTCGCGGCTTTGGCAACCTGGCACTGTATGACCAGCCGACGGTCTATGATGAAAACAACCGTCCGATTGCCAGTTTTAGCCGCAATACTGACCAGTATTCGCTGACCTTTAACCTCGGGCAGTACGGCAATTTTGGCGTGGCCTGGATCGGTGTTGAGAGTTTTGATAACCAGAAAACGGAGCTGCTGAATCTCTCCTGGAGCCGCAATCTGTGGGGGGCCAGCAGTATCTATCTGGCGGCCAGCCGCGACCAGCAGCGGGGGGACTGGACGGTCGCACTCTCGCTACAGGTACCGCTGGGTGAACGTGACAGCGCCGCCGTCACCTTTGAAAATACCCCGGATGCAGGCAGCACACAGCGCATCAACTACAACCATTCCATGCCTTCCGATGGTGGGTTTAGCTGGAATATGGCGTGGGCCAACCAGTCGCGGGCGAATAACTATCAGCAGGGAACGCTGGGCTGGCGCAACAATAATATTGAATTGCAGGGCGGGGGATACGGCGAACAGGACATGATGACCTGGTGGGGCGAGGCGATGGGCTCCCTTGTGCTGATGGACGGCGAGTTGTTTGCCGCCAACAAAATCAATGATGCGTTCGTGGTGATCAGTACTGATGGCCATCCGGATGTTCCCGTTAGCTATGAGAACCAGCCGGTCGGCAAAACCAATAACAATGGTTATCTGCTGGTGAGCGGCGTGTCGGCCTATTATCCGGCGAGCTACAGTATTGATACCCTGAATCTGCCTGCCGATACCCGGCTGAAAGAGACCGAGAGGCGGGTGGCTATTCGTCGTCACAGCGGTTATCTGGTCGATTTCCCGATGGAGCAGGAACGGGTGGCAAGCGTGATTCTGCATGATGCGCAGGGGCAGGATATTCCGGTTGGAAGCCAGGTGAGACGCGCCTCGCGCAGCAATGCGGTGGTGGGGTATGACGGCATTGCCTGGCTGGAAAATCTCAGCGACGTGAATCCGCTGGATATTACCACCCCGGAAGGCAAACACTGCACGGCGACGCTGACCATTGGTGCAAACCCGGATCATAAGCTGCAAACCTATGGGCCACTGGTGTGCCGGGAGGGGCCATGAAGCGCCTGCTGCTGGTGATTATGCTGCTCTTTTCCGGCGGCAGTGGGGCGGTGTGTACCATCAGTACTGTGAATGCTGCATTTGGCAGCGTAGGGTCATTTTCCCTTAGCGGAACCGGGGAGGTGGAAACTACCGGCACTCTGGTGGTTTCCTGTGATGCGATACTCAATCTGTTGACTAACGATTCGGTGACGCTGAGCTACACGTCGGCTTCGGTATCCGGTAACAGCCGCGCCACGATGAAACGCACCGACAACGCAACCATCACCGATGTGATCCCCACGCGGCTATGCGGTTTATCGGGCTGTGCAAGCAACAGTGAAGTGCAAATCAGCAAGACCTACACCTGGAGTGGTAACACGCTGCTGGGGCTGCTGGGGTCGAAGCAGTACAACATTCCGCTCTATTTCCGAACCGTGGCCGGGCAAAACGTGACGGCAGGGCCGTATCAGGTGCTGTTGACCTTCAGTATTAACTACAATGTCTGTTCTGTGGGGGTTCTGGGGCTGTGCACTACGCCGCAAACGGGGACGGCGACGACAAGTATTCTGCTCAACATGACCGTGACCAACGACTGTAGCGCCATGACTACGCCGGACGTGAACTTCAACAGCGCACCGCTGGTACAAAATTTCCCCACCATTTCGCAAGCCATCGCCGTGACCTGCACCAAAGGCAGCACTTACACCATAGGAATTAACAATGGTGCCAACGCGCTGAACAATGTGCGTCGTATGGTTAGCGGCAGTAACTATATGAGTTACGACATCTACAAAGAAGCGACCACCAGCCGCTGGGGCGGCAGCGGCACCGAGCGCTGGGCCAGCTCAGCCTCTTCACAGCTGAGCACTGACGGCCTGCTGCGTACCTATAACTACACGGCCAAAGTGCTCACCAACCAGACTACCCCACCTGCCGGGACCTACAGCGATACGCTAATTGTCGACGTGGCGTTTTAACCGGTGCTTTTCCCTTTCGCAAATGTAAAGTTCCTGTGGTCAGTGCCGATAACACCGTTAATAAATCTATGAGAAGGTGTTGTATGTTGAACCGTATCCGCGTTGTCACAATGCTCATGATGGTGCTGGTCATTTTCGCGCTTCTTCAGCTCATTTCAGGCGGGCTTTTTTTCTCGTCGTTAAAAAATAATCAGGACAGCTTTGCCGCATCAAACGATCTGCGTTTGCAACAAAGCGAGCTGACATCGACCTGGGATCTGATGCTGCAAACGCGCATTAACCTGAGCCGCTCTTCTGCCCGCATGATGATGGACCCCAATAACCAGCAGAGCACCGCGAAAACGGATCTGCTGAAAAATGCCCGCGCAACGCTTGCCGATGCCGCGAAACATTACGACGCCTTCAAAAAAATCGCCCCGCAGCCTGCCATGGAGCAGGTGAGCAGCAACATCGATGAAAAATACACGGCTTACTTTGCAGGCCTGACGGAGCTGATTCAGTTCCTGGAAGGCGGCAACATGGATGCCTACTTTGCGCAGCCAACCCAGGGGATGCAAAACGCCCTCGGTGCAGCGCTGGGTGAATACGCCAAAGCCAGTAGCGACCTGTATCACACCTCCTTTACGGAAAGTCAGAACGATTACCGCTTCGCCAAATGGCAGATGGCCGTACTGGCGCTGGCGCTGGTGATTGTGCTGGTTGGCGTGTGGTATGGCATTCGCCACATTCTGCTGAATCCGCTGGGCCGCGTGATTGCCCATATCCGTGAAATCGCCAGCGGCGATCTGACCAAAACGCTGACCGTATCAGGGCGTAATGAAATCACGGAGCTGGCGAACACCGTTGACCACATGCAGCGCTCGCTGATTGATACCGTGACCAATGTGCGTCAGGGATCGGATGCCATCTATACCGGCACCAGCGAAATTGCGATGGGCAACAACGACCTTTCTTCTCGTACCGAACAGCAAGCTTCGGCGCTGGAAGAGACGGCAGCCAGCATGGAAGAGTTAACCGCGACCGTGAAGCAGAACGCGGATAACGCCCGTCAGGCTTCTCAGCTTGCCGAAAGCGCTTCCGACACCGCACAACGCGGTGGTCGTGTGGTAGATGGTGTGGTGAAAACCATGCATGAAATCGCCGACAGCTCGAAGAAAATCGCCGACATCATCAGTGTTATCGATGGTATTGCCTTCCAGACCAACATCCTGGCGCTGAATGCTGCCGTTGAAGCGGCGCGTGCCGGTGAACAGGGCCGTGGGTTTGCGGTGGTGGCCGGTGAAGTGCGTAACCTGGCAAGCCGCAGCGCCAACGCGGCGAAAGAGATTAAAGCGCTGATTGAAGATTCTGTTTCCCGTGTGGATACCGGCTCCGTGCTGGTTGAAAGCGCAGGGGAAACCATGAATGACATCGTGAATGCCGTTACCCGCGTAACGGACATCATGGGTGAAATCGCCTCTGCATCGGATGAGCAGAGTCGTGGTATTGACCAGGTCGCCCTGGCGGTATCTGAAATGGATCGCGTGACACAGCAAAACGCCGCGCTGGTGCAGGAGTCCGCCACGGCGGCGGCTGCACTGGAAGACCAGGCGAGCCGTCTGAAGATGGCCGTCTCGGCGTTCCGTCTTGCTTCAAAAACGACAAATACGGCCATCACGCGTGCAATGCACAGTGGGTCAGCGACTGCCCCGGCAGCGGCTCGCACCCGCACCGTGACGACCGGACAAGATGAAAACTGGGAAACATTTTGACTGAACTTTAAACCGCGGCTGCTTGCCGCTTAATGGGAGCGTGGATGTTAAATCGTATTCGTATCTCGACCACACTGTTTTTGATTCTGATCCTTTGCGGTGTGTTGCAGGTTGGCAGTAACGGGTTGTCTTTTTGGGCGTTTCGCGATGGCTATCAGAATTTGCAGGAAGTTGAGGCGAGTAATCAACAGCGCTCCGCACTGGCACAAACGCGTGCCGTGCTGTTGCAGGCAAGCACTGCGCTGAACAAGGCGGGGACGTTGACCGCGTTAAGTTATCCGCCGGATGACATTAAGGCACTGATGGCAACGGCGCGCGACAGCCTTAAACAGGCTGACGCGCAGTTTAAAGCCTTCACGTCTCAGGAGGCTGTCAGCGAGAAAGGCAAAACGCTGAAAGTCGCCATGAAGAAGAACTTTGAGCAGTGGCACAGCGATCTGGATCACCAGGCGACGTGGCTTGAGAACAACCAGCTTTCTGATTTTATGACTGCGCCAGTGCAGGAATCACAGGCGGCCTTTGATGGCAGCTTTAACGCATGGCAGCAGGACATCAACCAGTTTGTTGAGCGCGCAGGGGCAGACAGCCGCACCAGTTACCACATGTCCGGCGTGATTTTTGCCGTGGTGGTGATTCTGGCGGCATTGCTGACCGGGGGGGCACTCTTCTGGTCGCGCAGGATGATTGTGCAACCGCTGGCGATCATCAGCAGCCATTTCGACAGCATCGCGAAGGGCAACCTGGCGCGCCCGGTTGCGGTGTACGGTAAGAACGAGATTTCGGCGATTTTCGCCAGCCTGAAGGCGATGCAGGGGTCACTGCGTGAAACAGTGACCGATGTGCGTCAGGGCAGTTATGCCATGCACACCGGGATTTCAGAGATTGCGGCAGGCAATAACGATCTCTCTTCAAGAACCGAGCAGCAGGCGGCCTCGCTGGCACAAACGGCCGCCAGCATGGAGCAACTGACGGCAACGGTAAGCCAGAACGCCGATAACGCGCGTCAGGCATCTGACCTGTCAAAACAGGCCGCGCAAACGGCGAAGAAAGGGGGCGACCAGGCGACTCACGTTGCCAGCACTATGCATGAGATAGCCGCCAGTTCACAGAAAATTGGCGACATTATCAGCGTGATTGACGGTATTGCTTTCCAGACCAACATTCTGGCCCTGAACGCCGCCGTGGAGGCAGCGCGCGCAGGGGAACAGGGGCGCGGGTTTGCGGTCGTCGCCGGTGAAGTCCGTAACCTGGCAAGCCGCAGTGCCAACGCGGCAAAAGAGATTAAGGTACTGATTGAAGAGTCGGTGTCTCGCGTTGAGCAAGGCTCTGCGCTGGTGGACACGGCAGCAAAAACGATGACCGAGATTGTCACCTCAGTGACCCGGGTTAACGACATCATGGGTGAGATTGCCTCCGCGTCAGATGAACAACGTCGCGGGATCGAGCAGGTAGCCCAGGCGGTCAGCCAGATGGATCAGGTGACACAGCAGAACGCCTCACTTGTGGAAGAGGCGGCCGCGGCAACCGATCAGCTGGCAAACCAGGCCGATCACCTGACCGGGCTGGTCGCGGTATTTAATGTAAATGAGCACGTTGAAGCAGTAACAGAAGTCGGGCGGTCGCAGGCCGTGCCAGTTGGAACCTGAATGTGATTAAGAAGGCGCTATGACATCACCAATGCCCTCAGGGCAAACGTCATTACTGT
The DNA here is from genome assembly GCF_052886895.1 of Enterobacter sp. C4G1. Taxonomy (NCBI): domain Bacteria; kingdom Pseudomonadati; phylum Pseudomonadota; class Gammaproteobacteria; order Enterobacterales; family Enterobacteriaceae; genus Enterobacter; species Enterobacter sp. C4G1. The sequence goes on along the minus strand of NZ_JBQVVV010000002.1, from coordinate 1,175,395 downwards.
TACAGATGACACAGCGCCTCGCGCTGTCCGACGCGCATTTTCGTCGGATATGTCAGTTAATCTACCAGCGTGCGGGGATCGTGCTTGCCGATCATAAGCGAGACATGGTTTACAACCGGCTGGTGCGGCGCTTGCGCACTCTCGGGCTGGATGATTTTGGCCGCTATCTGAGTATGCTCGAAGCGAACCAGAACAGCGCGGAATGGCAGGCATTTATTAACTCATTAACCACTAACTTGACCGCGTTTTTCCGCGAAGGGCACCACTTTCCGGTGCTGGCGGATCATGCGCGTCGTCGTAGTGGAGAGTATCGCGTCTGGAGTGCGGCAGCTTCAACCGGTGAAGAGCCGTACTCGCTGGCGATCACGCTGGCGGACACGCTGGGGATGGCACCAGGACGCTGGAAAGTGTTCGCCAGTGATATCGACACTGAAGTGCTGGAGAAAGCCCGTAACGGGGTCTATCGCCAGGATGAACTGAAGACGCTCTCGCCTCAGCAGCTCCAGCGTTACTTCATGCGCGGTACGGGTCCGCATGAAGGGCTGGTGCGCGTGCGCCAGGAGCTGGCGAACTGCGTGGAGTTCACCTCTGTAAACCTGCTGGATAAGCAGTACAACGTTCCGGGGCCGTTTGACGCCATTTTTTGCCGTAACGTGATGATTTATTTTGATAAAACGACGCAACAGGACATTCTGCGTCGCTTTGTTCCGTTGCTCAAGCCTGACGGTTTACTGTTTGCCGGGCACTCGGAAAACTTTAGCAACCTCGTGCGTGAGTTTAGCCTGCGTGGGCAAACGGTATATGCGCTGAGTAAGGAAAAAGCATGAGTAAAATCAGGGTGTTGTCTGTCGATGATTCGGCGCTGATGCGCCAGATCATGACTGAAATTATCAATAGCCACAGCGATATGGAGATGGTGGCAACAGCGCCTGATCCGTTAGTTGCGCGGGATTTAATCAAAAAATATAACCCCGACGTGCTAACGCTGGATGTCGAAATGCCGCGCATGGATGGCATCGATTTTCTGGAAAAATTAATGCGTCTGCGCCCGATGCCGGTGGTGATGGTGTCATCCCTGACGGGGAAAGGATCCGAAATCACGCTGCGCGCGCTGGAGCTGGGGGCGGTGGATTTTGTCACCAAACCTCAACTGGGTATCCGGGAAGGGATGCTGGCCTACAGCGAGATGATCGCCGAGAAAATCCGCACTGCATCGCGCGCAAAGCTGGCGGCTCATACACCGACCGCAGTACCGGCAACACTGAAGGCTGGCCCGTTACTCAGCTCGGAAAAACTGCTGGTGATTGGTGCATCAACCGGGGGAACAGAGGCAATTCGCCATGTACTCCAGCCATTGCCGCTTTCAAGCCCAGGTATTCTTATTACGCAGCATATGCCGCCAGGCTTTACCCGCTCGTTCGCGGAGCGTCTGAACAAATTGTGTCAGATAAGCGTGAAAGAGGCGGAGGACGGCGAACGTGTTCTTCCGGGGCACGCGTATATCGCGCCGGGCGACAAGCATATGGAGCTGGCGCGCAGTGGCGCGAACTATCAAATCAAAATTCATGACGGGCCGCCGGTTAACCGGCACCGTCCGTCGGTGGATGTGCTGTTTCATTCGGTGGCGAAACATGCGGGGCGCAACGCCGTTGGGGTGATCCTGACGGGGATGGGCAACGACGGTGCCGCCGGAATGTTAGCAATGCACCAGGCTGGCGCCTGGACGATTGCGCAGAATGAAGCAAGTTGTGTGGTGTTCGGCATGCCGCGCGAGGCCATCAATATGGGTGGCGTGAGCGAAGTGGTCGATCTTAGCCAGGTAAGCCAGCAGATGCTGGCGAAAATCAGTGCCGGACAGGCAATACGTATTTAAAGAGGAGTGTAGTTTTATGGCGGACAAAGAGCTCAGATTTTTGGTTGTGGATGACTTTTCCACCATGCGTCGCATCGTGCGCAACCTGCTGAAAGAGCTGGGCTTCAACAACGTTGAAGAAGCAGAAGACGGCGTGGATGCGCTGAACAAACTGCAGGCTGGTAGCTTTGGGTTTGTAATTTCTGACTGGAACATGCCTAACATGGACGGTCTGGAACTGCTGAAAACCATTCGCGCAGATGCAGGTATGGCATCACTGCCGGTGCTGATGGTGACCGCAGAAGCGAAGAAAGAGAACATCATTGCAGCAGCACAGGCGGGCGCAAGCGGCTATGTGGTGAAGCCATTCACCGCTGCAACCCTGGAAGAGAAGCTCGGTAAGATCTTCGAGAAACTCGGCATGTGAGGTGATGAATATGTTGCAACCTACTATGAAACCTGTTGAAGAACATTCACCGAGCGACATTATTGCCCGCATTGGTAGCCTGACGCGTATGTTGCGTGACAGCCTGCGTGAATTAGGGCTGGATCAGGCCATTGCTGAAGCGGCGGAAGCGATTCCGGACGCGCGCGATCGTCTGGACTATGTTGTGCAGATGACTGCTCAGGCGGCTGAACGTGCACTGAACAGTGTCGAAGCATCACAGCCACACCAGGACGCTATGGAGAAAGGGGCTAAATCCCTGACCAAACGCTGGGACGAGTGGTTCGAAAATCCAATCGAGCTGGCGGATGCCCGTGAGCTGGTGACCGATACCCGTCAGTTCCTGGGGGATGTGCCGGGTCACACCAGCTTCACCAACGCGCAATTGCTGGACATCATGATGGCGCAGGATTTCCAGGACCTGACTGGTCAGGTTATCAAGCGCATGATGGATGTGATTCAGGAGATTGAGCGTCAGCTGCTGATGGTTCTGCTGGAGAACATCCCGGAACCGGCTGCGCGTCCGAAACGCGAGAACGAAAGCCTGCTCAATGGCCCACAGCTCGACGCGACCAAAGCGGGCGTTGTGGCAAGCCAGGATCAGGTGGACGATCTGCTGGACAGCCTTGGTTTCTGATTATGCTGTTACCCTCAGGTTGTTTGTTCAACCTGAGGGTATTTTGACTAACGAAGATCCATTTTTACTGTGACGTTACCCTCAAAGCTCCCGGAACCGGGTTTCGCACTGGTGGTGCTGACTGGCGCGGCTTTAATGCGAATCACACCATTTCCTTGTTCATCCACCGTGACGGGAAACGCATAGCTGCCGTCCAGCGCAATATCCTGATTCTGTTCATCGAACACCCTTACGCCGATATCATCCCTTCCGATCATTTTCGCAATCACGGGATTACTGCTGTCTATGACCCCCTGATCGGCACTCAGCGTGAGTTTAATCCTGTCATTTTTACCTACGGTGTTACTGCCGCACTGGTAGGAAATGTCGACATCTTTCAGCGTAAAGCCTTTCGGTTGTTGTCCCTTATTCACAAACTGACTGGAGACCAGGTCGCCAAAATCGACCTCGATGGTACTTCCCTCGTTAATCGTGCAACTTAGAGGGGCAGTAAGAGAACCGCTTAACCAGATATTTGATACCTGTTCAGCGTTGGTTGGGTCGCAGCTGCCGGAGCCGTAGTAGAGGCAGGCATAGTTTTGTACCACGATGGTCGGGGGAATGATGGCTTCTCCCAGAATGGTTTTTTTGACCAGAAATCTCGCCACAATGACATTCCATCGGAATTGCCGCTTCACGGGGAGAGTGCTTTCAGGGCGGGTGCTTTCACTGCAAACGCTGGCAGTGCCCTCAGTGGTTTTTATCTTTTCGATCAATTTATCCATCGACGAGAGCGACGAAGGGTACGCGTTGATATCGAGTTTGGTTAAATTCGCCCCATCAGGCGAGTTAATCGCATCATTGTAGCCGGATACGTGAATATCCAGCGAGTCTGTAAGATAACCATAGCCGCTGGCACCGGGGCTAAGCGGGCTGCCGGCAAGCGTCAGCTCCATGATTGCTGTACTTTCATCCAGACCTTTTGGGCAGCTACAGTTAGCTTCCATTTCGCTACCGCTACCGACAAGGTGCTCGTTATCATTTACCGCATTACCCACAACGTTATCCGTGGCGGAGAGCTCCCGGCTATAGGAAATCTGGTAATCCTGAGGGGCCGCGAAGCAATTCTTTAATACCGTTGCGGCTTGTCCTGTAAGGGGGAAGGCGAAGGCGTACAGGAGGACCTGAAGGCGCGTCAAAACAGATTTCTGGCGTTTACTGATCATGCGGTTGTTCCTGCTGGCATATCACGCGGGCCTGGCGGATCCCCGTGGGGTTGTTTGAATTTTGCAAATCGGAAAGCGTGATGGGCGCCGTGCAGCGTTGATCGCTGGTGTCTCCCCAGACGACGTCAAGTTCAGCATTTTTGCTTATCCCTGCAAGGTAGAGCGTGCCCATATCGTCGACAATTCCTGTCATACTGGACGCTCTCATCGTCGCTATCGCACCGAAAGGGACGTTCCTGCCATCCTGGCGGGTAAGTGTGATCAGGGCACGGTAACCAACATGGGCGTCAAAGCTCGCGGTCACGGCGGCATTTCGCGAAGGTACTACGGTGATCGAGGTGTCGCTGGTATCCACATCTCGTGGCAGGCTGGTGGTATCGATGCGTATGCGGTTTTCCTGATAGGGCGTGAGTGAGGGGATCACCGCATTTCCCTGCCAGTCTGTCTGGACTCCCCGCTGATTCTTGAAGCGAACCCCCGCCGCACCGGAAGCACTGACGATGGCAAACTGATCGCCTAATGGTTGGGCAAGAGTGATCCCGTGTGGATGAGCTACGATTGCGCCGCTGGCGCCGTAACTGAGCTGCTGGCTGTTATCTGATGAGTAGTAATAGCCCGCATTGAGATTGGCGTACTGCGAACGATAACTGCCGTAGAGGCTGCTGCTATCGTCAGCATCGTGGTTGGCATGGCTCTGTTGCAACGAATAGCTGAGCCGTTCATCGTCCAGAAGGGTGCCGCTGAGACCCAGGTTTTGTCGGGTGTAACCCTTTTTACTGTTGCTTAAGGAATAACTGCTCCACGCTCGCGGCAGCCATTTGCTGAGTGGGATGCTGAAACCAAAGGAGACCATCTGATCGCTGCTGTCGTCGCTGGTTTTACTGTAGGTGTAAGCCATGTGCAGGCTGACCCCTTCCACAACGGTGTTTGCGCCAGCGGAAAGGCTGCGCTCTTTACGCGAGCTTCCCCAGTAATCCTGCTGATAGCCATTCAGATAAAAACTACTGCCAAACAGGCTCTGGCTGATACTGGCCTGAAGACGGCTGCGTTTGTTGTACTGATACAGCCAGTCGTTTTCATTACCTTCATACTTCTGGTTGGCATCAGCAAAACTGTAATAGCCCGCCGTGGAGTAGCGATAACTGCCGAGCGTGAAGTTGGTCTCTGTGGCATCGACTTTCCCTGAGTAGAGCAGGCGGTAAGACTGCCCGGTGCTTTCTTCCCCATTATCCAGCCGGGTTTTGGCCACCGTCACGTCCGCTGAAAGTGAACCCACTACGCCGAGTGCAATTCCCGCGCCGCTGTTAACCGCCTGATAATCCTCAGACGTGGTGACACCGCCAAACAGCGTCATGACATTGTTCAGACCATAGATGGCACTACCCTGCACAAACGTGGGTTCTTTTTGACCGCTGCCGCTGTCGGCGCGGTAGCGTGCAGCGGTCACTTCATACTTCAGATGGCCGGGACGCTGCATCACGGCGACACTAGAGTAGGGCTGGGTGAAGTGGTGCTCGCTGCCGTCGGCTTCTTTCACCGTGACCTCAAGGTCGCCGCTGTTAGTCGTCGAGTAGAGGTCGTGTATCTCAAACGCCCCAGGCGCAACGCTTTGCTGATAGATGAGATAGCCGTTCTGACGAATGGACACCTCAGCACTGGAACTGGCTATCCCTCGTATTACGGGGGCATAACCCCGCTGGCTGTAGGGCAGCATCTCTTCGTCGGATGCTATATTCACCCCGCGATACTGGAGACTGTCAAAAACCTCTCCTCGTGTACTGTTTTCACCAGCGGTGAATTGTGCTTTCAGGGCATCAATATCATGCTGTAGATAGGTATTAATGGTACTCCAGTGAGCGGCGTCCTGCGTTTTGCTCCAGGTTGAGTAGTTGCGAAGCCGCCAGCCACCAAGATTGGCGCCGCTGCGCAGATTTAGGTACTGACTGGTGGTCGTATTCTGCGCGTCGTCATTATGGCGGGTACCCGAAAAGGCATAATCCGAGAACATGACCGGCACACCGTCGTTCCACCTTGACGGGTCAATATAATCCTCGGCATTGCTGACCATACCCGCCTGCGGAATGCTAAGGCTCAGCGTCATTTTGCTGAAATCAAGTGCTGAGGAGGCGAAAGGAATAAAATCGCCGAGGGGTTTATCGAGCGGCGTCTGAACATCGTAGTCTGCAAGTTTAGGGTACATATCGACATCCACCCCCCACTGACGCAGCATATCCGGCGTGATCTCTGCGACCAGCTCGCCCGTCGGGCTGTTCACATAATGTATGTCGGCATCGCGCATCCGCGTTTTGTTGATGACGATATGGGATGAATAACGGCCAGGAGGCTGAGCGTTGGGCTTCGAAAAGAGTGAAAGGTCGATGTCCTGCTGAGCAAGCGTGCTGCCTTCCAGTGAAGAGGGTGAAAAAAGGTATTCCCGTGCGAGAAGGGGCGTAGAGGTCATCAGTAAAACGCCGCAAAAGCAATGTACCAGCGATGCGAATGTGTTGTTCCGTTTGCCGGGTAAATGGCATAGTCCATTCGTCATTTTGTTGATTTATCCCTGAATCATTGTGGATGTGTATTTTTCCGATGCATTTCCGTAATCAGTAATACAACGCCAACTAACTTGAGCGCCTGAGGTCTTCGCCGGAAGAGGAACGGAGACACGGGAAAACGGCGCAACCATATCCGCCTTTGATAGCGGGGTATTCCCGAACTGTAGGTTGTCGAAAACGCTGTAAAATGCCCCGTCGTTAATGATAATTACGTCGCCCTTTTCCTGGCGAAAATGCAGGTTTTTACAGGTGTCACCGGGCGTCCCTTTAAGCCCAGAAGGGCGCCAGAACAGCTTCAGGCGGGTCTTATAAATAAGGCGCAGCATGTTTTTATCGCTGTCTTCTTTCGCGGTTGCTGGAATGGTGCGGATGTTCATATAAAACAACGATTCACGGTCTTCAGGGAGCGAGGATCCATTCCAGGCGATGCGGAGACTTTGCTCCTTTTGTGCATCCAGGCGGAAAAGTGGGGGGGTGACAATAAAGGGGCCACGCGTTGTCTCGTCGCCTGTGTCCGTCCAGGACTGGATGAGCCAGGGAAGTGCGTTATCTTTGTTGACGAGCGGAAGGGCTATCTCTTTTTTTTCGGCGTTGTAAATAATACGCGTGCGGCCAATCTGGACACCTGCTGCATGGCTCAATGTGGGCATTATTAGCGAGAGGTAGATAAATGCTTTCGACAATTTACGCATGGTCAGCCTGCTGTTCGTAATTTAAAATAAAATAGAATAATCCGGGCTTATCCGAACTATTCTATTTGGTATTCTGAGAGTGTGTTTTTAGTTAAAAATTGAATTGATGAATGTTCGATGGCGATCTGTTAACGGTAAAGAATGTTAATTGTCATATCGGCATCTGCTGGGCCTGGCGTGACATCAGATGCAAAAGATTGATAACGCGCATTGAAATCAGCATGAACCTGATCTTCTTTCGTCGTGGGTAGCGTAATACGTACCTGATCTTCGCTGCCATCGAAGGAAATATAGTCTTCGTTATCATCTGCCGGGGTCACGGCAATGCCAATGCCTGTCGCTGCCGTATCGCCATCTGTGGTGATTTTACTGACGTCCAGTAAGGTCGTTGAACCTGTGACGGCAGTGCTCCCGTTAAACGTTAGCTGTACTGACGGTAGACCATCACTTTTGACCGGGCAGTCTGAGAGACTGATACTAAAAGGGATCAATTCACTTTCTTTACCCACCTCGGTAAACAATGAGTTTGGATACGTACCCAAAGGGACAGTGCTGTCTGTGCCGTTATCACCATCAATCGTACAGCTTGGTTCAATAATTTGCCCGGTAAAGTGAATTGTCCCTGCATTCATTTCAGCAGCAATTGCGCTAACAGAAACGAGGCTAAGAATAAAACTGGCTACCATTGTTTTGGTACGTTTCATAACTAGTGTCCTTCAATAAATAATGCATCTTTTCGTTGAGTATTAGAGGGTTTGGTAATAGTGATGCTGATGCTGTGGGGAGTATACACCCTTATGTAGAGCTGAAAAGATCGGTGAAATTGAAATGGACTTGATAAACGTGCTATTTATTTTGTGAATTTTTTTGTTTAATTGATCGAATTGATCTTTGTATTTGTTTGTATACATATCGGAAATGTGATTAGGTAATGTAAAAGCTATTTCTGCGTGTTGTGGCGATTGCCGTAAATTTATTGTGTATGAGTTGTAGTAATAAGTTTTGAAACACGTAAGGGTTTAACAAACATTGTTAACGAATAATACATCTGGGCATTTTTCTGAAAAATGAAGCAGTGTTGAAAAAGCCTTGTGGAAAGTAAACCAGGTAAAAACGGTGAGTTATAGAGTCTTTTCCAGCCATTGAATGCCCTGAGCTCTGGCATGATAACCGTGACTTAATGGGCTGCGAGCACGTACAGTGTCAGAAGAAAACGACGACAAAACGGAAGCCCCCACACCCCACCGACTTGAAAAAGCGCGTGAGGAAGGGCAGATCCCCCGTTCCAGAGAACTGACATCCCTGCTTATTTTAGTAGTGGGTGTTTGCATTATCTGGCTGGGAGGGGAGTCGCTCGCCCGAAGACTGGCTGGAATGCTCTCTACCGGATTACGTTTTGATCACAGCATGGTCAACGATCCGAACCTGATCCTTAGCCAAATCATTCTGCTCATCAAAGGTGCCATGATTGCCTTGCTGCCGCTGATAACCGGCGTGGTGCTGGTGGCTATCGTCTCACCCGTTATGCTGGGCGGCCTGGTGTTCAGCGCGAAATCGCTGCAACCTAAGTTTTCCAAACTCAACCCGCTGCCGGGCATCGCCCGCATGTTTTCCGCCCAGACCGGCGCGGAGCTGGTGAAAGCTATTCTGAAATCCACGCTGATGGGCAGTGCGGCGGGTTTTTATCTTTTGCACAACTGGCCCGAGATGATGCGCCTTATTAGCGAATCACCGTTAAGCGCGATGAGTAACGCCATGAACCTTGTCGGGCTGTGCGCGTTACTGGTGGTGCTCAGCATTATCCCGATGGTAGGTTTCGACGTTATTTTCCAGTTGTACAGCCACTTCAAGAAACTGCGCATGTCACGTCAGGATATTCGTGATGAATACAAGCAGATGGAAGGTGACCCGCATGTGAAGGGGCGTATTCGCCAGATGCAGCGCGCTGCCGCTCGCCGTCGCATGATGGAAGATGTGCCAAAAGCCGATGTCATTGTCACCAACCCGACGCACTACTCGGTGGCGTTGCAGTACGACGAAAACAAAATGAGCGCGCCAAAAGTGGTGGCGAAAGGGGCCGGGCTGATTGCGCTGCGTATTCGTGAGATCGGCACTGAGAATCGCGTTCCCATTCTTGAAGCACCGCCGCTGGCGCGTGCCTTATACCGTCATGCCGAAATAGGACAACAAATCCCGGGGCAACTTTACGCCGCAGTGGCGGAAGTTCTGGCCTGGGTATGGCAATTGAAACGCTGGCGTTTAGCAGGTGGTCAACGACCTGTGAAACCTGAAAACCTTCCAGTGCCAGAAGCGCTGGATTTTATGAACGAGAAGGACACTGATGGCTAATCTGGTGGCAATGTTGCGCCTGCCGAGCAACATGAAATCGACGCAATGGCAGATTCTGGCCGGGCCGATTCTCATCCTGCTGATTTTGTCGATGATGGTACTGCCGCTCCCGGCATTCATCCTCGATCTGCTTTTCACATTCAACATTGCACTGTCCATCATGGTGCTGCTGGTGGCGATGTTTACCCAGCGGACACTGGAGTTTGCAGCGTTCCCGACCATTCTGCTGTTTACCACCTTACTGCGTCTGGCATTGAACGTGGCCTCCACGCGTATCATCCTGATGGAAGGGCATACCGGTGCAGCGGCGGCGGGTAAAGTGGTTGAAGCCTTCGGTCACTTCCTGGTGGGCGGTAACTTTGCCATCGGTATCGTGGTGTTCGTGATCCTCGTTATCATCAACTTTATGGTTATCACCAAAGGTGCAGGGCGTATCGCAGAAGTCGGTGCGCGCTTCGTGCTGGACGGGATGCCGGGTAAGCAGATGGCGATCGACGCCGACCTTAACGCGGGTCTTATTGCTGAAGATGAAGCCAAAAAGCGCCGTTCGGAAGTGACTCAGGAAGCCGACTTCTACGGCTCGATGGACGGTGCGAGTAAGTTTGTGCGTGGGGATGCCATTGCGGGCATCCTGATTATGGTTATCAACGTGGTGGGCGGCCTGCTGGTCGGTGTTCTGCAACATGGTATGGACATGGGCCACGCGGCGGAAAGCTATACGCTGCTGACCATCGGTGACGGTCTGGTTGCACAGATCCCGGCGCTGGTTATCTCTACTGCTGCGGGTGTTATTGTTACCCGCGTCAGTACGGACCAGGACGTTGGCGAGCAGATGGTTGGCCAGCTGTTCAGCAACCCTCGCGTGATGCTGCTGGCTGCGGCTGTGCTGGGGCTGCTCGGTATGGTTCCGGGGATGCCGAATCTGGTGTTCCTGCTGTTTACCGCCGCTCTGCTTGGCCTTGCCTGGTGGATGCGCGGGCGTGAAACCCAACCCGCTGCCGAGCCTGTTCCCGTTAAAGTGCAGGAGAATACCCAGGCGGTCGAAGCCACCTGGAACGATGTCCAGCTGGAGGATTCACTGGGGATGGAGGTGGGCTATCGCCTGATCCCGATGGTGGATTTCCAGCAGGATGGTGAACTGCTTGGGCGTATTCGCAGTATTCGTAAGAAATTCGCGCAGGAGATGGGCTTTTTGCCTCCGGTTGTCCATATCCGCGACAACATGGATTTACCGCCAGCGCGATACCGTATTCTGATGAAAGGTGTGGAAATTGGCAGCGGTGATGCTTATCCGGGACGCTGGCTTGCTATCAACCCGGGCACGGCTGCCGGTACTCTGCCGGGTGAACAAACCATCGATCCGGCCTTCGGTCTGGCCGCTATCTGGATCGAGAGCGCGCTAAAAGAGCAGGCGCAGATCCAGGGGTATACCGTGGTGGAAGCCAGTACCGTAGTGGCAACCCATCTTAACCATCTGATTGGGCAATTCTCGTCTGAACTGTTTGGCCGCCAGGAAGCGCAGCAACTTCTTGACCGCGTCACGCAAGAGATGCCGAAGTTGACCGAAGATCTGGTACCTGGCGTGGTGACGTTGACTACGTTACACAAAGTGCTGCAGAACCTGCTCGACGAGAAAGTGCCCATCCGCGATATGCGCACCATTCTTGAAACCCTGGCGGAACATGCCCCGCTGCAAAGCGATCCGCATGAGCTGACGGCGGTGGTTCGTGTGGCGCTGGGACGTGCTATTACCCAACAGTGGTTCCCGGGAACAGGTGAAGTGCAGGTAATTGGTCTTGATACTCCGCTGGAACGCTTACTGCTCCAGGCCTTGCAGGGTGGTGGCGGTCTTGAACCTGGGCTTGCAGACCGACTGCTGGCACAAACCCAGGAAGCGCTGGGGCGTCAGGAGATGCTGGGTGCGCCACCTGTTCTGCTGGTGAACCATGCCCTGCGTCCGTTGTTGTCCCGCTTCCTGCGCCGTAGCCTGACGCAGCTGGTGGTGCTGTCCAACATGGAGCTGTCGGATAACCGCCATATCCGCATGACGGCAACCATTGGAGGTAAATAATGCGTAAGTGGTTATGGGTACTGTTCTTCCCGCTGGCGGCACAGGCCGCAGGCGAAGGGACATGGCAGGCCAGCAGCATGGGGATTACGCTCAATCATCGCGGTGAGTCGATGTCTTCACGCCCGCTATCGCCTTCAGAACCTGCTTCTGGCCTGATGACGCTGGTGGCATGGAATTACAGACTGATTGGCCCAACGCCCGCAGGGTTGCGCGTACGTCTGTGTACACAGACCCGTTGCGCGGAAATCGATGGGGAAAATGGCACAACTCAGGCGTTTAACGGCGTATCGGCCCTCGAACCACTGCGCTTTATCTGGGAAGTTCCTGGCGGCGGGCGTTTGATTCCTGCGCTGAAAGTTCAGAGCAACTCTGTCATCGTCAACTACCGCTAACTGCCCGCCTTAACGCCCGACATCAGGTGATTCTGATGGCGGGCTCGCAAAAATGACACCTGCTTTTGATGCAAAAGAAACGCTGTTTTATAAATCAGTGACACGCATAGCGACACTCTTTGCATTTTTGCCATCCCCTTGTTTGAGGTGGCAAAAACAAAAAGGTATCACCCTGACGATACTTTTACTGTAGCCGTGTAAAAACTCCCGGATGAGGTTGCTTACAGGGAGTCTCCCAACACTGATTAGGGTTGACGGCTATGAAAACACGTAAAATTGGACTCGCAAATTACCTTGCTTATGGCTCTGGCGATTTCCTTGGCGCAGGGACGACTGCGCTGACCTCCGCCTGGCTTTTATATTTTTATACGACCTTCTGTGGACTCTCGCCGATTGAGGCAACCTTTATCTTTGCTGCTGCAAGGGTACTGGATGCTGTGGTCAGCCCGTTAATGGGTTTTTTAACCGATAACTTTGGCACGACCTGGTTTGGAAAACGCTTCGGACGGCGTAAGTTCTTTATCCTGCTCGGCATTCCTTGCGTGTTCAGCTATTCACTGATGTGGGTAGGGGACATGAGCTTCTGGTACTACTTGCTGACCTATCTGGTGTTCGATGTCGTCTACACCATGATTCTGGTGCCATACGAAACGCTGGTACCGGAGATGACCGATGACTTCAAACAGAAAACCAAATTCTCTGGCGCGCGTATCTCAATGGCGCAGATGTCGGCCATTCTTGCTTCATTCCTGCCGGGTGTCTTACTGACTCACTTTGGTAAAGACAACGCGGTTTCCTTCTTCTATGCAAGCCTGGTCTTCTCTGTGCTCTGCGCGGTGATGCTGACCTTCGTCTGGTGCTTTACCTGGGAACGCCCGCGTGAAGACTGGACAGAAGCGGCGCTGCGTGCCGAAGAAGAGAAGAAAAAACTGTCTCTGAAACAGAGTCTCAACCGCCTGTTTGTGGAGTTAAGCTCTACGCTGCGCATTAAAATCTTCCGTCAGCACCTGGGGATGTACCTGGGGGGTTACATCGCGCAGGACGTGTTCAATGCGGTATTCACCTACTACGTGGTGTTTGTCCTGATGCAGGAAGCGTCAATGGCGTCGACCCTGCTCGGTACGATGGCGAGCTTCCAGTTTATTGCGGTCATCGCCATGATCCCGTTGTGCATCCGCTTCGGACCTGCGCCATCCTACCGCATGGTGGTGGTGCTGTTTGGCCTGGCGTCTGTTTCGTATGCCGTGCTTTATTACGCCGGACTGAGTGACATCTTCTCACTGCTGTTGCTGGTTTCCGCGGTGGCGGGGCTGGGCCGCGGTGGTATCAACTACGTGCCGTGGAATACCTACACCTACATTGCTGACGTGGACGAAGTGATCACCGGTCAGCGCCGCGAAGGGATCTTTGCCGGCATCATGACCCTGACCCGTAAAGCATCTCAGGCGGGTGCGGTAATGCTGGTGGGGATAGTGATGCAGATGTCCGGCTTTGTCAGCGGGCAGAAGGTTCAGCCTGCTGAAGTGAGCCACACCATTCTGATGATACTGAGTGTGGGTACCGTTCTGGTGCTGTTCTGCGGCTTCCTTGTGTCCCTGCGGTTCAAACTCAATTTGCAGACCCACAGCACGCTGCGTGAAGAGACCGCCAAAATGCGTGAGTCTGGCCGGGCGATGCCTGAAGCTGCAACCCCGCAAGCCCGTGCGACGGTGGAGATGCTCGCCGGGATGCCATTCGAGTCACTGTGGGGCAACAATAACATCGGTTACCTGAATCGTAATAAGCCAGCGGCACCTTCTCTGAAGGATGGCTCGGTACTGAATTCGACATACAACAGAGGTTAAGATTATGAAAGTTTGGCCTGTCAAACAGAGCCCGTTACTGCGTCAGCCTGAGCGTTTTATCGCCAGGGATGAGCTGAAATCACTGATTCAGAAGGTGACGCATAATCTGGTTAACATTCACGATAAAACGGGCGAATTTTTACTGCGACTGGACGACGGACGCGTGATCGACACCAAAGGTTGGGCGGGATGGGAATGGACGCATGGCGTCGGCTTATACGGCATCTGGCAGTATTACTGCCAGACCGGCGACGTAGCGATGCGTGACACTATCGACAGCTGGTTTACCGACCGCTTCGCGGAAGGGGCGACCACCAAAAACGTCAACACTATGTCACCGTTTCTGACCCTGGCATATCGGTACGAAGAGACGAAAAACCCGGCCTGGCTGCCGTGGCTGGAAAGCTGGGCAGAATGGGCGATGAACGAGATGCCGCGCACCGATCACGGCGGGATGCAGCACATCACACTGGCCGAAGAGAACCATCAGCAGATGTGGGATGACACGCTGATGATGACGGTGCTGCCGCTGGCGAAAATCGGTAAGTTGCTGAACAAACCGGAATACGTTGAGGAAGCGGTGTATCAGTTCCTGCTGCACGTGCAGAACCTGATGGACAGGGAAACCGGGTTGTGGTTCCACGGCTGGAATTACGAAGGAAACCATAACTTTGCCAGGGCCCGCTGGGCGCGCGGCAACAGCTGGCTGACCATCGTCATCCCGGATTTCCTCGAGCTTGTGGATCTGCCGGAAAACAGCGCCGTGCGTCGTTATCTGGTTCAGGTGCTGAACGCACAGATTGCGGCCCTGGCAAAATGTCAGGACGACAGCGGCCTGTGGCACACGCTACTTGACGATCCAGACTCCTACCTCGAGTCATCAGCAACTGCGGGGTTTGCTTACGGTATTCTGAAAGCCGTGCGTAAGCGCTACGTCGGGGCGGAGTATGCCGACGTCGCCGATAATGCGATTCGCGGAATTGTGAAAAATATTTCGCCGGAAGGAGAGTTACTGCAAACGTCATTCGGTACGGGGATGGGGAGCGACCTGGCGTTTTATCGCCAGATCCCGTTGACGTCGATGCCGTACGGCCAGGCGATGGCAATCTTGTGTTTAACGGAATATTTGCGTAAGTACTTCTGATAATAAAAAACCCGGCGCTTGCCGGGTTTCTTTTTTTACATACGCTCTACGGTTTCGATACCCAGGGTATCCAGACCCAGTTTCAGGGTCTTCGCCGTCAACTGCGCCAACTTCAGGCGGCTGTTGCGCACCTCTTCGCTTTCTGCTGACAGGATAGGGCAGTGCTCGTAGAAGCCAGAGAACAGTCCAGCCAGATCGTACAGATACGCACACATCACGTGCGGGGTGCCATCGCGGGCAACGACTGACAGCGTCTCTTCGAATTGCAGCAGGCGGGCGGCCAGTTGGGCTTCACGATCTTCGCTGATCTGAACCGCGGCATTGGCCAGTACGCTTTCGTCGATATTCGCTTTACGGAACACAGACAACACACGGGTGTAGGCATACTGCATATACGGCGCAGTGTTACCTTCGAACGCGAGCATGTTATCCCAGTCGAACACATAGTCGGTGGTACGATTCTTGGACAGATCCGCGTATTTCACGGCACCAATACCTACCGCGTTAGCCAGTTTTTCCAGTTCATCGGCTGGCATATCCGGGTTTTTCTCAGCCACCAGACGACGGGCGCGTTCCAGCGCTTCATCCAGCAGGTCAGCCAGTTTTACTGTGCCGCCAGCGCGGGTTTTGAATGGTTTACCGTCTTTGCCGAGCATCATCCCGAACATGTGGTGTTCCAGTGGAACAGAATCAGGCACGTAGCCTGCTTTACGCACAATCGTCCACGCCTGCATCAGGTGCTGGTGCTGACGGGAATCGATGTAGTACAGCACGCGATCGGCATGAAGGGTTTCGTAACGGTATTTCGCGCAGGCAATATCGGTGGTGGTGTACAGATAGCCGCCATCCTTTTTCTGGATGATCACGCCCATCGGTTCGCCTTCCTTGTTTTTGTACTCATCAAGGAACACAACCGTTGCGCCTTCGCTCTCTACCGCCAGACCTTTCGCTTTAAGGTCAGCCACAATACCTGGCAGCATTGGGTTGTACAGGCTTTCACCCATCACATCGTTACGGGTCAGAGTCACGTTCAGGCGGTTATAGGTTAACTGGTTCTGGGACATGGTGATGTCTACCAGTTTGCGCCACATATCGAGGAAGTACGCATCGCCGCCCTGCAATTTCACCACGTAGCTACGGGCACGCTCGGCGAAGACTTCGTCTTCGTCGTAGTGTTTTTTCGCTTCGCGGTAGAAACCTTCCAGGTCTGACAGCGCCATTTCGCCTGCATTTTCCTGCTGCTGTTTTTCCAGGTAAGCAATCAGCATCCCGAACTGCGTACCCCAGTCACCCACGTGGTTCGCACGGATAACGTTGTGGCCGAGGAACTCCAGCGTGCGTACGGACGCATCACCAATGATGGTGGAGCGCAGGTGACCGACGTGCATCTCTTTCGCCACGTTTGGCGCAGAGTAGTCAACCACGATGGTCTGCGCTTCTGGCTGCGTTACGCCCAGACGGTCAGACTTCAGCGCTGCATCAACATTGCCTGCCAGGAATGTCGGGTCAAGGAAGATATTGATAAAGCCAGGGCCGGCAATTTCAGTTTTGCTGGCTATACCGGTGAGATCCAGATGAGTCAGCACCTGCTCAGCGAGTTGTCGCGGCGGCATGCCCAGTTTTTTAGCCACTGCCATCACGCCATTAGCCTGATAGTCGCCAAACTGTACTTTTGCTGACTGACGAACCTGCGGTTCGCAATCCGCAGGTGCGCCTGCGGCAATCAGTGCCTGACTGACTTTTTCTGAGAGAAGAGCCTGAATATTCACCTGGATACCTTACATTTTTGATGCGGACTCAACACATCCGCGCCAGTTTAAGAATTTAGGGCGGGAGTATACTGCAAATGCCTTCTGGCGTCAGCACTGCGGGGGGCTTTGATTGTACAGAATCCAGGCTAAGGCAGCATGCATAATCATGCAGTCATAAAAACCGCAACGCTGCGGTTGGTAGAAACGAGGCAACAGAGTAAATTAGCGGCTTTGCGACATATTGAGAGACGATTTTATGGCGAACTGGCAATCCATTGACCAACTGCATGATATTTCCGCAGATCTCCCGCGTTTCACCCAGGCGTTCACAGAACTTGCCACCCGTCTTGGTCTGGATATTGCGCCGCTTGAGGCCGATCACATTTCGCTGCGCTGCCACCAGAATGCCACCGCCGAACGCTGGCGTCGTGGGTTTGAGTTGTGCGGGGAGCTGCTGTCAGAAAACATCATCAACGGACGCCCAATTTGCCTGTTTAAGCTGCACGAACCGGTTTGCGTTGCCCACTGGCAATTCAGCGTTGTTGAGCTGCCGTGGCCGGGTGAAAAACGCTACCCGCATGAAGGCTGGGAACACATCGAAATTGTGCTGCCGGGCGAGCCTGAAAACCTGAATGCCCGCGCGCTGGCCCTGTTGTCTGACGAAGGATTAAGCAAGCCGGGTATCTTCGTGAAAACCAGCTCACCAAAAGGGGAGCGCGAGCGTTTGCCAAACCCGACGCTTGCCGTGACAGACGGGCAGGTTACCGTGAAGTTTCATCCGTGGACGATTGAACAGATTGTTGCCAGCGAAGCCTGAGTGTAAGACTTGTGAGTTCACGCCAGGACCCGCAGCGGCAGGCGTGTCATGATAGTTCGTTTCGTGGATTTTTAAGGAGGATTGAATGGCGCTGCTGGAGATTTGTTGTTACAGCGTGGAGTGTGCCGTGACCGCACAACAACATGGGGCCGATCGCATTGAACTGTGCGCGGCACCCAAAGAAGGGGGCTTAACACCCTCTTACGGGATGCTGAAGTCTGCCCGTCAGGCGGTTTCCATTCCGGTTCACCCGATCATTCGTCCGCGCGGCGGTGATTTTTGTTACACGGCGGGTGAATTCAGTGCCATGCTGGAAGATATCGCCCTCGTTCGCGACCTGGGATTCCCGGGCCTGGTTATCGGCCTGCTTGATGAAGACGGCAATGTCGATATGCCGAGGATGCGTCAGGTCATGGATGCGGCGAAAGGGCTGGCAGTCACTTTTCATCGTGCATTTGATATGTGTAAAAATCCAGTGCAAGCCTTTGATAATATGGCAGAACTTGGCGTTTCGCGTATCCTGACATCGGGTCAGCAGTCGTCCGCAGAAAAAGGACTGCAATTAATTACGGAACTAAAAGCACATTCCGGTGTTCTAACAATAATGGCAGGTGCAGGAGTTCGCACCAGCAATCTGAATCTGTTTTTAAACGCAGGGGTAGAAGAGCTTCATAGCTCAGCAGGCAAATGGATGCCTTCGCCTATGCGTTATCGCAATACAGGGTTGTCAATGTCGACGGATGCTGAGGCGGATGAGTATTCACGCTACGGTGTAGATGGAGAGTCGGTTGCGGTAATGAAATCGATGATTGAACGTCATCACGTGTAGCAACGTACCGATTTTTACCGCGCATCATGTCGCCCAATATGATGCTTGCTTGTACCAGGCCCCTGCCAATTACACAGGGGCCTTTTTTTCTTCTTCATATTTCAGGCCGCAGCTGCGTTAGCCGCCACCCGGCAAAAAAGACTACGGCTTCGTCGCAATCAGCACCGCACGCATCGGTGCCGGATAGCCTTCAATCGTTTTACTGTGGTTTGCCGGGTCGAGGAACTGCTCCAGCGATTCGGTAATCATCCAGTCTGTACGGCGCTGCTCTTCGATTGAGGTCACGCTCACATCGGCAATGCGCACATCCACAAAACCGCACTTCTCAAGCCAGTTTTTCAGCGCCAGCGCGGAAGGAATAAAGTACACGTTGCGCATCTGCGCGTAGCGGTCGCCAGGCACCAGAACGGCATTCTCGTCACCTTCGATAACCAGCGTTTCCAGTACCAACTCACCACCGCTGACCAGCTGATCTTTTAGCTGCCACAGATGCTCAAGCGGGGAACGACGGTGATAAAGCACGCCCATAGAGAACACGGTATCAAAGGCTTTCAGCGCCGGTAATTGCTCGATACCCAGCGGCAGCAGATGCGCTCGCTGGTCATTGCCGAGCAATTTACGCACGGCTTCAAACTGACACAGGAACAGCTGCATAGGATCGATGCCGACCGCCAGATGCGCGCCTGCACCAATCATGCGCCACATGTGGTAACCGCTGCCGCAGCCCACATCCAGAATGGTGCGCCCGCTGAGGTCAGACAGATGCGGCAGAACGCGATCCCATTTCCAGTCTGAACGCCATTCCGTGTTGATGTTCACACCGTAAAGCGAAAACGGCCCTTTGCGCCATGGCATCAGGTTACGCATCAGCGTTTCGATACGGTTCGTCTGGCCAGCGGAGAGGGGCTCTTCGCTTTCGGCCGTTACACTGTGAAGCAAATCAAGACGATGAGGAGCCAGTTCCGGCAAAAACTCCACCGCATTCGACCACTGCTTTAACAGACCATGCTGCTGATCGCGCTGCCAGGTGGCGATTTGCGCAGGCAGTGTTTCCAGCCAGTGAGAAAGGTGATTTTTGGCGATTAACTGATAGAAATTACCGAACTCGATCATGCTGCGTCTCCGGCTTTCAGCGCCACCAGAGAGCCAAAGTTGAAGCACTGGAACCACAGTTCGCAATGCTCAAACCCGGCTTTGCGCAGACGCGCTTTGTGGGTATCAACGGAGTCTGTCAGCATGACATTTTCAAGCATACTGCGCTTCTGGCTGATCTCCAGCTCGCTATAGCCGTTCGCCCGTTTAAAGTCGTGGTGCATGTTAAACAGCAGCTCGCCCACATCGGCATCCTCGAAACTGAATTTCTCGGATAACACCAGCGCGCCGCCCGGGTTCAGGCCTTTATAAATCTTGTCCAGCAGCAGCTGGCGGTCTTCCGGCACCAGGAACTGAAGGGTGAAATTCAGTACTACCATTGAGGCGTTCTGAATGTCGATATCGCGGATATCGCCTTCAACAACCTCAACCGGCGTTGGGGCTTTATACGCGTCAATATGGCGACGGCAGCGTTCAACCATGGCCGGAGAATTATCAACAGCGATGATTTTACAGCCTTCGTGATGAACGTTACGACGAACCGACAGCGTTGATGCGCCAAGCGAACACCCCAGATCGTAGACCTGCGTGCCGGGCTGAACAAAACGTTCAGCCAGCATCCCAATCATGGAGACAATATTGGAGTAACCAGGAACAGAGCGCTGGATCATGTCAGGGAAGACTTCGGCTACCCGTTCATCAAAGGTCCAGTCGCCCAGACTGGCGATAGGCGCGGAAAAAAGCGTGTCGCGATCAGACATAACGTAAAAATCCGGGAAAAATAAAGTGGCGTATTGTGCGCTAATGGAAGGAGAAAACCAACTCCCACGGCATATACCAAAGGTTAGCCAGCACCATCAGCAAAAGCGAACACCAGGTTGCGCTCATGCCGGAACGACGCCAGCGGAATAAGCGGTGGTGAAAGCCGTAATAATGCATTAACCGGCCTGCAATCAGAAGCAGACCACAGATGTGGACCATCCAGGTTTCCGCGCCGTTCATCTCCATAAACAGCAGCAATATCAGCGCAACGGGAATGTACTCAACCGCATTACCGTGGACGCGGATCGCGCTTTGCAGCTCGGAAAAACCACCGTCGCCGTAGGACACGCGGTACTGCATTCTGAGGCGCACAACATCAAACGAAAACTTAATCAGCAGTAATGCACCTAACACCGCATAGAGCGCGCTGACCATACAAACTCCCTGTTTTTGGCAGATGGCACGTCTATATGATATGGGGTGATATCAGAAAAGAGAAGATTGTTGTGGGATAGAGGGCGCGTCGCCTACAGACGGAACTGCATTCTGCAAGGCCTGCCAGAGCGCATCGACCAGTTCGGGAGCCTGGGCAATATCAGGCGTATGCAAAAAAAGGAACGGGGTTGTTGTCTGTTCCCATTTCGGCAGGGTTTGCAGCCAGACGGCGAACATCTCCTGATTTTGCAGCATGTTATCGCTGCCGATAAACCGCACTATCGGGTTACTGGCCGTTACCACGGCATGGACGGGAACCTTGGGTTTCTTACGCTGCGCGTCAATAATGGCCTCGTTATGCGCAATGGCACTATGCACCGGGCGGCTATCGAGGATCACGCGGTTAACCGCGCGTTCATGCAAACCGCGATTGAGGGCTGTTTCAGCCTCGCCTTTGGCAAAAAAATCGGGATGCCGCACTTCAACGCCGTAGGTAAATTCTCGGGGCAGGGCATCGAGAAACTGCCACAGGGCGGGGAGGTCGCGAGGGCCAAATGTCGCAGGAAGCTGGAGCCAGTACTGGCCGATACGATGTGCCAGCGGAGACATCCGAGCAAAAAATTCAGCGGTTAAATCACCACAGTTACGCAATGCCGCGGTATGACTTATGGTTGCCGGAAACTTAAAGCAGAAGCGGAAGTCATCGCTGGTTTGCTCCCGCCAGCGTTCGACGATCTCTGCTCTCGGAAGGGCATACAGGGTGGTATTGCCCTCCACGCAGTTAAAGTAGCGGGCATACTCTTCGAGGCTGGTTATCCCAAGACGCACCCATTTCGGGTGCGACCACTGGGGCAGACCCACATACATCATAGGGCGCTTAAAACCTCATCGGTGCTGCGCACACGACCGATGCGCGGGAAGATATTGGTCATGCTTCCCTGGTGTTGTTCCGCAGAGCCTGCGCTGCACGCATCTTCCACGATGACCAGATTAAAGCCCAGCTCCCACGCGTTACGGGCGGTGGACTCGACGCCGATATTGGTGGAGATCCCGCACAAAATGATGGTGTCTATCCCGCGACGACGCAGCTGTAACTCCAGGTCGGTGCCATAGAAGGCGCCCCACTGGCGTTTAGTGACTTCGATATCGCTGTCGCGTTTGCCAAGGGATACCGGATATGTCCACCAGTTTTCCGGCAGCGCATGTCCTGCTGCCTGTGCATCGACAGGCTGTTTTAACGCTTCGGCGAAATCCGCAGACCAGCCGACACGCACCATGACAACAGGCGCGCCACTGGCGCGGCATTTTTCCGCCAGACGGGCGGCACGGCTGACCACATTATCAGCCGTGTGCGGGCCGCCGGCAAATGGCAGGATACCTTCCTGTAAATCAATCACCACAAGTGCGGTTTTGGTGGCATCGAGTGTAAACATAGTAACTCCAGTCAAATTAATCGCTTCGGCTACACCTTACGATGTTCCGGCCTGTTACCGGGCGGATAATTTTGTTAATTTTTGTGAGAATGCGCAATAAGAGTGCAGCAAACGTGCCTCAGACAGCGCTTCTCTCTTATCGTCGGGCGGAATTTCCAGTATAATAGCCGCCTTTTTTCATCCAGTTGTGACATACAGTTAAAGCTGCGACAACGTAGCCTGATTTAAAGGCGACAAACAGCCTGCGGCTAAATAAGGGATATCTCATGCGTACAGAATATTGCGGGCAGCTGCGTCAGTCCCACGTCGGGCAGCAGGTTACCCTGTGTGGTTGGGTCAACCGTCGTCGTGATCTTGGTAGCCTTATCTTCATCGATATGCGCGACCGCGAAGGTATCGTTCAGGTGTTCTTCGATCCTGATCGCGCAGAGGCGTTGAAACTGGCTTCTGAGCTGCGTAATGAGTTCTGCATTCAGGTCACTGGCACCGTTCGTGCGCGTGACGAGAAAAATATCAACGCGGACATGGCGACCGGCGCAATCGAAGTGCTGGCGTCTGACCTGGTTATCATCAACCGTGCTGAAGCGCTACCGCTGGACTCCAACCACGTCAACACTGAAGAAGCGCGTCTGAAATACCGCTATCTTGATCTGCGTCGCCCGGAAATGGCTCAGCGCCTGAAAACGCGCGCGAAGATCACAAGCCTGGTGCGCCGCTTTATGGACGACCACGGTTTCCTCGATATCGAAACTCCGATGCTGACCAAAGCCACGCCGGAAGGCGCGCGCGATTACCTGGTCCCGTCCCGCGTTCATAAAGGCAAATTCTACGCGCTGCCGCAGTCACCACAGCTGTTCAAACAGCTGCTGATGATGTCCGGCTTCGACCGTTACTATCAGATTGTTAAGTGCTTCCGTGACGAAGACCTGCGTGCTGACCGTCAGCCTGAATTTACCCAGATCGACGTAGAAACCTCCTTCATGACTGCAGAGCAGGTGCGTGAAGTGATGGAAGCGCTGGTGCGTAGCCTGTGGAACGACGTAAAAGGCGTTGAGCTGGGCGATTTCCCAATCATGACCTTTGCAGAAGCCGAGCGTCGCTACGGCTCTGATAAACCAGACCTGCGTAACCCGATGGAGTTGATGGACGTGGCAGACCTGGTGAAAGCCGTTGAGTTCGCGGTGTTCTCTGGCCCGGCTAACGATCCGAAAGGCCGTGTTGCTGCGCTGCGTGTACCGGGTGGCGCAAGCTTAAGCCGTAAGCAGATTGACGACTACGGCAACTTCATCAAGATCTACGGCGCGAAAGGTCTGGCCTATATTAAGGTTACCGAGCGTGCAAAAGGTCTGGAAGGCATTACCAGCCCGGTTGCTAAATTCCTGAACGCAGAGATCGTAGAAGCCATCCTTGAGCGCACTGGTGCGCAGGACGGCGACATGATCTTCTTCGGTGCAGACAACAAGAAAGTGGTTGCCGATGCGATGGGTGCGCTGCGTCTGAAGCTGGGTAAAGACCTGAGCCTGACCGACGAAACCAAATGGGCGCCGCTGTGGGTTATCGACTTCCCGATGTTTGAAGACGACGGTGAAGGCGGCCTGACTGCGATGCACCACCCGTTCACCTCGGCAAAAGAGATGAGCGCGACAGAGCTGAAAGCGGCACCGGAAGAGGCTGTGGCGAACGCCTACGACATGGTTATCAACGGCTACGAAGTGGGTGGCGGTTCCGTACGTATTCATAGCGGCGAAATGCAGCAGACCGTGTTCGGTATTCTGGGCATTAACGAGCAAGAGCAGCGCGAGAAATTCGGCTTCCTGCTGGATGCCCTGAAATACGGCACGCCTCCGCACGCAGGTCTGGCATTCGGTCTTGACCGTCTGACCATGTTGCTGACCGGTACCGACAACATCCGTGATGTTATCGCCTTCCCGAAAACGACCGCCGCGGCGTGTCTGATGACGGAAGCACCAAGCTTTGCCAACCCGGCCTCACTGGCTGAACTGGGCATCGACGTGGTGAAAAAGGAAGAGAAAAACTGATATGACATATAAGCTTCCCGTTTCTGTCTTAGTTGTCATTTATGCCCTGGACACGAAGCGGGTGCTGATGTTGCAGCGGCGTGACGATCCTGATTTCTGGCAGTCGGTTACCGGCAGCCTGGAAGAGGGTGAAACTGCACCGCAGGCCGCCGCGCGCGAAGTAAAGGAAGAGGTCGCCATTGATGTTGCTTGCGAGCAATTGACCCTGAAGGACTGTCAGCGCACGGTGGAGTTTGAAATTTTTAGCCATTTACGTCATCGCTATGCTCCGGATATCGAGCGCAATACGGAATCGTGGTTCTGTCTCGCGCTCCCCCATGAACGGGAGATCGTGTTCACTGAACACCTGAGCTACCGCTGGGTGGATGCGGCGGATGCCGCCGCACTGACCAAGTCGTGGAGCAACCGGCAGGCGATTGAAGAATTTGTAATTAATGTTAATTAATTTCCAAGCATTTCAGTTTCCAGGAAGGCGGCAAGGCCGTGAAGTGCCTGGAGCTTACATTAGTAAGTGACTGGTATGAGCGGGCGCAGCCAACGCATCTGGAAGCTGAAAGGCGCAGGATAATTTTGGAGAACTTTTTATGGCAGGTCATAGTAAGTGGGCCAACACCAAACACCGCAAAGCGGCACAGGATGCCAAACGCGGTAAGATCTTTACCAAAATCATTCGTGAGCTGGTAACAGCAGCACGTCTGGGTGGCGGCGATGCGGGTTCTAACCCACGTCTGCGTGCAGCGATTGATAAAGCACTGTCTAACAACATGACTCGTGACACCCTGAACCGTGCAATCGCACGTGGCGTGGGCGGTGATGACGATGCGAACATGGAAACCATCATTTATGAAGGTTACGGCCCTGGCGGTACTGCGGTCATGGTTGAATGTCTGTCTGACAACCGTAACCGTACCGTTGCCGAAGTGCGCCACGCGTTCACCAAAACCGGTGGCAACCTGGGTACTGATGGCTCCGTCGCTTACCTGTTCAGCAAAAAAGGCGTGATTTCTTTCGAGAAAGGCGACGAAGATGTGATCATGGAAGCGGCGCTGGAAGCCGGTGCTGAAGACGTTGTGACCTTCGATGACGGTGCTATCGACGTGTACACCGCGTGGGAAGAGATGGGTGCGGTGCGTGATGCGCTGGAAGCGGCGGGTCTGAAAGCAGACAACGCTGAAGTCTCCATGATCCCGTCAACCAAAGCGGACATGGACGCAGAAACTGCGCCTAAATTGCTGCGTCTGATCGACATGCTCGAAGACTGCGACGATGTGCAGGAAGTGTACCACAACGGTGAAATCTCTGATGAGGTTGCAGCGACTCTCTGATGAGAGCGTTTAAACCGTTTACAGGAGGCGCGTGATGTCGATTATCCTCGGGATTGACCCCGGCTCACGCGTCACCGGTTATGGCGTCATCCGCCAGGTTGGACGCCAGCTAACCTACCTGGGCAGTGGCTGTATTCGTACCAAAGTGGACGATCTGCCATCACGTCTTAAGTTGATCTACGCAGGCGTGTCAGAGATTATCACTCAGTTTCAGCCTGACTATTTCGCTATCGAGCAGGTCTTTATGGCGAAAAACGCCGATTCGGCGTTAAAGCTTGGCCAGGCACGCGGCGTAGCGATTGTTGCTGCCGTGAACCAGGATCTTCCGGTGTTCGAATACGCGGCAAGACAGGTTAAGCAGACGGTGGTTGGAAATGGTGGCGCGGAGAAAAGCCAGGTGCAGCACATGGTGCGCACGCTGTTGAAGCTCCCCGCAAATCCGCAGGCTGATGCCGCCGATGCGCTGGCGATTGCGATAACCCACTGTCATGTCAGCCAGAACGCGATGCAAATGAGTGATTCGCGGCTCAATCTGGCGCGAGGCAGGTTACGATAATGACAAATCAGGCTGGATGTTTATCCAGCCTTTTTTTATTATACCCGCAGTTAACTCTTCCAGAACGCAGGAGCGTCACGTGATAGGCAGACTCAGAGGCATCATCATTGAAAAACAACCCCCGTTAGTGCTGCTTGAAGCGGGAGGCGTAGGCTATGAAGTCCATATGCCAATGACCTGTTTCTATGAACTTCCTGACGCGGGCAAAGAAGCCATTGTCTTCACCCAGTTCGTCGTGCGTGAAGATGCGCAGCTGCTCTACGGTTTTAATAACAAACAGGAACGCACCCTGTTCCGGGAGCTTATTAAAACCAACGGTGTCGGGCCGAAACTGGCGCTGGCGATTTTATCCGGCATGTCTGCGCAGCAGTTTGTGAATGCCGTAGAGCGCGAAGATCCAGTAGCGCTGATTAAATTGCCTGGCATCGGTAAGAAGACCGCAGAGCGCCTGATTGTTGAAATGAAAGACCGCTTTAAAGGCCTGCACGGCGATCTGTTTACCCCTGCGGCCGACCTGGTGCTGACATCGCCGGGTGCGCCAACGGCTGATGATGCCGAGCAGGAAGCGGTTGCTGCCCTGGTGGCGCTGGGCTATAAACCTCAGGAGGCCAGCCGTATGGTGAGCAAAATCGCCAAACCGGATGCCAGCAGTGAAACCCTGATTCGTGAAGCGCTGCGCGCTGCATTGTGAGGTAAAGGATGATTGAAGCAGACCGCCTGGTATCGGCAGGCACCCTTCAGGCAGAAGACGTCGTGGATCGCGCGATCCGCCCGAAACTGCTTGATGAGTACATTGGCCAGCCACAGGTTCGTTCCCAGATGGAGATCTTCATCCAGGCGGCAAAACTGCGTGGCGATGCGCTCGATCATCTGCTGATTTTCGGCCCGCCGGGGTTAGGTAAAACCACGCTGGCAAATATCGTTGCCAATGAAATGGGCGTAAATCTGCGTACCACTTCCGGCCCGGTGCTTGAAAAAGCGGGCGACCTGGCAGCGATGCTGACCAACCTTGAACCGCATGATGTTCTGTTCATTGATGAGATCCACCGTCTTTCACCGGTGGTGGAAGAGGTGCTCTATCCGGCGATGGAAGATTACCAGTTGGACATCATGATAGGTGAAGGCCCGGCTGCGCGCTCCATTAAAATCGACCTGCCGCCGTTTACGTTGATTGGTGCCACAACCCGCGCTGGTTCATTAACATCACCACTGCGTGATCGCTTCGGAATTGTGCAGCGCCTTGAGTTTTATCAGGTTCCTGATCTCCAGCATATCGTCAGCCGTAGCGCGCGTTACATGGGGCTGGAGATGAGCGATGAAGGGGCGTTTGAGGTTGCAAAGCGTTCTCGAGGCACGCCGCGTATTGCTAACCGTCTGCTGCGACGCGTCCGTGACTTCGCTGAAGTGAAGCACGATGGCACTATCTCGTCAGATATCGCTTCACAGGCTCTGGACATGCTGAATGTGGATGCGGAAGGTTTCGACTATATGGACCGCAAGCTGCTGCTGGCGGTGCTGGATAAATTCTTTGGCGGGCCAGTGGGGCTGGATAACCTGGCGGCAGCGATTGGTGAAGAGCGCGAAACCATAGAAGATGTGCTGGAGCCGTATCTTATCCAGCAGGGCTTTTTACAGCGCACCCCGCGTGGACGCATGGCGACGGTGCGGGCGTGGAATCACTTTGGGATTACGCCACCGGCAATGCCGTAGCCTTATTTTCCCTCTCCCTTTGGGATGTACAGTCCGGGGACATGGTAGACAGGTGTTCGGGGACATGGTGAACACTTTTTAACATCCTTTACCCATGGTGATCGACTTTTTCTTCAGGTCGATCACCCCACTTTTGTACTGTACCACCACACCTCGTAATACCCTTCTTCCCGTGTCTCTTTCAGCCCGACGCTTTCCCCCCTGAAGGCCTTACCTGCTCTCAGACAGATACCTTTGACGCTCAGCTTCCCGCTGCTATCCACCTTCCTGACCATTACCCCTTCATCGTATTCCGGTGGCGCCATGGTGCCGCTGTACTGCCGCGCAGACGGCTGATACCGCGACCCCGGCACCATCATATCCAGGGCCTCGTGTGGCCGTTCCAGGTTATAGACGGTGCGCCAGTGGTCGAAGGCGCGCTGCACTTCACCGCTGTCTGCGAACCACTTACCCTGCAGTACTTCCGCCTTCAGGCTGCGGTGAAAACGCTCCAGCTTGCCCTGTGTCTGCGGATGATAAGGCCGTGAGTGACCCACCCGGATACCCAGGCGCATCAGCCACAGCTCCAGCGCCGTCCAGGTGCCAGTGGTGTCACCCCACGGCGAGCCGTTGTCCATTGTCATCCGCTCCGGCAGGCCGTAGCGTTCAAACACGCTGACCAGTTGCTGCTGTACGGTCTCACGCCGTTCATCGGAACAGTGTGTCAGACACAGGGAGAAACGGGAGTGGTCGTCCAGCAGGGTGAGCGGATGACAGCGGCCCCCGCCAAAGGGGAAGTGCCCCTTAAAATCCATCTGCCAGAGCCGGTTGGGTGCGGCATGTTCGCCCCGTCCTGCGAGGCGAACAATATAAACTCGGTACGTAATGACATGGTATCTCTCGCATCCCAGGGCATAAGCGACTCCATAAACGGGTTCTTATGCCTTAGTTGTAAGTGTCTACCATGTCCCCGAACAAGCGTTCACTATGTCCCCGGACTGTACAGGGAGAGGGTTAGGGTGAGGGCATCAGCGCCCTCGATGTTAACCTGCAGCCTTCTTCATCATACTGAAGATAAACAGCACAGCTGCACAGAGAACCACTGACGGCCCCGCTGGCGTGTCGTAGAACGCCGAGAAGGTCAACCCGCCTGTTACTGCAATCATCCCTACAATAACGGCCACGCCGGCCATTTGTTCTGGCGTACGGGCAAAACGACGTGCGGTCGCAGCCGGGATGATCAGCAGGGACGTAATAATCAACGCCCCGACAAACTTCATCGCCACACCAATGGTCAAGGCGGTCACCAGCATCAGGAGCAGTTTCACGCGCTGAAGCTTAACGCCATCGACGAATGCCAGATCCGGGCTAACGGTCATCGCCAGCAGGTTGCGCCACTGCCATAACAGAATAGCCAGCACCACTACCACACCGATGGCGATAGAGATCAGGTCTTCCGGGGTAACGGCCAGCAGGTCACCAAACAGGTAGGCCATCAGGTCGACACGAATATTCGACATCAGGCTCACAACGACCAGACCCAGTGACAATGCGCTGTGCGCCATAATGCCGAGCAAAGTATCAATGGCGAGGTGCGGCCGTTTTTCCAGCCACACCAGACCGGCTGCCAGCATCAGCGTCACCGCGATCACCGCATAAAACGGGTTTACATTCAGCAGCAGACCAAAGGCAACGCCGAGCAGCGAGGCGTGCGCCAGCGTATCGCCGAAATAGGACATTCTGCGCCACACAACAAAAGAGCCCAGCGGCCCTGCGGCGCAGGCGAGCATAATCCCGGCCAGCCAGCCGGGCAGTAACAATTCAATCATGAGTGTCCATTTCCCCGACGCAGCACAATTCGTCCCTGTAAATCATGGCGGTGATTGTGGTGGTGGCGATAGATGCCAAGCTGTTCGGCTCCGCGAGGGCCAAACATAGAGATAAATTCCGGGTGCATCGACACCACTTCCGGCGTGCCGGAGCAGCAGATGTGGTGGTTCAGGCACAGCACTTCGTCGGTTTTTGCCATCACCAGATGCAGGTCGTGAGAAACCATCAGCACCGCGCAGTCAAGTTCACGGCGAAGCTGATCAATCAAATCGTACAGCGCAACCTGGCCGTTCACGTCAACACCCTGGGTCGGTTCATCGAGGACCAGCAATTGCGGACTGCTCAGTAATGCGCGAGCCAGCAGAACACGCTGCGTTTCGCCGCCAGAGAGCTTTTGCAAGGGTGCATCGATCAGATGCCCTGCCTGCACGCGTTTCAGGGCTGGCAGAATTTCGTCTTTACGTGTGCCAGGGCGCAGGCGCAGGAAACGGCTCACCGTGAGTGGCAGGGTGGCGTCCAGGTGTAATTTTTGCGGCACATAGCCAATACGCAGTTTGTTATCACGTTTGATAACACCTTCATCGGGTGCAACCAAACCCAGAACCACGCGCACCAGGGTGGATTTCCCGGCACCATTAGGGCCGAGCAGCGTCAGTATTTTACCGGGTTTCAGTTCCAGCGAAACGTCAGAAAGGACGCGACGCTGACCGAATGACACCGAAATATTTTCGAGAGAAACCAAAGTCGTCATGTCAATTTAAGCTTGCAGAAGTCATCGAATGTTATAATATCACATTCCCCGAACTTATTACGATGAATAGTCGCATTATGTTACATAAAAATACGCTTCTTTTCGCAGCATTATCCGCTGCCCTTTGGGGTACAACAGCACAAGATGTTAACGCTGCCGTTGTCGCTTCGCTTAAACCCCTTGGCTTCATCGCATCTGCCATTGCAGATGGCGTAACGGAGACCCAGGTTTTGCTCCCTGATGGTGCCTCTGAGCATGATTATTCTCTGCGCCCATCAGATGCAAAACGCTTACAAAACGCGGACTTAGTCGTATGGATCGGTCCGGAAATGGAAGCGTTTATGCAGAAGTCTGCCCAACAGGTTCCGGCTCAAAAGCAGGTCACCATTGCGGACCTTGCAGGCGTGAAACCGTTACTCATGAAAGGGGCTGACGACGACGAGCACGAAAGTGAGCATAACCACGCTGAAGGCGAAAAAGGTGACGACCATCACCATCACGGCGAGTACAACATGCATCTCTGGCTCTCGCCAGAGATAGCGCGGCTTTCGGCGGTTGCAATCCATGACAAATTAGTGGAACTTATGCCGCAAAGTCGAGCCAAATTAGACGCCAACCTGAAGGATTTTGAGGCAAGTTTAGCCGCAACCGATAAACAGGTGGGTAACGAGCTCGCACCGCTGAAAGGCAAAGGGTATTTCGTTTTTCATGACGCTTATGGCTACTACGAAAAACACTACGGTTTGACCCCGCTCGGTCACTTTACCGTCAACCCTGAAATTCAGCCTGGTGCGCAGCGTTTACATGAAATCAGAACACAGTTGGTTGAGCAAAAAGCGACATGCGTTTTTGCTGAGCCACAGTTCAGGCCAGCGGTCGTAGAAGCCGTGGCCAGGGGAACATCCGTGCGCATGGGTACCCTTGACCCGCTAGGAACGAACATCCAGTTGAGCAAAGCGAGCTATTCGCAGTTCCTCAGCCAACTGGCGAACCAGTATGCGAGCTGCCTGAAAGGAGATTAACGAGGAAGTGAATACGTGCAACAGATAGCCCGCTCTGTCGCTCTGGCATTTAACAATCTGCCCCGACCCCATCGCGTTATGCTGGGGTCGCTTACAGTTCTCACTCTGGCGGTCGCCGTATGGCGGCCCTATGTCTACCACCCGAGCTCTACCCCTGTTATCAAAACCATCGAGCTTGAGAAGAGCGAAATCCGTTCTCTGTTGCCTGAGGCCAGTGAGCCTATCGATCAGGCGGCTCAGGAAGATGAAGCTATTCCGCAGGATGAGCTTGACGACAAAACCGATACCGAAGCGGGTAACCACGAATACGTGGTATCCACCGGAGATACACTCAGTAGTGTACTGAACCAGTACGGCATCGAGCTGGGGGATATCAGCCAGCTTGCCGCCGCAGATAAAGACTTACGTAACCTCAAAATCGGTCAACAACTCTCCTGGACCTTAACCGCAGAGGGCGATTTACAACGTCTGACGTGGGAAGTTTCCCGCCGTGAAACCCGTACTTACGATCGCACTGCAAACGGTTTCAAAATGAGCAGTGAAATGCAGCAGGGCGACTGGGTTAATAGCGTGCTGAAAGGCACGGTAGGGGCGAGTTTCGTCAGCAGCGCGCGTGATGCGGGCCTGACCAGCGCGGAAATCAGCTCGGTGATTAAAGCGATGCAGTGGCAGATGGACTTCCGCAAGCTGAAAAAAGGCGATGAGTTCTCAGTGCTGATGTCTCGTGAGATGCTGGACGGTAAGCGTGAGCAAAGCCAACTGGTGGGCGTGCGTCTGCGTTCTGATGGCAAGGATTACTACACAATCCGCGCTGAAGACGGCAAGTTCTATGACCGAAACGGTACGGGGCTGGCGAAAGGCTTCCTGCGATTCCCGACTGCGAAGCAGTTCCGTGTCTCTTCTAACTTTAACCCGCGTCGTCTGAACCCGGTTACTGGCCGCGTTGCGCCGCACCGTGGTGTTGACTTCGCCATGCCTCAGGGAACCCCTGTGCTGGCGGTGGGTGATGGCGAGGTGGTCATGGCGAAACGCAGTGGTGCCGCAGGTTACTATGTTGCCGTGCGCCACGGTCGTACCTACACCACCCGCTATATGCACTTGCGTAAACTGCTGGTTCAGCCGGGGCAGAAGGTAAAACGTGGCGATCGTATCGCGCTTTCCGGTAATACTGGACGTTCAACCGGGCCACACCTGCACTATGAAGTGTGGATCAACCAGCAGGCGGTTAACCCGCTGACGGCGAAGCTGCCGCGCACCGAAGGCCTGATCGGTAAAGATCGCACCGATTATCTGGCGCAGGTGAAAGAGGTGATGCCGCAACTGCGTTTTGACTAAGCTCGTATTTTGTAAAGCCGGTGCCCTCGCGCGCCGGCTTTTTCTTTTGTACGTAAGCGCCAGCCTCGCTACACTATCCGCATTGTTCTTTATTTTGCGTCACCTTCCCTGGAATCAGCATGGAAACAAAAAAAAATAACATTGAGTACATTCCTGAGTTTGAGCCGTC
The DNA here is from genome assembly GCF_052886895.1 of Enterobacter sp. C4G1. Taxonomy (NCBI): domain Bacteria; kingdom Pseudomonadati; phylum Pseudomonadota; class Gammaproteobacteria; order Enterobacterales; family Enterobacteriaceae; genus Enterobacter; species Enterobacter sp. C4G1. The sequence goes on along the minus strand of NZ_JBQVVV010000002.1, from coordinate 1,142,374 downwards.
GTTTCGCCATCCGTCTAACTGGGGCGCCTGGCTGGGTGTCTATGCGTTTGCCGGTATTGCGCTGCTCCCGGCGGCCGTCCGCGATCCCATTCTGGGCAAAATAGGCCGCCTTGCCGGGCGGATGGGTAAAAGCGCCCGTCGCCGCGCACAAATTAACCTCTACTACTGCTTCCCTGAGAAAAGCGACGCCGAGCGTGAAGCTATCATTGATGCGATGTACACCACAGCACCGCAGGCAATGGCGATGATGGCAGAGCTGGCGCTGCGCGGGCCAGAAAAGCTGCTTAGCCGTGTTGACTGGAAAGGGTTGGAAATCATTGAAGAGATGCGCCGCAATGACGAGAAGGTGATCTTCCTTGTTCCTCACGGTTGGGGTGTTGATATCCCGGCCATGCTTATGGCATCGCAAGGGCAGAAGATGGCTGCCATGTTCCATAATCAGGGCAATAAGATCTTTGATTATGTGTGGAACACCGTCCGCCGTCGTTTTGGTGGTCGCCTGCACGCGCGTAACGACGGTATCAAACCTTTTATTCAGTCTGTGCGTCAGGGCTACTGGGGATACTATCTACCGGATCAGGACCACGGTCCTGAGCACAGTGAGTTTGTCGATTTCTTTGCCACTTACAAAGCCACGCTGCCTGCGATTGGCCGCCTGATGAAAGTGTGTCGCGCCCGCGTTATTCCGCTGTTCCCAGTTTATGACGGCAACACGCACCGCCTGAGCATTGAGGTGCGCCCGCCAATGGATGACCTGCTGACGGCAGACGATCACACCATTGCGCGCCGGATGAATGAAGAGGTTGAGCTGCTGGTGGGGCCGCATACGGAACAGTACACGTGGATACTCAAGCTGCTTAAAACGCGTAAGCCGGGCGAAAAAGAGCCCTATAAACGCAAAGAGCTTTTCCCGAAGAAATAAAAAAACCTCGGCAAGGAGCAATGCCAGTCAGTTAAGCGATATTAAGCCACTCTGTTATTTTTGCGGCATCGTTCCGTTCACTCAGACTTTCCTGCTACCTGCATAATCCGCTGCGGTGAACGTGCTAAGGGGGCTGCCGCCGCCCCCTTAGCAATCCCGGCTCCCGGCAAAGAAAATCGCCGCTTCGCGGATTGTTCGCCCCATCCCTGGGGCTCACCCCTTCGGGGCCAGCGCAAGCGCTGTCCAAAATTGCTCCTGGCAATTTTGTCCTCAGCTTATTCCTTCCGGCTTATCGGGGACGGGCGGAGGTAACGTCCCTGTAAATCCGCCCTCGCCGCGCATCGCCCCGGCCTACAGGTAACGCTTCGGCGATTTTCAGCCGGACTCACGAACCTTCAACCTTCTCTGCGGCCTGAAAATGGCACGGATATTGAGTCCCGCCGACCGCAGGCAGAGGGTCGTGAGGTGAGCGCAGTGCGAAGCACCGATTTCTTTGCGGGCCGTGGGGATTGATAAGGGGGCCGCGGTGGCCCCCTTATCCCGTTCACGTGTGCTGAACGAGTTATTTTCTGCGGATATTAAGGTGAACGGAATCCTGCACCGTGCTTAACTGGCAAGCCTAACCTCCGCAAGGAGGAGGCTTTTTAACAGCATCGGGATTATTCGACGGTCATAACACGGGTGGTGTTGGTTGAACCCACGGTGCTCATCACGTCACCCTGAGTCACGATAACGATATCACCGGACACCAGGTAGCCTTTGTCGCGCAGCAGGTTAACGGCATCATTCGCAGCGGCAACGCCATCGCTGGTGCTGTCGAAGTAAACCGGGGTCACACCACGATACAGCGCAGTCAGGTTCAGGGTGCGCTCGTGACGTGACATAGCAAAGATTGGCAGACCGGAGCTGATACGGGACGTCATCAGTGCGGTACGGCCAGATTCGGTCATGGTGATGATGGCGGTAACACCTTTCAGGTGGTTTGCCGCGTACATTGCGGACATCGCAATGGCTTCTTCCACGTTGTCGAACTGCACGTCCAGACGGTGTTTAGACACGTTGATGCTTGGGATCTTCTCAGCGCCCAGGCACACGCGCGCCATGGCAGCAACGGTTTCAGCCGGGTACTGGCCTGCCGCTGTTTCAGCAGACAGCATGACCGCATCGGTACCATCCAGCACGGCGTTTGCCACGTCCATGACTTCTGCACGGGTTGGCATTGGGTTGGTAATCATTGACTCCATCATCTGGGTCGCAGTGATCACCGCGCGGTTCAGCTGACGCGCACGGCGGATCAGCGCTTTCTGGATACCCACCAGTTCCGGGTCGCCGATTTCAACGCCCAGGTCACCACGGGCAACCATCACCACGTCGGAGGCCAGGATAACGTCATCCATCGCATCCTGATCGCAAACGGCTTCTGCACGCTCAACTTTGGCAACGATTTTCGCATCGCAACCTGCATCACGCGCCAGACGGCGAGCGTAGTTCAGGTCTTCACCACAGCGTGGGAAGGAGACCGCCAGGTAATCCACACTAATCTGGGCGGCAGTAACGATGTCGGCTTTGTCTTTATCGGTCAGCGCTTCAGCAGAGAGACCACCACCGAGTTTGTTAATACCTTTGTTGTTGGAAAGCGGGCCACCCACGGTCACTTCGGTGAACACTTTCATGCCCTGAACTTCCAGCACTTTCAGCTGAACGCGGCCATCGTCGAGCAGCAGAATGTCGCCAGTCACCACGTCAGCAGGCAGACCTTTATAGTCGATGCCCACTTTCTCTTTATCGCCTTCACCTTTGCTCAGGTTGGCATCAAGCAGGAACTTATCGCCAACATTGAGGAAAACTTTGCCTTCCTTAAATGTTGATACACGGATTTTTGGCCCTTGCAGGTCACCGAGGATAGCAACATGGCGGCCCAGTTTAGCCGCGATCTCACGTACTTTATCTGCACGCAGTTTATGGTCTTCTGGCGTACCGTGAGAGAAGTTCATACGTACCACGTTGGCACCTGCGGCGATAATTTTCTCGAGGTTATTATCGCGATCGGTAGCCGGGCCTAAGGTGGTTACGATCTTGGTTCTGCGAAGCCTTCTGGACATGTAATACTCCGTTGACTGAAACAATTTTGGTGTTGCGTGAACATTGAATCGGCGTTCTGCCTGCTGCAAGGCAACAGTGAACTGACCGAGTGCTGTGAATCGTTAAAACATCATTATTAACTATTAGGGAACATCGCTCTTTATGAGCAATTCTTTATCAAAACGCGATTCCTTGAGCGCTTCCTTGACCCGCTTCAAGTTATCTCTGAATTTTGCCCCTCGACGCAAGGTAAAACCGGTCGCCAGTACGTCAATCACGGTGAGTTGCGCAAGACGTGACACCATTGGCATATACATGTCGGTGTCTTCAGGCACATCCAGAGTGATGGCGAGAGTCGCTTCTCGTGCCAACGGCGTACCTGCTGTTGTAAGCGCTATCACCATAGCATCGTTATCACGCGCCAGCTGAGCCAGTTCTACCTGGCTTTTGGTGCGTCCGGTATGCGAGATAAGAACCACCACATCATCTTCGCTACAATTCATACAACTCATGCGTTGCAGCACAATGTCATCGGAATAAATGACCGGGACATTAAAGCGAAAGAACTTGTTCATGGCATCGTGAGCAACCGCTGCGGACGAGCCCAGACCGAAGAAGGCTATCTTCTTGGCCTGGGTCAGTAAATCGACTGCGCGATTAACCGATGTCATATCCAGCGACTGCCGGACATGATCGAGCGTTGCCATCGCGGATTCAAATATTTTCGCGGTATAGGCATCAACGCTGTCGTCTTCATCTACATTGCGATTAACATACGGCGTACCGTTTGCCAGACTTTGTGCCAGATGCAGTTTAAAATCGGGGAAGCCACGCGTTTCAAGGCTTCGACAGAACCGGTTAACCGTCGGTTCGCTAACGCCCGATTCCTGTGCCAGAGCGGCGATGCTTGAATGAATCGCCTGAGCGGGGGAGGCGAGAATAACTTCAGCCACTTTTCGCTCGGATTTGCTAAGGTGTTCCAGTTGAAACTGGATTTTTTCCAGCATGTTCATCGTTAACCAGGCGCTCATGGGTGGAAACGATTTCATTGATTGATGAAATCATGATTCGATTGAGTCGATATTACCCCTCAGGCTTCCTTAAAGGGTAATGTACGACAAGAAATGTTGTTGTTTTTTTTCATTACTTGATCGCTGTCGGGTTTTGCAGTGACCGGGCAGTACAAAGATTCAACGGATCCAGCGTTTTTGCCGTGCCACAGGCGTTTTACGGGCGAAAAATCGCGGTATCGCACGTGACGATAAGCGCTAATGGTTTCGGGAATGACGTAAAAGCAGTACAGTGCATTGTAATAAAATTACAACGATACCTGGCAGAAGTACCAGGTTATCCAACTGAGGAGAATGACATGGCGGTAACGCAAACAGCCCAGGCATGTGACCTGGTCATTTTCGGCGCGAAAGGCGATCTTGCACGCCGGAAATTGCTGCCTTCCCTGTATCAACTGGAAAAAGCGGGCCAACTTCATCCGGATACCCGTATCCTGGGTGTCGGGCGCGCCGAATGGGACAAGGACGCTTATACCAAAGTCGTGCGTGAAGCGCTCGAAACTTTCATGAAAGAGAAAATCGATGAAAGTTTGTGGGATACGCTGAGCGGACGCCTCGATTTCTGTAACCTGGACGTGAACGACGTTAGCGCGTTTTCTCGTCTGGGCGAGATGCTGGACCAGAAAAACCGCGTCACCATCAACTATTTCGCAATGCCACCAAGCACCTTCGGCGCCATCTGCAAAGGCCTGGGCGAAGCGAAACTGAACGCCAAACCTGCACGCGTCGTGATGGAAAAACCGCTGGGTACATCGCTTGCGACCTCCCGCGAAATCAACGATCAGGTGGGCGAGTTCTTTGAAGAGTGCCAGGTTTACCGTATCGACCACTATCTTGGTAAAGAGACGGTACTGAACCTGCTGGCGCTGCGTTTTGCGAACTCCCTGTTTGTGAACAACTGGGACAACCGTACTATCGATCACGTGGAAATTACCGTGGCCGAAGAGGTGGGTATCGAAGGGCGCTGGGGTTACTTTGACCAGGCCGGCCAGATGCGCGACATGATCCAGAACCACCTGCTGCAAATTCTGTGCATGATCGCCATGTCTCCACCTTCTGACCTGACGGCTGACAGCATCCGCGATGCAAAAGTGAAAGTGCTGAAATCTCTGCGCCGCATTGACCGTTCAAATGTGCGTGAGAAAACCGTGCGCGGCCAGTATACCGCAGGCTTTGCCCAGGGTAAAAAAGTGCCGGGCTACCTGGAAGAAGAGGGCGCGAACAAGGCCAGCAACACCGAGACCTTTGTGGCGATCCGTGTGGATATCGATGACTGGCGCTGGGCGGGTGTTCCGTTCTACCTGCGTACCGGTAAACGTCTGCCAGCCAAATGCTCCGAAGTGGTTGTGTACTTTAAAAACCCTGAGCTGAACCTGTTCAAAGAGTCCTGGCAGGAGCTGCCGCAGAACAAGTTGACCATCCGTCTGCAACCGGACGAAGGTGTGGATATTCAGATCCTGAACAAAGTGCCAGGTCTGGATCACAAACACAACCTGCAAACCACTAAGCTTGATCTGAGCTACTCCGAGACTTTCAACCAAACACACCTTGCGGATGCTTACGAGCGTCTGCTGCTGGAAACCATGCGTGGTATTCAGGCGCTGTTCGTACGTCGCGATGAAGTGGAAGAGGCGTGGAAATGGGTTGATTCCATTACCGAAGCCTGGGCTGCCGATCAGGACGCGCCAAAACCGTATCAGGCGGGCACCTGGGGACCTGTCGCCTCTGTGGCGATGATCACCCGTGATGGCCGCTCCTGGAACGAGTTTGAGTAGGATAATCCTCTAGCCCGAAGGTGTTATTTTACCGGTAACATGATCTAACACAGTTAGTGGCACAATTTTTAATCTTTTAAGCTCCGCGTGGATTTCCCCGCGGAGCTTTTTTTATTACACTGCCGGAAGCGATTTTGCCCCTGAGCTCCGGACAGCAAGCGTTTCAGCGTTGTTAACAACTGCCAGAGACTTTGTAAACTCCCGAGCCCGGACAGATAAATTAGAGGAGCTTTTATGAATCCGACATTGTTACGCGTAACACAACGCATTATTGAGCGCTCGAAAGAGACGCGTTCTGCCTACCTCGCCCGTGTTGAACAGGCCAAAAGCAACACCGTACATCGTTCACAGCTGGCCTGCGGTAATCTGGCCCACGGCTTTGCTGCCTGCCAGCCGGGTGACAAAGACTCGCTGAAAAGCATGTTGCGTAACAATATCGCCATCATTACCTCCTATAACGATATGCTCTCGGCGCACCAGCCGTATGAGGTCTACCCGAATATCATTCGTAAAGCGCTGCACAGCGTCAATGCGGTGGGGCAGGTTGCAGGGGGCGTACCGGCCATGTGCGACGGTGTGACCCAGGGCCAGGATGGGATGGAGTTGTCCCTGCTGAGCCGTGAAGTGATTGCCATGTCTGCGGCGGTAGGGCTATCGCACAACATGTTCGATGGCGCGCTTTACCTGGGCGTGTGCGACAAAATTGTCCCGGGCCTGGTGATGGCGGCGCTCTCCTTTGGTCATCTGCCTGCGATTTTCGTGCCGTCAGGCCCGATGGCAAGTGGCCTGCCAAACAAAGAAAAAGTGCGTATCCGCCAGCTGTATGCCGAAGGTAAAGCGGATCGTCAGGCGCTGCTGGAAGCCGAAGCTGCCTCCTACCACGCACCAGGTACCTGTACGTTCTACGGTACGGCCAACACCAATCAGATGGTGGTGGAATTTATGGGTATGCAGCTTCCGGGTTCATCCTTCATTCAGCCGGATGCGCCACTGCGTCAGGCGCTGACCGAAGCCGCTGCCCGCCAGGTTACTCGCCTCACCGGAAACGGTAACGAGTGGATGCCGATGGGCAAAATGGTGGATGAGAAAGTTATCGTCAACGGGATTGTTGCCTTGCTGGCAACCGGCGGTTCTACCAACCACACCATGCACCTGGTTGCGATGGCACGTGCGGCGGGCATTCTGATTAACTGGGATGATTTCTCTGACATCTCAGCCGTTGTGCCGCTGATGGCGCGTCTGTACCCGAATGGCCCGGCAGACATTAACCACTTCCAGGCGGCTGGCGGCGTACCGGTACTGATGCGTGAACTGCTCAAAGGCGGCTTGCTACATGAAGATGTGAATACGGTGGCAGGCTTTGGCTTGCAGCGTTACACCATGGAGCCGTGGCTGAACAATGGCGAACTGGACTGGCGTGATGGGGCGACTGCCTCCCTGGACGCACAGGTTATCGCAACCTTCGATACCCCGTTCTCCCGTCACGGTGGCACAAAAGTGCTGAGCGGCAACCTGGGGCGCGCGGTAATGAAAACCTCTGCCGTACCGGAAGAGAACCAGATTATCGAAGCTCCGGCTGTGGTATTTGAAAGCCAGCACGATGTTTTACCTGCCTTCGATGCCGGTCTTCTCGACAGGGATTGCGTGGTGGTCGTGCGCCATCAGGGGCCAAAAGCGAACGGGATGCCAGAATTACATAAACTTATGCCGCCACTTGGTGTATTATTGGACCGCTGTTTCAAAATTGCGTTGGTTACCGATGGACGCCTCTCTGGTGCTTCAGGTAAAGTGCCTTCAGCAATCCACGTGACGCCTGAAGCGTACGATGGTGGATTGCTGGCGAAAGTCCGTGACGGCGATATGATTCGCGTCAATGGCCAGACAGGCGAGTTAACCCTGCTGGTGGATGAGGCTGAACTTGCTGCCCGTAAACCGCATATTCCTGACCTGAGCGCATCGCGCGTGGGAACCGGACGCGAAATGTTCAGTGCGCTGCGCGAGAAACTCTCCGGCGCGGAACAGGGTGCGACCTGTATTACGTTTTAAGACGACCTGAATTATCGATCTGGCGAGAGAAACTCTGATGAAAAACTGGAAAACAAGTGCAGAAGCAATCCTGAAAACTGGCCCTGTCGTGCCGGTAATCGTGGTGAATAAGCTGGAACACGCTGTACCTATGGCAAAAGCGCTGGTTGCTGGCGGTGTTCGCGTGCTGGAAGTGACCCTGCGTACTGCCTGTGCAATGGACGCGATCCGCGCGATCGCCAAAGAAGTACCGGAAGCAATTATCGGTGCAGGCACGGTTCTGAACCCACAACAGCTGGCTGACGTGACTGAAGCAGGCGCGCAGTTCGCTATCAGCCCTGGCCTGACTGAGCCACTGCTGAAAGCCGCTACCGAAGGCACCATTCCTTTGATCCCGGGTATCAGCACCGTTTCTGAACTGATGCTGGGCATGGACTACGGTCTGAAAGAGTTCAAATTCTTCCCGGCTGAAGCTAACGGCGGCACCAAAGCGTTGCAGGCCATTGCTGGCCCATTCTCTCAGGTTCGTTTCTGCCCGACTGGCGGTATTTCACCGGCGAACTACCGTGACTACCTGGCGCTGAAAAGCGTGCTGTGCATCGGTGGTTCATGGCTGGTTCCGGCGGATGCGCTGGAAGCGGGCGACTGGGATCGCATCACCAAACTGGCTCGCGAAGCGGTTGAAGGCGCGAAACAGTAAGTTTGCTTGCCGGGTAACCCGGCCTGCGAACTAAAAAACGGGCCTTTTGGCTAATGCCGATCGTTTAAGGATCGGTTGACCGATCCAATGGCTGGTGTAAAAAGGGTTCATGTCTTCACATGGACCCTTTTTAATGGAACTTTCTCAGGCACTTGGCATTATCAATATCATCTCTGCGGTGCACGCCCGTTCTCTCTCCGACCTCATCCCTGCCGAGCTTATTCACCGGCCCCTGACCCTTACCGATATCCTCATGTACGGGTAACAGATAAAATCCCGCTCACTGATACCGCCGTGTGTTCGTATCAGGCTGTGAGTAAGCTCAATGTTTATTGTTGCTCACTGCGTATCACTGATTTGTTTCAGGGGAAAGGGCCAAATAACCCGTCAACGGCAGATATTGAATATTTGATCATGCGCTCACAGGAAATAATCATCTTTATGTGAAAACTGGCGGCAAAACTTTTCACCAGTATTCCCTGTCTTAACCGGAGGCAGTGCTTATTCTCTTTGGCTGGGAATAATCTCCCGGCCATTTTATTTAACGGCTAAATGTTTTTGTTTTATTTATTTATTGCGTGAATAAATTACATTTTATTATTTATTTTGAATTATGAAATGGTATTTTAATCAACCTGCTGTGGGCGTATTATTTTGAGTGAATCTAATCGCTTTATCAAAAGGATATTTGACGATGGCAGAACAGTCAGGCATTGTTCAACAACAGGATACGTTAAACCGTTATTTACTGTATTTCCCCAGGAGCAAATCTGTTTTACCGGATGTTCACTCTTTTACCGGGGAAGAAGAACTCAGTAAGCCCTACCGCTATACCATCCGCTTTACCAGCCCTGCACCGAACATAGCAATCAACGATGTCCTCAATCAGAGGGCGGAGTTTATTCTGCGCGCCCCGAATCCGAAAGCTGGCTGGTACGATCAGAAGCCCTGGCTGCCGGTGCGCCAGATTTACGGGGTGATCACGTCGTTTGCCCGTCTGAAGTCGTCCGCCGATGAAGCTCTGTATGAATGTGTGCTGGAGCATGAACTGGCGCTGCTGGATCGGAACTACCGTTCGGCCGTTTACATGGACATGACAGTGCCTGAGCTCGTCACGAAGCTGATGAAGGAGAGCAGGTGTTTTCAAGGTTACAACATCGATTTTGACCAGTTGAGCCACAGCTACCCCAGCCGTGAAATGATTATTCAGTGGAAAGAAACTGATCTCCAGTTTATCCGCCGTCTGCTGGCCGAGGTAGGGATCTGGTTCCGCTTTGAAAACCTCGACAAGGTGCAGGGCGAAACGGTGGTGATCTTTGGTGACGGTGGCCGTCGCTATGTCTTCAGCGATAAGCCGCTGCCGTACGTCCGCCATTCCGGCATGACCAGTCATGAAGAATACATTACAGAGCTTGAAGAACAATACGAACTCATTCCCGAAAACGTGCTGGTGCGTACGTATAACTACCGCAATCCATTTTCGGCACAGGCGGATAAAACCATTTTCGAAAATGATATTCCCGAGGGGATAACTAGCGGAAAACAGTATCACTATGCCGATCATTATCTGGAGGGCGGCGATTTTTACGGTGAGGAGGCGGAAACAGCCACGTTCTACGCACGCCTGCGCTATGAGCGTTTGATGAACAAACAGAGTGTGTTGGGGGGGACAACCAGTGACCCGGCATTGCTGCCGGGGGTGATGTTCAAACCGACAGGGGATATTCCTGACGGATTTAAACACGGTTTTCTTGTCACCACGATGACGCTTTCCGGCAGCCGTGCGCAGCACTACCGTGCCGTCCTGAAGGGGATCCCTTATCTGAACGGCTACTGTTATCGTCCGGAATATCTGCCGCGACCGGTGATTGCCGGTACGGTACCCGGTCGCGTGGCGGCCATCAATCGGGATCACACTTATGCCGGAGTCGATGCCCAGGGCCGATACCGCGTGAAGTTTGATTTTGACCTCGACGAGAAACGTGACGGTTTTGAAAGTGCGCTGATGCGTCTGGGCAGACCGTACGGCGGGGATGTGTTTGGTTTCCATTTCCCGCTGCTGGATGGCACAGAAGTGGCTATAGCTTTTGAAGGCGGAGATCCGGACCGGCCTTTTATTGCGCATGTCATGCATGACGGCAAACACCCTGATCTGGTCACAAACCGCAACGACACCCGCAACGTGATCCGCACTGCTGCTTCAAACAAAATCCGTCTTGAGGATCGGCGTGGGAAGGAACACATCAAGATTTCCACGGAGTACGGCAAGAGTCAGGTCAGCGCTGGCCACCTCGTTGACGCAGAGGGAAAGCAGCGCGGTGAAGGTGTGGAAGCGCGCACTGACAACCATATGGCGCTACGTGCCGCCAAAGGGGTGATGATCACCACGGAAGCCCAGCCGCGTGCTGCGGGTAAGCAACTGGATATGACGGCTGCCATTGCGCAGCTGGAAAAAGCGTTGTCGCTGGCAATGACGCTGCAACAAAGCGCACTGACGGCAGGGGCTAGTAATGTGGAAACCGATCAGCAAAACCAGCTGAACCAGGTGCTGAGTAATCTGGCAGGACCGGGTCTGCTGACCTATGCCGACAAAGGGCAGGCGCACGTCACGCCGGACAGTCTGCAACTGTCTGCCGGGAAAGATGTGATTGTGACGGCGGGCCAGGATACCAGCGTAAACGTGGTGAAAAAGTTCTCGCTGGCCGTGGGGGAAAAACTCTCGCTGTTTGCCCGCAAGCTCGGCATTCAGATGATTGCCGGTGCCGGGGATATCACGACGCAGGCCCAGCGCGGAGAAATGCATATGCTTTCGCTGAAGGATTTCACGATGGCGAGTACCGACGGACAGCTGAACGGCAGCGCCAAGCAGGGGATACAGCTGGTCTGCGGTGGTGGAGGGATACGCGTCAGCCCGAACGGGCTGGTCACTATCTTCTCGCCAACGGGAATCGAACTGAAAGGACCCAATCTGAAGTACGACGGCCCGGAAAGCGCACAGGTCACGGTCCCGCCGTTCAATCAGGGCGCGTTTAAACTCCGCTACCAGCTGCACGCCGGAGACGACCCGGAGCAAATTCTCGCAAACAAAAAATTCAGGCTGACCAGCACGGCCGGGAAAGTGGTGGAAGGTGTAACGGACAGCAACGGCCATTCATCGTTGCTTGATGCCGATGACCTGGATACCTACAAAATGGAGTTAATGGAATGACGGACGCTAAACAAAGCCCGTACGCCCCGCGGGTAGTATCAGAAGGGGATATTCCGGTACACAAGACTCTGGGAGAAGTCGCCCAGACCCGCCGAGTGGGTGTCCCGCGTCCGATGCCGGGGATTGTGATCCTCGTTCACGGGGTGAACGACGTCGGGGAGGCCTACCAGAACCAGGAAAAAGGCATTCTTGCGGGACTGAGTAAGCGTCTTAATCGTCAGGATTTTTACGTGCATGAATGGGGGGAGTACAGAATTGCGCACCCCGGCCGTTCGCCTGTTATTCCGTTTTACTGGGGGTATAAGCCTGTTACGCATGAAGACTACCGGGCAGATCAGAAGCGGTACCGGGATGAAGTCAGCAAACTGAGTGACGCAGCGCACCTGCCGTTTGATGCTTATCAGGAGGATAACGAGAAGAACAAAGCGGCGCTGGGTAACGACGGCAAAGGTGCGTTTAAGTACCAGAATGATAATTTCAAAAACGCCCTCGATACGAATTTTGCCAAAGGTGGAGGGACGTTTGCCAATGCGACAACCAACATTCTCGATATGTTAGGACCGGGAGCTGGCGGCGCGGCACTGGCCGCCGCAGGGTTTGCCACATTGCACATGAACGGCGGCGATTACACACACCCGATATTCCCGAATCCGCACCGCATCTATCAATTCTTTGCCGCGCAGCGCCTGGCGGATTTGATCCTGACTATCCGCCGAAATCCAGTGACCGGGAAGGATGTTATTAATGTAGTGGCGCACAGCCAGGGCACGATTATCACCATGCTGGCAAATATGCTGGTCAAACAGGAGGGTTTTGATCCGGTTAATTGCACCATTCTGAACCACTCACCGTATTCGCTGGAAGGTCGTCTCAGTGAAGACGCCCAGCCCGGCCATCACCAGACAGCATTTGCCCGCCAGGAGACGTTTAAACACTTCTGCGCACTGATGGCGACCCAGTACAAAGGCGGAGAACTGTCAGACGCAGATATGCTGGCAATGGAAGCCAGTTGTGCTTCGCGCAAGCCTTCTGATAACCCGTTACGCGAGGACGCCAGATATCGTCGCGATAATAACGGCAAAGTTTATAACTACTGGTGTCCACAGGATGGCACTGTGTCTTTGCAAAACATTCAGGGATTCGGCTGGAGGGGCATTCCCGATGAGTTAGCTGCTGGCATTCCTAACCTGCGTCAGCGGGTATTCTGCCAGCATCGCTGGGTTGGCCGCATGGAGACGGAGCCGTTTAAGATGGCACCGGAGAGGAAGGGTGATTTCAGCACCACGCCGGTGATGAATGCGGGATATTCGTACAGCGATGTGGTGATTAACGGCGAAGAGCTGCCGGAGCCGTTTATTTTCAAACTCATGGGGCAGGATAACCATCCGGATAACGATCCGAAAACCAGTGATAAACCGTACACCGCGTATATCGATCCGGACAGTCCTGACGCTTACATTTCCTATTCGGCTAAAGCCAGTGCCATCCCGCGCACGGCATCGGCTACCTATGCACTTAATAGCTATCAGCGTATCAGCTGGCAACCGGGCCATGTATTAACGGCAAACGAGCTGCAAATGGAAAGTTTTGACCGGGGGCATGAAGTTATTCGCGGTGAAGTGACGGGAACGAGAGATTTTTCTCAGTTGACACTGACCTGGCTTAAATCCCGTGATGAACTTGAAAAGGAGTGGCAGAAAACCGATCCGGTAGGCTACAGCCAGCACTCTTCTATCGTGGCGAGCGAGTTTGCGCCGTCTCATGCGATGGCTTTCGATCTGGCTATCGGTCAGTGCAAATCGTTTGACTATCAGGCGGGTAAGTTCTGGGAAGGATTGTTACACCGCGCAGACTGGCGTGACCCTCAAAATGGTTATCCTTTCGCTAAAGAATATTACCGAACCGGTAAGCTGGATAACGTGACGACAAAATTTTTCATGAATAAGCCGGATGACATTTTACCAAAAGGTGATTTCGGTGTGGAAAATCAGTTTAACAACGCTACGGCAGTCAAGCCGTCCCGTGACTTAGCTGCCGGGAATCAGGAGGTGGCAAATCTACAGTGGGATATGCCGAAGCCAAAATCTGACAGTGACCTGGGAATAGCGAAACAGAAATCGTGGTGGGAATCATGACAGGGAGAGAGAGATGAGTCTGAAATATACAACGGGTATTGCCTTAGCAGCGGTATTGATAGGTTCCGGGTGCCAGGCTTCAGAACCGCCGACGCAGGTAGTTTACCGTTTTGATGACCACCGCTATCTGGAGCTGAAGGGCTGGGACTGTGAGGGCGAGCTCTGGTATACGGATATGCAACGAGGCATTCACACCGAGCCTGTCAGCCAGTTTTACCGGATTTACACCAAAAAATTTATTCATTCCTCTGAACGTTATATTGCTATTCCTACCTGGGATTCTCCAGGGGCTATGGTTTCGAAAGATTATGGGCAAACCTGGTATCCTTCGGCGTTTGCTCCCAGAGAAAACGAGCCTAACGGTGACTCTTCGCCTCCTTACGACGACATTATTTCCTTCACCGTCGTTAACGATCAGGGTTTTTTGCAGACCAAACACCGGCTGTATATGTCGTCCAAGCCGTTTGATGATCCGCGACTTGCCGCTGGCGGTCCTGGGATTGAATACACCGTGGATGACGGTATGGGAGGTAAGGTAAACGGCAAGCTGGAGCCAAGCAATGCTGGCCCTGCATGGGGGCTGGATTACATTACCAAACAAGGTCTGAAGGAAGATACGGCTCAGTTTAAGACCAACTATCAGGGATTACCCGACAAAATTCCGGAAGTGAAAGGGTACACCGGCTGGGATCACATGCGCTGCGATATGGACGCAGGAAGGAAAGGATACTGATGAAAGGCGTAATTCGGCTGAATGACCCGCTGGTGAGCGGCGGGAAGGTAATTAAGGTGTCAGGTGCGCAGTTTATGGGCCTGCCTGTCGAGCTGAAAGGTGATGAGGTGACGTATCCCGAACACAAGGGGACGTTCCCTGTTAACGAGTGCCATCCGACCTGGACAGCTGAACGGCAGCGCCAAACAGGGGATACAGCTGGTCTGCGGTGGTGGAGGGATACGCGTCAGTCCGAACGGGCTGGTCACTATCTTCTCGCCAACGGGAATCGAACTGAAAGGGCCAAACCTGAAATACGACGGTCCGGAAAGCGCACAGGTCACGGTCCCGCCGTTCAATCAGGGCGCGTTTAAACTCCGCTACCAGCTGCACGCCGGAGACGACCCGGAGCAAATTCTCGCAAACAAAAAATTCAGGCTGACCAGCACGACCGGGAAAGTGGTGGAAGGTGTAACGGACAGCAACGGCCATTCATCGTTGCTTGATGCCGATGACCTGGATACCTACAAAATGGAGTTAATGGAATGACGGAAGCCAAACAAAGCCCGTATGCCCCACGGGTGATATCTGAAGGGGATATTCCGGTACACAAGACTCTGGGAGAAGTCGCCCAGACCCGCCGTGTGGGCGTTCCGCGTCCGATGCCGGGGATTGTGATTCTGGTTCACGGCGTAAACGATGTAGGTGAAGCCTACCAGAACCAGGAAAAAGGCATTCTTGCGGGACTGAGTAAACGCCTTAATCGGCAGGACTTTTACGTGCATGAGTGGGGGGAGTACAGAATTACCCATCCTGGCCGTTCGCCTGTTATCCCGTTCTACTGGGGGTACAAGCCGGTCACGCATGAAGACTACCGGGCAGACCAGAAGCGGTACCGGGAAGAAGTCGGAAAACTGTCTTCCGGTGCCCATCTGCCGTATGACGCCTATCAGGAAGATAATGAGACGAACAAGGCCGCGCTGGGTAATGACGGTAAGGGTTCGTTTAAGTTCCAGAATGACAACCTCAAGAATGGTCTTGATTCAAATTTTGCCAAAGGTGGCGGGACGTTCGCGAATGCGACTACCAACATTCCCGATATGCTGGGGCCAGGAGCTGGAGGTTTTGGCGTGGCAGCGGCGGGATTTGCATCACTGCATATGAACGACGGGGATTACACTCACCCCATTTATGAAAACCCGCACCGTATTTATCAGTTTTTTGCCGCTCAGCGTCTGGCTGATTTGATTATTCAGATCCGCCAGCAACAAGAGACGCGTGATGATGTGGTAAATATTGTCGCCCACAGCCAGGGCACGATTATTACCATGCTGGCAAATATGTTAGTAAAGCAGGCAGGTTATGAGTCGGTTAACTGCGTCATTCTGAATCATTCCCCTTATTCACTGGAGTCCCGCGTGGCTGAAAATATTCAGCCCGGATACCAACAGACGGATGAAGCCCGACAGAAGACATTCAAAAACTTCTGTAGCCTGATGCATACGCAGTGGAAAGGGGGGGGTATATTAGGCGAGGATGAATTACTGACCCTGGAAGCCTCCTGTACGCTGCGCAAACCTTCTGATAATCCGTTGCGAGCTGATGATCGCTATGGACGTAACAATAACGGTAAAGTGTATAACTACTTCTGTCCAAATGATGGCGTTGTATCGCTGGAAAATGTACAGGGATTTGGCTGGCGTGGGATCCCTCAGAAAATTGCGGATGGCATTCCTAACCTGTTCCAGCGAGTTTTTTATCAACACGGCGAAGTAGGGAAAGCACCAGACACTACACCCTTTGAGTTGCCACAACGAAAAGAGGGGGATGCAAAATATTCGTTTTTCCCGAATGCCAGCTACCGCGCCCATGACGTAGTGGTAAACGGTGAAGAATTGCCGGAGCCGTTTATTTTCAAACTACAGGGTCAGGATAACCATCCGGATAATGACCCTAAAACAAGTGACAAGCCATATACGTATTATATCGACCCGGATAGCCCGGATAGCCCGGATGCCTGCATATCTTATTCGGCTAAAGCCAGTGCCATCAAGCGCACGGATTCTGCGATGTATATGCTTAACAGTTATCAGCGTATTAGCTGGAAGCCTGGGCATGTTTTAACACCAGATGAGCTGAAGGTGGAAAGCCTTGACCGGGGGCATACCGTTATTCACGGGGAAGTTACTGGTTCAAAAGATTACCCTGTGTTGTCCATTACCTGGCTGAAGACCCGTGAAGAACTGGAAAAAGAATGGAAAAAAGCTGACCCGGTAAGCTACAGCCAGCATTCGTCAATTGTTATGAGCGAGTTCGCGCCATCGCACGCGATGGCGTTCGACCTTGCAATTGGTCAGTGCAAGTCATTTGACTACAAAGCCGGTAAATTCTGGGAAAGTCTGTT
Source organism: Enterobacter sp. C4G1 (assembly GCF_052886895.1). Lineage (NCBI taxonomy): Bacteria > Pseudomonadati > Pseudomonadota > Gammaproteobacteria > Enterobacterales > Enterobacteriaceae > Enterobacter > Enterobacter sp. C4G1. The sequence continues at coordinate 1,125,341 of NZ_JBQVVV010000002.1, read as the reverse complement.
ACACCACGCTGACTGGCGCGATCCGCAGAATAAAAATAAGTTTGCGGTCGATTATTACAGAACCGGAAAGTTGAATGATGAAACAACAAAATGGTTTATGAATAAACCTGATGATGTACTGCCGAAAGGTGATTTTGGGGTGGAAAACGAATATGCCGGTATCTGGCCTCGTCCGCGTAACCTGATGGATATTGAGACGGGAACTGTCCGGTCGGGAGATTTCCAGGAAATAAAACTGCTGCAATGGGAAATGCCAAAGCCTAAGAGTGATAGCCAGTTAGCTAAAGGATAAACATGAAAGGATTATGCGCAGGGATTATTACTACTGTTGTTTTATTTGCGGCGACTTGTAAGGCTTCAGAACCGCCAACACAGGTGGTTTACCGTTTTGATGATCATCGGTATCTGGAGCTGAAGGGCTGGGACTGTGAGGGGGAACTCTGGTACACGGATACACAGCGGGGTATCCACACGGAGCCTGTCAGCCAGTTTTACCGGATATTTACCAAAAAATATGTCCATCCATCTGAGAAATATATTGCAATAACTGGTTGGGGAGTTGGTGGATTTAGGGTTTCGAAAGATTATGGGCAGACCTGGCAAATTGCACAGTTTTCCCCTGGTGAAAATGATCTTAATGGAATGAATGCCCCACAGCAGGAAGATGTTCTTTCCTTCACGGTGGTTAACGACCAAGGATTTTTACAGACGAAACACCGGCTGTATATGTCGTCAAAACCGTTCGATGATCCGCGTATTCTTCCAGGTGGTCCAGGGATTCACTATGAACTTGAAGATGGTGTGAAAGGTTATATTACGCCCCAATTTCCAGGTCCCTCTTGGGGGATGGATTACATTACGAAAGAAGCTCTTGAGCATGATACTGCTAAATATCATACCAATTATCAAAACTTGCCAGACAAAACCCCTGAGGTGAAAAATTATACGGGCTGGGACCATATGCAGTGCAACATGGATGCGGGGAAATAGCCATGAAAGGATTATGCGCAGGGATTATTACTACTGCTGTTTTATTTGCGGCGACTTGTAAGGCTTCAGAACCGCCAACACAGGTGGTTTACCGTTTTGATGATCATCGGTATCTGGAGCTGAAGGGCTGGGACTGTGAGGGGGAACTCTGGTACACGGATACACAGCGGGGTATCCACACGGAGCCTGTCAGCCAGTTTTACCGGATATTTACCAAAAAATATGTCCATCCATCTGAGAAATATATTGCAATAACTGGTTGGGGAGTTGGTGGATTTAGGGTTTCGAAAGATTATGGGCAGACCTGGCAAATTGCACAGTTTTCCCCTGGTGAAAATGATCTTAATGGAATGAATGCCCCACAGCAGGAAGATGTTCTTTCCTTCACGGTGGTTAACGACCAGGGTTTTTTGCAGACCAGACACCGGCTGTATATGTCGTCTAAGCCGTTTGACGACCCGCGCCTTGCCGCTGGTGGTCCTGGGATTGAATATACCGTTGACGACGGAACTGGGCAAAAGGTAAGCGGGAAAGTGGAACCTCGTTCACCTGGCTGGCCTTGGGGAATGGTGTATATGACCAAACAAGGTTTAGAAGGCTCTACTGAGCAACTTAAAACCAATTGGCAGAATCAACCCGATAAGGTTCCGGAAGTGAAGGGGTACACGGGCTGGGATCACATGCGCTGCAATATGAATGCAGGAAGGAAAGGATACTGATGAACGGCGTAATTCGACTGAATGATCCTCTGGTGAGCGGCGGGAAGGTAATTAAGGCGTCTGGAGCACAATTTATGGGCCTACCAGTGGCCCTGAAAGACGATCTGGTGACGTGCCCTGAGCATAAGGGGACGTTCCCTATCAATGAATGTCACCCGAACTGGACGATGCATGGCCGGGGCGTGGTCGTGGATGGCTGTAAAGCGGCGTGCGGCTGTGCTATCCGCACCACGCTCTCCACTGCGGGGGCTGTGTAATGAGTAGCAACTGGTGGAACTATAAAGATCAGGCTAAGCCGGACCGCTCCGGATTGCCTGTGTGGCCGACGATTGTGGTTTTTGTGGTGGCTATTGCCATCGGTTTTCTCATTCGTGCCCTGACCTGGCCGGATAACAAGCATGTAAACGGTGCTTTTATTGCCGACGCGATTTTAATTCCTTCTCTGTTAGTGATGACACTGGCCTCTTTTATGCTGATGGTTGCCAGCGTTGATCGGCATTATGACGAAACCCGTCTGGCGATTAAAAAGCGTCGCGATGAGGTGTTAAAGCGGTATGCCAGAAAGAAGATGGTCATTGCAGGCTGGCATACGCTGACACCAATGAAAGATGACCCGGCTCTCGCGATGCTGAAGCTGGAGGGTGAGTTTCCGCTTGCTCCTAAAACCCCGCTTAAACTTCCCCGTGAAGATTCGTTTGAGTTTACTACCAATGAAATGATCTTCATGCCGTTGGTTGCCCCGCTGGTGGACAAGCTGAAAACCTATTATCGCCAGTTTGAGGCGGTGGTCTGGGTGAATGGGGGTGATGAGTCCTGCGCTGGCGATTTACAACGCACGCTTGAGCGTCTGGGGGTTAAGCCTGGGAAGGTGGAGTATCTGGCGGAATGCCCTGGCTATGTGCAGGTTGATTCATGGATAGATAGCGCCCGCGATTATGTGTTTAACCGGCTGCTGGTCATCGTGGATAAACAGGATGATGAAAATGAGTCAAAGGCGATGGAGAGCGCTACAGCCATACTGCTGACCAACGCTTACACGCGAACGGAAGGAGAAGCGCCGGTTTACCTTTATCGTCCTATTGTCGGCATCATCGATGCTGAAAAGGCGGTGCCTGTTTACCTGTTTGCCGAGTCCGTTAGCGCACCGAAGGTACTCTGGTACACGGGATTGTCTCGCACGCAGAAATACCCGCTGTTGAAAGTGCTGGACGAACACCAGCTGGCGGCGACCCGACTGGGGGCAGAGGATTCATTTGGGGACAAATCGGCGGGGTATCAGTGGCTGCTGGTGGCGCTGGCCGCTGATGCTATAAGCTACGCGCAGGGCGACCAGCTGGTGGCTGCGCCAGAGAAAAACCGAATGAACATCATTTCATTGTCTTCGCGTTTAAGCCCTGATCCGGTATCTGACTGGTGGGTTGATTATTTATCTCCCTGGCAATATGGCATGTTGTTAGGTTTGTTTTTCGGTTTCAGCTTACTCCTTGCTATTAGCTATTTAAATAAACCAGACCCCCTATCGGGGTTCTGCACATTAGCTGTTATTTTGGGACCATTTTTTATTATCACCGGGCTGGGGATTTTGCTAACCATTTCATTTTCTAATAAAGCTTATGATGATATGAGGGCATGATGATGAATGAATTGGTCTGATCTTACCCCATAAAGCTCGCAGGCGCGAAAACAATAGCCCGGACTATCGGGAGAGATATACCGGCATCGCTGGGAAATAGTACTGGGTTACTGGGAAGCAAAGCAGGGGATGCCGGGTGAGTTAAGAAGCCTGAATGAACAGGCGAAATGGCTGATATTACCAGGCTGACGGGAGCGGAGTTATCCACACTGAAGGTAAGAACGAGAAAGTATCCCGAGAAAAAATCTGCCGGTCACCTTAAGTGACCGGCATTAGGCCTTTTGGCCCGTTTTTTTATCCTGCGACGATAATATTCGCCGCGGCTACTTTGGCTCTTGCCACGGCATCGTCCACGTTATCACCGGTGGCTAGCGCCACGCCAAGACGGCGCGTGCCGTCGATTTCCGGCTTACCAAACAGACGTACCTGCAACCCTGCGCCAACGGCACCGTTGACGTTATCAAACGTCACGTTCTGACTGGTCAATTGCGGCAGGATCACCGCCGATGCTGCCGGGCCGTACTGACGAATGCCGCCAACTGGCAGGCCAAGGAATGCGCGGACGTGCAGGGCAAACTCTGAGAGATCCTGTGAAATTAACGTCACCATCCCGGTATCGTGCGGACGAGGGGAGACTTCGCTGAACACCACATCGTCGCCACAGACAAACAGCTCAACGCCAAACAGACCATAACCGCCCAGGGCCAGAACCACTTTGCGGGCGATATCCTGCGCACGCTCCAGCGCCAGTGCGCTCATCTGTTGAGGCTGCCAGGATTCACGATAATCGCCATCTTCCTGACGATGGCCGATTGCTTCGCAGAAATGCACACCGTCCACAGCGCTGACGGTCAGAAGGGTGATCTCGAAATCAAACTTCACCACGCCTTCAACAATCACGCGTCCGGCGCCTGCACGGCCACCTTGTTGCGCGTAATCCCAGGCCTTGTCCAGCGTGGTGCTGTCGCGGATAAAGCTTTGTCCTTTGCCGGAAGAGCTCATCACTGGCTTAATGATGCACGGGTAGCCAATCTCTTCCACAGCGTTGATAAAGGCCTCTTTGCTGTCGGCAAAACGGTAGCTGGAGGTCGGCAGAGCCAGCTCTTCTGCCGCCAGGCGGCGAATGCCTTCGCGATTCATGGTGAGCTTTGCCGCTTTCGCACAAGGCACAACGCGCTGGCCTTCCTGCTCAAGCGCAATCAGCGTATCGGTGGCAATGGCTTCGATTTCGGGCACCACAAAATCCGGTTTTTCTTGTGCAATCAGTGCACGCAGGGCATCGCCATCCAGCATATTTATCACATGTGAGCGATGGGCAACATGCATGGCAGGTGCATCGGCATAACGGTCGACCGCAATCACTTCCACGCCTAAACGCTGGCACTCGATGGCGACTTCTTTACCCAGTTCACCCGAGCCCAGCAGCATTACGCGGGTGGCTGCCGGACGCAGCGCAGTTCCTAAACGAATCATAACAATCCCCCTGAAAAAGTTGCGCGCAGTATAAACGAAAACGTTTGCGTCTGTCTTGTCTCTGGCCCGATGAGGGGCTTAAGAAATTGTGCTTTCGAATTTCAGGGCTAAATTGCGGGGCTGACGGCGATGTTTCGCTTGCATCGTGCGTGTGTTTTGCCAACCTTATAGGGTGTAAAACCAAAACGAATAAATAACATGTCACCAAAAGCCCGACGCGAACCTCACGCCATTACCACGCATGGCGATACACGCATAGACAACTATTACTGGCTGCGGGACGATTCGCGTTCCCGCCCGGAGGTTCTCGACTATCTTCACCAGGAAAATGACTATGGCCGCAAGGTGATGGCCAGCCAGCAGGCGCTTCAGGACCGGCTATTAGCCGAAATGGTGGAGCGTATCCCGCAGCGCGATATCTCCGCCCCCTGGACCAAAAATGGCTATCGTTATCGCCATATCTACGAGCCCGGCAACGAATACCCGGTCTATCAACGCCAGTCTGCCCTGAGCGCAGAATGGGACGACTGGGAAATCCTGCTGGATGCCAACCAGCGCGCAGCCCACAGTGAATTCTATACTCTGGGCGGCATGTCCATCTCCCCGGATAACGCCATTATGGCGCTGGCCGAGGATTATCTTTCACGTCGGCAGTACGGCCTGCGTTTTCGCAATCTTGAAAGCGGGAACTGGTATCCCGAAATGCTCGACAACGTGTCACCGGATTTTGTCTGGGCGAATGATTCCGAAACGGTCTACTACGTTAAAAAACACGCGGTGACATTGCTGCCTTACCAGGTCTGGCGCCATACCGTTGGGACATCCGCCGCTCAGGATGAGCTGGTGTATGAAGAGAAAGACGAAACCTTTTACGTCAGCCTGAGCAAAACTACCTCCCGTCATTATGTTGTTATCTCTCTTGCCAGTGCGACCACCTCAGAAGTGCTGCTGCTGGATGCGGAGCTTCCTGACGCGCAGCCTTTGTGCTTCCTGCCGCGTCGTAAAGATCATGAGTACAGTCTGGATCACTACCAGCACAGCTTTTACCTGCGCTCAAACCGCGAGGGTAAAAACTTCGGCCTTTATAAAACCAAAGTGCGCGAAGAGCTGAAATGGGAGGTGTTAATTCCGGCCCGCGAACAGGTGATGCTTGAAGGATTTACGCTGTTCACTGACTGGCTGGTGGTGGAAGAGCGCCAGCGTGGGCTGACCAGCCTGCGGCAGATCAATCGTAAAACGCGGGACGTCGTGGGGATTGCCTTTGATGACCCGGCCTATGTGACGTGGATTGGCTTCAACCCGGAGCCGGAATCGTCTCGTCTGCGCTATGGTTACTCGTCAATGACTACGCCGGACACGCTGTTTGAGCTGGATATGGACACCGGGCAACGTCAGGTGCTGAAACAGGCTGCGGTTGCGGGTTTTGAGTCGGAAAATTATCGCAGTGAACATCTGTGGGTGAAAGCCCGGGATGGCGCGGAAGTGCCGGTATCGCTGGTGTATCGACCTGAACATTTTCGTAAGGGCAAAAATCCATTGCTGGTCTACGGTTACGGCTCGTATGGCGCCAGCATGGATGCCGATTTTAGCAGCAGCAGGCTTAGCCTCCTCGATCGAGGTTTCGTTTTTGCGATAGCCCATGTGCGTGGCGGCAGTGAGCTGGGCCATCACTGGTACGAAGAAGGGAAATTCCTCAGGAAGAAAAACACCTTCAATGACTATCTTGATGTCTGTGATGCGCTGATAGAGCAGGGCTATGGCGATCCGGGGCTCTGTTTCGGTATGGGGGGCAGTGCCGGGGGAATGCTGATGGGGGTAGTGATAAATGCGCGGCCCGAGCGTTTTAAAGGTATCGTCGCCCAGGTGCCGTTTGTCGATGTATTAACCACGATGCTGGATGAATCCATCCCGCTGACCACCGGTGAGTTTGAAGAGTGGGGCAATCCGCAGGACGAAGCCTATTACCGCTACATGAAAGAGTACAGCCCTTACGACAACGTAGAGGCCAAAGCCTATCCGCATCTGCTGGTGACCACCGGATTACATGACTCGCAGGTACAATACTGGGAGCCGGCAAAATGGGTCGCTAAGCTGCGCGAGTTAAAAACTGATGATAATCTGTTGTTGCTCTGTACGGACATGGATTCCGGCCACGGGGGGAAATCGGGGCGTTTTAAATCCTACGAAGGGGTGGCGCTGGAGTATGCCTTTTTGATTGGCCTGGCGCAGGATACGCTGCCAGGCCGTGCCGGGAATTAAGATTCGCCCAGGTAGTGCCGGAGGGTTAAACGAAGCTCCGGGCTCATTCTGTCGAGGTTATTGTACAGCCAGCGCAGATAGCCCGGATCCTTGTCGGCAATTTCAGACACCGCTTTTCCGCGATATTTGCCGAACGTAAACGTTGTCAGCAATGCCGGACGTCCGGTTATGGTTGCCATATCATCCGGCGTCCAGCCCGAGGTATTCATAATATCGATGAGCAGTGCTGCGGTGATATAGCAATCATACAGCGCACGGTGATGGTGAAGCCCTTCCGGGGTTCTCACGCTCAGCTTGCGCGATTTGTAGAGCGCCATATTGCTGTATTTGATCCCCGGCCATAAGCGGCGGGCCAGCTTCATGGTACAGATCCACTCGCCGGGCATTTCCGGCAAGACGCGGCGGTCAAAGCTGGCGTTATGCGCCACGTACCACATGCTGCCGTAGTAGTGAGGGATGACCTCTTCAATCCAGGGCTTATCCGCCACCATCGATTCCGTAATGCGGTGAATGGCCATCGCCTGCGGGCTTATCGGACGATCGGGACGTACCAGGTGACTCATGGGATTGACTATTTTACCGTCAACCACGTCCACAGAGGCAACTTCCACAATTCCGCCCTGAAGATCGCAAGTTTCGGTATCGATTACGCGCAGCATTGATCGCTCCTGACCCTAAAACGCTTAGCCTAAAGGAATGATATCGCCTTGCCAACCCTGTCTGTCCCGGGAGCCTGTCAATAACAGTTCACCTTTATCGGCCCGGACGATGAGTTGTCCTTTTTCATCCCACAGCGCGCTGCCGTTGCGGGCATTCGCCATCAACACGGCAATCGAATATTTGTGGGAAAACCGCTGTAGGGTACTAATAGACTGACGCCAGCGATGGTCGCCCACATCCTGACTGCTGGTTAATAAGGTGGCCATTGGGTCGAGGTTCGGCGTGTCGGAGTGGGTGTCTATTATGGTGAGTTGCGTATCATCGCGGGTAATACACGCGCCACTGCCTTGCGGATAGCGCAGGGAGGTATCGCAACACGGGCTAAACAGGGCCAATCCTTTCTGGCGCTGACCCTGGTTTTCCAGCGTGATCCCGGCGATAACGGTAATACGGTAAATCTGGGCTGCGCGCAGCAGAGGTTCTAGCTGGCGATCGCTGGGGGGCGCAGGCAAATCCTCATCACCGGGGCCGGTTAACGAAAGCTCTGGGAATACCAGTAAATCGCACTGCTGTCGTGCGGCTTCGGCAATGAACCGTAAATGGTGCTCGACGTGCGCGTCCACGCAGTGATGCTGGGGGGCATACTGGGCGGCAGCAATATTCCATCGTGACATCGTGACATCCTTATACACAGAGTCGCAGAATTTAAGAATACACCTTATAACATCAGGGTTTTCTTATCCTGCCACAATCCGTGTAAGGAAATGTAACACGTCGTTAAGGTTACTTAACTTTCGGTTCGTAGGGTAAACGCGAAAGATTAACTGAGGCAAGACGGTGGGCAATAAGGCGTTCGCGGAACCAGTTGCGCAGGTGCGCAGGCTGTTCACGTTCGACAACTTCGGCCACGACAGGCATGTTGTAACGCTCTTTAAATGCCACGCCAGCGGCAGCGAGATCGACATTCACTTTGTCCATCTCGTCCTGAGGAAGGGCGGCCAGATTGATCTTCATTTCCTTCTCCTTTTTTGCGGCGGCAACGTTACCGCGATTGCACGGCGTTGACAAGCAGGCGCGAGGATGATCCTCGACTCGTTTATTATACAGAGTTATTCTCTGTCATGTAGACATAACAAAAAGGAATGATTGCGATGGTTTTTTCCTCGACCCGCGCGGTTTGCGCGTTAACCTTTCTGATTGCTTCGGTGGTAACACCTTCTGTCCTGGCGCACGCGCATCTTAAACAGCAAACCCCGGCGGCCGACGCCGTGGTTGCAACGGCACCACAGGCGTTAACCCTGCATTTTTCAGAAGGCATTGAACCTGCCTTTAGCGGAGTGACCGTGACAGGGGATCAACAGCAAACGGTCAAAACGGGCGCGGTTAAGCGTGACGAGAAAGACAAAACGCAGCTAATTGTGCCCTTAGATGAAACGCTGGCGACGGGAACGTATCTCGTCGAATGGCATGTGGTTTCTGTGGATGGCCACAAAACCAAAGGCAGCTATCATTTCAGCGTGAAATAACATGCTGGCGTTAAGCTATGTGGTGCTGGGTTTTATCCACTTCGGCGCGCTGATGCTGATTTTTGGCAATGCGTTGTACAGCGCATGGCTCGCGCCTTTTTCGCTGCACAGACTGATGACGCGGCGTTTTCAGCAACAGCAAAAAGCCATGGTAATAGTCAGCCTGATTTCTGCCCTCCTGATGTTTGGCCTTCAGGGTGGGTTGATGGGGAATGGCTGGAGTGATGTGTTGCGCCCGGAAATCTGGAGTACGGTGGCCTCCACGCAATATGGTAGCGTCTGGGTGTGGCAGATAATTCTGGCATTAATCACCACCGCATCCGCCTGGATTGCGCCGCAGAAAGGGGCGCGATTACTTTTGCTGGCGATGGGGCAATTTTTTCTGCTGGCGGGCGTCGGCCATGCAGCAATGAATGAAGGCATTGCCGGAGGCGTGCAGCGCGTGAATCATGCAGTGCACCTGCTGTGTGCTGCAACCTGGCTCGGCGGATTGCTGCCATTGCTGTTTTGTATGCAACTGGCGAAAGGTCGTTGGCACGTTCCCGCCATCTACACCATGATGCGTTTTTCCCGCGTGGGGCATTATGCGGTGGCGGGGGTTATTGTTACCGGGGTAATCAATGCGCTGTTTATCCTTGGGTTTAATGCCCCCTGGCAGACGCACTACGGGCAACTTTTGTTGTTCAAATGTGCGCTGGTGGCAATGATGGTGGTAATTGCGCTGACGAATCGGTATTTTCTGGTTCCACGATTTCGACCGGATGCCGGACGAGAACAACAGATTTTTATCAGGATGACACAGGCAGAGGTTGTGCTGGGTGCGCTGGTGCTGGCAACTGTCAGCCTTTTTGCCACCTGGGAGCCCTTCTGAGAAGGTTAAAACATATGAAAAAGACACTACTTTCGCTCTTACTGCTGGCCAGCGCCACAAATGTACTGGCGGCGCAGCAGGTGATCACGGTTAGCCGTTTTGAAGTGGGCAAAGAGAAATGGGCGTTCGATCGTGAAGAGGTGATGCTGACCTGTCGCCCTGGTCATGCCCTGTATGCCATTAATCCAAGCACCCTGGTGCAATACCCGCTCAATGATATTGCGGAGCAGCAGGTCGCCAGCGGAAAAAGCAGCGGGAAACCTATCAGCGTGATCCAGATTGACGATCCAGCAAATCCGGGCCACAAAATGAGCCTGGCTCCGTTTATCGAGCGAGCCGACAAGCTCTGCTAGTACTCTGGTTTCCAATAAAAAAACCGCAGGCGCTTGCGAGAGCACTGCGGTTTTTCAGTTTTATGATGTTGATACGCTTTTTTTCAGGCCACTTTTACAGTGGACTGGAAAACCTGGCGCTCTCATCTATTCTTAAAAGGCAAGGCGATTTTAGCCTGCATTAATGCCAACTTTTAGCGCACGGCTCTCTCCCAAGAGCCATTTCCCTGGACCGAATACAGGAATCGTATTCGGTCTCTTTTTATGTGCTTGTTTTTTCACAGTGCTTGTCGGTGTTAACCCGAAACCACCCGAAAATTTCTCGAATTTTCCATATCCTTTCTAAACCATAACATACTCTGCACTGCGTTCGTCCAGGTATTTTTGTCATTGTTACATTTTCGTGTTTGAGTGTTCTGGTGAATGGATGCGGGGTGAGGGGGATATAAAAATGCCGCCCGAAAGCGGCATATCCTGCACCGGGTTTATACCCGTTTCAGGCTTAAAAGCGTGATTTTACTGACGCTTCAATTTCGTCGAGCAGTTCAAAACGGCGGCGGTATTCAGCACGTTTTTTACTGGCAATCTCTTCCAGAGATTTACGTTCCATCTGCAAAGGTAACTGCCAGCGGAAGGTAGACAGTTTTTTGCCGTCAATAGACTCCCAGAACTCATCGTAGCTGGCGTGGAAATGGCGGCCTTTGCTCAGACGGTAACGCAACGCGCGGAAGATGTGGCCTTCGTCGCTGACGGCGTAAATGGCTTTGATGCCAGAAAGCGTTGCCAGCTGGAACAGCACTTCCATCAGCACGCGTTTAGGGAACAGGCCATGGCAGGCGCGGGTGGCTTGTTTAATCACATCACGGGACACGCTGCGGCGCGGACCTTGCAGACCGCCGATCACCAGCACCGGCTGGCCGTTTTCTCGGGCGACACAGAACGTCAGGCTCGCCAGCAGGGTATTTTCGTTATCACGCAGCCACAACGTACATTCACCTTCACGTTCAGCTTTGCTGGCATTCATGGCGTTGACGTTATAGCTGACGCCTTCTTTCGCATGAAACTCAACAATCGACTGTTCCTGCGGGCCCGTTAAAGCCTTGACCAGACTGGCGTCTTTCAGGGAATCGATCCACTCATAGTGGCTGACGATGGCTTCGGCACGATCGTTGGCATTCATGCCGCGCATCAGATACTGGCGGTGAGTTTTGCTCGGCAAGGTGATTTGCGAGGCCAGAAGCTGATCAAAATCGTCACGGCGAGACAGTGCTTCCAGCATCCGGTGAGTTGAAGACCAGAACAGCAGCGAGCGAAGAAGAAATTTCATTCGATACTCGCGTTTTTGCCAGATTGGGCCTGGGACGAGTTTACCTTTCACCAGATCGGAAATAATAGTTGCGCGATGAGAATGTGCTACATCGTTTTGCAGGCGCGAATTTGACACGTGAGAACCTCAGATTTTATGCATTGCATATTTTAGGGGGCATGCAAAAGTGAATTAATACTGGTGAGAGATTTATTTATCCTTAGTTTACTGTTTGTTTAGCATTATGAAAAGGTGCATCACAGAGCGGCTCCGTATGGTCTTTTACGTTGCGGCTATACTCCTTTGAGGAGGGGTTATGTATCAACGAATCGATGGTTCACAGTGGCGTCATGTCTGGGTGGTCAGCGATATACATGGCTGCTATCAATGGCTTATGGACGAACTCAAACGCCGGCATTTTAATCCTTATGAGGATCTGCTTATCTCGGTTGGGGATCTCATCGACCGTGGGCCAGACAGTGTTAGTTGCCTCGCACTGATGCATGAAAAGTGGTTTCGTGCGGTTCGGGGTAATCATGAGCAAATGGCCCTGGACAGCCTTCAGGATAATGATTTCGCACTCTGGACGATAAATGGCGGCATATGGTTTGCCAGGCTTGAGAGCGGGCAGCAAAAACGAGCCCTGGCGTTGCTTGAGGAGTGTCGAACGTTACCACTTATTATTGAAATCACCTGTGCAAACGGCCTCAATGTGATTGCTCATGCAGATTATCCATCAGAGGAGTATGCCTGGAACAAGCCCGTTAGCGCGCAGCGGGTCTTATGGGACCGTAACCGCTTAATGGGTTTTATGGCGGGTAAAGGGCAGGGGATTAGCGGCGCGGATCACTTCTGGTTCGGGCATACGCCCCTCGATAAACGCTATGATTTTAATAACCTGCACTATATCGATACCGGCGCAGTCTTTGACGGGTATTTTACACTGGCGCAGCTACAGTAACGCATAAATAACCCGCCTTCGGGCGGGTTCTCTTTAGGTCAGACAAGCCGCATGACCCAGGCATCGGAATTACGATCGTAGTGCTCACGGTAAAGAACAGAGTGTTCGCCATCAAGAATGGCAGGAATGCTGATATCGGCATCCCAGGCATCCAGTTGCATACATAAATCCGGGTCGGATTTGCAGGGAATACTTAACGTTCGGTCGCCTTGAGTTTCGCCGCGCAATTCTGCATCGTCGATTTCAAAAGCGCCAATACGCACGCTGGTTTTCGTCATAATGCTCTCCGGGGTTTGTGCTAAAAATCTGGTATGACCAGTAGGTCACCCAGATTTTAGAGTAGCCAGGGGGAGCAAAATCGCCAGTAAAAAAGTGCGCTTTTTTCAGGCGGTGCGATCGTTACCGGTAAACAGGCGGCCATCGCGCACCAGTTCGCGCGGGTAGCTGTTTTTCAGGCGTGAGCCCACTTTCTTCGCCAGCCCTATCGGGTATCCCTGATGGGTGACGACCACTTCGTCAGACGCAGGCGTATTTTCAGGGTAAACATCCCGGCCGCGATACCACTCTTCGGCTTCCTGATGAGTCAGGGCGAAGGTATTTGTCTCACCAGCAAGCGCAATGACCGCTTCATGTTGCCAGCGATACCCTTTGTTATGCACCTCTGCGAGGCGAATACCAATGCGCGAAAAACGAACTTTGCCGATCAGCGGCTCAATATTGACCGGGAAAAGCCAAATCTCTTTGTCACGCATCCAGAGGCGCAGGCTCTCATCCCAGGAAATCCCGGCCTTACGTGCAGCCTCTTCGGTCTGTGCTGCTTCACGTCCTTTTAACGGCGTGAAGGGGAAATTACCGACTTTGAATTTCGGGGCGGGCAGTGGTGCGATTGCGCAGATTTTACGCAGTCGGGCGACGAAGAACCCTTCGCAATCGTAAATCTGCGGGAAAACATGCAGGAAGCCTTCAGGCGTCAGTGCCTCTTTTGCCGAAGAAAACAGCTCGCCAAGCGGCAGAAATTCGACAGCATCCGGGTATTGCGCCTTGAGCCACAGGCAGACGTCTTCGTTCTCGTCGCGGTTTAATGTGCAAGTGGAGTAGACCAGCGTGCCGCCGGGGCGCAATGCATGGAATGCGCTGTCGATAAGTTCACGCTGCGTGGCGGCGATATCCAGATTACTTTCAACGGACCAGTTCTTAAGCGCATCGGGATCTTTACGTACCACACCTTCACCTGAGCAGGGCGCATCCAGCAAAATGGCATCGAAAGCTTCAGGTAATGCCGCGCCAAACACGCGGCCATCAAAGTGCGTAAGGGCAACGTTATGGATGCCGCAGCGGCTGATATTGGCGTGCAGCACTTTGACGCGACTGGCGGAGAATTCGTTAGCGAGTATTGCCCCGTGGTTACCCATGCGTGCGGCAATCTGGGTGGTTTTTGAACCGGGCGCGGCGGCGACATCCATAACCCGTTCAGGCGTATTGCCGTCGGCGAACAACGCAGCAACCGGCAGCATTGAGCTGGCTTCCTGAATATAAAACAGCCCGCTCAGGTGTTCGGCGGTGCTGCCCAGCGGCAGGGCTTCTTCGTCATCACGCTCAATCCAAAAACCTTCTTCACACCAGGGAACGGGCGTCAGCTGCCAGTTGTAGGGCGACACCAGCGTCAGAAAATCGGTCACGCTGATTTTCAACGTATTGACGCGGATGCTGCGGCGTAACGGACGCTGGCAGGCCGCGATAAAATCGTCAAACGAAAGATGAGAAGGAAGCGCCTCGCGCATCTGCGCCAGGAATTGTTCAGGAAGAAATACGGAGTTTTGAGCCACGGGCACACCACAGGGAATAATTCAGGTGCGCAGTGTAACATAAAGGCTCCGGCGCGTTGACACCGGAGCCCTGAGATTAACGCGGTAACGCGGTTCCCCACTCGCGCCACTCTTTTGGTTCGCTTTCCAGCAGCAGGAAGTGTTTATCCGGCTGCGCTTTTGGCGCAAGCGGCGTACCTGGCGGTGTGGCGAAGGCAATGCCACCGCGGATGAACTGGTTGAAGGTCCCGGTTTTCACCACGCCTCCCGTCAGACCAAAGTCCAGCGAATAACCTGAAGCCAGCCAGAATACCGAGTTGTTCCGCACCAGATGCTGGTAACGTTCGCTGATCCTGAGGGCTACCATCACGCGGTCAGACAATGTCCCGAGCGTCAGGCCGGTGACGGTCCCGACTTCGATGCCGCGGAACAGCACCGGTGTCCCGATGTTCAGGGAACCTGCTTCCGGCACTTCGACCACAATGCTCAGGCCGTCAAGATAACGGGAATCGGTAATGGTGGCTTCCTGGAGCTCAAAATCGCGACGCGCGTTGCCACGACCGGGTTCGACGTTGATGTACGGTTGCAGGATGGTATCCAGATGCTCAACACCCGCGGCAGAAATTTGCGGTGTGACCACCGAAAAACGGCTGCCCGTTCTGGCGAAGGTCTGCACATACTCCGGGTACAGCACGGCAGTTGCCTGCACTTCGTTACGCGCGGTGATAAGCGTTAACTTCTGGATCTGCCCGATGTCGATACCCAGATAGCGAATAGGCATTCCTTCCGCCAGCTTGCCCGCATCAAATGCATGAAGCGTTATCTGCCCGCCGACCGCGCGTGCTGCCGTCTCTGACGGGAAGAGAATACGTTTATCGCCTTTACGCAGGTTCGCACCTGCACCGCTGAGGTTGTCGAAGCTGATCGCCCCGCGCAGGGCCCGGGAGAGCGGGGAGGCCTGAACGGTTAAACCGCTGCCATTGAGCTGCACTTTCGCGCCACCTTCTGCCCAGAAGACGCTATTCGGGGTCAGCAGATGGCGGTATTCCGGTTTGATATGCAATTCGATATCAAAGGCATCGGCACGCGGGCGCACGGTGATCACTTCACCCACGTCGAACTTACGGTAGAGCACCACCGAGCCGGCCTGGACATCAGGCAGGGTTTCGGCGCTGAGCGTCAGAGTGGTTGTGGGTAAATCACTCAGGCTGTTTTCAATCGCCTTGTCGAGATTGGCATACAGCGGATAACTGTCGCGCAGCGGGCCTTTATCGCCCGGCAGAATACGAATACCCCCGTTGACCCATTCGCTGGCGCTGGCACCAAGAAACTCCACGCCATCCAGACCGACCTTCACATCAACACGGCTGTTAACCACAAATTTGCTGTCGCCATGCAACAGGTCACGATACTGCGGCTCGACGGCAACGGAGAAGGTCACTCCCTGTTCTGTCAGTTTACGCTCCAGCACCTGGCCGACCTGAACGCCGTGTAAGATCAACGGCTGGCCCGCTTCGATACCGTAGCTTTCCGGGGCATTCAGCGTCACCGTGATGACGCCAGGCTGTTGCAGCAGTGATTTATCTGCCGGGGCGATAACAAAACTGCTGACAGGCTCGCCGTCACCGGGGATCAGCTCAAAGGTGCTGCCGGTCAACAGGCTACTGATGTTCGCATCGCTCAGAGATAGCTTCGGATTACGCATTTCAATGCGCGTCTTTTCTCGCAAGAGATCGACCACGCCAGGGTCGACAGTCATCTCTCCGGTGACCGAGCCGCCAGGATTGAGCGTCATTTTGGTAAGCTGACCCACCTGCAAGCCCTGATACATCAGCGGCGTAGAACCGGCTTTCAGACCTTTGGCATCTGGCAGAGCCAGTTTGACGATAACGCCACGCTGGCTGTGGGCAAGGTCGGCGTATAGACCGAAGGTATCGTCCGCTGTTGCTGCGCTGGAATTGTCCGGGGAGTCGAACGCGATGGCACCATTGACAAGGGCCGCCAGACTCTCAAGTCTCACTTTGGCGCCGCTCAGGCTCAGGTCCGCGTCCACGCCAGAAACATTCCAGAAACGGCTGCCTTTTTTGACCAGGTTAGTGAAACGGCGCTCGATCAGGACGTCAATAGTCACCCCCTGTTTGTTGGGGTTGATCGTGTAGTCATAGACACGCCCGACAGGGATTTTACGGAAATAGACCAGTGAACCGCTGTTCAGCGAGCCCAAATCCGGGGATTGCAGGTGAATCATCAAATCACCGTTGTTGAGACGGTATTTGGGTTGGGTATCCAGGGCGGTGAAGTGATCCTGGGGTTCGCCTTTACCGGGCATCATGCCGATGTAGTTCCCGCCCACGAGCGCATCCAGGCCCGATACGCCAGCCAGTGAGGCTTTTGGCGTAACCAGCCAGAACTGTGTTTCACTGCGCAGGGCGTCCTGCATATCGGATTTAATACTGGCGCGAACCTGAATCTTATTCAGGCTTTTTCCCAGCGTAATATCCTGAACCGTACCCACTTCCACACCCTGGAAGCGAACAGGGGTTCGTCCGGCGACAATGCCGTCCGCGGACTGGAAATCAATGGTGATGGTATTACCGCGATCTTGATAGCTCGTCCAGACGAGCCAGCCTGCAATCATCAGCGCGATGACCGGCAGCAACCAGAATGGCGAAATGCGGCGTTTTGTTTTAATTCTCGCTTCAGTCGGCGAAGCGGGCGTTTCCTGACTCATGTGCATCCCAAAGTAAGCGGCTATCCAGCCATTCCACTGCAAGAATAGTCAATATCACCGCAGAGCCGAAGTAAAAAGCTGCGGGTCCCATTGTAAAAGCAAGTAACTGATCGCGATTGATGAGCGACATCATCAACGAAATCACAAACAGATCCAACATCGACCAGCGACCAATCCAGGTGACGAGCCGCAGGAGAAGGACGCGCGTGCGTAATCCTTGCTCACATTTAAAGTGAATGCTGATAAGCAACGTAAACATCACCACAACTTTGGTAAATGGCACCAGAATACTGGCGATGAATACAATGGAAGCCACGGCAACGTTGCTGTGACCCAGCGAGATAATACCCGAGAGGATAGTATCTTCCTGTCGACCTCCGTTAACATAAATGATTGAAATTGGAAGCATGTTCGCAGGTATCAGTAACACCACCGAAGCAATCAGTGCCGCCCAGCATTTTTGCAGGCTGTTGTTGCGGCGTAATCTTAACGGGATATGGCAGCGCTTGCAGCGATCACGAGCGTCGGGCAAGCCGGTATAGTGGCAACCCAGACACACGCGTAGGTTGTTATCGGGGCGCGTGGCAGGTCGCTGGGGATAAAACCGCTCCCAGAGCTGTTCCACATTGAGATGGATGAGCGTCAGAATACTGAGCAACACCAGTGAGAGAAACGCCACCAGGCCAATGCCTGGCTGCAAAAATGCATAGTCCTGTACCTTAATAGAAGCAACGCCAACGCCGACCAGGTAGATATCGAGCATTACCCACTCTTTGAGCTTTTCCAGCATCAGCAGCACAGGGCGCAGGTTCATCCCGAGAATGTTGCCGAACCACAGGTAGGCAATGGACGCAACCAATACCAGCGGCGCGCCAACGGTACAAAACAGCACCATCGCTGCCGTCAACGGGTCGCCCTGACGGGTCATTTGCCAGATACCTTGCAACACGTTGGCATCAATGCGAACGCCAAGCAGATAGAGCTTGAGCAGCGGTTCGCTCCAGGCGAAAGGCATCAGCATCAGCATGGTCACCGCCATCGCCGCGAGCCGGGTTAACGACCAGTCGCGACCACTGCGGATTTTTGCGTCGCAGCGGGGACAAAATGCACTTTGGTGCGATTTCATCTTCGGCAACGTAAAAAGCGTATCGCACTGAGGACAACGCTGATAATGTGCACGAGGCAGCGCATCGCTTACCGCATGAACTGTTATCTTTTTTGCCGGCGTAATTTTGGGTGTTTTTAGAGCCATCAGTCGCGCACAGATAAGTATTGTTGAAGGTTATATTAACTCATGAACTGATTCATCTTGAGCATGAACGCATTTAATGCTTATTTTAATAGGCTATGCGGTGATTTTGTAAGACAACCAAGTGATTGTATAATGAACAAAACAGAATTCTACGCGGATCTCAACCGCGACTTCCAGGCATTAATGGCAGGTGAAACCAGCTTTTTAGCCACTCTGGCAAATACAAGTGCGTTACTGTTTGAACGTCTTTCCGGCGTTAACTGGGCCGGTTTTTATCTTCTTGAAGATAAGACGCTGGTGCTTGGGCCATTCCAGGGGAAAATCGCCTGTGTGCGTATTCCTGTAGGTCGTGGCGTATGTGGCACTGCAGTTGCGACAAACCAGGTTCAGCGTGTAGAAGACGTCCACGCCTTTGACGGACATATTGCATGTGATGCGGCCAGTAATTCTGAAATCGTTCTTCCGCTGGTGGTGAATGATCAGATTATTGGCGTTCTGGACATCGACAGTACGGTCTTCAGCCGCTTCACAACTGAAGATGAGCAGGGGCTTCGCGAGCTGGTCGCTCATCTTGAAAAAGTAATAGCAGCCACCGATTATCAAAAATTCTTTGCGAGCGTCGCAGGATAATCAACGGATAACGTAGCATTTACTGATGGCGTCATTATAATGTCGCCTGTTCATGCCTGCGCTTGTTGGCAACGTCCGTTGTAATCAGGAAATTTCATGGAAAATCAACCTAAGTTGAATAGCAGTAAAGAAGTTATCGCATTTCTGGCCGAGCGTTTCCCACAGTGCTTTAGCGCTGAAGGTGAAGCTCGTCCCCTGAAAGTCGGTATTTTTCAGGATTTGGTAGCACGCGTTGAAGGTGAGATGAATCTCAGCAAAACTCAGCTGCGTTCTGCCTTACGTCTTTATACTTCGAGCTGGCGTTACCTGTACGGTATCAAAGCGGGCGCGACGCGTGTCGATCTCGACGGCAACCCTTGCGGTGAGCTGGACGAGCAGCACGTAGAGCACGCTCGTAAGCAGCTGGAAGAAGCGAAAGCCCGTGTTCAGGCACAACGTGCTGAGCAGCAAGCGAAAAAACGCGAAGCCGCAGCGGCAAACGGTCAGGAAGAAGCGCCTCGTCGTGAGCGCAAACCGCGTCCTGCCCCACGTCGCAATGAGAATAACGATCGTAAACCGCGTACCGACAAACCAGCAGCAGCGAAAGCCCCGCGTGCGCCTCGTGAAGAGCCGCGCCACACCCCAGTTTCTGACATCAACGCACTGAGCGTGGGTCAGTCGCTGAAGGTCAAAGCGGGTAACAATGCTATGGACGCCACCGTACTGGAAATCACCAAAGATGGCGTTCGGGTACAGCTGACTTCTGGTATGTCAATGATTGTACGCGCAGAACACTTGTTGTTCTGAAACGGAGGCCAAGCCTGGCATGAACACTTTTTTTAAGCTCACCGCGCTGGCGGGCCTGTTTGCTATAACAGGTCACGCTTTCGCAGTGGACGATATTACGCGTGTTGATCAAATTCCGGTTTTAAAGGAAGAGACTCAGCACGCGACGGTGAGTGAGCGTGTGACGTCACGCTTTACTCGTTCGCATTATCGTCAGTTCGATCTTGATCAGGCCTTTTCGGCCAAAATCTTCGACCGCTATTTAAACTTGCTGGACTACAGCCATAACGTGCTGTTGGCCAGCGATGTTGAACAGTTCGCAAAACGTAAGGCCGACGTGGGCGATGAACTGCGCTCCGGTAAGCTGGATCTGTTCTACGACCTGTATAATCTGGCACAGAAGCGCCGTTTTGAACGTTACCAGTACGCGCTGAAAGTGCTGGAACGTCCGATGGACTTCACCGGAAATGACACCTTTAATCTGGATCGCAGCAAATCTCCCTGGCCGAAAGATGAAGCCGAGCTGAATGCGTTGTGGGACGGAAAGGTAAAATATGACGAGCTGAGCCTTAAGCTCGCCGGCAAAGACGAAAAGGAGATCCGTGACACGCTGACGCGTCGTTATAAATCGGCCATTCGTCGTCTGGCGCAAACCAACAGTGAAGATGTGTTCTCGCTGGCAATGACTGCGTTTGCCCACGAAATCGATCCGCATACCAACTACCTTTCCCCGCGTAATACCGAACAATTCAATACTGAAATGAGCCTGTCTCTGGAAGGTATTGGTGCGGTACTGCAAATGGACGACGATTATACGGTCATCAACTCCATGGTGGCGGGTGGCCCTGCATCCAAAAGCAAAGCGATTAGCGTTGGCGATCGTATTGTCGGTGTCGGCCAGACCGGGCAGAGCATGGTTGATGTTATCGGTTGGCGTCTGGATGATGTTGTCGCGCTGATCAAAGGACCAAAAGGCAGCAAGGTTCGCCTGGAAGTCCTGCCTGCCGGTAAAGGCACCAAAACCCGTATCGTTACCTTGACCCGCGAACGTATCCGTCTGGAAGACCGCGCGGTGAAAATGTCGGTCAAAACCGTGGGTAAAGAGAAGGTCGGTGTTCTGGATATTCCTGGCTTCTACGTTGGCCTGACGGATGACGTAAAAGTGCAGTTGCAGAAACTGGAAAAGCAAAACGTCAGCAGCATTATCATCGATCTGCGTAGCAACGGTGGTGGTGCATTAACCGAAGCAGTCTCACTTTCCGGGTTGTTCATTCCGTCTGGTCCGGTGGTTCAGGTACGCGATAACAACGGTAAAGTGCGTGAAGACTCTGATACCGATGGTGTGGTTTATTACAAAGGCCCGCTAGTGGTGTTGGTCGATCGCTTCAGTGCTTCAGCTTCTGAGATCTTTGCGGCTGCAATGCAGGATTATGGCCGTGCGCTGATTGTGGGTGAGCCAACCTTCGGTAAAGGTACTGTTCAGCAATACCGTTCTCTGAACCGTATTTACGATCAGATGCTGCGCCCTGAATGGCCAGCGCTGGGTTCCGTACAGTACACCATTCAGAAGTTCTATCGTGTGAATGGCGGCAGTACGCAGCGTAAAGGCGTAACGCCGGATATCATGATGCCTACGGGCACGGAAGAGACAGAAACCGGCGAGAAGTTTGAAGATAACGCACTGCCGTGGGATAGCATCAACGCCGCGACGTATGTGAAATCTGGTGACATGACCCAGTTTGGTCCTGAACTGCTGAAAGATCATAACGATCGCATCGCAAAAGATCCTGAGTTCCAGTACATCATGAAAGACATTGCGCGTTTCAATGCCATGAAAGATAAACGGAACATTGCTTCTCTGAATTACGCACAGCGTGAGAAAGAGAACACGGAAGATGATGCAACCCGTCTGGCGCGTATCAACGATCGCTTCAAACGTGAAGGCAAACCGCTGCTGAAAAAACTGGACGATCTGCCTAAAGATTACCAGGAGCCAGATCCGTATCTGGACGAGACGGTGCATATCGCTCTCGACCTGGCGAATCTTGAAAAAGACAAGCCAGCCGTGCAACCTGCACCGGCAAAATAACCCCCAGACAGGCACAAGTAATTGTGCCTGTTCTTTTTAGTTCTGCATCCTCCCGTCAATCAGCTTTCCAATTGTGTAAAGTTGTGTCTTTCTGGTGACTTACGCCCGTCGAATCCTTGAAAATAGACGCAATACCCATACGATGTGGGTAATCGCATAGTGCGTTTTGTTAAACTGAGGTTAAAAGAAAATTATGATGCGAATCGCGCTCTTCCTGCTCACCAACCTGGCGGTTATGGTGGTATTCGGGCTCGTGCTAAGCCTGACAGGAATTCAGTCGAGCAGCGTTCAGGGTCTTTTGATTATGGCGCTGCTGTTTGGTTTTGGTGGTTCCGTCGTTTCTCTGCTGATGTCGAAGTGGATGGCACTGAAATCTGTGGGTGGTGAGGTCATTGAGCAGCCACGTAACGATATGGAACGGTGGCTGATGAACACTGTTGCTCAGCAGTCGCAACAGGCGGGTATCGCCATGCCACAGGTCGCCATTTACCATGCACCGGACATCAATGCGTTCGCCACGGGTGCGCGTCGCGATGCGTCACTGGTTGCGGTCAGTACCGGTCTGTTACAGAACATGAGCCGTGACGAAGCCGAAGCGGTTATCGCTCACGAGATTAGCCATATTGCCAACGGTGATATGGTGACCATGACTCTGATTCAGGGCGTGGTGAACACCTTTGTTATCTTTATTTCGCGTATCCTGGCGCAGATTGCCGCTGGTTTTATGAGCGGAAACCGTGACGAAGGTGAAGAGAGCAACGGTAACCCGCTGATCTATCTCGCTGTGTCGATAGTACTGGAGCTGGTGTTTGGTATTCTCGCAAGCATCATTACCATGTGGTTCTCTCGTCACCGTGAATTCCATGCGGATGCGGGCTCTGCGAAACTGGTAGGGCGTGAAAAGATGATTGCCGCGTTGCAGCGTCTGAAAACCAGCTACGAGCCGCAGGAAGCAACCAGCATGATGGCATTCTGCATCAACGGTAAATCTAAATCGTTGAGTGAGCTGTTTATGTCTCACCCGCCGCTGGATAAACGTATCGAAGCGCTGCGTAGTGGGGAATACCTGAAGTAACGCAGTTTGTGATGAAGAGCCGGGCAGGAGCCACTCCGCCCGGCTTTTTTTATGCCTGAACACCGGGCTGAGTGACGCGAAGCCCGCTGATAATCGCAGCAATGGTAGCGAGTGTCCCGGCGGTAAACAGCGCCACGTGTGTGCCATTCTGACCGGCGAGGTTAAACATCAGAGCGACCAGCGCAGCCCCGGTACTTTGTCCAAGTAAACGTGCCGTACCCAGCATTCCGCTGGCACCACCGCTGCGATGGCGCGGGGCGGAAGTGATAATGGTGTGGTTGTTCGGTGACTGGAACAGACCAAACCCGGCGCCGCAGAGGATCATTCGCCAGATAATATCCAGGTCAGAGGGCGAGGAGGGGAGCAATGCCAGAGCGAAAAGCCCTGTTGCCATCACCACCAGACCGAGTGCACCCAACAGCCCGGCATGAACCCGCTCAATCAAATAACCTGCCAACGGTGCCATCACCATCGTGGCCAGCGGCCACGGGGTTAACAACAGCCCCGTTTCAACCTCAGTACGGCCAATCACGCTCTGTAAGAAGAAGGGCAGAGATACCAGCGCCAGCATCTGCGCGCAGAATGAACAGATTGACGTACCAATAGAGAGTGAAAACAGTGGAATGCGTAACAAATCAACTGGCAGCAGGGGCACAGGCAAGGACAACTGGCGGCGAACAAAGAAGAAGCCGATAACCAGCATCGCGGCAATTTCTGCGGCGATTAAGGTGATGGACTGACCTTGAGCAAATCCGCTAAGGGCGGTGATCAGCAGACCGAAGGTCAGCGCATTCATCACCGCACTGGGTAAATCGAATCGCGGCATGGTGTTTTTCGGGCCATTTGCCGGGAGGTAGCGCAGGGCAAAGACGATAGCAATGATGCCCAGCGGCACGTTGATAGCAAAAAGCCACTGCCACGACGCAACGGAGAGGATTGCAGCGGCAATGGTTGGCCCGGCCGCCGAGGAGACCGCGACAATAAAGGAGTTTATCCCCATGCCGCGACCCAGATGGCGCTGCGGGTAGATAAGGCGTATCAGCGCCGTATTCACGCTCATCAGTGCTGCGCCGCCAAATCCCTGGGCGATACGGGCGAGAGTAAGTGTATGCAGGGAATCCGACAGGGCACAGAAAAGTGAGGTGAGCGTAAAGACCACCAGACCGCACTGATAGACCCGGCGATAGCCAAACATATCACCGAGGAAAGAGAGCGAAAGAAGAGAAACCACGATCGCTATCTGGTACGCATTCACAATCCAGATGGAACTGGCGGGTGAGGCATGAAGGTCGCTGGCGATGGTTGGCAGGGCAACGTTAGCAATTGCACCGTCAAGGACAGCCATCGAAATACCGATAATAATGGTGGCAATGGCGCCGTACCGCTGGGGTAAAGGCAGTCCATCAGAAGGGATTTTTTCCATGGGGAATAAAAAGCTCAACGTGAAATTATTCTCAGAGTAACTATTTTAGCATTGTTAATTCCGTTTTATGTCGCAGATTTGTAACGAAGTAAACAGGGATTGATTGCAGGTATCATGACAGGAATTTATAATAAAAACCGGTTCTGATTTTTATAAAACACTCTCTATGAGGTGATAAATGGCAATCGCAGATTTGGATAAGCAGCCAGATTCTGTTTCTTCCGTGCTGAAGGTGTTTGGCATCTTACAGGCGCTCGGAGAAGAGCGTGAAATTGGTATTACAGAGTTGTCGCAGCGTGTGATGATGTCGAAAAGCACCGTTTATCGCTTTTTGCAAACCATGAAGTCTTTAGGGTATGTCGCGCAGGAAGGCGAATCTGAAAAATATTCTCTGACGCTGAAACTCTTCGAACTGGGTGCCCGCGCGCTCCAGAACGTCGATCTGATTCGCAGCGCCGATATCCAGATGCGTGAATTATCTCGTTTAACCAAAGAGACGGTTCACCTGGGGGCGCTGGATGAAGACAGCATTGTTTACATCCACAAAATTGACTCCATGTACAACCTGCGCATGTATTCGCGCATTGGCCGTCGTAACCCGCTGTACAGTACCGCAATCGGTAAAGTGCTGCTGGCCTGGCGCGATCGTGAAGAAGTGACCCAGATCCTCGATGGCGTGGAATATAAACGCAGCACCGAGCGAACCATCACCAGCACTGATGAGCTGTTAACGGTTCTCGATAAGGTTCGCGAGCAGGGTTACGGCGAAGATAACGAAGAGCAGGAAGAAGGTTTGCGTTGCATCGGTGTGCCGGTGTTTGATCGCTTCGGGGTGGTGATTGCCGGCCTGAGTATTTCGTTCCCGACGCTGCGTTTCTCTGAAGAACGTCTGCACGAGTATGTGGCGATGCTGCATACCGCTGCGCGTAAAATCTCCGAGCAGATGGGTTATAACGAGTATCCGTTTTAATCCAGGCTAAGATAAAAACGCCGCGTAATCGCGGCGTTTTTTATGAATTTCCGTTGTGATGTTAGCCGTTATCGATAACGACCGTCATCTTGCGCAGCACCGGGCAGTTGGTTAACCCAATGAAACCGCTGTCTGAATGCAGGTATTGTGCCGTGCTTACCCCACGAGCAGTCACATACTTACACTGAATACCTAAGCCCGCCGCATTTTCTGTGCTTCCCACAAGTACACCGTATCCGGTTAATAACAGGCCAATCCAGATAATGGCCAGTGCAATAATGGTGCGAATGATTAAACGCATCTTTGCCTCTTTTTGTTAGTTGTCATGCCTTTAAGCGTAACGGGTTTACGCAATGAAACAAGTGCACTATTCCGAAAAGTACTTGATGACAGTACAGTTAGCCCCTGTTTAAGATAGCCATGCTAACCTGGTTACATCAGGTCATAAGACGGAGTGTGGAGTGAAAAAAATACGCTGGGTAATTCTGGTTATCGTGCTGATAGCATGCGTGGTGTTGTGGACGCAGACTATCAATGTGATGTGCGATCAGGATGTACAGTTCTTCAGTGGCGTTTGTGCAATCAATAAGTTTATTCCGTGGTAAGACTCATTTTTTCTCAAGGTGATTTCCTTCCTTCGCGCCAGTGGTAAAATAGACGTTTTTATTGAGGTGGTGAAATGGGTGAGTTACTGAATTCAGGGCTGCTGAGCATGGCGTCCCTGGTTATCTCTTTGGTTATTATGGTTGTGGGTTTGGTTCTGTGGTTTTTCGTCAATCGCGCCAGCTCCCGTACAAACGAGCAAATTGAGTTACTGGAAGCATTGCTCGATCAGCAGAAACGACAGAATGCCTTGCTGCGCCGTCTGTGTGAAGCCAACGAGCCAGAAGAGAAAGAAGCGGTAAAAGAAGCGGTTGTTGAAGATAAAGAAGAAGACGATTTTATTCGCCTGGTGGCTGAACGTTAATCTGTGATTCACGGGAGGTGGCTGTGGTCTGGAAAAATCCCTGGTATGACCCCTCCCTGAAGCATCACACCCCCGCTGGTTTTCGCAATACGCTCCCCGCTGGCCATCAGCAGGGAGATGTCGAACGCTGGCGAAAAGAGCGTAAATCAGCCGGGTTGCCTAAACCGCCCGCAGCGGGCTATGACACCTTTCTTAAGCAGTGGTGGCAGCCTGTAACCCTTAACGCGTTATCCGAAGATGGCGTATGGTGGCTGGGCCATGCCAGTATGCTATTGCGTATGGACGGGAATTACATCCTGACCGATCCCGTTTTTTCCCGACGTGCCTCTCCGTTTCCTTTTCTTGGGCCCGAGCGTAAAACGCCTCCGGTTATCTCTGTCGATAAACTCCCGCAGCTCGATATTCTGGCCATTTCCCATAATCACTATGATCACCTCGATGCCGCCACCGTTCGTCATCTGTTGCGTCGTTTCCCCGATCTGCACGTGTTTGTGCCATTAGGTCTGGCGAGCTGGTTTCGTCGTCGGGGAGCAAAAAATGTGACTGAACTCGACTGGTGGCAGAGCATAACGTGGCAGGGTATGACGCTCACGGCTGTACCCGCGCAGCACTGGAGTATGCGCACGCCGTGGAACCGAAATCGCTCCCTCTGGTGCGGCTGGGTATTTGAAAGCCGTCATCATCGCTTTTGGTTTAGCGGTGATACGGGTTATACGCCGGAGCTGCTCACCATCCCCGAACGGCTTGGAAAGATTGACGCTGCCGCATTGCCGGTTGGCGCGTATGCACCGCGCTGGTTCATGTCAGTACATCATATGGACCCGCAATCTGCCGTTGCGTTATGGCAACAACTGGGTGCTCCGCTGGCATTCCCCATTCACTGGGGCGTGTTTGAATTGGGGGATGAATCGCTGGAAGAACCGGTGCAGGAGTTAAATCAGGCACTCGCCAATTTAGCACCAGTTAATGATTCATTCAGGACACTGAAAATTGGTGAATATTTACCCTTCTAAACGCAGCGCTGATTTGTTGCATATATTCTGTATTTTAATCACGCAAAGAGAATTTTATTTTTATCGAAACGTTTTGCTTGCCTTCTTTTGAGGCAGAGTCATAAAAATTTCATTATTTTGGTGCATAACGATATTTATTAAGCGGTGAATTTTAATACAACTCGGGCGGGTTTTTTAACAACGTATTTTCATTACAACAGCTCCGGTACGGTGGAATGATTTAAGCATAACTTTTCACAATTTGTTCTAACTCAATCATTGCATGGAGGATTCTTTTGCCTGGCGCTGGACGCACCGAAGTGATTGAGCTAAGGTAAAAAAGTCTTAGATTACAGCGGTTGTGAAAACATCGTTAATGCAGTTCAGGCTGGTAATGCCGATCGCAAACATTGCGCATAATTGTGCAGAAGGTTGCAAGGCAGCGCCAGAATTTGTGCGGCGGATCTAGACACGTTTAAAAATGGCTTGCCATAATTAACGTTGTGTGTGATAACACGTTTTGGGTCAAACGAGGTACAGTTCTGTTTATGTGTGGCATTTTCAGTAAAGAAGTCCTGAGTAAACACGTTGTCGTTGAATACCGCTTCTCTGCCGAACCTTATATTAGTGCCTCAAGCAGTAATGTCTCAGTTTTATCTAAGTCAATGCCTGCGGGCTAAGAAAACACTCTAAGGAATTTTGCAAATGGCAAAGATTAAAGGTCAAGTTAAGTGGTTCAACGAGTCTAAAGGTTTTGGTTTCATTACTCCTGCTGACGGCAGCAAAGATGTGTTCGTACACTTCTCTGCAATCCAGGGTAACGGCTTCAAAACTCTGGCTGAAGGCCAGAACGTTGAGTTCGAAATTCAGGACGGCCAGAAAGGCCCAGCTGCAGTTAACGTAACTGCTATCTGATCGAACCACTGCTGACTGAAGTGCTTCTGCGCTTCGATCTCAGATATAAAGCCTCGCTTATGCGGGGCTTTTTTATTGCCTTATCTTTCAAAATATTACGAATGAACGCCTTGTTAGCAACTTGTTGCAAAGCTACGAGGTTATTAGCATTGTTTTCACCGCGTCAGCCGGCCTTTTCCCGTTAAATCAGGGCGTTGTTCAACGGACCTGGGGTTCAGGTGAAAAAGAAAATGATAACGACAGCCGGAAACTTTACCCCGGCTCGTTTTGCGCTGCTGTGTCTTGCTATTTTTTGTAGTCTGGCTTTCTTACTGGGCCGTGTTGCCTGGTTGCAAATCATCAAACCTGACAATCTCGTTAAGCAGGAAGATATGCGCTCGCTACGTGAAGTCGCGATTGATGCGCCGCGCGGGATGATTGTTGACAGGGAAAACAGACCGCTTGCTGTCAGTGTACCGGTAAGAGCCGTCTGGGCTGATCCGAAAACCGTGCTGGCAAAAGGCGGTGTGGGGTTTGATGAACGCTGGCAGGCGCTGGCGAATGCATTACATCTCTCTCTTGGCACACTCTCTGCCCGAATCAACAGCACACCGCAGGGGCGCTTTATTTATCTTGCCCGTCAGGTTGACCCTTCTCAGGCGCAATGGATCGATAAACTCAATCTGCCAGGCATCAACTTGCGCGACGAATCGCGGCGCTTTTATCCCGCCGGTCATGTTGCAGCCAACCTGATAGGGTTCACGAATATTGACGGGCAGGGCATTGAAGGGGTTGAGAAAAGCTTTAACGCACAACTTTCAGGGAAAGCCGGCGTCAGGCAGGTGAGGGAAGACCGCTACGGGCGCGTGGTTGAAAACCTGACTGAGATAGCGCCGGTTCCAGCGCACAACATCCAGCTTAGTATTGATGAGCGTCTGCAAACCATTACGGAAGATGCGCTGGATAACGCTGTCGTGTGGAATAAAGCCGAATCTGGCGCCTCCGTTCTGATTAACGTCCAGACGGGCGAGATCCTGGCGATGGCGAGTTTCCCTGATTTCAACCCTAATAATCGTGATGGTGCGACTTTGAACGATTTTCGCAATCGCGCCATCAGCGACACCTTTGAACCGGGCTCTACCGTCAAGCCTCTGGTGTTGATGACCGCGTTACAGCAAGGGCTGGTAAAGCCCGACAGCGTGATAGATACCCATCCGTACATGCTTGATGGCCACCGCATTCGGGATGTGGGGTATTACCCTGAACTGACGATGACCGGTATATTGCAAAAATCGAGCGACACAGGGGTGTCTCGTCTCTCTCTGGCGATGCCGATTCAGCGATTGCTTGATACCTATAAGAACTTTGGTTTTGGCACGAACACCGGGCTTGGCTTAACGGGGGAAAGCTCTGGTTTGCTGCCGCAGCGTAAATTCTGGAGCCAGCTAGACCGGGCCACCTTCGCGTTTGGCTACGGGCTGATGGTCACGCCACTGCAACTGGCGCATGTCTACGCTACTATTGGCAGCTATGGGCTGGAGCGCCCGTTGTCGATAACCCGAATTGATCCTCCGGTAATCGGGCACAGGGTGATGTCTGAGGAGATTGCCCATGAAGTTGAGCATATGATGGAAAGCGTGGCGCTGCCGGGTGGCGGTGGCATTAAGGCTGCGGTACGCGATTATCGTGTCGCGGTTAAAACCGGGACAGCGAAAAAAATCGGCGATGACGGTAAATATGTCGATAAATACGTGGCTTACACCGCAGGCGTTGCGCCCGCCAGCCAGCCGCGTTTTGCGTTAGTGGTGGTGATTAACGATCCTCAAAACGGGGATTATTACGGCGGGGCAGTATCAGCACCGGTTTTCAGCGAGATCATGGGGAACGTTCTACGCCTTGAAAACGTCAAACCTGATGGTTTAGCGGCGGATTCCTCTCACCTTATCGTCATGCGTTAGCCAGGCGTTTATAACCCGGGCGAATAGCGGTACACTTTCGCCCTTTATGATTGCCCGGAGCCACCATGTCCTTCAGTTGCCCACTTTGCCACGCGCGTCTGACGCGTTCTGAGAAAAGTTTTACCTGCCCGCAAGGGCACCAGTTTGATATGGCGAAAGAGGGCTATGTGAATCTTCTTCCGGTGCAACATAAACGTTCGCGCGACCCGGGCGACAGCGCGGAGATGATGCAGGCGCGCCGAGCATTTCTTGATGCCGGACATTATCAGCCCCTGAGAGACACTGTTGCACAGCTACTGACAGAAAACCTTTCGACGCCTTCAGCCATTCTGGATATTGGCTGTGGTGAGGGTTACTACACAGCGTTGTTTGCTGATGTGGCCCGCGAGAAAGGCGCTGAAACCTACGGTCTGGATGTCTCTAAAGTGGCTATCCGCGCGGCGGCGAAGCGCTATTCGTCGGTGACGTTCTGCGTGGCGTCCAGCCATCGCTTGCCATTTGAGGATGCCAGCATGGATGCCGTGGTGCGAATTTATGCGCCCTGTAAAGCGGAAGAGCTGGCGCGGGTCGTAAAACCCGGTGGCTGGGTGATTACCGTTACGCCGGGCCCGCGTCATCTGATGGAGCTGAAAGGTTTGATTTACGATGACGTGCGCTTACATGCACCGCATTCTGAACAGCTGGCGGGTTTTAGCCTGCAACAGGAACAGACGGTCGCGTATGAGATGAAACTCAAAGGGGATGAAGCGGTAGCCTTGCTGCAAATGACGCCCTTTGCGTGGCGGGCGAAACCTGCTGTGTGGGAGACGTTAGCGAAACAGAACGAGTTTTGCTGCCAGACGGATTTCAGTATCCACTGCTGGCAGCGCAAAGATTAACCGGCGAAGTGTGCCCACAGGATTTGGGCACCAATCCCGATTAACACGATACCCCCCAGAATTTCGGCTCGCTTGCCAAGCAGCGGGCCGATAAAGCGGCCAACCATCATCCCCAGCGTCGACATAATCAGGGTGGCACAGCCAATCGCCAGGGCGGTGGCGATAATGTTGACCTGAAGGAATGCCAGACCAACCCCTACAGCCATCGCGTCAAGACTTGTGGCGATCGCGGTCGTGACCAGCAACCAGAATCCATGGCGGTGTTGCGGTGCTTCATCTTCATCGCTGCTTGCGCGAAAACCTTCGATAACCATTCGCCCGCCGAGGAACACCAGCAGAACAAACGCGATCCAATGATTCCACTCCAGGACGAACTGGCTGGCGAGCATTCCCAGACCCCAGCCAATCAGCGGTGTCAGCGTTTCGATGGCACCAAAGATAAGACCGGTGCGTAACGCTTCAGAGAATTTTGGTTTGTGGAGAGTGGCACCTTTACCAATGGAGGCTGCAAAAGCGTCCATGGACATGCCGAAAGCCAGAAGAATTGTTGCAGAGATATTCATAAGAGCGTCCAGACCGGGAGATATCCATATGACACATCACTGCCCCCAGTAAACAGCAGTTAATGTATCTATGGTCTCGCCTGATCTTTTCGAACACCGCAACTGTGCAAAAAGATCCGTACGCGCCACGTTTTTCAACGAGTATGTTGACACGTACATTTCCTGGTAAACAGGAAATCAGCTACTCCCCAACGACGGGCGCAACCTTAACATATTTTTAGAATATAAAACAACAACAGAAAAGTATTATTCCATTAACTAGTTGATAACGATTTTCATTTAGATTTAAGCGTAAACTTATCGTTAATAAATATAAGTGTTTTTGGTTTCTGAATATAGCTAAGGCTATATTCTCAGCGTGAAAATACCGCAATATATAGCCAGTGCTATAAGTGTAACTTATTGAGTTTTAACGAGTAACTTGTATATCTTTTCAAGGTCATCAATATTTTTGACCCGAATAAGAAGGCGGCGTTGTTCTAATTGCATAACCAGAACACCATCTTCCGATAAATTCATCTCTTTAATGCGGTTATATTCTATCCATACATTGGCAAAGAAAAACCCCTGACTTTTAAAGATGACCTTCGGTGTGCGGACCCAGAACAAATAAATCGCCATTAATACCAGCGCACATAATAACCATGTGGTTAATAATGCACCGTGACTCATGATGTTGTTGTAAATCAGAATGACCAGTAAACCCACAAAGATGACGGCATCGATGCGGTTACGGCGCAGAAGAGGGATGGTGAGCAACGATTCGCCATGGCGGCGGGGCATGATGAACTCATCATAAATGGCGTAAGCCAGAAGGGCAGCAATAAAAAGAACCAGTACGATGTCCGTGGCAGTCATTCATCCTCCAGATAAAAAAACCGGGGGCAAGCCCCCGGTATATAAAGCAGTAACTTACAGACCCAGCAAGCCGACAGCGTAGCCCGCGATACCGATGACGAAGAAGCCAACGATGATCCACAGCGGGTTAACTTTCTTACGCAGCAGCCACATACAGGCGAAGGTCAACAGCAGTGGAACCAGGCCTGGCATCAGCTGATCCAGAATGGTTTGCACCGTGGTGACGCGCGTCTGACCATCCTGACCGGTAATGGTCGACACCACCAGCGGGATGTTCACGTGCGTCCATTTGTTAACCAGTGCCCCCATGACAAAGAGGCCGAGAATAGACGCCCCCTCGGTCAGTTTTTGCAGGAAGCCACCGCCCATGTCCTTAACGATGTCAACACCTTTACGGTAGCCGTATGCCACGCCGTAATAACGGGTCAGCAGACGCACAGCGTTGAACAGGATGAAGAACAGCAGTGGGCCGAGCAGGCTCCCACTCATTGCGATACCTGCACCAAGAGCCGCAAATACCGGACGAACAGTACCCCAGAAGATGGGGTCGCCCACGCCTGCCAGCGGCCCCATCAGACCAACTTTGATACCGTTGATGGCACCATCGTCAATCTCTGCGCCGTTAGCACGCTGCTCTTCCATCGCCAGGGTAACGCCCAGAACCGGTGCCGCTACATAAGGATGGGTGTTGAAGAATTCCAGGTGACGCTTAATCGCCTGACGACGCGCTTCGTTGTTTTCCGGATACAGGCGTTTGATCGCCGGTACCATGGAGAAGCAGAAGCCGAGCGCCTGCATACGTTCGAAGTTCCATGAACCCTGAAACAGGTTAGAACGGATGAACACGCCACGAATATCACCCGGAGTGAGTTTCTTCTCAGTGGTATTTTTTGTCATATCAACCATTTCGCTCACCTGCTAGTCCAGTTCGTTATCGAGATCGTTATTACCAGCAGCCTGTGCCGGAGCACCCGCTACGCGGTTGTATTTCGGGCTGAGCTGGATGTAGAGAATCGCCATGACCGCACCAATCACACCCAGAGCAACCAGGTTGAAGTTGGTGAACGCAGCGGTAACGAAGCCGAGGTAGAAGAACGGCATCAGATAGCCTGCGCGCATCATGTTGATGACCATCGCATAACCTACTACCACGATCATGCCACCTGCGATGTTCAGGCCGCCGGTCACCACTTCAGGAATGGCGTTCAGCATACTCTGCACTTCGCTGGTACCGACAGAGATAGCAACGATAACGGCCGGGATTGCAATACGCATTGCTTGCAGGAACAGGGATGAAACGTGGATCCAGGACAACGCCGTCAGGTTGCCATTTTCGGCCGCCTTATCCGCCGCGTGCTGGAAGGCTACGGTGATGGTACGAACGATGATGGTCAGTACCTGGCCTGCTGCTGCCAGTGGAATCGCCAGCGCGATACCTGCACCGATGCTTTGGTGGCCGGCAATAACCAGAACGGTAGAAATAATGGATGCTAGCGCGGCATCTGGCGCAACCGCCGCACCGATGTTCATCCAGCCGAGGGCGATCATTTCCAGGGTACCACCGATGATGATACCGGTTTTCATATCACCGAGAACGGCACCAATCAACGTACAGGCCACCAGAGGGCGGTGGAACTGAAATTCATCAAGTACGGATTCCATACCCGCAATACATGCGACGACGAACACCAGCACAATCTGAAGAGTGGTAATCTCCATTGCACTTCTCCTATTACATAAGCTTTATGTGAAAAATCAGCGCGGGGTTATTTCCCAACTTTGCCGATCAAATCCATCATTTTCAGTTTCTGGTCTGTGGAAACTTTACGGGCTTCCAGCTCAATACCGCGTGCATTCAGTTTGTTGAATGCTTCGATATCTTTCTCATCGACTGAAATCGCGTTGTTGACCTGAGTTTTCCCCTGACGGAAAGCCATACCACCAATGTTAACAGAGGTGATTTTCACGCCGCCTTCAACAATGCGCTCTACATCTGTCGGGTTAGTAAACAGAAGCATCACGCGCTCACCAGCATATTTCGGGTTGTTATAAACGCGGAGCATCTTGGCGATATCCACAACGTGCGCGGTTACACCCGGTGGGGCAACCTGCGTCAGCAGGGTGCTTCGCACCGTGTCGGCGGCAACTTCGTCGCTGACCACGATAATGCGTTTAACGTTGGTTTCTTTGGTCCAGCGTGTTGCCACCTGGCCGTGGATTAAACGGTCATCGATACGTGCGAGGCCGATAACCATGTAATCGTTAGGGCCCATCGGTTTCGCTGGTGCGGCGGCTTTTGGCGCCACGGCAGCAGGTACAGGCTTCGCAACCGGTTGTGCTTTCAGCGCTTTCACGCCTTCGCGACCGGTTTGAACGGCCAATGCCACCAGCTCATCGAAAGACGGGTTGTCGTCACGCGCCATGAAGGTTTCTACCAACATCGGGACATTGACCCCGGCGATGACTTCATAGTGCTCTTTATCGACGACAATGCGACTGGCAGCGTTGAATGGGCTGCCGCCCCATGTATCGACGAGAAACAGCACGCCTTTGCTGGTATCCAGCTTCTCCAGTTGAGCAGTGTATTTCTCAATCAGCGTTTCGGCGTTTTCACCGGGAACGAAATCGATCCAGCCCACGTTTTCCTGCTCGCCCAACAGCATTTCTGCTGTTTTGAGTAACTGCTCTGCAGCCCAACCATGTGTGCCTATTACAATAGCAATGGTCACTTGCTACCTCCTTTTATTATCATTAATACGTCTGCCAGGCATTCGTACTGAGAATCGTATTAGGTGAACCGAATCGATTCAGATAAGGGTTAGAGTTAAATTAACTAAGACTTCCGCGATTTATTTTAGATAGTGAAAAAATAATTTATGTGATGAAGATCCGTAATTTAGCTACGGATTTCAGATTTTTCGGTAAGGTAAAGCACTTGTGTTACAGATGTTTGCAAAGGAACGTAAATCTTTGCTAAAAACCCATTGTCTCTGATATGTTTAGCCTCCGTTTAATTGTTCAGGAGTATAGGGCAGCAGCCCACTGTATGGACCGTCACCGACGTCAGACATCTTTCAGGCTATTTCATGCCTTTTTCACCGGCGTTCCTCGCCACGCATCAATTCTGTCTACCCTTGATTTGCCCACGTTGAGTGGGGCACCGTTTCGTCATTCCTTTAGCAGGAGCTTGTCATGGAATTCTTAATGGACCCGTCAATCTGGGTGGGATTACTCACGCTGGTGGTACTTGAGATTGTTCTCGGTATCGATAACCTGGTGTTTATTGCCATTCTCGCGGACAAACTGCCGCCGAAACAGCGTGATAAAGCGCGTCTGATCGGCCTCTCGCTGGCGCTGTTTATGCGACTGGCGCTGCTGTCCGTCATCTCGTGGATGGTTACGCTGACCAAACCGCTGTTCTCCGTGATGGATTACACCTTCTCCGGCCGTGATTTGATCATGCTGGTCGGGGGTATATTCCTGCTTTTCAAAGCGACGACGGAGCTTCACGAACGGTTAGAGAACAGACAGCATGATGATGGCCACGGTAAAGGCTATGCCAGTTTCTGGGTTGTGGTCCTGCAAATTGTGGTGCTGGATGCCGTGTTCTCGCTGGATGCGGTGATTACTGCGGTCGGTATGGTGAACCATCTGCCGGTCATGATGGCGGCTGTTGTCATTGCGATGGCGGTCATGCTGCTGGCGTCTAAACCGCTGACGCGCTTCGTGAACCAGCATCCGACGGTCGTTGTACTCTGTCTGAGCTTCCTTCTGATGATTGGCCTGAGCCTGGTGGCAGAAGGGTTTGGCTTCCATATTCCGAAAGGTTACCTGTATGCCGCAATTGGCTTCTCGATCCTCATCGAGCTGTTTAACCAGATTGCGCGCCGTAACTTTATCAAACAGCAGTCCAATCAGCCGCTGCGCGCCCGCACGGCGGATGCCATTCTGCGTCTGATGGGCGGTCGTCGTCAGGTGAACGTGCAGTCTGATTCAGACAACCGTAACCCGGTCCCGGTGCCTGAAGGGGCGTTTGTCGAAGAAGAGCGTTACATGATTAACGGCGTGCTTTCTCTGGCCTCCCGTTCGCTACGTGGGATCATGACGCCACGCGGTGAGATCAGCTGGGTAGACGCGAACCTCAGCGTGGATGAAATTCGCCAGCAGTTGCT
The DNA here is from genome assembly GCF_052886895.1 of Enterobacter sp. C4G1. Classification (NCBI taxonomy): domain Bacteria; kingdom Pseudomonadati; phylum Pseudomonadota; class Gammaproteobacteria; order Enterobacterales; family Enterobacteriaceae; genus Enterobacter; species Enterobacter sp. C4G1. The sequence continues at coordinate 1,088,589 of NZ_JBQVVV010000002.1, read as the reverse complement.
CTCTTCACCACACAGCCTGTTCCCGGTGTGTCGTGGTGAGCTCGATGAGATAGTGGGTATCGTGCGCGCGAAAGAGCTGCTGGTAGCCCTTGAAGAGGGGGGGAACGTTGAAGCCATTGCCGCAGCGTCGCCTGCTATCGTGGTGCCTGAAACGCTGGATCCGATTAACCTGCTGGGCGTGTTGCGTCGTGCCCGCGGCAGCTTTGTTATCGTCACCAACGAGTTTGGTGTCGTGCAGGGGCTGGTCACGCCGCTGGACGTGCTGGAAGCTATCGCAGGTGAATTCCCGGATGCGGATGAAACCCCGGAAATCGTCGCCGATGGTGACGGATGGCTGGTAAAAGGTACCACCGATCTGCACGCGTTATCCCATACGCTGGGGGTGGAAAACGTGCTCAACGATGAAGAAGACATTGCCACCGTGGCAGGTCTGGTCATTTCGGTAAACGGACAAATTCCGCGTACCGGTGACATCATCGAACTGCCGCCGTTGCACATCACGATTGTCGAAGCGAACGACTACCGTGTTGATTTGGTGCGTATTGTTAAAGAGCAATCAGCGCATGACGAAGATGAATAAGTGGCTCTAACGTAACGGCATTAAGGGCACGATGTGCCCGTTATGACGCGCTGGCGGAGGCGAGCTCCCCGCCAGCCATTTTGGAAACTCCCGCAACGGCATCGGCCGGGCGTAAAAAAATCCCTGCAAGATATGCACACCGTGGCGGCGCAGATACTGCGCCTGCTCCTCGGTTTCTACACCTTCCGCAACCAGTTCAATATTGAGTCGCTGACCCAGCGCGATGATGATATCCGTCACGGTCGAATTTACCGCGTCTGTACCAATCGCCGTAGTAAATGACTGATCGATTTTCAGTACATCCGGGTGCAGCTTTTCCAGCCATGAGAGCGAACTGTTTCCTGTCCCAAAATCATCAATGGCGAGCTTCACCCCTTTATTGTGAAGCTCACGCACTATCCGGTAGTCCACATCCATAAGTGCATCGCGCTCGGTTAATTCGATAACCAACTGCTGAGCCGGACCCACGTTAAACCAGGAATGGTTGAGATCTTGCAATAGGGTGGCGTGGCGAAAATGGCTGGCGGCAACGTTAATACCTATCTGAAACCCAGAGGACGCGGGAAAAAAGCCAATCTGACGAACCGTTTCGGTAATAACATAGCGGGTTAGTGGGACTATCAGGTTGTGCTCTTCTGCCAGAGGGATAAACACTTCAGGGGAAATCCAGCCCTGACGCGGGTTATTCCAGCGCAGTAAAATTTCAACGCCAACACAATTCTGCGTCCGGGCATTCACCAGCGGCTGACAGAAGAGTTCAAATTCACGCGCCGCCAGCCCCATGTTAATTTCCCACGTGAAGCTCATTCTCCTGGCCGTTGCAAGCCAGGCGACATAGCCAAGCAGCAGGCTGAGCATGAGCGCCAGCGGTAACTGGGTTGGCAGATTTTTCAGCGCCAGTTTCCCGGGGCCGGGGCCACTCACCGTAATGCTGAAGGGATAGTGTGATGACGCTTTGTGCAGAAGCGAATCGCCATCATCAAAGGTCAGGTTATCCGTCACCTGTTGCCCGTAGCGCAGGAAGTTGTTGCCCACCCTCAGGACAACGTCAGTAATCAGTGGAGGTTGCGGCTCCAGCATCATTCGGGTGATGAGATCAATGTTAACAATCTCCATCACCCCATCTTCACCACTTTGTGAAACGGGATACCACTGGATGAGGATTGGGCTGCCTTTCAGCAGCCACTGATCGGTCGATAAAATGAGCCGGGGTGCGTTATTGGGTAAAGTGGGCTGTACCTCACGTACAAGAACGTCCCGCGTTCCGAAGATACTCGAACAATACAGCACGCCATCCTTGACCAGCGCGATGGAGCGAACGGTTTGCAAAATGGCGGCTTGCTTTCGCAGCACCAGATGCGCTTGCGTGCAGGGCTGGCCGACCAATGATTGCAGCATACCGCGACGGTTTTCTAACGAAAGCAGGACCTTATCCATCGAATTAACGGTGTGGCTGGTAAAGTCGCGGATCTGTTCCTGATTTAAATTGCGCTGTGAAATAAACCGAATTCCCAGCGTAAGGATGAGCGTAAGAAGCGCGACCGTGACACTGACGATAACGCGTTTTTGGCGGTAGTTTTTAATGATCGTTTGTGCAGTTTGCATAAAACGGTCGCCTGAAACGCCACTGGCACCAAAAGCCAGAAGCAACAGAGAAAGTGTAGTGGGGAAATGCTAAGGCGACGAGAAAGAAGGGGAAAATTCGCCCATCCGTTGCAGATGGGCGAGAGCGAGGTATTAGTCGCACTGCACCTTAATGGCCAGCCCGCCACGCGAGGTTTCGCGATATTTAGCGTTCATGTCTTTACCTGTTTCATACATGGTTTCGATAACCTTATCCAGCGATACACGTGGTTCGCTGGTACGGCGCATCGCCATGCGGGACGCATTGATCGCTTTTACTGATGCGATTGCATTACGCTCGATACAAGGCACCTGCACCTGGCCTGCGACCGGGTCACAGGTCAGACCGAGGTTATGCTCCATACCAATTTCGGCAGCAACACACACCTGCTCAGGGCTTGCACCCAGTAGTTCTGCAAGACCGGCAGCCGCCATAGAACAGGCCACGCCCACTTCGCCCTGGCAACCGACTTCAGCGCCAGAGATAGAGGCGTTCATTTTGTACAGCGCGCCAATTGCACCTGCCGCCAGGAAGTAACGGATATAGATATCCGGGCTGACAGATTCAATAAAGTGATCGTAATAGGCCAGCACCGCCGGAACAATGCCGCACGCCCCGTTGGTTGGTGCGGTAACAACACGACCGCCAGCGGCGTTCTCTTCGTTTACCGCAAGCGCAAACATGTTCACCCAGTCGACCACATTCATCGGGTCGTTGGAGAATTTATCGGTTGTAACCAGCATCCGGCGCAGGGCAGAAGCACGGCGCGGAACGCGCAGTGGGCCAGGCAGTACGCCTTCGGTATTCATACCGCGATCGATACAGGCACGCATGGTTTGCCACACGTTAGCAAAGTAGTCTTCAATCTCTTTCTTGCTGTGCAGCGCCAGTTCGTTCTGCATCACCATGCCGGAGAGTGATAGCCCCGTTTCTTTGCAATACGCCAGCATCTCGGTGGCAGACTTGAACGGATACGGCACGCTGACGTCGCCAGCGCTGTCTTTGCCAAAGTGCTCTTCATCAACGATAAAACCACCGCCGATGGAGTAGTACGTTTTGCTGTAAATCTCTTTTTCGCCGTTCCAGGCATGGATGGTCATGCCATTTTCATGCAGCGGCAGGTTGTCGCTGCGAAAACGCATTCCGTCATCCTGCGGGAAATCCACTTCGTGCTGGCCGTTTGCCAGCAGCAGGCGACCGCGTGTTTCAACGTCGCGGATGAATGCCGGGATGGCATCAATATCAACAGTGTCCGGCATATTGCCCGCCAGACCCATAATAATGGCGATATCGGTGTGGTGGCCTTTACCCGTCAATGACAGCGAGCCGTAGACATCCACGGCAACACGGGTAACGCTTTCCAGTAATCCTTTTTCGACCAGGTCATCGACGAACTGTTTACCGGCCTTCATCGGCCCTACAGTATGGGAAGAAGAAGGACCAATTCCCACTTTGAACATGTCGAATATACTAATCACTTTCACACTCCTGACAGGGTTACCGGGTTTCCAGTAACGATGTTATAACTGCGCATAGTGTAAGAGGGAACACTGGCCTCGGCTTAACTATTCACATGAATTAAACTAATGGATAGCAGCTGTTTTGCTAATAGCGCGACAGCGATCGCAAACCTGGCGGAAAAGGGTGGAATGTAAAGTATAGTCAAGGCTTCAGGCCGATTTGCAGCGCCAGCTCACGAATGATACCCGCCGTCATGCCCCAGACAAAATAATGCTGATACCAGGAGAGCCACACACGGTGAGCATGTCCACGGCGCTGAATATCCAGAGGATGATAGCGACCAAGACGAAGGGCCTCTTCCAGCGGCATTTCAAATACCGCAGAGACTTCATCCACGCTGGCGTGATACTGAAGGTCGGGGGGAATGATGCCCACCACCGGCGTGACCTGAAAGCCCGTTACGCTGTCGACCGGCGGCAAAACTCCAATAATTTCAACAGACTCAGGCGGGATGGCAACCTCTTCCTGTGCTTCACGCAGCGCCGCGGCAATTAATGACGCATCAGTGCTGTCAACCGCACCGCCCGGAAACGCGACCTGCCCGGCGTGCTTGCGCAAGTGCGGTGAACGCTGAGTGAGCAATAAGCCCGGGTGTTCGCGCCGCACAACCGGGATCAGCACGGCAGCCTGACGGTTGTTCAGCGTTTCGCGGCGCGTCTGCGGACGCAAAAGCTGGAATCGCGACAAAAAATCATCCAGCGTCAGGTTATCTTTCTCCACCCGTTAGTTCTCCAGTTGTTTCAGGATACGGTTAACTTTATCAAAGGTTTCCTGATATTCCGCCTCAACCTGGCTGTCAGCAACGATGCCTCCTCCGGCAGAGCAATACAGTGTTCCCTCACAGGCCGTCAGGGTGCGGATCGTAATGCTGGTGTCCATTGTGCCGCACAGGCTCACATACCCAATACTGCCGCACCATGCGTTACGACGGTGAGGCTCCAGCTCATCGATAATTTCCATCGCCCGCACCTTTGGCGCTCCGGTGATTGAGCCACCCGGAAATGCGGCACGCAGCAGGTCGCAAGCGGTGCGCGAGTCCGGCAGGTGCGCGGTAATGGTACTGACCAAATGATGTACGGCCGGGAAGGGTTCGACAACAAATAGCTCAGGTACGCGCACGCTACCCGGCTCGGCAACACGGCCAATATCGTTACGCATCAAATCCACAATCATCAGATTCTCAGCCCGGTCTTTCGGGGAAGCGGCGAGTTTTTCTGCCTGCTGATGGTCGGCGACAGGGTCGGTAAGACGCGGTAGCGTACCTTTAATTGGCCGGGTCTGAATGGTCCCTTCCGCCAGATGAATAAAACGTTCCGGCGACAGGCTTAAAATCGCGCCATGTTCAAGGCGCAGGAACGCGCTGAAAGGTGCCTTATTGCTGGCATTTAGACGGGTAAACGCCTGCCACTCATCCCCCTGATACGTCGCCTGGAAACGCTGCGCAAGGTTGACCTGATAACAGTCGCCGCTTTGCAAATACGCCTGAACGCTGGCGAATTTATCCGCGTATTCCTGCGCCGTCATATTCGAACGCCACCCGGAAGTAAGGCGAAAATCGCGACTGGCGACAGGCGTTTGCGCGTCGAGCCAGGCGCGGCGTTGCGCGATATCAGTATGACTTAACAGGGAAACGACCTGTTTGCGGTGATCAACAATGATTGCCCAGTCATACAGCCCCACGGCCATGTCCGGCAGGGCAATATCCTGCTTTGCGAGGTCCGGCAGCGTTTCGAAACGGCGACCTAAATCATAGCCAAATAAGCCCAGAGCACCGCCCTGGAATGGCAGGTCGGGGTTTGCTGGCGCGTGTAAGTCCAGTGAATCGAGAGCCTGCTGAAGCAGGAGGAGCGGGTCATCAGTGGAGGTCTGAACATCAGCCAGGGATACCGTCGTGGTGTCACCCTGCGTCACCAGCGTACCCCGCGGGTCGGCCACCAGAATATCAAAGCGGCTATAGGGGTGGTCTGCGTGGCCGGAGTGCAGCAGCATCGCAAAAGGAAGATGGCTCAGACGGGCAAACCAAAATTCAGCAGCGTCTGTACGCCAGGGCAAGATAATAACAGTGGGGAAGCGCATGTTCATGTGTGGCATACTACCGGGCAGCGTGAAATAATTAGCGCGAATAATTTAGCAGGAGTTGACGATGTTTGCAGGTTTACCTTCTCTGAGCCACGAGCAACAGCAGAAAGCTGTAGAGCGCATTCAGGAACTGATGACCCAGGGCATGAGCAGCGGCGAGGCGATAACCGTTGTCGCGCAGGAAATTCGCGCCAGTCATACCGGCGAGCGGATCGTGGCGCGATTTGAAGACGAAGATGAAGAAGAGTAATCGGGCTTAGGCAGCCGCGATAATCTTGATCTCAACCTTATATTCCGGTTTCATCAACGTGGCCTGTACGGTACAGCGTACAGGCGCGTGACCCGCCACTACCCACGCATCCCAGGCTTTGTTCATCGCCGCAAAATCCTCTTTATTCGCCAGGAAAATGGTCGCATCCAGAATGCGGGACTTGTCGCTGCCTTGCTTGACCAGTACGGCATCAATTTGCGCCAGCGTGTTGGCCGTCTGTTCGAAAGCGTCTGCATCCAGGTTTGCCGGCACGCCGGTGTAGTACAACGTCTGGTTATGGATAACCACATCAGACCAGCGGGCTTCGGCATCAATGCGCACAATTGTCATAAACGTTTCCTCGTTATTTTTCGTATCAGGCGGCAAGACTGCCATATTGTTCTCCCCTCGTCACTATTTGGGGTGGCACTGGCGAGAGCGGGCTGACATAATCCCTGTGTAAAAATACAGTGAGAGAGCACCGTGGCAGACGATTTTTCAGCAGATGGTCAGTTAGCGCAGGCGATCCCCGGCTTTAAGCCGCGTGAACCTCAGCGCCATATGGCGCACGCCGTTGCGCACGCAATCGACAATGCACAACCGCTGGTGGTGGAGGCAGGTACTGGAACCGGTAAAACCTACGCTTATCTGGCCCCGGCGCTGCGTGCAAAAAAGAAAGTGATCATCTCCACGGGATCTAAAGCGTTACAGGATCAGCTCTATAGCCGCGATCTGCCCACGGTGGCTAAGGCACTGAAATACAAAGGGCGACTGGCATTGCTGAAAGGTCGCTCCAACTACCTTTGCCTTGAGCGTCTGGAACAGCAGGCGCTGGCCGGGGGCGATCTCCCGGTACAAACACTGAGTGATGTCATCATCCTGCGGGCGTGGGCGAATCAGACCGAAGACGGAGATATCAGCACCTGTGCGAGCGTGGCGGAAGACTCGCAGGCTTGGCCGCTGGTGACGAGCACCAACGATAACTGCCTTGGCAGCGACTGCCCGCTGTATAAAGACTGTTTTGTGGTAAAGGCGCGTAAAACGGCAATGGATGCGGATGTGGTGGTGGTAAACCATCATCTGTTTCTGGCGGATATGGTGGTGAAGGACAGCGGGTTTGGTGAGCTGATCCCGGAAGCCGACGTCATGATCTTCGATGAAGCACATCAACTGCCCGATATTGCCAGCCAGTATTTTGGTCAGTCGATCTCCAGTCGTCAGCTTCTGGACCTGGCGAAAGATTTCACCATTGCCTATCGCACAGAGTTAAAAGATACCCAACAGCTGCAAAAATGTGCCGACCGTCTGGCACAAAGTGCGCAGGATTTCCGCTTACAGCTCGGGGAGCCGGGTTATCGCGGTAACCTGCGCGAGCTGCTGGCCGATAAAAATATCCAGCGCGCATTGCTGTTGCTGGATGATTCGCTGGAGCTTTGCTACGACGTGGCAAAACTGTCGCTTGGGCGCTCCGCGTTGCTTGACGCCGCTTTTGAGCGCGCGGCTGTGTACCGTGGCCGTCTGAAACGACTCAAAGAGATCAACCAGCCAGGATTCAGTTACTGGTACGAATGCACTTCACGCCATTTCACCCTGGCCTTGACGCCTTTAACCGTGGCGGATAAATTCAAAGAGGTGATGGCACAAAAGCCGGGGAGCTGGATTTTTACCTCGGCAACGCTGTCGGTGAATGACGATTTACACCACTTCACCGAACGTCTGGGAATTGAGCAGGCCGAATCCCTGCTGCTGCCAAGCCCGTTTGATTACGAAAAACAGGCGCTGCTCTGTGTGCCGCGCAATCTGCCGCTGCCAAACCAGCCCGGTGCCGCACGCCACCTGGCGGCGATGCTGAAGCCGATGATCGAAGCCAATAATGGCCGCTGCTTTATGCTCTGTACCTCCCACGCCATGATGCGCGACCTTGCGGAACAGTTCCGCGCCACCATGACTTTACCGGTACTGCTCCAGGGGGAAACCAGTAAAGGGCAACTGCTGCAACAGTTTGTCAGCGCCGGTAATGCCCTGCTGGTGGCAACCAGCAGTTTCTGGGAAGGCGTAGACGTGCGCGGTGATACGCTCTCACTGGTTATTATCGATAAACTGCCGTTTACCTCGCCGGACGATCCATTACTCAAAGCGCGTATGGAAGACTGCCGCCTGCGTGGCGGCGATCCCTTTGACGAGGTGCAACTGCCTGATGCGGTGATTACCCTGAAGCAAGGGGTAGGGCGTCTTATTCGCGATGTCACCGACCGTGGCGTGCTGGTTATCTGCGACAACCGGCTGGTGATGCGCCCGTATGGTGCCACTTTCCTGGCAAGCCTGCCGCCCGCGCCGCGTACGCGGGACATTAAACGCGCGGTTCGGTTCCTCGCGAACCCAACAGCGGAGTAATTTGCTCCGGGGTGTGCTAAAATGTGCGCCATTTTGTGACTGACCATTGCGAGAGCGCGACGACTCATGCGAATTCTGGCTATTGATACCGCCACAGAGGCCTGTTCTGTTGCCCTGTGGAACGACGGTGCTATCTGTGCTCATTTCGAAGAGTGCCCACGAGAACATACCCAACGGATCCTGCCGCTGGTAAAAGAGATCCTCACCAAGGGCAATACCACCTTAACTCACCTTGATGCGCTGGCCTACGGCCGTGGCCCGGGCAGTTTTACGGGCGTACGTATCGGTATCGGCATTGCGCAGGGGCTGGCCCTGGGCGCAGAACTGCCGATGATCGGTGTTTCTACACTGGCAACCATGGCGCAGGGCGCATGGCGCATGACCGGTGCAACGCGCGTGCTGGCGGCAATTGACGCACGTATGGGTGAAGTTTACTGGGCGGAATATACCCGCGACGAAAACGGCGTCTGGCACGGTGAAGAGACTGAAGCGGTACTCAAACCGGAAGCAGTAACCGAACGTCTGCAACAGCTCTCAGGCGAATGGGCAACGGTAGGTACCGGCTGGCCAGCATGGCCGGAAATGGCGAACGATACCGGCGTGACGCTGGTAGACGGCAACATGCTTCTGCCTGCCGCGGAAGACATGTTACCTATCGCTTGCCAACTGCTCGGCGCAGGAAAAACCGTTGCAGTTGAACAAGCTGAACCAGTTTATTTGCGAAACACGGTCGCGTGGAAGAAACTTCCGGGCCGCGAGTGAATCTCAGTAACAGGAACTGAGAAAAAGGAGTCGCACCATGGCGGTTCAAACTAAAGTAGTACGTCTGATGATGGCGGGTATTGTTGCCGCAGCGCTGAGCGGGTGCGTTACCGTTCCTGATGTGATCAAGGGAACAAGCCCAACACCGCAGCAGGATCTGGTGCGCGTAATGAATGCGCCTGAGCTCTATGTTGGCCAGGAAGCGCGTTTTGGCGGTAAGGTGGTTGAAGTCTTAAACCAGCAAGGGAAAACCCGCCTGGAAATAGCCACCGTCCCTCTGGATAGCGGCGCAAGACCGGTCCTGGGTGAGGCCTCGCGCGGGCGTATCTATGCTGACGTCAGCGGCTTCCTCGACCCGGTTGATTTTCGCGGACAACTGGTGACTGTTGTCGGCCCCATTACCGGCACGGTACAGGGCAAAATCGGCAGTACGTCGTATAAATTCATGACCATGCAGGTAAACGGCTATAAACGCTGGCGGCTTGAGCAGCAGGTCATAATGCCACCACAGCCTATTGATCCGTGGATGTGGGGCCCACATCCATACCGTTACGGCTATCCAGGATGGGGCTGGTATAACCCAGGACCTGCACATGTTCAGACCGTTGTAACCGAGTAACTAACTGTTATATATAGGAAATAGACAGCGGCTCAGCCGCTGTCTCTGTTTTTTTACGGATAAAACTAAAAAAAAGAGTGACGCGCTTCGCAACCTTAAATCTGAACAATTAATAAACTGGTACGCTGAGTTAATATAATGTTAACAAACTGTTTATTATCGGGGTTGTGATGACGACGAACACTCATTTCAGAGGTGATGCATTGAAGAAGGTTTGGCTTAACCGTTATCCCGCAGATGTTCCTGCGGAGATCAATCCTGACCGTTATCAATCCCTGATTGAATTATTTGAGAATTCAGTTGCGCGTTATGCCGATCAGCCTGCGTTCGTGAATATGGGCGAGGTGATGACGTTCCGTAAGCTTGAGGAACGTAGCCGTGCATTCGCGGCTTATTTACAGCAAGGGTTAGGGCTGCAAAAAGGGGATCGCGTTGCGTTAATGATGCCGAACCTGTTGCAGTATCCAGTGGCGTTATTTGGCATCCTGCGTGCCGGGATGATTGTGGTCAACGTTAACCCGCTGTACACCCCACGCGAGCTGGAGCACCAGTTAAACGACAGCGGCGCTGCGGCGATTGTGATTGTCTCTAACTTTGCCCATACCCTCGAGAAAATAGTCGAAAAGACTCAGGTTAAACACGTCATTCTGACCCGCATGGGCGATCAGCTTTCCACCGCCAAAGGGACGCTGGTTAACTTTGTTGTGAAATACGTCAAACGCCTGGTGCCGAAATACCACCTGCCGGATGCCATCTCCTTCCGCCGTGCGCTTCATGCAGGCTACCGGATGCAATACGTTAAGCCGGAAGTGGTTGCGGAAGACCTGGCATTTCTGCAATACACCGGCGGTACGACGGGTGTGGCAAAAGGAGCCATGCTGACGCACCGCAATATGCTGGCAAACCTCGAACAGGTTAATGCGACCTATGGGCCATTGCTTCACCGTGGCAAAGAGTTGGTCGTGACGGCACTGCCGCTGTATCACATTTTTGCCCTGACAATGAACTGCCTGCTGTTTATTGAACTGGGTGGACAGAACCTACTGATTACCAACCCGCGCGATATCCCGGGACTGGTCAAAGAGCTGGCAAAATATCCGTTCACGGCCATGACCGGGGTGAATACCCTGTTCAACGCGCTGCTCAATAACAAAGAGTTCCAGCAGCTCGATTTCTCAACGCTGCATCTGTCCGCCGGCGGCGGGATGCCAGTGCAACAGGCCGTTGCCGAACGTTGGGTTAAACTCACCGGTCAGTATCTTCTGGAAGGTTACGGCCTGACGGAATGTGCTCCGCTGGTCAGCGTAAACCCGCATGATATCGACTACCACAGTGGCAGTATCGGGCTGCCTGTTCCGTCGACGGAAGCCAGACTGGTTGACGACGACGATAACGAAGTCGAACCCGGTCAACCCGGTGAGTTATGTGTGAAAGGCCCGCAGGTAATGCTGGGTTACTGGCAGCGCCCGGACGCCACGGATGAGATAATCAAAAATGGCTGGCTGCACACCGGTGATATCGCCGTAATGGATGAAGAGGGCTTCCTGCGCATCGTTGACCGTAAGAAAGACATGATCCTGGTGTCCGGTTTTAACGTTTATCCGAACGAAATTGAAGACGTGGTCATGCAGCACTCCGGCGTGCAGGAAGTGGCGGCTGTGGGTGTCCCTTCCGGCAGCAGCGGTGAAGCGGTGAAGATTTTTGTGGTCAAAAAAGATGCATCGCTTAGCGAAGAGGAGCTTATTACCTTCTGCCGCCGCCAGTTAACGGGCTATAAAGTGCCGAAGCTGGTTGAGTTTCGCGATGAGCTGCCGAAATCCAACGTCGGGAAGATATTACGACGAGAATTACGTGACGAAGCCCGTGCCAAAGTGGACAATAAGGCATGAGCTTCACGCTAATCGCCCAGACGCCGGTTTAGCCGGCGTTTTTTATGGGTGCAAACAAAAGAGAATCCGTTTTGAATTACCAGATGATCACCACCAACGACGAGCTGGCTTCGCTGTGCGAGGTTACGCGTGACTTTCCAGCCATCGCGCTGGATACCGAGTTTGTCCGCACCCGAACGTACTACCCGCAGCTGGGTTTGATTCAGATGTACGACGGTAAACATGTTTCACTTATCGATCCGCTTGGTATTACCGACTGGTCGCCGATGCGTGAGCTGCTGCTGGATACTGGCGTCACCAAATACCTGCACGCCGGCAGTGAAGATCTGGAAGTGTTTCTCAACACCTTTGGCATCATGCCGCAACCCCTGATTGATACGCAGATCCTGGCGGCATTCAGCAATCGTCCACTCTCATGGGGCTTTGCGGCAATGGTTGAGGAGTACACGGGTATCGCGCTGGATAAAAGCGAATCCCGTACCGACTGGCTGGCGCGCCCGTTAACCGAACGTCAGCTGGAATATGCTGCAGCAGACGTGTTTTACCTGCTGCCGATTGCCGGCCAACTGATGAAAGAAGCTGAAGCCTCTGGCTGGTTGCCTGCGGCGCTGGACGAGTGTCGCATGACACAGCAGCGTCGTCAGGAAGTGGTCTCTCCGAAAGAGGCCTGGCGCGATATCAGCAACGCATGGCAGCTGCGTACGCGTCAGCTGGCCTGTTTGCAGTTGCTGGCCGACTGGCGCCTGCGTAAAGCGCGCGAGCGCGATCTGGCCGTTAACTTTGTGGTTCGTGAAGAACATCTCTGGGCGGTTGCGCGTTATATGCCAGGTAGCATGGGCGAGCTGGACAGCATTGGCCTTTCCGGGAGCGAGATCCGTTTCCACGGTAAAACCCTGCTGGCGCTGGTGGAAAAAGCTCAGCAAACGCCGGATGACGCGCTGCCTGAACCGCTGTTGAATCTGATGGACATGCCGGGTTACCGCAAGGCATTCAAAGACATTAAGGCACTGGTGCAGGACGTTGCAACTGAGAGCAAACTCGGTGCTGAATTGCTGGCGTCGCGTCGTCAGATCAATCAGTTGCTGAACTGGCACTGGAAGCTGAAAACACAGAATGGATTGCCGGAAATGATGGCAGGCTGGCGCGGGGAACTGATGGCCGATCGCCTGAATACGCTGCTGGAAGGGTATCCGCGATAAAATATGCCGGGTCATGAAACCATGCCCGGAATATCTCCCCGGTGGCGCTAGCGCTTACCGGGGCTACAAAAACAAAACCTGATTAACGTGACTCTTCCGCTTCTGGTAGCGTAACGTTCAGCTCCAGAATCGAAATATCCCCGTCTTTTTGTTCCAACTGTACGGTGACCATTTCCGGGTCAATCTGCACATACTTACAGATCACTTCCAGGATGTCCTTGCGCAGCTGCGGCAGGTAATGTGGCTCGGCGTCACTACGACGACGCTCCGCAACGATGATTTGCAGACGCTCTTTAGCGATGTTGGCGGTGCTTTTTTTCCGCGAGAGAAAAAAGTCCAGTAATGCCATAACTTATCCTCCGAACAGGCGTTTGAGGAAACCTTTCTTCTCTTCTTCAATGAAGCGGAAAGGACGTTCTTCTCCCAGCAGACGATCAACGGTATCGGCGTAAGCTTTACCTGCGTCTGCCATCGTATCCAGAATAACCGGCTCACCCTGGTTAGAGGCGCGTAACACGGATTGGTCTTCCGGGATGACACCCACCAGTTTAATGCGCAGGATCTCCAGCACGTCTTCCATGCTCAGCATATCACCTTTGTTCACGCGACCCGGGTTGTAACGGGTCAGCAGCAGGTGCTCTTTGATTGGGTCTTGGCCATTTTCCGCACGACGTGATTTAGAGGCGAGGATACCCAGAATTCGGTCAGAGTCACGTACGGACGATACTTCAGGGTTAGTGGTGATGATCGCTTCATCAGCGAAGTAGAGCGCCATCAGTGCACCTGTTTCGATACCGGCAGGGGAGTCGCAAACCACAAAGTCGAACTCCATCTTTTTCAGATCGTCGAGCACCTTTTCCACGCCTTCGCGGGTCAGGGCATCTTTGTCACGCGTCTGAGAGGCCGGGAGAACATAGAGATTCTCGGTGCGTTTATCTTTAATCAGCGCCTGGTTCAGCGTGGCATCGCCCTGAATGACGTTCACAAAGTCATACACCACACGACGCTCACAACCCATAATCAGGTCCAGGTTACGCAGGCCGATATCGAAATCGATAACGACGGTTTTCTTTCCCTTCTGGGCCAAACCAGTAGCGATGGCCGCGCTGGAGGTGGTCTTGCCAACGCCTCCTTTACCCGAAGTAACAACAATAATGCGTGCCATAGAAATTCCTTGTTAAAAAGGGATCAATTCAACGGTTGAACGGTCAACGCGTCGTCTGCCAGTCGCAAACGAGCCGCTTTGCCATAAAATTCGGCTGGGATCTTGTCGCTCAGCCAATATTCACCTGCGATGGAAACCAGTTCCGCCGTCAGGTGAGTACAAAATATTTGTGCATCCCGATCGCCACTTGCACCTGCAAGCGCACGCCCACGCATCATACCGTAGACGTGAATATTGCCATCCGCAATGAGTTCTGCACCGGCGCTGACGTGGCTTGTAACAATCAGATCACAGTTTGGTGCATAAATCCGCTGACCGGAACGAACCGGCACATCAATCAATCGCGTTTTTGTGACAGGTGTAACGTTCTGAACTGGCAGCGGGGGTGTTTGCACGGCAACAGGTGCCGGACGTGGGGCTTTCTCTTTGCCTTCCGTCAGAATGGGTAGCCCTGCGCGGTCAATCTCAGCTTTCAGTTCGGCGTCTTTGCAACCGCTGATGCCGACAATGCGCAGCCCGGTTGATGACACTGCCTGCTGGAGAAGTTTCCAGTTAACAGGGGCATCAAGGCCGCTGACATTGACGACGACGGGGGCGTGCTTCAGAAAAGCAGGAGCCTGCGCGATTTTGTCTTCTAACGCCTGACGAATAACCTCGGGTTTTGCATCATGCAAATGAACCACTGATAAGGTGAAACTACTGCCTTTAAGCTCGATGGGCGTGTTTGACATCCTGGCCTTACTCAATTTGCTATTAACCACAACGCTGTCGTTGCGATATTCCGAAGAGTATCAGGCATGTTATAGTCAGGAGTATATTGAGGCAAGCAACCACCCGAGAATTCAGAGTAAAAACATGTTTTGTGTGATCTATAGAAGTACCAGCCGCGACCAGACCTATCTTTATGTCGAAAAGAAAGACGATTTCTCCCGCGTGCCTGAAGAATTAATGAAGAACTTTGGCCGTCCGCAGCTGGCAATGCTGCTGCCACTGGATGGGCGAAAGAAACTGGTTAATGCCGATCTGGAAAAAGTGAAATCAGCATTAGCTGAACAGGGCTATTATTTACAGCTTCCGCCACCACCCGAGAATTTATTAAAACAGCATCTTGAGGTGAACGGAAAGAAATAGTCCGGCAAGCGTCCGGGCACAACACATCAACCGTTTAGGGGTCGTAAATGTATCAACATCATAACTGGCAAGGTGCATTACTGGATTATCCCGTCAGCAAAGTTGTCTGCGTTGGCAGCAATTATGCGAAACACATTCAGGAAATGGGCAGTGCCATGCCAGAAGAGCCGGTGCTGTTCATTAAACCGGAAACTGCGCTTTGCGACATTCGCCAGCCGCTGGCGTTGCCACAGGGGTTAGGTTCAGTTCATCACGAAGTGGAGCTGGCCGTACTGATTGGCGCAACCCTGCGTCAGGCCTCTGAAGAGCATGTGCAAAAAGCGATTGCTGGCTACGGTGTCGCGCTGGATCTCACGCTGCGTGATGTGCAGGGCAAAATGAAAAAAGCCGGGCAGCCGTGGGAAAAAGCTAAAGGGTTTGATAATTCCTGCCCGATCTCCGGTTTTGTGCCAGTGGGTGAGTTCAGTGCTGACCCGCAGGATACGCCGCTTTCTCTGAAGGTTAACGGTGAATACCGCCAGCAGGGCACCACCGCCGATATGATCCACAAGATCCTGCCGCTGATTGCCTATATGAGCCGTTTCTTTACCCTGAAACCGGGTGATGTGATCCTGACCGGTACGCCAGAAGGTGTTGGCCCGCTAAACAGCGGCGACGAACTGGAAGTCAGTTTTAACGGCCAGTCCTTGAAAACTCGCGTGCTGTAAAAGCAACTTGCCGCCTTCTTCGGGCGGCAAAACTTGCATCAACGTGCCAGACTCGTTATAAGGTGCGCTTTCTTTTGACGTGTGGACATCCCGATGAACGACATCCCTTTCTGGCAAAGCAAAACTCTCGACGAAATGACCGACGAGGAGTGGGAATCGTTGTGCGATGGATGCGGGCAGTGCTGCCTGCATAAGCTGATGGATGAAGACTCGGACGAGATCTATTTCACCAACGTTGCCTGCAAACAGCTGAACATCAAAACCTGCCAGTGCCGTAACTATGAGCGTCGCTTCGAGTTTGAGCCGGACTGCATCAAGTTAACCCGTGATAACCTGCCAACCTTCGAATGGCTGCCGCATACCTGCGCCTATCGTCTGCTGGCGGAAGGTCAGGACCTGCCGAAGTGGCATCCGTTGCTGACGGGGTCAAAAGCGGCGATGCACGGTGAGCGTATTTCCGTGCGCCATATTGCGGTGAAAGAGTCAGAGGTGCGGGACTGGGAAGACCACATCATGAATCATCCCAACCGTTGATACGAAAAAAACCGCCTGGGCGGTTTTTTAATGTGGTGTGCTGCCTGATGCCCTCACCCCAACCCTCTCCCACGGGAGAGGGCGCAAACACTAAAAACGGCAACCGAAGTTGCCGTTTTGCTTTTATCTTCCGAACAAATCGCGTTTCTTCGGTTTGAACGGCTGAGCAATCAGCACCAGTAGCGCCACCACGAAGTAAGCAACAAAAATCCCTACCAGCCACTGAGGCATCTCCAGCGTCAGGAACTCCCACTGACGCACAGAGCAGTCACCGGATGCTACGAACACCTGCGGCAGCCATTTATCCAGCGGCAGCCAGCTCGGGAAGCGGGCGGCAAAATCACAGGTCATAAACGGTGACGGATGCAGTTGCATCATAGTGTGCTGCCAGGACAGCTCAATACCTTTCCAGGCACTGTAAATCCAGATGGCGAGGCCGGCATAGCGAAGCGGGGATTTTGGCGCAATAGCTCCAACCAGACCCGCCCCCATAATACCGAACAGTGCGCAACGTTCGTAGATACACAGCACACAAGGCTTAAGCCCCATAACGTGCTGGAACCACAGAGCGACCATTTCCAGCGCAAAGGCGGTCAGGGCCATTAACAACCACGCTCCGCGACCGCGAGAGCACTGGTTTAAAAATCTCAACATAATCATTTCCCTGGAACATGCTTAGAAAGCGCAGTGTAAACGAATTCATTTCCTGCGCCACCTGTGCCTTGCGAATTAAAGCGTAATCGGATGTTTATCATGCGAAAACGCAAACGGGCAGCGAACTGCCCGATATGCCTGACTTACTGCGCCGCAAGTATACCTGCTTGTAGCAACCAGTGCGTATAGGGAATGAGGGTAATTTTGACGCAAAGCAATCCCACGAGCGTCAGTACCAGCGTGTACGGCAGCGCCATCCATACCATTCTTCCATAAGAAAGTCGTATGAGTGGGGCGAGGGCAGACGTCAGCAGGAATAAAAAGGCCGCCTGTCCGTTCGGTGTCGCAACGGAAGGTAGGTTCGTTCCGGTATTAATGGCGACCGCAAGCAGTTCAAACTGCCCGGCGCTGATAGCCCCATGCTCCATCGCAGCTTTTGCTTCATTGATATACACGGTACCGACAAAGACGTTATCCGAAATAGACGATAACAGGCCGTTAAACAGGTAGAAGAGCGTCAGCTGCGAATCAGGGGCGGCCTGAAGTACGAAAGCGATGATCGGCGTGAACAGCTGCTGGTCAATAATGACCGCCACAACCGCGAAAAATACCGCCAGCAATGCGGTAAACGGAAGAGCTTCGGTAAAGGCTTTGCCTATAGCATGTTCGTCTGTAACGCCGGTAAATGACGTGGCCAGAATAATCACCGACAGGCCGATTAAGCCTACTTCCGCGAGATGGAACGCCAGCGCGGCGATAAGCCAGAGGCCGATAATTCCCTGGGCTATCAGGCGCAATGTTTCCTGTCGGGTGCGCTGGCTGCGACTCTGTTGGTCAAATTTGCGTAACTCCAGGAGTACCGGCTCCGGGAGTTTTGCGCCGTAACCAAAGACGCTGAATTTCTCGACCAGAATGCAGGTGACCAAACCGCAGATAAGCACCGGTACGCTGACAGACGCCATGCGCAGAAAGAACTCGCCGAAATGCCAGCCTGCGGCTTTCGCGATAATCAGGTTTTGCGGTTCGCCGACCATGGTCATCACCCCGCCCAACGCGGTACCGACACCCGCGTGCATCATCAGGCTGCGCAGGAATGCGCGGAACTGCTCCAGCACAACACGATTATGCGCGTCGATGTGGCTGTCGTCCTGCAGGTCATCGCCCTGCCGTGATGAAGCAACACGGTGATAAATGCCGTAAAACCCGACTGCCACGCTTATCACCACCGCGACCACGGTTAGGGCATCGAGAAACGCAGACAAGAAGGCTGCGGCAAGGCAGAAGGAGAGCGACAGCAGCGTTTTCGAAGGAATGCTTAACAGCAGGCGCGTGAAAATAAATAGCAGAAGCTGCTTCATAAAATAGATGCCAGCCACCATAAACATCAGCAGCAGAAGCACTTCAAGATTCGATGCCAGCTCTTCTTTCACATGTTCGGCACTGGTCATACCGATGACAACAGCTTCAAATGCCAGCAAGCCGCCAGGCAATAATGGATAGCATTTCAGCGCCATTGCCAGGGTAAAGATGAACTCTGCAACCAGCAGCCAGCCGGCATAAAAGGGACTGACGATAAAAATGATCGGATTAACAACCAGAAATACCAACAGAGTGAGTTTGTACCAGTCAGGTGACTGGCCTAAAAAATTGCGCCACAGTGCGCGACCAAATGAAATTTCCACGACAGACGTCCTTCCCCGTCAAGACAGCTAAAACATCAGTATACGCAAAATTAGCGCCCGGGAGGACAACAGGCAGTATTGTAAATTTCACAAAAATGAAACGGTGATCCCTCTTTTCTCTTGCTGCCGCGCTACCTGCCGCTTCTGGCCTCTGGTATGATGAGTCCAATTTGCTAAAGCTGTGTAATGGAAATCTCACTATGGTCATTAAGGCGCAGAGCCCGGCGGGTTTCGCGGAAGAGTACATCATTGAAAGCATCTGGAATAACCGTTTCCCTGCGGGATCAATTCTTCCTGCTGAACGCGAACTCTCTGAACTGATTGGTGTCACCCGTACCACGTTGCGAGAAGTTCTTCAGCGACTGGCGCGTGATGGCTGGTTGACGATTCAGCACGGCAAGCCAACAAAAGTAAACAACTTCTGGGAAACGTCCGGGCTGAATATTCTCGAAACGCTCGCGCGTCTTGATCACGAAAGCGTGCCACAGCTGATTGATAACCTGCTGTCTGTTCGTACCAACATTGCCACCATCTTTATCCGTACAGCGTTCCGCCAGCACCCGGACAACGCGCTGGAAGTGCTGGAAAGCGCAAAAGCAGTTGAAGATCATGCCGATGCCTTTGCCACCCTCGATTACAACGTATTCCGTGGGCTGGCGTTTGCATCTGGTAACCCGATTTATGGCCTGATCCTCAATGGCATGAAAGGGCTGTACACCCGCATTGGTCGTCACTATTTTGCGAACCCGGAAGCCCGTAGCCTGGCACTGGGGTTCTATCACAAGCTGAGCGAGCTGTGCACATCGGGTCAGCACGATCAGGTTTATGAAACCGTGCGTCGCTATGGTCACGACTCCGGCGAGATCTGGCACCGGATGCAGAAAACGCTGCCAGGCGACCTGGTTATCCAGGGCCGCTAAAATAAAAAACCTCTCGCTTGAGAGGTTTTTTTCGCCCGGTGGCGCTTCGCTTACCGGGCCTACAAAACCCGTAGGCCGGGTAAGGCGTAGCCGCCACCCGGCAAAAAAACTACAAGGTATTTAACCGCGTCGGGCAGCGTTCCAGCAGCTCCACGCTACCGTCTTCGTTCTGCTGCTCCAGCAACACGTCAAAGCCCCACAGGCGATGCACATGTTTCAGCACCTCTTTGCGGCCTTTATCCAGCGGCGCGCGGTTATGCGGAATGTAGCGCAGCGTCAGCGAGCGGTCGCCGCGTAAATCCACATTCCACACCTGGATGTTTGGCTCGAGGTTGCTCAGATTGTACTGGGAAGAGAGGCGCGAGCGGATCTCGCGGTATCCCTCTTCGTTATGGATAGCGGAAATTTCCAGATAATTATTCCGGTCATCATCCAGCACGGTAAAGAAGCGGAAGTCACGCATGATCTTCGGCGACATAAACTGGCTGATAAAACTTTCGTCCTTAAAGTCACGCATCGCAAAATGCAGCGTTTGCAGCCAGTCAGAGCCGGCAATATCCGGGAACCAGTATTTGTCTTCTTCCGTTGGCGACTGGCAAATACGTTTAATGTCCTGGAACATCGCAAAGCCGAGCGCATACGGGTTAATACCGCTGTACCACGGGCTGTTGTACGGCGGCTGGAACACCACGTTAGTGTGGCTGTGCAGGAATTCCATCATAAACCGCTCGGTGACTTTCCCTTCATCGTACAGATGGTTAAGGATGGTGTAGTGCCAGAAAGTGGCCCAGCCTTCGTTCATTACCTGGGTCTGTTTTTGCGGATAGAAATACTGGCTCACCTTGCGCACGATACGCAGGATCTCACGCTGCCACGGCTCAAGCAGCGGGGCGTTTTTCTCCATAAAGTAGAGCAGGTTCTCCTGCGGCTCAGACGGATAACGGCGTGCCCCAGTCACCGTTTTCTCTTCTTCACGTTTCGGCAGGGTGCGCCACAGCATATTCACCTGGCTTTGCAGATACTCTTCACGGCTTTTCTGCCGGGCTTTCTCCTCCTGTAAGGAGATCTTCTGCGGACGTTTATAACGATCTACCCCGTAGTTCATCAGCGCGTGGCAGGAGTCGAGCAATTTCTCAACTTCATCTACCCCGTAGCGTTCTTCGCATTCGGTGATGTATTTACGGGCGAAAATCAAATAATCGACAATCGAGCTGGCATCCGTCCAGCTGCGGAAAAGATAGTTATTCTTGAAAAATGAGTTATGCCCGTAGCAGGCATGAGCCATGACCAGCGCCTGCATGGTAATGGTGTTCTCTTCCATCAGATAAGCAATACACGGGTTGGAGTTGATGACGATTTCATACGCCAGCCCTTGCTGGCCGTGTTTGTACAACCGCTCGGTTTCGATGAATTTTTTACCAAACGACCAGTGCGGATAGTTGATAGGCATCCCAACGCTTGAGTAGGCATCCATCATTTGTTCGGACGTAATCACCTCAATCTGATGGGGATAGGTATCCAGGCGATACAGTTTTGCCACCCGGTCGATCTCGGCCAGGTAGACATCCAGCAACTCAAAGGTCCAGTCGGGCCCATCACTCAGACGTGTGCTGTCCTTGGATATGGAATCAATAGTAGCCATTAGCGCGCCCTCGTTGTTGGTGCTCTCTCTGTCTGGAGAGCCTCTTTTCAAGCATAGAACAACGCATTCAAAAGCGTGCTGGCGCAGAAATTTTTTCTTTGCGATTTCCCGTTTTTGAAACGGGTGAAAAAGCGATGACTGCAATATTTTATGCTGGCTAAAAATAACGCGCAGCAGGAGATCCCAAATAAGCCCTGTCCCCGTATACAGGGGAAGGTGTGAGATAAGTCACCATAAAAAAGTCGTATGTTGAATAATATTTTCAACTAGGTTATCAATCTGTAATTAGAAGATTGTTCTTTTGCACATAATGGAGTTGGCTATGCGTGTTGTCATACTGGGAAGTGGTGTCGTTGGTGTAACCAGCGCCTGGTATTTAAGTCAGGCGGGACATGACGTTACTGTTATCGACAGGGAACCCGGCCCGGCACTGGAAACCAGTGCGGCAAACGCCGGACAGATATCTCCGGGCTATGCAGCACCGTGGGCCGCTCCGGGCGTGCCGCTGAAGGCGATTAAATGGATGTTCCAGCGCCATGCGCCGCTGGCTATCAGCCTTGATGGCTCGCAATTCCAGCTCAAGTGGATGTGGCAAATGCTGCGCAACTGCGACACCCGCCATTACATGGAAAACAAAGGCCGCATGGTTCGCCTCGCGGAATACAGCCGTGACTGTCTGAAAGCGCTGCGTGCCTCTACCGGCATTGAGTACGAAGGGCGTCAGGGAGGCACCTTGCAGCTGTTCCGTACCGCGCAGCAATACGAAAACGCCACGCGGGATATCGCCGTGCTTGAAGACGCCGGTGTGCCGTATCAGCTGCTGGAAGCCAGCCAGCTGGCGCAGGTTGAACCGGCGCTGGCGGAAGTAGCACACAAGCTGACCGGCGGGCTGCGTTTACCAAATGATGAAACCGGCGACTGCCAGCTGTTTACTCAGCGTCTGGCAGCGATGTGCGAACAGGCAGGGGTGAAATTCCGCTTTAACACCTCCGTCGATAAGCTGCTGTCGGAAGGTGAAAACATCTACGGCGTGAAGTGCGGTGACGAAGTGATTAAGGCCGATGCTTACGTCATGGCGTTTGGCTCGTACTCCACCGCGATGCTGAAAGGCATTCTTGATATTCCGGTGTATCCGCTGAAAGGCTACTCACTGACCATTCCGGTCAAAGAGGAAAGCGGCGCGCCAGTCTCAACTATTCTTGATGAAACCTACAAGATTGCGATCACCCGTTTTGACAACCGCATTCGCGTGGGCGGTATGGCCGAAATCGTGGGCTTTAACACCGAGCTGTTACAGCCGCGTCGTGAAACGCTGGAGATGGTGGTGGGCGATCTGTTCCCGCGCGGCGGCTTTGTTGAGCAGGCGACATTCTGGACCGGGCTGCGCCCTATGACGCCAGACGGCACGCCTATTGTTGGGCGTACACCGTTTAAAAATCTGTGGACCAACACGGGCCACGGCACGCTGGGCTGGACAATGGCCTGCGGCTCAGGCCAGCTGTTGAGCGACCTGATTTCCGGGCGTACACCGGCGATTCCGTTTGACGATTTAAGTGCCGCGCGTTATCAATCGGGATTTACCCCATCGCGCCCACAGCACCTGCACGGCGCGCATAATTAACAAGGAGTTGTCATGTCCCGTCCTATTCTGGCTCAGCTGGATCTGAAGGCGCTGAAGGATAACCTCCAGATTGTTCGTCGTGCAGCGCCAGGCTCGCGTGTATGGTCGGTCGTCAAAGCTAACGCCTACGGCCACGGTATTGATCGCATCTGGAGCGCGCTCAGCAGCACGGATGGTTTTGCCTTACTGAATCTGGAAGAAGCCATTTTACTGCGTGAGCGCGGCTGGAAAGGGCCGATACTGCTGCTGGAAGGGTTCTTCCACGCCGACGATCTGCCGCTGCTGGATAGGTATCGTCTGACAACCAGCGTGCACAGTAACTGGCAAATCAAAGCACTGCAAAATGCGAAATTACATGCTCCGCTGGATATCTACGTCAAAATGAACAGCGGCATGAACCGCCTGGGCTTCCAGCCTGAGCGCGTGCATACGGTCTGGCAGCAGCTCCGCGCCCTGCAAAATGTGGGTGAAATGACGTTAATGGCGCATTTCGCTGATGCAGAAAAACCTGATGGTATTGCCGATGCCATGACGCGTATCGGGCAAGCTGCCGAAGGTCTGGATTGCCCCCGTTCGCTTTCCAATTCAGCGGCCACGCTCTGGCACCCTGAAGCCCACTATAACTGGGTGCGTCCGGGAATTATTCTGTACGGTGCTTCTCCGTCGGGTCAGTGGCAGGATATTGCCAACAGTGGCCTGAAACCGGTGATGACCCTGCGCAGTGAAATCATTGGCGTGCAGACGCTGAAAGCAGGAGATACCGTCGGTTACGGCAGCCGCTACCGCGCAACGGGTGAGCAACGTATCGGGATTGTGGCAGGCGGTTATGCTGACGGCTATCCACGCGTCGCGCCAACGGGCACGCCGGTATGGGTTGATGGCGTTCGTACCGGTACGGTGGGAACCGTTTCGATGGACATGCTGGCGGTTGATTTAACACCGTGTCCGCAGGCGGGCATTGGGTCGCCCGTCGAGCTGTGGGGGAATGAGATTAAAATCGATGATGTGGCCGCTGCGGCGGGGACTATCGGGTATGAACTGATGTGCGCGCTGGCACCGAGAGTGCCTGTTGTGACAGTGTAACCACTCTTTTTGCCGGGTGAGCGTTAGCGCCACCCGGCAAAACAGTTACTCCTCGTCCTCTTCCATCGGCCTTACGCCGACCTTACGCACCGCGTTATCTTCTTTCTCGGCCACCGTCCAGATCATCCCGGCAAACTCCACCTGGTCACCGACAACCGGTGCCGCACCCAGCAACTGCTGGATAATCTCACCCAGGGTCTGTTGCTTGTCGCGATACTCCAGGCCTTCATCCAGGCCGTAAATCAGCGCGACATCGGCAAATTTGGCATTCGCTTCCAGAATAAAATCACCGAAGAATCGCTGATCCAGCGCTACCGGCGGAGACTGACTGAACAGCTTCCCGAGTGCCGGAAGGTCGCGCTCACGGCCAATGACGCAGAGAATATCGCCTTCCCGCAGGCGCGTACTGCCCGTCGGGTGCAGCAGGATATTATCGCGGAACAGGGCGGCAATTCGCGTTTCGGCAGGCATGTGCAAATCGCGCAGCGAAGCACCCACGCACCACTTGTCAGCGCTCAGTTGATAGACAAACTGTTCCCACGGGTTTTCCGGGTGAATATCCA
This sequence comes from Enterobacter sp. C4G1, assembly GCF_052886895.1. Lineage (NCBI taxonomy): Bacteria > Pseudomonadati > Pseudomonadota > Gammaproteobacteria > Enterobacterales > Enterobacteriaceae > Enterobacter > Enterobacter sp. C4G1. Next base: position 1,063,970 of record NZ_JBQVVV010000002.1, on the reverse strand, counting down.
GCCCCACGCGGGAGACAGGCCAGCCGACAGGCGGAACCACCACTTTGGCTTTTTTGGCGGCCCATCCCAGAGATGTCCCCTGGAATAAGAGCGATACCAGCACCACGAAGAAGGCCACGTTAAAGAACAACCGCGAGTTATCAAGCCCAGCCATCATCGGGAAAACGGCAAGGATAATCGGCACTGCGCCTCGTAGCCCCACCCAACTGATAAAAATACGCTCGCGCAGGTTGAACCCGCGAAATGGCAGCAGCCCGGCAAAGACCGACAGCGGACGGGCAAAGAAAATCATCCAGGCAGACAGGATTAACGCAGGAACAGCAATCGGCAGCAGGTCGGATGGCGTAACCAGCAACCCCAGCACCAGGAACATGCCGATTTGTGCAAGCCAGGCCAGACCGTCAAAGTTCTGCAAAATGGCGTGGCGGTTACGAATAGGGCGGTTGCCCAACAGGAATCCGCACAGATAGACCGCCAGAATACCGCTGCCGTCCATCGCCGTAGTGAGGCCGAAAATAAGGATCCCGCCACTCAGGGCCAGCAAAGGATAGAGGCCCGCAGGCAGTGAGATGCGGTTGATCATTTGCTGTAGCAGATAACCGCCGGAAAGGCCGATGACAATCCCCAGACCAAACTGCTGCAAAATGTGCCAGGCAAACATCCAGCTTAAACCGGTTTCGTGCTGCTGGATCATCTCAATCAGGGTGATAGTGAGGAACACCGCCATCGGATCGTTACTGCCGGATTCAATTTCAAGCGTTGAACCAACACGCTCGTTCAACCCTTTACCGCCGAGCAGGGAAAAGACCGCCGCTGCATCGGTCGAGCCGACAATCGCGCCAATCAGCAAGCCTTCCATGATGTTAAGGTGAAACAGCCACGCCGCCATCATCCCGGTCAGGCCAGAGGTGATAAGCACCCCGACAGTCGCAAGCGAAAGCGCTGGGCCTAAGGCGACCCGAAACGAGCTGGCCTGAGTACGCATCCCGCCGTCCAGCAAAATGACCGCCAGGGCGAGGTTACTGATCATATAAGCGAAGGGATAGTTATCGAAAGGAATACCGCCGATGCCATCTATACCGGCCAACATCCCGATAGCGAGGAAAATAACAAGAATAGGGATGCCAAGGCGCGAAGAAAATGAACTTAATAAAATACTACAGGTTACAAGGACAGAACCCAGAATGAATAGGCTGATTATCGCTGCGGCATCCAATGTTGTCGTACTCCCACCTTAATGCTGTATCTGTTATTAAAACCCTATCATATTAACGGCAGACACAGCGTTTTATTGCGGTGGTTTAACGGCTTTTTTATGCCTTTATGACCGGATGACCGCTTATTGTTAACCGACTGCCCGAATTATCGTGCTTCAGGAAAGCCTGCGCGCCAAGCGGAAGGGTTACCGTTTGTTGTTCATGACCAAATGCCAACCCGGTTATCACCGGAATATCCAGCCTGGAGCGGATAAAATCGACCATCGTTTCAAGAGAATAGCCAGCGTCGTACTCATTCGGGGCGGAGCCGCTAAAACTGCCCAGCACGATAGCCGACTGACGCGCAAGAATACCGGCATGATAAAGCTGAAGTAACATCCGCTCGACACGGAACGGGTGTTCATTGATATCTTCAAGCACCAGAATACCGTCATCAATATCAGGGAGCCACGGAGTGCCAATCAGCGAAACCAGCATCGCCAGATTTCCGCCCCACAGCTGCCCCTCACATTCCCAGTGTGGCCCGTCGCCTTGCCACTCGACGCTGTAGGTCGGGTTACGCAGGGCGCGCCAGAAATGCTCCTGGGTAAAGGCGTCAAGCTCTGGTGCGCCAAAATTACCGGCCAGCATCGGGCCGCTGAAGGTCATCACATTATGCAGTGCCAGCAGACCGAGCTGGATAACCGTGAAGTCGCTGTGGCCGCAAATCAGCAGGGGATCGTGCTGCTGGCGTTTTGCCAGCCCTGCCCAGTCAATGCTTTCCAGCAACCGGCTGGCGCCGTATCCGCCTCGCACCGCCAGCACGATGTTATTCTCACCCTTCAGGTTCACCAGACTGTTGATATCATCCAGTCTTTGCGCTTGTGTCCCGGCAAAACGTTGCTCGCGGCGGGGGATAATCATCTGATTTTCTACCTGATGGCCGGATCCCAGTAAGCGCTGAACGCCCCGTTGTGCCGCCTCCTGGTTAATGCAGTAGCCCGACGGTGCGATGAGATGAAACTGAGACATGGCAATTCCTTGCTGAATGAGAAGCTAATTGTCTATATCATGCCGCTTACACGCTGCCTGCTTCAAGAGGCAGTGTGACCGCGATGACCGGCTATAAGGATAGATGACGTGAAATTGAGATGGTTTGCTTTTTTGATTGTGTTGCTTGCTGGCTGTAGTACCAAACATGACTACCAAAATCCGCCGTGGAACCCGGAAGTGCCTGTTAAACGGGCAATGCAGTGGATGCCAATCAGCGAGCAAGCCGGAAAGGCCTGGGGCGTGAGCCCGCGTCTGGTGACGGCGATCATTGCGGTGGAGTCGGGCGGTAATCCGACCCTGGTCAGTAAATCGAACGCGGTGGGGCTGATGCAGCTGAAGGCTTCTACGGCCGGGAAAGAAGTTTATCGCTATATGGGATGGAGCGGGCAGCCATCGACCAGCGAGCTGAAAAACCCGGAACGTAATATCTCAATGGGGACCGCGTATCTGAGCATTCTGGAACACGGGGTGCTGAAAGGCATTGAAGATCCAGAAGTGATGCAATATGCGCTGGTGGTCTCTTACGTTAACGGTGCGGGCGCGTTGCTCAGGACATTCTCCTCGGATCGTAAAGAAGCGATCGACGAGATTAATGGAATGGATAAAGATGAGTTCTTTGAACATGTGGTGAAGAATCATCCGGCACCACAGGCTCCACGTTATATCTGGAAAGTACAGAAAGCGATGGATGCCATGTAATGCCGCCGTCGGGCGGCGCTCTGCTGCCCGACATCTGTCACAGGACTTTGTTTGCTCTTTCCCGTGCTTCGCGTTCCAGCGAGAAGATAATGCGCTGAAGTTCCCGCTCCGCACCTGGCCCGACATTAAGAAAACGGAAGCTCAGACGCGGGGTGGTGATGGTTTCGTTTTTGCTATCAACCACTTTGCGCTCGCTGATGGCAATCAGCTGAGCATCAAAATAGAACCGCCCCCAGCCGCCCATATCCAGCTCAATTTGCGAGAAACGCATCCCTTCGACCAGTCCGTCGGGTTTTGGCGTATCCATTAATGCACCCATTCCGCCGAGCGACAAATCAAACAGGCGGAAGCGAAACTCTTTCCTGTCCGGCATTCGCGCCTTGCAAAAATAAGCAGGATGAAGCGGGGCGCTGATACGAAAATATTCGCGGCGTTGCACAAACCACAGGTTAGTCGGCAAGGGCGTGATAAACGCAGGAAGGCCCTGGAATTCACCCTGTGTCAGTCGTGGCAGCACAAACTCTACTTTTGCACCCTGCGTTTCAGCCATCACCGAGATATTTTCTGCCCGAAGCGCCGCACGGTTTTCGTACTCCTGGCTACCCAGATCGATGACCAGGCGCTCCGACGAGGCTTCGAGGATTTTGCTAATAAACTGATTTGTTGCCCAACTGATGCGCAGCGGCACCTCGCCTTTTTGCAGATCGCGTAATACCCCTAATACAGCCAGCGGATTTTGTTTCAGGAACTGCTCACTGTAATTACTCACGCCAGATGGCTCCTCGATATGTGACAGACTGTCTTTGAGTTATCGGCAGCCTGAAATGAAACTTAATACAAACCGGTGAGTTTTTTTCAGTGCGCCAGCAATTTAAGTCGGTGAGATGAAATCGGTTTTATGGCTTTAGCCTATAATTAGAGTACATGTGCAGAAGGTTTTCTGCGTATGCGTTAAACCTGCAAGAGGGCATTGCTATGGGTATCATCGCCTGGATTATCTTTGGTCTTATTGCCGGCGCTATCGCCAAACTTATCATGCCGGGGCGTGATGGTGGCGGCTTTATTCTGACCTGTGTCCTCGGGGTCGTTGGTGCAGTTGTTGGTGGCTGGCTGGCAACAATGTTTGGCCTCGGAGGTAGTGTGAGTGGTTTTAATATGCACAGTTTCCTGGTTGCCGTGGTGGGTGCCATCGTGGTACTGGGCGTGTTCAGGTTACTCAGAAGAGCATAAGAACAGTGAAAAACGGCTCTCTTCGGAGGGCCGTTTTCTTTGGTGGTATTGATTTGTTTATGCAAATGATAATAATTGTCGTTCCTAATATCATTTAATAATAAGACGACAATATGATCACTTCGCGTTTTGCGTTATGTGCGTTGGCAGGAGCCGTGACGCTGGCATTGCAGGGAGCGGCTTTTGCCGAAGAAACAACACTTGTGGTGACGGGTTCAGCGCAGAGCGATGTGCTACCAACCTGGACAAACAGTGCCACCAAGTCTGCGGTGGCGGAAAGTAAAACCCCGCAGGTCATTAATACCCTGTCTGCGCAAGAGATTGAACAACGCCATGCGAACTCGGTGAACGAGATCCTGCGCTATGCTCCGGGCGTGTCGACCGAGGTACGTGGTAATACGTCGTACATGAGCGAGTATAAAATTCGCGGCTTTACCGTCGACCAGGAGTTCTACAACGGTCTACAACTGCCTTACAACGTCACCGGTAACACCAAAGCGCGCATCGATCCTCTGCTGATCGAGAGCGTCGATATTCTCAAAGGGCCATCGTCGGTGTTGTATGGCGGGGGCTCACCGGGTGGCCTGGTGAATATTCAGGGTAAGATGCCGCAAAAAGAGGCGAAAACCGAGCTGGGCTTTACCACTGGTAACCGCAATCTGAAAGAGGGATATCTCGATTCGACCGGGCAACTTGCCGACAGCGACTGGAATTACCGTCTGTTGGGTAAAGCCACCGAAAATGACGACCAGCCACACACCACGCGCTATGAAAACTATCTGGTGGCACCGTCAGTGACCTGGCAACCCGATAGCAACACGCGGCTCACGATTGATGCACTGGCGCAAAACACCCCGAGTTTGTCGCCATCTAACCCGCTGCCGTTAGCGTATTTGCGCTCTGAATATGCCGGGCGTCGTGATTATGCCGGGGATGAATGGAGCGGTTTTAAACAGCGGCAGTGGATGCTCGGATACCACTTCGAACATGCGTTTGACAGTGGCTGGGGCTTCAGCCAGAAAGTGCGTTATTTCGATGTAGACACGCATCAGCGCAGCGCCTATTCCACCGGGCAGGGAAGTGAAGTGTATGAACTTAACCGCTTCGCCTATACCACGGATGAAGACCTCCAGAGCTTCAACATGGATAACCAGGTCACCAAAACGGTAACCCTCGGTGAGTGGCAACATCATCTGCTGGCAGGGTTCGATTACCAGAAGCTGAACTCCCACTTCCACTATCGCTACGCCTCCGCCACACCGGGCATCGATATGCGTGACCCGGACTATTCACAAATTCATGAAAGCGAGCTGGGTTTATATACCGCGCAGAAAAACCGCCTGAGCTATCAGCAGAACGGTTATTACGTGCAGGATCAGGTGGTCTTTGGCGGGCTTAACCTGCTGGGTAGCCTGCGTTATGACGATTACCGCTCTGTGACGACCAATTACCTGCAAAACGGGGATAAAGCGTGGGTTTCACAGGATCGTGTCACCAAACGTCTGGGCGCGCTGTATGCCTTCGACAATGGCATTTCGCCGTTTATCAGTTACTCCGAAGGATTTGCCCCGGTATCGCCGCAAGGCACGCTGACGGCCCAGGACGTCAAGCCAACGACCAGTAAACAGGTGGAAGGCGGGGTAAAATATCTGCTGGAGGACTTCGCGACCACGCTGACTGCCTCGGTATTTAACATTCGCCAGAAGAACGTGGTCACAACCGATCCCGGCTTCCTGAACTACCGCCAGACCGGCGAGGTGGAGTCTGAGGGGGCGGAGCTTTCAGCTATCAGTCGCCCGACGGACAACCTGACGCTGGTGGCCAACTATGCGTATACCCACGCGATTAACACCGAGGATGATAAGTACAAAGGCAAACGCCCGACCCAGGTGCCGGAGAATGCGTTTAACCTGTGGGGTGACTACACCTTCGACAGCACGCCGCTGAAAGGGGTGAATATCGGTGCCGGGGCACGTTATACCGGGCCAATGGAAATTGTGCCAGCCAACGACGCGGGCAAACTGGGCGGCACCACGCAGTATGACCTGGCGGCGTCTTATCGTATGGGTGAACTCCTGCCGTCGCTTGCGGGACTAACGCTGAAGATGAGCGCGCAGAACATTACCAACAAAGAGACGCTGACCTGCTACGACGCCAGCAACTGCTGGATAGGCCGCGACCGCACCTGGCAGCTGGGAGCTAGTTACAGCTTCTGATGCCCGGTGGTTTTCTCCCTCTCCCTCAGGGTTGAGGAATCCCCACAAAAATACGAGCACGGACGGCTCCCTCTCCTTTTTGGGGAGAGGGCTGGGGTGAGGGGGAACATACGGCTCAGGTGGTCATTCCGTTCACTTTACGTTCCTTGCTACTCTGTCACCACCATACCGGTGAACGTGCCAGGGTGGCTCACCGCCACCACCCTGGCGACCCGGGCTCCCGGCAAGAAAATCGCCGCTTCGCGGTACCCTCAGCGTTTGCTCCAGGCTAATCGGGGACGGGCGGATGAAACGTCCCTGTAAAGCCGCCCTCGCCGCGCATCCATGCGCGTCGCCCCGGCCTTCCGTAAACGCTTCGGCGATTTTCAGCCGGACCATGGCACCGCTGTAAGCCTTTTATTTCAATGGCGTAATATCATCGCTGAATAAAGACAAACATTACTGCGCCACACTTTTTGCCGGAGCCGCGACCTCCTCATTTGCCGCAGGCTGATTCTCCGGCACACTCTCGCACGGCTTCTCTTTCGGACACACTAAATCCAGCATTTTCAGCGTCACGCCGTTTGTCCAGCCGAAGCCGTCCTGCAAGGGATACTCTCCGCCGCCGCCACCGGTGCCAGTAGTAGAAACATCATATTTCTCAACCAGTTTCTGCTCGCGATCGTAGGTATGCTGAACATTTTTCAGGAACCGCCAGGTGACATCCATTGCCACCTTGTCTTGCCCGTAATTCTGTAACCCTTCCGTCGCGATCCACTGCAATGGTGCCCAACCGTTTGGCGCATCCCACTGTTGCCCGCTGTCGATTGTGGTCGTCGAAATGCCGCCAGGTTTCAACAGCCGCGCAGAGGCCGCAACTGCCACTTTATCCGCCCGATCCTGCGCCGCTGCTTTCACAAACAGCGGGTAAAGGGCAGCTGCGGTCAGCTGATTACGCACCTTTTTGCTTTTCAGATCGTAATCGGCGTACCAGCCCTCTTTTTCATTCCACAGATGCCCCTCAATGGCTTTCTGGCGTGCGGTTGCCAGGGCGTCATATTTAGTCGCACTGGCTGTATCCCCAGCGTCCTGGCTGGCTTTTGCCAGCAGCTTTTCCATCTTGTACATCAGCGCGTTAAGATCGACTGGCACAATGCTGGTGGTGCGGATCGTGCCAAGCTTTTGCGGATCATCCATCCAGCGGGAGCTGAAATCCCAGCCGGATGCCGCGGCGGAACGCAGATCGCGATAGATCTCCGTTGCCGGGCGGTTGGGATTCTTTTTCGCGGTGGTCACATCATCAAGCCAGGACTCCGGGCGCGGCGTATCACGGTCGTCCCAGTAGCGGTTAAGAATGGTGCCGTCATCCAGTTTCACCACCCGCTTACTGGCTTGACCCGGCTGGAGTGCGTCCACGCCGTCCATCCAGTACCGATACTCTTTTTCCATCTGCGGGCGGTATTTTTTCAGCGCATCGCTGTCGTGCGTGGCTAACAACTCAACCATCAGTGCGAAGAACGGCGGTTGCGAGCGGCTCAGGTAGTAGCTGCGGTTGCCGTTTGGGATATGCCCCCAGGTATCAATTTCATAGGCAAAGTTGTCTACCATATCGCGGATTTTGTCCCAGTGGTCGCTTTCTGCTAAACCAAGCATGGTGAAATAGCTGTCCCAGTAATATACCTCGCGAAAACGACCGCCGGGCACCACATATGATTTTGGCAGCGGCAGCAAAGAATTCCATTTACTGGCTTTGTCAGTGGTCCGCGTCAGCACCGGCCACAGCCCGTCGATATGCGCCCGTAAACTCTGTCCAGACGGTGGGACATACTTTTCACCTTCCGTTGGCAGGGTAAAGTTCATTTCCACAAAATGCCGCAGGTCGAAACCGGTCTGAGTGTGCTGCATCCGGTAATCCGCCAGGATAGTCAGGGGATCGCTTTTAGGAACCGCATCGGCAAAGGTCTTTTGATCGGGAAAGAGTTTGGCACTCTGGACATCGTTAAAAAGGGGCCCGAGCAGTATGTCAGGGGGCGTCGACTGGCCGGTTGCCTTGTCTTCTGCGTAGCCAGATAAGGTGACGCCCAGCAGTGCGCCGCCAAGCGCGAGCGATAAAAGTGTAGGGTGGCGCATATGAGGTTTTATCATCGGTTCTCTCCTGTATTTGCTGAGCAGCGTGACCGCTGTCATCAACCACGTGAAAACCTTAGACGAATATCGAGATATTCGCGTGTCGAATATCCCATTTTTTGCAGACTCAGACAATTTACCGTTGCGTTTAGGTCCACGTCGAATAAGTGAAATATTGACCGGGAGAATAATTGCGACATTATTTAATATAGAGTGAAGAGCACTCTTGCGGTCATTTCATTATTTTAATTGTCAGGATCACATAAAACAAAAAACATAATCTTGTAGTGAAAAAACATAATGGATAATCGTGCGACTCTCAGCGAAATTATCGCCGACAACAGAAACCGGTTTCATAAAATGAGGTGAATGTATGGCGATGACAGAACGAATTCCAGTAAAAGAAAAAATAGGTTATAGCCTGGGGGATGCGGCAAGTCATATTGTATTTGACTCGTCAGTGGCCATTCTGGCGTATTATTACACTGATATATATGGTCTGCCACCCGCAGTCATGGGGACCATGTTCCTGCTGGTCCGTTTATTAGACGCAATAACTGATCCGATAATGGGTGCGATTGCGGATGCAACGTCAACGCGCTGGGGGCGTTTTCGCCCGTGGCTGTTAGCAATGTGTATTCCCTTTGCAGTAAGTTGCGTGCTGGTGTATTCCATTCCTGATTTTACCGAAACTGGAAAAATCTATTATGCCGTCGGGGCGTATATCTTTATGACCCTGATGTATACCGCCATTAATATCCCTTACTGCTCACTTGGTGCGGCGTTAACCTCCGACCCACGCGAAAATCTCTCGTTGCAGTCCTGGCGTTTTGCCATTACCCCCATTGATGGCGCGCTGGGAACCGCCTGCATTCTGCCGCTGGCGGATTATCTTTTCCCAGGCGATCGAGCCACCGGCATTCAGGTCGCAATGGGCATTTTTGGCGTGATTGGCTGCCTGATGTTCCTGGTCTGTTTTCTCACGACCAGAGAGCGGGTTCAACCCATTAAAGAAGAGAATCTGAACATCTCCCGAGACGTTAAGATCCTCTTTCGTAACGACCAGTGGCGCATTTTGTCGGTCTATAACTTCATGATGCTGGTCGCGGTGGTGATCCGTGGCGGCGCCGTGGTTTATTTCGTCAATACGGTCCTGAACAAAGGCGCGGACATCATCTCATTCTTTATGCTGGGCGGAATGCTGGCGTCAATGTTTGGCTCAGTACTGGCGCAACCGTTCGGGACTCGCTTTTGCAAGGTTAAACTGTCGTTCTGGATCAATATTCTTAACGCCGCGCTTGGCGTAGCGTGTTTCTGGCTCCCGTTGGAGTTCTGGATTATTCCGTTAATTGCCCACGTCCTGATTCAGATAGTGCAGGGCGGAAATGGTGCATTGCAGTGGTCAATGATTACTGATGCAAATAACTATGGTGAATGGAAAACGCAGCGTCGAATAACGGGTATGAATGTCGCTGCCAATATTTTTGTCATTAAATTGGGTGTCGCAGTCGGTGGGGCAATTCTGGGATGGGTACTGGCCTGGTTCAATTATGAATCAAACAGTGAAGTACAGCCTGAATCCGCAGTGCAGGGTGTTATTCTGTTATTCACTCTCATCCCATCGTTCTTTTATTTGCTTACGGCGTTCTCAATTAAGTTCTATGGTCTGACGGAAAATGTGATGAACGGCGTAGTCCGTGATTTGAATAAAGGTGAGTTCGCAAAAGAATAAAATAACGATTGATGTATTAAGCCGGTAATACAGCAGTATTACCGGTATAGGGTAGTACCACTCAGGACGTAATGAATAATTCACGAGGATGGAATCCATGAGAGTTAAGTCTATTGCTCTGGTCATTAGTGCTTTTTGTACCACAGGCGCTTTCGCAGCAAAAAATACCCCGACCCTTGAAGAAAAACTGGCGAAACTGGAAGCTCGCCTTGAGAGCGCAGAAAATCGCGCGGCGCAGGCAGAAGCGCAAATTCAGGTTCTCCAGCAACAGCAGGTTGTGACCACGCAGAAACCTGCCAGCGTGAATGTGGAATCAGCGGAGCCAGTAGCCCAATCAGCCGTACCAAAACTGACGTTATCAGGCTATGGCGATATTAAATTCTATGGCGACGTCGAATTTAACATGGATGCGGCCAGCAAAACCGGCAGCCTGACATCAATGAAAACCACGGCCAATAAAGACTGGGCACCTGGCAGCAATGAGCGCTGGGACATCAACGGCCGTCTGTTGCTCGGTTTTGACGGTTATCGCCGGATGGATAACGGCAATTTTGCCGGTTTCTCCGTGCAACCGCTTGCCGACCTGACCGGCAAAATGAACCTTGATGATGCCGTGTTCTTCTTCGGAACGGAAAACGACTGGAAGGTAAAAGTGGGCCGCTTTGAAGCCTACGACATGTTCCCGCTGAACCAGGACACCTTCGTAGAGTACTCCGGCAACACGGCAAACGACCTTTACAGCGATGGCTACGGCTACATCTACATGCTGAAAGAAGGGCGTGGGCGTAGTGACAGCGGCGGAAACTTCCTGCTCAGTAAAACGGTTGATAACTGGTATTTCGAGGTCAACACCTTGCTGGAGAACGGCAGTACGCTGTTTGTCGATAAGCAGTACCACGGCGTTGATCTCGATAACGAGAAAAACGTGGCTTATGTACGTCCGGTCATCTCATGGCAAAACGGGGGCTTCTCAACCGCCATCGCGATGGAGAGCAACCTGGTGAACAACGCCTACGGCTATCGTGATGCATCCGGCAAATGGGTGGATCAGTCCGAACGTACCGGCTACGGCCTGACGATGACCTGGAACGGCCAGAAAGCCGATCCGGAAAATGGCGCGGTGATAAACCTGAATACAGCCTACATGGACGCCACGGATGAGAAAGACTTTACGGCGGGTATCAACGGATTATGGCGCAAGTTCGAGCTGGGTTACATCTATGCGCATAATGAAATCGACAAATTTGACACCGCCAGCTTCAACGCCGACTGTGACAACGACTGCTGGATAACCGATCCGGGCGATTACGATATCCATACCGTTCACGCTTCCTATCTCTTCGATAACGTCATGAAGATGAAGAACTTCAATATCTATCTGGGCGCGTATGCGTCCTGGGTTGAAGCGCATCCAAACCAGGGCGACAGTAATAACGACTCCCGATACGGTGGCCGCGTACGCTTTAAATATTACTTCTGATACCCCCTGACAGTCAGACCTCTTCCGGGGTCTGACTGGATTCCCGCAGTGAACCGGGCGCCTGGCCGACAATGCGCTTGAACGCCCGGCTAAACGCGGCAAGTGACCCGTAGCCAAGACGCAGTGCTACCGTTTCGAGCGGTTGATGTTCGTGACGAATATACTGAATGGCCAGCCGCATCCGCAGTTCTGAAAGGTATTTGGCCGGAGTGGTGCCGGTCGCCGACAGAAAACGCTCGGCGAAGACGGAACGTGACGTTCCGGCCTCTTTTGCCAGGTCCGCAACGTTCCAGTTTACCCCCGGCTGTTGATGCATGGCATAAATCGCGCGGCTTAAACGTGGATCGCGCAACACCTGGACCCATCCGGTCGATTTCCCGCATCCGGCCTCCACCCAGCCCCGCACAATCAGCGCGGCCACCACATCGGCAAGGCGTGCCAGAATGCCGGCAAAACCGACCTGCCGGGTCATGGATTCTCGCTCCATTGCGGCGAGCAGCGGATGGATCTCCGGCCACGTGGACATCAGGCGGCTTACCATCATCACTTCCGGCATCGCTTTGATCAGGGGTTGCATCCCGCCAAGCTCAAAATCCATGCAACCACTGAATATTACCGTGTTCTCGCTGTCCGGGCAGGGTTCACAGGTGATAGCGCAGACTGAGTTGCAAATCGGCTCACTCGGAAACGCGCTCACCGGCGTGATGTCGGCATGTTCGTCAGAAAGTAAGGCATGGGCGTTGCCGTTTGGGATGAACAGTGCATCGCCGCCGCTCAGGGAAAACGTCGCGCCACTCTCCATGCGCAGCAGTGCGGAGCCGTGGCTCACAAAATGGAATTGCGCTTTGCCGGGCGCCTGATGAAACGCCACACCAAAGGGGGCGCTGGCTTCAATGCGGCGATATTTCACACCGGAGAGGCGCATTCCACGAAGAAGCTCGCTGATCAAATCGGGTGACGGGTTGCTCATGTCTTCACTTTCGGACGAATAATCAATAATCAAAGATTATATGTCATAGATCGTCCAGGGGGAACTCACTATGCTTTTGCGACAGTTGTCACATTTTTCTAACGGGAGAACAACAGATGAATTCATGTGTCGCGGCGAGAGAGGCCATTGCACCCGCAAAGCCCGCCTGGCGAGCAGTCTATTCACTGGGTCTGGGGGTCTTTGGCCTGATAACGGCAGAGTTTTTACCCGCCAGTTTACTGACGCCGATGGCGGCCAGTCTTGGCGTAAGCGAAGGGATGGCGGGGCAAGCCGTTACCGCAACGGCGTTGGTGGCACTGGTGACCGGGCTGCTGATTACTTCGGCCACCAAAAGTATCGACAGGCGCTGGGTACTGATGTTTTTCTCAGTGCTGCAAATCATTTCCAGCCTGCTGGTCGCTTTTGCGCCAACTCTGCACGTGTTGCTGCTCGGGCGTCTGCTGCTGGGCGTTGCCATCGGCGGTTTCTGGGCAATGTCTACCGCCACGGCGATGCGTCTGGTGCCTGCCGATAAAGTGCCGAAAGCGCTGGCGGTGATTTTCTCCAGCGTGTCGATTGCCACGGTGGTTGCCGCACCGCTGGGTAGCTATCTCGGCAGCCTTATTGGCTGGCGTAACGTTTTTATCCTCTGCATTCTGCCAAGTATCCTGGCGCTGCTCTGGCAGCTGTGGGTTCTGCCCTCTATGAAGCCGGAAAGCAGCGGTAGCCTGGGGACGCTGTTCCGCGTACTGCGCCGTCCTGGCATGATTGGCGGGATGCTGGCGACTATCCTGATTTTCAGCGGTCACTTTGCCTTCTTCACCTATCTGCGTCCGTTCCTTGAAACGGTAGGACAGGTAAGCGTTGAGAGCATTTCGCTGATCCTGCTGGGCTTTGGCGTGGCAAACTTTATCGGTACGTCGATTGCCGGGCATCTGCTGGCACGAAATCTGCGCCTGACGCTGGCGTTGGTCCCGTTCGCGATGGGGATCCTGGCGCTGATGATGGTGGCGTTCGGGCACCTGGCGATGCTGGATGGCTTACTGGTGGCGCTCTGGGGCTTTGCGTTTGGGCTGGTGCCGGTAGGCTGGTCAACATGGCTTGCCACCACCGTACCGGATGAAGCCGAAAGTGCAGGGGGGCTGCTGGTGGCATCCATCCAGCTGGCTATCAGTGCAGGTGCGGCTGGCGGCGGTGCGGTATTTGATCTTAATGGGGCCAGCGGCGTATTTGCCGGAAGCGGCCTGCTGCTGGTAACAGCAATGGTGATTGTGTTTATGGGCGTGAGGGTGAAGGCGGAAGAGTAACGCGTCAGCCATTGTAGGCCCAGTAAGCGTAGCGCCACTGGGCTTGTTGGTACGTTCACTCGTATTGTGGTGACAGTGAGGCAAGGAACATAAAGCGAACGGTGGCCCTATGTTCCTTAAACTCAATCACCTGTCACTCACAACCCTTTCTTATCCATCAGCACTGCCAGGTCCACCAGGCGATTCGAGAATCCCCATTCGTTGTCATACCACGCGAGGATCTTGACCATATTGCCGCCAATCACCAGCGTGGAAAGGCCATCAATAATGGAGGAGCGCGGGTCGCCCTGATAATCACTTGATACCAGCGGCTCATCGCTATAACCCAGGATCCCTTTTAGTGGACCGCTGGCAGCGGCTTCGCGGAAGGCGGCGTTAACCTCTTCAGCGGTCACGTTGTGACTCAGCGTTACCGTTAAATCCACAATCGACACTACCGGAACCGGTACACGGAGTGAATACCCCGTCAGTTTGCCATCCAGCTCGGGAATGACCTTGCCAAGCGCTTTTGCCGCACCGCTGGAGTAAGGCACAATCGACAGAGCCGCAGCTCGCGCGCCGCGCAGATCTTTTTCCGGCTGGTCGTGCAGCGCCTGGCTGTTGGTGTACGCGTGGGTGGTATTCATCAGCCCGTGTTCGATACCAAATGTCTGATGCAGTACCTGCGCCGCCGGTGCCAGCCCGTTGGTGGTGCAACTCCCGTTACTGACGACAAAATGCTGAGCCGGGTCGTAATTCCCGTGATTAACGCCCATCACCACCGTCAGGTCATCGTTCTTGCCCGGGGCAGAGATGATGACGCGTTTCGCGCCGCCGCGGGTGATATGAACCGCCGCTTTTTCGCGCTCGGTGAAAAATCCGGTCGCTTCGATAACAATGTCCACGCCTACATCGCGCCAGCGAATGTTTGCCGGATCACGTTCGCTAAACACCCTGATGCGCTGGCCATCGACCTGCAATGCGCCGTCTGCCGCTTCAACGGATACCGGTAACGTACCGAGCAAGGAATCGTATTTCAGTAGATGGGCGAGGGTTTTGCTGCCCGTCAGATCGTTAATCGCCGCAATCTGAATATCCGGGTTCCCCAGTGCAGCGCGTAAGAAATTACGTCCGATCCTGCCGAAGCCATTAATACCGACCTTAACCATGATTAACTCCTTATCTGTGTTGTCTGGAGTCAATGTAGGCTTTAGGTGAAATGGCGTAAATGACAAAAAAGGATCACATTACGCCATCTTGCGACAGTGAAAACGCTGGCGATATTCCCCAGGGGTGAGGTGAAGCTGTTTTTCAAACACCCGACGCAGATTAATGCTGCTGCCAAAACCACTTTTTTCGGCAATGCGATCCAGGGTTTCCGCTGTCTGTTCCAGGAGTTGTCGTGCCGCCGCCAGCCGTGCCTCGGTGACATACCGCGCCGGGGAGGCTCCGGTTTCACGGGTGAATACGCGGGTAAAGTTACGCGGGCTCATGGCGACTTTTTCTGCCAGGTTTTCAACGCACAGGTCGGCAGTGAGGTTTTGCAGGATCCAGCGTTGCAGGTCATTTATCGGCCCGGAAGCGCCAGGCTGATGCAGGTTATAGCGGCTGAACTGGAGCTGCCCGCCGGGGCGGCGCAGGTACATCACCATGTCCTGCGCAACGTCACGGGCAAGGCTAAATCCATAATCATCTTCAACCAGCGCCAGCGTCAGGTCAAAGCCGGAGCTAACGCCGCCGGATGTCCATATCGGACCATCCTGAATATACAGCGGCCCACCTTCAACATTGATTTTAGGGTAGGTGGTCTGCATGGTTTCCAGCAGTCGCCAGTGGGTCGTTGCCCGTCGGCCATCCAGCAAACCGGTCTGCGCCAGCAGCATGGCACCGCCGCAAATCGATGCCACACGGCGTGCGTGCGGTGCTGCCAGGTGCAGCCAGTCGACCACCGCAGTGCTCTCCAGTTCGTTCATCCCGCGTCCGGTAATGATGATGGTGTCGAGCGGCTCGCGGGGATCAAGCTCTGGCAGGCGGTAGTCCGCCAGCAGGTTTAACCCGGACTGACCGTGGATCACCTGGTGAGGCTGAGTGGTGGCGATAATAATGCGATAGCAGGGATGTTGCGGGCCTTCCGGGTGCAGCCGGTTGGCCTGCATCAGAATGTCGGCGATACCGGCGGCTTCAAATAACATGCCCCCATCCGGGACGATAATCAGGATCTTCTTCATGTCCTGAAAAGTACCTTTATCGCAAAATAAGTCAAGAGGTGGCTGTGCTTAATCAGGGATGGATAACAATCCCGTTCAGCGGTTGCCAGCTGGCATTCACATAAGGCTGTATCGACGCCGGGCGATACAGCTGCGCCCCCCACATCCCGGTGTTGTCCTGCACGGGAAGCGGAGTCGGCCAGGCCATTCTCGATACCGCAGAACTGTGGATAGCAAGGTCCGGGCTGTCGGGACGTCGGAGCTGCCGGACGCCCAGCTTGTAAGGTATCTGGTACCACTCGCAATGGATAGGCCCTTTGAAATCCACATTAACCTGCACAGGATCCAGATGCACGCCAAGCTGACCCAGCTCGGTGCGGATCCACAGATAAGCGCCGTTCGATAATCCGGTTCCATTATTGGTGCTGCTGTAACCGCCACCGACATCTGCGTGGATCCCCGGAAAATAGATCTGCACGATATTGTCGCGTTTGTCCCAGAAGGTGGGGGTAAAATCCAGCCGCATTTCATCAATGGCAATGGCCTGTCGGCCATATTTGACGTGCTCCCCAAGCGCGGTGCTGGCAAATTTAAAGGCATCGATACGGGCGTCTTTAATATATTCAGGAATACCCAATGAGCCCACGGTTTCCCAGACGGTAACGGCTTTAATCGGCACAAAATAGATAATCTTGTTCGGATCAACCTGCTCATGCAAAAACATCGGGGCATCGCGGATAATTCGGTCTAACAGCGAACCGTCAACGTTGGTTTTTTGCCGGTACTGACGCCATACCGCGGTTCCCAGACGGTAGGCTTCCTCTTTGTCAGTGAGGTCGATTTTGTTTTTATCCAGCAGCCCGCATTCGCCAATCATCCCTGCCAGAGCGCGTGCCGTGTAGGCTCCCCGGCTAAACCCGATAAGAAAGATATCATCATCCCTGTCGTAATTACGGCAGATGAAGGTATATCCACGCACGATGCGTTCAATGATCCCCGCACCAAACACCCCGCCCAGCATTTTATCGAGCCAGTTATTTGAATCCCCCACGCCATGAATGTACTTACTGACCTGCAAAACCACTCCCGATTTATTTCTCAGCGTTTTTTCCTGCTCATTGCGCACAAACATATCGGGAGTATCGGCGGTGCCATCCAGCTCATTAAATAGCCGCAAAACATTTGTGTAATCGGGGATATCGTCCTTGTTATCGTCGTTATTCGGTCCATTCCACGTACCATCTGCACAAAAAATAATGTTTTTACTCATGATGTTTTTTCTCACATAACGGGAACGGGAACACCACCCAATTTTCGGCGTGGTTAACAGGGTTAACCCTCATGAGTATTGATGATCTTTGCGATTAAAACCCGAAACGATACATACCGTTTCGGGTCCGGGACTTGCTTAATGCGCGGGTTGCGCCGCGTTTTTTGCCATTGGGATCGCGGCGATAATCACCGCACCCAGCACCAGGAATCCGGCCACCATAAAGATCCCGGCATTGAAGTTCCCCGTGGTGTCTTTCATCAGGCCCATCAGCAGCGGGCCAAGCGCGGCGCCAGTCATCCCGGTGGCGTTGATCACCGCAATGCCCACCGCGCGGGCGCGCACGGAGATAAACCGGTCAGGTGTCGTCCAGAAAATCACCATTGCAGCAAAGGCGCCAGCAGAGGCCATCACTATCCCGGTGAACTGGAACAGCGGCGTGGTGCTGGTGGCGGTTAACATCCATCCTGCGGCTGCAAACAGATAGGGGAGCAGGGTGTGGATTTTACGTTCGTTCAGCCTGTCCAACGCTTACTCCACCAGACCATCGCGATGATGGTACACACCTGGGGAATGGCGCTCAGAATGCCGATGGTCACGTTGCTGCTGGTTTCGTTAATACTGCGCAAAATCAGCGGCGTCCAGACGCTCAGCGCGCTAAGGGTATTGGTCAGGCAGAAGTAAGCCACGGTGTAGAGGATAATGACCGGGGTAAAGAGATCGCGCGCCAGACTGCGCTGCGCCACAGGCGCGGTATTTGCCGCGAGCTGAGTCTTTCGCACCGCCACTTTGTCCGCCTCCAGCATCTCGTTCAGGCAGGCTTTGTCATCATCCGTTAACCATTTGGCTTTTGCCGGGCTATCGTCCAGCCAGAACCAGACCACCAGGCCCAGCAGCACGGACGGGAACCCTTCCAGCAGGAAAAGCCACTGCCAGCCTTTCAGGTTTAGCAGGCCGTCCATATTCAAAATATACCCGGATGCCAGCGAACCCAGCGCCATGGTCACCGGCATCGCAATCATAAACAGCGCGTTGGCGCGGGCACGATAGTGCGCCGGAAACCAGTAGGTTAAATAGAGCAGCAAACCGGGCAGAAAACCGGCTTCGGCAATCCCTACCAGCATTCGCAGCACGTAGAGGCTGTTTGGCCCGGTGGCGAACATGGTGGCGGTAGAAGCAATCCCCCAGATAACCATCAGGATAGCAATCCAGCGGCGCGCGCCGACAATACTCAGCATCACGTTACTGGGGATCCCGCAAATAACATACATCACATAAAACAGGGTGGTGGCCAGGCCAAACATGGTGCTGGTGAGCCCCAGATCTTTGCCCATCGTTAACCCGGCAAAGCCAATGTTGATGCGGTCAAGGTAGGAAAAGACGAACAGAATAAATAAAAAAACAATTAAACGGCGGAACAGCTTTTTGATAACGGCCTGCTGGCGGGGATCCAGCGTGGTATCTCCCGAGGCAGGCGGGGCCAGCGTTCCGTTCTGAGTCTGTTCTACAGAGGCATTATCGTTCATGAAAGCTCCACATTGCGTTTTTTAGTATGAGTGTGCAGGTCGGCTAACGTATAGAAAATCGCCACATGAAGCGTCAAATTAATGTTCAAAAAATGATACGTATTTGTTAATTGCATAGCATTTGTGAATCATAATGAGACAGAGATCGCACCCGGAGCTCCCCGGATCGCCGCCAGGGGTTTTGCAGGCTGCAATGGTGCTATAGCCGTCACAGATTCGCAGGGTATAATCGCGTTATCTGCCGCTTTTTTTGGTAAGGAAACGCATGAGTAATATAAAAAAAACAGCCGAAGAACAGGCCACCGATCCTGCCTTCCATCGAGAAGAATTTCCCTTCTACTGGATTGTTAATGTCTATGCGCGCTACACGCAAATCATGGAAATTACACTGAAAAAAGCGCAGCTGGATGTCTCTGGCTTCCGGGTACTGATGGTGACGCACCAGTACGGTAAAGCGAGCATTTCACAAATTTCCGAATACGCGATGGCAAAAATGCCGACGGTGACCAAAATCGTCGGGCGGCTGCGGGAGGATGGCCTTGTGACCACCGCCAGTAGCGAAAATGACGCCCGGGTAACGGAAGTGATGCTTACCGACGCCGGGCGGCAAAAAGTGGAAGAAGCCATGGCCCAGGCGGGAAAAGTGTTCGAGAAAGGCTTCAAAGGAATGACCCGAAATCAGGTTGCCAAAATGAACCTCTCCCTGGCAAAAGTGCTCGATAACCTTAACGAGCTATAAGCCAAAAAAACCGAATGACAAATTTGTGACCTGCGTTGAAAATCGGTTTAACCCGTTGTAAATAATCACCTTTTACTCAACCGCTGTTGCAAGTGATTGCAACAGCGGTTCTCGCCGCTTTCGTCTTTTTTGCTTTATTTTTCATCACCATGAATGATTAACCATGCACATATAATGGTTAATAAAATGTTACTGTTGCGTAAAATTAACGTGAAATATTACTTGAATTTTCATCTAATTCTTCCATGATTGACCTAACGTTAGTCAGGACAAAAAGACAGCGATGACTGTCAGTCTGAATGTGATTCAACATTTCTGGTCAAGGTGTCAATCATGAAGCCAGTTTTAGAGAGCAATGGTTATACTGAGCAGTTCATCCTCGGCGAAGGCGATCTGCGCTTCGCCGTCAAAGACACGCTGGATATCGCCGGATACCGCACCCAGGCGGGTTGCCCGGCGCTGGCAACGTCGCCTGCCGCGCACAGCCATGCAAGCGTCGTGTCGCAATTACTGGAAAACCGTTGCGTACTGACGGGTAAAACCACGCTGCATGAACTGGCCTTCGGGGTAACAGGCATCAATCCGCGTTGCGGTACGCCGGTTAACCCGCGTTTCCCGGCGCTGATCCCGGGTGGCTCATCCAGCGGCTCGGCGGCGGTCGTTGCCTCCGGCGAGGTGGATTTTTCACTCGGCACCGATACCGGCGGCTCCGTGCGGATGCCAGCGGCCTGCTGCGGCGTGATGGGCCTAAAGCCTGGCTATGGCGTGTTAAGCCGTCAGGGCGTTATGCCTGCCGAAAGCTCTCTCGATTGCGTGGGTGTCTTTACCCGTAATGCCGCTGTGCTGCGCCAGGTGATGACGCGCCTGTCGGTGCCTGTTGACGCACCGCTGAATTCCTTGCCGCCGGTAGCGTATGTGCTGGCGGCGGAGCCCGATATCGACGCCTTAATCCTGAACTCACTCTCACAGACCGGGGTTTCTGTACTGGAAACCACGCTGCCACTGCTGGAAGAGGCGCACCGCGCGGGGTTAACGCTTATCAGCTATGAAAACTGGCTGGCATTAGGCCCGCTGCTGGCAAGCGGGGCCGTCTCGCCGGACGTGGCGTCCCGTATCCGCGCCGGAGCAGACGTTAGCCGCGAAGCGCTGGAGCAGGCAGAAAAGGTCCGCGTGGCGTTTAGCGAACACCTTGATGCCGTGCTCGAACAGACGCCGCTGCTGGCGCTGGCCACGCTGCCAGAGCTGCCGCCCACGTTACAGGAAGCACAAGATCCACTCACTGTCGTCAACCTGACCCGACTGGTACGCCCGTTCAACCTGAGCGGCCATCCCGCACTCACGCTGCCGGTGGGTGAGATCGACGGCCGCCCTGTGGCGCTGCAACTGGTCGCCCGCAAAGGGCATGATGGCCTGCTGGTGCAGGCCGCCGAATGGCTCACGGCGCGACGACGCCACTAGCCACCCCCTGTTTTCATTTTCCTGATTTCTCAGTGAGTACGACTCATTGCGGCCCCGTTCGCCCTCGCGACAGCCGCGGATAACTTTTCGGAGGTCGCTATGTCTGCTGTACAGGTTCGTGAAGAGCTGGTTTCGCTGCTGAGTGATGTTGCCGCACGCAGCCCTGATTTTGAGCACCAGCGCCATATTTCTGACGATGTGATCGCCCGTTTCAGAGAGGTGGGCGTATACCGCGCACTGGTGCCGAAAATGTACGGCGGTGATGAATGCTCTCCGGCGCAATTTTGCGAGCTGATAGAACAAATCTCTACCGCCGATGGCTCTGCCGGATGGGTGGCAAGCTTTGGCATGAGCCCGTTTTACCTGGGCGCACTGCCGCCGGATACCCTGAAAGAGCTGTATCGCGACGGGCCGGACGTGGTCTTTGCGGGCGGCATTTTCCCTACCCAAAAAGCCACCCAGGCCGATGGTGGTTATCGTGTGAGCGGTCGCTGGAGCTTTGCCAGCGGCAGCATGGGGGCCACGGTGCTGGGCGTGGGCATTTTGCCGGAAGGCGATCAAGCTCTGCCGCGCATGGCGGTACTTCCCCGCGAGCGCGTACAGATTGATCCCGTCTGGGACACCGTCGGACTGGCCGGTACCGGCAGTCATGACCTGGTGGTAAACGACGCCTTTGTTCCGAACGAATGGACCTTTATTCGCGGCGGCGCACTGAATCTTGAAGGGCCGCTGTACCGCTATCCGGTGCTTTCCCTGGCGACTCAGGTGCTGTCGGTTGTCGCGCTCGGCGTGGCGCGTGCTGCACTCAACGAGATCTACGCCATCGCCCATCGCCAGCAGTCCGTTACCGGCGCACCGCGTCTGGCCGACCGGCCGCAGGCGCAGATGCAAATTGCCCGCTGCGAGGCGGAACTGCGCTCAGCGCGCGCCTGGTTCTACGACGCCATCGACGACGTGTGGCAGCGACTGCTGGCGGGCGATGACGCCAGCTGCGAACAAATTAACGCGCTACGTCTTTCCTCAACGCACGTGACCCGCGTGGCCGCCGATGTGGCGCGCCAGGCGCTGGCACTCAACGGGATGGGCGGCGTCACCATGCGCAGCCCGCTGCAACGCTACGTGCGCGACACGATGGTGATTACCCAACACGCCTTTATGGGCGACCTCTCGTACCTCAATGCCGGGACGGTCTTTTTCGGCGGCAAACCGCTGCCGGGTTACCTGTGATTTTTAACGAAAGGAGCAACACATGAGCCAGTCAACTACCTTACGCGTGCTGTTTTGTATTGGGGTGAATCAGAACTTTTTTGACGCCAGCGCGACCGAGGCAAAACAGGTCTGGACCGCCTTTGGCGTGATGATGAAAGGCATCGACGAGACGCCGGGGATCCGCGTGATCGGCAACATGGATGACGACCAACTGATGGTCGGGCCATCCACTACCGCCCCCTGGACCACCTACGTGCTGGCAGATGCCGAGCGCCTGGAAAACGTGGCTGCCGTCTGCAACCTGTTCCGCACCACGCCGGTAGGCGACAGCGGCAGCAAGCTGTGGAAGTACTGCAAAATCGAAGCCCGCGTGGGCCGTGAACTGATTATCCAGAACTAACGGAGCCCGCGATGAACGCCCAGGATGCGCTGCGTTTACAGCAGCTTGAAGACAGCCAGGCCGCCCGCGTTTGTATTAGCGACTACATGCGCCTGTGCGACAGCCTCGACAGCCCCGAAACCGTGCAGGCCATTGGCGCCTTGTTTACTGCCGATGCCTGCTGGGAGGGTATCGGTGAACCTTATGCTACGCGCCTGGGGCGCCATCTGGGGCGCGAGGCCATCGTCACCATGATGGCGGGTTACGTGCGTCAGCCTGCGCACTTCGCCATGAACGCCCATTTTTTGTGCTCAGAGGCGATATGGCATGAGCCGGACGGGCAGTTGAAGGGCCGCTGGCTGATGCTGCAAACCTCGGCGTTCAGTGCCGGTGGAGCGCACCTGAATGCGGCGGAACTCCGCGTCACTTTTGTGCGCGATGCGCACGCCATGGCGATGGCCCATTTCACGACCCGCAATCTGTTCAGCAGGCCGGTTGACCACTGGCACGCAGCGGATGTGCTTCCCGTACCGGATAAAAAATAAGACTTGCAGGAGACTGGACATGCAATGCGATCACCTCATCAACGTGAAGAACATCGATACCACCACGCCCGCCACGCCGACGGCGGCGGAGATTGCGGCGCTGGTGCAGCACGACCGGGTACACACCTCGCTGTACACCTCGGAAGCGCTGTTCAGCCTGGAGCTGGACAGGATCTTCAGCAAAACCTGGGTGTGGGTCGCCCACGCCAGTGAAATCCCGGACACCGGCAGTTTTAAAACCACCGAGATCGGCACACAGCCGGTGATCGTGGTGCGCGATCGCAAAGGCACGGTTCACACCCTGCTGAACCGCTGTCGCCATCGCGCAGCGACCGTTTGCGAACACCGCAGCGGCAAAACCAACAGCTTTGTCTGCCCATACCACGGCTGGGGCTATGCGCTGGACGGCAGCCTGCGCGGCGTGCCGCACCCGGAAAGCTACGCCGACCAACTGGAAAAAGGCGAGCTGGGGCTGGTGTCGTTACGTACCGAACAATATGCCGGGATGATTTTCGCCACCTTTAACGACCAGATTGAGCCGCTGGAGGATTTCCTCGGCGTGGCGAAGAAGTGGATGGATCTGTTTATGAAACAGGGCGCAGGTTACCCGATCAAAACCGGCCCGGCACACCGTTTCCGCTTCCCGGGCAACTGGAAAATCCAGCTGGAAAACACCACTGACGGCTACCACTTCCCGGTGGTCCACCGTTCGTTTTTAAGCTCGGTCGATAAGCAAACAGAAGAGATGCTGAATTTTGTGGATGGCAGCGGCTACGTCGAAGACTTAGGCAACGGCCACAGCGTGATGGTGATGATCCCGGAACTGGTGGATCTTGACGCTAACCTCGATGCGCCCATCCCGGAGCGCTTTAGTGAGCTGGCAGACGCCCTGCGCGAAGACCACGACGAAGAGCAGGTCCGGCGTATTGTGCGCGCGGTCGGCGGCTCCGGTTTTAACCTCAATATCTTCCCGAACATAGCCTGTTCGATGGCGTTCTTCCGCGTGCTTCAGCCAGTGTCCGTCAACGAAACCGAAATTCACCATGCGGTGATCACCATGGATGGCGGGCCGGAAATCGCCAACCAGGCGCGTCTGCGTCTGCACGAACACTTCCAGGGGCCGATGGGCTTTGGCACGCCGGATGACTCCGAAGCCTGGGAGCGCGTTCAGCGCGGGGCCACCTCGGGCAACGATCTCTGGATCATGCTCAACCGTGGGCTGGCAGGGGAATACCGCTCCGACGATGGCCTTCGCAGTGACGTGAGCGCCGAAACCGGGATGCGCGCCGCCTACCAGCAGTGGAAAAAGCTCATGACGGAGAACGCGCAATGATGACGCCTGATTCAGCACTCTTTACCGCCATGTCGGTAATCAATCTCGAAGGTGATTTGCTCGATCAGGGCGAATTCAACACCTGGCTTGAACTGTGGCAACACGATGGCCTGTACGTGGTGCCAATTGATCCGACCGAAACGGATTTCAAAAACACCCTCAACTACGCCTGTGATGACCACCACATGCGGGAAAAACGTGTGAAACGTCTTTACAGCGGGGAGTCGATCTCCACCACGCCACGCGCCCGTACCTTGCGCACCCTGTCGCGCTTTCGCGTGCTGGGATCCGCCGAGGACAGCATTGTGGTGCGCGGGGCACAGTCCTTGTGGGAGCACCGTAAAGGCCACAGCCGCCACTACGCGGCGGACATTACCTGGCACCTCCAGCAGCAGGATGGCCGCTGGCTTATTCAGCAAAAGGTGATCCGCCTGGTGAACAGCGACGATGTGCTGCACAGCATCGGCTACATCCTCTGAGGAGCTGACCATGACGCAAACCGTATTAGTGACTGGCGCTGCCGCCGGTCTGGGACAGGTTATCGCCGCCACACTGCTCGGGCAGGGCTATCAGGTGGTGCTGACCGACGTAGACGTCCGCCGCGCGCAGCAGGAGGCAGATGAACTGGATAACGGTAAGGTGCTGGCGCTTGGGCTGGACATCCGCCAGCCGCAGGATTTTGCCCGCGCGCTTGATGCCACCCTCGCTCGCTTTGGCAGCCTGGAGGTGCTGGTGAACAACGCCGCGCTGACGCTGGCCACGCCGGTGATGGAGATAGACGTCGACGAATTCGACCGGGTGATCTCCACCAATCTGCGCGGCACCTTTGTCGGGTGTCAGACGATGGGGCGCTATTTCGCCGGCCGGGGCTACGGCCGAATCATCAACCTGGCGTCCCTGGCCGGGCAAAACGGGGGCACGGCATCCGGGGCGCACTATGCGGCGTCCAAGGGCGGCATTTTAACGCTGACCAAAATCTTTGCCCGCGAGCTGAGCAAATCTGGCGTAACGGTGAATGCCATCGCACCAGGCCCGATGGATCTGCCCACCGTTCACGCGCTTGTCCCGGAAGAGAAGATGGCCGGGCTGCTGCAAATGATCCCGGTGGGCAAACTGGGCGAGGCGGAGTTTGTCGCTCAGGCCGTTGCGTTGCTGGCTTCACCCCAGGCGTCGTTTGTCACCGGGGCGACCTGGGACATCAACGGCGGCCTGTTTATGCGTTGAGGAGTGAACATGCTGACATTACAGGTTATCCGACGCGAGGTGCAGGGCGACGTGGTGTTGCTGACCCTGGCGCATTCTGAGGGCATCGCACTGCCGGCGTTTCGCGCGGGGGCTCATATCGACCTGCATCTCAGCGCCGACCTGGTCCGCCCGTACTCCCTTTGCGGCGATCCGCAGGACCGGCAGCACTATCAGCTGGGCATCCTGAAAGAAGGGCGCTCAAAGGGCGGATCCCTTGCGGTACATGCCCTGCGTGAAGGCGATGCCATTGCGGTCAGCGAGCCGCGCAATCTGTTTGAGCTGGAAGACCGCGCGGCGCACACCCTGCTGATTGGCGGGGGAATTGGGGTCACGCCGATGCTGGCGATGGCTGCTGAACTGCACGCCGCCGGACGTTCTTTCGCACTGCACTACTGCGCCCGTTCGCGTGTGCAGGCGGCGTTTGTCCCACAGCTGGAACGTGCCCCTTACGCAGCACAGGTGCAACTGCACTTCAGCAACGAACAACGCCTGGATCTGGCGGCGGTGCTGACCGATCTGCCAGCGCAAACCCACGTGTATGTATGTGGCCCCACGCGGCTGATGGATGCCGTCACTGAACAGGCGCAAACCCTGGGGTACTCGTCGGGCCAAATCCATCAGGAATGTTTCAGCGCTGAGGTGCAAACCGGCGGCTCGGCCTTTGATGTGGTAGCGGCCACCAGCGGTATCACCGTGAAGGTGCTGGAAAACCAGACCATTGTCGAAGCCCTGGCCCAGGCCGGGTTGAAGGTGAATGTCTCCTGCAAGCAGGGGATCTGCGGCAGTTGTTTAACCGACGTGCTGGAAGGGGATGTGGATCATCGTGACCACTATCTTACCGATGAAGAGAAAGCCGACGGCGATCAAATCCTGCTGTGCTGTTCCCGCGCGAAGTGCGGGCGTTTAGTTATCGATCTGTAAGGGGATACCCATGACTCTGCAAACTGAATTTCGTAATGCGATGGCACAGCTCGGCAGCGCGGTATCGGTGATCACCACCGACGGCCCTGCGGGCAAATTTGGCTTCACCGCCTCTGCCGTGTGTAGCGTGACCGATCAGCCGCCAACTCTGCTGGTCTGTATGAACCGCAACTCTTATGCCCACGAACACTTTCGCCGCAACGGGGTGTTGTGCGTCAACGTGCTCTCCAGTAGCCATCAGGAGTTATCCGGCGTGTTTGCCAACGCCAGCCTGCGCTCGGATCAGCGTTTTCTGCATGACAGCTGGCAGGTGATGAGCAGCGGCGCGCCGGTGCTGAGCTCCTCAGTGGCCAGTTTCGACTGCCTGATAGCCGATTGCCATGAAGTTGGCAGCCACTCGGTTTTTTACTGCCAGGTGCAGGCCATTCGCATCAGCGAACAGCCGTGTGGGCTGGTCTATTTTAACCGCCGTTACCATGCCGTCGGGCATGACATTGAGGCTTAAGCCTTTTTCCCGAATACAGGGGAGTGCGTAATGAGCAATGTCGTCACAGAAAACACCATCACCACCGGGGTGAACCAGGATGCGGGCCAGATGCGCAAGCTGGTGATCGCCTCGGTACTGGGGAATGCGCTCGAGTGGTATGACTTTTTCCTCTATGGCACCGCAGCGGCGCTGGTCTTTGGGCCGCTGCTCTTCCCGGTCGGCGGCGATCCTCTTCAGGGGACGCTGCTGGCGTTTTCCGGTTTTGCGGTCGGCTTTCTGGCGCGTCCGCTGGGTGGCATCGTCTTTGGGCACATGGGTGACCGCTACAGCCGCAAGATGACGCTAATCATGACCTTAACGCTGATGGGGGCGACCACGTTTGTGATTGGTCTGCTGCCGGTCTATAGCCAGATTGGCATCTGGGCGCCGTTGACGCTGATTATTCTGCGCTTTTTGCAGGGCGTGGCCTCGGGTGGCGAGTGGGGCGGTGGCGTGCTGATGTTGAGCGAAAATGCACCGGCATCGCGCCGTGGGTTCTACACCGCGTGGAGCCAGATGGGCGTCTCGGGCGGGTTCGTGCTGTCGGCATTTGCCTTCTGGCTGGTTCAAAAACTCCCGGAGTCCGACTTTATGTCCTGGGGCTGGCGCGTACCGTTCCTGCTGAGCATTGTCATCTTTCTGGTCGGGGTTTACATCCGTAAAAACATCCGCGAAAGCAAGGCGTTTACCCAGGCGAAGCCGGAAGATAAACACGAAAAAATCCCCCTGCTGGTCCTGGTGCGTGAACACCCGAAAGCGCTGCTACAGGCCATCGCCCTGCGCCTGCCGGAAAACGGCGCGTCGTACATCTTTTTCACCTTCTCCGTGGTGTATGCCAGGCACATTGGCATCAGCACCGGGGACATCATCAGCGCCGTGACCCTGGCGATGCTGGTGGAGTTTTTCTCCATTCTGTTCTGGGGCGCGTTGTCGGATCGCATCGGCCTCAAACCGGTCTATTACATCGGCGTGATTGGCCTGCTGGTGATGGCCTTTCCGTTTTTCTGGCTGCTTTCTACGGGGAGCTACGGCGCGATCATGCTGGCCATGTTCCTCGGCCTGCCGTTCTGCCACGGGGCGATGATCGGCACGCAACCCTGCATCATGAGCGATCTTTTTCCGGTGCGGGTGCGCTACTCCGGGCTGGCGCTGGGGCATGAGGTGGGGTCGATTTTCTCCGGCGGATTAGGGCCGATGCTGGCGGTGGCGTTGCTTATCGAGTTCGACGCTGCCTGGCCGGTCTCCATTTTACTGGTGGTCTACGCACTTCTGGCGTGGGTTGCGCTACGTAGCCTGCCGTCTCAACACGAGGAAAAACAATGATTGATAAAAGGATGACGGACATCGACAGCGCGGTGGCGGACGTGTTCGATGGCGCGGTGGTGATGGTGGGCGGCTTTGGCCCGGCGGGGCAACCGTCGGCGCTGCTGGACGCGCTGATCCGCTGCAAACCCCGGGGGCTGACGCTCATCAGTAATAACGCAGGCAATGGCGACTACGGCCTGGCGGCGCTGCTGAAAGCCGGCTGCGTGAAAAAGGTGATTTGCTCCTTCCCGCGCCAGGTGGACTCCTGGGTGTTCGACGACCTCTATCGTCGCGGGGAAGTGGAGCTTGAGCTGGTGCCGCAGGGCAACCTCGCGGCGCGGATCCAGGCGGGTGGATCGGGTCTGGGGGGCATCTTTACGCCAACCGGGTTCGGCACGGAGCTGGCGCAAGGCAAAGAGACTCGCCGTATCGCCGGCAAAGATTATGTGTTTGAAACACCCCTGAAAGCCGACTTTGCCCTGATCAAAGCGCTGAAGGCAGACCGTTGGGGCAATCTGGTGTACGACAAAACCGGGCGTAACTTCGGCCCGATTATGGCCACCGCGGCGGCCTGCACCATAGCGCAGGTGAGTGAAACCGTCGCGCTCGGCGAGCTTGATCCCGAAGCCGTGGTCACGCCGGGGATTTTTGTGCAGCGCGTGGTGCAGGTGGCTACTGCGCTTAAGGAGTCTGCGTGAATAAATTAACCCATCAGCAGCTGGCGCAGCGTATTGCGCGCGATATCCCGGAAGGGGCGTACGTCAATCTCGGCATCGGGATGCCCACGCAAATTGCGAACTACCTTCCGCCAGACCGCGAAATTTTCCTGCACAGCGAAAACGGTATTCTCGGCATGGGGCCTGCGCCCGCGCAGGGAGAGGAAGATCCCGAGCTCATCAACGCCGGAAAACAGCCCGTCACGCTGCTGGCAGGCGGCTGTTATTTCCACCACGGCGACTCCTTCACCATGATGCGCGGTGGACATCTCGATATCTGCGTGCTGGGGGCGTATCAGGTGTCCGAACGTGGCGACCTGGCGAACTGGAGCACTGGTGAACCTTCCTCTATTCCTGCCGTGGGCGGGGCGATGGATCTGGCGATTGGTGCGAAAAAAGTGTTTGTGATGACCGAACACCTGACCAAAAACGGTGCCTGCAAAATCGTCAACGCCTGTACTTATCCGCTTACCGGGATGGCCTGTATTGACCGCATTTTTACCGACATGGCGGTAATGGATATCACCGACAGCGGCGTGGTGGTCCGCGAGCTGTTCGGCGATATCACTGCCGACTATCTGCAATCTGTCACGCCCGTTGCACTGACGTTCGCGTTACAGGCTGACGAAGCCACGGCGTAACGGAGGGTGGCGATGGATCTGGAATATCGACTGGACGGTGACAGTACGTTGCCGCTTCTGGTGCTCTCTAATTCGCTGGGCACCACCTGGGAGATGTGGCAAGCGCAGCTGCCCGCCCTGACAGAGCATTTTCGCGTGCTGCGTTACAACACGCGCGGACACGGTCGTTCACCGTTAGCGCAGCATGACCTCAGCCTGGCCACGCTTGGGCAGGATGTTATTTCGCTGCTCAACCATCTTGGCGTGGAGCGTGCCTTTTTCTGCGGGATATCCCTGGGCGGCCTGACCGGGCTGTGGCTCAACCGCCACGCGGCGGGGCGTTTTCATCGTCTGGTGGTGGCGAACACCGCCGCCAGAATCGGTGAAACAAGCGGATGGTTGCAGCGCGCAAAGCTGGTGCGTGAGCAGGGTATGGCGCCTGTGGCAGCCAGTGCTGCTGACCGCTGGTTTACGCCAGCATTTCGACAGGCTCATCCGGCGGTGGTGGAAAACCTGGTGACCGCCCTGGCCCACACGCCCACAGAGGGTTATGCAGCCTGTTGTGAAGCGCTGGCGCGCGCCGACCTGCGCGATGAGGTGCCAGCCATGCAGCGCCCGATGCTGGTGATTGCCGGAGAAGACGATCCGGTAACCACCACGCGCGATGCCGAATGGCTGGTGGTGGAAGCCCCGCACGCGCACTACCTGGCGTTGCCTGCTTCGCATCTGTCTAACGTCGCCTGTGCCCAGGCATTCAGTCAGCACGTCATCTCTTTCTTAACTACCGGAGCAGAATATGAACATCACGATTGAATCCATCGCCTGCTGGCTGGTGGATATCCCGACTATTCGGCCACACAGGCTGTCGATGACCACGATGGGCTGCCAGACGCTCGCCATCGTGCGCATGACCTGTGCGCAGGGCGTGGTGGGCTGGGGCGAGGCCACCACCATCGGCGGCCTGAGCTACGGGGCCGAAAGTCCGGAGGCCATTAAATCGGCCATTGAAACCTACCTGGCACCGCTGCTGTGCGGCAAAAGCTTCAGCGGCCCGGCTGCGCTGGCCGAAACCATGAACGCCAGCGTGAAGGGCAACACCTTTGCGAAGTCCGCCCTCGAAACCGCGTTCCTTGATGCGCAGGGAAAAACACTTGGCGTGCCCGTCAGCACATTGCTGGGGGGCGCGCTGTGCGAACGGCTGCCGGTGCTCTGGACGCTGGCGAGTGGTGATACCGACAAAGACATCGAAGAGGGCAAACGCCTGCTGGCGGAAGGCCGACACAGCGCCTTCAAACTCAAAATTGGCGCCCGCGAACTGGCAACAGATGTTCGCCACGCCCTGGCGATCAAGGCGGCGCTGGGGGATGAAGTCAGCATTCGTGTGGACGTTAACCAGGCCTGGGATCTCACCACCGCAATGAAGGGAATGCGCCAGTTGCAGGACGGGGGGATAGACCTCGTGGAGCAGCCCATTCCGCTGTGGGATATGCAGGGGTTAATCACCCTCAGCCAGCGCTTTGAGGTGCCGATTCTGGCTGATGAAGCGGTGGCGACTTGCCACAACGGTTACGCCCTGGCGCGTGGCGGCTTCACGGGCGCTTACGCGCTGAAAATTGCCAAAGCGGGCGGCCCGGTGCAGGCGCTGAAGCTGGCACAGGTGGCCCAGGCGGCGGGCGTGGCGCTCTATGGTGGCACCATGCTGGAAGGCACGCTGGGAACCGTTGCCTCACTCCATGCCTGGTCAACGGTCAGGATGCAGTGGGGCACGGAGATGTTTGGCCCGCTGCTGCTGAAAGACGACATCGTGGTGCGCCCGCTCGATTTCAGCCAGGGGCAGGTGAGCGTACCGCAAGGCCCGGGCCTGGGTATTGAGATTGATGACGATAAATTGCGCCATTACGCGCGTCAGTAAGGGGTTCATATGCTGTTTAAAGTGGAAATGACGGTCAACATTCCCGCCTCACTGCCAAAGGTGCAGGCGGATGAAATTAAAGCCAAAGAGAAAGCCTATTCGCAACGGTTACAGCGCGAAGGCAAATGGCTGCATATCTGGCGGGTGGTGGGGCAATACGCCAACGTCAGCATCTTTGACGTTGCGGACAATCAGGAGCTGCACACGCTATTAACAGAGTTACCGCTCTACCCGTATATGGACATCACCGTGCAGCCGTTATGCGCGCATCCGTCGTCGATTGATAACGAAAAATAGTAAAAACCGTACCCTACAATAACGAGGAACATGCAATGTCCAAAAATCCTGCACATCAGTCTGAACTGGAAACCTTACTCACCATCAGCAGCGGTCTGAATGCCGACGGCGGAAACGATCGTTTTAAGAACATCATGCACCAGCTCCTGAGCGACCTGTGCCAGACCATTAAAAAATTCGACATCACCGACGAAGAGTTCTGGGTGGCGGTGAACTACCTGAACGAACTGGGTGAGCGCAAAGAGGCGGCGCTGTTGGCGGCAGGGTTAGGGCTTGAGCACTATCTGGATATGCGCGCCGATGAAAAAGAGACCGCAGCCGGAACTGAGGTGGGCACCCCTCGCACGATCGAAGGGCCGCTGTATGTGGCCAATGCGCCACTGAGCGAGGGGTTTGCGCGCATGGATGATGGCAGCGAAAAAGCAGAAACCATGTGGCTGCACGGTAAGGTGACTGACCTTGACGGTAAGCCGGTTGCGGGGGCGATTGTCGATATCTGGCACGCCAATACGCATGGCGGCTACTCGTTCTTCGACCCGTCACAAAGCGAGTACAACCTGCGTCGCCGTGTTAAAACCGGCGCGGACGGCCGCTACGCGGTGCGCAGTATTGTGCCATGCGGTTATGGCTGCCCGCCGGATGGCCCAACGCAAAAACTGCTGACCGGCCTTGGTCGTCACGGCAATCGTCCGGCGCACGTGCATTTCTTTGTCTCGGCACCAGGCTTCAAACACCTGACCACCCAGATCAACCTCAATGGTGATCAATATCTGTGGGATGACTTTGCCTTTGCAACCCGTGAAGAGCTGATTGCTGACCCGGTGAAAATTACCGACAACAAACTCGCCCGCGAGCGCGATATCAACGCGCCGCATACGGAGGTGAGCTTTAACTTTTCGCTGGTACAGGCAGCCGAAAATGCTGAGGAGTCGAGGGGGAAACGCTCGCGCGTGAAAGAGTAACACCGGCGGGCAGCATCCCGGTACATCAACCCGTGGAACTCACAGCCCGCTGCGTGCTGCTTGTAAAGCAAGTGCGATACAGAAATGTTTGATGAAATCAGCCCTCTCCTCAAAAAGGAGAGGGCGTTGGCAGTACCTGCATTTTCGCAAGTCACTGCACATCACATCAAAAAATAGCTCAAACCCGAAAACGCCACCATTCCCGCAAGCACCGTCGCGAAAAGGCTGCGCGTCACTATCCCGGCTAATGCAGCAACCGTCGCCGCCAGCAGCGAAATGCTGACCCCGGACGGTGTCAGCGCCGGTTTACCCAGCAGCTCGGCGGTGATAATGGCGGCCATAATGGCGGCTGGAATAAAGCTCAGCCACTGCTGCAACGCCGGAGCAAGACGAAAACGGGAAAGCAGCAGAATAGGCACGGTGCGCATCAGTGCGGTAACCAGCGCAGAGATAAAAATCGCCAGCAGGATATTTCGTTCCATCTTATTTCCCTCCCTTGCTGAAGAGGCGCAATCCCAGGGTGGCAAGCGTGGCCGAAACTGATGCCGCGATAATCACCACCAGGCTGATATCCATCTGGTGGGCGGTCAGCAGCGTAATCACCACGGCGGCGGCGATGCTGAATGTCTCCAGCGCTTTTCGGTGGCTGGC
The DNA here is from genome assembly GCF_052886895.1 of Enterobacter sp. C4G1. Classification (NCBI taxonomy): domain Bacteria; kingdom Pseudomonadati; phylum Pseudomonadota; class Gammaproteobacteria; order Enterobacterales; family Enterobacteriaceae; genus Enterobacter; species Enterobacter sp. C4G1. The sequence goes on along the minus strand of NZ_JBQVVV010000002.1, from coordinate 1,030,181 downwards.
AAACCACAGCATCAGCACCAGTCCAATAAACATCGATACCAGACTAAAGCTCAGGCCTTCCATCAGCGATGGCGGAAGGGCAGAGGCAAGCCAGGCGCCGACCACACAGGCGAGGATCCAGTTCAGCCAGGCGGCGACATTAAGCCCAAGCATCCAGGCAAACGGAACGGTGCTGTGCTGGCTGCCGCGCTGCACGGCAACGCCGAAAGTTTCATCGGTCAGTAACAGGCCACTGATCAGTTTTTGCAGGGTGCTGTGTTCGCGAAAGAAAACGCTCATTGCGGAGCTCATCAGCAGATAACGCAAATTCACCAGAAAGACGCTGAACACCACCGAGGCCACTTCTGCTCCGGCAGCCCACAGTGAATAGAACAGAAATTGTGCCGAGCCGGTATATAGCACGCTTGCCAGCAGTGCGGTTTGCAGAGTGGTAAACCCGGAAAGGGTGCCGATAGCGCCAGCGGCGAAACCAATACTCCAGTAGCCAGGGATCGTGGGCAGGCAGGCGGTGATCCCTGCGCGAAACTCCGCGCCTGCCTCATCTTTGTGTGAGGCCTTTGTTTTCATCAACATCAGTATTTCCTGTACCAGTGCATTAAGTCAGAATCGTGATAATCATTTGATCTATTGATATTTGTGAACATCAAATGGTGAGGTACAACTAACTTATCATGTCCTGGCCGAAGTATTCCGATGAAAAAGAGTTCAATTTTTAGTGTGGTAGAAGGGCTGCAGCAGTTCTGGCAGTCGCGCATTCTGGGGCAGGTTGGTGATGCCAGCATTAAAGTTATCAGGATGGGCGGAGAGGGGATCCCTGCGGAAGTACATGACGATTTCGATGAGTGGCTGCTGGTACTGGAGGGTGAATTGCCTCTGGTGGTGGCGGAAAACGTGTTCACCCTGGCTGCCGGAGAGTATATCGTTGTGCCGCGTGGCGTAACGCACCATGTCCCTGCGGGGAGTGTCGGCACGCTGTTGCTGGTGGATATTAACGCACCGGGGCCGTAATGCTCGCCCGCACTCCGCTATTGGTAACGCTCATTTTCCTCCGTATAAATCTCCTGAGCGTCGGCAAAGCAGCGCAGCGCCAGGGATGACACCGGCTCCTGCTTACGCATAATCAGGCCAATAGGGGCGTCGATATTCGAGTCGGTTATCGGGGTAATCAAAAAGTGGCTGTTTAAGTTCTCAAGCCCGTTATTCAGCGGCATGACGGCACAGCAGATGCCACTTTCTACTGCCTGGATTATCTGAAAGGTTGAGTCGCTCTCAAACACATAGTCCGGGGTGATCCCGGCGGACTTAAAACTGACGTCCATATGGTCGCGATAGTGCATCCCTTTGCTCAGGAAACCCAGCGGGAAATTCACCAGGTCCTGCCAGCTGAGCGTTGTTTTATCCATCTGGAAATGGCGGGAGTCGTGCAATAAGCCCATTTTGGTTTTCGGCAACTGAATAACATTAAAGACGCTTGTGTTAATATTATTCAGATAGCAAATCCCCAATTCCAGCTGATTACTGTTTACTCCTTCAGCGATTTGTTCTGACGACATGGAATACAGGCTAAATTTCAGTTCGGGGTATTTTTGCGTCAGCAGGCGAATAAAGATCATCGGGTCAACGCTTGCCAGCGGAACCATGCCAAGACGCAGCTCACCCACCACTTGCCCTTTGCACAGGGCGGCCTCCGCCTGAAGCCCATCGTGTGCGGCAAGCAGGGCGTGCGCCCAGGCCAGGATCCGTTCTCCCTCAGGCGTAAAACCTTCAAAACGTTGCCCGCGGACGATCAACACCAGACCAAGCTCCTCTTCCAGGCTGCGAATACGCATGGAAAGCGTCGGCTGAGTGATATTGCATTGCGATGCGGCCTTACCAAAGTGACTGGTTTGATCCAGGGCGATCAAATATTTTAATTGTTTTATGTCCATTATTTTTCTCTGATCGGGCAGGTGCTACGAGTATTACATAAATGCGGAAGGAATTGAGAAATCCCCCTTATTCATTGCCGAAGCGTTGAATAAGGGGGACTGAGATCAGAGCATCCGGATTTCTTTTGAACGCAGGGTCACGCGTACAGGCACGGACTTATAGGACGGGGTACCACTGTCTTTATCGAGGTAGTTAAGCGGCACCAGCACGTTAGCTTCCGGGTAGTATGCGCCAACGGAACCCGAAGCAATGCTGTAGGCTACTACGGTAATATCTTCCAGGCGCTGAACACTTCCCGCCAGCGCGGTTTCGATATCCACGCGATCGCCGTGCTCCAGACCCAGGCTATCCATATCGCCTTCATTCATAAACAGAATATCCCGGCGGCCAAAGACGCCGCGATAGCGATCGTCCAGCGCATAGATGGTGGTGTTGTACTGGTCGTGGCTGCGAAGGGTAATCAGGCGCAGAACGTTGTCGCCTTCGCCTTTGGCATTCTCATCCACGCCATCGAACACCGAGAACATTGCTTTACCGGTAGCGGTAGGCCAGATGCGCTGGATTGGCGGCAGCGGCATCCGGAAGCCGCCCGGCACACGAATGCGGTCGTTATAGTTGTCAAAACCGGGGATGGTTTGCTCGATCAACTCACGGATCAGATCGTAGTCTGTCACCAGTTCCATCCAGTTCACTTTGGTCTGTTTCAGCGTCGCGCGAGCCATGCCCGCAACGATAGCCGGTTCAGAGCGAATCAGCGGGGAGGCGGGTTTCAGCTTACCGGAGGAGGCATGAACCATCGACATGGAATCTTCTACAGTAATGGACTGACGCCCCGTCTGCTGCATATCCAGCTCGGTACGGCCAAGACACGGCAGGATATAGGTTTCTTTGCCTACCAGCAGGTGAGTACGGTTCAGTTTGGTGCCCACGTGCACACTCAAATCCAGAGTATGCATCGCCGGGAATCCATTCTCGTGATCGGGCATCGCAACCGCAAAGTTACCGCCGAGGCAGATAAGGGCTTTTGCATGGCCGTCGATCATCGCCTGCGTGGCCTGCACGGCATCGTGGCCATGTTTGGCTGGCGCGTCGAAGCCGAAAACGTCCTTAAGGCGTTCGATAAACGCTGCCGTAGGTTTCTCGGTGATCCCCACTGTGCGGTTGCCCTGCACGTTAGAGTGGCCACGAAGCGGACAGATCCCCGCGCCGGGTTTGCCAATATTGCCGCGCATTAACAGCACATCGGCAATCAGCCGCACGTTCGCCGTACCTTTGTTGTGCTGGGTGATCCCCATACCGTAGGTGATAATGGTGGCGTTCGATTTCGCGTAGGCTTCAGCCACGCTTTTCAACGCGTCCGGCGTTAACCCGGACTCGCGCTCAATGGCCTCCCAGGAGGTTTGCGCGATATCGTCAGCAAAAGCAGAAAACCCCTGGGTGTGTTCGGCAATAAATTCACTATCCAGCACGCCACCGCGTTCCTGTTCCATGAGCAGAAGATGTTTGGCGATCCCTTTTAATGCCGCGGCATCGCCACCTGCTTTCACCTGGAAATAAGTCGATGCGATATCGGTGGAGCTGTAGGTGGCCATTTCAATGACGCTTTGTGGGTCGGCGAAACGTTCAAGGGCCCTTTCACGCAGCGGGTTAAAGACGATAATCGGCACATTGCGGCGCGCCAGCTCGTGAAGCGTACCCATCATGCGCGGGTGGTTTGTGCCCGGGTTGTGACCAATGGAGATAACCAGTTCTGTTTTGTCGAAATCATCCAGTGAAACGGTGCCTTTCCCGATACCGATTGAGCGCGGTAAGCCGACGCTGGTGGCTTCATGGCACATGTTGGAACAATCAGGAAAGTTGTTCGTACCGTATTCACGGGCAAACAGCTGGAACAGATAAGCCGCTTCGTTCGATGCTCTGCCAGAGGTATAAAATTCGACCTGGTCTGGTTCAAGCCCGCGCAGGACTTCGCCGATCCGCTCAAAGGCCTCTTCCCACTCAACAGGGCGGAACGTGTCACTAGCCCGGTCGTAACGCAGCGGGCGGGTCAGACGACCATAGCCTTCAAGTTCGTAATCGGATTTTGCCAGCAGGGAGGTGACGGTGTTTTTCGCCAGGAATTCCGGGGTGACGCGCTTGCTGGTGGCTTCCCACGTTACGGCTTTCGCGCCGTTTTCACAGAACTGGAACGTGGATTTGTGTTCTTTATCCGGCCACGCGCAGCCCGGGCAGTCAAACCCATCGGGCTGGTTGGTGCGCAGCAACGTGACGGGAGCGTCCAGCGCATCCATCTGCGTGCGTACGGCTATCGCCGTCGCTTTTAAGGCACCCCAGCCACCGGCAGGCCCGTCATAATGTCTGATCCCGGGAACTGAACGTCTTTTCTTATTCATGCGAACTCCTGACTATTCTGGTCATGACAAAGCGCGGCCATATTAACCATAAATAAATCATGGTTAATTAAGAGGGCCACTAAAGCAGTGGATTGGGGTAATAAACAGAAGCAATGAATAATCGTTGTGTAACTCATTACATAGCCGATGATAAATTTCATTTAAAACACACCGTTTGCAGCGGTTAACAAAATCAATGCCTTTGATTTAAAGAAATTATAACAGGAATTTATCATCTTCATAATAAATGTTATCTATCACTTATTAAATTTAACCTATTTACCCTTCGCAGAGGATTGTCTGAGGATTATTCAGCGCGCCAAACCCCTCGCCGTAGTCGGGCTGAAATATGAATAAAATCAGTGGTAAGCGATAAGATTAGGGATGACAAAATGGCGCTGTTTCACAAGCCTGGGAAGAGAGCGATGGCGGGGTCTCTGTAGGAATTATTATGTGCAGGTGAATATGTTAATTATATTTCAATGTCAGCTCTGAAATCTTACATTCTGACATATTTAAAATTCACCAGACCGTGATTATTAATAATGGTATTTCCCCTTCTGCAATGGAAAGCCGTATTATCTGGCGTTTTTTAAGATTAAAAATTCAATAAGGCTTTGGACTCTTTTGGCTTTACCCGCGCTTTTAGGATAATAAAGAAACACCGGAGGATAGGTTTTCCAGTAGGGCTCCATCACCGGGATAAAACGGTCTTTATCGGACTGTAACTGATACACCGGCTCGAAAAGACGCCCGATGCCCAGTCCGCTGCGGATCCCGTCTGCCATCACATCAATATCATTGCTGATAAGCTGGCCTTGCATATCAAGGGTTAACTGCTCACCGTTTTCCTCGAGAATCAACGGCAGAATACGGTTGTTGGTGATAAACCGATAGCCTATCAGACGATGCCGCGAAAGATCTGCGGGGGTCACAGGAATACCAAATTCCTCAAGATAGGCGGATGAGGCATACAAGCCCTCACGAAAGGGCGCCATCAGTTGACGTGCGACGACGCCACCTTCGAGGATATCGCCAAACCGGATCCCCAGATCATAGCGTTCATCGACAATGTTGATGGTGCCATCGTAAACGGATACCTCAAGCTGAATACCCGGGAACTGAGCACAAAACTCGGCCATATGAGGCTTGAGGATCAACAGATATGCGAAGCGAGACAGGGTGATCCTGACCAGCCCGGAAGGTGCCTGATGCGTATCCTTGATGCCCTCCAGCGCATTTTCCAGTGACGCTACCGCCGCCTGAGTTTGCTGCAAAAGCTGTTGCCCGGCGTCCGTCAGTTCTATATGCCGTGTCGTGCGGACAAAAAGAGGATGCCCGATGTGCTGTTCCAGCAGTTTTAGCGCTTTGCTCACGGACGGAGGCGTAATTTCCAGCTTTCTGGCCGCAGCCGTGATGCTGCCCTCGCGGGCAATGCTTTGAAAGATCCGTATCTGGTTGTAAATCACATTGTTCATTAGGCCATCCTGATGCAATCAGCGTACTGATTATTAGCTGTTGGCTAACTATCTTTGAATCAATGATGACCTAATCTTCCCGCGATCGCGAGCTTATACTGGCGGTGTATTTTTACATTTTTGCTACGTTCAGGAGGGGAAAGCGAATGCAATACAGTCAGTTGGGTAACAGCGATTTACGCGTTTCCCGCATTTGTATGGGGTGCATGGGGTTTGGCGATCCTTCTTCGGGTCAACACAGCTGGACCCTGAACGAGCCGGAAAGCCGGGACATCATCCGCTACGGCCTGGAGCAGGGGATCAATTTCTTCGATACCGCTATCGCCTACCAGAATGGCTCAAGTGAACGTTTTCTCGGGAAAGCGCTTCGCGATATGGCAAGGCGAGATGAGGTGGTGCTGGCAACGAAATTTTTGCCCCGAACAGGGCAACAGATTGCCGCAGGGATCAGCGGTCAGCAGGCCATTGCGCACTCGCTTGACCAGAGTCTGCAAAACCTCGGCATGGAGTATATCGACCTTTATATCTACCACATCTGGGATTACAACACGCCAGTCCTGGACGTGCTGATCGCGCTGCACCAGGCGGTTCAGGCGGGAAAAGTGCGTGCCATTGGCATCTCAAATTGCTTTGCCTGGCAGCTGGCGAAAGCCAACGCGCTGGCTGAACGCGAAGGCTTGACGCCTTTTGTCTCTGTCCAGAGTCATTACAACCTCATTATGCGCGAGGATGAGCGCGAACTGGCGGGGCTCTGCGCGCAGGACAATATCGCCATGACGCCTTACAGCGCTCTGGCCAGTGGCCGTCTTTCCCGCATTGATAATGCTCAGACACGACGAGCCAGGGAAGACACCTATGCCAAAGGGAAATACGACAAAACGGCAGAGCAGGACGCAGAGATAATTGCCCGGGTGGCGGAGCTTGCCAGCCGATACCAGGTGTCAATGACCGAGGTTTCGCTGGCCTGGCTGTTAACCAAAGTGACGGCTCCGGTCGTGGGAGCAACGAAAAAGCAACATGTCGAGGGCGCGGTCAAGGCTGTGAACGTGCGGCTGAGCGAGGAAGATATCCGTTATCTGGAGGCCTGCTATCAGCCTCACGCATTGTCCGGGATCATGGCGCAAAACACCCCAGACACGAAAGACCAAAAACAGGTCTGGACCCGCTAACGGCCTGGGGAATCAATAAGGTGAAAACACAATGAAAGTTAATGCATCTGTACTGTCTGACGCCGATATTCAGTCGGTTTCACCCGCACTTGCCCGGTTTGGTAATGATGTTATCTCCAATGAACTGTGGCAGCGAAATGACCTGTCACTGAGGGATCGCAGTATCGTCACGCTGGCCATTCTTATCGCCAGAAACCAGCCTGCCGAACTGAAACACTATGTGGAAGTAGCGCTCGAGTGTGACGTAACCCCGGCTGAAATCTCCGAAGTAATTACTCATCTGGCGTTTTATTCCGGCTGGCCGAATGCGATGGCGGCCATTGCGGTGACTAAAGATATTTTCCGCACACGCGGAGTGAGCCCTGATGCACTCCCGCAGGCGACACCGCAGCTATTGCCCCTGAATGAAGAGGTTGAACGGCTGCGAGCTGAAACCGTGAAAAAGAACGTCGAGCCTGTTTCACCGGGGCTGGTGAAATTCACCGCCGATCCTCTTTTTCTTGAGTTGTGGCAACGCCCAGCACTGGCCCCCCGCGACCGGAGCCTGGTTACTGTCAGCGCGCTGATTGCCTCCGGGCAGAGTGCGCAAATCGGCTATCACCTGAACCGGGCGATGGACAATGGGCTTACCGCGCAGGAAGCGGGTGAGATTGTTGCGCACGCCGCATTCTACGCCGGCTGGCCAAATGCCTTTTCAGCAGTTGGTGTGGTGGGGGAAGTATTGCAGGGGCGGAAAGCCTGACGCTGCTACGCCATAAAAAGAAAAATCCACGCATTGGCGTGGATTTTTTTTAAGTGAGGGAGGGTTAGACGTAGAGCCGTGATTCATATTACATATTATAGATATTTATTAGTGTATTTGGCATTTTATATTTCACGTACTCTCAGTTGAGAATCAGGAGCATGATTACAATTAATAGCTATTATGGATTTATTGATTCTAATTAGTCCTCTTTCCGCAAATTGGAATTAGTTCATCCAGAATTTATTATTACTTTTTTTACCTGATTATTAATCCGCATGAAGATGCAACTTAGATTATCCTGCCCGCTCAGCAACATCCCCCGTCGTCACATATATTTCAGGAATCTGAAAAACAGATTTCGCGTTCGCAGCAGGCGTCGCAACTTGGGGAGCGGCAAATAAGCTCCCCAGCAGAATGCAGGCAGCGCTGACGATAAAAAAACTTTTTCCAGCGCATATTTTCACTGTTCATTTCTACCAGCAGAGGAAAACAGTCACTCATTAACTCGCGCAACTCCTGACGCGAACTTAACCCCAGATCCTGCCACAGGTGGTTAAACGCCAGCGAAGCACTGGCGATAATGTTGTGCATCGGTGCCGCGCCTGACACCATATAGCCCGCCAGCCACTGCGCCAGTTGTTGCTGTTCGTCGCTACGGGTGGCATTCAGCTCGCTCATCAGTTTTTGGCGCAGCAAACAATCGGCGGGCATCGGCTGCGTGGGGGGATCGAACTGCGCCTGCAGGGCATGCCATTCGGTCACCTGCAAGCCCATCATCAGCGGATAACAGCCTTCTCCGTGCGCATAGAGCCACAGCAAACGCCGCAGCCAGTCGTGAACAGGCATTATGCCACCCCCATTGACGCGGGATCGGACTGCACCTTTTTCCGCCATTGCTGCCACCAGCTGGTCAGCGCCTCGTTAACCGGCTCCCAGGCGTGATCGACGCAGGGTTGAATGCCGCGCGCTTCCAGTTTCTGCCACGGCCCGTAGCCGATACGGGCGCAAAATACGGCTTTCACATCGGCCAGCAGATCGAGAACCGCGTCCATCCGCGCGTCGCTGTCCTGCGGTTCGCAGTTGTCGCTTCCCTGACAAAATTTCGGCGTAAAGCGTTCGTTGACCAGCACCGCACCCGCCGCCGACAGGCTGTATATGCTAAAGCGATCGGCATGACCAAAGTGGCAATCAATCGCATCGCCACGCATTGAGGCAACCGCCACCAGACAGGCATCCGGCTCTTCCGATTCGCCGCGCGTGGCAATGCTGGCATGCAACTGCGCACGGTGGTAAAGCGTTGGTAACCACGGCTGCGGCAACTCTTCAACCGGCGTCAGGGAAAACTGCTGGCTGCGATCTTCACCGAGCATACCGATCGCGTCAGCGCGGCACTGCTGGCAGTGCGTCATCTGCGGCATCACCTCGCCGCAACACTCACGCACCTGGGCTACCATCTGCGCATCAGGCTCCGGCTGTCCGTTCAGACCGAACACCGTACCGTGCTCCGGGCGGGCGATCAGCGGCATAATATTGTGAATAAAGGCGCCGCTGGCGCGCAGTTCGCGGCTGACATCGATCAGAACGCCATCGTTGATGCCGGGGATCAATACCGAGTTGATCTTCACCAACACGCCTTTGGCTGTCAGGCGACGCACGCCTTCAAGCTGGCGGGCAATCAGGATCTCACCGGCTTCACGTCCGCTGTAACGTTCACCGTCGAGCCACAGCCAGGCGTAGATTTGCGCCGCGATATCGGCATCCAGCGTATTGATCGTCACCGTGACATGGTCAACGCCAACATTCACCAGTCTCTCTACCGCATCCGGTAGCATCAGCCCGTTGGTGGAGAGGCAAAGTTTCAGGTCGGGGAGCTGTTCGCGCACCATTTCCAGGGTGGTGAATGTGCGTTGAATATTGGCCAGCGGGTCGCCAGGCCCGGCGATGCCCACCACCGACAATTGCGGGATCGCCGCAGCCACATGGCGCACTTTGGCTACCGCCTGTTCCGGCGTCAGCAGCGATGACGAGACGCCGGGGCGCGATTCATTACTGCAATCAAATTTGCGGTTGCAGTAGTTGCATTGCAGGTTACAGGCAGGCGCGACCGGCAGATGCATACGGGCATAACGATGATGGCCGTTTTGCGAGTAGCAGGGGTGCGACGCCACCTTACCGGCAACGACATCAGATAAAGGTTCACGCTGCCCGGTGTGACAGCGTGAACCGCCAGCGGCGGATGTGCAGGAAGTCATGGGCGTACCTTGGTTGTGTGGTCATAACCTCCTGTTGCAAAACCTGTACCGCTTGTCATCATTGTAACTTACTGAAAATTAATGTTTTAAATTCAGCGCGTCATCGTCTGTTTGTCGAGTTTGTGGCGTTTGGCTGACAATGTGCCGAATGTCACAAAAAACAACGCTACATTCGCGGCATGGTGATGTCCATCGTCTGAATACGGTAAGCCACCTGGCGCGGGGTCATTCCCAGCAGGCGTGCGGCTTTTGCCTGTACCCAACCGGCTTTCTCCAGCGCGGCGATCAATCTTTGTCGCTCGTCGAGATTCTGATCAAGCCAGCTCTCTTCACGCGGTGCGCTGGGTTGTGGCGGTTTTGGCAGAGTTTCACGGTGATGAAACAAAATCACGTCGCGATCGATCAGCCCGCTTTCCGACATCACCGCCGAACGTTCAAGGCAGTTTTCCAGTTCACGCACGTTTCCGGGCCAGCTATAGCTCATCAGTAAACGGATCGCGCCATCGCTGATGCGAAGTGTGCGGTTCTGGTTTTGCGCGATTTTGCGCACCAGAAAGTGCGCCAGCTCGGCAATGTCCTCCTGGCGCTCGCGGAGCGGGGGCAGGGAGATGGGCATCACATTGAGGCGGTAGTAGAGATCTTCGCGAAAATTCCCCTGCCGCACTTCCTCTTCCAGATTGCGGTTGGTGGCGGCAATGATCCGTACATTCACCCGCAGCGTTTCGTCACCGCCGACGCGTTCCATTTCGCCTTCCTGCAAAATACGCAGCAATTTCGCCTGAAACGAGGCGCTACTTTCGCCGATCTCATCAAGAAATAACGTTCCTCCATCCGCCAGTTCGAAGCGGCCTTTGCGCTGGCGTACCGCGCCGGTAAACGCACCTTTTTCATGGCCGAAGAGTTCACTCTCCAGCAGCGTGTCGGGTAGCGCCGCGCAGTTGAATTTGACGAACGGTGCAGCAGCGCGCGGTGAATTGTGGTGGATAGCATTGGCTATCAGCTCTTTACCGGTCCCGCTTTCGCCACGCACCAGCACGGTGGTGTCCCAGCGCGATACCTGGCGAATAATTTCCAGCGTCTGGCGCATGGCCGCGCTTTTACCGACCATGTTTTCAAAACCAAACGATCGCGACGGTGCGCACCCACGCTGACTGGCGATCTGCGCGGCGGCCGCTCGGGGTGAGGGCGCGACGCTGGGCGGCGTCATCAGGCGGACGGTTTGCACCACCAGATTGGCGACAGTTTCCAGAAAGCGAGTGCAGGCGGGCAGCCGCTCCTCGTAGCGGGCCATCGGCTGGGCTGCCAGCACGCCGATAGGCTGCGAGTTTGGTCCTATCAGCGGCACGGCGATAAACGGCAGGCTGTAATCATACAATCCAAGGCGATCGAGAAAACGCTGGTCGTCGGAAACGCAGGGCAGCACCAGAGATTGCCCCTGCGACAGCACCGTGCCTACCAGCCCTTCACCCGGGCGGTAACGAATCTGCGAACTGCCTGGAATGAGCTGCTGATCGGCCTCCTGCAGGGCTTCAATGTTAAGGATCGCTTGTTGGCTGTCGTACAGACAGATCATCCCGTGCTGCATAAAGGCATTGTTGTGCAGCACGCACAGCACTTCCTGTAGCGTTTGCCCGACCTCTGTCGCCCGGCTTAGCACCTCGCTGATACGCTGCATGGCGGTAAACTGCTGGGAGAGGTCAAAGCGCCAGACGGTTGTACCCGACTCCGTTCGCTGAGTCATAGTGAGCCTCCGGTCAGAGAGTGAAATAACGGGAAACGCAGGGTCAGGCAGGTGCCCCCCTGAGGGCGGGAGGTCAATTCAATTGCGCCGCGATGGTGGGCGACCAGCGTCTGGATCAGCCGCAGCTCCATGCCTTTACCGGGGGCATTGAGCGCATCGGGGGAATGGGTGTAGCGCACCTGAGTCAGCGGTACATTGTCGTTTAAATAGAACGACAGCCAGCCGCTCTCTTCGCGGGCGTAAAGTTGAGTCTGTACCGTGAAATCACGTAGCTCAGCGGCAATATCCAGCGTTCTGTCGAGCCACAGGCTCAGGCAGGCAAGCAGTTGTGTTCGCTGACCAAAGCCCACCAGATAGGGCGATTCCAGCTCAATTTGCAGGTTTTCGCCCTGGTTATATCGGAGGTGATACAGAGCGAGCAGATCGTCAAGGAACGGCTGGAGCGGCCAGACTGCCGGGCTTTCCAGCTCCAGCGACGGACGGCACCGTTGCAGCCGCGCCATCGCTTCTTCGCCTTCACGCCAGGCGGCATCCAGTGCCAGATTGCTGTGATCGTCGCCATTTAAACGACGGGCGGCGGCCAGCATATTAATTGGGCAATTGAGTTGAACCAGCGCGGCGTCCAGCGATTCGCGGATCGCCGCCAGCAATTTACCGCTGGTTATCTGCTGCTTCAGACGGTCGAGACGCCCCTGTTCCTGTTGTTGCTGCTGCTGGGTATTGTCGGTGATCACCAACAGCGTGCGCGGCACGGCGCTATCAATAAAGTAGCGGCCCGCTTCCTCACTGACGCCCGGCAGCGCCCAGCAGGTGATGGACAACCAGCGTACTGTGCCGCGCAGCGCTACCGGTAGTACCAGGCCCTGCGCCAGCTCTGCCTTATGGGCGGAAAAATTGAGTTCGGTCAGCAGCTCTTTACCGCCGCAATCGGCGCAAAAAGTTTTATAGGCGAGGTTATCCATCACCACCTGATCGCGTTCATCCACCACCACAACCGCCGCCGGAATATTATTCAAAACGGCTTCAGTCAGCGTCATATGATTACGCAGCCGTTGTTCCAGCGCGTAGCTGGTACTGATGTCGCGCTGCATGGCCAGGTAATGTTCGAGTTTGCCTAACGTATTAAACAGTGGGGTGATGTCGATCTCCACCAGAAACAGGCTGCCGTCGCGGCGACGATTGATCAGTTGCCCGCGCCACGGACGGTGTTGCAGCAGGGTGTGCCACATATCCTGGTAGATTTCACGCGGCGTCTGTTTACTGGCGAGCAGGCGCGGGTTTTGCTGCAACAACTCTTCAAGCTCATACCCCGACTGGAGGCAAAACGCCGGGTTGGCATACAGAATGTGGGCATCGGCATCAGTCAGGGAAATCGCAACGGGAGCCTGTTCAACCATGGTGAAAAACAACCCGGGATGCTGTTGTGAGAGCGCTCCGGCGATCTCGGCGGGCGCTGCGGCGTCCATCATCATATTCAGGGTCATCACAAACTCCTGTGGTCAAAATGGGAATGTCGCAGTTATGACAATTTGTGCCACCTGTCGACTTTCGTCCGAACATAAACGGACAATCATTAACCATGCAAAGGGTGCGCCTTTGGTCCTTGTTACTCGCTGTAAGATTGATCCAGATCCCTGTTTGCCGCCGATTTTTACCCTTTGCCCTCTGGCTGTGCGTGGCAACGCCCAATAGGGTGGATAAAAAAGCGCCGCTCTGGTGCATAACGGGCCAATACAGTGCAGCGATTGCCCGGCAAAAAAGCTGGCACAGCCTTCGCAATATCTCCGGTGATAGCTGCCTGTTCAGGGCGGATTCACACTTTTTCTCACAGGAGCATGCGATGGCTAACATTGGAATTTTTTTCGGTACCGACACGGGCAAAACCCGCAAGATTGCCAAAATGATCCACCAAAAACTGGGTGCAGCGGCCGATGTGCCGGTGAATATCAACCGTACCGATCTCGACACGTTTCTTTCTTATCCGGTACTGCTGTTAGGGACGCCGACGCTCGGCGACGGGCAACTGCCAGGGCTGGATGCGGGCTGTGAGGACGCGTCATGGAGAGAGTTTGTCGCTCAGCTTGAGATCAACAGCCTGAGCGGTAAAACCGTGGCGCTCTTCGGTCTTGGCGACCAGGTGGGTTACCCGGATAACTTTGTCAGCGGCCTGCGCCCGCTGTATGACGCGCTGAAAAACAGCGGTGCGCAGATTGTTGGCCACTGGCCGAATGAAGGCTATGAATTCAATGCCTCATCGGCGCTGGAAGCGGATAAATTTGTCGGATTAGTGATCGATCAGGACAATCAGTATGACCTGACCGACGAGCGCCTGGATGCCTGGCTGGAAACGCTTAAACCGATATTGTTGTAAGTGATGTTGCCGGGTAACGCGCGTTACCCGGCAACATAACCGGTTCGACAGGAAGGCCTGTTACCGGTATTTGTTCTGAAGGTGAAATTAATCCGCCATCACGCTGCGGGTTAACGCTGCCAGCCACGTGCGCTGGTACTGCTGCTGGTTCTGACGAACCAAATAGTTTCGTGCTTTTTCCAGCGCTTCCTCTTGCGGCATTGGCTCGGCGTCACGGATCGCTTCGCACCATAACAGATGCCAGCCGAGGCGGGTTTCGATAGGGGTGCTAAGGCCATTTTCCGCCAGCGCAAACAGCGCGGTGTCGAGTTCGGGATAGAGCAACCCCTGGCTTATCCAGCCCAAACGTCCGCCTTCAAGCGCGCTGGGGCAGTGGGAGTAGCGCTGCGCCAGCCGGGCAAAGTATTGACGCGAGATGCTAATATCCTGATGAAAATGGCGGATCTGGCGCTGCACTGCGCCATCGTCGTTATCGACCGTCAGCAACAGGTGAGATGTCAGCCGCTGCGGCGGGCGCATAAACTGCGCCTGATGTTGCTGATACCAGGCCAGCACCTGTAAATCGTCCGGCAGAGGGGCGCGCCCGGCAATCTCGGCGAACTGCCACTCCATGCGGGCATGATGCCGGACCACTGTCTGCCGTTCGTCAGCAGAAAAATGCCCGCCATCCAGCCAGCTTGCCAGCGAGGTTGCGACACTCTCCAACACGCTATCCGGCAGGGAGGTGCCAGCGGCTACCTCCACCACAGCCTTTTCCAGCTGGCACTGGCGGGCGAAGGCATCGTCAAACGCGGTTTGTTGATCGGCAGGAATGTGTTCCGGTTCGCACTGCCAGCGTGTTATCGCCAGCCGCCGTCGGGCGAAGCGTTGCCACGGCGTCATGCGTCATCCTCCAGCAGGGTAATGGCGCCAGCGGGGACCAGGAACCAGCGCCCGGAAAACGTGACGGTGTAACTCTCCCCATCCTCGCCCTGGTCTGTTCCTTCAATACGGCCATGCTCTCCGGCGGCGATCACCACTTCGCCATTTACCGACAGCGCGTGGCGGCAGGCAACCCGATCGCCATACTGAAACTGCCCGGCGTGCCACGGCACGGAAAGCGGCAGTAGCTCCTGCTCGCGGCAGCCAACCACCAAATCATCATCGAGAAAATGCACCTGATAGATAATCTGATCCATCAAAAATGTGCCCCATTCGCGGACAAAACCGGTACTGCCGCGACGAACCAGCAGGTCGCCGCGCGCGAAGCCGCGCATGGTGCCGTCATTGCGAATGGCGCGGGTAACGCGCACTTCTTCGCCAAAATCGAATTTTTGTCTCATGAGGTATGCTCCGGAAGGTAGTGCTGATAGCTTTCCGTCAGCAACCGGCGCGCCAGTAGCCACGGGGCGCGGGGCGCCTCTTCAAGCAAATTGCGCAGCGGTACGTTTTGCCGCAGCCGCTGGTGAAACTCCCGCAGCACCGGCAGACAGCAGTGGCGTAGCACCAGCGGGTCATATGGCACGCTAAAGAATTCAAAAAAAGACTCGGCGGTATCGAGCTCATCCACGCCGGGAATTTGATAAAACCACTCCATCGTCAGCCCCTCGCAAAGTGTGCGGATTCCCCGCACAGCGCATCGTAAAATGCCACCAGCTCATCCTCTTTCGGCGTACGTTTCCAGCGCTCGGCAAAGCGGCGGATCTCCGGCAGCAGCAGATCGATTTGTAGGGTATCGAGGTGATACCCCATGCGGGCGAAGACGCCATCCACCGCCTGGCGACCAGAGTGTTTACCCAGCACCAGCCGATACTCGCGCCCCATCAGTGCCGGATCAATCGCCTGATAGCTTTCGCGATCGCGCAGTAGCGCGGCGACATGAACGCCGGATTCATGGGTGAAAACCTGTGAACCTACCAGCGGTTGCTGCGGGTCAATCGCCCGCTGTGTCGCGTCGGCCACGGTCTGGCACAGGGACGGCAGGCGCGTAAAATCAACACCACAATCCTGTTGCAGACAGCGGCTCAGGCTCAGAGCAACGGTTTCCAGCGCGGCATTACCTGCGCGTTCGCCCAGCCCGAGCACGGTCGTGTTGACGCTGGTGGCTCCGGCGCGCACCGCCGCCAGCGTATTGGCGGTCGCCAGCCCCAGATCGTTGTGCGCATGCATTTCGATTTCGCCCGGCCAGTATTCACCAAGCGCCTGAATGCGGGTGGTGGTGGTAAAGGGATCGAGCAGGCCGAGAGTGTCGGCGAAACGCAGTCGTTTCGCGCCCGCCTCGCGGGCGATATCGGCAATCTGGTTCAGCGTCTGATCGCTGGCGCGTGAGGCATCCTCACAGCCGATACAGACCTGCATTCCCAGCGTCCGCGCTTGTGCAATCAGCGTACCCAGTTTATCGAGCAACTTCGGCAGCGGTTCGCGAAGCTTGTACTGACGCAGCTTATCCGAAGCGGGCAGGGAGATATCCACCCAGTCCATACCGAGATCCGCGCTCTGGCGGATCTCGTCGTGGTTCATCCGACACCAGGACATCAGCGTTGCGGCGGGCACATGCCGGCGCACCTGCAAAATGCGCTGGCGCTCCTCGTCGCCCATCGCTGGCGTGCCAACTTCGAGCGCGGTAATGCCCGCAGCAAACAGCGCCTCGGCGATGGCGATTTTCTCGCTGGCGAGAAACGCGACGCCCGGACTCTGTTCGCCGTCACGCAGGGTGGTGTCGTTGATAAGCACATTCATACTCGCCGCCTTAGCCGTATAACGGCGCAAATGCTGATTCAGCCGCCCCGGGTTTTCCCTCCTGCCAGTAGGGCGAGAGCATCCGCAGCCGGGCAATAATCGTTGGCAGGGTGTCGATCACGTAGTCGATCTCCTTCTCACGCGTGTAGCGCGAGAGCGAGAAACGAATACTGCCGTGCGCGGCGGTGTAAGGAATGTTCATCGCCCGCATGACATGCGAAGGCTCCAGCGAACCGGAGGTACAGGCGCTGCCGCTCGATGCCGCAATTCCCACCTGGTTTAGCAGTAATAAAATGGCTTCCCCTTCGATAAACTCAAACGCCAGATTGGTGGTGCCTGGAACGCGCGGCTGGTTGCCGCCCATTACCATCACGGAAGGCACCTGCGCAATAAGTCCTTCCTGCAGTCGATCGCGCAGGTGTGCCAGCGAGGAGGCACCTGGCAGATGGATCTGCGCAAGTTCGCAGGCTGCGCCCATGCCGACAATCCCGGCAATGTTTTCCGTCCCTGCGCGGCGTCCGCGCTCCTGATGGCCGCCGCGCAGCAGCGGACGAAAACGCGTTCCGCGCCGCAGATAGAGGCAGCCGACACCCTTCGGCCCGTGCAGTTTGTGCGCCGAGCAGGAGAGCATATCGATCTGCGTGCGACCAATATCCAGCGGAATTTTGCCGACCGCCTGTACCGCATCGCAGTGGAACAGCGCGCCGTATTCATGGGCCATGGCCGCCATTTCAATCACCGGAAACAGCACGCCGGTTTCGTTGTTTGCCCACATCACGCTCACCACCGCCACTCGCGTGCTGAGCGCCTGGCGGTACTGCTCCATATCCAGCGCACCGTCGCTATTCACACCAATGCGGTGGATAAGGTAACCCTGACGCTCCAGATGTTCGCAAACGGCGAGCGTGGCCGGGTGCTCCACTGCAGTGGTGATAATTTCCCGGCGCTCCGGCATCAGTTCAATACAGGCGTGCAGCGCGGTTGACGTGGCTTCGGTTGCGCAGGAGGTGAAAATAATCTCGCTGGCATGATCGGCCCCAAGCAGGGCGGCAACCTGTTGGTGCGCGCGCTCAAGGGCCTCACGGGAAGGCGTGCCGAAATCATGAATCGAAGAAGGGTTGCCATAATGCTCGGTCAGAAAGGGCATCATCGCTTCCAGCACCATTGGATCGATTCGCGTGGTGGCGTTGTTATCCAGATATACCTGTTTCATGCTCTTTCCCCTCTGTTAATACACTGCGGCTTCACCAGCCACGACTTCCATATAACAGCCGGTGCGTTCCATCAGTTTTTGCTGTAACCAGGCGAGCGTCATGTCGGTCATCATGCAGCCGCTACAACTGCCGGAGAGGCTGACCGTGACTTTATGATTTGCCACGCTGAGCAGCGTCATATCGCCGCCATCGGCCTGAATATGCGGGCGCAGTTCAGTGATGGCATCAACCACTTCCTGCCAGTGCGGATCTTTGGTTGTCGTAACCGGCGCGGCGACCTGTGGGTGCTGCGCGAGAATATCCGCCAGCGCCAGTTCGATTTTTTCATGACACGAAGTACAGCCGCCGCCTGCTTTGGTGTAGTTGATCACCTCTTCCAGCGTGGTCAGCCCGTTACTCAGCACCGCGCGGCGAATCTGTCCTTCATCCACGCCAAAGCACTTACAAATCAGCGCGCCTTCTTCGTGGTCATCTTCCAGCGTTTCGCCGCGGTAGTTGGCGATGGCAGCGCGTAACGCTTCCTGGCCCATGACCGAACAGTGCATTTTTTGCGGCGGTAAACCGTCAAGATAATCGGCAATTTGTTGGTTGGTGACCTGTTCGGCCTGCGCCAGTGTGCGGCCGATAATCAGTTCCGTTAAGGCGGAAGAAGAGGCAATTGCGCTGCCGCAGCCAAAGGTCTGAAACCCGGCCTCAAGAATGGTTTCATCTTGCGGATCCACTCGCAGCATCAGCCGTAACGCATCGCCACAGCTTAACGATCCCACATCACCCACGGCGTTAGCGTTTTCCACCACCCGGGCGTTACGGGGATTAAAAAAATGATCTTTCACTTTCTCGGAGTAATTCCACATGCTTTTGGCTCCCAGTATGTATGACGGAACGCGCCGGAGCGCATTACACCGCGTCAATCAACAGCGGGTAATATCGTAGAAGCAAAAGCAGTACCAGAAGATGAAATCGTTATATTTCAATAAGATGATTTTGAAGCCTGACATAAAACTGCGAACTATGTCGCAGTTTTATGTTGGCTTTGTCACAGAGCTGACACAGAAAAGGCATCAGCGCTCATCCTCTTCCTGCCACTCATCTTCCAGCAGTAGCCCGGCAAAGCGATCGGTATTGCGGCTGCGCGCACTTCTTCGCTGCTCTTTGTCGTACCAGTAGTGTTGGATTTCCTGCAACAGCCCGACAATCGTTGTATCTGCCGGAACGCGCACCGCGCGCACGCCGACCTGTAAAAGCTGGCGAAAAACCGCCTCGCCGATCGCCACGCAGTAGAGCGTCACACAATCCTCCAGCGCGCTAATCCGGCTGGTCAGTTTCTCCTGCTGATGGCCGGGCAGTACCGAGAAATCCACCACCCGCAGCAGGGTGACGTCATCCTCTTTGACGCCGTACACCACCAGCCGCGGCGTGGCGCCGAAATGCTGATCGACATGGTGGTAATCGGAACTGGCAAAGGCCACTCTCATCGACCATTCACTGTCGCAAATAGTGCTGAATTGTCGGCTAACATGTTGCATAGTCACCTCCCGAAGATGCAGGTTCGTAAAAACGCTGGCGCAGCGGCGAGTGATAAGCGGCAAGATGATGGTGGCGATCGCGCAGTGCATTCGCCAGCTCAAACAAGGTGTCGCGCATCCCGGCGTAACCCTGACGCACGCGGCGAAATTCGCCCAGACGGTCGAACAGGGGGAAACCGGCGCGCACCAGCGGAATGTTGAACTGCCTGGCCAAATCCGCAGCGTGAGAATTGGACACCAGCAGTGATGCAGGCGTTTTGCACAACAGATCCTGCATATCCTCCAGATCGCCGATGATGACGTTTTCGACCGGCAGATCCTGCAACCCTTTCTGGCTCACTGGCGCCACCACCGGGCCGGGAACCATGCCCATATCACGGGCGAAATCGCACCAGGCGGCGAGCAGATCGCCCTCGGCGGCCAGCGCGACAGGCGCGCCCTGTAACCACATATGGCAATCGATCATCGCATCCTGCAATTGCCCGCGCTGGCGCTCGATCCACGCCGGAACATCACGCCCGGAGAGGCGCTTCAGTTGATGAATAAACGTATCGCACTGGCTCATGGTCATCAGGTGCGGCAGCGTGATGACCTCTGCGTGGCTGCGCTGCGTCAGCAACTGCGCGGCGCGGGAGAGGGAAACGCCAATGGCGAACGTGCCGAGGCTCTGTCCCATCTGTTCAATCAGCCGCAGATTACTGCCGCCCTGGGTAATAGGCGAGAAATCCCCGCTGGCGAGATGGCCGTCCAGCGACTGGGAGAGATCCGGCACAATCACCGGTTGCAGGCCAAATGCCTCGACATAACTGCGCAGCAGCTCGACGTCGCCCGGCGTCAGCAAGTGGCTGAGCAGCAGATTCACGCGGCGATTGCGCACGCCCGGCTGCGGTTTTTCCGGCACCCACTGTTCAACCATGCTCTCCAGTACCGCGCTGTAGCCGTTTTCCAGGCTGCCATAAAAATCCGGTGTGTTAACGGTCAGCAGCGCCACCCCTTTATGGCGCGGAAATTCATCGCGGAACTGGCGCACCACACGCGAAATATCGCTGCCCTGCGCCTCAGAAAGACCGGTGCTCAGCAGAACAATCGCTTTCGGGTTGTTACGTGAGCACAGCACATTCAGTGCGGTAAAGATGTTCCCATCGGCACCCATAATGGTGGATGTCGGGTCCATTGCCGTCGATTGCAGCGGGATCGGATCGTGAAAATGCTGAATAAAAAAGACCTTTGCGAAGGCGCTGCACCCCTGAGCACCATGAACCAGCGGAATGCTCTGTTCAAAGCCCATGCTCGCCAGAATCGCGCCCAGCGGCTGGCCGCTTTTTACCGGACTGACGGCCAGCGGCTTTTTACTACGGATAATTTCTGCCATTGTGGGCTCCTTATTGCCATGGTGCTCGGGAATGGGTTTGTGGCCAGACCGGGCTTTCCATGGTCAGGCAGAGTTGTTCAGCCAGCGTGACAATGCCGCGGTAGCCGGCAAAGGCGTGCTCGCGCTCCTGATTGATATCGAGGAACGGCAGCCGCGCTTTGTAGGCGGTATACATATTGCGTCCCCCGGCGATCATTATGTCCGCCTGGTAGCGGTAAACCACGTCCAGAAGCGAACGGGCGTTGCCTTCATCAAGCATCAGCGCATCGGTGCCCATCAGTTCGCGGATGCGCTGTTTATCCTCTTCAGTGGATTTGCGTGTGCCGGTCGCCACCACTTCCATGCCCAGATCCTGAAGAGCCGAGACCACCGACCAGGATTTCACGCCGCCGGTATAGAGCAGCGCTTTGCGCCCGCGCAGGCGCTCGCGCAGCGGGGCCAGAGCCTGCTCTGTTCGCTGTTCTTCGCGGGCAATGAGTTGTTCAGTGCGCTGCACCAGATCGCGGTCTGCGGTCAGTGCCGCCAGTTGACGCAGAGCGTCGGAAGTGGCGCGAACACCATAAAAACTGCCTTCAAACCACGGCGTGCCGTAGCGCTGCTCCAGCGAGCGGGCGACATTGATCAGCGCCCTGGAGCAGACCAGCATATTGACCTGTGCCCGGTGCAACGTCTGGATCTCACTGAAACGCCCGTCGCCGGAAAGGCTACCGAGCACGCGAATACCCAGCTCATCGAGCAGCGGCTGAATGTGCCAGAACTCCCCGGCAATATTGAATTCGCCAATCAGCCCGATATCGTGGCGGTGCGCCGGGGCAAAAGGGGTATCTTCCGGCCACGGTGCGGGTTCACGCCCGCCAATTACCTTTTTCACCATCACTTCACCGGCCAGCCGGTTGCCGAGATTTTTGCTGCCGTAAAAGCCGGCGACATCAACGGCAATCACCGGTACGCCGGTAGCGGTTTCTGCCGCCTGGCAGACGGCTTCGATATCGTCGCCCTCCATTGCGGGTACGCAGGTGTTATAGATAAAGACGGCGGCCGGGTGGTAGCGGTTGACGATGTGGCGCACGGCATGGAACAGGCGGCGCTCGCCACGCCCCATGATCACATCCTGTTCGCTCAGATCGGTGGTAAAACCCAGCCGGTTGATCGTCGGGCCGGAGCTGAAGCTGCCACGGTTATCCCATGAACTACCGGTACAACCAATGGGGCCGTGCACCAGGTGGGCAACATCGGAGAGTGGCAGCAGGGTGATCTGCGCACCGTCAAAGGCGCAGCCACCCGCCGTCGCGCCGGGTTTCGGCGCGCTGCAGCCGGATTTCTGTTTGTGGTTGTGCTCGCAGGCAGGTTCATCGAGCAAAGCCAGGATCTCGTTCCCCTTCATCTTCACCTCATCATCTGGTTGGGTTGTTGCAGAAGGTGCAATTCGCGAGCCAGTAATGAGTGATTGATTTTTAAGAGAAAAAAAGTGTCGTTTTTGCAACAAAGCAGACAATTGGCGCAATGTTCACGCAAAAAAAATCCCCCGAAGGGGATTGATTCAGAACACCCGTTCTTCCAGCGGGTTGGCGCGCTCAAGGCGTTTTGCCAGCCACGGCGGCAGTTGCCCATTGAGTAGCGTTTTGATGGCGTCGCACTGCGAGGTAATGGTCTGCCCGGGGGTGACTTTCATCGGATGGATATTGTGGCGGATCAGGCGGGCAGCGGCGGGGCCGCCAATCGCTTCGCAAAACAGCAGATGGCAATCGCCAAGCAATTGCGCGCGGCTCTCGTTGGGCTCTTTGTCCTGCGGGCTGGCGGCGTAACGACGTAAGTCATACAGCCAGCCGTCCTGGTCATCAAAGGCATAAATAAAAAACAGCCGCCCCTGGCCGAAATGACCGTTGATTGCCAGTCCATCCTGCGAGCAGAAGGCGACAATCAACTGCGGGCGACGCGCCGCGTAGTCGATAACGCGCAAGTGGGCAGGCAGATCGCCTTTCAGGCACGCGTTTACCCGTGCCCAGCGCCCGGCGGACATTAATGCTTCCTCATGAGGAAAACGCTGCTCCAGATGGTGTTGATCCAGCGAGGCCAACAGTTCCGGCGTCAGCGGTTCATCGCAGTCACCGGTCAGCCACGCCATGATTTGCGCGGGTTGCAGTTCCGGCAGCGCCTGGAACAGCGCCAGCATCCGCCAGAAAAGGGTATCGTTTTCGGACATGGCTCGTCTCCTTACACCAGGGCGTCGCGGGTGGCGCGCAGGCTAATGGGAAATGAGGGCCGTCCCGGTTGCACATTGACGTAATAGCGGCGACCGCCCTCAAGAGAAATCGTACCGCCCCAGCGTTCCGGGGTGTCGTGCTCAACGACCAGGATTTTCGCTTCCAGATCCTGTTTAGCGATATAGCAGTAGAGATCCGCGCCGCGCTGGCGAATAATAACGACCGGCATAGTGCCTCCCTGAGCCCCGCACAAGGCGGGGCTGTGATGGTTAACGGATAAGATCGAAGCTGTAGTCGGTTTTGCCGAGCTTGATGGTCTCTCTGTCGACTTTCTCCAGCACCGCATTAACCAGCGTGGTGAGGATACTCATTGCCCCTTCGTAACCCCAGGTGGTCTGGCGGTGCAGATGGTGGCGATCGAACAGCGGGAACCCGAGGCGGATCAGCGGCACTTCAAACTGCTCACCCTTCGCCAGCGTATCGCGCTGGATAAACTTGGCGTAGGAGTTGCCGATCATAAAGTCCGGCTGACGGGTAAACATCAGCGAGCGGAAATGCCACAGATCACAGTTGATAAAGACTTCGCTCTCTTTACCGTACGGCGAGGCTTCAAGCATTTTCTTCATCGCTTTCTGCCAGCGTTTGTTGCCGTTATGGCACAGAATCACCGTCGGTTCGCAGCCCAGTTCCAGCAGGAAGCGGGTCAGCCCCATGACAAAATCCGGGTCGCCGAACAGGCCGAATTTCTTGCCGTGCAGCCAGGTGTGGGAGTCGAGTATCATGTCCACCAGCCGGCCGCGTTCCAGCGCTAAGCTATCCGGAATGGCTTTGCCGGTTAACTGGCTTACTGCCATCAGCAGTTCGTCGGTTCCGGCCAGCCCCATCGGGATTTGCACCTCGGTGGCGGGCTGGTTCCAGCTTTCCTGCACCACTTTTTTAGTTTTCGCCAGCTGCCAGGGTTGCAGTAGCAGGGTGTCGATAGCGTCAGGCGCTTCGCGTATCTCCTGCTGGGTCGTACCGCCGGCATACATCTGGTAATGCCCGTCAGCCGGGGTATCCAGTACTTCGGAGGGATCGGAAAGCAGACTGCACGGCACTTCCATTTGCTCCATCATGCGTTTCAGCACGCGGAAATTGCCGAGATAGGTTTCAAATCCGCTAACCAGATTGATACGCGGTAGCTTGCCCGGCTGCCCGCTGTAATCGGCGGTAAAGGTACGGGCGAAGCCCTCAAACATATTGTCCCAGCCGGTGATATGGCTGCCGATAAAGCTCGGCGTATGCGCATAAGGCACCGGGATCGCCGCGTCAATAAAGCCGTCTTTTTTGGCGTTAGCAATAAACGCCTGCAGGTCGTCGCCGATGACCTCCGCCATACAGGTGGTGGAGACGGCAATGATTTCCGGCTTGTAGAGGGCGCTGGCGTTCTGCAACCCGGTGTTCAGGTTATTGTTGCCGCCGAATACTGCTGCATCTTCCGTCATCGAGTCGGAAACACAGGCAATCGGCTCTTTAAAGTGACGGTTAAAATAGGTGCGGAAATAGGCCACGCACCCCTGGGAGCCGTGAACATACGGCAGGGTATTGGCAAAGCCCAGCGCGCAAAGTACCGCGCCCAGAGGCTGGCAGGCTTTTGCCGGATCGATAGTCAGCGCTTCGCGTTGAAAGTTAAGCGCTTCATACTCTGCCGTGGTGGTCCATTGAAAGACCTCCTGCACGCGCGCCGGATCGTGGGCCTCTTCCAGTTGCCGTTTATCTTTAAACAGCATCTGGTACGCATCCTGTTCAAACAGCGGATGACAGTTTTGAATTTTCTCAACACTTTGGCTCATGGTGTTCTCCTCCCGCGCCACAAATCGGTGAACAGACGGGATAGCAGGATTAAAATTAGGCGGATTTCAGCCACGGCGCAGTCAACTGGCCCCACGCGGGGTTGTTGAGCGTCATATCCATATCACGGGCGAAGATGGCAAAGCCGTCATAACCGTGATAGGGGCCGGAGTAATCCCAGGAGTGCATCTGGCGAAACGGCACGCCCATTTTCTGGAAGATGTACTTCTCTTTAATACCGGAGCCGATCAGATCCGGCTTCAGCGCTTTGACAAAGGCTTCCAGTTCATAACTGCTGGCATCGTCGAACAGCAAGGTGCCTTCTTTCAGATCCGGCAGGGTACGGTCGTAGTCATCGTTATGGGCGAATTCATAACCCGCAGCGATAATTTCCATCCCCAGATCTTCATAAGCGCCAATCACATGGCGAGGACGTAAACCGCCCATATACAGCAGCACTTTGCGGCCTTCCAGACGCGGACGGTATTTGGCGATGATGGCGTCGTTCTGCGCCTGATATTTGGCGATCACCGCTTCAGCGTTGGCGCGAATGGTGTCATCAAACATGTCGGCGATTTTGCGCAACGACTCGGCGACTTTGGTCGGGCCGAAGAAGTTGTACTCCATCCACGGAATACCGTGTTTCTCCTCCATATGGCGGGAGATGTAGTTCATCGAGCGGTAGCAGTGCACAAGGTTGAGTTTGACGAACGGCGTGTTCTCCATCTCAACCAGCGTGCCGTCGCCGGACCACTGCGCCACCACGCGCAGGCCCATCTCTTCGAGCAAAATGCGCGAAGCCCAGGCATCACCGCCGATGTTGTAATCACCGATGATCGCCACGTCATAAGGACCGGCTTCAAACGGCTTGCCTTCACGGTTATCCAGTACCCAGTCGCGGATCACGTCGTTGGCAATGTGGTGACCGAGTGACTGGGAAACGCCGCGAAAGCCTTCGCAGCGCACCGGAATAACCGGTTTATTGATGGCTTTGCGGCTGGCGTTGGCAACGGCTTCAATGTCATCGCCAATCAGGCCGACCGGGCATTCAGACTGAATGGAGATCCCTTTGGTCAGCGGGAACAGCGTCTCCATCTCTTCAATCAGTTTGGCCAGCTTTTTATCGCCGCCAAACACGATATCGCGCTCCTGAAAATCGGAGGTGAAGTTGAGCGTACCGAAGCTATCAACACCGCTGACGCCGGTGTAGTAGTTACGCCGACCGGCGCGGGAGTACTGACCGCAGCCGATCGGGCCGTGGGAAATATGGGCCATATCTTTGATCGGCCCGAATACCACCCCTTTAGAACCGGCGTAAGAGCAACCGCGCACGGTCATCACGCCGGGCTGCGACTTACGGTTGGAGATGATGCATTTCCCGACGCTTTCCAACTCCGGGTCGCTCACCATCATGTGCTTTCTGCGTTCTTTGCGCGTTTTTTCCGGAAAGATCTCCAGCACTTCCTGGATGATCTCCAGATTACGTTCGCCTGTTGCATTGCTCATAGTTGTCTTCCTGTTGGCGGGCGTGCATCAAACCGCGCTTTCTTCTGCGGCGGTTTTACCGATAATGCTGGTATCTTCCACATCCATAATGCCGAATTCCATCAACAGCTCTTCCAGTTCGTCCATGGTGATGGGCGTTGGTACCACCATTTTGGTGTTGTTGACGATCTTGTTCGCCAGCGAGCGGTATTCGTTGGCCTGGTTGCAGTTCGGATCGTACTCAATCACCGTCATACGGCGGATTTCTGCGCGCTGTACAATGTTGTCGCGCGGAACGAAGTGGATCATCTGGGTGCCGAGTTTTTCCGCCAGCGCCATGATCAGTTCATCTTCACGGTCTGTCTGACGGGAGTTACAGATCAGCCCGCCAAGGCGTACTTTGCCGGATTTGGCGTATTTCACGATGCCTTTAGAGATGTTGTTGGCGGCGTACATCGCCATCATTTCGCCGGAGCAGACGATGTAGATCTCCTGCGCTTTGTTTTCGCGAATTGGCATGGCGAACCCTCCGCACACCACGTCGCCCAGCACGTCGTAAAAGACGAAATCGAGGTCGGGAACATAGGCGCCTTCTTCTTCAAGGAAGTTGATGGCGGTAATTACCCCGCGACCGGCACAGCCTACGCCTGGTTCCGGGCCGCCGGATTCTGCGCAGCGCACGTCGCCGTAACCGATTTGCAGCACATCTTCCAGTTCCAGATCTTCCACGGAGCCGACTTCAGCCGCCATCTCCATAATGGTGTTCTGCGCTTTCGCATGCAGGATCAAACGGGTGGAGTCTGCTTTCGGGTCGCAGCCGACGATCATTACTTTCTTGCCCATCTCCGCCAGCGCGGCGACCAGGTTTTGCGTGGTGGTGGATTTACCGATACCACCTTTGCCGTAAATGGCGCATTGACGCATGGTCATGGTGTTTCTCCTGTTGGTTGTGTGAGTGGCGATTGCCTCACTCTGTTTTGCAGGGAACATACCAGCCGTGCCATTTCATTTAATTTATTGATTTTAAAGATATTGATTTTTTCTCTGTCGCAAAAGAAGGGACAAAGAGTAAACAATCGCCTTACCAATTGTTCGAAACAGAACAATTCCACACATCGTTTCTGTACATCGGGGGATAACCCACGGCGTGCGACACTTTGTCGGCAGTTCAACAGGATGTCGCGTCTACTGTCTTGTTTCATGCAACCGTTTTGTTGTAGTTGCCTTTAATGCATTGTTTATAAAGGGATAAATGAGCTGGCACAGGCTGTGCAACGACGTCAGGGAGATGACCTCTTACAGTCGAGGAATGAGCAATGTCCGGAAAGATGAAAACAATGGATGGCAACGCGGCAGCGGCATGGATTTCGTATGCCTTTACCGATGTCGCCGCGATTTACCCCATTACCCCCTCAACGCCGATGGCGGAAAACGTCGATCAGTGGGCGGCTGACGGCAAGAAAAACCTGTTTGGCCAGCCGGTGCGTTTAATGGAGATGCAGTCAGAAGCGGGCGCGGCCGGTGCCGTACACGGCGCGTTGCAGGCCGGGGCGCTGACCACCACCTATACCGCTTCGCAGGGGTTGTTGTTAATGATCCCCAATCTGTACAAAATCGCCGGTGAACTGCTGCCCGGTGTGTTTCACGTCAGCGCCCGCGCGCTGGCAACCAACTCGCTGAACATTTTCGGCGATCATCAGGATGTGATGGCGGTTCGCCAGAGCGGCTGCGCGATGCTGGCGGAGAGCAACGTTCAGCAGGTGATGGATCTCTCGGCGGTAGCACACCTCTCCGCCATTAAAGGCCGCGTACCTTTTATTAACTTCTTTGATGGCTTTCGTACTTCTCACGAGATCCAGAAAATTGAAGTACTGGAGTATGACGATCTGGCACCGTTGCTGGATACCGACGCGCTGAACCGCTTTCGCCGTAACGCCCTGAACCCGGATCATCCGGTGATTCGCGGCACCGCGCAAAACCCCGATATCTATTTTCAGGAGCGGGAAGCTGCCAACCGCTACTACGATGCGCTGCCGGAAATCGTCGAAAATTATATGGCGGACATCTATCGCCTGACCGGTCGCGAATACCACCTGTTTGATTACTACGGCGCAGACGATGCTGAACAGATCATTGTGGCGATGGGGTCGGTGTGCGACACCATTTCCGAAGTGGTGGATGCGCTAATCGACAGTGGTGAAAAAGTTGGCCTGGTGACGGTGCATCTGTTCCGGCCTTTTTCGCTGTCGCACTTCTTCGCCAAAATCCCGAAAAGCGTTAAACGTATTGCGGTGCTCGATCGCACCAAAGAGCCGGGCTCGCAGGCAGAACCGCTGTGCCTGGATGTGAAAAATGCGTTTTATCACCAGCATGACGCGCCGCTGATTGTCGGCGGGCGCTATGCGCTGGGCGGTAAAGATGTGCTGCCGGGGCATATTGTCTCGGTGTTTGAGAACCTGAAAAAACCGCTTCCGAAAGATGGTTTTACGGTGGGGATTTTCGACGATGTCACGCACACCTCGCTGCCGGTGCCTTCTCATGAGGTTCACGTTTCCCGCGAGGGGATCACCGCCTGTAAATTCTGGGGGCTGGGTTCCGACGGTACGGTCAGCGCTAACAAGAGCGCCATCAAGATCATCGGTGATAAAACGCCGATGTATGCGCAGGCCTACTTTGCCTACGATTCGAAAAAATCCGGCGGCATTACCGTTTCGCACCTGCGTTTTGGTGAACGGCCGATTACCTCGCCATACCTGATCCACCGCGCGGATTTTATCGCATGCTCGCAGCAATCCTACGTCGACAAGTACGATCTGCTGGAGGGGCTGAACTCTGGTGGCACATTCCTGCTGAACTGCACCTGGTTTGGTGAAGAGCTGGAAGCGCGGCTGCCAAACAGTATGAAGCGTTATATCGCCCGCCAGGGGATCCGTTTTTACACCCTCAATGCGGTGGAAATTGCCCGTAAGCTGGGGCTGGGCGGGCGCTTTAACATGCTGATGCAGTCGGCATTCTTCAAACTGGCGGGGATTATTGAACCCCAAGCGGCGTCCGATTACCTGAAGCAGGCAGTCGAGAAATCCTACGGCAGTAAAGGGCAAAAAGTGGTGGATATGAACAATGCCGCCATTGATTTGGGGATGGAAGCCATCCAGGAAGTGATGGTGCCGGAACGCTGGGCGACGCTGGAAGATGACTCAGTGGAAGATACGCGGATGATGCCGGATTTTATCCACGATATTCTGCAACCGATGAACCGGCAGAACGGCGACAAACTGCCAGTCAGCGCCTTTGTTGGTATGGAGGACGGGACATTCCCGACGGGAACCGCGGCGTGGGAGAAACGCGGCATTGCTTTGCAGGTGCCGGTGTGGAACCCCGAAGGCTGTACCCAGTGCAATCAGTGCGCCTTTATCTGCCCGCATGCTGCCGTTCGTCCGGCACTGCTGAATCAGGAAGAGCGCGATGTGGCGCCGGTAGGGTTGTTGAGTAAAGCGGCGCAGGGGGCGAAGGATTACGACTATCATCTGGCCATTTCGCCGCTCGATTGTTCCGGCTGCGGCAACTGTGTCGATATCTGCCCGGCGAAGGGGAAAGCCCTTACGATGCAGCCGCTGGAGAGTCAGTTAGCGATGCAACCGGTGTGGGACTATGCGCTGGCGCTGTCGCCAAAAAGCAATCCGTTCAACAAAACCACGGTTAAAGGCAGCCAGTTTGAAACCCCACTGCTGGAGTTTTCAGGTGCCTGTGCGGGCTGCGGTGAAACCCCGTATGCGCGGCTGGTGACGCAGTTGTTCGGCGATCGCATGATGATCGCGAATGCCACGGGTTGTTCGTCTATCTGGGGGGCCAGCGCGCCGTCAATTCCGTGGACCACCAACCATAAAGGGCAAGGCCCGGCATGGGCTAACTCGTTGTTTGAAGATAACGCCGAGTTTGGTCTGGGGATGATGCTCGGCGGGCGCGCGGTACGTGAACAGCTCGCCAGTGATGCGATGGATGCACTGGCTGCGCCGCATAGCGAGGCGTTACAGCAGGCGGTGCAGCAATGGCTGGAAAGCAAAGATCGTGGTGAAGGCACGCGCGAGCGCGGCGAGCAACTGAGCGCGTTGCTGGCGCAGGAGAAGGGCGACGATCCGCTGCTGAACCGCATGTACCAGAACCGCGACTATTTCGCTAAACGTTCGCAGTGGATTTTTGGCGGCGACGGTTGGGCGTATGACATCGGTTTTGGCGGCCTCGATCATGTGCTGGCTTCCGGCGAGGATGTGAATATCCTGGTGTTTGATACTGAGGTGTACTCTAACACTGGCGGTCAGTCGTCGAAATCGACGCCGGTTGCGGCGATTGCCAAGTTTGCCGCCGAAGGCAAACGGACGCGCAAGAAGGATCTCGGCATGATGGCGGTGAGCTACGGCAATGTGTATGTCGCGCAGGTGGCGATGGGCGCGGATAAAGCCCAGACGCTGCGGGCGATTGCTGAAGCGGAAGCGTGGCCTGGCCCGTCGCTGGTGATCGCTTATGCGGCCTGTATCAACCACGGCCTGAAAGCCGGGATGGGATGCAGTATGCGCGAGGCAAAACGCGCGGTGGACTCCGGTTACTGGCATCTGTGGCGCTATAACCCACAGTTGATGGCGAAGGGTAAGAATCCGTTTATTCTCGACTCCGACGAACCAGAGGAGAGCTTCCGCGACTTCCTGATGGGCGAAGTGCGCTACGCAGCGCTGGGCCGCACTGCGCCGGAACTGGCGGATCAACTCTTCGAGCAAACCGAGCAGGACGCGAAGCAGCGTTTAGCGCAGTATCAGCGAATGGCGGGGGAGTAAACGGTAATGTTTGGTGGCATGGAAGTTTCTGAGGTGAAGCGGCTCAAGTCGCTTGAAGATGAGAACGCCCGCCTCAAGAAGCTTCTTGCCGAAGCCATGCAGGCGACAGGATTATGACGAGTGTCGCCCACATTCATCGCTGGATTACCAGACTCGAGCTGAATTTGCAGCAGACTGGCAAAATGGGGGATATGAAGAAAAGCCAACCGACATGACTAACTGAAGGTTGTATCTAATTCTGGGGGCAGGTCATTGTTACGAGATGAGTTGAGACAATATGAAATGAAAAATCCACGCAATTGCGTGGATTTTATAGTTTTTCGATGCTCATGAGGTTCAACGAAACCTCATAAGACAACAAATTTTATTTAGACGTTGAACAGGAAGTTCATCACATCGCCATCTTTAACGATGTAGTCTTTACCTTCTGCACGCATCTTGCCGGCTTCTTTCGCACCTTGCTCACCTTTGTAGGTGATGAAGTCTTCAAACGCGATAGTCTGCGCACGGATGAAGCCTTTTTCGAAGTCGGTGTGGATTTTACCTGCAGCCTGTGGCGCAGTGGCGCCCACCGGGATGGTCCATGCGCGTACTTCTTTCACGCCAGCGGTGAAGTAAGTTTGCAGGTTCAGCAGTTCGTAGCCTGCGCGGATCACGCGGTTCAGACCCGGCTCTTCCAGACCCAGCTCAGCCATGAATTCATCACGGTCTGCGTCGTCCAGCTCAGCGATATCAGACTCAACGGCTGCGCAAACAGCAACAACTACAGAACCTTCTGCAGCAGCGATTTCACGCACTTTGTCCAGGTACGGGTTGTTTTCGAAACCGTCTTCGTTGACGTTAGCGATGTACATGGTTGGCTTCAGCGTCAGGAAGCTCAGGTATTTGATGGCTGCCTTGTCTTCTTCAGTCAGGTTTTTCAGCGCACGCAACATGCCGGCGTTTTCCAGCTGTGGCAGACATTTTTCCAGTGCGGTCAGCTCAGCTTTGGCGTCTTTATCGCCGCCCTTGGCTTTCTTCTGCACGCGGTGAATGGCGCGTTCGCAGGTGTCCAGGTCAGACAATGCCAGCTCGGTGTTGATAACCTCGATGTCGTCAGCCGGATCCACTTTATTGTTTACGTGGATGATGTTGTCGTTTTCAAAGCAACGTACAACGTGGCCGATGGCTTCGGTTTCACGGATGTTGGTCAGGAACTGGTTACCCAGGCCCTCACCTTTAGATGCGCCTTTTACCAGGCCCGCGATATCCACGAATTCCATCGTCGTTGGCAGAATGCGCTGCGGTTTAACGATTTCAGCGAGCTGATCCAGACGTGGATCGGGCATCGGTACAACACCGGTGTTTGGCTCGATGGTACAGAACGGGAAGTTTGCTGCTTCGATGCCCGCTTTGGTGAGCGCGTTAAACAGGGTGGATTTGCCAACGTTAGGCAGACCAACGATACCGCATTTGAATCCCATTTCTAAATCACCTTAATATCTTGATAATCAATCCGTTAGCGTTAACCGACTGAAGAAAAGTAAATAACTCTGCCTATTATACACGTAACACGTACGCTGCGCGGCAAAAAAGCCGTAATGTGCGTATTATTGCGCTTTGAAGGCGTGTAAGCGATTTGTGGCTTTGGTTAAACCGTCTTTGAGCCAGATCTCGGTGCAACGGGCCGCTTCGTCTACCGCTTCGTCAATCAGTTTCTGCTCAGAAACCGGAGGTTTACCCAGCACAAAACCGACAACTTTGTTTTTATCGCCCGGATGGCCAATTCCGACGCGCAAACGATGGAAATTCGGGTTATTACCCAGTTTGCTGATAATGTCTTTCAGACCGTTGTGGCCGCCATGACCACCGCCGAGTTTAAACTTTGCCACGCCCGGCGGCAGATCAAGCTCATCGTGGGCGACGAGAATTTCGTCAGGATTGATGCGATAGAACGTCGCCATTGCAGAAACCGCTTTACCACTCAGGTTCATAAAGGTGGTCGGGACCAGCAGCCGCACATCCGCCCCGGCAAGGTTAATACGTGATGTATATCCGTAGAATTTCGGTTCTTCACGCAGGGGAGCACGCAACCGTTCGGCCAGCAAATCAACATACCAGGCACCCGCGTTATGGCGAGTTGCTGCGTACTCTGCGCCTGGGTTGGCAAGACCGACAATCAGTTTAATCGTCACGATGTAATTCCTAAAGGGTTCCAGATCTGGCGCGTAGTTTACTGTCTGGCGAGCCGGTTGACAAAATTCTGCGACAGCAACCACGAAATACGAATAATTGCTTATCTGAACAATTAGAATTTCAAGCTGTTCAAGACGTTATTTGTAAGTTTTTGTCTGGGAGCGATCCGTAAATGTGATCATTCACGCAACTCATAAAATGGGCGTTGTCTATACTTTACACACAAGGATTAGGGGCTTTCCCCTTGCAACCCAAAGTTCCGGAGGTGACATATGAAACGCAAAAACGCTTCGATGCTCGGTAACGTGCTAATGGGGTTGGGACTGTTCGTGATGGTGGCCGGGGTGGGTTATTCTATTTTAAACCAGTTGCCACAGATTGACCTTCCACAATATTTCGCACACGGCGCGGTGCTAAGTATCTTCCTCGGTGCGGTTTTGTGGCTGGCAGGTGCGCGTGTGAGCGGCCATGAACAGGTCAGCGACAGGTACTGGTGGGTGCGCCACTATGATAAACGCTGCCGCCGCGATCAGCATAAACACAGTTAGCAGTTAAACGGTTTTATAAGAACGGTTCCTTCAGGAGCCGTTTTTTTTTGCATATCATCTTGACCCTCACGTAACGTAAGGCTCCAGAGTGGGGCAACTGGCAAAGAAAAGGAGCTGCTATGTTGATTCAGGTGGGGGAACTGGCAAAGCGTGCCGGGATCACCGTACGCACGTTACATCACTATGAACAAACAGGGCTGTTGCTGCCTTCTGCCAGAAGCGAGGCAGGTTATCGGCTCTACAATCTGCACGATGTTCAGCGTTTGCATATGATACAGGCGCTGGCAAAAGCGGGGCTGGAACTTGCTGAAATCAGGGACTTTCTGGAAAAGGAGTCACTCTCTCTGGCGGAACTGCTCGACGCACAAATCACGTTGCTGGAAAAACAGGCGCGCAGCATTACAACGCTGCGTGACAGGCTGGTGGATTTGCGTACCGGGCTTACCGCAGATGAAGACCCCGATCTTGAGTTCTGGCTACAGACTCTGGAGTTAATGAACATGTACGATCGCTGGTTTAGCAAAGAAGAGTTGCAACAGTTGCCGTTCGCGATACAGAAAGATGAACTGGGCGTCATTTGGGCAGGGCTGGTTACAGAGGCAAAAGCCCTGCTGGAACAACGCGCCGACGTATCAGACCCACGTGCCATGGATCTGGCCACACGCTGGATGGTGCGCCTGGAGCAAGATACGGCGGGAAAACCGGAGTTTCTCACCCGTCTTAACGAGATGCACAGCGTTGAGCCGCAGATGCGTCAGCAAACGGGGATCACCGCGGAAATGACGGACTACATTACCCGGGCATTCGCGGAAACAAAGCTCGTTATCTGGCAGAACTATCTTTCCCCGGACGAGATGGCATTCACTCGCGCGCACTATTTTGACCGCATGATGGAGTGGCCGCCGCTGGTGGCAAAACTGCACCAGGCGCAGAGCGCGTGCCTGGAACCCTCATCAGAAGCGGCGCAAAAACTGGCAGAGAACTGGCTGGCGCTGTTCCAGTCTTATGCCGGAACTGATCCTGCGACACAGCAAAAGTTTCGCGTAGCGATGCAGCATGAGCCGCACCTGATGAAAGGGACCTGGATGACGCCTGCCGTGCTCGAATGGCTACAGCAGGCGATTGGTTTCATGATGCAAAGACGAATGTCAGTGCAGGGTCGGTGACAGGTCGGCTAACGCGGCGGCACGGTCAGGATAGAAGGCAAGGCGGCCAGGGATCGGCTGCACGCCAGCTCGCGCCATCGTACGCAGCGGCTGGAACTCAAGATTACTTACCCGCAATTCACAGCCTTCCGGCAGGCGTTTCACGAAGCGCTGGAAGGCATCAAGTCCCCCCGCGTCCAGCACCGGCACCGCATCCCATTTCAACACCACAATCCGCTTGCCTGCGATACGTGACTCCAGATCGCTAAACAAACCTTCTGCGGCAGCAAAGAAAAGTGGGCCAATCACGCGCAGCACCAGCACATCGTCCGGGACGTCAACGTTTACCGGGGCCAGACGGGTCATCCGCGCAATGCGACGCATAAACAGCAGGGAAGCCAGCACGATACCTACGCTGATGGCGATAACCATATCGAATAATACAGTCAGCGACATACAGATGAGCATCACGATAATGTCGTCTTTCGGCGCTCGGCGTAACAGGTTCACCACTTTATGCGCCTCGCTCATATTCCAGGCCACCATAAGCAGCAGGGCCGCCATTGCCGAGAGCGGCAGCCAGGAGAGCAGCGGGGCGAGGATCAGCAGGGCGAGGATCACCAGCACGGAGTGAATGACCGCCGAAACAGGAGACGTGGCTCCCGCACGCACGTTAGCCGCAGAGCGAGCGATCGCCGCCGTGGCGGTAATGCCGCCAAAGAACGGGGCAATGATATTCCCCAGTCCCTGGCCCACCAGTTCGCTGTTTGCTTTGTGTTTGGTGCCCGTCATGCCGTCCAGCACCACGGCGCACAGCAGAGACTCAATCGCCCCCAGCATCGCCATAGAAAAGGCGGCAGGAAGCAGGGCTCGCAGAGAATCCCAGCTTAAGGTGAAGCTTGAGCCCGGCATATCCCACGGCAGCACCAGCTGCGGTAACAGCTGTGGGATCCCGCTCCCCTGAGAACCGTTTGCCAGCGTGTAATGGAACTGAGAGCCAATCGTTGCCACATGGCCGCCAAGCATATTGACGATGGCCATCACCGCGCAACCCAGCAGCAGTGCTGGTAAGTGCCCGGGCAGACGAATACCCAGGCGCGGCCAGATAATCAGCGTACCCAGCGTCACCACCCCGATAGCAGCGTCCCCAAGGTTCGCCGTCGGCAGCGCCATAAACAGCGCACCCACTTTTTGCAGGTAGTGTTCAGGAACGTGAGCCATTTGCAGACCGAGGAAATCCTTGATTTGCATTGTCCCGATGGTGATACCAATCCCGGAAGTAAACCCCAGCGTCACGGAAAGGGGTATGTACTCGATCAGGCGGCCAAAACGGGCCAGCCCGAACAAAATCAAAAAGACGCCGGACATCAGGGTCGCAACCAAAAGGCCTGCCAGCCCAAACTGTTGAGAAACCGGATAGAGAATGACCACAAACGCGGCGGTCGGGCCTGACACGCTAAAGCGCGAACCGCCGGTCAGTGCGATGACAATCCCGGCAACGGCCGAGGTATACAGACCGTACTGTGGTGCCACGCCGCTGCCAATAGCCAGCGCCATTGCCAGGGGAATAGCGATGATGCCAACGGTTATCCCGGCAATAACGTCGCGCAAAAAGCGTGACGAGGTGTACTTCTCTTTCCAGCAAGCGTCGATGAGGGCGCGAAAGGGCAGAACATGTGAGGAAGCTACGTTTTTCACAATTATCTATCATCCGTGTGCGCATCATCTGTCATATGAATGGCAGGTGAAGGAGGCATTAGTCATACAAATTAAAACCAGAGACAAAAAAACCCGCCGCAGCGGGTTTTTTGGCCGTGTTCGATTAGTGTTCGAACATTGCAGAGATGGATTCTTCGTTGCTGATACGACGAATCGCTTCGGCCAGCATCCCGGACAAGGTCAAAGTACGCACGTTTGGCAGTGCTTTGATTTCGTCACTCAGTGGGATGGTATCGCACACCACAACTTCGTCGATAACGGAGTTACGGAGGTTGTTCACGGCATTACCGGAGAAGATCGGGTGAGTTGCGTAAGCAAATACGCGCTTAGCACCACGTTCTTTCAGCGCTTCAGCTGCTTTACACAGCGTACCGCCGGTATCGATCATGTCGTCAACCAGCACGCAGTCGCGGCCAGCAACGTCACCGATGATGTGCATCACCTGAGAAACGTTAGCGCGTGGACGACGTTTGTCGATGATCGCCATGTCGGTGTCGTTCAGCAGTTTCGCGATAGCACGAGCACGTACCACACCGCCGATGTCCGGGGAAACCACAATCGGGTTATCCAGATTAAGTTGCAGCATGTCTTCCAGCAGGATTGGGCTGCCGAATACGTTATCAACCGGAACGTCGAAGAAGCCCTGGATCTGCTCTGCGTGCAGGTCAACGGTCAGTACGCGGTCAACGCCTACGCTTGACAGGAAGTCAGCGACAACTTTGGCAGTGATTGGCACACGCGCGGAACGGACGCGACGGTCCTGGCGGGCATAACCAAAGTAAGGGATTACAGCAGTGATACGACCTGCGGAAGCACGGCGCAGGGCGTCGACCATAACAACCAATTCCATCAGGTTGTCGTTCGTTGGAGCACAGGTGGACTGGATGATGAAAATATCACCACCGCGTACATTTTCGTTAATTTGTACGCTGACTTCGCCGTCGCTAAAGCGACCTACGGCGGCGTCGCCGAGGGAAGTGTACAGGCGGTTGGCAATACGTTGTGCTAGTTCCGGGGTGGCGTTACCAGCAAAAAGCTTCATATCAGGCACGAGAAGAACCTCAGGCATGCGTCCAGTGGTGGATAACCTTCGCCAAAAACTGTGCGGGCCAGGCGAACGCTATCCAGGCGTGTATTAAAGAGCGCGATGCAACGTCTGGAACAGGGTGACGTTGTCACCGAAACTCAGTCTGCGCCAGAATGGCTTGCTGTAGGGGGGAGGTGTTCATCCCGCGAGCTACAAAACCATGCAGCCAAACCGGCGCTTGCTCAAGCACCTGACGAGCAGTGGACTCAGTGTCAAATTCAGCAAAGACACAAGCCCCTGTACCAGTCAGGCGCGACGGCGCGTATTCTAACAGCCAGGAAAGCACCTCATCAACCTCGCGAAAACGTTTTCTTGCGATATCCTCGCAATCGTTGCTGAATTCACAATTTAATAACGTTTCTATTGACCGCACCGGGGTATTTCTTTTCAGGTCAGGATCTTTAAAGATGACCGGTGTCGGAATACTGACCCCCGGGTGGGCAACCAGGTACCACTTTTCCGGTGGTTCTGCGGGGGAGAGTATTTCCCCTACGCCTTCGGCAAACGCCGCATGACCACGAACAAACACCGGAACATCCGCGCCCAGCGTTAACCCTAAGGCGGCAAGTTCGTCTTGCGACAGCCCGCATCCCCAAAGATGATTTAGCGCAACCAGCACGGTGGCAGCATTGGATGAACCGCCACCTAAACCGCCGCCCATCGGCAGACGCTTTTCGATGCTGATATCTGCACCGCTTCCGGCAGGCAAACGACCAGAGTCGGCGGCTGCCTTCATCAACAGGCGCGCGGCGCGCACAATCAGGTTGTCTTCGTGCGCCACACCCTCCACTGCAGTGAGCAGGTGAATCTGGCCATCGCGGCGCAGTTCAATCGAAATCGTGTCACCATAATCGATAAACTGAAACAGCGTCTGCAACGTATGATAACCGTCAGCACGCTGCCCGGTGATGTATAAAAACAGGTTCAGCTTTGCGGGTGAGGGCCATTGGGTCATCATTTAATGATCCAGTTGTCCATTTTCAGCTTGATACGCTGGCTACCCTGCGTCAGCTCCATATTGGATGGCAGAGACGGTTTGGTATTGCTGTCGTAGGCGCTGTAAACCACTTTCCAGGTTTTACCGTTTTGAGTGTAGTTGACCTGGCTCAGACGATACTGGTCGTCGAGTGTGTAGTCGGTCGAATCACCCGGCAGGCCCAGGATCCACTGACGCAGGCTGTTCAGCGGTATTGGCATTCCGGTCAGTTTGCCAATCATCTCTTCGGCATCGGTCGCGGTGTAGTGCTGGCCTTTGTTGTCGGTTATCTGCGCTTCACCCGGTTTGGCGATAAGCTCCAGTTCAGTGCTGCCCAGCGGGTTCAACAACAGCAGGCGATAGTTGTCCTGGCCCGTCTGCTGCCAGAAGAAGCGCGCATAAACCTTTTGTTCGTCAGACAGATAAGCAAAGGCACCGCGGGTCTGATACTGGCTCAAATTACGTACGTCCTGCTGGTGCTGACGCCACTGCGGAGAGTCCGGGCTTTTGCCTGGTCCTTTTGGTTGGGTGACGGTACATGCGGTCAGAACCAGTGCCGCCAGCGGCAGAAGGCGAATCAGTCGGGTCATGATAATGACAAATCCTTGAGATACGTTGCAGTTATAACTGTTAATGCTAGCGTCACAGGGTGCCACCGTCTACGTTCAAATTATCTCAAAGCGTTGTATCTACCCTAAATAATGTGAGTTGCTTGACCGGTATAAGCTATTACTCCGAAAGGGTGCAGTCTCTTTTATTGATCTCGCGCATCCTGTATGATGCGACCTGCTAACCTTATTAACGCTGGTACTACTCCCGCTCATATGACCCTTTTAGCACTCGGTATCAACCACAAAACAGCCCCGGTTTCTCTGCGAGAACGCGTAACGTTTTCGCCAGATACGCTCGACCTGGCGCTGGACAGCTTGCTTGCACAGCCAATGGTGCAGGGCGGCGTGGTGTTGTCGACGTGCAACCGTACCGAGCTGTACTTAAGCGTGGAAGAGCAAGACAACCTGCACGAAGCGCTTATCCGTTGGTTATGCGACTACCACAATCTGAACGAAGAAGAGCTGCGTAAAAGTCTTTACTGGCATCAGGACAACGATGCCGTCAGCCATCTTATGCGCGTGGCCAGTGGCCTGGATTCACTGGTGCTGGGCGAACCGCAGATCCTGGGCCAGGTAAAAAAAGCCTTTGCCGATTCACAAAAAGGGCACCTTAAGGCCAGTGAACTGGAGCGTATGTTCCAGAAATCCTTCTCTGTGGCGAAGCGAGTGCGAACCGAAACCGACATTGGTGCCAGTGCGGTTTCTGTTGCTTTCGCAGCCTGTACGCTTGCGCGTCAGATCTTTGAATCGCTCTCCACCGTTACGGTGTTGCTGGTCGGTGCGGGTGAAACCATCGAACTTGTGGCGCGTCATTTGCGCGAACATAAAGTGAAAAAGATGATTATCGCCAACCGTACCCGTGAGCGTGCGCAGGTGCTGGCAGACGAAGTGGGCGCAGAAGTGATTGCGCTCAGCGACATCGATGAACGCCTGAAAGAGGCGGATATCATTATCAGCTCCACCGCCAGCCCGCTGCCGATTATCGGTAAAGGGATGGTAGAACGTGCCCTGAAATCCCGTCGTAATCAGCCAATGCTGCTGGTGGATATCGCCGTTCCGCGCGATGTTGAGCCAGAAGTAAGCAAACTGGCTAACGCCTATCTTTACAGCGTGGATGACCTGCAAAGCATCATTTCGCACAACCTGGCGCAGCGTAAAGCCGCAGCGGTTCAGGCAGAAACGATAGTTGAGCAGGAAACCAGTGAGTTTATGGCCTGGCTGCGCGCGCAAAGCGTCAGCGAGACTATCCGCGAGTATCGCGGGCAGGCAGAACAGGTGCGTGACGATCTGACTGCCAAAGCGCTGGCTGCCCTTGAACAGGGTGGCGACGCACAAGCAATCATGCAGGATCTGGCCTGGAAACTGACCAACCGCCTGATCCATGCACCAACCAAATCTCTTCAGCAGGCAGCCCGAGACGGGGATGACGAACGCCTGACTATTCTGCGCAACAGCCTCGGGCTGGAATAGCGCCACATACCCATTTTCTATTACAAGGTGCACTTACGCCTATGAAGCCTTCTATCGTCGCCAAACTGGAAGCTCTGCACGAGCGCCATGAAGAAGTCCAGGCGCTGCTCGGCGATGCCGGGACCATTGCAGACCAGGACCGTTTTCGCGCGCTGTCGCGCGAGTACGCGCAGTTAAGTGATGTTTCTAAATGCTTTACCGACTGGCGACAGGTCCAGGAAGATATCGAAACCGCGCAGATGATGCTCGACGATCCTGAAATGCGCGAAATGGCGCAGGAAGAGTTACAGGAAGCAAAAACGCGTTCAGAAGAGATGGAGCAACAGCTCCAGGTTCTGCTGCTGCCAAAAGATCCGGACGATGAGCGCAACGCGTTTGTGGAAGTCCGCGCCGGGACCGGCGGTGATGAAGCCGCGCTGTTTGCAGGCGATCTGTTCCGCATGTACAGCCGCTACGCGGAAACCCGCCGCTGGCGTGTCGAAATCATGAGCGCCAACGAAGGCGAACATGGTGGTTTTAAAGAAGTGATCGCCAAAATCAGTGGTGACGGTGTTTACGGTCGTCTGAAATTTGAATCCGGTGGCCACCGCGTCCAGCGTGTTCCCGCCACCGAATCGCAGGGGCGTATCCACACCTCCGCCTGTACGGTTGCGGTGATGCCAGAGCTGCCGGAAGCAGAACTGCCGGACATCAACCCGGGTGACCTGCGTATCGACACCTTCCGTTCTTCTGGTGCGGGTGGTCAGCACGTTAACACCACCGACTCCGCAATTCGTATTACCCACTTGCCAACCGGCATTGTGGTGGAGTGTCAGGACGAACGTTCCCAGCACAAAAACAAAGCCAAAGCGCTTTCCGTGCTCGGCTCGCGCATTCGTGCCGCGGAAGTGGCTAAACGCCAGCAGGCGGAAGCCTCGACCCGTCGTAACCTGCTGGGTAGCGGCGATCGCAGCGATCGTAACCGTACCTATAACTTCCCACAGGGCCGCGTTACCGACCACCGCATCAACCTGACGCTGTACCGTCTGGACGAAGTGATGGAAGGGAAACTCGATATGCTGATTGAGCCTATCGTGCAGGAATACCAGGCCGACCAACTGGCGGCATTGTCCGAGCAGGAATAATGGATTTTCAGCACTGGTTACGTCATGCCGTCAGCGCGCTTTCAGAGAGTGAAAGCCCGAAGCGTGATGCCGAGATATTGCTTGAGTTTGTGACGGGTAAAACCCGCACTTACCTGCTGGCTTTCGGCGAGACGGTGCTCACTGCTGAACAGGAAACACAGCTCGAGGCGCTGCTTTCCCGCCGTAAAACCGGCGAGCCGGTGGCGCATCTGGTGGGTGAGCGCGAATTCTGGTCATTACCGCTGTACGTCTCCGCGGCCACGCTCATCCCGCGCCCTGACACCGAGTGTCTGGTGGAGCAGGCGCTGGCGCGTTTACCGGCAACTCGCTGTAGCATTCTCGATCTTGGCACCGGTACCGGCGCGATTGCGCTGGCGCTTGCCAGCGAACGCCCAGACTGCGACGTAACGGCGGTGGATGTCATGCCTGATGCCGTGGTGCTGGCACTGCGTAATCAGGAACGCCTCGGATTAAGCAACGTGACGGTACTGCAAAGCAGCTGGTTTAGCGCGCTGTCGAACCGTACGTTTGCAATGATAGTCAGCAATCCGCCCTATATCGACGAGCGCGATCCGCATCTGGCGCAGGGTGACGTGCGCTTTGAACCACTGACAGCGCTGGTTGCCGCCAATGAAGGTCTGGCCGACCTGGATCATATTGTGTCGACATCGCGCCAGCATTTGCTGCCGGGTGGATGGCTGTTGGTCGAACACGGCTGGACACAAGGCGAAGCGGTTCGCGCGCTGTTTAGTGCGGCAGGGTACACCGCGGTGGAAACTTGTCGTGACTATGGCGGCAATGACCGCCTGACACTAGGACAGTGGCTATGAGCCTGTTTTACGTTCTCATTACCGCTCACCTGGTGTCGGTGGCACTGACCATCGGGTTTTTCATCGTCCGTTACTGGTGGCGCTACAGCAATAATCCACTGATTGACGCGCGCTGGGTGCGCATTGCGCCGCACTGTATCGATACGGTGCTGTTCCTGTCTGGCGCAGGATTAATGTGGAAGACCGGCTATCTGCCATTTACTGATAAAGGCGCATGGCTGACTGAAAAGCTGTTTGGCGTTATCATCTACATCGTTTTGGGTTTTATCGCGCTTGGGCGTCGTCGTCCGCGCAGCCAGCAGGTGGGGTTTATTGCCTTTCTGCTGGGTCTGGTGGTGCTGTACATCATCATTAAACTCGCCGCCACAAGAATACCGTTACTGGGGTAAGTCATGAGGTCCTTAGCCGATTTCGAATTTAACAAAGTGCCGCTTTGCGATGGGATGGTCCAGATTTCGGAGATGATCCGCGACGACTTTTCGTCACGCTTTGTCTACGATGAGCTGGAAAGCCTGGTTAGCCTGGCGCGAGAAGAGATTAATCAGGCGCGTCCTCAGGACTGGCAATTAGAGAAGCTGGTTGAGCTTTTCTATGGCGAATGGGGCTTTTGCGACACGCGCGGCGTGTACCGTCTTTCTGATGCGTTATGGCTGGATCAGGTTTTAAAAAATCGCCAGGGTAGCGCGGTTGCGCTGGGCGCTATTTTACTGTGGGTTGCCCACCGTCTTGATATTCCACTGGTGCCGGTCATTTTCCCGACGCAGATGATCCTGCGTGCGGAATGGCTGGACGGTGAGATGTGGTTAATTAACCCCTTCAACGGTGACACGCTGGACGAACACACGCTGGATGTCTGGCTGAAAGGTAACATTAGCCCGGTGGCTGAGCTCTTCAACGAAGATCTCGACGAGGCGGATAACTCAGAAGTTATCCGCAAGCTGCTGGATACGCTGAAAGCTGCGCTGATGGAAGAGCGGCAGATGGAGCTGGCGCTGCGTGCCAGTGAAGTGTTGCTGCAATTTAACCCGGAAGATCCGTACGAAATTCGCGACCGTGGTCTTATCTATGCTCAGCTCGACTGCGAGCATGTGGCGCTGAATGATTTGAGTTATTTCGTCGAGCAATGCCCGGAAGATCCGATTAGCGAAATGATTCGTGCGCAGATCAATTCGATCGCGCATAAACAAATTACACTGCATTAAATTTAATTCCGATTCACACCTGAATAAGGCGATCCTATGAAACAAAAAGTGGTTAGCATTGGTGATATCAAGGTAGCAAACGACCTGCCGTTCGTGCTGTTTGGCGGTATGAACGTGCTGGAATCCCGTGATCTCGCGATGCGCATCTGCGAGCACTACGTGACCGTGACCCAGAAGCTGGGCATCCCGTATGTGTTTAAAGCCTCTTTTGACAAAGCCAACCGCTCCTCTATCAACTCTTACCGTGGCCCAGGCCTGGAAGAGGGGATGAAGATTTTTCAGGAGCTGAAACAGACCTTTGGCGTGAAAGTGATCACCGACGTGCATGAAGCCTCTCAGGCGCAGCCAGTGGCTGACGTGGTTGACGTGATTCAGCTTCCGGCCTTCCTGGCGCGCCAGACTGACCTGGTTGCCGCGATGGCGAAAACCGGTGCGGTTATTAACGTGAAGAAACCACAGTTCGTGAGCCCGGGTCAGATGGGTAACATCGTCGATAAGTTTATCGAAGGCGGTAACGACCAAATTATCCTGTGTGACCGTGGCGCAAACTTCGGTTACGACAACCTGGTTGTGGACATGCTGGGCTTCAGCGTGATGAAGAACGTGTCTAACCAGTCTCCGGTTATCTTCGATGTGA
This sequence comes from Enterobacter sp. C4G1, assembly GCF_052886895.1. Lineage (NCBI taxonomy): Bacteria > Pseudomonadati > Pseudomonadota > Gammaproteobacteria > Enterobacterales > Enterobacteriaceae > Enterobacter > Enterobacter sp. C4G1. The sequence goes on along the minus strand of NZ_JBQVVV010000002.1, from coordinate 985,401 downwards.
CCCATGCCCTGCAATGCCGTGACCCGTTTGGTGCCGCGTCTGGCGGTCGTCGTGCGCAAGTTGCCGAGCTGGCGCGTGCCGGTATGGCGACTGGCCTGGCTGGCCTGTTCATTGAAGCGCACCCGGATCCGGCTAACGCGAAATGCGACGGCCCATCTGCGCTGCCACTGGATAAGCTGGAGCCGTTCCTGAAACAGATTAAAGCGATTGACGATCTGGTGAAAAGCTTCGACGAGCTGGATACCAGCAACTAATAAAAAACCCGCTTCGGCGGGTTTTTTTATGGGGCATATTGCCGGGTGGCGTGTAGGCCCTGCAAGCGAAGCGTCGCTGGGCAAAAAAACTACGCAAATATCGTCATCAGATACGCAATAAACAACGCCATATGCGCCGCACCGTTAAGCACGTTAGTGCGCCCGGTTGAGAACGAGATATGGCACAACACCAGCGACGCCACCATCACAATCATCTCTGGCGCGCCCAGCGCAAAGTGCAGTTCGTTACCCGTCATAAAGGCAATCAGCGTCACCACCGGTACGGTAAGTGAAATCGTCGCCAGCACGGAACCAAAGAACAGGTTCATTGCACGCTGTACCTGATTGTTCAGCACCGCCCTCAGCGCCCCAAGGCCTTCCGGTGAAAGGATAAGCAGCGCGACCAGGAAACCGGTAAACGCCACCGGCGCGTTCAGTTCGGTCAGCAGCGTCTCCAGCGGGTTAGCGTTCATCTTGGTCACCGCGATAACCGCAATAAGATGTACGATCAGCCAGACGGTATGCCACACACTGCTATGCGCAGACGGTTTACCGTGATGCGGGTCGTCATCGTCGCTGTCATCTTCGTGCTCATAGACAAACAGGCTCTGGTGCGTTTTGGTCTGAATCAGCAGGAATACGCCGTACATGGCCGCGGAAATCAGCGCAACCAGCAGTGCCTGGCCGGTGGTGAAGTTTGCGCCCGGCAGCGCCATCGGGAACACCAGTACGATAATCGCCAGCGGAAACAGGGCAATCAGGTACTGCTTAATGCCGAACAGGTTCATATATTGGGTGGCGAATTTACGCCCGCCCAGCAACAGGGAAAAACCAACCAGGCCGCCCGTTACAATCATAATGATGGAATAGAGCGTGTCGCGCATCAGCGTTGGCGCGGCGTCACCGGTTGCCATCAGGGCAGAAATAAGGCTGACCTCAAGAATAACGACGGAAAGGCTTAATATTAAGGATCCGTACGGCTCGCCCAGACGGTGAGCTAATACATCAGCGTGGCGAACAACGCTGAATGCACTGGATAAAATACCAATAAGTGCAAGAATATTGATACCAACGACCACTGGCAGTGACTGACTGCTTCCCCAGAAGAGCAGCACAGCCAGCGCCAGAACCGGGAAAATGAGTGATGTCTCCTTGTGGCGGGTTTTCACCGCCTCATGTGTTGCTGTCATGTTCTTCTCCCTCAATGCAGGTGCTTGTAATTATAGATAGAAAATTTGAGGTCATTAAACTAACAGATAACGATTTAAATCCAGTTATCTTTTACTTAATTTTACTGTATTGCCATTATTTTTATCGAATTATCTGTAATGACGTGTTTTTGCTAAATAAAACATAAATAACAAAGCATTATGAATGGAAGTTTTGCACTCTCGTAATGAGAAGGCATGTGGGCGAAATCACCAAAATATCAGAGCAGCTATCGCCTGGTGAGTCTATTGCAGGCAAATGATTAGCCTCCTGCATTTTGACTTTTCAGGCGGTTGAACTTTCGTTGTATTGCAACTGGCCCATGAATTGCTTATCGTTAATCAACTGCTGGCAAAATGACCAGCACATAATGCCGGGAAGGCGAATTACAGATGTCGCAAGGAAGCATGCAGTGGCGGAGGTGTAAAGTGTTAACGCGTGATTTCTTAATGAAGGCAGATTGTAAGACGGCATTTGGTGCTATTGAGGAATCGCTTCTCTGGTCGGCTGAACAACGTGCGGCATCGCTTGCTGCAACGCTTTCCTGCCGCCCGGATGATGGCCCGGTATGGATTTTTGGCTACGGCTCCCTGATGTGGAACCCGGCGCTTGAATTTGTAGAATCAGCGACAGGGACACTCCCTGGCTGGCATCGTGCATTTTGTTTGCGTTTGACCGCCGGGCGGGGCAGTGCATGTCAGCCTGGACGGATGCTTGCACTGAAAGAGGGCGGACGCACCACGGGCGTGGCATACCGGTTGCCGGATGCATCCCTGGAAGACGAGCTGACGTTGCTCTGGAAGCGCGAAATGATCACTGGTTGCTATATGCCGAGCTGGTGCAAGCTTGAACTCGACGACGGTCGTACCGTCAATGCGCTGGTGTTTATTATGGACCCGCGCCATCCCCTGTACGAAGCTGATACCCGTACGCAAGTTATTGCCCCGTTGATTGCCGCTGCCAGTGGGCCGCTTGGCACCAACGCCCAGTATCTCTTTTCACTGGATCAAGAGCTGACTCGCCTTGGCATGAAGGACGATTGCCTGAATGAGCTGGTGACGAAGGTGAAAGCGTTACTGGAAGGGAACCTGCTGAATAACCCGTTGCGCCCGGGTTTTGCCTGATAAAACGCCCGGTTGCCAGATGGCAAACCGGGCGTTCATTTATTACGCGGCAACGTAGCTTACGGAATGCTCAAGAGACTGACTGTGGCTGTCAATCAGCACATCCCAGGTGCCGGTGTAGGGCACGGTCAGCCACGCTTTATCATCCTGCACGGTCAGAATATCGGCCTGCGATTGCTTTTGCTCTTTAGAACTCATCAGATGAATGCGGCAACGCTCTGAGCAACGCACCACAACAGTATCCCCGCCAAACAGTTTCAAACTTGTTTTTACCAGTGCCATTTTTAAACCCCGTAGTCTTAAACAACGCTCTCCTTGCAGCCAATCCTGAGCGTGATGTTGTTCACAATTCACTCATTGCATAACACCAAAGGGGAGGGTACGGGATGCTGATTTTGATCAAAAAAAGGCATAACGATTAAACAAAAATGACAAAACACCTGAAAGCTTTCAGCCTGCGGGCATTTAACCAGGTAAATGCCCGCGGGTGGAACATTAAATGCGGAAATGACCCGCCGTTTCAGCAAGGTCGCCCGCCTGGCTTTGCAATGCACTGGCCGCAGCGGCTGATTGTACAACCAGTTCGGCGTTTTGTTGCACCATACGATCGAGATGTGTTACTGCGTGGTTAATCTCATGAATACCTTTCATCTGCTCGCTGGTTGCAATAGAGATTTCACGCATAATCCCCGACACGTTACCGATGCTGGAGCGGATTTCATCCATGCTTTCACCGGCCAGATGCACATAGCGGGAGCCCGTTGCCACGCTGTTGGTGGTGGAGTCAATCAGGGATTTGATCTCTTTCGCGGCCTGAGCGCTGCGGCTGGCAAGGTTACGCACCTCGCCGGCTACCACGGCAAACCCGCGCCCCTGTTCCCCCGCACGGGCGGCTTCTACCGAGGCGTTTAGCGCCAGAATATTCGTCTGGAAGGCAATGCCGTCAATCACGCTGGTGATATCGCCAATTTTTGCCGACGCCACTTCGATTGACTGCATGGTGCTGATGGCCTGAGACACCACGTCACCCCCGCGAGAGGCGGCAGCCGAGGCTTTGCTTGCCTGGTCGTTGGCTTCCGCAGCGGATTCATTCGACTGGGTAACGGATGCGGTGATCTCCTCAACGGCGCTGGCGGTTTCGCGCAGGCTGGATGCCGCCTGTTCGGTTCGCCCGGAAAGGTCGTGGTTGCCTGCGGCAATTTCCTGGGCCGCATTTTTCACCGAGGCGCTGGCATCACGTAACTGCGCCATCACCACCGACAACTTATCGCTGAAGGCGTTAAACGCCTGCGCAATTTGCGCTACTTCATCATCGCCACTATCTGGCAGACGCTGTGACAGGTCGTTAGTGCCGTTAGCAATGTTGTGCATGGCATCGCGAATATCAGACAGGCGCTTCAGCAGACGGGCAATCAGGAAGTGGACAATGGCACCGCTCAGCAGAGCAAGGATCACCAGCGACAGCGCAGAAGCCTTGAGCAAGGCACGCATCCCGGAGGTGGCGTCGTTGTTGTCGAGCGCGACAATGAGCATCCAGTGCGTCCCGTTAACCGGCGTCGCCACAAAGGTCTTTTCTGCGCCATTAAAGGTGCCGTCAAGCGGGTTGCCGTTTTTCAGCGAAGCAAAATCAACGCCTTTGATGGTTTCAGCGAAGGGTTTCAGAGTCAGGGCCGGATCGTTGGCGGCAATAACGGTGCCGTCGCTGTCAACCAGCAGCCCGCTGCTCGCCGGTGTAGGGTGAATGCCGCGCACGTTAGACACCACGCTATCCATCGCCACATCACCCGCAACAACGGCCTTCAGCGTCCCGCTGTCTTTAACCGGTACGGCAAAGGTCACCACCAGCTTCCCGGTGCCTGCGTCAACGTAAGGCGCGGTCACCACCGGCGCATCGGTGCTGACCACCTGCTGATACCACGGACGCACGGTAGGATCGTAATCCGCAGGCACACCCGCAGGATCAGAGAATTTCGCCGTCTTGCTGGCGTAACCCACATAAACGTTGGTGAACCCGCCAGCCTGCGCCAGCTGTTTGAATACCGGCACCGGGTCATCGCTCAGGGCAACCGATTGTGCGGAAGAAATAACCGTCATTTTGCTGTTTACCCAGTCAGCAATGGCCATGTTATGACTGGCGCTGGTGCTGCTCAGAATATCGCGCTGCGACTGCTGGTTATCCTGACGGGTAACCTGGAAGTTAATAACGGTGTTAAGAATGAGTGCGACGATCAGACAACCTGTCGTCGCGGCAATGATGCGTGCACGAATGGACCTGAACATAAGTGAAATACCTGCTGTGTTGTTTCCATGCCTATCGGCAACCTTGCAGGTAAACTTGATGCTGAAACCGCGTCCATAAGAAAATAATATTTTTACGGGTTTATTATTAAAACGTTAATACTTTATCGGCGGTCAGTGTCCACTGCGCCAGCTCAATCAGTGTCCCAATCTCCACCCCGTCAATCAGCGGCAGGGCAGTAATTCCCCGCCCGTCGGTGCAGGTCTTGCACAGCTTCACCGGGACGTTTTGCGCCGTCAGGATCTCCAGCATCTGCTGAATGTTGTAGCCCTCGGCGGGTTTTTGTCCCTTCAGCCCGGCAGTCACAGCATCCGACATCAAAAAGAGACGTAACTGAAGCTCGCTGTCCTGATCGCGCAGGGCAATGGCCAGACGCAGGCTGTTGAAAAGAGATTCACTTCCGTATGCCGCACCGTTAGCGACGATCACAATCTTCTGCATGTTGACTCCTGTTATTTGAAAAGGCACGAATTTTGCTTATTTCTCTGTATAGAACCTATCCGGGAGAATAAGTATGACGTTAATGGCTGGCAGTTCGCCCGGCGCAACCGAATGGTTTCAGCGTGCAAAACAGTTGCGTCAGTTGCAACTCAACAAGCTCGCACAACTGGGCGAGCTGGTGAACGGCATCAGCCAGCTGGTGCATATGCTTCAGTGCGAGCGCGGTGCGTCAAACGTCTGGCTCTGCTCGCAGGGGCAGCTCTATGCCCCCGAATGCAAGGCCAGCCGGGCGCTGGTAGACGAAAACCTTACCGCACTTCACCGGATGCTTAACGAACAATCCCCGATGCCGGGCAGCGCCGTGTGCGAACGCATCGCCAGCGCGTTGTTAAGCCTGGAAGGTCTCATCGCCCTGCGTGACGGGGTGAGCGCACAACACATTGCAGCGCCGATGGCGATGGAGCATTACAGCCGGATGCTGCGCCAGCTGCTCAGTATTGTACCGCAACTGAATGACAGTATTGATGATCCGCAAATCGCCGGGCGATTTGTCGCGCTCTATAGCCTGATGCAGGGCAAAGAGCTGGTGGGGCAAGAGCGGGCATTAGGGGCGATTGGCTTCACGCAGGGATTTTTTAGCGATGAGACTCGTCAAAAGCTGGTCGACCGTATTGATGGCCAGCAGGCCTGTTTTGAGGTCTTTTTGTCGCGCAGCGGCGATGACATCCGCCAGACATTTACCCTCAACTGCCAGCCGTGTCTGGAAACAGAACAGCTGCGGCGCGTGGCCTGCACGCGCCAACCTGCGGAAGATAATGGCCAGACGGCCCTCAACTGGTTTGCCCTGCAAACGGCGCGTCTTGAGCACCTGCGCACGCTGGAAGAGATGGTTATCGCCGACCTGATGGTCGCCGTGGATGCACGTATTCACAGTGACGATGAGATAACCCTCGCCGGGGATGAACACGACGATCCCCTTGCGTGTTACCCGGACAAACCCTTGCTGCCTCTGGTACGCCAGCAGGCGCGGGAAATAGAGCTACTGTCCCGCCAGCTGGCATCGCTTCGCGACACGCTGGAAGAGCGTAAAACCATTGATAAAGCCAAAAGCGTATTGATGAGCCACCAGAATATGAATGAAGAACAGGCATGGTATGCCCTGCGCAAAATGGCGATGGACAAGAATCAGCGCATGGTGGATATCGCCCGCGCGCTGCTCACCGTGAAGACTTTATGGCAGATAACACCAAAGGAGTAGTTGCACAATCAGTGGGCATTTTGTGCCTGATTGAGGTGCGTAAAGTTGCCGTAAACCCGACGAAGAGTAGAAAAACAGGGGCTTAAAAGCTGGCATCGACTTTGCATTAACTAATTAACCATTTTTGACGATGCGCCAACGGCGGTGCAATCGTCTGCGGGATAAAGGCGTCCAGCGGTGCTTCGGCACTGTAGGGCGCTTTTTTTTGTCTTTTTTTCAGGAGTGGGTCATGGCGGATTTGTCGAGACGGCGGTTTTTGCAGGCCAGCATGTTGGCGAGTGGCGCAATGTTGTTACCGGGCGTTATGCAGGCTGCATGGGCCGCAGGTTCGGATAAACCAGAACAGGACACAGTGCGCATCGGGTTTATCCCTCTGACCGATTGCGCCCCGGTGGTGATCGCGGCGCTGAAAGGGTTTGATAAAAAATATGGCATCACCATTGTGCCCACCAAAGAGGCGAGCTGGGCTGCGGTGCGTGACAAGCTGGTTGCCGGTGAACTGGACGCGGCACACATTCTCTACGGCCTGCTGTACGGGCTGGAGCTGGGCATCGCCGGTAAGCCGCAGCAGATGGCAAACCTGATGACCCTCAACCATAACGGCCAGGCGATTACACTTTCAGCCGATCTGGCGGAGAAGGGCGTGCGCGATCTCGACGGGCTGAAAAAGCTGGTCGGGCAGCAGGCCCCGGGCACTTACACCTTTGCGCACACTTTCCCGACCGGGACGCACGCCATGTGGTTGTACTACTGGCTTGCCAGTGCGGGCATTAATCCATTCGACGATGTGCGCACCGTGGTGGTACCGCCACCGCAAATGGTGATGAACATGCGTATTGGCAACATGGTCGGCTTTTGTGTGGGGGAACCGTGGAATGCGCGCGCCATTAACGACCGCATCGGTTTTACCGCCGCAACGTCACAGTCCATCTGGCCGGAACATCCTGAAAAGATCCTCGGCACACGGCGGGAATGGGTAGAGAAGAACCCCAATACCGCCCGTGCGCTGGTGAGTGCCGTGCTGGAAGCGTCTCGCTGGATAGATGCCTCACCAGAAAACAAACGCGAAACCGCGCAGATCCTCTCGCGTCGGGCGTGGCTTAACACCAAAGAGCAGTACCTCACCGGGAGAATGCTTGGCGAATACGACAACGGAATTGGCAAGCGCTGGCAGGACGCCAACCCCATCCGCTTCTTTAACGACGGGGCGGTCAGCTATCCGTATCTGTCAGACGGCATGTGGTTCCTGACTCAGTTCCGCCGATGGGGATTACTCAAAAGCGCACCGGACTACGCGGCCATTGCCGCACGCATTAATCAGACCTCGGTCTGGCAGGACGCCGCCACGGCAGTGGGCGGGATCTCTGCGCCATCATCACCTGTTCGTAGCAGCACCCTGATGGACGGCACCGTCTGGAACGGTACCGACCCGGAAGGTTACGCAAACCGCTTCGCCATTCATCGTAAAGGGGCCTGATTATGAAGCATCTGCAAAACACCAGACATGTTGAAGAAAAGCCACTGAGTGGGGAAGTGATCACCCTGCCGCCTGTTCAGGTTCGCCGCCGCGCTCCGGCACTGGCCCGCAAGGTCAATGCACTGTTACAACGCATTATTCCTGCATTTCTGGGGCTGGGGTTGCTGGTGGTGCTCTGGCAACTGGCGGCAATTAGCAGCAAAGGTTTCCCGACGCCGCTCAGCACTCTGGATTCCGCGCTAACGCTGTTTGCCGATCCGTTTTACCGCGACGGGCCAAACGACATGGGGATTGGCTGGAACGTGTTGGCCTCGTTACAACGCGTGGCGGTGGGCTTTGGCCTGGCGGCGCTGGCGGGTATTCCGCTGGGCTTCCTGATTGGCCGTTTCACCTTTATCTCGCGCATGTTTACGCCGCTGATTGCGTTACTGCGCCCGGTCAGCCCGCTGGCGTGGCTGCCTATCGGATTGCTGTTGTTCCAGAAAGCGGAGCCTGCCTCTAGCTGGACCATTTTTATCTGCTCTATCTGGCCGATGGTCATTAACACCGCCGAGGGCGTACGCCGAATTCCGCAGGACTACCTCAACGTCGCCCGCGTATTGCAGCTTTCCGAGTGGACCATCATGCGCAAAATTCTGTTCCCGGCGGTATTACCCGCCGTGCTGACCGGGGTGCGTCTCTCCATCGGGATCGCCTGGCTGGTGATTGTCGCCGCCGAAATGCTCACCGGGGGGCTGGGGATCGGTTTCTGGATCTGGAATGAGTGGAACAACCTCAACGTCGAAAACATTCTCATCGCCATTGTGATCATTGGCGTGGTCGGGTTGCTGCTGGAGCAGGGGTTGATGCTGATCGCCCGCCGCTTTAGCTGGCAGGAAAAATAAGGAGTGACTATGAAACCGTTAATTCAGGTACAGGCCGTGAGCCAGCGTTTTTCCACCGCCAGCGGTGAGTTCCTGGCGCTGCAAAATGTCTCTTTCGATATTCACGAGGGCGAAACCGTGAGCCTGATTGGCCACTCCGGCTGCGGTAAGTCGACGCTGCTGAACCTTATCGCCGGGATCACGCTGCCGACAGAAGGCGGGTTGATTTGTGATAACCGCGAAATTGCTGGCCCCGGGCCGGAGCGCGCGGTGGTCTTCCAGAACCACTCTCTGTTGCCGTGGCTGACCTGCTTCGACAATGTGGCGCTGGCGGTGGATCAGGTGTTTCGCCGCACCATGAGTAAGGCGGAGCGTAAAGAGTGGATTGAGCACAACCTTGATCGCGTACAGATGGGCCATGCCCTGCACAAGCGCCCGGGGGAGATCTCCGGTGGCATGAAACAGCGCGTCGGTATCGCCCGCGCGCTGGCGATGAAGCCGAAAGTCCTGCTGATGGACGAGCCGTTCGGCGCGCTGGATGCGCTAACGCGCGCCCATCTTCAGGACTCGGTGATGCAAATCCAGCAGGCGCTGAACACCACCATTGTGCTGATTACGCATGACGTGGACGAGGCGGTGTTGCTGTCTGACCGCGTATTGATGATGACCAACGGCCCGGCGGCCACCGTCGGGGAGATCCTCAACGTTGATCTGCCGCGCCCGCGTAACCGGGTACAGCTTGCTGACGACAGCCGCTATCACCACATGCGCCAGCAGATCCTGCATTTCCTCTACGAAAAACAGCCGAAAGCGGCGTAACGAGGAGGTCACGATGCGTCTGGTCATTATCGGCAACGGCATGGCAGCAACACGACTGATAACCGCGCTCACTGAGCGCGCACCGGGCCGTTTTGTTATCACCGTCATCGGTGATGAGCCAGAACATGCCTATAACCGCATTCAGCTCTCTCCGGTGCTGGGGGGCGAAAAAGAGGCTGCGAAAATCCGTCTTCAGGATGACGACGGGTATCGCGCACAGGGCGTCACGGTATTGCGGGGCGAAAAAGTCACGGCAGTGGATGTGGCAGGCCGTGAAATCCACACCCAGTGCCGGACGCTGACGTGGGATGAGCTGGTCTTTGCTACCGGTTCCAGCCCCTTTGTACCGCCGATTCCTGGAAACCAGGCACCGCATGTTTTTACCTTCCGCACCCTGAAAGATACCCGTGCCATTCAGGGGATCGCCGGCCCGGCTGTAGTGCTGGGCGGTGGGGTGCTGGGTGTAGAGGCTGCCGCAGCTCTTGCGCTCTCGGGTGACAACGTCACGTTGGTGCATCGCGGGGAATGGTTGATGGAACAGCAGCTGGATCAGCAGGCGGGATTGCTTCTGGAAGAAGCCCTGGCAGAGCGAGGAGTTCGCTGCGAACTGTCGTCCGGTATTACGGCGATTGCGGAGGATTCGGTCACGCTGGCGAATGGTCGCCAGCTGCCGGCTGCACGGGTGGTGATGGCCACAGGCGTTATCCCCAACAGCCGTCTTGCGAACGAGAGCGGTATTGCCTGCGCCAGAGGCATCCTGGTTAACCACCAGATGCAGACTTCCGTCGCGCACATCAGCGCCATCGGCGAGTGCTGCGAGATTGACGGCCAGACGTTTGGCCTGTTCGCCCCCTGTCTGGCGCACGCGGATATTCTCGCCGCACGCCTGGCCGGGGAGACGCCACCGGCATTGAGTCATCACGACAGCGGGATGCGTCTCAAGGTGACAGGCGTGGAGCTTTTCAGTGCCGGGCGCGCCCAGGCAATGCCGGAGGATGGGGTCTGGAGTTCGTGGGATCCGCTGACCCGGCATTATCGCCGTTTATTAATTCATCGCGGCACCCTTACAGGCGTGCTGCTGATGGGAGATTGCCGCAGCGCGGCGACATTTACCGAATTACTGGCGACGCCTGTTCCCGCGCATGTGGACTGGCTGTTCGATCGTTTCACTACGCAACCGCAGGTTGCAGGACAGAAAGCTATGACAAAACCTACTCTGGTGGTGGTTGGGCACGGTATGGTCGGCCACCATTTTCTTGAGGATTGCGTAAACCGCAATCTGCATCAGCAATACCAGATTATCGTCTTTGGTGAAGAGCGCTATGCTGCCTATGACCGCGTGCATCTTTCCGAGTATTTTGGCGGTCGCAGCGCAGATTCCCTTTCGCTGGTTGAGGGTGATTTCTTTGCCGACAACGGTATCGAACTGCGTTTATCCCAGCAGATCACCGCTATCGACCGGGAGTCCCGGGTGGTGCGCACCGCCAGCGGGCATGAAACCCACTGGGACAAACTGGTGCTGGCGACCGGTTCTTATCCGTTCGTGCCACCCGTGCCGGGCAATGACCAGCCAGGATGCTTTGTCTACCGCACGCTCGACGATCTGGACAATATCGCGGCTCATGCCACGGGTTCCCGCCGTGGAGTAGTGATCGGCGGCGGCCTGCTGGGGCTGGAAGCGGCAAATGCCCTGAAGCAGCTCGGGCTTGAAACGCATGTGGTGGAGTTCGCCCCAAATCTGATGGCGGTACAGCTCGACAACGACGGCGCGGCGATGCTGCGTAAAAAGATTGAGGCGCTTGGTGTGGGTGTGCATACCAGAAAAGCGACGACCGAAATCGCCGCTACCGATGCGGGCCTGGTACTGCGCTTTGCCGATGGCGAGCAGCTTGATACCGATATGGTGGTCTTCTCTGCGGGGATCCGTCCGCAGGATGCACTGGCGCGCAGCAGCGGCCTGGCGGTGGGTGAGCGCGGGGGGATCTGCATTGATGCCCGGTGTCAGACCTCCGATGAAAACGTGTACGCCATCGGTGAGTGCGCTCTGTGGGAAGGAAAAATATTTGGCCTTGTGGCCCCGGGATACCAGATGGCGCGCGTGGCGGCAGCCTGTCTCGCGGGCGAAGAGAAGACCTTTGCCGGTGCCGATATGAGTACCAAACTGAAGCTGCTCGGGGTGGATGTTGCTTCGTTTGGCGATGCGCATGGCCGCACGCCGGGGGCATTAAGTTACCAGTGGACCCACGGCCCGCAGCAGATCTACAAAAAAATCGTCGTCAGCCACGACAGTAAAACGTTACTTGGCGGTGTGCTGGTGGGCGATGCCAGCGAATACGCCACCCTGGTGCAGATGATGCTGAACGGTATCAGCCTGCCAAAAGAACCTGAAACGCTGATTTTACCAGCCGTTGCGGGCAGTGCGCCCAAAGCGCTTGGCGTGGCGGCGCTGCCCGAGAGTGCGCAGATTTGCTCATGTCATAACGTCAGCAAAGGCGACATCTGCCAGGCGGTCAGTGCCGGGGCAACGGATATCGGTGCCATCAAGCAGTGCACCAAAGCGGCCACCGGCTGCGGCGGCTGTAGTGCGCTGGTCAAACAGGTGATGGAGTTCCAGCTTGCTGAGCAGGGCGTGGAGGTGAAAAAGGACATTTGCGAACACTTCCCGTATTCGCGCCAGGAGATTTATCACCTGGTACGTGTTAACCACATCCACACTTTCGATCAGCTGATCAGCCGCTACGGACAAGGGCACGGGTGTGAAATCTGTAAGCCTCTGGTGGGCTCCGTGCTGGCGTCCTGCTGGAACGAGTATCTGCTTAAGCCTGCGCATTTGCCGCTTCAGGACACCAACGACCGTTACTTCGCCAATATCCAGAAGGATGGGACTTACTCCATCGTGCCACGAATGCCGGCCGGTGAAGTCACCGCCGACGGGCTGATTGCCATCGGCCAGATTGCCAAACGCTATCAGCTGTACAGCAAAATTACCGGCGGGCAGCGAATTGACCTGTTTGGTGCCACCCTCGAACAACTGCCGGAGATCTGGCAGGCGCTGGTGGAAGCGGGCTTTGAAACCGGGCACGCGTACGGCAAATCCCTGCGGACGGTAAAATCCTGCGTCGGCTCAACCTGGTGTCGCTACGGCGTGCAAGACTCCACCGGGCTCGCCGTCAGGCTGGAGCATCGCTACAAGGGGCTGCGCGCGCCGCATAAAATCAAAATGGCCGTCTCGGGCTGTACCCGCGAATGTGCGGAAGCCCAGAGCAAAGATGTCGGCGTTATCGCAACCGATAAAGGCTGGAACTTGTACCTGTGCGGTAACGGCGGCATGAAGCCTCGCCACGCTGACCTGTTCGCCAGCGATTTGGATGACGAAACGCTTATCCGCACGGTTGACCGTTTTCTGATGTTCTATATCCGAACCGCGGATCGCTTGCAACGTACCAGTACCTGGATGGATAACCTGGAAGGCGGCCTTGATTACCTTCGCGAGGTGATCCTGGACGACAGCCTGGGAATTGCCCACGAGCTTGAGCAGGAGATGGCGCGGGTTGTGGATACCTACCAGTGCGAATGGCAAACCACGCTTAACGATCCTGACCGTCTGGCGCTGTTCCGCACTGCGGTGAACGACACGCCAGCGGATGAGGACAAACGCTGGCAGGAAATCTGCGGCATTGATGAGATTCCTGAGCAGGCGGGCATTGGCGCGACACTTGGTCGCAAACACATTGCGCTGTTCCGCTTTGGCAAAAGCGTCTATGCCCTTGACGATCTTGAGCCCGGCAGCACCGCCCGCGTGCTTTCGCGCGGCATTCTGGGCGATGCGGGGGGCGAGCCGGTTGTCATTTCGCCGCTCTATAAGCAACGCATCCGTCTGCGCGACGGGCGCCTGGCTGAAAACGGCGAGTCTGCCGTGCGCGCCTGGCCGGTGAAAATTGAAAACGGCAAGGTGTGGGTCGGAAACGAAGAGCTGGTGATGCGCGCGGAGGCCTCATGAATGAAACCCGTACAACCTGTCCTTACTGCGGCGTAGGCTGCGGTGTCGTTGCCCGCGTTGAGGGCGAGACAGTCAGCGTGCGGGGGGATGAAACCCATCCTGCGAATCTGGGGCGGCTTTGTGTTAAAGGCTCGGCGCTGGGTGAAACCACGGGGTTAGCGGGGCGGTTGTTACGCCCTGTGGTGGATGGCGAAGAGACGACGTGGCCGCAGGCGCTGGACGTGGCGGGTGAGCGCCTGCGGGAGATCATAGATACCTGGGGGCCACGGGCGGTGGCGTTTTACGCCTCTGGCCAACTGCTGACCGAGGATTACTACGCTGCCAATAAACTGATGAAGGGATTTATCGGCGCGGCAAATATCGACACCAACTCCCGGCTGTGTATGTCGTCGGCGGTCGTGGGGTACAAACGCGCGTTTGGCGAAGATATCGTGCCGTGCAGTTACGAGGACGTAGAAAACAGCGATCTGGTGGTGCTGGTGGGCTCGAACGCCGCATGGACGCACCCGGTGCTCTATCAGCGGCTGGTGCAGGCGCGCCAGCAGAACCCGGCGATGAAAGTGGTGGTAATCGATCCGCGCAGGACGGCCACCTGCGATATCGCGGATTTGCATCTGCCGTTGCTTCCCGGCAGCGATGCCGGGCTGTTTGTCGGCCTGCTGAATATGATTCAGGGGACTGCGGAGTGGACGCTCGCACGGGTGGCAGAATTTTGTGGCTTGCCGGCAGAGGATATCGGCACGTTTTATGACTGGTTTATCACCGCGCCCCGGGCGATCACGCTCTACACCATGGGGATTAATCAGTCTTCCAGCGGCAGCGATAAATGTAACGCGATCATCAATGTCCACCTGGCCTGCGGGAAGTTCGCTCGGCCGGGCTGCGGCCCGTTCTCCTTGACCGGGCAACCCAACGCGATGGGGGGGCGAGAGGTGGGTGGGCTGGCGAATCAACTGGCAGCGCACATGAATTTTGAACCGGACGACTTATCGCGCGTGGCGCGTTTCTGGGGAGCTGAACGGCTGGCGCAAACGCCGGGGCTGATGGCAGTCGAGCTGTTTGATGCCATCGCGCGCGGAGAGGTCAAAGCGGTGTGGATTATGGGGACTAACCCTGCCGTATCGCTGCCGGACAGCCACGCGGTGTGTCAGGCGCTGGCATCCTGCCCGCTGGTCATTGTCTCTGAAGTGATGCGCGAGACGGACACCAGTTGCTTCGCCCATATCCAGTTTCCGGCGCTCGGCTGGGGGGAAAAAAACGGCACTGTAACCAACTCGGAACGGCGTATCTCGCGCCAGCGTGCTTTTCTGCCCGCGCCCGGAGAAGCCAGACCGGACTGGTGGATAATCGCCCAGGTGGCAAAACAGCTTGGCTACGCAGAGGCGTTTTCCTGGCAGCATCCGCAGGAGATTTTTTGTGAACATGCGGCGCTCTCGGCATTTGAGAATGATGGCGCACGGGCTTTTAACCTAAAAGAGCTGGCTTCGCTGAGCCGTGAAGAGTGGGACGCGCTGGCCCCGTACCAGTGGGCAGCGGGGGATTTTCCGCAACGGAAGATAATCCCGGTGTCGCCAGAAAAGCACGGTGCCAGGGTGGATGCGCTTTATCCGCTGCTGCTGAACAGCGGGCGTATCCGCGATCAGTGGCACACCATGACCCGCACCGGCTACGTACCGAGGCTGATGCAACATATGGATGAGCCGCACCTTGAGATCAGTGCAGAGGATGCCGCGCATTTTGCCCTGTGCGAAGGCCAGCTGGCACGCGTGAGTTCACCGCGTGGGGTGATGGTTGCCAGAGTGAAGATCAACAATGGTCAGCGGGCCGGAGAGCTGTTTACCCCGATGCACTGGAACGGCTGCTTTGCCCGTCAGGGGAAGGTCAATGCTCTGGTGGAAGGGCGTTGCGATCCACATTCAGGCCAGCCCGAAAGCAAGCAGACGGCGGTCAGAGTCATGCCCTGGCAACCCGCCTGGCAGGGGGAGCTATACGCCCGTGACGTGCCGGAGCTACCGCTATCGGCCTACTGGTGGCGCAAAGCCGCGCAAGATGTGCAGCGCATCACCGTGGCAGGGGATAAATCGCTGCTGGAGTGGGTCATGGCGCACTGCACCGGACAAGGCTGGCAGCTGCAAATTGCGCAGACCGGTGAGCGCAGCAGCGTGCTGGCCTGGCAAAACGGCGCATTAATGCTGGGATTCTGGGAAGGTAGCGCGTTGCCAGCGCTGGCGCATTCGTTTATTGAGGAGGCTTTTCGTGCCGCGCCGGAACAGCTGGCCGGGCGCCATGCCTTGCTTAACGGACAACAGCCCGGAGAGCGCGTCGAGCAAGGGCGTATTATCTGTAGCTGTTTTAGCATCGGCGAAAATGCCATCCGCGAGGCGATTAGCAAAGGCTGCAACACTGCGGCAGCGCTGGGGGAAAAACTGCGTTGTGGCACAAACTGCGGCTCCTGCGTACCGGAGCTGAAGGGCATGATTGTCGCTATTCAGCAGGTGAATCCTCTCTCCTGAGCGCCCGGAATACAGTTATTTATCGAATTATTACGTAACCGGCTTTCTGCGTAAGGCCAAAGGGAATCTTCAGTTTATTCCTGAAATTTCCCTTAAGGCTGCAATTCTTTCCCAATCGCGTTAAGGTGTGAAGCCTGTTTTTTTAACCACAGGCTTCATCTCACGACATTGATGGTTGTTTTACCCCGTATTCGCACGCTGTGTTTACTCCTCCTCTGTTCTGCCGGAGCCGTTCAGGCTGCGCCGAATTCCTTTATCCAGCAGGCGCAGAATCCCTTTGATAACAACGGTGATGGTCTACCCGACCTTGGGCTGGCGGCACCGTCGTCCGCAAGGGAAAAACATCTGGCGGAGATGGCGAAAGCATTCGGTGAAGCGAGCATGACCGATAATGGCCTGACGACCGGCGAGCAGGCCCGCCAGTTCGCCTTTGGCCAGGTACGTGATGCGTTAAGCGGTGAGGTGAATCAGCAAATTGAAACCTGGCTCTCGCCCTGGGGTAGTGCCAGCGTGGATTTGCTGGTGGACGAGGAGGGGAAATTCACCGGCAGCAGCGGGCGATGGTTTGTGCCCTGGCAGGATAATAACCGCTACCTGAGCTGGAGCCAGCTTGGGCTGACTCAGCAGACGGACGGGCTGGTCAGCAATGCCGGCATTGGGCAACGCTGGCTGGCCGGGACATGGTTGCTGGGCTACAACACCTTCTACGACAACCTGCTGGATGAAAACTTGCAGCGTGCGGGGCTGGGCGCCGAAGCCTGGGGCGAGAATCTGCGCTTGTCGGCAAACTACTACCAGCCGTTTTCCAGCTGGCGCAACCACTCGGATGTTCAGGAGCAGCGAATGGCCCGTGGCTACGATGTCACAGCGAAAGCATGGCTGCCGTGGTTCCATCACCTGAACACCAGCGTCAGTTTTGAACAGTATTTTGGCGATAGCGTGGATCTGTTCGACAGTGGAACCGGCTACCACAACCCGATGGCGGTAAATCTGGGGCTGGATTATACCCCTGTGCCGTTGCTGACGTTTTCGGCTGCACACAAGCAGGGCGAAAGTGGCGTCAGCCAGAACAATCTGGGACTTAAGGTCAATTACCGTTTCGGAGTTCCGCTGGTTAAACAGCTCTCTGCCGGTGAAGTGGCCGCCACACGCTCGCTGCGCGGCAGTCGTTACGATTCGCCAGAGCGGGATAACCTGCCAGTGATGGAGTACCGCCAGCGCAAAACCTTATCGGTGTATCTGGCGACGCCGCCCTGGGATCTGAAAGGGGGCGAAACGGTGATGCTGAAGCTACAGGTGCGCAGTACTCACGGTATCCGTAAGCTGCACTGGCAGGGTGATACGCTGGCCCTGAGCCTGACGTCGCCGGCAAAAAATAACAGCAGCGATGGCTGGAGCGTCATTATGCCCGCCTGGAGTGAGCAGAGCGGCGCACGCAATAGCTGGAAATTATCGGTGGTGGTAGAAGATGAAGACGGGCAGCGTGTCTCTTCCAATGAGATCACGCTTGCTGTGGCACAACCGCTGGTGGCATTACCTAACGACGACCCACGCTGGAAGCTGCTGCCGGATGAATGAAATCAGAAGATACGTTCCTGATGTACCCAAACCGCCGCCTCAACGCGGGATTTTAATTTCATTTTCTTGAGCATATGTTTCACATGCACTTTGACCGTACTTTCGGTGATATCCAGACGACGGGCGATCATTTTGTTTGGCAGGCCCTGAGCAATCAGCTTGAGAATGTCACGCTCGCGTGGCGTTAACTGGCTGACATCGCGGTCAGAAGTGGCACGGTTGGCGCGCAGGCTGGCGGCCAGCACGGGCGTTAAGGCTTCGCTCAGCACCATCTCACCGGCTGCGGCCTGTTGCAGCGCTTTGAGCAGATCTTCCGGCTCCATATCTTTCAGTAAATAGCCATCGGCACCCCGTTTCAGTGCGGTCACGACGTCTTCTTCATGATTCGAAACGCTGAACACAACTACCCGGCCAGACAGTGATTTCTCACGCAGTTTGTCGAGCGTTTCCAGACCGTTCATACCCGGCATATTGAGATCGAGCAGGATCAAATCAGGATCAAGCGATTCGGCAAGTTCGATACCCTGTTCGCCGTTGCTGGCTTCGCCAACCACCGTGATATCTGGTGCCATGCTGACAAGTTGCTTCACGCCTGTGCGCAGCATCGGATGGTCGTCAATCAACAGGATGGATGCCGGTTCCTGGTTAGTCATGGTTTTCTCCTTGGGCAGTTATAAGGGGCTTTTCGGGAATAAAGGTGACCACTACCTCGGTGCCACCAGACTCTCCCCGGCGAACCTGGCAATCTCCGCGCAGGCTTTGTGCGCGATCTCGCATGATAATTAAACCATAGTGGTTACTTCTTTCGGCATTTTCCGGCACGCCGCAGCCGTTGTCCTGGACCGTAAGCTTCACCTGATTATTGTGCTGGCGGACGGTCACGGTTACTGCCGTCGCACCCGCGTGTTTGAGCACGTTGCTCAGGGCTTCACGGGCTATCTGCAGTAAATGTATGGCCTGATGAGAGGGGACAAAACGCGGTGGAAGCTGGTAGTCGAGCTTCACCGGGAACCCCAGTCGGGCGCTAAATTCGTGGCAGCTGGACTCGAGGGCCGGGCGCAGGCCTGGCTCGGTCAACTGCAAACGGAAGGTGGTCAGCAGTTCACGAAGCTGTACCCAGGAGGTATTAAGCTCGTTGCGGATCTGGCTGAGGAGCTGTTTGCTGCTTTCCGGCAGCCCGTCGTCCTGCATTTGCAGGCAGCTGACCTGCATCTTCATACAGGAAAGCGATTGGGCAATTGAATCGTGAAGCTCGCGGGCAATGGTGGCACGCTCTTCCATAACGATCAGCTGCTGTTGTTTTTCCTGGTGGCGATCGAGCGCGAGTGTGGCGGTCAGCTGTTCAACCAGCGTGTCTACCAGTTGCTGCTGGTCATGGTTAAGGTGACGCCCGGCTGGCAGGGTAGCCAGCAAAATGCCGTACTGCGTGTGGCTGTCTGTCAGACGCCATTTGAGCGTGGTACCACTGCCGGTAAGCGGCGGTAATCCGCGTGGGCAAAGATGGCAACCTTTATCATCACAGGACATGTCCGACTGACAGGTAAACTCCTGATGATTTTCTTCGTCTTCGATGTCGTAAACCCGTAGTTCCAGATCGTGAAGCAGGGTTAAATTTTGCAGGCCATTAAGCACCGGTGAGAGGCGCTCACACAGAGGAACCTGCATATGCAGGCGGCGATTAGCCTGCCATAAAAACGAGAGGATTTCGTTTTTCTGCTCAAGACCGGCTGTTTTTTCCTGGACGCGTTTTTCCAGTACCGCATAGCTTTCAGACAGCTCTTCCGACATGGTATTGAGCGCTTGTCCGAGCATCGCCATTTCATTGCGGCCGCTGATGTGGGTACGCTGGGTAAAATCTCTTTGCGTGACCGCGCGCGCCATCGCCAGCAGCTGTTTCCATGGGTTGAGCAGCCGCGCACGCAGCCAGACGATGGTGAACACCAGCAGTAACGCCATAAATATCGCCATCGCCCGATGGACAACCACTACCCGGTCAATACGGTGTTCGGTGGTTTGGTCGAAGGAGGAGACCAGCGCATCGATGCGCGCGACAAAACCGGCGACGTCCTGCGATACGGTGTCTGCATGTTGCGCACCTTCCAGGCCGGGTTTTAACTGCGAGTGCCAGTAGCCCTGGAGCGCCTTAAGCTGCGACTCTTGTCCGTCGCGTGTGGCGGCTCTTTCCAGTTCGGGGCTAAATGCCGTGCGCTCCATTTCGTTGATCAGCGGCTGATCGTTCTGCGTAAGGGGAACGGCCGCCAGCAGGCGATAACTCTGCATGCGTAGCGAGCCTGCCTCGTTAATGGCATGCGCATTACCCTGCACACCCTGTACCAGCGAGCCAGAGATAGCCATGCCGGTCACACCAATAGCGGTGGACAGCAAGACAATCAATGCCAACTGGTTAACGAGTGTCAGCGGGGATAAACATTTTTTTAACATAGAGTTGCCGGGCTCCTGACGTGGCCTGCTTGCAGGAATGGCGCTATTTTCATGCATACCCTGGAGTATACCCATACCAATAAAGGATTACCCCTAAATTGCCAGTTGGGTGATGTCTGGGGGGAAGGGAGTTCGGGGAAGCGTCAGTACCGTGAAAAACCACACCTTTTTTACCGTAAAAGCCTACTCACTTAGAGTAATGGCTTTTTTTTCGCCATAAATCTGCCCACTTTTCCTTTGATTTATATCAACTTACCGCCGGCCTAAAACCCTAATGTTTGCAGCATCATTCGAGAATCAGAGGTGTCTATGAGTCACTCATCCGCCCCCGAAAGGGATAATGGTGCCGTAATTACAGAATGGCGTCCGGAAGATCCGGCGTTCTGGGAACAACGCGGCCACCGTGTAGCAAGTCGTAATCTGTGGATTTCCGTTCCGTGCCTGTTGTTAGCGTTTTGCGTATGGATGTTGTTTAGTGCGGTGGCGGTGAACCTGCCAAAAGTCGGGTTCAAATTTACCACCGATCAGCTGTTTATGCTGACGGCGCTGCCAGCGCTGTCGGGCGCATTACTGCGTGTTCCTTACGCGTTTATGGTTCCCCTGTTTGGCGGTCGCCGCTGGACGGCGTTCAGTACCGGCATCATGATCGTGCCTTGCGTGTGGCTCGGTTTTGCCGTGCAGGATACCTCTACACCGTTCAGTGTGTTCGTGATTATTTCTCTGCTGTGCGGTTTTGCTGGCGCAAACTTCGCCTCAAGCATGGCCAACATCAGTTTCTTCTTCCCGAAAGCGAAGCAGGGCGGTGCGCTGGGCATTAACGGCGGTCTGGGGAATATGGGCGTGAGCGTGATGCAGTTGATTGCACCGCTGGTTATCTCTGTTTCTGTCTTTGCTGTATTTGGTGGTACGGGTGCGCAGCAACCGGATGGCTCTTTGTTGTACCTTCAGAACGCAGCGTGGATTTGGGTGCCATTCCTGGTGGTATTAACGCTGACGGCCTGGTTCTTTATGAATGACCTGTCGGCCTCGAAAGCTTCCCTGAGCGAGCAGTTGCCGGTGCTGAAACGCGGACACCTCTGGGTGATGGCGCTGTTATACCTTGCAACTTTCGGATCCTTTATCGGTTTCTCCGCAGGCTTCGCGATGCTGTCAAAAACCCAGTTCCCGGAAGTGCAGATCCTTCACTATGCGTTCTTTGGTCCGTTCATTGGTGCGCTGGCCCGTTCTACTGGTGGGATGATTTCTGACCGCCTGGGCGGAACGCGTGTGACGCTGGTGAACTTTGTGGTGATGGCTATCTTCTGTGCGCTGCTGTTCCTGACGCTGCCAACCAACGGCCAGGGCGGAAACTTTACCGCGTTCTTCGGCGTGTTTATGGTGCTGTTCCTGACGGCCGGGCTGGGCAGTGCCTCTACCTTCCAGATGATCTCGATTATCTTCCGTAAGCTGACGATGGACCGCGTAAAAGCGCAGGGCGGCAACGAAGCACAGGCCATGCGCGAAGCCGCGACCGATACCGCAGCGGCACTGGGCTTTATCTCTGCCATTGGCGCGATTGGTGGTTTCTTCATTCCGAAAGCGTTCGGTATTTCGCTTGACCTGACCGGCTCTCCGGCAGGAGCAATGAAAGTGTTCCTCGTATTCTATATCGCCTGCGTTGTGATCACGTGGCTGGTATATGGCCGTAATACCAAGAAAAATAAGTAAGTTTGATTATCCGTTTGCGCGGCCTTAGGGCCGCGTTTTTTTTACTATGACAGCATATTCCTTGTAATCGCTTTACCCGCCTGCAAACCTAGCTGATGGTAGGCTTCCCACTGCTCCTCATCAAAGAATTGATCGCCCGTCGTTTGCTGCGGAAAATCATCATGTCGTTTTGCGTAGCGTTCGGTATCGAGCCCCATGTTTTCCAGCAAATGAGGTTTTACAATCAGCAATGTACCTTCCATTTTGGGCAAGGGGCCTTGTTTCGGGTACGATATTGTCGCTTTGATAAGCGGTGCTGCTGCTTCCCCTTTTTTCAGGTCGTAGAGAGGAATAAACATCGGCTGGGCTGGTGTATCAAAAGTGATGATAATGCCGTAATCAATGCGAGCTTTACGCACCAGATTTTCAAGATCGTCAAACCTGTATTCTGGGTCAGCACCGCAGTCAGCCACAACGATCGTTTTTACCCGCCGTTTTAGCAGGGGGTATACACCGGTGTTTTCGAAATGTCCGCCATCAGAGAGATACCAGTATTCGCTGTTTTTGCCGGGAAATCGGGCAAACATTTCGGCAAACAGGGCAGGTAGTGAAGCGGTCACGTCATCTTTCGGATTGAGGTTTTTTTCCCAAAAACCCAGCCTGCCACCAATCAGGAAAAGAATAAATGCCAGACCAGGGGATGTCAGAGAGCCCATTCCTGTTGCGGCTGCGGCTCCCGATATGGCAATCCACTTCGATAACGTACTGTCTTTTAATGCGTTGGAAGGGAGTGGGAAATGCGTGCCTGTTTCAACACCAAATGAGCTGACCGTCAGTGCAATTCCCTTTCTGTCGGCATTATAGTTTCCTGATCGATCGTCAACTGTCTGGTTTATACAGCAGGTGATCAGGTGAATCGGCCCCAGATGACTATGCGGGTTATAGTCTTTAAATTGAACGTCATCGCAGTGCAAGGGGTCCGTGACTTTCTCGATATTGGCAAGCTTGTTGTTTAACTGGTCTTCTAATGGGTTCTGTGGAAAGCGGTGTTTTGGCGGAGAGCCTACATTTGTAACAGAAAGCCAGGCGCGTTCAATACGTGAACGGTAGAAATTATGCAGAGAACTTAAATTCAGGAACGTAATTATTCGTTTTGGCTGGCAGAGGTAAATGAAGAATAACACCACTGCAAAAGCGAACAGTGAAGGATAGAGAGCGTAGTGGAAAAGTGAATCGTACCTGATGATTTTGATCTCAGCGGCGCAGACCGTTATCAGCGAAAAAATTAACAACAGATAGCCAAGAATGTTCGCACCTTGCATCAAACTGATGGATATAAAAGAGTGGCCGTTTTTCATTTTACTGAACAATTTTTTGACGGCGGTGAGCTCCCAGCTTGCTTTTAGCAACGCGAGTAATGCTGGAGGGAGTAGCGTACCCGAAGCAGAACTTTCTCTGGACCATAGCAGCCCCAGAGCGTATACCCCCCATAAAATAAGTATGGCACCTGCCAGCCACAGGCTGTTTGTCATCGCCCGTGTAAACTGTTGTCTCAGTTTCCCTGAAGTGGAACTGAGCGTTTTTAATGCAGAGTGAATGAGCTTTACATTTGTGACCGCAATAATGAAAAGGGCGATCGGAGGCAAGTATGATTGTAGAAAGTAATCAGGAAAATCGATTATCCATGCTAAACATGCATAACAAATTGTCATCACAGTAAGGGCGAATTTTAAGGATTTCCTGGGTTTTTCTTCATCCAGTATCCAGTAAGAGAAGGCCATCACGGCAGAAAAATAGAGCGGGACAGAGAGCGCTATCAGCCAGGGCGTTGTTTCGAGAAATTTTGGCTGGAGAACTAACATTGTATTAAGACTGATGGCAATACCGCTTACGACGAGACACATTAGCGTCAGAAGAAATAATGCCGCAATAAAAGAGCGAAAGATTTGGGTAATCGCCAGTGACTTGTCGAGAAACCCCGCAGGTGTAAGATACCGACCGTTATTCCGTAACCATGCCAGTAAAATGGTATCGTCGCTGGCGAGTGCTTTTTCAATCGAATACTTCTCGTTATTCTTTGTATATAAGCGGCCCAGCATTCCGCCTAAATAACCACCACCAGATACAGTCGACAGATAATCGATTTTTTTCAGAAGCCCATTTTTAGCGAGCGCACGAACCAGACCTAAACAAAAGGTTGCACTGCGAATCCCCCCACCTGATAAAGCCAGCCCCAGCGTACCCGTGTATTCTATGTTCTGAAGTTTACATTTTTCCCGGCGTTCTTTAATGGCATCTTTTTCGTTATCAGGTGAGAGGTTATGAACATCTGACGCTTCGCTCATCGTTGTGCCCTTACCAGGTAAAATTTAGGGTGATATAAAATGACTCTAGACCAGGCGTAAAAAAATGAGACTCATGCACTGTTCTTAAACAGCCAAAAACACCTACCACTTAATAACTAATCTTGTTAGGGTTTTACGCCTTCCTCGATGAAAGTTAATAAATACCTATAAAAAACAATCAATTAAAAAACATAAAATACTACTTCTTTGGTGGTATTTTGCGCATCCACTCGTTTTGCCAACCCTGTTGCCCTTGATCGTTATCAATTCTCGCCATCTATCAGAGCGTTACCTTCGCTGCAAATCAGCAATGTCGATTTAGAGAGCCACAGGCTCCACACAGGAGATACCCGATGAGCAAATTTTTGGACCGGTTTCGCTACTTCAAGCAGAAGGGCGAAACCTTTGCCGATGGGCACGGCCAGGTTCTGGATACCAACAGGGACTGGGAAGATGGATACCGTCAACGTTGGCAGCATGATAAGGTCGTTCGTTCCACCCACGGCGTAAACTGCACCGGTTCGTGTAGCTGGAAGATTTTCGTTAAAAATGGCCTGGTGACCTGGGAAATGCAGCAGACCGACTATCCGCGCACGCGCCCGGATATGCCAAACCACGAACCGCGCGGCTGCCCACGTGGTGCAAGCTACTCCTGGTATCTGTACAGCGCCAACCGCCTGAAATATCCGCTGATGCGCAAACGCCTGATGAAAATGTGGCGCGAAGCTAAAGTTCAGCACAGCGATCCGGTTGATGCCTGGGCCTCTATTATTGAAGATGCCGATAAAGCCAAAAGTTTCAAGCAAGCGCGTGGCCGCGGTGGTTTTGTGCGTTCGTCCTGGAAGGAAGTGAACGAGCTGATTGCCGCCTCAAACGTCTATACCGTCAAAACCTATGGCCCGGACCGCGTGGCGGGCTTCTCGCCGATCCCGGCGATGTCGATGGTGTCCTACGCATCGGGCGCACGTTACCTGTCCCTTATCGGCGGCACTTGCCTGAGTTTCTACGACTGGTACTGTGACCTGCCGCCTGCGTCTCCGCAGACCTGGGGTGAGCAAACCGACGTTCCTGAATCTGCCGACTGGTATAACTCCAGCTACATTCTGGCGTGGGGTTCTAACGTTCCGCAGACCCGTACACCGGATGCCCACTTCTTCACTGAAGTGCGCTACAAAGGCACCAAAACGGTAGCTATCACTCCGGACTACGCAGAAATCGCCAAACTGTGCGACCTGTGGTTAGCTCCGAAACAGGGTACCGATGCGGCGATGGCGCTGGCGATGGGCCACGTCATGCTGCGTGAGTTCCACCTGGATAAACCGAGCCAGTACTTCACCGACTACGTCCGTCGCTACACCGACTTCCCGATGCTGGTCATGCTGGAAGAGCGTGACGGCTACTATGCTGCTGGCCGAATGCTGCGCGCTGCCGACCTGGTGGATGCCCTGGGCCAGGAAAACAACCCACAATGGAAAACCGTGGCCTGTAACAGCAATGGCGAACTGGTGGCTCCAACCGGATCTATCGGCTTCCGCTGGGGTGAGAAAGGTAAATGGAACCTGGAACAGCGTAACGGTACAACCGGCGAAGAGACTGAACTGCGCCTGAGTATGCTGGGCAGCCAGGATGATATCGCTGATGTCGGTTTCCCGTACTTCGGGGGCGAAGGTTCCGAACACTTCAACAAAGTTGAACTGCAAAACGTCTTAATGCACAAACTGCCGGTCAAACGCCTGCAACTGGCGGATGGCTCAACGGCGCTGGTTACTACCGTTTACGATCTGACCATGGCGAACTACGGCCTGGAGCGCGGTCTGAATGATGAAAACTGCGCTACCAGCTATGATGATGTGAAAGCCTATACTCCGGCCTGGGCAGAACAGGTAACAGGCGTGCCGCGTGCGCAGATCACCCGTATTGCCCGTGAGTTCGCCGAGAACGCCGACAAAACCCACGGCCGCTCGATGATTATCGTCGGGGCAGGTCTGAACCACTGGTATCACCTCGATATGAACTATCGCGGTCTTATCAATATGCTCATCTTCTGCGGTTGTGTAGGGCAGAGTGGCGGCGGCTGGGCGCACTATGTGGGCCAGGAAAAACTGCGCCCACAGACCGGCTGGCAGCCGCTGGCGTTTGCCCTTGACTGGCAGCGTCCTGCGCGTCACATGAACAGTACCTCTTACTTCTATAACCACTCGAGCCAGTGGCGCTATGAAACGGTTAATGCGCAAGAGCTGCTGTCACCCATGGCGGATAAATCCCGCTACACCGGTCATCTGATTGACTTCAACGTGCGCGCCGAACGCATGGGCTGGCTGCCGTCTGCACCGCAGCTGGGAACCAACCCCCTGCGCATCGCCGAAGAAGCGAAAAAAGCCGGTATGACCCCGGCGGATTACACCGTGAAATCCCTGAAGGACGGCTCCATTCGTTTTGCGGCGGAACAGCCAGAAAACGGTAAAAACCATCCGCGTAACCTGTTTATCTGGCGCTCCAACTTGCTGGGTTCATCCGGCAAGGGCCACGAGTACATGCTGAAGTATCTGCTCGGTACTGAGAACGGTATTCAGGGTAAAGATCTTGGCAAGCAGGGCGGCGTGAAGCCAGAAGAAGTGGAATGGAAAGGCAACGGTCTGGACGGGAAACTGGATCTGGTGGTGACGCTGGACTTCCGTCTGTCCAGCACCTGTCTGTATTCCGACATCGTGCTGCCAACGGCTACCTGGTATGAAAAAGACGACATGAATACCTCGGATATGCATCCGTTTATTCATCCGCTGTCTGCCGCCGTTGACCCTGCATGGGAATCCAAAAGCGACTGGGATATCTACAAAGATATCGCGAAGGTATTCTCGGAAGTTTGCGTGGGCCATCTGGGTAAAGAAACGGACGTGGTAACCCTGCCGATCCAGCACGACTCCGCTGCCGAACTGGCGCAGCCACTTGACGTGAAAGACTGGAAAAAAGGTGAATGCGACCTGATCCCGGGCGTGACGGCACCGCACATTATTCCGGTTGAACGTGACTACCCGGCTACCTATGAACGCTTTACCTCTATCGGTCCATTGATGGAGAAAATCGGTAACGGCGGTAAAGGCATTGCCTGGAATACCCAGAGCGAAATGGATCTGCTGCGTAAGCTCAATTACACCAAAGCAGACGGCCCGGCCAAAGGCCAGCCAATGCTGAACACGGCCATTGATGCGGCAGAGATGATCCTGGCCCTGGCGCCTGAAACTAACGGCCATGTGGCCGTGAAGGCCTGGGCGGCACTGAGTGAATTCACCGGCCGCGACCATACGCACCTGGCGACGAATAAAGAGGAAGAGAAAATTCGCTTCCGCGATATTCAGGCCCAGCCACGCAAGATTATCTCCAGCCCGACCTGGTCAGGCCTGGAAGACGAACATGTGTCCTATAACGCCGGTTACACCAACGTTCACGAGCTGATCCCATGGCGTACGCTCACGGGTCGTCAATCGCTGTATCAGGATCACCAGTGGATGCGTGATTTCGGTGAAAGCCTGCTGGTTTACCGTCCGCCAATCGACACCCGTTCAGTGAAAGGGGTGATGGGCAAGAAATCCAACGGCAACCCGGAAAAAGCGCTGAACTTCCTGACACCACACCAGAAGTGGGGGATCCACTCCACCTACAGCGACAACCTGCTGATGCTGACGTTGTCACGTGGTGGCCCGATTGTATGGATGAGCGAAGCGGATGCCAAAGATCTGGGTATTGAAGATAACGACTGGATCGAAGTGTTCAATAGCAACGGTGCGCTGACGGCGCGTGCGGTAGTGAGCCAGCGCGTACCTGCCGGAATGACCATGATGTACCACGCGCAGGAACGTATCGTTAACCTGCCGGGTTCGGAAATCACCGAGCAGCGCGGCGGTATTCACAACTCCGTGACCCGTATTACGCCAAAACCGACCCACATGATCGGCGGTTATGCGCAGCTGGCCTACGGCTTTAACTACTACGGCACCGTAGGCTCTAACCGCGATGAGTTCGTGGTGGTTCGTAAAATGAAGAATATTAACTGGTTAGACGGCGAAGGTAATGACCAGGTACAGGAGAGCGTAAAATGAAAATTCGTTCACAAGTCGGCATGGTGCTGAATCTGGATAAATGCATCGGCTGTCATACCTGCTCAGTCACCTGTAAAAACGTCTGGACCAGCCGTGAAGGCATGGAATACGCCTGGTTCAACAACGTCGAAAGTAAGCCAGGCACCGGTTTCCCGACCGACTGGGAAAATCAGGAAAAATGGAAGGGCGGCTGGATCCGCAAGATCAACGGTAAACTGCAACCGCGCATGGGTAACCGCGCGATGTTGCTGGGCAAAATCTTCGCTAACCCGCATCTGCCGGGCATTGACGATTACTACGAGCCGTTTGATTTCGACTACCAGAACCTGCACAACGCGCCAGAAAGCAAACACCAGCCGATTGCCCGTCCACGCTCGCTGATTACCGGGAAGCGGTTGGACAAAATCACCAGCGGGCCAAACTGGGAAGAAATTCTGGGCGGTGAGTTTGAGAAACGCGCCAAAGATCAGAACTTCGAAAATATGCAGAAGGCGATGTACGGCCAGTTCGAAAATACCTTCATGATGTATCTGCCGCGCCTGTGTGAACACTGCCTTAACCCGGCCTGTGTTGCCACCTGCCCGAGCGGTGCCATCTATAAGCGTGAAGAAGACGGCATTGTGCTTATCGACCAGGACAAATGCCGCGGCTGGCGTATGTGCATCACCGGTTGTCCGTACAAAAAAATCTACTTCAACTGGAAGAGCGGGAAATCCGAGAAGTGCATCTTCTGTTATCCACGTATCGAAGCGGGGATGCCGACCGTTTGTTCTGAAAGCTGCGTAGGCCGTATTCGTTATCTCGGGGTGCTGTTGTATGACGCAGATGCGATTGAAAATGCAGCCAGCACCGAGCACGAAAAAGATCTGTATCAGCGTCAGCTGGATGTGTTCCTCGATCCGAATGACCCGAAAGTGATTGAGCAGGCGCTGAAAGATGGCGTACCGCAGAGCGTGATCGACGCTGCGCAGCAGTCTCCGGTGTACAAAATGGCAATGGACTGGAAGCTGGCGCTGCCACTGCACCCGGAATACCGCACGCTGCCGATGGTGTGGTATGTGCCACCACTGTCACCGATTCAGTCTGCCGCAGATGCCGGTGAACTGGGCAGTAACGGCATTCTGCCAGACGTTGAAAGTCTGCGTATCCCGGTTCAGTACCTGGCGAACCTGCTGACCGCGGGCGACACGCAACCTGTGCTGCTGGCGTTGAAACGGATGCTGGCGATGCGCCACTTCAAACGCGCGGAAACGGTAGACGGTGTGATTGATACCCGTGCGCTGGAAGAGGTGGGTCTGAGTGAAGCACAGGCGCAGGAGATGTACCGCTATCTGGCGATTGCCAACTACGAAGATCGTTTTGTGGTACCAAGCAGTCACCGCGAACTGGCTCGCGAAGCCTTCCCGGAAAAAAGCGGTTGTGGTTTTACCTTCGGCGATGGTTGCCACGGGTCAGACACCAAATTCAACCTCTTCAACAGCCGCCGCATCGATGCCATGGATGTGACCAGCAAAACGGAGCCGCACCAATGATTGAACTCGTCATTGTTTCGCGTCTGCTCGAGTACCCGGATGCTGCGCTTGCGCAGCATCAACAGGAACTTTTCGATGCACTCGCGTCATCTGAAAACCTGGGTAAAGAAGATGCCCAGAGTCTGGGCGTTTTCCTGCGCGACCTGTTAGCGCGCGATCTTCTGGATGCACAGGCCGACTACAGCCAGCTGTTTGACCGTGGTCGTGCCACTTCACTGCTGCTGTTTGAACATGTTCACGGCGAATCCCGCGACCGGGGTCAGGCGATGGTAGACCTGATGGCGCAGTACGAACAGCACGGTCTGCAACTTGATAGCCGCGAGCTGCCGGATCACCTGCCGCTGTACCTCGAATATCTGGCGCAGCTGCCAAAAGAAGAGGCGCTTGGTGGGTTGCAGGACATCGCGCCGATTCTGGCGCTGCTCAGTGCGCGACTGCAACAGCGTGAGAGCCGCTATGCGGTACTGTTCGACCTGCTGGTGAAACTCGCGAATGCGGCCATCGACAGTGAGAAAGTGGCGGATAAAATTGCCGATGAAGCGCGCGATGATACCCCGCAGGCGCTGGATGCTGTCTGGGAAGAAGAACAAGTGAAATTCTTTGCTGACCAGAATTGCGGCGAGTCGGAAATCTCGGCTCACCAGCGTCGTTTTGCCGGAGCTGTTGCCCCGCAATATTTGAATATCTCTAACGGAGGACAGCAATAATGCACTTCCTGAATATGTTCTTCTTTGATATCTACCCGTACATTGCGGGCACCGTGTTTCTGGTGGGAAGCTGGCTGCGTTACGACTACGGTCAGTACAGCTGGCGTGCGGCGTCCAGCCAGATGTTGGATCGCAAAGGGATGAACCTGGCTTCTAACCTGTTCCACATCGGGATCCTGGGTATTTTTGCCGGTCACTTTCTCGGGATGCTGACGCCTCACTGGATGTATGAGTCGTTCCTGCCGATTGAAGTGAAGCAAAAAATGGCGATGATTGCCGGTGGCGCGTGCGGTGTGATGACGCTTGTGGGTGGCTTGCTGCTGCTTAAACGTCGCCTGTTCAGCCCGCGAGTGCGTGCAACCACTACCGGGGCCGACATTCTGATCCTGTCTCTGCTGATGGTGCAGTGTGCGCTCGGTCTGCTGACCATTCCGTTCTCTGCACAGCATATGGACGGCAGCGAAATGATGAAACTGGTTGGCTGGGCACAGTCGGTGGTGACGTTCCACGGCGGTGCGTCTGAGCATCTGGACGGTGTGGCGTTTGTGTTCCGCGTGCACCTGGTGCTGGGGATGACGTTGTTTGTGCTGTTCCCGTTCTCTCGCCTGGTCCACATCTGGAGCGCGCCAGTAGAGTACCTGACGCGCAAATACCAGATTGTGCGTGCCCGCCGCTAATTTGCCGTTTTGATACCAACCCCGCACGAGCGGGGTTTTTTTTCGCCCCAGCCCAGGTTGTTGCCCGCGGCGGCAACCAGGATCAGCGCGCCACCCGCCAGTTGCGTCGCGGTCAGCGAATGCCCGAAGACCAGATTATCAACCACAATCGCCACCACCGGGTAAATAAAGGAAAGGGAGCCGGTGACAGGGGTAGGGAGCTTCTGAATGGCACTATAGAGCAGCTGGTACATTATACCGGTGTGCACAATCCCCAGCGTTAATAGTATTCCCCACGGGAATTGCCCGGAAAACGTGGGCATGTGCGCCAACGGCAAAAGCATAACCACCCCGGTTAAGACCTGAATAAACGCAATATGTTGTGGCGCAATACTTCTGAGCTTGCGGGTGATAATGGCCGTCAGCGCGTAAAAGAACGCGGCGCCAAGCGCCAGCGCAATACCGCTAAGCCAGCCAGCCTCGTGTTTGCTGGTCAGCTCGCCTGAGAGCAGAACCACCACGCCGCCGAAGGCAAGCAGGAGCCATCCCCATTTTGCCAGACTCACACGTTCACCCAGCAACATCCCCATCATTACCAGCATAAATGGCTGCGTGTTGTAGACCACGGTCGACAGACCTATCGAAATGCGCGCGTAGGCGGCAAAGAGCAGCATCCAGTTAACGACCAGCGCGATACCGCCAAGAATTGCCAACCCCAACGTGATTTTGGTTAATGGGCTAAAAGGCTGTTTGCTGATACGGATAAAAAGAAAGAGAGCAACGGCACCGATGAGGCAGCGCCAGAACACGACTTCTGTGACCGGTAAACCGGAGAGTAATACAAAGGCTCCGATTGAGCCGGAAATAAGCATCGCCAGGCTCATTTGCCAGACGCCTTTTTGTCTATCACCCATTATGCACCTCCTGATTAATTGCTCTATTGTCGAAAAAGCGTGTTGGCTTTTACAGAGGTGATATAAGGTGAAATACAGTTATGGCGTTTTTAAATTAGGTGAATGCTATGGATTACCTTCTCGATGATATCGACCGCCAGATATTAGCCTGCCTGGTGGAGGATGCGCGCGTGTCGTTGAAAGTGCTGAGTGGCCGTATCGGGCTGACATCACCAAGCACCGCAGAGCGTCTGAAAAGGCTGGAGGAGCGGGGCGTGATTCAGGGGTATGGCGCGCGCGTGAATTTAGCCGCGCTGGGGTATACCTTGCAGGCACTGGTACGTGTGCGGCCGCTACCGGGGTTGTTACATAAGGTGGATAAATACATCCAGGCCATGCCGGAGTGTATTGAGAGCGACAAAGTGACGGGTGAGGATTGTTTTGTTATCAGGCTGGTGGTGCGTTCAATTGAGCAGCTTGATCTATTGCTGGATGGTCTTGCTGAACATGCCCAGTGCAATACATCGATTGTGAAGAGTTCTCCGGTGAAGCGACGGTTGCCACCGATGTAGCTGTCTGTTGCCGGGTGGCGGCTGCGCCTTACCCGGCCTAAAAGGGGGGAGTACGATTTGTAGCCCTGGTAAGCGAAGCGCCACCGGGGAAAGCAGGTGTGCAGATGCCAGATACAGGCATTGGTATACATCATTCCCCGCACAGGAAGAATATGTGACATGGTGCAAAGAGTGAATGCGTGTTGACTTAGAAGTGATGGTGGTGGGGGAAGGATTCGAACCTTCGAAGTCGATGACGGCAGATTTACAGTCTGCTCCCTTTGGCCGCTCGGGAACCCCACCAGGGGTAATGCTAATTTTGAGGTACAGCTTGAAGATGGTGGTGGGGGAAGGATTATTCGTCGCTTCGCTCCTCACCCTTCGGGCCGTTGCCTTTGGCAACGTTCTCTCGCTTCCGCGAGAGTCGAACCTTAATCGAAGGTTCTCACCCTTCCCGATGAGTGCAAACTTCACATTATCTCATCGGTTTTACCACATCACTGTGGTGAATAATGGTGGTGGGGGAAGGATTCGAACCTTCGAAGTCGATGACGGCAGATTTACAGTCTGCTCCCTTTGGCCGCTCGGGAACCCCACCACGGGGTAATGCTTTTTACTGGCCTGCTTCGTCTGGAAGCGGGGCGCATCATATCAAATGAGACGCCCCTGTAAAGTATTCCTTTAGCGAAATGAAGTTGTTTGCCTGCTTTTTATCCGTAAAGGCGCAAAGCTAATCAATTCATTTTCCAAAAGATTAAAGAATGATGGTTCTGTTACCGTAAACAAAGACGCGTTGACCCAATACCTGATAGAGCGCCCGGCTTAGTACATTCTTCTCTACGTCACGCCCGGCACGCATCATGTCTTCTGCTGTGTAGGTGTGATCCACATGAATCACGTCCTGCATGATGATTGGACCTTCGTCCAGGTTGTCATTCACGTAGTGCGCGGTTGCACCGATGATTTTCACACCGCGCTCATACGCCTGGTGGTATGGACGAGCGCCGATAAAGGCCGGCAGGAACGAGTGGTGGATGTTGATAATCTTGTTCGGGAAACGTGACACGAAGGTTGGGGTCAACACGCGCATGTATTTTGCCAGCACCACGTAGTCCGGGTTATGCGCTTCAATGGCCTGCGCCATTAAATCGTCATGCTCTTCACGGGTATGACCTTCGTGGCTCACCAGTTCGAACGGAATATCGAAACGTTCAACCAGCGTACGCAGCGTGTCGTGGTTACCAATAACGGCAGCAATGTCCACATCCAGCCCACCGTAGTTTGCCTTCATCAGCAGATCGCCCAGGCAGTGCGCTTCTTTAGTGACCAGAATCACGATGCGACGACGGCCTGCAGGCGTCAGTTCACGAACAGAACCTTCAGGTAATGCGCTATCAAGATCGGCAAGCAGGGTTGTGTCGTTGAAAATGCCTTCCAGCTCGGTACGCATAAAGAAGCGACCGGTACGGTGGTCAACGAACTCGTTGTTCTGCACGATATTCAGTTCATGCTTGTAACAAATGTTGGTAATTCGTGCGATCAGCCCTTTTTGATCGGGACAGATGGTGCGCAGAACTTTACGTTGTAATGATTGCATCGCCGGGAAATCCTGTTTGAGTATTTGCGAAATCTGAGTTGTCGGGCGTTACTGCCCGCAACACTTTTTAAATTTTTTACCTGAACCACAAGGGCAGGGATCGTTACGACCGATCTGAGGGCGCGTACCGTCAATATAATACCATTGCCCGTTTTCCTTTAAGAAACGGGAGCGTTCGATAATGGCAGCCGTTTTATCGCGCTCGGTAAAGCGGGCAACAAAGCTGACGTAGCCTTCGTTGTCGTTGCTTCCGGGCGATGCTTCAAAAACGGTCAGGCCAAGCCACTGTGTGTTGGCGAAGCCAGCTTCAATGTCCTGACGAAAATCGGCGGCATGGCAAGACGGGTGCCAGGTCTTAATCAGATAGTCTGCGTCTTTGATCACAAAAGCAGTATAACGCGAACGCATAAGCTGTGACGGGTCTGGTGCAACCTGCTCGCCAGAAAGATATCGCTGGCAACATAGGCTATAATCCAGAGCGCTACCACAGGGGCAGAGTTGAGACACGATTCTCTTCCTGAAACAAAAAATAAGGGCGTAAAACGCTTCGGGTAGCACCATGTTAACTGAGCAGTTGCGTTGACGCTATGTTGAGAATCCAGGGGAAGTAAATCAGGGCTAATGAGAAAGGTAAAAATTGGACTGGCGCTGGGCTCAGGTGCAGCTCGTGGATGGTCACATATCGGCGTAATTAATGCCCTAAAAGAGATGGGCATTGATATTGATATCGTTGCAGGGTGTTCTATCGGTTCGCTGGTTGGGTCTGCGTACGCCTGCGGGAAGCTCCCGGAGCTGGAAACCTGGGTTCGTTCCTTCAGTTACTGGGATGTTCTGCGTCTGATGGATCTCTCCTGGCAACGCGGCGGTTTACTGCGTGGCGAACGGGTGTTTAATCAGTTCCGCCAGATAATGCCTCTTGAAGACTTCAGCAATTGTCAGTTGCCTTTCGGCGCTGTAGCGACAAACCTCAGCACGGGTCGGGAACTCTGGTTTACCGAAGGTGATATCCATCTTGCCGTGCGCGCCTCCTGTAGTATGCCAGGTTTAATGGCCCCCGTTCCGCATAACGGCTACTGGCTGGTTGATGGTGGAGTGGTGAACCCGATTCCTATTTCACTCACCCGTGCGATGGGCGCAGATATCGTGATTGCCGTAGATTTGCAACACGATGCGCACCTGATGCAGCAGGAGCTTTTACCTGTCAATCTTCAAAGTGAGGATGCTGAAGGGGAAAAACTCGCCTGGCATGAACGCTTGCGTGGGCAAATAGGGCGAATGGCGGCGCGTCGTTCGGTTGCCGCACCGACGGCAATCGAAATCATGACGACCTCTATCCAGGTGCTTGAAAACCGCCTTAAACGTAACCGCATGGCGGGTGACCCGCCTGATATCCTTATTCAACCGTATTGCCCTCAAATCGCTACCCTGGACTTCCATCGTGCTGAAGCCGCCATTGCAGCGGGTTCGTTAGCCGTTGAGAAGAAAATGGATGAGCTGTTGCCGTTTGTGCGGACATCCGCCTGAACACCCTTTTTTTGATTACTTCAGCAAAATCTGACAGGCGATAGTACCGATCACATGCCACTATTTAGTAACTGTCAGCCAGGGGAGGAACCATGACACAGCCATTGGCCGGAAAACACATTTTGATAGTTGAAGACGAGCCCGTTTTCCGTTCGCTGTTGGATTCGTGGTTATCCTCGTTGGGGGCGGTGACATCGCTTGCCGAGGACGGTATTGAAGCTCTGGAAAAAATGGTCACTATCACCCCTGATCTGATGATTTGTGACATTGCCATGCCGCGTATGAACGGACTCAAGCTGGTCGAGCATCTTCGAAACGAGGGTGATCAGATCCCGATTCTGGTGATTTCTGCCACCGAAAACATGGCTGATATTGCCCGGGCATTGCGTTTAGGCGTGCAGGATATTTTGTTAAAGCCAGTCAAAGATTTGAATCGCCTGCGTGAAACGGTACTGGCTTGCCTGTATCCCAATATGTTTAATTCTCGGGTTGAGGAAGAAGAGCGCCTTTTCCAGGACTGGGATGCGTTAGTCAGTAATCCGCTGGCGGCCTCAAAATTGTTGCAGGAACTTCAGCCACCGGTTCAACAGACTATTTCTCATTGCCGTATAAATTATCGCCAACTGGTCGCTGCAGACGAACCCGGACTGGTGCTTGATATTGCCCCTTTATCTGATTCCGACCTCGCGTTTTATTGTCTGGATGTTACGCGGGCAGGTGACAACGGTGTATTAGCTGCACTGTTACTTCGGGCGCTATTTAATGGGCTCTTGCAGGAGCAGTTATCTCATCAGGGTCAACGACTTCCTGAATTAGGCAGTTTACTTAAACAGGTAAATCATCTCTTTCGTCAGGCCAATTTGCCGGGGCAATTTCCGCTGCTGGTCGGTTATTACCACAGCGGTCTGAAAAACCTTATCCTCGTATCTGCCGGGCTAAACGCATCGCTCAATACGGGGGAGCATCATATTCAGGTAAGCAACGGTGTTCCTTTGGGGACATTAGGAACAGCTTATCTTAATCAAATTAGCCACCGTTGTTCCTCATGGCAGTGCCAAATTTGGGGGGCAGGGGGGCGCTTACGCTTAATGTTGTCCACGGAATAAGCAATTGACTTTTATTCGTCAGATTGCTTTTCCGGTGTTTTGCTGACAGTGCTACTATCACCGCCAGATTCATGCGTATTTATCCTAATTGATCGGCAACGCGTCCTTTTCAGACCCGGACTGTATGGTGAGGCTGATATACTCAACGCGTTATTTATTGAATAAGTTCAAAACTTGAACAGCTCAGGAGAATTTCAATGGCTGCCCTAAATTCGAAAGTCAGAAAGGCCGTTATCCCGGTAGCGGGATTGGGAACAAGGATGCTACCCGCAACGAAGGCAATCCCTAAAGAGATGCTGCCGTTGGTTGATAAGCCATTAATCCAGTATGTCGTTAATGAATGTATCGCTGCCGGAATTACCGAAATTGTGCTGGTTACGCATTCATCCAAAAACTCTATCGAAAACCATTTCGATACAAGTTTTGAACTTGAAGCCATGCTGGAAAAACGCGTTAAGCGTCAGCTGTTAGCGGAAGTTCAGTCTATTTGCCCTCCACATGTCACCATCATGCAGGTTCGTCAGGGTCTGGCGAAAGGCCTGGGTCATGCGGTACTGTGCGCACACCCTGTCGTGGGTGATGAGCCAGTGGCGGTTATTCTGCCAGACGTTATTCTGGACGAATTCGAATCCGATCTGTCCCGGGATAACCTGGCAGAGATGATTAAACGCTTCGATGAAACCGGCAGCAGCCAGATCATGGTTGAGCCTGTTGCGGATGTAACCGCATACGGCGTTGTAGACTGCAAAGGGGTTAATCTGGAGCCTGGCGAAAGCGTGCCGATGGTTGGCGTTGTTGAAAAGCCAAAAGCGGATGTTGCACCGTCTAATCTGGCCGTTGTGGGTCGTTACGTCCTGAGCGCAGAAATCTGGCCGCTGCTGGCGAAAACCCCTCCAGGAGCGGGTGATGAGATCCAGCTGACTGATGGCATTGATATGCTGATCGAGAAAGAAACCGTCGAGGCTTACCATATGAAAGGTAAGAGCCATGACTGCGGTAATAAACTCGGTTATATGCAGGCGTTTGTTGAATATGGCATTCGTCACAATACTCTGGGTGAAGAATTTAAATCCTGGCTCCAGGAGAGCATGGGTATTAAAAAATAATCTGTTTCCCGGATGAACTAAACCGGTGTGGCAATGCCCACCGGTTTTTTTATGCCCATAACCCCGGCGGGGTTGCCTGACGCGGAATGTAAGTATTTATAACTAGCGTCTTGTCGCTATATGACAGAGTGTAAGGGGATGTTCGTTGCGTATTACAGATACAAAAAATCCCGCATTTAGCGGGATTTTTTAGAATGCGTCCTGATTAATCCTTGATCAGGAAGTCATCCAGTTGTTTACCCTGCTCATCCATTGCTTTCTTGATAACAGCAGGAGTACGACCCTGGCCAGTCCAGGTTTTAGTTTCGCCGTTCTCATCGACATAGCTATATTTCGCAGGACGAGCAGCGCGTTTCGCTTTGGTGCCGGTTTTAGCAGCAGCCATGCTGTTCAGCAATTCGTTTGGATCGATACCATCAGCAATCAGCATTTCACGATATTGCTGAAGTTTGCGAGTGCGTTCTTCGATTTCCGCAGCAGCTGCGCTTTCTTCTTCGCGACGTTCATTAACTACAACTTCTAATTTTTCCAGCATTTCTTCAAGCGTTTCAAGGGTGCATTCT
The DNA here is from genome assembly GCF_052886895.1 of Enterobacter sp. C4G1. Lineage (NCBI taxonomy): Bacteria > Pseudomonadati > Pseudomonadota > Gammaproteobacteria > Enterobacterales > Enterobacteriaceae > Enterobacter > Enterobacter sp. C4G1. The sequence continues at coordinate 946,761 of NZ_JBQVVV010000002.1, read as the reverse complement.
CTTGCCTGCGCACGAAGAGTACGGATGTTGTTCAGAATTTTAAGTGCTTCGCTCATTGTAGTAATCTCAAACTTATAATGGGGGGTGGTTTGTTGTCCTAATAATAGAGCCATAAATTGACTTGTGCAATAGGTGATAATGTAAGGAATTCAAAAAATACTAAATATGAGACGCTATTATTAATTACGCTAACTTAAATTTCATGCCTTACCTGAGAGCCTCTTATCACGTCATAGTTCATAAGGTTGCCGAACACATGTTTGTTTTTGTGACATTTACCGCAGGAATTATAGTTACGGCGGATAAATATCAGCCTTTTGTATTACTCCAGAAAAGCAGAGTGTTGTCGACAATAGTTAATAAATAGTGAATTTTAATGAATGCGGAATCCAGTATAAAAAGAAGTGTTATCTTTGACTAAACGCTTAACCTTACTAAGCTGAGAAATGCGTTTACTTCATGTTTTAACGGATTATTTTCTTAGCCTGCCAGCTGATGCCTTTCCCCTGAAACCCATACTCTGTGCGGCGTGTCGCTGATGGAGAGACAAAATATGGTACAATGAACCATCGGGAATATTACACATTGATTAGGGTTTTACGGCCAATGGCACAACTTTATTTCTACTATTCGGCAATGAATGCAGGGAAATCGACCGCGTTACTCCAGTCCTCCTACAATTACCAGGAGAGGGGGATGCATACGGTGGTCTACACAGCCGAAATTGATGATCGCTTTGGCGCAGGGAAAGTGAGTTCAAGGATAGGTCTTTCGTCACCTGCAAAGCTGTATAACCCCGAAACTGACCTGTTAGCGGATATACGTGCAGAACATGCGTCACGGCCTGTACATTGCGTCCTGGTAGACGAGAGCCAGTTCCTGACGCGCCAGCAGGTACATGCCCTTTCAGATGTCGTTGATGAGTTGGATATCCCGGTGCTCTGTTATGGCCTGCGAACAGATTTCCGCGGAGAGCTATTTGCCGGTAGCCAATATTTACTCGCGTGGTCAGATAAACTCGTCGAATTAAAAACAATCTGTTTCTGCGGCCGTAAAGCCAGCATGGTACTGCGCCTTGATCAGTCAGGAAAACCCTACGCCGATGGTGAGCAGGTGGTGATAGGGGGGAATGAACGCTATGTTTCGGTTTGTCGTAAGCACTATAAAGAAGCGTTGGTTGTGGGTTCGCTGACGGCCATTCAAAGCGAGAACCGGAAATAAGAGAAGGTCTGTTCTTTTAATTGCCCGACCGGCAGACATAAAAAAACCCGCCAATGGCGGGTTTTTTATCGGGCTGTCAATTAAGCGCTTTTCTTCGCTTTTTTGTCAACTTTTGCCGCAGGAGCTTCAACTTTAGTTGCTACAACGTCATCTTCTTTGAACTCGCGACCGTAGTAGGTATCCAGCAGGATCTGTTTCAGCTCGGAGATCAGTGGGTAGCGCGGGTTAGCACCGGTACACTGGTCATCGAAGGCATCTTCAGACAGTTTATCTACGTGAGCGAGGAAGTCAGCTTCCTGAACGCCAGCTTCACGGATAGATTTAGGAATACCCAGTTCAGCTTTGATGCTATCCAGCCATGCCAGCAATTTCTCGATTTTCGCAGCAGTACGGTCACCCGCAGCGCTCAGACCCAGATGGTCTGCGATTTCAGCGTAGCGACGACGTGCTTGCGGACGGTCGTACTGGCTGAATGCAGTCTGTTTGGTTGGGTTGTCGTTCGCGTTATAACGGATAACGTTGCTGATCAACAGGGCGTTCGCCAGACCGTGAGGAATGTGGAACTGAGAACCCAGTTTGTGCGCCATTGAGTGACAAACACCCAGGAAGGCGTTAGCAAACGCGATACCCGCGATAGTTGCTGCACTGTGTACACGCTCACGTGCTACAGGGTTTTTAGACCCTTCGTTGTAGGACGCTGGCAGGTTTTCTTTCAGCAGTTTCAGCGCTTGCAGAGCCTGACCGTCAGAGAACTCAGATGCCAGTACAGAAACGTAAGCTTCCAGGGCGTGAGTCACTGCATCCAGACCACCGAACGCACACAGTGACTTCGGCATGTCCATTACCAGGTTGGCGTCAACAATGGCCATATCTGGAGTCAGTGCATAGTCAGCCAGTGGATATTTCTGCCCTGTTGCATCATCGGTAACAACTGCAAACGGAGTCACTTCTGAACCGGTACCGGAAGTGGTAGTAACGGCGATCATTTTCGCTTTTACGCCCATTTTCGGGAACTTGTAGATACGTTTACGGATATCCATAAAGCGCAGCGCCAGTTCTTCGAAGTGAGTTTCTGGATGCTCGTACATTACCCACATGATTTTCGCGGCGTCCATTGGGGAACCGCCACCCAGTGCGATGATCACATCTGGTTTGAAGGAGTTCGCCAGTTCAGCACCTTTGCGAACAACGCTCAGTGTTGGGTCAGCTTCAACTTCGAAGAAGACTTCAGTTTCTACGCCAGCCGCTTTCAGAACAGAGGTGATCTGGTCTGCATAGCCGTTGTTGAACAGGAAACGGTCAGTCACGATGAGCGCACGTTTGTGGCCATCAGTAATCACTTCATCCAGCGCGATTGGCAGGGAGCCACGGCGGAAGTAGATAGATTTCGGAAGTTTGTGCCACAACATGTTTTCAGCTCGCTTAGCAACGGTTTTCTTGTTGATCAGGTGTTTTGGACCAACGTTTTCAGAGATGGAGTTACCACCCCAGGAACCACAACCCAGAGTCAGGGAAGGTGCGAGTTTAAAGTTGTACAGGTCACCGATACCACCCTGAGAAGCAGGGGTGTTAATCAGGATACGTGCTGTTTTCATCATCTGACCGAAGTGAGCAACACGTTCAGGCTGGTTGTCCTGGTCGGTATACAGACATGAGGTGTGACCGATACCACCCATGGCAACCAGTTTCTCTGCTTTTTCTACCGCGTCTTCGAAATCTTTCGCACGGTACATTGCCAGAGTTGGTGACAGTTTTTCGTGAGCAAATGGTTCGCTCTCATCAACAACTTTCACTTCACCGATCAGGATCTTAGTGGTGGTCGGAACGGTGAAACCTGCGAGTTCAGCGATTTTATACGCAGGCTGACCAACGATAGCGGCGTTCAGCGCGCCATTTTTCAGGATGATGTCCTGAACGGCTTTCAGCTCTTTGCCTTGCAGCATGTAGCCGCCGTGGCTTGCGAAACGTTCACGAACTGCATCGTACACAGAATCAACAACAACAACGGACTGTTCAGATGCACAGATAACGCCGTTATCGAAGGTTTTAGACATCAGTACAGAAGCAACAGCACGTTTGATATCCGCAGTTTCGTCGATAACGACAGGAGTGTTACCTGCACCTACGCCGATTGCTGGTTTACCGGAGCTGTAAGCTGCTTTAACCATACCAGGACCACCGGTCGCCAGAATCAGGTTAATGTCAGGGTGATGCATCAGTGCGTTGGACAGTTCAACAGAAGGTTGGTCGATCCAGCCAATTAGGTCTTTTGGTGCGCCTGCAGCGATAGCCGCCTGCAATACGATATCAGCAGCTTTGTTCGTTGCATCTTTAGCACGTGGGTGCGGGGAGAAGATGATTGCGTTACGGGTCTTCAGGCTGATCAGCGATTTGAAGATTGCGGTAGAAGTTGGGTTGGTGGTTGGAACGATGCCACAAATAATGCCGATTGGTTCAGCAATAGTGATAGTACCGAAGGTGTCGTCTTCAGACAGGACGCCACAGGTTTTCTCATCTTTATAGGCGTTGTAGATATACTCAGAAGCAAAGTGGTTTTTGATCACTTTATCTTCAATGATACCCATGCCAGATTCGGCAACGGCCATTTTAGCGAGAGGGATTCGAGCATCTGCAGCAGCCAGAGCGGCCGCGCGGAAGATTTTATCAACCTGTTCTTGGGTGAAATTGGCATATTCACGCTGGGCTTTTTTGACGCGCTCGACGAGTGCGTTCAGTTCAGCGATGTTAGTAACAGCCATAATGCTCTCCTGATAATGTTTAAACTCTATTAGTAAACCAGCGCTCGATACGAGAGACAGTATAGTCAGAGCCGATAATACTTGCGTAACACATAATAAAACAAAGGGTTACTTGCCGCTCTAACACACTAATTTACTAAAAGAGCCTTACCTTAGCATCATCCCTTTTTGATAGGTGATCTCCCTGGGGGCGTAATCAAGATTACTCACTTCTGAGTACGAAAATCATGATCTACATCAATTTTACCCCAAGCTGATACCTTTCAGCAGGGTTATTTCTTTGAGAATTTTCCAGTGTTAAATAATTAAGTAACTATTGGAAGTGACGATATCATTGAGAATACAAATGTTTAACATCATGAAATGATAGCGTTTTGACATAGATTTCTGGTGAAGTGTGCTGATAAAAAGCGTATCTTCAGCGCGGTGTTATCATGACACACTGTAAGTCCCTGGCCATGCTCATAGGCGGAGCTAAACGTGATCCAAACGCTCTTTGATTTTCCAACATATTTTAAGTTTTTTATTGGTTTGTTCGCCCTGGTCAACCCCGTGGGGATTATTCCTGTCTTCATTAGTATGACTAGCTACCAGACGGCAGCGGCCAGGAACAAAACCAATCTGACGGCCAACATGTCTGTTGCCATTATCCTGCTGACGTCACTGTACCTGGGCGACGGCATTTTGCAGATATTCGGCATTTCTATCGATTCATTCCGTATAGCGGGTGGGATCCTGGTTGTCACCATTGCCATGTCGATGATCAGCGGCAAATTAGGTGAAGATAAGCAAAACAAACAAGAGAAGTCAGAAACGTCTGTCCGTGAAAGTATCGGTGTCGTGCCGCTAGCGTTGCCATTGATGGCCGGCCCAGGGGCAATCAGCTCAACGATCGTGTGGGGCACGCGTTACCACAATCTGATGCACCTTATAGGTTTCTCTGTCGCCATTGCTATTTTTGCGTTGTGCTGTTGGGGTGTGTTCCGTATGGCACCCTGGCTGGTTCGCTTGTTGGGACAAACAGGCATTAACGTCATTACCCGTATCATGGGGCTGCTGCTGATGGCGCTGGGGATCGAATTTATCGTCACCGGGATAAAGAGCATTTTCCCCGGGCTATTGCACTGAATTCTTCATATGAAAGAACGGAGCCTGTGGCTCCGTTTTTTTTACGTGATTATCAGCAAATCATATAAATAAAATTGAAATGGCGATGCGTCATAATAAATTCTACTAATAATAGCCTTTTCTTTAATTTCAATACGTTAGCTATTTCCCATTGACGTGCCTGCACAGAAACCATCCAAACGGTCTGTTATTTTACTCACATGATACTCTGGGGCTTGCTGAGAGATAACCGAAATGATATTAGTAATTTCAACGTTCCCCTAGAGGAATGTGCTAAATAATAACCAGTTGTTAAATTTTCGTACAAAACCAGTCAATGATAGCGCAGCGACGCGCTTGGAGAGGAAAATTCCTCTATCGTATTGAATATCAATTGTTTTCCTTGATTTTCAGTGCCTGGCAGGGCTGCCCCCAAAGAAACGGTAATCACCGTAAAAGAGAATTGCTTAACAAATTTGCAAAATGTATTGGCGCGAGATTACGCCATTTGGTACTTTCCGGCCTTATATTTCGCGCACTAAACAAGTAGATGAGAATTACTTTCATATAGTGTTCATCTCAGATATCCAGCGCACGTCTCATAACAGGGGAGGCGTGTTAAGAATCGACGCAAGACGGCCATACGAGCGGTCAGTAATAAAGAAGTCGGTGATAGCAAGAAGTAAAAAAGAACCTGACAGTAGCAAAAAAAACTCCTGCGCTGTACAGGCCCCAACAGGGGATTACACAGCTGGCAAAGCCAGTAATTATAATGAGTGGAGTATCAACACAATGTCCATCATCACAAAAAAAAGTCTGATTGCCGCGGGAATTTTGACTGCGCTAATCGCGGGTAATATGGCAATGGCTGCCGATGTGCCTGCGGGCGTTTCGCTGGCAGAAAAGCAAACCATGATCCGTAACAACGGCGCTGAGCCGCAGTCTCTGGATCCGGACAAAATTGAAGGCGTACCTGAAGCAAACATCAGCCGCGACCTGTTCGAAGGTCTGCTGATTACGTCAACTAAAGACGGTCACCCAATTCCGGGTGTTGCTGAAAGCTGGGATAACAAAGACTTTAAAGTCTGGACATTCCATCTGCGTAAAGATGCAAAATGGTCCAACGGTGAACCTGTCACCGCACAAGATTTCGTATATAGCTGGCAGCGTCTGGTTGATCCGAAAACCGCTTCTCCATACGCCAGCTATCCGCAGTACGGCCACATCCTGAACGTTGATGAAATCATCGACGGTAAAAAAGCCCCATCAGAACTCGGCGTGAAAGCCGTTGATGATCATACTCTGGAAGTGACCCTGAGCGAGCCTGTCCCGTATTTCTACAAACTGCTGGTGAACCCGGCAATGTCTCCGGTTAACAAAACCGCTGTTGAGAAATTCGGTGAGAAATGGACTCAGCCTGCTAACATCGTGAGCAACGGTGCGTATAAACTGAAAGACTGGGTCGTTAACGAACGTATCGTAATGGAGCGTAATACCAACTATTGGGATAACGCGAAAACCATCGTAGACCAGATTACCTATCTGCCGATCTCATCTGAAGTGACAGACGTTAACCGCTACCGCAGCGGTGAGATCGACATGACCTATAACAACCTGCCGATCGAACTCTTCCAGAAACTGAAAAAAGAGATCCCGACCGAAGTTCACGTCGACCCGTACCTGTGTACTTATTACTATGAAATCAACAACCAGAAAGCACCGTTTACCGATGCTCGCGTTCGTACCGCGCTGAAACTGGGTCTTGACCGCGATATCATCGTAAACAAAGTAAAAGCACAGGGCGACCTGCCGGCATTCGGTTACACCCCGCCATACGCGGACGGTGCAAAACTGAGCAAACCAGAGTGGTTCACCTGGACTCAGGAAAAACGTAACGAAGAAGCGAAGAAACTGCTGGCCGAAGCTGGTTACACCGCTGACAAACCGCTGACGTTTAACCTGCTGTACAACACCTCCGATCTGCACAAGAAACTGGCAATCGCTGCGGCATCCATCTGGAAGAAAAACCTGGGTGTGGATGTGAAACTGGTGAACCAGGAGTGGAAAACCTTCCTCGATACCCGTCACCAGGGTAACTACGACGTGGCACGTGCTGGCTGGTGTGCGGACTACAACGAACCAACGTCCTTCCTGAATACCATGCTGTCTGACAGCTCCATGAACACCGCGCATTATAAGAGCCCGGCGTTTGATGCGATCATGAAAGACACGCTTAAAGTGACTGATGAAGCGCAACGTACTGCCCTGTACGACAAAGCAGAACAGCAGTTAGGCAAAGATTCTGCGATTGTACCGGTTTACTACTACGTGAACGCGCGCCTGGTGAAACCTTGGGTTGGCGGTTATACCGGTAAAGACCCGATGGACAACATCTATACTAAAGATCTGTACATCATTAAGCATTAATGGCAATCCGTGGGGCAAAGTCATTTGCCCCACTGTGTCTTAACTCATCGCACTATATACACCCGAATTTTCAGGTTTTCTGAAAGCTCAGGTGTAAAAGGCACACGCCAGAAGGTACGGGCAATGTTGAAATTTATCCTACGTCGCTGTCTTGAAGCGATTCCGACGCTCTTTATTCTTATTACTATTTCATTCTTCATGATGCGTCTTGCTCCCGGTAGTCCGTTTACCAGCGAGCGCGCGCTGCCGCCAGAAGTAATGGCGAACATCGAAGCGAAATACCATTTAAACGACCCTATCTCCACGCAGTACTTCAATTATTTGAAGCAGCTGGCGCACGGCGATTTTGGACCGTCATTCAAATATAAAGACTATTCCGTTAACGACCTGGTGGCATCGAGCTTCCCGGTGTCGGCCAAATTAGGTGCTGCGGCATTTATCCTGGCCGTGGTTCTCGGAGTTGCAGCGGGTGTTATCGCCGCGCTTAAACAAAATACCAAATGGGATTATGCAGTAATGGGGGTCGCAATGACCGGGGTGGTTATCCCCAGTTTCGTTGTCGCGCCATTGCTGGTGATGATATTTGCCATCACGCTGAAATGGTTGCCTGGGGGCGGCTGGAACGGCGGGGCACTCAAGTTTATGATTTTGCCGATGGTGGCATTATCTCTGGCGTATATCGCCAGTATCGCGCGTATTACCCGTGGATCGATGATTGAAGTCCTGCATTCAAACTTCATCCGTACTGCGCGTGCCAAAGGGTTGCCTATGCGCCGCATTATTCTGCGCCATGCGCTTAAACCTGCGCTGTTACCGGTGTTGTCTTATATGGGGCCAGCCTTCGTCGGTATCATTACAGGTTCAATGGTTATCGAGACCATTTATGGTCTGCCGGGAATTGGTCAGCTGTTTGTTAACGGCGCGCTCAACCGCGACTATTCGCTGGTACTGAGCCTGACTATTCTAGTCGGTGCATTAACCATTCTCTTTAACGCAGTTGTCGATGTGCTGTATGCCGTTATCGACCCGAAAATCCGTTACTAACACTGGAGCACGCCATGATGTTGAGTAAGAAAAACAGCGAGGCGCTGGAAAACTTCAGTGAAAAACTGGAAGTGGAAGGACGTAGCCTCTGGCAAGACGCCCGCCGTCGCTTTATGCATAACCGCGCAGCCGTTGCCAGCCTGATTGTTCTGGTGATCATTGCGTTGTTCGTGACCCTTGCGCCAATGCTGTCGCAGTTCACCTACTTCGATACCGACTGGGGCATGATGTCCAGTGCGCCTGATATGGCGTCTGGGCACTATTTTGGAACTGACTCCTCTGGCCGCGACCTGCTGGTGCGTGTCGCTATTGGTGGCCGTATCTCGCTGATGGTAGGTATTGCCGCAGCGCTGGTGGCGGTGATCCTCGGGACGTTGTACGGCTCACTTTCCGGCTACCTGGGCGGCAAAGTGGACTCGGTCATGATGCGTCTGCTGGAGATCTTAAACTCCTTCCCGTTCATGTTCTTCGTCATCCTGCTGGTGACCTTCTTCGGTCAGAACATCCTACTTATCTTCGTGGCAATCGGGATGGTGTCCTGGCTGGATATGGCGCGTATCGTGCGTGGTCAAACGCTGAGCCTTAAACGCAAAGAGTTTATCGAAGCGGCACAGGTCGGCGGCGTTTCAACCGGCAATATTGTGGTTCGCCACATTGTTCCTAACGTGCTGGGCGTGGTAGTGGTGTATGCCTCTCTGCTGGTGCCAAGCATGATCCTGTTTGAATCCTTCCTGAGCTTCCTGGGCCTTGGTACGCAAGAGCCGCTGAGTAGCTGGGGCGCACTGCTCAGTGATGGCGCTAACTCGATGGAAGTTTCACCGTGGTTGCTGCTTTACCCGGCAGGATTCCTGGTTGTAACCCTGTTCTGTTTCAACTTTATCGGCGATGGCCTGCGTGATGCCCTCGACCCGAAAGATCGTTAAGGAGCGCCGTGATGACTATTATTGAAACGGCATCTGCGCCGGCGGCGCAAGCGCAGGGCAAAATCCTGCTGGATGTGAAAGATCTCCGCGTAACCTTTAAAACGCCAGATGGCGATGTGACGGCGGTAAACGACCTCAATTTCAACCTGCGCGCAGGTGAAACGCTGGGGATCGTTGGCGAGTCGGGTTCAGGCAAGTCGCAGACGGCTTTTGCACTGATGGGGCTTCTGGCACAAAACGGCCGTATTGGGGGCTCGGCAACCTTTAACGGTAAAGAGATCCTTAACCTGCCAGAGCAAGAGCTGAACAAGCTGCGTGCTGAACAGATCTCCATGATCTTCCAGGACCCGATGACGTCACTCAACCCGTACATGCGTGTGGGTGAGCAGCTGATGGAAGTGCTGATGCTGCATAAAGGCATGGGTAAAGCGGAAGCCTTTGAAGAATCTGTGAAAATGCTGGATGCGGTGAAAATGCCTGAAGCGCGTAAGCGTATGCGCATGTTCCCGCACGAATTCTCTGGCGGGATGCGTCAGCGCGTCATGATTGCAATGGCGCTGCTTTGCCGTCCTAAGCTGCTGATTGCCGATGAACCTACCACTGCGCTGGATGTTACCGTGCAGGCGCAGATCATGACGCTGCTGAATGAGCTTAAGCGCGAGTTCAATACCGCCATTATCATGATTACCCATGACCTTGGCGTTGTTGCAGGTATCTGTGACAAAGTGCTGGTGATGTATGCCGGCCGTACTATGGAGTACGGTAAAGCCCGTGACGTGTTCTATAACCCGGCGCATCCTTACTCCATTGGCCTGTTGAATGCCGTTCCGCGTCTTGATGCGGAAGGGGAATCGCTGTTGACCATTCCAGGTAACCCGCCAAACTTACTGCGTCTGCCAAAAGGTTGCCCGTTCCAGCCTCGCTGCCCACATGCGATGGAAATCTGTAACAGTGCTCCGCCACTGGAAGAGTTTGCACCAGGCCGCCTGCGCGCCTGCTTTAAGTCGCATGAGGAGCTGGTATGAACGCGTTAGACGAAAAAAGAAATGTGCTGCTCGAAATTGCCGATCTGAAAGTGCATTTCGACATCAAAGATGGCAAGCAGTGGTTCTGGCAACCGCCTAAAACCCTTAAGGCCGTCGATGGCGTGACGCTGCGTCTGTACGAAGGGGAAACTCTGGGCGTGGTGGGCGAATCTGGCTGCGGTAAATCCACCTTTGCCCGTGCGATTATCGGCCTGGTGAAAGCCACCGACGGTAAAGTTGCCTGGCTGGGTAAAGATCTGCTGGGTATGAAGCCAGCCGAGTGGCGCGATGTTCGTAGCGATATTCAGATGATTTTCCAGGATCCGCTGGCATCACTGAACCCGCGTATGACCATTGGCGAAATCATTGCTGAGCCGCTGCGTACCTACCATCCAAAGATGCCGCGCCAGGAAGTTCGCGATCGCGTAAAAGCGATGATGATGAAAGTGGGCCTGTTGCCTAACCTCATCAACCGCTATCCGCACGAGTTCTCCGGCGGCCAGTGCCAGCGTATTGGTATCGCACGTGCGTTGATCCTTGAGCCGAAGCTGATTATCTGTGATGAGCCGGTATCAGCACTGGACGTGTCGATTCAGGCGCAGGTGGTTAACCTGTTGCAAAAATTGCAGCGCGAGATGGGTCTGTCTCTTATCTTCATCGCGCACGATCTGGCGGTGGTAAAACACATCTCTGACCGTGTTCTGGTGATGTATCTCGGCCATGCAGTTGAGCTTGGCACATACGATGAGGTGTACCACAATCCGTTGCACCCCTATACGAAAGCGCTGATGTCAGCTGTGCCGGTTCCCGATCCTGATCTGGAAAAGAACAAAACCATCCAGCTTCTTGAGGGTGAATTGCCATCACCAATTAACCCGCCTTCGGGCTGTGTTTTCCGCACCCGCTGCCCGATGGCTGGGCCGGAATGCGCGCAAACTCGACCGGTACTGGAAGGCAGTTTCCGACATGCGGTTTCCTGCCTTAAAGTAGACCCGTTATAATCGCAAGGGCTGACATGATGTCAGCCCTTATTTTTTGCGAGGTTAATGTGTCGCGATTATCTATTTCTGCCCGTCAGCGGCTTTATCATTATTTGTTCGATCTTAAAACGCGCTCAGGCCGTCGATCCGAAGGGATTTGCGGCTTATTTGCGCTGCTGAGTGTGATTATTATTTTTGTCGAATCAGGTGCCGGGACGCAGTACCACCTGACATTTGACGAATGGCACGTGTTTGTCTGGCTTGAGTTAATTGTGACTCTGGTCTTTACCTGTGAATATTTGCTGCGGGTATTCTGCTGGCCGAACCCGGCAAAATATGTCTTTAGCTTCTGGGGATTTATCGATCTTGCGACGATCCTTCCGCTGTATGTGATGTGGCTGTGGCCGGAAATTAGCCTCGATTACGTCTTCGCCTGGCGGGCCATGCGTGCGATTCGGGTTCTGCGCATCCTCAAGCTCCTGCGCTTTATGCCGTCGTTACGGGTATTCTGGCAGGCGATAATAAGCGCACGCCATCAACTGGTACTTTTCTATTCGTTTATCGCCATCGTGATGATCGTTTTTGGCGCGCTGATGTATTTAATCGAGGGGCCAAAATATGGATTCACCACGCTGAATGCGTCCGTCTATTGGGCTATTGTTACCGTCACGACGGTGGGGTATGGTGATATTACACCTCATACGCCACTCGGGCGCATTGTTGCTTCGGTACTGATACTGATTGGTTATTCGGTGATTGCTATTCCCACAGGGCTGATTACCACCCACATGAGTTCCGCATTTCAGAAACGGCAATTTGAACGCCGGTGCCCGAATTGCCAGCAACGCGGCCATGAGCACAGCGCCCGGTATTGCAACCGGTGTGGTAACGAACTGCCGGATTAAATAAAAAAGGCTGCGATTGCAGCCTTTTTTATTATTCACGCCAGAGAATATGGCACAGCTTGTGGTCTTTCTCGCGACACAACAGCACGCGGGCGAAGATGTCGTTAATTTCACCGCCATCTTCATCAGCAAGCCCAATCACCACTTCGGCGAAGAAGTCCGGGTTGAGGTCGAAATCCACGTGTTCTGCCCAGTCTTCTGCAGGGTCGAACAACTCGGCACCGCCGCGCTCTTCAAATTGCAGATTAAAGAGGATCACGTCTGCGGGATCGAGGTTATCAACCGCCAGTTCGAGAAAAATGTCATAGGCCTGCTCGAGCGTTTCGTCTTCGGTCAGGCGATTGTTCAGATCCATTTCCATGATGACTACCTGTTTAACATCGTTGGGCACGTTTTACAGCAACGGACTAAAGAAGTAAAACAGTCGTTCAGCAATTCTCTGCCATAGCGGGCGTTTCAGCCACAGTCTGGCATCCAGCAGGCGGGAACGGGAAATATAGTCATCCTGAACGGCCGCCAGATCGCCACCAAAACCGGCATCGTCAATCACCAGCGTAATTTCAAAGTTTAGCCACAGGCTGCGCATATCCAGATTAACGGTGCCGACCAGGCTTAATTCACCGTCGACCAGCACACTTTTCGTATGCAGAAGGCCGCCTTCAAACTGATAGATTTTTACCCCTGCGGCCAGCAGCTCTGTAAAGAATGCGCGACTTGCCCAGCCCACCAGAACCGAGTCGTTTTTACGCGGCATAATGATGCTGACATCCACACCTCGCTGCGCAGCGGTACAAATGGCGTGCAGCAGGTCATCGCTCGGGACGAAGTAAGGCGTGGTCATTATTAAGTACTCACGGGCGGAATATGCTGCAGTGAGGAGTGCCTGGTGAATAAGATCTTCCGGGAAACCCGGGCCAGAGGCGATGGTGTGGATGGTGTGCCCACTGGCCTCTTCAAACGGCATGATGTTGACGTCTGGCGGCGGTGGAAGAATACGTTTCCCGGTTTCGATTTCCCAGTCACAGGAATAGACAACCCCCATGGAGGTGGCGATTGGGCCTTCCATACGCGCCATCAGGTCAACCCATTGTCCAACGCCTGAATCCTGCTTGAAGAAGCGGGGATCTACCATATTCATACTGCCAGTGTAGGCAATATAGTTATCAATCATGATCATTTTGCGGTGCTGGCGCAGATCCATACGGCGCAGAAATACACGCAGGAGATTAACCTTCAGCGCCTCGACCACTTCGATGCCCGCGTTGCGCATCATCGCGGCCCACGGGCTGCGGAAAAACGCCACGCTGCCAGCGGAATCCAGCATCAGCCGGCAGTGAATGCCGCGACGCGCTGCCGCCATCAGTGATTCTGCAACCTGGTCTGCCATTCCGCCTGGCTGCCAGATATAGAACACCATCTCGATATTATGACGAGCCAGCTGGATATCGCGGATCAGCGCCTGCATCACATCGTCTGAAGTGGTCAGCAGTTGAAGCTGGTTGCCTTTTACCCCGGCGATCCCCTGGCGGCGCTCACACAGCTTAAACAGTGAAGAGGCGACGCTACTGTTGTCCTCAGCAAAGATGTGTTTGCAGGCTTTAAGATCGTTCAGCCATTTCGCCGTAGAGGGCCACATGGCGCGTGCACGTTCCGCCCGACGCTTACCAAGATGAAGTTCACCGAAGGACAGATATGCAATAATCCCGACCAGAGGCAGGATATAGATAATCAAAAGCCAGGCCATGGCAGAGGGTACGGCTCTGCGCTTCATCAGGATGCGTAACGTCACCCCCGCGATGACCAGCCAGTATCCCAGAATGACCAGCCAACTCACCACGGTGTAGAAGGTTGTCATAAATAAAAAATCCTTTTGAAAGCGTATTGTTATGAGTGTACGCATCAGGGTTCATCTGGCAAATAAAAACGGCAGATAAAAGGGCTGGTTTGCCGCAGGGTTGGGTTTATAATGGCGTTTCTGTTAGAGAAAGAGTTGTAGACATGAAGCGCAGTAGAACAGAAGTAGGGCGCTGGCGCATGTTGCGACAGGTGAGTCGTCGTAAGGCTCGTTGGCTGGAAGCACAATCCCGCCGCAATATGCGTATCCACGCCATCAGAAAATGTGGGTTAAGCAAACACCGTAACGCGTTACTGTTTGCGTTCCCGGAACTCTGAAAACCACGAGGGCACCGTTAAGGTGCCCGATGTTTATATAATGGCTATTAATTTTCGCAGTCTCCCCCGACGTGATTCCGCGATATACTGCCTCTGATTAACATTATGAAATAAAAGATGAATCCATACCTCTGGGTATTTATTGTGCTTTTTGCGCTGGATGCGCTCAGAGAAAATTTAGGGCTGTCGTCATTTTCCTCTTTGGCAGATTTTATATTTGCCTGGGTGTCACAGTGGTTTTACTAAGGGATCAAGGGATGAACGGAAAAGTTGTTGCTGCTATTTTAAGCGTTGCTGTGTTGAGCGGGTGTGCCAGTACAAAAACAGCACCGGAACGACATGCGTATTATTTCGTCTCACATAAATCGAGTTTCACTGGCGGGAATTTTGCTGCCAGCGTACCCGTGAATTATCGTCTGAACGTACCGCAGTTTCGCGAGATTTACGCCAGTGGCAAAGCCGACCGCGCGGCCGGACGCACGGAAGCCGAGGCCAATGCGTATGCGCAAAGTATTCGCGATCAGCTAAAGAAAAGTGCCGTGACAAAACAATCTTTCTCGGGCAATTCGAATGACCAATGGTCTTCAGATATGGACCAGAAAGATGCCCTGTTGTTTGGTAACGAATTAGCCGCGACTTATCTTGATGGCTTTAACGGCGTACAATAAGCCGATTCACTGTCGGGAATAGCGCCGTTGCAGCGCTATTTCCTTTGTTTTATAGCAAAAGGAGGGAGCTGTGTTTGCGGAGTTTGGTGTGCTTAATTTCTGGACCTATGTGGTAGGCGCATTTTTTATTGTCCTGGTTCCAGGGCCAAACACACTGTTTGTGCTGAAAACAGGCATTGGTCATGGCGTCAAAAAAGGATATCTGGCCGCGACCGGTGTCTTTATTGGTGATGCCGTATTGATGTTTCTGGCATGGGCAGGGGTCGCTGCGTTAATTCAGACCACACCTGTGTTATTTAATATTGTGCGTTATTTAGGCGCATTCTATTTGCTGTGGCTTGGCGGCAAAATGTTGTGGTCGGTTATCACCCGCAAGAACAATGCCCATGATGCGGTTGCTGAACCAGCAAGTATGATCATGAAGCGTTCTCTGGTGTTAAGCCTGACGAACCCGAAAGCCATCCTGTTTTATGTGTCATTCTTTGTGCAGTTCATTGATGTGCGTGCGGAAAATACCGGGACCTCTTTCCTGATCCTCGCCACCACGCTTGAGCTGATCAGCTTTACCTACATGAGTTTCCTGATTTTCTCTGGAGCGTTTGTCACTCGCTACCTGAAAACCAAGAAGAAACTGGCGAAGCTGGGTAATGGACTGATAGGGCTGCTGTTTGTAGGATTTGCCGCGCGACTTGCATCGCTGCACTGAGATGAGGCTCCTGAGGGAGCCTTTTTAACCTCTACCACATCAACCATCAAGTCCCACTAACTGACCAGGCAAATCATCACACAACTCTTGTAACTCATTGAACAGTCTTGCCATATGGAAACCATCACACACGGAATGGTGTATCTGAAGGGCGACAGGCAACAATACTTTACCTTCCTGATTGTAGTATTTACCAAGCGTGAACATCGGGGCGAAAAAGTTTTTCATGTCCGCAACGGTGATATTAAAACTGGTAAAGGTTACCCAGGGAATCGCCGATACGAAAAATATATTTTCCCGCGACTCTTCCTTAGGCCAGTACGCAAGATTATCACCATAGCGTGCGACGTCTTCTGAATAAACGTTCTGGAAGTGATGAATATTGCCATCGTAGTGGCTCCATAATGATGAAAAGGTCTCCGTTTCATTATGGAAAATCGTATAGTTTGGATGTACTTCATTCCAGATAACTAACTCATTGTTTTTCATCGCCATACGGAATTCGGTATGGCTGTTTACGATCTTAGAAAGAAGGAAAATCATCGTAGGGTAAAATTTCCAGCCGGCTTCTTTGATATTTTTTAGCAGGGCAGTAATGTCTATCAGCACCGTCTGGTTAATAGTACTTTGAGCAAAGCCCTGAAATACCTCAAAATGTTCCTTCCTGGCCCAACGAGATAAGTCAACAGGGATATATTCCGGGATTGTTTTTTTCATTTCTTACCCTTTTATTAGCAATAACACATCAAATGTTAGCCTAAATTCTTCTCATGAATGACGTAACCCTACAGGCTGCGAGCCGTTTGGGGCGTAATCGCGATCGTGAGATTAGCGCATCCTTATACAGTAGGGAAGTGGATGTTAACTATTTAATTTTTAAGGTAATAAAGGTAGGTTGTGCTATCTACAGGTGTTTTTCTGAATTGATAATTTCGTAGAATTTCCGCCTCTGGCAGACGTCGAAAATCGTATGTGTGAAAAATCGCCTGAGCGAGGTTTTACATCACCCGCCAGAAAGCAAACTGGGATGTCGATGGCGGTGTCATGGCAGGCCGAAACGCATAAATAAAAGGCTCCATCCGGAGCCTTTTTAATGTCTGGCGTAACTGGAAAGCCGCGCCAGACAAGGCTTCAAGTTTTACTACTAGCAGTCAAAAGCCATAAAAAGCGGCTAGGGTGTGGACACATTGTGGACACTCGGACCACCATTAGCACCCTTCAACGGGTTGAGCGAAATCGCGTCCTGCAGGTACTGAGGAGCGAAGTGCGCATAGACCATTGTCTGCGCAATTTTCGTGTGACCTAAGATCCTCTGCAGTGTGATGATGTTGCCCCCGTTAATCATAAAGTGCGTGGCGAAAGAGTGTCGCAGCGCATGTGTCGCTTGCCCGGCCGGTATATCTGGTTTAACCGCTTTGAGGATTCGCCTGAATTCAGCATAACTGGCCTCAGCAAACAGAAAGCCCCTTGTTTTACCGACTATGTAAGCCGCAACGTCGTCAGAGATCGGAACCGTTCGCGGTATGTTGGTTTTCGTCTTAACGAAAGACACCCGGTTATGAATCACGTTCTCCGCTTTCAGCCTTGCAGCCTCTCCCCATCTAGCCCCGGTACTCAGACACAAGACGGCAATTTTACGATTGTCTCCTGACAGCGCTGCCAGTAAGGCGTCAATTTCCTCAAGAGTGAGATAGCCCGTTTCGGCAGTCTGCTCTTTCAGTTTTTTGAACCCTCTAAACGGATGCTCACCGTTATACATTTCCGACTCAATCAGGGTAGTAAACATCCCACCTAATGTGATCAGGTCGCGGTTGATGGTAGTTGGCTTAATACCTTCACCCCGGCGTTGAGCACAATATTGCGTTATCAGGCTCTTGGTGATCTGGAAAGCGCATGGGTTACCGGTCATCGTTTCGAAACGCTCAATTTTCTTGAGATACGATTGACCGTGTTCCTCGTGTTTACCTTTCAGCTTCCACCATAACTCTTTCAGTTCTGACAGTTGGCGTTTGTCCGTGGGTTTTGAAAGCCATTCCTTTGAGTGATGGTTATATTGAGTATGTTTTTCAAAAGCCATCGCCTCGCTTTTCTTGTCGAACTTCCGACGGATGCGTTTTCCGTTACGCCCGGTCGGTCTAATGTCCACTTCATATCGACCATCATCGAGCTTTTTAACAGACATAAAGCCTCCCGATGATGTTACTGCGTACTTCAATTTCCTGATTTAAATAGCAAAAACTCACTGTGCATTTACTGCACAAATAAGCGCCGTAAATGGTTAGCCAGTTTTCTGGTCTGAGTGGGGTGATGTTGTTGTCTGCTGCCCAAAGTGCGCGAGAGCCGGTGCAATTTGCCCAGCTTCAGGTGATATCGACTCTGTCATAAACCACATAGTATATTTTTTAAACTGTGGATGGTTCAAAATCTTCATCACTGCCTGTATGCCCATATCTTTTACACCCTTCTCGTAACTCGAAAGAGAGCTATATGGAACGCCAGTTAAGTCACTGAATTCTTTTCTATTCATACGCTCTGACTCACGCATGATGGCTAGCTTCTCATTGACGGGTATCATCGTAATTAACACTCCACTATTGATAGAAAAACGATAACGGAGTAATCTTTAGTTCGTTATCGCAAGTTGATAGCTCCAATATGGCAATTTAAAGCCATTAGGAGCAATTAAAACACTAACGAGGAATAGTCACAAATGAATAGGGTCATTGATAGTGCGAGCGACGCTGTCCCATACCAGGAATTTGCGCGTCTTATCGGCAAAACGCCTGCTGCCGTCAAAGGGATGATTGAGAAGGGCAAGCTGCCTGTAGTTGAGATGACTGATCCGCAGTCAACGAGTGGGCGTGCAGGGGAATATTGGGTGTATCTGCCCGCCTGGAACAAGGGTATGAAGATGGCCTATGACAGCCGTCCGAAGGAAATTCGGGACGGTTGGCTGATGTGGCTCGGATTAGGGGAACCAGTATGAAGAGTGAACCTCGCTGTATTGCGCAACTGCTTCGTAGAGAAAGCCCTAACCAGATTAACTTCGCCATTACTCATGGTCGCGGCAAGAAGGGCATCATCATCCGAACCCGTAAGCAGGGTGTTATCGAGAAGCTTCGCCAGCTGGTCAAAAAGAGAGGGCTGTGGTTATGACCGTTATGACTCTTGATGTGATCCAGAAACAACCGGCAGCGCTTCGCGGTTTGGTTTGCAAGTATCTGGCTCAGCCTCGCTGGCAGGATACTTGCGATTTCTACAATCAGATGATGGAACGCGAGCGGCTGACCGTCTGTTTTCATGCGCAATTAAAACAGCGCCATTCGGTATTGCGCCTTGAGGAAATGGAAGAAGCCGATCGCGAGCGTATTGTTTGCGCGCTTGATGAGTTGCGGTTTGCATTCACCCGATTCCGTCAGATTGGTTTCACCAAATCAACGTTTATCAACCGCCTGACCGTCAGCCAAAGGCGTTCGCTGTTTCTTCATGCGGGACTGACTGAGCAGGAATTTATGATGCCGCACTGGCGTTTGAACGAGGAGGACTGTTATTGGCGTGACAAACTTTTCCGCGCTTTGCGAGAGTTGTTCAGCCTTTTTGAGTACGCGCCAACCATTTTAACCTCGGTAAAGCCTGAGCAGTATTTACATTAATTAATCTGGATTCGTTTTATTACGCGCCTTACAGCGTGGGGACTCCTTTTGTCCGGAGATAGGCAAATGCAAAAGCAAAATACAGCGCAGCGGGGGATGTATTCGGCACTTCTGGCGCAGGCAGTAAGCGAGGCACAGCGCGACACGGCGACCCGTTTCTCTTCTCAGTTTGACGGGCTTATCGCGCACATCAGTAAGTCAGAACTTAATCGCACCGAGATTATCGAGTTATTAGGTCAGGAGTCGGAAAAGTTACACAACGCAATTTTCGGTAGAGCTGGCTAACCACTTTTAAAAGGAAGAAAAAATGAGCATACGCATTGAGATAAATAACCAGTACGTCATTACCAGCGACCGCTATCAATTCATATTGCAGGAAAAAAAGACCGCTACATCCGGGAAGAATGAAGGTAAGGAATGGTTGGACGTTGTGGGTTACTACCCGACCATTTCTAAGCTCGTTTCGGGTCTTGCCTTGCATGACCTTTTAACGGGAGACGCGGCTTGTTTCTCAGCGCTTGAAACTCAGATTGAGCGCGTGTCAAAGCAATGTCTGGACGCCTTCACTCCTAATGGCCGGTGAACCTCGGGGGCGCATTGCCCCCTCGCCACCAACTCCTTTCTCGAAGCGCACCGACGATACCTTCGTCGGTGCTTACCCATGGAATGCTCCACGCTCTGCAATTGGCCGTGATAGACCCCTTACACGTGGCGAATTCCGTCAGGTGCAAGGCGTTTTAGGTAAAGTTAATTGCCTGCCATATGTCTTAAAAACGTTGTTTAACTCACGGTATGACTTCATCCGTCGTACTAAAAGCCCACTTCACGGTTTCTATTTCCTCAAGAACACTGTCGAGCAAAGAGTGGGGCCGCGTCTTGAGCGGGTCAACCAGTTAAACGGAATGAACGAGACTGCATCGCTTCTCTTTTTGAGCGAGCGCGAAAGCTATTCACGTTTAGCGGGAATGAGTGACAAAGCGCTCAAAAAATTTGCTGCCCGTATCGCTTCGCAACTCTATGTCGCTTATGAGGAACTTAGCGACGCATGGGCAGATGCTCACGGCGGTAAAGAAACCCTTTTCACCGATGAAGCGCAGGCGCACTTATATGGTCATGTTGCCGGTGCAGCTCGTGCATTCAACATCACCCCAATGTTCTGGAAGAAATACCGCAAAGGGCAAATCACGATCCGCCAGGCATTTTCCGCTATCGCTCGTCTGATTAACGATGAATGGTGGATTAACCAGTTTAAGGCGCAGCGTATGCGCTGGCACGAGGCCTTGCTGATTGCCGCCGGTGAGGTGAACAAAGACCGCTCCCCATACGCCAGTAAAACGGCGATCCGCGATGTGCATTCTCGCCGTCAGGCTAATCTCGAATACTTGAAGTCGTGCGAGCTGGAAAACAAAGTCACCGGTGAGCGCATCGATCTCATCAGCAAAGTCATGGGAAGTATTTCAAACCCCGAAATCCGTCGTATGGAACTGATGAATACTATCGCAGGGATTGAGCGCTATGCGGCCGGTCAGGGCGACGTCGGGATGTTTATCACCATCACCACGCCGTCGAAGTATCACCCTACACGTCAGGTTGGAAAGGGCGACAAAAAGACGGTGCAGCTTAACCACGGATGGAATGAAACCGCCTTTACGCCTAAGGATGGACAGCGGTATTTATGCCGAATCTGGAGCCTGATGCGCACAGCTTTTAAAGATAACGATCTGCAGGTCTATGGGATGCGTGTAGTTGAACCGCATCATGACGGAACTCCGCACTGGCACATGATGCTTTTTTGCAAATCAGAGCAACGGAAACACATCACCGAAATCATGCGTCGTTATGCCTTAAAAGAGGATGGCGATGAAAAGGGCGCTGCAGCACAGCGCTTTGAAGCGAAGCACCTCAATCAAGGTGGCGCGGCCGGTTACATCGCAAAGTACATTGCGAAGAATATCGATGGTTACGCGCTCGATGGTCAGATGGATCACGACACCGGCAAGCCTCTCACTGATACAGCAGCAGCTGTAACCGCATGGGCGTCAACATGGCGCATCCCGCAATTCAAATCTATTGGCCTGCCGACGATGGGAGCATACCGAGAGCTCCGCAAACTGCCCCGTGGTGTGAGTATCGCTGATGAATTTGATGAGCGTGTCGAGGCGGCCAGAGCTGCAGCTGATGAAGGTGAATTTGACCTGTATATCGCAGCGCAGGGTGGGGCGAATGTTCCACGTGATAGCCAGACAGTCCGCGTGGCTCGTAACGTGACTGACGAGGTCAATGCCTACGAAGAGGATATAGAGAGAGTCATGGGAATCTACGCTCCGCACTTGGGCTCTGAGCTGGTACATGTTACCCGGACAGCCGAATGGCGCATCGTTCCAAAGCTTTTGGCCGTTAAGCCTTTGACTTTAAAAAGCGGCATTGCCGCGCCTCGGAGTCCTGTCAATAACTGTGGAAAGCCTACCGGCGGTGGCGATCCAGTTATGACCCCCACTCCGTCTGAGCAAGCCGCAGCGGTGTTAAATCTGATTGAGCGCGGGGTTATCGGCTGGAATGAGCCAGACGTCGTGAAAGTGCTTAAAGAAGCTTTAAAAGCTGGCCAGCCAAGTAAAAAGCGCCAGCAAAGAAGTAATTCACAGCTAATTACAAGTGAGCTGGCACCATCTGGTCGGCTGACCAAAGCGGAAAGAGGTCTTTTGCCGAAAATTCGTATTGAAATGTATATGCGAGGTATTGCACCAGAGTGGTGGGAACTCCATGTACTGGCTCGCGGTGCAACAGTTATGTATGGAAGCGAGATATTTAAATTTGCTGTTGCAGATGAGTGGCCAAGTTTCAGCTTATGATGTTTTATCCCTCCCGCCTATAATTGCAGGGGAGGGATAAGATTATTTTTTGTTAAATTTATTTACAAGCCATAGTAAAACTAACACAAGAGTAACGGCGAAAATGTAATAAATTGTCTCTGAGTAGTTCTCTAGTTTATAGTTGCTTATTATCTTAGTGAGACCTAATCTTTCAAAGAGCGGTTTTATTATTACAGGGGATAAAGATGTTGATGCTACTAACCCAAATGCTATTGTGATGTTTCTGTTGCTAGATTCGCTTTTGCTTGCATCTTTCAATTTTATTACATGCATTCTGGATGTTAACATTTTGGCAAGGTTTTTTCTTGCTAATTCTAAATCATTTGATTTTACATTTTTGAATATTAATTCTTGAATTTCGCCATATTTTTTTGAGAAGACTCTTAACCATTCTTCGAACTGAATGATTTCTTCTTGAATGGTGGCAAGGCTAATATGGTTGCTTTCGTTTTTTATTTGTTCGATTTTAGACTCGTAAAAAAAGGATATGTAATCTCTTAGGTCGCTTTTTACTTGGTTGTCCCATATGAGATTTGATTCTGTGTAAGTTTCAGGGAAGTTTTCATAAGATATTTTTTTTGAGCATAATGTAAGTGTGACCCCTTGCTCTGAATAATAGTTAAAGTCATTAAATGCTCTGAAGTCAAAGTGGCTCTGTTTGCCCTTTTCATCTATGAAAAAAGTGCTTTTGCCTAATAAAGACGAAATTAATTTTTTGTTATACTTTTCATTTTTTAAAGCATTGCTTTTTTGATTGTCGTGGCTAAATATATAAATGTTAGGCTTGCCTTGCCATCCATGATAAAAATCTGTTGTTTCGTTGCCAAATATAACATCCTTTAGCGTCTTTCTTTTAAGTGTATTATGTATTACTGCGACCGTAGTTCTAGCAATATCACTTAGCGTATTTTGTATCTCGAACTCTTTTGCATAGTCTATGTATCTCCCATTGATTATTAAATCATCATCAGATATCTCTTGAGATTTCATTTCCAAATCTCTAAGTTGCGCAGACAATAATTTCTTGGATGCCATTCTGCGGAAAAAATTCATTGAGCAATAGTCAAGCTCCATTGATTTGCTTGTATACTCAAAGCTGGAAATAATTGAATTGCTGGCTTTGAATGGGAGGTTAATTTTCGAGTCTATAAAAAAGCTCAGTTCATTATCATGTCGTTCCTCATCAATGAAAGTTATGTGTGATATTCCATTTTGATATAATCTTATTATTGGAAATAAAAGAAATTCATCTTCATCAGTCTTAATTGAAAAAGGTTTTTGGCAGCATATAATGTTATCGCAATATGGTTGCTCGGTAATATAAAAAAGTTTGTTTTCTGAAAGTCTCAAGTTGATGCAATTGTAAAACGCATTAGCTGTTAAATTGCATACCCCGGAATCACCTAAATGTTGGGCTCCATCGACTATCAATCCATGTCCGTTATTCTCAAATTTCATTGATAACTTTGTCGATAACACTTTACTACCTGAAAGGCATTTAAAAGTGTTATCAGGAGTTAGTATCGCCAAAAACATACCCGTTTCGATTAACTTCGATGCAGTTTCCTCAGCGTTATCATATGTTGGTGATTGAGTTGTGTAGGTATGCCAGACTGTCCCTTTTTGGATCTGCATATTATTTCCTTCTAGATTTATTGAGATCACAAGTTTCTATTGTGTATGTTCACTTTGCATGATAATGCATTTATTTCCAAAGATCTTTTTTGTTCAAAGGCTCCAGGGCTGGTGCGGGTTGGAGATGGTAATGCACATGCATTAAAAGCGACCCGTTAAGCGCGCAGGCGAGGCGGGGAAAGCATTGCGCGCAAGGATCAAAGTATTGTCAAAAGGTGAAAGAGTTGAGAATATGCTCCATGCTCCATGCTCCATGCTCCATGCTCCATGCTCCATGCTCCATGCTCCATGCTCCATGCTCCATGCTCCATGCTCCATGTGCCATAACTTCTTCTGGCATGACGCTTTCCACTAGACATTTGTGTAATTTAATTATTGGGCAAACTATCTATGACAAACGAAATAACACTTGAACCGAAGAAATTAATCATTCCTAAGGGAGAATCAAATCAAGAGGAGGAATTGTTTTCTTTTAATAGTTTCGTGATAGTCGGTGCGAATGGTTCAGGGAAGAGTAGACTTGGTGCATGGCTTGAGATGCAAGGTCCACAAAAAAACATTGTTCATAGAGTTGCAGCACAAAGATCTTTAGTTTTTCCGAAAGACTCAAGCCCAATCGGGCTTGATGCTGCAACTCAAGCATTTCTATGGGCGCAAGTGCCGTCAAATTGGGACATTAACACGTTCGAAAACAACAAAGATAGTTTGAAACTGCAAAGGAAATATGGTGGCACTATAATTGACTCGGTAACCTCACCAGTTAATGACTATCGAGATCTTTTGACATTACTTCTCTCCGAAAGCTTTGCAAATCTTCAAAGAAGTGAAGAGGAATATTATTCCAATAATAATCCAGTTATAATTGAAAAAACAAAAATTAGAATTTTGAAAGAAATTTGGGAGGAGTTGTTACCACACAGAAAAATGTATTTTAATGCTAGCGAGGTAAAGTTACGTTCTAGCAATTCTTCTAATGATTCTTCTAATGATTCATATAATGCAACAAACATGAGCGATGGAGAACGCGTAATATTTTACTTGATCGGGCAAGTTTTATGTGCAGCACAAAAATCTATAATAATAGTCGATGAGCCTGAAATACATCTTCACAAAGGAATT
The DNA here is from genome assembly GCF_052886895.1 of Enterobacter sp. C4G1. Classification (NCBI taxonomy): domain Bacteria; kingdom Pseudomonadati; phylum Pseudomonadota; class Gammaproteobacteria; order Enterobacterales; family Enterobacteriaceae; genus Enterobacter; species Enterobacter sp. C4G1. Next base: position 921,547 of record NZ_JBQVVV010000002.1, on the reverse strand, counting down.
CAGGCTAAGCTTTGGCAACTCCTTGAAATTAATAGGAATGATTGCGCATTCGTTTATCTTACTCATGATCTTGATTTTGCAGCATCCAGAGAGGGTGCTAAACAAATATTCATGAAAGGGTTCGATGGCAAAGGCTTTGATTGGGAAATAATTCCTGACAACGAAGGTCTTCCCGAAGCAATGCTTTTGGAATTAATCGGGAGCAGAAAGCCAGTATTGTTTATTGAAGGGGATGAAGGCTCCAAAGATTCAGAAATATTCAAACTTACATATCCTAAATTTTTTGTAAAACCTGTTGGAGGCTGTTCCAATGTCATATTGGCAACTAAAGCATTCAGGAGACTTCATCCATTACATCAATTAGAATGTAACGGAATCATTGATCGCGACTATCTAATTGAAGGGCAAATAACCGCATACGAAAAAAATGGAATTTACGCTCTTAAAGTCGCAGAGGTTGAAAATTTATTCATCACTCCGCAGTTAATAAAGGCCGTCGCGGAAAGGCTGCTTTTAAATAAAGATGAAACCTTAAAAAAGGTTCGGGAATATGTCATAAATCGTTTTAGAAGCGATATAGAAGAACACGCAATGAATATTGCCAAGCATATGATAACAATTCACTTCGGTAGATTCAGTTCTGACACTAAAGACCCTGACACATTGCAGTTCTATTATCAAGAATACATCAAAAGTTTAGACCCTAAAGATATTTATATCCAAGCAAAAAAAGAGGCTGAACTTCTCATTGAGAATGAAGACTACATTGGAATATTGAAAGTATACAATAAAAAAGAATTACTAGGCAGTATAAGCTTTCTTTTCGATATAAAAGGAATTGACGCAACTTATTTGGATAAGCTCAGAGAAATGATTCGTCGTTCTTTGATCGATGTTCATCAAGAGCTATCCGAATTCTTACCTTCAATAAACTGAGGTAGCGCCCGTTAGGGCGCTATTTACTAAAGCAATACTCATTGAATTTTATAACATTATCGCCTAGCCATTCATTGCATTCCTTGATTCTCTCTTGCATTGGTATCAACTCATTTCTCACAAATACTTCAGCAGCCTTGACCACATCACCAAAGCCGCCGGTATTGTTAGGCATCATCCCCATCATCTGAGGAGGCACGCGGTGTGCACTCATCAAATCTTCAGCACTCACTTTCTTAATATTAAAAAAATCATCCTTCGTAGCGACCTCACTCAGCGGAACAATTTTAATGCCGTCGGCTTTTCCATTCGGTGCATAGAAAAACAGGTTCTTAAAGTTTCCAAGCCCCTTTGAGTCACGCATTGCCTTGCGGAGCGCCTCTACGTCGGTACTGCTTTGTGCGGCGTCGGTCACATACATGATGTACCCGGCGTGCGCCCCGTTCTGGTAATACTTTCGACGGAACAGCGTAGCGGACTCATTCAGCCAGGCGGAATTAAGTGCGCTCAAGTACTCCGGTAGGCCGTAAACTTCCTGGTTGATGTCGGGCTCGAGCAGATGAAACACGGAACCGGGCGCAAACTGGTGCGGCTGCAAATCGGATTGCATGTACCAGTAAGTGCCATCCTCCACCCCGCGCCGTGTGTATTTTGCCGGTGACGTCTCAAGTTTTAGCGGTTTACCCGACAGGCTGACACGCTTCTCGATAAACGCATTCCCGAAGACCAGGAAGTCGAGCACAAACCGGCTGAAATCCTGCTGTGATAGTAATGGATGAGGAATGTAGGTGGACACTAGAATATTACGCTTCACGTAAATCGGTGAGCTGTGGTGTACCGCTGCCCGCATACTTTTCGCGAGCCCCGAGAAGCTTACCGGCGGTTCGTACCATTGGCCATTGTCGACGCATTCCACGTAGTCGAGAATGTCGCGCCGGTCAAGCACTGCCGTCGGCTCACCAAAGGTGAACGCCTCCATGCTCTGCGTGGGCGCGGCGGCTTGCTGGCGTGGCTTCATCGTGTACTGGTTTTTTTTCTTGCTGTTGCGCTTGCTCATTAGTTCCACTCCATGATGGACGACGATGCCTGCCCGCTGGCGGCGGTAAGCGGCTCGTTAATCAATACGTGCATGGTTGCCCATGCGAGGTCAGCGTGGCTGGCTTCCTCTGTGCGGCTTGCTTCATATGTCGCACTGCGCCCACTGCTGGTCATGGTTTTGCGAATAGACATAAACGACTGCGTGAGGTCGGTCGCGCTGACGTCGTACTCCAGGCACCCGCGCCCGATGGTGTCTTTCGCTTTGAGCACCATTGCGGTTTTCATTTCCGGGGTATAACGAATTTCACGCGCTGCCGGGTAGAACGAGCGTACAAGCTGGAATACACCCTGACCGAGACCGGTCGCATCGATACCGATGTACTCAACGTTATATTTTTGCGTGAGCTCGCGAATGGATTCGGCCTGCTGGGCAAAGTCCATGCCTTTCCACTGGTGACGCTCAAGGATGCGGAATTTACCCCCGGCGACGACCGGCGGTGCCATTACCACGCATCCAGCACTATCACCACGTAATGACGGGTCATAGCCGACCCATACCGGGCGATAACCGAATGGCCGGTCGGCAAATGGTGCGTAGTCGTCCCAGATTTCGAGGCTTTCGACCATGCAGCGCTGTAATTCTTCGAACGGGAAAACCGACGCTTTGTCATCGACAAATTCGCACATGAACAAATTGCGAAACTCATCGACGCTGTTTTCGCGCTTCAGCGTATCGATGTTGAACAGCGTGCACCCTTTCGCGAGCGCGTCCTCTATGGTGACAATCTGCCGCCACTGTCCATCCGGGCAGGCAACACCTTTCGCAAGTGCGGCGTGGCTGATATCGATGTCGACGCGCTCGCTGGTGTCTGAGCGCCCACGGTTGAACTGCTCACCCGACCAGAACGGATAGGCACCATGTGCCAGCGATGATGGGGTCGAAAAGTAGGTGGTGCGTAAATGCTCCTGCGATGACATCCCCCCGGCGACGCGCTTTAGCTTCTGAAAATTAGGGATCCAGAAAATTTCATCGACGTACAAATCGCCGTTATGACTCTGCGCCGTGTTGGCGTTGGTGCCGAGGAACATCATTTCAGCGCCGTTATTGCCGAGCACAATCGGATCGCCGGTGAGTTCGACGTCAACCTGCCGGGCAAAGGCGATGATGTACTTACGGAAAACGTAAGCCTGCGTTTTACTGGCTGACAGGAAAATCTGGTTGTGGCCGGTTTTGAGCGCCTGAAGTAGCGCCTCACGAGCAAAATAAAACGTTGCGCCAATCTGTCGGGATTTGAGTATGTGCCGGATGCGGTGAGCCAGTCCGGCGCGCCACCATTCGAGCTGATAGTCGAAAGACTGGTCGAGAAAAATCTCTTCGAGTTTCTCGATTGCCTCGTCGCTGAAAAAATTGCGTTTTGGCTTTTTGCGATCCCCTTTGTTGCGGTTCGCAATGTTGGGGTTTAAATCCACCTCGTTTCCGGTCTGGCCGTAGCGGTTCACTCGCGCAAGTCGCTCCATCTGACGCGACAGAAAATCAGCGACTTTAAAGTCATGCGGCGTCAGGTCTGGCTTTGCGTAAAGCTGGATGAGCCTCGCCTCTAATGTCGTTTCCACGCGGTTAATCGGCGCAGTTTGCTCCCATCCATCGCGTTGTTTCCAGCTCTGCACGGTCGGGCGCTTGAGCCGCAGCATCTCGCAGATTTGCGGCACGGCGAATCCCTGCCAGTACAACAGCCGCGCCTGTTGTCGCGGGTCATTTAACAGTGAAAGGTCAGTTGAAATGGTCATGCTTGCCTCGTGTTGATGTCACGAGGCAAGGCTAAGGAAATAGCCGGGTCTTTTCGCTAAACCCCTGTTGTTTCAGGGATTGCACTTCTGTAACCGGTGGCTGATGCGGGACGGAGTCGGGAAACTAACCCCGACCCGAAAACCCAACATCAGGACACCTGAGTAATGGCAAACAAAAAGAAAGTTTCTAAATGGTTTCGCATCGGCGTAGAGGGTGACACCTGCGACGGCCGCGATATCAGCGCGCAAGATATTCAGGATATGGCTGACGGATTCGACCCGCGCGTCTACGGTTGCCGTATCAATCTGGAGCATATCCGCAGCGTTGTTCCCGATACGCCGTTTTGTCGCTATGGCGATGTTATCGAGCTGAAAGCCGAAGTGATTGACGATGATTCAGCACTTAACGGCAAGCTGGCGCTGTACGGCAAAATCGCACCGCTGGATAACCTGCTCGCCATGCTGGCGAAAGGCCAGAAAGTGTATACCTCCATGGAAATTCGCCCGAATTTTGCCAATACAGGCAAGTGCCACCTCATAGGTCTGGCCGTGACGGATGACCCGGCAAGCCTCGGGACTGAATACCTGCAATTCTGCGCCGCCGGTAAAAAAGAACAGCCGAATGACCTGTTTAGCGTGGCGACTCTCGCCGAGCTGGAATTTGAAGACCAGCCGGAAACGCTGCTGACCAAAGTCACGGACACCGTCAAAAGCATTTTCAGCCGTAAGCAGTCCAGTGACGACGCTCGCTTCAGTGACGTGCGTGAAGCTGTGACGACCATTGCCGAACGAGTACAGACCAGCGACGAAAATGCTGAGACCCGATTCAGCCAGATTGAGTCCGAGCTCGCTGACGTCAAAAAATCGCTGTCCGAGCAGACCACCACCACCACGCAGCAGCTCAGCACCATCAAAACCACGCTGGATAAAACCGAAAACATCACGCAGCCGCGTCGCAAGCTGAGCACCGGCGGCGATTTCGTGACGACCACGCTGACCGACTGCTGATAAATCCGATACCCTGAAGGAAAAGAAAAACAATGCGTAAAGAAACCCGCTTTAAGTTCAATCAGTACATGAGCCGTATCGCCGAGCTGAACGGCGTCGAGGTGGCTGACCTGAACAAGAAATTCAACGTTGAGCCGTCCGTCACTCAAACCCTGTTTGATAAAATCCAGCAGTCGTCCTCATTCCTGAAACTCATCAACATGGTGACGGTGGGCGAGCTGACCGAGGAGAAAGTCGGTATCGATGTCACCGGCACGATCGCCAGCAATGCTGACACCGCGAACGGCGTCGAACGCCAGACCGCAGATTTTTCGAAGCTGGATGCATACCGTTATTTCTGTAACCCGGTCAACTTCGACTATCACCTCACCTATAACAAGCTCGACCTGTGGGCGCGCTATCAGGATTTCCAGATCCGCATCCGTAACGCCATCATCAAGCGTCAGGCGCTGGACTACATCACCATCGGCTTTAATGGTGTGAGCCGTGCGGCAACGTCCGACCGCAAACAACACCCGTTGCTTCAGGATGTGGCTGTGGGTTGGCTGCAGAAATACCGCAACGATGCGCCTGAGCGCGTCATGTCCAGCGTCACCGACGCTGAGGGCAACGTGGTTTCAAACACCATCAAAATCGGCAAAGGCGGTCACTACGCAAACCTTGACGCTCTGGTGATGGATGCATTCGAGTCGCTGGTCGAAGAAATTCACCGCGAAAATCCGGAAATGGTTGTCATCTGTGGCCGTCGCATCCTGACCGACAAATACTTCCCGATGATTAATAAATTCCAAGCGAATACGGAACAGCTCGCCGGTGAGCTGATTATCAGTCAGAAAACCATCGGTCAGCTCCAGGCGGTACGCGCGCCATTCTTCCCGGCGAACAGTATTTTCATCACCACGCTGGATAACATTTCCATCTATCTGTATGAGGACGGCCACCGCCGCCACATCATTGAAAACCCGAAACTCGATCGCGTTGAAAACTACGAGCAGGTCAAAGTCGACTTTGTTATCGAAGACTACGAGGCCGGTTGTCTGATTGAAAATATCGAGATTCTGGAGCCGGAAGAGGGCGCCACAAGCGAGCCAGCCAGTGCGGACGCATTCGCCGCGGCCATTGTGAAAGCGGTACAGGCGATGGGGGCTGCCCCTGTTGCTCAGTCTGAAACGGCTGAAGTGCCTGAAGCTGCTGAAGACGGGGAGGCTTAACCTATGGCGAGCCCCGCGCAGCGTCACGCGATGAGGGTCTCGGCCATGAAAGCATCGCAGCGGGATAACGCCCCGCTGCGTCATGCTTCCGCTTACGAGCAAATGCTCGTCAAGCTGGCCGCAGACCGTCGGACGTTAAAAACAATCCATTCAAAAGAGCGCAAAGCGGAGAAAAAACGCGAGCTCCTGCCGCTGTATCTGCCGTGGGTCGCTGGCGTGCTGGAAAACGGCACCGGTGCGCAGGATGACATCCTGATGACGGTCATGCTGTGGCGTCTCGATGCGGGTGACATCACCGGCGCGATTGAAATTGCCCGCTACGCGCTGCGCTACAACCTGTCAATGCCGGGTCATGTCCGTTCAGCGCCGTACATGCTGGCCGAAGAGGTGGCGCTTGCTGCCCTGCGCGCCCGCGCTGCAGGTGAGCCGGTCAACGTCACCGAATTACTGACCGTCATTGAGCTGACGCTTTCCGCTGACATGCCTGATGAGGTGCGTGCCCGTCTGCATAAAGTCACCGGCCTGACGCTGCGGGATGATGGCCAGCTCAGTGAAGCACTGGCTCACCTGAAAAGGGCGCTGCAGCTTGATACGCACGTCGGCGTGCGAAAAGACATTGAGAACCTCAATCGTGAGCTGACGCCGAAACCTGTTGTTGTCAGGAATCCCGTGCCAAAAGCGGCAAAAAAGGCGCCGGCTAAAAAAAACAATTCACCGGCGAGTCGAGGGCGAGGACGTCCGAAGAAAGTCGCAGGTTAACCGAGCGCTCCCCGAGCCGGGCGGCACGCCGGTCAATGCGGGTATCAATTGCCCTGACTGCGACCGGCGTCCACCGCCCACTCATTACCCGAGGTTGTCATGACGACGTTGATTATTGAGCCAAAAAAAGAGCCGCAGGATGTGCCGGGCGTGGTGATACCGCCAACGGGCGTGAGCGAGCCGGTAATCAAAAACACCCCGTTTTTTCCTGACGTTGATCCAAAGCGCGTGCGTGAGGAAATGCGTTTAGAGCAGACCGTTTCCCCCGTGCGCCTGCGCCGGGCGATTAAGACCGCCATCGCGGAAACTAACGCGGAGCTAGTCGAATGGCGAGAGCGTCAGCTCAATGACGGTTACGCCACGCTGGCGGATGTCCCGACCGATGAGCTCGATGGCGAAAGCGTGCGCGTTTTCCACTACTTCAACGCCGTGTGCTCGATGACGACGGCCACGCTGTATGAGCGTTTTCGCGGCGTGGACGCGACCGCCAAAGGCGACAAAAAGGCCGACAGCATCGACAGCACTATCGATGAGATGTGGCGGGATATGCGCTGGTCTGTCGCGCGCATCCAGGACAAAGCGCGCTGCATTGTGGGGCAAATCTGATGAAAGCGTATGCCCTGCAGGGCGACACCCTCGACGCGATTTGCGCCCGGTATTACGGGCGCACCGAGGGCATGGTCGAAACCGTCTTAGAGGCTAATCCCGGCCTGTCTGAGCTCGGCGTTATCTTGCCGCACGGCACGGCAATAGAGCTGCCCGAGACCGAGAGCGCGGCCAGAACCGAAACGGTGAATCTATGGGACTGAGTATGGAAAAAATCACCACGTTTATCGCCTACTGGCTGGCCGTGGGGTTGGCGTATGTCGGGGCAATGTCCCCCGAAAAGATGGCGCTTTACGTGGGCGGCGGATGCGCCATTTTTACCGCGCTGACGAACTACTGGTTTAAGCGCAAGACGTACCTCTATCTGACATCGCTCGGACTCGATAAAGGGGCTATTCGTGAAATCAATCGTTAAAAAATGCAGTGTGGCCGCCGTGCTGGTGCTGGCAGCACTGATGCCTGACTTTCGTCTGCTTAACACCTCGCCGGAGGGGCTGGCGCTGATTGCCGACCTCGAAGGTTGTCGCCTGACGCCTTACCAGTGCAGCGCGGGAGTGTGGACGTCGGGCATCGGCCACACTGCAGGCGTCGTGCCGAAGGGAGAAATCACCGAACGTCAGGCGGCGGCGAATCTCGTCGCGGATGTGCTGAGCGTCGAGAAACGTCTGGGCGTATGCGCGCCGGTGAAAATGCCGCAGCACGTTTACGACGCGCTGGTCAGTTTCTCATTCAACGTGGGAACCGGCGCGGCCTGCCGGTCGACGCTGGTCTCGTTTATCAAACGCCAGCAATGGCCGCAGGCGTGCGACCAGCTCACCCGCTGGGTTTACGTGAACGGCGAAATTAACAAGGGGCTGGAGAACCGCCGCGCGCGTGAGCGGGCTTACTGCCTCAGGGGGATTCAATGAAACTGATGTTGTTTTTACTGGCCGCGCTGATTGCGGTTGTGCTCTGGCAGCGTCATGAAAACGTCAACCTGACGCGCTCTTTTGACCGGGCAAACAGGGTCGCCACGGAACAAAAAAACGTGATCGGGATGCTGGAAAATCAGCTTTCCGTCTCGCAGCGAATCGCCAGGACGAACGAAACCGCGCAGGTCAGTTTACGCGGCGAACTGCTGGCCGCCGGTGCGATGGCCGTGCGGCGTGAAGAAACCATTACGAGGCTGATAAATGAGAATGAAACCTTACGCCGCTGGTATAGCGATAAGCTGCCTGATGTTGTGCGTCGGCTGCACACCCGCGCCGGTTGCGCCTCCGCCGGTCATTGTTTACAGCGCCTGCCCGAAGGTGAGCTATTGCCCGATGCCGGGAAGCGACCCGGCCACTAATGGCGACCTGAGCGCCGATATACGCAGGCTTGAGCACGCGCTCGCCGCCTGCGCGCTGCAGGTTGAAACCGTCAAAGACTGTCAGGATAAACTCGATGAAGAAAGCACGCAGCCTGCGCGAAGCGCTGATTAAAGCCGTTCCGCAGCTTGAAACTAACCCCGAAATGATGCGCATCTTTGCCGATGAGGGGAATATCGATGCGCGTCTCGCGGCCTCGTTGTCGCATGAGAAAATTTATACCCTGAATGTGATCGTGTGTGACTTTGTGGGCGACCCTGACCTGATTTTCGTGCCGGTGGCCGCATGGCTCAGGGAAAACCAGCCGGATATCTGCACGCTCGATGACGGCCGCAAAAAGGGCTACCGTTTCCAGATGGATTTAAACGACGGGGACAGCGTCGATATCAGCATCAGCCTGCAGCTCACCGAGCGAACTCTCATCAAAGAGGAAAACGGCGCGCTGCACGTGAGCTATGCCCCTGAGCCGCCGCTGCCGGAGCCCGTCACCCGGCCAAAAGAGCTATACATCAATGGCGAACTGGTGAGCAAATGGGATGAGTGAATTTAAGCCCTTTGACGACAGGCTCAATGGTCTGATTGCTGCCCTGTCACCGGCAGCGCGCCGGAAGCTGGCCGGGGAGATTGCAAAGGAACTGCGCAAGTCGCAACAGCAACGCATCAAACAGCAAAAAGCCCCGGACGGCTCACCGTATCAGGCGCGAAAGCGTCAGCCTCTCAGGGCTAAAACCGGGCGGATTAAACGGGCGATGTTCCAGAAGCTACGCACGAGCCGCTACATGAAAGCCACTGGCCGTGAAAACAGCGCGGTGGTGGAATTTACCGGCAAAGTGCAGCGCATCGCGCGAGTGCATCAGTATGGGCTTAAAGACCGGCCTAACCTGAACGCTCAGTATATGACTTATCCAGAGCGTCAATTACTTGGATTTGCGGAGAAAGACTCACAACTTGTTGACATACTCATTTCAAAATATATCAGATAGGAGCAATCATTTGTTGCAACAGGGTACTTTCAAATTGTATTGTTAATAAAACAATACACCAAAGGTATCATAGTATGCTTACTATATTCGACATTGTAAATGCTCAGGAAGATTGTTTTATTCTTGTGGGAAAAAATGGAAGCGGTAAAAGTATTTTGCTTTACGATCTCGCGGAGAGTTTGCATAATTCAGGTTACAATGTTATTGCTGTTTCAAATACACTGTTTGATAAATTTCTCGTGCACCCTAATAGCGATCAGTACGAATATATCGGGGGTAAATTAGGACGTTACTTTCCTGCTTTAGCCATAAAAAGAACTATTTCCGCAAATAGATCAGATCGAGTTGGTCGTATTTTTACAGTGCTCAGGAGGATAGGTTATGAGCAAAGAATAGGCGTAAGGGTTAAATTTAGTAGAAAATTTAAAGATGTATTTAGATCTCAGCCTGATAGAATGGGAAATCATTATCAAGCTTTCTTTGATAACATAGGTGAAGATATTCCAGAGGCGCTGATGTCCGCGCTAAATAAGGCCGTGTATAAAACAGGGGATGGGTTAAGTGTATTGGAGTGGTTAGAGGGTGAAGGCAATATTTTTTATGAGAGCGATTTTAACTCCTATTTGCAATTGATAAGGTTTGAGCGGTTGTTGAAAAAAGCTAAAATCATCTCTGCTATCGAGGTTTTTCTGAGTAAGGATGGCGTTACTTTTCCTCTGAGTCATGCAAGTTCAGGCGAGCTTTCCTTTATAGCTCTTCTGGTTCACGTCGCTTTTTGTGTTACGAATAATTCGTATATATTCATTGATGAACCTGAAAATAGTTTGCATCCACAATGGCAAAATGAATATTTAGAATTATTAAAGGAAGTGATTGGATATAACCGATGCGTGATTGTTGTAGCTACTCATTCCCCTTTAATCGTTACCTCTCTTGCAGCACAAGATAATGCTGTTATTTTTAAGCGAACAGGGAAAGGATTCGAAAAAATCGAAGCTTACGATGATAATGCAGAAGAAGTATACATTGATTATTTTGATACGTTAACACCTAAAAATAGAGCGTTATCGAATAGATGTGTTGGGATTTTAGACGATTACACATTGGGGAAAATAACTTTAGATGCAGCGAAAAAACGATTATCGACGTACGGAGAAATGTCGAATGATTATGCTCAGACTGAGTTTCTTTCAGGTGTTGAGGATATATTGGATGATATAAATAAAAACAAGAGGAATCACCATGGCTGATTTCTCATTTACCAATGAAGAAAAGGAATTAATAAAGAATGCAATTGCTCAGGGGCATGGTTTTTGGAGCGATAAATCTTTAGATGACGTCAAGGGACGGTTGAAGGATTATTTAAGGCTGCGCCAGGTAGAGGTTTGTTGTTATTGTTCAAGGAATACAGATGATGAATTTAAAATGGCGTTGGATATTGAGCACATAATACCCAAGTCTGTCTTGGTTTCTGAAATGTTTGAATTAAATAATTTGGCAGCATCCTGTAAACGATGCAATATGAGAATCAAAAAGGATGACGTTTCTTTTATTAATGGGGAGATAGAAGCCTTTAAAACTAGGGGAGGGTATTATCTCTCCGAGAGCTATAAGTTTTTACACCCCAATCTTGATGAGTGGGATGGTAATTTGCATTATTACGTTGTGCAGCGTAATAATAAAAAAATGGTTTATTACAATGTAGTTGAAGGAAGCGAGAAAGGTGAATATACGAAAGAATATTTCCGATTGGCAGATATTCAAGTAAATACTTTTGACGAAGTACAGGAAGCTACAGTGAGAAAAGAGCCTGTAGACCCTAATGTGGCTGATAAGTATATAAAATTAGTTGATGCTATGTTGGGTAAAAGTTAAAGAAGCGGGCAGTTTTTTACTTGAAAGTCTCGCTTAAGAAACAATTATAAAGTTTTCAAAATGTAGCCGTTATCTGTTAACGGCTTATTTCTAGACGTTTGTTGTACTACTGCTCATCCAATTTACCTCGTTTGCCGCAAGCTCTGTCCGGCGGCATCCTTTCCCCATGAATAATCTAAATTCTCTGCAGGAAATCGCTCGCGCGATCCGCAATCTTATCCGCACCGGCATCGTGACCGACGTCGACCACGACGAGGGGCTGTGTCGTGTCCAAACCGGCGGCATGGAAACCACCTGGCTGAACTGGCTTACCTGTCGCGCCGGTCGCTCGCGCGTATGGTGGGCTCCCTCCGTTGGTGAGCAGGTGCTTTTACTGGCTGTTGGCGGCGAGCTCGATACGGCGTTTGTGCTGCCCGGCATTTTCTCTGACGACCATCCCGCGCCGTCTGCCTCCCCTGATGCGCTTCACGTGTCCTTTCCTGACGGGGCGGTTATCCAGTACGAACCCGAAAACGGCGCGCTCACCGTGTCCGGTATCAAAACCGCAGACGTCACCGCGTCGGATTCCATTACGGCCACCGTGCCGGTGGTGCTGGTAAAAGCGTCGAGCCGCATCACGCTCGATACACCGGAGGTGGTTTGTACCAACAAGCTGACGACCGGCACGCTCGAAGTGCAGAAAGGCGGGAAGATGAGCGGGAACATCGAGCACACTGGCGGGACGCTGAAATCAAACGGCGTGCAGGTGGATAACCACGCGCACGGCAACGTACAGAGCGGCGGAAGCTGGACTAAGGGGACGCAATGACGGTGCGTTATCTGGGAATGAACAGCCAAACCGGGCTCAGTATCTCTGAGGTTGAGCATATCCGGCAAAGCGTGCGCGACATTCTGGTCACGCCGGTTGGCTCGCGCGTCATGCGTCGTGAATACGGCTCGCTCCTGTCGCAGATGATTGACCAGCCGCAGACTCCGGCACTGCGTCTGCAGATTATGGCCGCGTGTTATTCCGCGATCCAGAAGTGGGAGCCGCGCGTCAGCCTGACAACCATCACCTTTGAACGGTCGGACACCGACGGCGGGCTGTATGTCGATATCACCGGAACGCGCTCGACATCGAGCCAGCCGTTTTCCATCACCATTCCACTGAGTTAAACGCTATGGCAATTGTTGACCTGAGCCAGCTCGCCGCGCCGGATGTCGTGGAAGAACTGGACTATGAAACCATCCTGAGCGAACGAAAGGCGACGCTCGTCTCGCTTTACCCCGAAGACCAGCAGGAGGCAGTCGCGCGCACGCTGACGCTTGAATCTGAGCCGATTGTGAAGCTGCTGCAGGAAAACGCCTACCGGGAGGTTATCTGGCGACAGCGCGTCAACGAGGCCGCGCGTGCAGTGATGCTGGCTTATGCCGCCGGTGCTGACCTCGACCAGTTAGGGGCAAACGCAAGCGTCGAGCGCCTTGTCATTACCCCTGCAGATGACACCACGTTACCGCCAACGCCCGCCGAAATGGAGTCGGACACTGATTATCGTCTGCGCATCCAGCAAGCCCCGGAAGGGCTGAGCACTGCAGGCTCAACCGGCGCTTATCAGTTTCATGGCCGCAGCGCCGACGGGCGGGTCGCAGATATTTCCGTCATCAGTCCCGAGCCCGCGTGTGTGACGGTCTCGGTGTTGTCCCGCGAAAGTAACGGCGTGGCCTCTGGTGAGTTGCTCGCCATCGTGCGCGCTGCCCTGAACGATGAGGACGTGAGGCCGGTCGCTGACCGCGTGACCGTGCAGTCGGCGAGTATTGTCGACTATAAAATCACCGCATCGCTTTACCTTTACCCTGGCCCCGAAAGTGAGCCGGTGCTCAGTGCCGCGAAAACAAAGCTGCAGGCGTACATCACAGCGCAGCACCGGCTCGGGCGTGATATCCGTAAATCAGCCATCTATGCCGCGCTCCATGTCGAAGGGGTGCAGCGTGTCGAGCTGGCCGAACCGGTAGCCGACATCGTGCTCGATGACACGCAGGCGTCATGGTGCAGCGAGTACAGCGTCACTATCGGGGGCAACGATGAATGATACCCGCCTGTTGCCGGTGGGCTCGTCGCCACTTGAGGTGGCGGCGGCGCGTGCCTGCGCTGACATTGAAAAAACACCCATTCCGCTGCGCCGACTCTGGAGCGCTGACGACTGCCCGGCAAATCTGCTGCCGTGGCTGGCGTGGGCGTTTTCTGTCGACCGGTGGGATGAGAACTGGCCGGAAGCCACCAAACGGGAAGTGATCCGCGCGGCACGGTTTATTCATGAGCACAAAGGGACGATTGGTGCGGTGCGCCGTGTGGTGGAGCCGCTCGGTTACCTGATTAACGTTACTGAGTGGTGGGAAGCTAACGACCCTCCCGGCACGTTTCGCCTCGATATCGGGGTGCTGGAAACCGGTATCACCGAGGAAATGTATTACGAAATGGAGCGGCTTATTGCGGATGCCAAACCCGCCAGCCGCCATCTTATCGGCCTCACCATTATTCAGGATATTCCGGGCTATCTGTACACCGGAGCCCTGACCTATGACGGCGATATCATCACGGTTTACCCCGGATAAGTGAGCATAAAAATGACAGTGAAATATAAAACGGTCATCACCAAAGCCGGTGCGGAAAAACTGGCCGCAGCAACCGTCCCGAACGGGAAAAAGGTGAATTTTACAGCGATGGCTGTCGGTGACGGTAGCGGCACGCTGCCGACCCCGGATGCCAGCCAGACAAAACTCGTGCGTGAGGTCTGGCGTCACACCCTGAACAAAGTCAGCCAGGACAATAAACATAAAAATTATGTCGTGGCTGAGCTGGTCATTCCCCCGGAAGCCGGCGGTTTCTGGCTGCGCGAAATGGGGCTTTATGATGACACCGGCACACTGATTGCGGTCGGCAATATGGCCGAAAGCTACAAGCCAGAACTGGCGGAAGGGTCAGGGCGCGCGCAAACCCTGCGAATGGTCATCATGGTGAGTGATATCGAGTCGGTCGAGCTGGCCATTGATACCACACTGGTGATGGCCACGCAGGACTATGTCGACGACAGGCTCGCGGAGCACGAACAGTCGCGCCGCCACCCTGACGCCTCGCTCACTGCAAAGGGTTTCACTCAGTTAAGCAGTGCGACCGACAGCATGTCTGAGGCGCTCGCCGCGACGCCGAAAGCGGTTAAGGCTGTGCGTGACATTGCCGACGGGAAATATACGGCTCAGGACGCGACCACGGCGCAAAAGGGTATCGTCCAGCTCAGCAGTGCAACCGACAGCACGTCTGAGGCGCTCGCAGCGACGCCGAAAGCGGTTAAGGCTGTGCGTGACATTGCCGACGGGAAATATACGGCTCAGGACGCTTCCACTGCGCGTAAGGGTATTGTCCAGCTCAGCAGTGCAACCGACAGCACGTCTGAGGTGCTCGCGGCCACGCCGAAAGCGGTTAAAGCGGCGAATGATAATGCGAACACGCGTTTTCCAATCGCCGGGGGGTGGCTGTCGGGGACTACTGGTGTCAAAACTACTTTGGGATCTATTTCCTTCGGGGTGGGAAATACGGATGTTTATATTCAAAACGGGACAACTAATAAATATCTTCAGCTTGGTCATGATGGCGACCTGAAATATAGCGGAAGTTATGTTTACCACGAAGGGCATAAACCAACAGCCAGTGAAGTAGATGCTGTTTCTGCCTCTCAGGGCGGCACTTTTGGGAAAGAAGTCCGGTTCACTGGGGGCTTGAGCGTCCGCGCCGCAACCGGGATTTATTCCGGGGATGATGCTACCGGATTTACCAGTAATAACATGCTTCTTAAATCGTGGTTTGGTATCGGCTTTTATTGCACGCAGACTGAAGCCCAGGGGGTGACGGGTTATATCAATACCCGCAACGGCCAGCTTGAAATGAAGGGGCAAATCATCCCCGGCGATTATACAAATTTTGACGGGCGTTTTATTAAGCTTGCCGGAAGCCTGAATATCACTGGCACGCTTCGTAGCTCAGCAGAGTTTCAGACGACCTCTGCTAACAGTTATCGCATGGTTGGCGGCAACTACGGCACATTCTGGCGTCAGGATGGTAGCAATTTATATCTCATGCTGACTAATAGCGGCGACCAGTACGGGGCTTATAACAGCCTTCGTCCTTTTGCTATCAATCTCGCAACCGGCTACCCGACTATGAGTCGATTGGGTCTAAGCGATTACGCCAACTTTGATGCTCGTTATTACACCAAGACACTCTCAGATGCCGGGTACATGGCAAAAACAGGCGCTTACACTAAAGCGGAAAGTGACGGGCGATTCCAGCCTAAGGGGAGTTATGCCGCCCCGGATACAGCCGGAGTCAGCGGAAACGTCCTGTGGTGGAAAAGCACGGCGACGGGTGTCATCAAAATGATGGGGCAGACTGCAAGCGTAGGGAACAGTGGCCGGGTCACCTTCCCGTTTGCTTTCCCGAATAAGTGTTATGGGGTTGTACCCACCCGAAATAATGAAAGCGGTCAGGGGGCGGCGATGCAGCCATACAGCGTGGATACAACGGGATGGAATTTACGTATCGCTGGCGGTGGTACTGAGACGGTAATGTGGACAGCAATGGGACATTAAGACATGACTATGTATTTTAGTGCATCAACCAATGGGTTTTATTCTGACCTCTGGAAAGAATCGTATGAAAAAGCGGGGACATGGCCTGCTGATGCGGTAGAGATTTCAGAGAACTGGCATGAGTATCTGGTCAGAAAGCAGGGCGGCGGAAAGAATGTGTCAGCCAATGAGTACGGCCAGCCGGTACTGTCAGACCAGCCGCCGCCAACAAGGGAAGAGTTAATCAGCCAGGCAGAAGAGACCAGAGCTACGCTGATGGCATCGGCAAGCGAGATTATTATGCCGCTGGAAGATGCGAGCGAGCTCGATATCGCCACCGACGAGGAAGCGGCAACGCTTTTGCGCTGGAAGCGTTACCGGGTGATGTTAAACCGACTCGATATCAGCGCTGCGGCATCAGTCGAATGGCCTGAATTACCCGCCTGACCTGAGCCCTCCACCCGGAGGGCTTTTTGTTTGTTGTGTTATCCCTCCACCAACGTCATTGCATCGCGCCTGCGTGCCACTCATCAGAAAATAGTTGCTCCACTTCACCACGGAGTTTAACGGATGGGCGACTATCATCACGGCGTCGAGGTCATCGAGATTAACGATGGCACGCGCACCATTTCCACTGTCTCGACGGCCATCATCGGCATGGTCTGCACGGCCAGCGATGCTGACGAAAAGACATTCCCGCTTAATGAGCCGGTTCTGATTACCAGTGTACAAACTGCGATCGGGAAAGCTGGTACAAAAGGCACGCTGGCAAAATCCCTTCAGGCCATCGCTGACCAGTGCAAACCGGTCATTGTGGCGGTGCGCGTTCCCGAAGGTGTCGAAGACCCGGAAGACCCGGAGGCGGCGCAAAAACAAACCATTTCCAACATCATCGGCACGACCGACGAAAACGGCAAATATACCGGGCTGAAAGCGCTGCTGACCGCGAAAACCGTCACCGGCGTTAAGCCGCGCATTCTCGGTGTGCCGGGGCTGGATTCTCAGGAAGTGGCGACCGCGCTCGCGTCGACCTGCCAGAGCCTGCGCGCATTTGGCTATGTCAGCGCGTGGGGCTGCAAGACCATTTCAGAAGCGATGGCCTATCGCGAGAATTTCAGTCAGCGCGAGCTGATGGTCATTCACCCTGATTTTCTGGCGTGGGACACCACGGCGAATGAAACCGATATTGCATGGGCAACCGCCCGCGCGCTCGGCCTGCGCGCCAAAATCGACCAGACAATCGGCTGGCACAAAACGCTGTCCAACGTCGGCGTGAATGGCGTCACCGGTGTCAGTGCCTCAGTCTCATGGGATTTGCAGGAACAGGCCACCGACGCCAACCTGCTCAATCAGGCCGGTGTGACAACACTTATCCGCAACGACGGCTTTAAATTCTGGGGCAACCGCACCTGCTCAGACGATCCGTTATTCGTGTTTGAGAACTACACCCGCACGGCACAGGTGCTGGCCGACACGATGGCGGAAGCGCACGCGTGGGCGATGGATAAACCTGTCACCGCAACGCTTATCCGCGACATTGTCGCCGGTATCAATGCCAAATTCCGCGAGCTGAAAAACAACGGCTATATCGTTGACGGCACGTGCTGGTACGACCCGGAGTCAAACAGCGTGGAAACGCTCAAAGTGGGGAAACTGTATATCGATTACGACTACACCCCCGTCCCGCCGCTGGAAAATCTGACCCTGCGCCAGCGCATCACTGATACCTATCTGGCGAACCTGTCAGAGTCGGTTAACAGCTAAGGAGCCCGGAGCATGGCACTACCACGCAAACTGAAATACCTGAATATGTTTAACGACGGCCTGAGCTATATGGGCGTTGTTGAATCCGTCACCCTGCCAAAGCTGACCCGTAAGCTCGAAAAATACCGGGGCGGCGGGATGCCGGGCTCGGTGTCCATTGACCTCGGTCTCGATGACGATGCGCTGTCGCTGGAATGGACGCTCGGCGGTCTGCCTGATGTCGAGCTGTGGGCGCAGTATGCATCCCCGGGCGCGGATAGTGTGCCGCTGCGTTTCACCGGCTCTTATCAGCGCGATGACACCGGCGCGATTTCCGCCGTTGAGGTGGTCATGCGTGGCCGTCACAAAGAGTACGACGGCGGCGAAAATAAACAGGGGGAAAGCGGCTCGACCAAAATGTCGACCGAGTGCGCTTACTACCAACTCACAATTGACGGCAAAGAAGTCATCGAGATTGACGTCATCAACATGGTGCTGAAAGTCGACGGCGTCGACCGTCTGGCAGAACACCGTAAGGCCATCGGCCTGTAACCCCTTAACCGGTCAGCCAGGCTGGCCGGTCATCTGACTTTAAGAGAGCAATATCATGAAAAAAAACACCGAAACCGCCATCACAGAAACCACTACCGAAACCAAAACACCTAACGTTGTGATCCTCGATAATCCCCTCATGCGAGGTGAGCAGAAAATTGAAAAGGTGACCGTTTCAAAACCCAATGCGGGAACCCTGCGTGGGGTGTCGCTGGCATCGCTAGCAACCTCTGATGTTGATGCGCTGATTAAAGTGCTGCCGCGCATGACTTACCCGGCACTCACTGAGCCTGAAATCGCCCGTCTTGATGCATCCGACCTGATGCAGTTCGCTGCTGAGGTGATTGGTTTTTTGTCACCATCTTCGGCTCGCTGAAATTTCCCGACAATCTGTCGGTCGATGACCTGATGGCGGATATCGCAGTGATTTTTCACTGGCCGCCATCAGAGCTGTATTCCCTGAGCGTGACCGAGCTCATCACATGGCGCGATAAGGCGCTACAGCGAAGCGGAAACCACCATGAGCAATAACGTCAGACTTGAGGTGCTGCTTAACGCAGTAGACCGGGCAAGCCGACCGCTTAAAGCTATCCAGACCGCCAGCAAATCCCTTGCTGGCGACATCCGCACTTCACAAACCAGCCTGCGCGACCTCAATGCGCAGGCGTCCCGAATTGACGGATTCAGGAAAGCGAGCGCACAGCTTGCCGTCACCGGTCAGTCGCTTACCAAAGCGAAACAGGAGGCCGCTGCGCTGGCCGTCCAGTTTAAGAGCACGGAAAACCCCACGAATGCGCAGGCGCGCGCAATGGAGGCGGCAAAGAAATCCGCTGCTGACCTGCAGCTCAAATATAACGGGCTCAGGCAGTCGGTACAGCGCCAGCGCACCGAGCTCGCGCAGGCCGGGATAAACACGCGCACGCTGTCGGCGGATGAGCGCCGTCTGAAATCCAGTATCAGCGAGACGACCGCGCAGCTTAACCGGCAACGTGATGCGCTGGCGCGCGTCGGTCAGCAACAGGCCAGACTCAGCGCGGTTAAAAGTCGCTATGAATCTGGGCAACAGCTCGCCGCCGGTGCGCGTAATGCCGGGATGGTGGGCGTCGGGGTGGCGACTGCCAGGCTGTATGGCGCATCGCGTTTTATTGCACCGGGTATCGGTTTTGATAAACAGATGTCAGGCACACAGGCGATCCTCGGTCTCGATAAGGGCGATGACAAGCTCGCGGCCATTCGTCAGCAGGCGCGCGATATCGGTGCGACAACGGCCTTTTCGCCGGGTGATGTGGCGCGCACGCAGACCACGCTCGCACGCTCAGGCTATAACGCCGATGACGTGCTGGCCGCGACCGGGTCAACCGTAAACCTGAGCCTCGCGGCTGACGTGGATATCGCCGAAGCCGCCGACATTATCACCAATATGCAGTCGGCCTTTAACCTGCCGACCACGGAGATTGAGCGCGTCGCGGATGTGATGACAAAAGGTTTTACGTCATCCAATACCGGCCTTGTCGAGCTGGGCGAGGCGATGAAGTATGTCGCGCCTATCGCGGAGGCCGCAGGGGCGAGCATTGAAGACACGACCGCCATGCTCGGCATTCTGGCTGATAACGGGATAAAGGGCTCGATGGCTGGTACGGGGGCTAGTGCCATTTTCAACCGCCTGCAGGCACCGATGGGTAAAGCCGTGGACGCCATTGCAGAGCTGGGCGTGAAAACCCGCGACAGCAAAGGGAACATGCTGCCGGTCGAAAAAATCCTCAAAGATATTAATAAGTCCTTCGTGAAAAATAAGCTCGGAACGGCTGAGCAGGGCGAATATCTGAAAGTGATTTTCGGCGAGGAAGCCATGAAGGGGGCGATTAAGCTGGTCGCCGCAGCCGGTGATGGCTCGCTCGATAATAAGCGCCAGCAAATACGTGACTCGAAAGGCACGACTGAGCTTATCGCGAAAATCCAGACCGATAACCTCGACGGCGACCTGAAAAACCTGCAGTCAGCGTGGGAAGATTTGCAGATTGAGGTATTCGATAAAGAAAACTCAGCGCTGCGCCGCCTGACGGTTTCCGCGACCGATATGCTCGGGAAGGTTGCCGCCTGGGCGAAAGCGAACCCTGAACTGACGCAAACGCTGTTTACTGTGACCGCCGGTGCACTGGCGCTGGTCGGCGTGCTGGGCGGGATTGGTCTGATTGCATGGCCGGTCATCGCCGGGATTAACGGGATTATTGCTGCAGCCGGTGTGCTGGGTGTCGTTTTCAGTACCGCAGGGACTGCGATTGTCGCCGCCGTAGGGGCTATCAGTTTGCCGGTGGTGGCCGTGGTCGCTGCCGTGGTGGCCGGTGCGCTCCTGATACGTCAATACTGGGAGCCACTGAGCGCATATTTCTCGGGGGTCGCTGAGGGGCTTAAGGCTGTAATCGGGCCGTTAAGTGAAATGTTTTCGCCACTTATCCCGGTATTCGACGCCGTGTCGGGCAAGCTGAAAGACGTCTGGCAGTGGTTTACTAACCTGATTGCGCCGGTTAAGGCAACGCAGGAATCCCTCGACGGTTTCAAAAATGCCGGTGTGGAGTTTGGTCGAGACCTCGCTAATGCGCTGATGGCTCCCGTCAAACTCTTTAACTTTCTCGGTGGAAAGGTTGACTGGCTGCTGGAAAAGCTCGGGGTTATCAAAAAAGAGTCGGGCGACATCGACCAGACTGCAGCGAAATCCGGTGCTGCAGCCGGTGCGCAAAACGAGTCTTATATCCCGGCAACGTCAGCATATGGAGGTTATCAGGCTTATCAGCCAGTAACTGCGCCTGCTGGCCGGTCTTATGTTGACCAGAGTAAAAGCGAGTATCACATCACCCTGCAGGGTGGCGTTGCGCCGGGTAGCGACCTTGAGCGACAGCTAAATGACGCCGTCGAGAAATTCGACCGAAAAGAAAGGGCGCGCCAGCGTTCAAGTATGCGCCATGACGGATGAGGGCTAAAGCATGTTAATGGTGTTGGGTTTATTTGTTTTTGAGCGACGCACGCTGCCGCATCAGTCGATGCAGTATTCGAAGGATTACCGCTGGGCATCAAACGACCGCGTCGGCAAACCCCCGGCTTATCAGTATCTCGGGGAGGGCGAAACCTCGCGCACGCTGTCGGGTGTGCTTTACCCTGAAATCACCGGCGGTCGCCTGTCGCTGACGGCTATCGAACTGATGGCCGACGAGGGCAGGGCGTGGCCGATGATTGACGGAACGGGCATGATCCACGGCATGTATGTCATCGATAAAGTGACCCACACGCACAGCGAATTATTCAGCGACGGCGCGGCCAGAAAAATCGAGTTTAGCCTGTCGCTAAAGCGGGTCGATGATTCACTCGCAGCTATCTACGGCGACCTGAAAACGCAGGCCGACAATCTGGTGACGTCTGCCGGTAACTGGCTGGGAGGGCTGGCAGGATGATAACCGGAATGAAAGTACAGGCCGGGGCGCTCATTGCCCCGGCGTTTATGCTCACGTTAGATGGCGATGATATCACGCAGAATTTCAGCGACCGGCTTATCGGTCTGACGATGACGGACAATCGCGGATTCGAGGCTGACCAGCTCGACATCGAGCTCGATGATGCCGACGGGCTGGTCGAGCTGCCGCCACGCGGTGCAAAGCTGACGTTGTGGTTAGGCTGGCAGGGCTCAGCCTTGCTGAATAAGGGGAGTTTCACTGTCGATGAAATCGAGCACCGGGGCGCACCTGATACGCTGACCATCCGGGGGCGCAGTGCTGATTTTCGCGGGACGCTGAACTCACGCCGGGAGCAGTCATGGCATGACACCACACTCGGGGTCATTGTGGAGACCATCGCGGCACGCAACAAACTGACGGCCAGTGTGGCCGACACGCTGAAAGCGATCCCCGTCCCTCACATCGACCAGACGCAGGAATCCGACGCGGTGTTTCTGTCCCGTCTGGCCGACCGCAATGGTGCAACGGTCTCGGTAAAAGCGGGAAAACTGCTATTCATCAAAGCAGGTAGCGCGATGACGGCCAGTGGGAAACCTATCCCGCAAATGACTGTCGAAAGAGGCGACGGCGACCGGCATCAGTTTGCCATCGCCGACCGGGAGGCATACACCGGAGTTACGGCTAAATGGCTGCACACCAAAGACCCGAAACCGCAAAAGCAAAAAGTGAAGCTACAGCGTAAACCGAAGGTGCAGCACCTGCGCGCACTGGAGCACCCGAAAGCGGCCAAAACCACGACCAAGGCCAAAGCCAAAAAAGAGCAGGAAGCCCGCGAGGGCGAATACATGGCCGGTGAGTCAGATAACGTGCTGGAGCTCACGACCATCTACGCAACAAAGGCGCAGGCCATGCGCGCCGCTCAGGCGAAGTGGGACAAGCTGCAGCGCGGTGTCGCGGAGTTTTCAATTTCGCTGGCGTTTGGCCGTGCTGATTTATTTCCCGAAACGCCGGTTACGGTGAAAGGCTTTAAGCGCGTCATAGACGAGCAGGCATGGATTATCAGCCGGGTGGTGCATAGTCTTAACGGGAACGGCTACACGACAGGCTTAGAGCTTGAGGTTAAGGTTTCGGATGTGGAGTACGAGAGCGAGGAATTAAATCAATAAAATTGACTTAAGTGTTTGTTATGTAAGGTGTTAATGGTTAAAATTAATGCATCTGAAATTTAAAGAGGTGCTCGCTATGTTTCACTGCCCAAAATGCCATTACGCCGCCCACGCTCGCACAAGTCGCTATTTTTCTGACACGACCAAAGAGCGCTATCATCAGTGCACAAACATCAATTGCAGTTGCACGTTTGTCACCACTGAGACTGTCGAGCGCTTTATCGTTTCGCCTGGTGAAGTAGTACCAGCGCCGCCGCACCCGACACAATCAGGACAACAACAAATTCACTGGATGTGACCAAAAGAAAGCCCCTCAAATGCGGAGCTTTCTTATCGTTTAAATTTGTGAAGGTCGGCAAAGTGCCAGAAGCAGTCGTTGCTAACTATGACCAATATTCATCAATGGGCGCAGGTCAACGGTGCTAAGCGAGGTTCTGTTTTTCAAATTGTTCCGGGCTGAGTACAGGCTGAGTTCACGGCTGCGGCGGCTACGCCAATGCGTTCAGCAAGCTTCAAGGCTTCCTGACGGAACTCGGGCGTGTGCTGTTTGCGGGGCTTGTTGCCGGTTATGGCTGATTTGGTCATGAGTCACCTCTGGTTGAGAGTCTACTCACTTAGTCCCGTGTCAACTATTCGTAGGTAGGATCAGTTAACCGACTAAAATCATTCAAAATAATGTTGGCAGACGGTTGCCTAGGACATTAGGCGTTACCAGCGCCAGATTCAAAAGATTGGTTTTGGACCACACATAAACGATAGGAATACGTATTTTTCTCCTTCAATTACTGGCTCTCCTGAATGGAGGTAATCTGAGGGGAAAGCAATGCACTCACCTGTTGTTGGTTTGTGCCGAACATCCAGTAACGGAAACTCTAAGCAACCTCCTTCATACTCATCATTCAAATACAATGCGAGGCTTATGCAACGTTGCGGATGGCTTCTTCCCCAATCGGTATGTTTTTTAAAAAAACCTCCCGGGCTATATCGTACGAGTTGTGTGTCTTCAAGAGTTAATGGTGGTAGTGACCACTTTGTCCTAAGTACTTGAGAGAATAAGTCATTGGCAATCAGTTCAAACTTTGCACATAGGCTAGGAAGTTGCTGGTGCGATTTCACCAAACCATTTCGCGAAAACGTATCCAATATTTCCTTCTTTCCCTTTACATCATCAAATTCAGATACCGTTGCCTTCATCCACTGGTCAGCCTGCTGGTTTGCAGAAAAGATAATATCTGCACACTCTTTTGGAGAGTACATGTTCGCTGACACGATACCAGGGGCTATTTCCTTAAGCCACTCCACAAGGAGTTCCTACTGGAAGTACTACTTCATGCAATGTGCCGATTTCACCGCTCGTAGTTAGCTGTAAGTCTCGCAAAGCTTCAGTGGAGATATTAATATTATTTTCTCGTAAGATCGTTGAGATTGCTGCCAACAGCTCCAACTGAGCTCGCGGATTTGCCCGCAGCTGCGCACGGATTGAAGCTACTTCCTCGATAAGTACTTTATTATTACTCATTCTGATTCTCCTTTGGGTTGCGTCTAGTCGAAGCAGCCCTGACAGTGCCACCATTTATTTCATTTGTGTCCCTGAGAGTGAGCGAACACAATCATCTATTTGGCAGCGATTAGATAGAAAGCATCACCATATTGAAAATGTAGACTTCTGCATGGTGCTTTTCCACTGGGAAAAGCAAACTAATACCAACTTCCGCTCTTCGCTCAAAACTGCCTTTCAGGAAAGCTTAACGCGAGATTTTACCTGGCCCCAAGAGCGCTACTTTACAAAATGAAGTAAAACAAAGCCTTCATCTTTTGTTAACATCTGTTTTCCTGCGGTTATCAATCATCCTGACATACATCTCCCTAAATTCCTTATTCTGCTTGATTACCATTTCCTTGGGCAAGGATGCACGCTCATTATTCCATTCATTAACGATGTCCTCGCACTCCTTATAAGCATCATTAACAATATTCTCAGCAGGAATCGTAGTGTTGATATAGGGAATAGTATGTTTGTTCAAGCATCTAGAGATGGGAGGCCCATAATCATGGTCTTCGGCATGGAGGGGAAGAGCGAAAAGCAATGTAAACAGTGTTATAAATCTCATTTTCAGTTTTTCCTTGTAGAGACAATGTGGCCAGAAACTCCTGTCCTCTACGATAATATCGATTTTATGATGAATAGTTAGTCGCTGAAGAAAGTTATTATGCATATTCTATGACGGCATTACACAATGCCAGCCAAGTGAAAGCCATCCTATCTCAAAATCAGCTTGCGAAAGTTACAATGTCCGCACCTCGCTCATAGCTGACGGTCAACAGCATTCTAGTTGCTTTCTTAAGTTGTTCTTGCATATCTGTGGCAGTCAAAAGAAAAGCCCCGCATTTGCAGGGCTTCTTCTATCGATGTGGTCAATATGTGGACATGACCTGAAACAAATCCTTTTATTTCATTGTGTTAATGTGTTTTTAAAGGCTCCATCCGGAGCCTTTAGTGCATCAGAACACTTTCTTGAACGGACGCACGGTGACTTTTGCGTAAACGCCAGCCGCCACATACGGGTCAGCGTCAGCCCAGGCTTTGGCCGCCTCCAGGGATTCGAACTCTGCAATAACGGTTGAACCGGTAAAACCTGCCGCGCCAGGATCGTTGCTGTCTACCGCGGGCATTGGGCCTGCGGTTAACAAACGGCCTTCATCGTGTAACAGCTGTAAACGCGCCAGATGGGCAGGGCGCACAGAAAGGCGTTTTTCCAGGGAATCAGCTACATCTTCTGCATAAATCACATAAAGCACGGCGGAGCTCCTTAACCAGTAAAAGTGGCAATTACGTTATGTGAAAGCACAATTGACTGCAATGTAAAGATAACGACAATGTTACAACCCTGATCTGAATGCGCCTTTTTTGGCCTCTTATGCGCTTAAATCGCGTGAAGATAAAGTGTCTTATTGAATATGATTGCTATTTGCATTTAAAATCAACGTCTGGTTTTTTAACTCTGATGATTATGACTTCGATGACCCTAGATTTACCTCGCCGCTTTCCCTGGCCGACGTTGCTTTCCGTCGTTATTCACGGTGCTGTTGTGGCGGGTCTGCTCTACACCTCGGTTCATCAGGTTATTGAAATGCCAGCGCCCGCGCAGCCTATTTCTGTGACCATGGTAACGCCAGCGGAGCTTGAGCCGCCGCAGGCTGTCACACCACCGCCACAACCGGTTGCTGAGCCGGAACCCGAGCCTGAGGTTGTCCCGGAGCCGCCAAAAGAAGCGCCGGTGGTGATCCACAAGCCTGAGCCAAAACCTAAGCCCAAACCGAAGCCAAAACCGGTGAAAAAGGTTGAAGAGCGTCCAAAACGTGAAGAGCGCCCTGTTGAGACGCGTACCACTCAGCCGGTTGAAAACGCTGCGCCTGCGCGCGCAATGGCCAACAATACGCCAGCGGTGGCAAAACCGACACCAGCCGCGCCAGCAGGCCCGCGCGCATTGAGCCGCAACCAGCCACAGTATCCCCAGCGTGCTCTGGCTCTGCGTATTGAAGGGCGTGTTCGCGTGAAATTTGACGTTACGCCAGATGGCCGCCTTGATAACATCGAAATCCTATCTGCGCAGCCTTCTAACATGTTCGAACGCGATGTGAAAGACGCCATGCGTAAGTGGCGTTACGAAGCAGGCAAGCCCGGCAGTGGATTGGTTGTGAATATCGTGTTCCGCATGAATGGCGGGGCACAAATGGAATAAAAAAAAGCCTCCAGATTGGAGGCTTTTTTTTGTCTGGCATTAAATTGCAGGTAGCTGGCGGGGTTTGCCCTGGCTATCGACTGCCACATAAATAAACAGCGCTTCGGTAGCTTTATAACGCTGACCGATAGGCTCGGAAGAGACTTTTTTCACCCACACTTCAATGTTGATCGAAATTGAGCTGTTACCGCGTTTCACGCAGCGCGCATAACAGCAGACGACATCACCCACGGCAACCGGGCGAAGGAACGTCATGCCATCTACCCGAACGGTCACCACGCGTCCGTGTGCAATCTCTTTCGCAAGGATCGCGCCGCCCATATCCATTTGCGCCATCAACCATCCACCAAAAATATCGCCATTGGCGTTGGTGTCCGCAGGCATTGCCAGTGTGCGTAATACCAATTCGCCCTGAGGGGCGTCATTTGTTGTCATTGTTTTAACTCGTAACTGAAGACTTCAGGCGGGATGCTACTATGATTTTCGGCTGGTGAGAATAGACCAGAACGCCCGTAGGGCGAGCGTTCTGGTAAAAAACTGTCAGTGCTTATCGTCCTGAGGAATGTGGCGGTAAATATAAACGCCGCTTAAGAGCGTAAAAATAAGCGTCAGGGCGGTCAAGCCGAAGACTTTGAAGTTGACCCAAATATTCTGCGGCAGCCAGAAGGCGATGTAGATATTGGCCAGGCCACAAAGAATGAAGAACACCGCCCAGGCGATATTCAGTCGCGACCACACTTCCTGCGGGAGCGTCAACTCTTTACCCAACATACGCTGGATTAAAGGCTTTTTCATGACCCACTGGCTGATCAGCAGTGCACCAGCAAACAGGGCATAAATGACCGTAACCTTCCATTTAATAAACTCATCGTTATGGAAGAACAGGGTTAACCCGCCAAACACGGCGACCAGAACGAACGTGATCAACGCCATTTTCTCAACTTTGCGATATCGCACCCAGCTGTAGATAAGCACGATAGCGGTCGCAACGATCAGCGCCGTGGTGGCGGCATAAATGTCGTAGAGCTTATAAAACGCGAAAAATACGACAAGGGGTAAAAAATCAAGAAACTGCTTCATTCTGTGATTCCATCTTCTTCGTTGAGCCGGGTACAGCGACATACCCGGCCATCAGGATTACTGACGAATTAACATATACAGGCGGAACAAGTAAACCAGCAATACCGCTGAAATCAGATTGCTCAGCGTATTGGCCACTACCGCGCCAACGTTTGGCGTGAGTACGGCAAAGTTTGGTGCAAACAGCAGCAAAAGCGTTTTGGCCAGCAACCAGCCGATTACCGCTGGAGCAACCAGGCGCATATTAGACCATGCCAGTTTTATGCTGCTGCGCATAGCGACGAATATTCCCATTTTATCCTGCACAACCATCACGGGTGCGAAGGAAAGAACAATCGCCAGAAGAACGCCAGGTACAACGACCAGCATAATGCCAATCTGAACCAGCATCGTGGTTAAAAAGATAAGGATGAACAGCTTCGGTAAAACCGGTGCGCTGGCACCGATAGCACGTAAGGCGCTAACACGCTGTCCCGCAGACACCAATTGGATCATCAGCAGAACCCCGCCTGCCAGAACGGCGTTGCCAATCAGGCCGGAGAAGGTTGATGCAGCAGATGCCCGCAGCAGGATTTGCTGCTGTTCGGGAGTCATGTTTTGCACCAGTTCAAATAGGCCCACGCTGCCTGCAAGATTGTCGCCCTGACTCAGGCTGGCAATCTGGTCATCACTGGGTGAAAACGCATGGCCAAGCACCACCGTGATAAACGCACATAGCAACGCTATCAGTAAAAAGGTAATGAACTGATTGCGGAAAAAATTCCCCGTGTCACGGTAGACAGACTTCGCCGTGATAGACATGCACTCTCCTTGAGTATTGCAGGTGTTAATTAGCCGGCAATTGTACACCGGATAAGACTGCGGTGGCAGCATCAAGCCTTGTATGGAAAAGCATATCTTTGTAAAGCGGAGGTAATCCGTAGCGTACCTTAGCCGGATTACAGGACTCTTTGCCCCCCGAAATTGAACATCCCCAGCCGGATGTCGGCACACCTGCAATCAGGAACGCATCAAATCAAATTGTCAGACAGCTAAATTATCCAGCCGCTGGAAAGAGGGCAAGAGGATTGTTTGGTCGCTGAGAAATGGCAAAAATTGACTTAGAGACGCGTTACTCCTTTCTGATTAGTTATGAAAAATTAACTCAGATCAATGAATGTTAACTTACTGGTTTTTATGTGATCTGTGTTAGATCACTTATTACTCATTTGTGAGTATATTCTGCCCCGAAATAAAACCACAACGATGGAGCGGATATGAAAAAATTAGCGGTGGCAGCCCTTATCTTAAGCAGTATCTCTGGCGGCGCGTACGCGCATGAAGCAGGCGAATTCTTTATTCGCGCAGGTTCGGCAACGGTTCGACCAACGGAAGGTTCCGATAATGTGTTGGGTAAACTTGGTGGCTTTAACGTCAGTAACAACACCCAGTTGGGCCTGACGTTTACCTATATGGCAACCGAAAATATCGGGGTGGAACTGTTAGCCGCAACACCATTCCGTCATCACGTTGGTACCGGGCCTACTGGTAATATCGCGACGGTTAACCTGTTGCCGCCAACCTTAATGGCGCAATGGTATTTTGGTGATGCCAGCAGCAAGGCGCGTCCTTATATTGGTGCGGGCGTAAACTACACAACGTTCTTTAATGAGAAGTTTAACGATACCGGTAAAGATGCGGGCCTTTCAGATCTCAGCCTGAAAGATTCCTGGGGTGTGGCGGGACAGGTCGGGCTGGATTACCTGATTAATCGCGACTGGCTGATTAATATGTCCGTCTGGTATATGGATATCGACACGGATGTGCGCTTTAAAGCAGGTGGCGAACAACAGAGCGTTAGCACCCGTCTGGATCCGTGGGTATTTATGTTCTCGGCGGGTTATCGTTTCTGAGTATCACAACCACCTGCCTGGCAGGTGGTTGATTTACGCTTTGTAGCACACACCTCATCGAACAACCAGCACTGAACAGGTGGCATGACGAACAACAACCGCCGCATTTGACCCTAAAAGGTAGGTCGAAATATCAGGTCGATGAGAGGCAATAATAATCAAATCGGCACTGATGGAATCCGCCAGCTTCAGTATCTGATCTTTAGGTGAGCCTGAAATGGCATGGGTATGCACTTTGTCTGCGGGCAAGTTGAACTGTTTAACCACCTCATCCAGCTTAGCAAGCGCTTGTTGCTGTATCTCCGCCAGTTTCGGCGTTTCAATCGAATAAGCCAGCCCCAGTGACGAGTAATAAGGCATAGACGGAATAACCGTCAGAAAATGCACACTTGCGTTGCCGATTGCTGCGTTCGCCTGAACATAGGGGATCACCTGATCGGTCAGGCGATTTTCGGAAATATCGAGAGGAACCAAAATGGAATGAAACATGCCGCACCTCCTGTTTGTTTTTTGTCCGCTTTAAGTCTAGCCCGCCGAAACATCGCCGGTGAGATTAGCGTGCAAAATGGGAGCCAGGGCATTTTTCAGGTGTTTTCAGGCAAAATTCAGTGCGCCCCGGAACGGGACGCGAAGGGATTATTTCTGAATCAAATATCGAATGGTAGGTCCATCCTGTTGAATATCCAGCACTGTATAGCCGTGGTTTCTGGCATCCAGAGGAATGTTGTTTATGGATTGCGGACAATCGCTCACCACTTCCAGAATTTCCCCTTTCTTAAGCTGAGGCAGGGCTTCAAGCGTTGCGACAGCCGGGTAAGGGCAAGGCTCGCCGACCATATCCAGGCGATAGTCAGGTACAATCTCTTTCATGCGATATTCTCCTGGGGGTGCGTCTTATTGGCCGTGCGGCGAAAAAAACGTTTTTCCTGGGCGACAACCAGCAGAAATGCAATCAGCAGTAGGGCGTAGGTCACAAGTAAACCGCCCAGCGGACCAAAGGTGTTCAGCAGGTTAACCTTGTCCCAGTTGGTTGCCAGAACCGGGGATAAATCATCCCAGAAGTACGCCAGCACCGTAGAGCCAATCACATTGCCCAGTCCAACCCACCAGTAATGCACCTGGCCTTCTACCGCACGATACATCCAGCCCGTTTCACATCCACCGGCCAGCACAATTCCGAAACCAAACAGTAAACCGCCGATCACCGCATTGGGACCAGCCCACATGATTTTCGGTTCAACGCCGAGCTGCACGTAACTGAAAATACCGATAGCGCTGACCGCCATCCCGGCAATAATGGCTTTTGCCATCATTGTACGGCCGGTTATCCACATATCGCGAAATGCTGAAGTGAAGCAGATCTGCGCACGTTCTATCAGTAAGCCAAACCCAACGCCGAACAGCATTGCCAGGCCCAGTTTCGGCTGGTTAAGGGCGGTGCATAATGCCCAGGCCAGCATGGCGAAAAAGACCAGCATCCCGAGTCGAAATCGACGGCGCGCCTGAGCGGGTTTTTGAGTCAGTGGCGAGGCGGCGCTGACTTTGGTCATTTTCACTGGAATGCGGAAGAAGGGCAGTAGCGTAAAGCGCGCGCCAAAGTAAGAGCCAATGGCCGTTGCCACGGCAAAGAACCAGGCATGAAGTGAAAACTGAGGAATACCGGTAAAGAAGGCTGCCAGGTTGCAGCCCATCGCCAGGCGGGCGCCAAAGCCTGCGATAATACCGCCCGCGACGGCCTGCATAATGCGGATCCGGCTTTTTGGCATTCGTAGCTTCACGTTGTTTGCCCACAGCGCGGCAGCAAAACAGCCCCCAAACATGCCGATAATCATCATCCCGTCGATACGGGTCAGGGGCGTACCGTCCAGATGAATCAGTTTAAAATAGCCCCACTCTTCGGTATGCACGCCCGCAAGCTGTAATAATTGCCCACCCCAACGGGTAAACTCACCCGTTACCGCCCAGAAGGTGCCGGTGATCCCGAAATAGTAGGTAGAAAGAATGCCCGCGGCGATAACCGCCGGAACCGGAGACCAGAACTTAACCAGGTAAGTCTGTTTGAAATGATGCCATGTCATGACTATGCCTCTGAACTCAGAAGGTGTATGTGGATTTAACGGGCTGGAATATAGAGCTTTTGCTCTTTCTCAAAAACCTCTCCAGACCTTTTATCCAAAATACCTGCCTTTTTAATGACCTCAATCATCAAAAATTCATGCTCTGATACGAAAGCGACATTCAAAAATTAAATGGCAAGCCTGGTACACTCTTTCCCTCGCTCAAGACGCTCTGATAATGAATGCTGTTCGTGAAACTATGCAGGTAACCGTCTTTGATATCTGAGGATTTCATTTTTGCAATATTATTTCGGCGCTGGCCGGTAGGCTGATTGCCAACGGATTGGACAGAAAACAGAGGACACTCATTTACGATGTTGCCGTTTTGCACTTTATACAAGAAATTTCCGGCGGGCGGAAAGTAACAGTTTACAGGCAGGCATATTATCAATTGACTGCCTGCTGGTATTGAAGACCATCAAGTGAAGACTAAGCTTCAAGCCACATATCAGCTTCTTCAAACATCTCCTGCACGACCCTGCTTATCTGTTCCTTTTCATGCTTGCTCGCATCAGTGTTGATCGCTGGCAGCGTCATCATTGGTTTAACGCGAACTTCTGCATCCGGGAAAACGCGGCAAATCCTCTTTGTTAACTCATCCAGAATGATGTTTTTTGCATCTGGCAGGCCTTCGAAATTGCGTTTGTCGTAAACGAGTTCTACGAACATAACCTTTCCTTAGAATGTGAAATAGTCTTGGCTTGATCTGTGGCCCTAAAAATACTACTGTGCATGCATACAGTCAATAAGTGATTGAGGATACAACTCATGCCACGTCCATACGAGATAAGGGCTGCATTCGTTGAGGCCATACAACTAAATCCAAAGGCTATCGCTGTCTCATACGGCGGGATTTCCCCATCTGAACTGAAGCACATGCGACAGCTTGAGGAAGAGAATCTCAGGCTGAAGAAGCTGGTTGCCGATCTGAGCCTCGACAAGGCCATGCTGCAGGATGTGCTGGCAAAAAAGAACTGACGCTGGCGCGACTGCGCGAATGGGTCCGGGATCTGCAGGCACGCTACGGAGCCAGCGAAAGACAAATATGCTTTATCCTGCGGGTCAGCAACAGCTCGTTCAGGTATCTTTCTGTGGCGTAAGACGACAGTGCGCTACGCCTGCGTATCAGGAGATCAGCGAAACCCGGGTCCACCATGGCTACCGCAGAGTTCACGTCATGCTCAGGTGTGAAGGCTGGCGGGATAACCATAAACGTATCTATCGACTCTACAGCGAGCAGGGTCTGTCCCTGCGTCTCAAACGTCCACGTCGTAACAAATCGGCACAGCGCCGACAACCCAAGCCTCAGGGGTTGTATCCGAATCATATCTGGGGCATGGACTTTGTCTCCGACGCATTATTTGACGGGCGTCGGTTACGCCTGCTGACGGTAATTGATCTCTACACGCGTGAATGTCTGGGGATCTGCGTGGGCCAGAATCTGCGCTCAACGGAAGTTGCGGAGATGCTGAACAGTATTGCGTTCAGACGTCCTTTACCACAGTTGCTGAAAACCGATAACGGCTCTGAATTTGCAGGAAAAATGCTGGACAAGTGGGTGTATGAACGAGGGATCCGTATAGACTTCTCACGCCCGGGAACCCCAACGGACAATGCGACGGTGGAGTCGTTCAACGGCAGGCTGCGGCAGGGATGCCTGAATGAAAACTGGTTCATGTCGCTGGAAGATGCCCGGTGCAAAATCGAGGCCTGGCGCATAAACTATAACCAGAGACGCCCCCATTCTGCACTGGGCTGGTCTTAAAGGAATGTGGCCTGCCTACATAATTATCATTTGTTCGACAGTGCCTTTATTATTGCTGATAATTCAAACGGTTAGCCAGAATTGAATAATCAGAATCAATCTATGATTGAAAATCACTCTAATAATCTACGTTCTCGAATTAAGAAACCACTCACTAATAGGTATAAAGTTTTTATGGATATTTGCCGATAGCTCTTTTAGTAGATATACATAAGGAAAATAATTGCATGTTATGGATTTGCCGTATTTCAATGAAAGTGAAGTTGTTTATAGCATTAATGCCGCTTCTGTTGGCTATGTTCTGGCTTGCAGGTTCAGGTATGATCAGTCGCATCAATATTGAACAGCAGATGAATACCATTGGTGAACTCACCATACTGGCACGCAGCGCTGGCGACGTTGTCCATCAACTCCAGCGAGAGCGTGGAATGAGTGCTGGCTTTATTGGTTCCCGCGGGCAAAGTTTTCGTGAAGAGTTAGCAGCACAGCAGAAATTAACCGATGATGCGCTGTATAAGTTAAATCAGACGCTCGCCTCTACGAATAAAGATTTACTCAAAAATGAAATTTTCGCGACGCTGAATGTTTTCAAGGACAATATTCAGCATCTTAAATCAACCCGTAATTCAATTAACAAATTAAATATTGATTCCCCGCAATCCAGCAAATTCTATACTCAGACTATTTCTGGAATGCTGAACTTTGTTGGTGGAATGATCCATTTGAGCACATCTGGATCGATGGCTAATGAACTTGCAGCATATTATAGTCTTCTGAATTTAAAGGAACAGGCGGGAGTGGAGAGAGCCCTGCTGTCTAATATCTTCTCCACCAATAGCTTTGGCGACGGTCAGTTTCGCATGTTCAGTGACGTAGTGGGCAAGCAGGACGCATGGTTAACTGCGGCGCGGCGCTTTAGCAGCCCGTCGCAGGCTTCAGAGTTAGACAACGCGCTGAAGTCAGTTGATGCCGTTCGTGCACTTGAACTGCGGGAAGTGGCTTTTGATAAAGCAGACCGGGGAGGATTTAGTGTCAACCCTGGGGACTGGTTTAAAGCTCAGACCCAGCGTATTGAGATACTACGCACATTAGAGAATCACGCAGCGGACGCTCTGCAGAGCCATGCTGAATCCCTGGCACACGACGCCCGCGTTGACTGGCAATCCTTTATTGCAATAAGCCTGATTGCAATGCTTATTGCAATCATGTTTGCGGTGACGGTGGCGCGCAGCATCCAGCAGCAACTGACCGGGACGTTAAAATCCATCGCCGAAATGGATGGCGACCTGACCCGTCGTCTGGAAGTGCCGGGCAGTGATGAACTGTCTGCATTGAACTTCGCGTATAATCAGTCGATTGAGAACATCCAACGCATCGTGCAGGAAATCAAATCTGGTGCAGTGATACTCCGAGGCGCGAGTAGCGATATTGCCGCCGGGAACCAGGATCTTGCTCAACGTACGGATGAACAGGCTGCTTCGATTGTTGAAACGGCTGCCAGCATGGAGCAGATTTCAAGTAATATCACTCAGACTGCTGGTAACGCACGTGAAGCTGAGCGCCTGACGCAGGAGATGGAACGGGATGTTCAGGAAGCAAATCGTGTCTCAAACGAGGCCAGTCAGAGTATGGTTGCGATTCGCTCCTCAAGCGAGCAGATTGCTCAGATCGTGACGTCGATTGACGAGATTGCATTTCAGACGAACCTTCTGGCGCTGAATGCCGCCGTCGAAGCAGCACGTGCAGGTGAACTGGGCAAGGGTTTTGCGGTGGTAGCGATGGAAGTGCGTAATTTATCACAGCGCTGCGCCAGAGAGGCTAATCTAATCCGCGAGCTGGTCAATCAGAATATGGATAAGATCGGTGAAGGTGTTACATGGGTAACTGCTTCAGCAACTGCTCTCAAAGCCGCGGCGGATAATACCGGGCGTATGAGGCAATACGTCGGTGATATCGCGCATGCTGCTATGGAACAATCACTGGGGGTCTCTCAGGTACACCAGGCACTTAACCAGTTAGAGCAGGTCACCCAGCAAAATGCAGCCCTGGTGTCCCAGGCTGCCGCCGCAAGTCAGATGCTGGATGGTCAATCGGAAGTCATGTCCAGACTGGTTGACCGATTTATTGCCTGACAGTGATTTTACTGTGGTGGACTAACCCAACCCCGGTAGACGATCCTGCCCTATAGTTTGAGCATAGGAGGAGCGTATGGGCACACCACGATTTACTGGAAGCCAGAAGTGACCACATGTTTCGACTGCAAAACGGCATTGATGAGAAGTTGCCGGGCAACGTAATGAATTACATTACTAGCGGCCAATAAAAACCACAAAGGCCACGTCATGTGGCCTTTTTTGATACGGCAAGGTACAGCAGATAGATTACGCCTACTGGTATGGCCACGACGAAAATCAGCATGAAGTAGACTGCGTACAACCCGCTCTTCATCGGCGTTTCAGTATAGAAACCTGTAGTCCACTGTTCGCGTGTTGAATATTTCAGGACAATCCGTTCAATCGCTTTTTTTGCAAAGGGGAAAATCAACCCACTTAGCAAACCCAGTCCCATCAATGTCCTCATTGTGGTTGTTTGAGGTTCATCATGCCAGACAAAGGCGATAATCCCGAATACGACCAAACCCAAACATAAGTTACCCAGATAGTATTTAAGTGTCATGCTTACCTTATAAATCTAAACAGCCCTGTCGAAGTTTCGTCTGTTTTTCGCCTTCCTGCTTCTCACAATTACAGCTTGAATGCAAAAGTGACCCTGACCCAAAATCCTGCTCCATTCAGAAACAGAATTCCGGCATGATTAATACTCCCCCAAAGACTTCTCTGAACCGTCATAAAAGCGCTTTACAATGTCGGGTTTGCTGGCTTTTTACTGAGGACTCTATGAACCAACAGGCTGTTCTTTTTCTGGCGATTGCCATTGTGATGGAAGTCATTGCCACCACGGCGCTCAAGCTCTCTGACAGCTTTACGCGTCTGTTACCGAGCGTGGTGGCCATTCTGGGGTACTGTATTGCTTTCTGGTGCCTGACTATCCCGATGAAAAGCATTCCTACGGGGATTATATATGCTATCTGGTCCGGGGTGGGTATCGTCATGATCGGCGCGGTTGGCTGGCTGTTTTTGGGGCAAAAACTGGATTTCCCGGCCATGCTGGGGATGTTGATGATTATCGATGGGGTGGTGGTCATTAATCTCTTTTCGAAAAGCGTGGTCCACTAAGGGATACCCGTCTGGCAGTGGGCCAGACGGGTGACACCGATTACGCTTTACGTGTAGCGGCTTTCATCGCAATCACGAAGGCTTTCAGCTCGGCCAGCATCTGCTCTGGCTTATCAACGTTCTTCTCGATGATTTTCACAATTGCGGAGCCTGAAATAGCCCCGGCAGCCTGGGCGTCAATCGCCGCAGTCACCTGCTCTGGTGAGGAGATACCAAAGCCTTGCAGCGGAGGCGCTGCATTGTATTGCGCCAGTTTTTCCACCAGATGATGCAGCGGCAGCGCCGCCTTGTTCTCGGCTCCGGTTACGCCTGCACGGGAAAGCAGATAAGTGTAACCACGGCCATAAGAGGCAATCTGGCGCAGCAGTTCGTCATCGGCGTTTGGCGGGCAGATGAAAATCGGCGCAACGTTATGACGCATTGCTGCCTGGCGGAACGGGGCAGATTCTTCAATCGGCACATCCGCAACCAGCACGGAATCAACACCCACGCGGGCGCATTCGGCATAGAACTCATCAATACCACGGTTAAACACCAGGTTGGCATACATCAGCAGGCCAATCGGGATTGTCGGGTGTTTCTGACGAATAGCAGCCAGCATCTCAAAGCACTGAGTTGGCGTTACGCCCGCAGCAAAGGCGCGCAGGGTCGCATTCTGAATGGTTGGGCCATCTGCCAGCGGGTCTGAGAACGGGATCCCCAGTTCCAGCGCATCGGCACCGGCTTCCACCAGGGTGTCGATGATTTTCAGCGACTGTTCCGGGCCAGGATCGCCAAGGGTAACGAAGGGAACGAACGCGCCTTCCTTGCGGGCTTTCAGTTGTGCAAATGCGTTATCGTAGCGTTCCATCAGATTTCCCCTCGTGCTTTCAGAATATCGTGAACGGTGAAGATATCTTTGTCACCGCGACCGGAAAGGTTAACCACCAACAGCTGCTCTTTTTCCGGGTTTTCTTTCATCATTTTCAGCGCGTGTGCCAGCGCATGAGAGGACTCCAGCGCCGGGATGATCCCTTCGTGGCGACACAATGTTTTAAATGCTTCCAGCGCTTCGTCATCGGTGATTGAGACATAATCCGCACGACCGATGCTGTTCAGATACGCGTGCTGCGGCCCAACGGACGGGAAATCAAGGCCCGCTGAGATAGAGTAAGACTCTTCAATCTGGCCCTCATCCGTTTGCATCATCGGGGACTTCATACCGAAGTAGATCCCAACGCGGCCATGCTTGAGCGGCGCACCGTGTTCACCGGTCTCGATACCATGACCGGCAGGTTCAACGCCAATCAGCCCTACGCTGGTGTCATCGATGAAATCTGCAAACATCCCAATGGCGTTAGAACCGCCGCCCACGCAGGCGATCACCGCATCAGGCAGGCGCCCCTCTTTGTCGAGGATCTGAGCTTTGGTCTCTTCGCCAATCATGCGCTGGAATTCACGTACGATAGTCGGGAACGGATGCGGACCCGCCGCGGTACCCAGCATATAGTGCGCGGTGTCATAGCTGCCAGACCAGTCGCGCAGCGCTTCGTTACAGGCATCTTTCAGCGTGGCCGAGCCGCTGTGTACAGGGATCACTTCAGCACCCATCAGACGCATACGGAACACGTTCGGCGACTGACGTTCAACGTCTTTCGCACCCATGTAAATACGGCATTTCAGGCCGAGCAGGGCGCTGGCAAGTGCCGACGCCACACCGTGTTGACCCGCACCGGTTTCAGCGATGATTTCGGTTTTGCCCATGCGTTTGGCGAGCAGCGCCTGACCCAACACCTGGTTGGTTTTGTGCGCGCCGCCGTGCAGTAAATCTTCACGCTTAAGGTACAGCGTGGTTTTTGTGCCTTCGGTCAGGTTACGGCACTTGGTCAGTGCCGTCGGGCGGCCTGCGTAGTTTTTCAGCAGGTCGGTAAATTCAGCCTGAAATGCCGGATCCTTTTGCGCACTGACGAACGCGTCTTCCAGCTGGCGCAGCGCAGGCATCAGAATTTGCGGTACATACATACCACCGAACTCACCAAAATAAGGGTTTAGTAATGTCGTCATCTTCTCTTCCTTAATATGCACGCAGAGTTTTAAACACCGAGGCCAGCTTGCTGGCATCTTTGATACCCGGTTGGGACTCTACGCCTGAATTGAAATCGAGGCCGGCACAGCCGGTTTTCGCCGCTTCTACACAGTTATCCGGGCTCAGCCCGCCTGCCAGCAGCACGTTGTCCAGTACTTCACCATTCAGCAATGACCAGTCAAAACGCTGGCCTGTACCGCCCTGGCCGTTGTCGAGTACGTATTTATCAACATGATTAAGATTACGCGCTGGCAGAGTGTCGCCTACGCTCTGGGCTTTCCAGATTTGCACCTGTGGCGCAAGAACTTCCCGCAGGGCATCGATATACGCCTGGTCTTCGCTACCGTGCAGCTGGACTGCGCTCAGCGATAAGGTTTCGGCTTTAGCGGCTACATCAGCAATATTCGCGTTGCGGAAAACGCCCACGTAGCTGAGTGGCGCCGCCGCGATAATCGCACGAGCCTGCTCGACGGTGACGGCCCGAGGGGAGGTTTCGACGAAGATTAGCCCGCCGTAAATCGCTCCGGCTTCGCAGGCTGCCTGCGCATCCTGTTCACGGGTCAATCCACAAACTTTGTTTTCCCCAAGCAGTACCCGGCGCACGGCGGCGTTGAGATCGTCATACGCCATCATGGCGGAGCCAATCAGGAAGCCGTTGGCAAAATGGCTCAGTTCGCGCACCTGCGCATAACTATTGATACCGGATTCGCTGATAACTGTCACACCAGAACCGAGGCGCGGCGCAAGCTGGCGCGTGCGGTTGAGGTCAATGGACAGGTCACGCAGGTCGCGGTTGTTAATGCCAACCACTTTGGCTTCCAGCGCAATGGCGCGTTCCAGCTCTTCTTCGTTGCTCACTTCGGTCAGCACGCCCATGTTCAGGCTGTGTGCCACGGCAGAGAGCTGGCGATACTGTTCGTCATCAAGCACGGAGAGCATCAGCAGGCAGGCATCGGCCTGATAAAACCGCGCCAGCCAGATTTGGTACGGGTCGATAATAAAGTCTTTGCACAGGATCGGCTGCGGCGCGATGCCGCTGACAATCGGCAGAAAATCAAAACTGCCCTGGAAATATTTCTCATCCGTCAGCACGGAGATGGCTGACGCATGATGTTTGTAGACGCCTGCAATGCGTGCAGGATCAAAATCATCACGGATAACGCCTTTTGACGGAGAAGCTTTTTTGCACTCCAGGATAAACGCGGTGCGCGCACCCTGAAGGGCATCGTAAAAACGACGGCTGCTTGGTACGACATCATTCTGAAAACTGGCAAGCGGCTGCTGCTGTTTGCGTGCTTCTACCCAAATGGCTTTATCGGCAACAATTTTCGCTAAAACGGTCTGCATTCTTTACCCTCTCGCCGCAAGTGCGGTAACGCGATCGTATGCTGCACCAGAGCG
Organism: Enterobacter sp. C4G1; assembly: GCF_052886895.1. Lineage (NCBI taxonomy): Bacteria > Pseudomonadati > Pseudomonadota > Gammaproteobacteria > Enterobacterales > Enterobacteriaceae > Enterobacter > Enterobacter sp. C4G1. Next base: position 881,186 of record NZ_JBQVVV010000002.1, on the reverse strand, counting down.
CAGTACGTCCAGAACTTTTTGTGCGTTGACCTTCAGGTCTTCCTCACCGTGTAAACGCATCAGCATGGCAACGTTGGCGGCAACGGCAGCCTCATGAGCGGACTCACCTTTACCTTGTAGTAAGCGCGTCAGAATGTCACGGTTTTCTTCCGGTGTGCCGCCTGCCAGCGCTTCCTGACGATAGGGCACTAATCCAAAGTCTTCAGCTTCAAGCTGGTAGCTCTGGATTTCTCCCTCGCGCAGCTCTGCAACCAGCGTTGGTGCATGAAGAGACACTTCGTCCATGCCGCCGCTGTGTACGACTGCGGCACGCTGATAACCCAACATACGCAAGGTTTCGGCAATCGGCAGTACCAGTTCCGGGCTGTAAACGCCAATCAGCGCCAGGGGCGGATGCGCCGGGTTGATCAGTGGACCCAGCACGTTAAACAGGGTGCGGGTTTTCAACTGCTGGCGAACTGGCATCGCATGGCGGAAACCAGTGTGGTATTTCGGGGCAAACAGGAAACAGACACCCAAATCATCCAGCGCTTCACGGGAGCGTTCGGCTTTCATGTCCAGGTTGATGCCAAAGGCCGCCAGTAAATCAGACGACCCCGAGCGGCTGGATACGCTGCGGTTACCGTGTTTCGCTACTTTCATTCCACAGGCTGCCGCCACAAATGCACTGGCCGTGGAGATATTAATGCTGTTGCTGCCGTCACCGCCGGTGCCGACGATATCGGCAAACGGATAATCCGGGCGCGGGAACGGTGCGGCGTTTTCCAGCAGTGCGGTTGCTGCACCGGCGATCTCCTGTGGGCTTTCGCCGCGGACTTTCATGCTGACAAGCGCGGCCGCCAGCTGTTCAGGCTTCAGCTCACCGCGAACCACAGCGGAGAAGAGCTGGTGGCTTTCCTGCTGGCTCAGCGTCTGCGCCTGGTACAGTTTTTCCAGAATCGGCTGGAGCGTATTGGTTTGCTCCAGTTTCTGTAACGCCCAGTCGAGGGTCTGCTCCAGCAAACGCGCACCGTTGGAGGTCAGGATTGATTCAGGGTGGAACTGCAAACCGCAGACGCGATCGGCATCGTGGCGCACCGCCATCACCATGCCTTCAAAAGAGGCGTTAATCGTCAGCCCTGCCGGGATATTGCTGCCAACCAGCGAGTGATAACGCGCAACCGGCAGCGGGTTTGGCAACCCGGCAAACATCGCCTGGCCGTCATGTTCAATGCTGGAAGCTTTACCGTGCAGAATTTCACCGGCCTGGCCGACGTAGCCGCCGTAAGCCTCAACAATCGCCTGATGACCAAGACAGATGCCGATGATAGGCAGCTTGCCGCGCATCCGGGTCAGCAGCTCTGGCATACAGCCCGCTTCGCTTGGTGCGCCAGGCCCAGGGGAGAGCATCAGCACCGGGTTTTGCATGGTGCCCAGACGCTCAATCAGGGTCTGCGCCGGAACATGGTTACGGTAAATAACGACGTTGTGGCCATTCGCACGCAGCTGATCTGCCAGGTTGTAAGTAAAGGAGTCGATATTATCGAGCAGCAGAATGTCAGCCATCAGAAAATCTCCTGTGCATGGTGTGCGGTAGCGATGGCGCGCAATACCGCGCGAGCTTTACTGCGAGTTTCGTCAGCTTCAGACTGCGGAACAGAATCCAGAACGATACCTGCGCCTGCCTGGACGGTGGCAATGCCATCTTCCACATACGCAGAGCGGATAACGATGCAGGTATCGAGATCACCGTGAGCGGTGAAGTAACCCACCGCACCGCCGTAGCTACCTCGACGACGGCCTTCGGCTTCGGCGATAAGCTGCATAGCCCGAACTTTTGGCGCACCGCTCAGGGTGCCCATGTTCATGCAGGCGCGGTAGGCGTGAAGCACGTCCAGGTCGCAGCGCAGTTCACCGACCACGCGGGACACCAGGTGCATCACAAATGAATAACGGTCAACTTTGGTCAGGTCTGCGACGTAGCGGCTGCCTGGGGTACAAATTCGCGCCAGGTCGTTACGCGCCAGGTCAACCAGCATCAGGTGTTCGGACAGCTCTTTATGGTCGGTACGCATTTCCAGCTCAATACGGCTGTCGAGATCGCGGTCAAGCGAGCCATCGGCACGGCGGCCACGTGGGCGCGTCCCGGCAATCGGGTAGATCTCAATCTGGCGGCTGGTGGCATCGTACTTCAGGGAGCTTTCCGGGGAGGCACCAAACAGGGTGAAATCATTGTCCTGCATAAAGAACATGTACGGGCTCGGGTTGCTCTTTTTCAGTACATCGTAGGCTGCCAGCGGCGACGGGCAAGGCAGCGAGAAACGACGGGACGGAACAACCTGGAAAATTTCACCGACACGAATCGCTTTTTGCATCTGGCGAACGACGGCACCGTACTGATCGTCAGTCTGATTAACATCGCATTGCATTTTTTCCACGCGCTGAACTGGCAGCACGGGTGGCTCTTCGGTCAATTGCTGCTGGAGTTGCGCGATGCGGTGATCAAGGCGTTTCTTTTCAGATGCTGACGGCGTGAACAGGCTTGCCTGGATGCGGGTGTATTTTTTCTGATGGTCGATCACCAGCAATGTTTCGGCAAGATAGAAGCAGTAGTCCGGACAGCGATTGCCTTGTTCGGTTTCCGGTAAATCTTCAAAACCCGCGACCAGGTCATACGCAAACAGCCCGCCAAAGAACATGGCTTCACGTTCATCTTCAGGTACTGAAACCAGATTTTGCAGCAGACGGAAGGCATCGAAAACGGACAGAGAGCACAGGCGGGCGTCTTCATCCAGCAGCTGACTGACCGGTGGGAAATGCAGCACACGCATCTCCGGGTGATGTTCATTTTCGATGCCGGCAGGCAGCGCGGCATCCAGCAGCGGCAGCAGGGATGCACCGTTGTCAGATAAGGCTTTAATCGTGACGGTGTCACCTAATGCGGTAATACGCAGCGCGCTGTCGACCAGCAACAGGCTCTTGAGGTCGTCTTTGCTGTCGATATCCGCTGATTCCAGCAGCAGGGTGGCCGGACGCGCACCGCACACCTGATGAAACAGCGCGGTAGGGTTATGGCGATAGGCCGCCTCGCAGGTCAGCAATTCGAGGTGTGGTTTGGCTGTTTGCATGATGTTCTTCTCATTTATTCTGTTCAAAAAAAAGCCCGCTTTAGCGCGGGCCTGGTATCTGTTTGCATTTCGCAGACGAGTGACACTGCCCGATAATCAGGAAGTGCGCCACCAACCATGCAGAGTGAAATGTGCTGTCATTTTCAGATACCTTTCTCGTGTGAACTTGCGTACTAGTTAACTAGTTCGATGGCGTATTGTCAACCCTTGATTTCAGAATTTCGCGGCAAGCCGTTATCATAGGTCTCTAAGATGTTATTAACCTGTGATGGGAAGTGCTTTGAGCGACAACACCTACGCCGTAATTTACGATTTACACAGCCACACTCAGGCTTCTGATGGCCTGCTGACGCCCGAAGATCTCGTCCACCGTGCCGTTGAAATGCGCGTTGGCACGCTGGCGATAACCGATCACGACACAACAGACGCCATTCCTGCGGCGCGGGCCGAAATTGCCCGCAGCGGTTTACCGCTAAACCTGGTCGCAGGGGTGGAGATCTCAACTCTCTGGGAAAACCATGAGATTCATATCGTTGGCCTGAACATCGATACAGAACATCCTGCAATGTGCGCATTTTTGCAAGAACAAAAAACGCGCCGTAACCTGCGCGCAGAGATGATTGGCGAGCGCCTGGAAAAGGCGCATATCCCGGGGGCGCTGGAAGGGGCTCAGAAGCTGGCGAACGGCGGTGCCGTTACGCGCGGTCATTTTGCCCGTTTTCTGGTTGAGGCCGGTAAAGCCACCACCATGGCCGACGTGTTTAAAAGATACCTGGCGCGCGGGAAAACCGGTTACGTTCCGCCACAGTGGTGTACAATAGAACAAGCTATTGATGTGATTCATCATTCTGGTGGCAAGGCAGTGCTGGCCCATCCTGGTCGGTATAATCTTTCTGCTAAATGGCTGAAAAGACTGTTGGCTCACTTCGCCGAGCGCGGAGGAGACGCGATGGAAGTCGCACAATGCCAGCAGGCTCCTAATGAGCGTTCGCAGCTTGCGACCTATGCGCGCCAGTTTGGGCTTCTTGCGTCACAGGGCTCTGATTTCCATCAGCCTTGTGCATGGATAGAGCTGGGTCGCAAGCTCTGGCTACCCGCAGGCGTAGAGCCTGTCTGGCAGCTCTGGGAACAGCCAAAGCAACTTGAAGAGAGGGAAGTATGAGTCAGTTTTTCTATATTCATCCAGATAACCCGCAACCTCGTCTGATTAATCAGGCTGTGGAGATTGTCCGCAAGGGGGGCGTTATCGTTTACCCGACCGATTCTGGTTACGCGCTTGGCTGCAAAATTGAAGACAAAGGGGCGATGGAGCGTATCTGTCGCATTCGCCAGCTGCCAGACGGCCATAACTTTACGCTGATGTGCCGCGATCTCTCTGAGCTGTCGACCTATGCTTATGTTGATAACGTGGCGTTTCGTCTGATCAAAAACAACACGCCGGGTAACTACACTTTTATCCTTAAAGGGACAAAAGAGGTTCCGCGCCGTCTGTTGCAGGAAAAACGAAAAACCATCGGGATGCGCGTTCCTTCTAATCCGATTGCGCAGTCGTTGCTGGAGACGCTCGGCGAGCCGATGCTGTCAACGTCACTCATGCTGCCTGGCAGCGAATTTACCGAGTCCGACCCGGATGAAATCAAGGATCGGCTGGAGAAGGTGGTTGACCTGGTGATTCACGGCGGATACCTCGGACAGCAGCCGACTACTGTTGTTGATCTGACTGACGATGCGCCGGAAGTGATTCGCGAAGGCGTGGGTGATGTTAAACCTTTCTTGTAAAGGTGTAAGCAGCTATACTACGCGGCCATCAAAACGGGGCGCAGCCGTGTTTTGACCTGATTCGACGCCTGTGAAGGCGACACCTGAGGAAGCTCAATGAGCGAGAAGTTACAGAAAGTGCTGGCGCGCGCCGGCCACGGTTCACGCCGTGAAATCGAAGCCATTATTGAAGCCGGTCGCGTGAGTGTGGACGGTAAAGTCTCCACGCTGGGCGACCGCGTAGAAATCGTATCGGGACTGAAGATCCGTATTGACGGTCATCTTATCTCGGTAAAAGAGTCCGCTGAACAGATCTGCCGCGTGCTGGCCTATTACAAGCCAGAAGGCGAGCTGTGTACCCGCAATGACCCGGAAGGTCGCCCGACAGTATTCGACCGCCTGCCTAAACTGCGCGGCGCTCGCTGGATTGCCGTGGGTCGTCTGGACGTGAACACCTGCGGTCTGCTGCTGTTTACCACTGACGGTGAACTGGCAAACCGCCTTATGCACCCAAGCCGTGAAGTTGAACGTGAATATGCGGTGCGTGTTTTTGGCCAGGTTGATGAGAACAAACTGCGCGACCTGTCGCGTGGCGTGCAACTGGAAGACGGCCCGGCGGCGTTCAAGACCATCAAATTTACCGGTGGTGAAGGGATTAACCAGTGGTACAACGTCACCCTGACTGAAGGCCGTAACCGCGAGGTTCGTCGTCTGTGGGAAGCGGTAGGTGTGCAGGTGAGCCGCCTGATCCGCGTACGTTATGGCGACATCCTGCTGCCAAAAGGTCTGCCGCGTGGTGGTTATACTGAGCTGGATTTAACCCAGACTAACTACCTGCGTGAACTGGTCGGCCTGACGCCGGAAACCACCTCTAAAGTGGCGGTTGAAAAAGATCGTCGTCGCATGAAGGCGAACCAGATCCGCCGTGCGGTAAAACGTCACAGCCAGGTGAGCAATAATCGCCGTTCTGGCAGCCGTAATAACAACGGTTAACATCTAAAGCCCGGTCTTATCAACCGGGCTTTTTTCTTAGTAATCAATCCCGATCTGGGCTTTGATACCTGCATCGAAAGCGTGTTTTACCGGGCGTAATTCGCTGACGGTATCGGCTATTTCCAGAATGTCCCGGTGGCAACCGCGCCCCGTTATAATCACCGTCTGGTGCGCAGGGCGAGCCTGTAATGCAGCCAGTACGGCATCCAGTGGCAGGTAGTCGTAGGCCACCATATAGGTGATTTCATCCAGCAACACCATGTTCAGCGTGGGGTCTGCCAGCATTCTTTTCGCGTGTTCCCAGACGGCCAGACACGCGGCTGTATCTGTTTCACGGTTTTGCGTGTCCCAGGTAAACCCGGTCGCCATAACCTGAAATTCGACGCCGTGCGGCTCCAGCAGGTTACGCTCTCCGTTAGGCCATTCACCTTTAATAAACTGAATAACACCCACTTTCTGACCATGGCCCACTGCACGGGTTGCTGTACCAAACGCGGCGGTGGTTTTACCTTTCCCGTTGCCCGTGAAGACAATAATAATCCCGCGCTCGTCCTGGGCTGCGGCGACACGTGCATCGACCTGTTCTTTCAGACGTTGCTGGCGTTGCTGATGGCGTTCTTCACTCATTGCGAAATCCCCGGTTTACGGCCTGGCTGTGCGTCAAACGTCATACCTGTTTTACGGCGGCTGTCATCGCCCATGAGCCAAAGATAGAGCGGCATAATTTCTGCCGGTGTTTTCAGTTTTTGCGGATCTTCACCCGGGAATGCGCTTGCGCGCATTTTGGTGCGTGTTCCGCCCGGGTTAATGCAATTTACGCGCAGATGGCGGCTCTGATACTCCTCGGCCAGCACCTGCATCATGCCTTCTGTGGCGAATTTTGATACCGCGTACGCTCCCCAGTTTGCGCGTCCCTGACGGCCAACGCTTGAAGATGTGAACACCAGCGATCCTGAATCAGACTTGAGTAATAAAGGAAGCAATGCCTGTGTCAGGAAAAATGTCCCGTTGACGTTAACCTGCATCACCTGCTGCCAGATCTCAGGTTCTTGTTCATCCATAGGACGAACGTCCCCGAGAAGCCCGGCGTTGTGTAACACACCGTCGAGGCGTGAGTGGTGTGTTGCTATCCGCTGTGCAAGCTCCTGGCACGAATCAGGCGTGCAGGTCAGTAAATCGAGCGTATACCAGGGGGCTGGCGCGCCGCCTTCGTCTTCTATTTCTTGCGCCACGCCGCGCAGTTTGTCTTCGTTTCGACCCACCAGGATGACATGTGCCCCGTAACGGGAGTAAGTCAGCGCAGCTTCACGACCAATCCCGTCGCTGGCACCGGTGACAAGAATGATGCGGTTTTGTAGTAAATCTTTTTGTGGTTGATAGTGCACGGTGACTCCTCTGGGCGCTGCACGTAGATCGCGCCTGCTTTTTATCACTTTTCGGCTTTATGCCCGAAATAGCATGAGAATTCAATCAGTCTACAGGACGCTTCTCTGTGAAATTAACAATTTGCAAATATTTCATCCAGTAACGGGGATTCCTGAAGGCGGCTCGCACAGGTATTGTCACGAGCAAGACGCCTGACAACGGCTGTTGTACACTGGCGGGGAAGAATCGTGGTTAAATCAAGGTGGAACACGTGGAATTACTTTCTGAATATGGGTTGTTTTTAGCCAAAATCGCGACGGTGGTGATTGCCATTGCGGTAATCGCGGTCTTGCTCGTTAACCTGACCCAGCGTAAACGTCAACGCGGCGAATTGCGGATCACCCGTTTAAGCGAACAGTATAAGGAGATGCAAGAAGATATGTCTCTGGCGTTGCTGGATAGCCATCAGCAAAAACAGTGGGCAAAAGTGCAAAAGAAAAAGCACAAGCAGGAAGCTAAAGCGGCAAAAGCGAAAGCAAAATCACATCTCCCGCAGGATGATGTTAAACCACGTGTCTATGTTCTCGATTTTAAAGGCAGTATGGATGCACATGAAGTGTCTTCCTTACGCGAAGAGGTAACGGCAGTACTTGCTGTTGCGAAGCCAAAAGACCAGGTGGTATTGCGTCTTGAAAGCCCGGGTGGCGTTGTGCATGGCTACGGCCTGGCGGCGTCTCAGCTCCAGCGTCTGCGGGATAAACAGATTCCGTTAACTGTTGCCGTGGATAAAGTGGCTGCGAGCGGTGGCTACATGATGGCATGTGTGGCCGACAAAATTGTTGCTGCGCCGTTTTCAATCATTGGCTCCATTGGCGTTGTGGCGCAAATTCCGAATTTTAACCGCTTCCTGAAAAACAAAGAGATCGACATTGAGCTGCATACCGCCGGACAGTACAAACGCACGCTAACGCTGCTGGGTGAAAATACCGAAGAGGGGCGTCAGAAGTTTCGTGAAGACCTTAATGAAACTCATCATCTTTTTAAAGACTTTGTGCAGCGTATGCGCCCAACCCTGGATATTGATCAGGTTGCAACCGGGGAGCACTGGTACGGTACGCAGGCTCAGGAAAAAGGGCTGGTGGATGATGTCGGCACCAGCGACGATCTGTTGTTAGGGCTGATGGAAGGGCGTGAGCTGGTCGGCGTGCGCTTCGCGCAGCGTAAACGCCTGCTCGACCGGTTTACCAACAGCGCAGCGGAGAGCGCAGACCGCCTGCTGTTACGCTGGTTACAACGCGGGCAAAAGCCGCTGCTGTAAACGAAAACGCGAGGCATCTGCCTCGCGTTTTGCGTTAATCGACCAGGTGATACTTCTCGGAAAGCGTATGCGCCAGGTATTTAAACATGTTAAACACCGCGGTGCTTTTCGGGGTGGGTAACCCTTGCTCATCAAGGAAATATTCGCCGCTAAACACCAGTACGCCATTTCGTTGCTCTACGCCGGTCGCTTCGATGCCAGCGAGGGTGTCTTCATGGTTGCGAATCAGCTTGTTCGCTTCAATAAGCAGAGATGCTCGGTCAATTGGTTGGGTTGTATTCTGCATAATCCACTCCTTAAACAGTGACAATAGTCTACGCCGGAGGGGCTTTGGGGGCAAATTTTCCCTGTTATCTGAGGGGGTAAGCACGGTTGCGGTGGCTGGCGGGAATCGCTATTACATGCTAATAAAGTTGCGTAACGAATTTTATCAGGTACAGTGTGCGCTTTCGTCATTCTGGCAACAGAATTGCTTGACATTCGAGCGGGAATTCGTCACGAATTAACGTCTATCTGAGAAAAATACCCGATAACTCAATCACCTGGACGTCATCTTTCTGACGCAGGGTAAGACAAAGGGGTTGATATCCCCTGACGCAGTCTCAATATCAAGAGCTCGTCGTCAGCGGAAGGGAAATCAACGTGCGGCGTATTCCTGGAAGAATTAAATTAGGTAAAGGTGAATATGGGTAAAGCTCTCGTCATCGTTGAGTCCCCGGCAAAAGCCAAAACGATCAATAAGTATCTGGGTAATGACTACGTGGTTAAATCCAGCGTTGGTCACATCCGCGATTTGCCGACCAGTGGCTCAGCCAGCAAAAAGAGCGCAGACTCTACCTCCACCAAAGGGGCTAAAAAGCCTAAAAAGGATGAACGTAGCGCGCTTGTCAACCGCATGGGTGTTAACCCGTGGCACAACTGGGATGCACAATATGAAGTGCTGCCAGGGAAAGAAAAGGTCGTCAATGAGCTGAAGCAGCTTGCTGAAAAAGCCGACCACATCTATCTCGCAACCGACCTTGACCGCGAAGGGGAAGCCATTGCATGGCACCTGCGGGAAGTCATCGGTGGCGACGAAAAACGCTACAGCCGTGTAGTGTTTAACGAAATTACGAAAAATGCGATTCGCCAGGCGTTTGAAAAACCAGGTGAGCTGAATATCGACCGCGTAAATGCTCAGCAAGCACGCCGCTTTATGGACCGTGTTGTGGGCTATATGGTTTCTCCGCTTCTGTGGAAAAAGATTGCCCGTGGTCTGTCAGCAGGGCGCGTTCAGTCCGTTGCAGTGCGTCTGGTTGTTGAACGCGAGCGCGAAATCAAAGCGTTTGTACCAGAAGAGTTCTGGGAAGTTGACGCCAACGTCACCACACCAGGCGGTGACGCGCTGCCGTTGCAGGTAAGCCATCACAACGACAAACCGTTCCGCCCTGAAAATCGCGAGCAGACAATGGCTGCCGTCGCGTTGCTGGAAAAAGCACGCTATCAGGTTCTGGAGCGCGAAGATAAACCGACCAGCAGTAAGCCTGGTGCTCCTTTTATTACGTCTACATTGCAACAGGCGGCGAGCACGCGTCTGGGCTATGGCGTGAAGAAAACCATGATGATGGCGCAGCGCTTGTATGAAGCGGGCTACATCACCTATATGCGTACTGACTCTACCAACCTGAGCCAGGATGCAGTCAACATGGTGCGTGGTTATATCAGCGACAACTTCGGCAAAAAATATCTGCCGGAAGGTCAAAATCATTACGCCAGCAAGGAAAACTCCCAGGAAGCGCACGAAGCGATTCGTCCTTCTGACGTGTCCGTACTGGCTGAATCGCTGAAAGATATGGAAGCCGATGCGCAGAAGCTGTATCAGCTGATCTGGCGTCAGTTTGTGGCGTGCCAGATGACGCCAGCCCAGTACGACTCCACCACTCTGACTGTGGGTGCAGGTGATTTCCGCCTGAAAGCGCGTGGGCGTATCCTGCGCTTTGACGGCTGGACGAAAGTGATGCCTGCGCTACGTAAAGGCGATGAAGACAGAACCTTGCCTGCGGTGAACAAGGGCGATGAACTGTCTCTGGTCGACCTGGTACCGGCGCAACACTTCACCAAACCGCCTGCGCGTTTCAGTGAAGCGTCACTGGTTAAAGAGCTGGAAAAACGTGGCATTGGCCGTCCATCAACGTATGCGTCAATTATTTCGACAATCCAGGATCGTGGTTACGTCCGCGTTGAAAGCCGTCGTTTCTATGCAGAAAAGATGGGTGAGATTGTTACTGACCGCCTGGAAGCTAACTTCCGCGAGCTGATGAACTACGATTTCACCGCGCAGATGGAAGACAGCCTTGACCAGGTTGCCAGCCATCAGGCTGAGTGGAAAAAGGTACTCGACAGCTTCTTTAGCGACTTTACCCATCAACTGGATAAAGCCGAGAAAGATCCGGAAGAAGGTGGGATGCTGCCGAATCAGATGGTGCTGACCAGTATCGACTGCCCAACCTGCGGTCGTAAAATGGGTATCCGTACTGCCACGACCGGCGTCTTCCTGGGCTGTTCGGGCTACGCGCTTTCACCGAAAGAGCGTTGCAAAACCACCATTAACCTGGTGCCAGAGAACGAAGTGCTCAACATTCTTGAAGGCGACGATGCTGAAACAAACGCCTTGCGTGCGAAGCGTCGTTGTAAGAAATGTGGCACCGCGATGGATAGCTACCTGATCGATCCAAAACGCAAACTGCACGTCTGCGGTAATAACCCAACCTGTGATGGGTATGAGATCGAAGAGGGCGAGTTCCGCATTAAGGGCTACGACGGCCCAATCGTTGAGTGTGAAAAATGTGGCTCCGAAATGCACCTGAAAATGGGACGTTTTGGTAAATACATGGCCTGTACCAACGACGAGTGTAAGAACACCCGTAAGATCCTGCGTAACGGTGAAGTTGCACCGCCGAAGGAAGATCCGGTTCCGCTGCCGGAGTTGCCGTGTGAGAAATCAGACGCCTACTTCGTGCTGCGCGACGGTGCTGCCGGGGTCTTCCTGGCCGCCAATACCTTCCCGAAATCGCGTGAAACCCGTGCGCCGCTGGTGGAAGAGTTGTATCGCTTCCGCGATCGTCTGCCGGAGAAACTGCGTTATCTGGCCGAAGCACCACAGCAGGATCCAGAAGGTAATAAGACAGTTGTGCGTTTTAGCCGTAAAACCAAACAGCAGTATGTTGCCGCCGAGAAAGAGGGTAAAGCGACCGGCTGGTCAGCCTTCTTTGTTGACGGTAAATGGGCTGAAGGCAAAAAATAATCTGCACTTACCGTAACTTACCTGTAAAAGGGCCGGTCTTCCGGCCCTTTTTTATTACGTCATTATTATTTTTTGTTCCGTACTATACAGTCAGGCTATAAATGATATAGTGGTTATAGTTAACCCGTTTCTTATTATCAAATCGTCTTAAACGATTGACCGCGTGCGCTAAATCGGATGGTCCGGCATGAAACTACAGCAGCTTCGCTATATCGTTGAGGTGGTAAATCACAACCTTAACGTCTCTTCTACCGCTGAAGGTCTATATACCTCTCAACCCGGCATCAGTAAGCAAGTTCGAATGCTGGAGGATGAACTCGGTATTCAGATTTTTGCCCGTAGCGGTAAACACCTCACTCAGGTTACGCCGGCGGGGCAGGAGATAATCCGTATCGCCCGGGAAGTGCTTTCTAAAGTCGATGCGATTAAATCGGTGGCAGGAGAGCACACCTGGCCAGACAAAGGCTCGTTGTATATTGCCACCACCCATACTCAGGCGCGTTATGCCCTGCCAGGGGTGATTAAGGGCTTTATCGAGCGTTACCCGCGCGTATCGTTGCATATGCATCAGGGCTCACCGACGCAAATCGCTGAAGCGGTATCCAAGGGCAACGCCGATTTCGCCATTGCCACAGAAGCGCTGCATCTGTACGACGATCTGGTGATGCTGCCGTGCTATCACTGGAATCGCTCGATTGTGGTTACGCCCGACCACCCGCTGGCCGGTAAGGGCTCGGTAACTATTGAAGAGCTGGCGCAATATCCGCTGGTGACCTATACCTTCGGGTTCACCGGCCGTTCTGAGCTGGACACCGCATTTAACCGTGCTGGTTTAACGCCGCGGATTGTCTTTACTGCAACAGACGCAGACGTGATTAAAACCTATGTCCGGCTGGGGCTTGGGGTAGGGGTCATTGCCAGCATGGCGGTTGATCCGGTATCCGACCCGGATTTAGTCCGTCTTGATGCGCATGATATTTTCAGCCATAGCACAACCAAAATTGGTTTCCGCCGCAGCACCTTCCTGCGCAGCTATATGTATGATTTTATTCAGCGCTTTGCGCCGCATTTAACGCGCGATGTCGTAGATACCGCCGTAGCTCTGCGTTCCAATGAAGACATCGAAGAGATGTTTAAAGACATTAAGCTCCCTGCCAAATAATCACTCCCGGTATCTTTCCATTACGGAAAGATACCGATATATCCGCTTAAACCTAAATCAGAATTATCATCATCTGCACTTCGCTGACATATAATGTCATAACCCATTTTATTTATAAGGCTTTACTGTCGCGAATTTGCGACAAAAGTAGAAAGTAAATTCCGACTGCGCAAATAATTCTTTTCAATTATTTATTTCTGGTCAAAAGATTGAATATTTAACCTGTGCCTCAGCGTAAATTCACTGGATTTTCAGCTAAAGTTTCTTTAGGATTTATCTCAACTGATAATTACTTGTACCAATTGTTTGGTATCAAAATGATAAGCGATGTCGATTGTATGAGGTTAGCAATGCCGTCAGGAAGTGAAGAACCGCAAAGGGACCCTGCGCTTAAACGCAAAGCCTGGCTGACGGTCTTTGTTGTCTCTGCCCTGTTTTGGGTGGTGGTTGCTCTCCTGGCCTGGAAATATTGGGGTTAACTATGACTGCGACGGTACGTACAGAATCGGTCAAACAGATGTGTCAGCATCGTGACAGTAGCCACAAAGCGCGTAAAGAGCCGGCTACCAGTGTTCCAGTCTCATGGAAACTCACACCGCAGCAGAAGGCCTTTATTGATGTCTTCGCTGAAGACGAACCTAAAAAACAATAATTTAGTTTTGAGCGTTATTACGCGAATAGTCTGAAGAATGTCTCTGCGCTTTTGTACTCTTTTATAAATACACATCAGCAATATTGAACTGAGAAACTGACTCAGGATCGCTAATTAATAAAGTCTGGTGTTGCTATGATGAATAACGTGACAACTCTCAAATACTGGTCGTGGATAGGTGTTTTTTCGCTGTCGATTCTCTTCTGGTGTCAGCTTGTCTGGCTGACCTTCTTCTAATTGATAAAACCTCGCTACGGCGGGGTTTTTTGTTTTATACCCGCCGTCTTCGCCCGCAAGAATTTATCAATTTGGGTTGTTATCAAAACGTTACATCCACCATGTGTTATCTTTAATTACAGCCCTGGAGTTAATCAGGGTATCCCTGTAATTATGGAGGAGCTTATGTCGTTAACCCTACGCGAAGCCAGTAAGGACACGTTACAGGCAGAAAACAAAACCTGGCATTACTACAGTTTGCCGCTGGCTGCCAAAAGCCTTGGGGACATTTCGCGGTTACCCAAGTCGCTGAAAGTTTTACTGGAAAACCTCTTACGCTGGCAGGATGGCGATTCTGTCACTGCTGATGACATTCATGCGCTGGCCGGATGGTTAAAACATGCCCACGCTGATCGGGAAATTGCCTATCGCCCCGCGAGGGTACTGATGCAGGACTTCACGGGTGTACCTGCCGTTGTTGATTTAGCCGCCATGCGGGAAGCCGTAAAACGTCTCGGTGGTGACACAGCGAAAGTAAACCCGCTATCCCCGGTTGATCTGGTTATTGACCACTCCGTCACCGTCGACCGCTTTGGTGACGAAGACGCGTTCGATGAGAACGTGCGTCTGGAGATGGAGCGCAATCACGAACGCTATGTCTTTCTGAAGTGGGGACAACAGGCGTTCAGCCGCTTCAGCGTCGTGCCACCCGGCACCGGTATTTGCCACCAGGTTAACCTCGAATATCTGGGTAAAGCCGTCTGGAGCGAATTACAGGGTAAAGAGTGGGTCGCTTATCCTGACACGCTGGTGGGCACTGATTCCCATACCACTATGATCAATGGCCTTGGCGTGCTGGGCTGGGGCGTGGGGGGGATTGAAGCTGAAGCCGCGATGCTCGGGCAGCCGGTTTCAATGCTAATACCCGACGTAGTGGGTTTTAAACTCAACGGCAAGCTCCCTGAGGGTATTACTGCCACAGACCTGGTGCTGACCGTCACTCAGATGCTGCGCCAGCATGGTGTGGTCGGCAAATTTGTTGAGTTCTACGGTGACGGCCTTGATTCACTGCCGCTTGCCGACCGTGCCACTATTGCCAATATGTCGCCAGAGTATGGTGCAACCTGCGGCTTTTTCCCGGTTGATAATGTCACGCTGGAATATTTACGCCTGAGTGGGCGCACAGAAGAGCAGGTGGCGCTTGTAGAGGCTTACACTAAAGCGCAGGGGATGTGGCGCAACCCGGGCGATGAGCCGGTCTTTACCAGCACGCTGGAGCTTGATATGGGCTCCGTAGAGGCAAGCCTGGCAGGGCCAAAACGTCCGCAGGATAGGGTGGCGCTACAAAACGTACCAAAAGCGTTTGCGGCCAGTAACGAGCTGGAGCTTAACGCAGCGCAAAAAGATCATCGCCCGGTAGATTATGTGCTGAACGGGCAAACCTGGCAGCTGCCGGAAGGCGCGGTTGTCATTGCGGCAATTACCTCCTGTACCAATACCTCTAATCCGAGCGTGCTGATGGCGGCGGGCCTGCTGGCGAAAAAAGCCGTAGAGCTGGGGTTAAAACCGCAGCCGTGGGTGAAAGCATCGCTGGCTCCGGGGTCGAAAGTGGTATCCGATTATCTGGCAAAGGCAAAACTCACACCGTATCTGGACGAACTTGGGTTTAATCTTGTGGGATACGGATGTACCACCTGCATCGGGAACTCAGGGCCCCTGCCTGAGCCTATTGAGCTGGCGATAAAACAGGGTGATCTGACGGTTGGGGCTGTTTTGTCCGGTAACCGCAATTTCGAAGGCCGTATTCACCCGCTGGTGAAAACGAACTGGCTGGCATCACCTCCGTTGGTTGTGGCTTATGCGCTGGCCGGCAACATGAACATCAATCTGGTTTCCGATCCGCTTGGCCAGGACAGGAACAACCAGCCGGTTTACCTCAAAGATATCTGGCCGACATCGCAGGAAATTGCGCGCGCGGTTGAGCAGGTTTCTACCGAAATGTTCCATAAAGAGTACTCGGAAGTGTTTGAAGGCACGCCTGAGTGGAAAGCCATTGCGGTAGAGGGGTCTGACACCTACGCCTGGCAGGATGATTCGACTTATATCCGCCTGTCGCCTTTCTTTGATGAGATGCAGGCTCAGCCTGCGCCGCTGAAAGATATCCAGGGGGCGCGCGTGCTGGCAATGCTGGGCGATTCCGTTACCACAGACCATATCTCTCCGGCAGGCAGTATAAAAGCCGACAGCCCTGCAGGGCGCTATCTGCAAGGACGTGGTGTGGAGCGCAGGGACTTTAACTCGTACGGTTCGCGTCGTGGTAACCATGAGGTCATGATGCGCGGTACGTTTGCCAATATTCGTATCCGCAATGAAATGGTACCGGGCGTGGAAGGGGGCATGACTCGCTATCTGCCAGGAACGGAAGTTATATCGATTTATGATGCGGCGGTCAGTTATCAGCAGGCGGGTGTTCCACTCGCGGTTATCGCCGGTAAAGAGTACGGTTCCGGCTCAAGCCGTGACTGGGCGGCAAAAGGACCGCGTTTGCTGGGTGTACGGGTGGTTATTGCCGAGTCATTTGAACGTATTCACCGCTCGAATCTGATTGGTATGGGGATTTTGCCGCTTGAGTTCCCGCAGGGCATGACGCGCAAAACGCTGGGATTGACCGGGGAGGAGCAGATAGACATCAGTGGATTGCAAAATCTGCAACCGGGTAAAACGGTGCCGGTGAAGCTTACGCGTGCTGACGGTAAAAATGAAATGCTTGATTGCCGGTGTCGTATTGATACCGCAACAGAGCTGACGTATTACCAGAACGACGGCATCCTGCACTATGTGATTCGGAAGATGCTGGATTGATTGAACGTGCCCGGCGCGAATTATCGCGCCGGGCTTACCGCAATTATTCGCTTAACAGATGGCCCATTTTCGCGGCTTTGGTGTCGAGATAGTGGGCATTTTTCGGGTTACGCCCCACAATCAGCGGTACACGTTCAACAATATTGATGCCGGCTTCCGTCAGGATCTCAACTTTACGCGGGTTGTTCGTCAGCAGACGCACTGCATCCACACCCAGCAGCTTGAACATATCTGCACACAGGGTGAAATCACGCTCATCGGCGGCAAAACCGAGTTGATGGTTAGCTTCGACCGTATCGTAACCCTGATCCTGAAGGGCGTAAGCACGGATTTTATTCAGCAGACCGATATTACGGCCTTCCTGGCGGTGATAGAGCAGAACCCCACGACCTTCCTCCGCGATGTGCGTCAGGGCCGCTTCCAACTGGAAACCGCAGTCGCAGCGCAGGCTGAACAAGGCATCGCCAGTCAGACACTCCGAATGGACGCGAGACAACACCGGCGTCTGCCCTGAAATGTCGCCAAACACTAAGGCGACGTGATCCTGTCCGGTTGCCAGTTCTTCAAATCCCACCATCAGGAAATCGCCCCATGGGGTTGGCAGTTTGGCTTCTGCCACACGTTTAAGCTGCATGTGATTCTCCAGAGTATGCTGACACGTTTCGTGTCTTTCGCCTGTTTGGCTTTCTGTATCTGTTCATTTTGCCACAAGCTCAGCAACTTCGCCTAATCGCCACCATGCTATACGAACGTTAAACGCACGATCCGACATATCCACCTGCCGGGCTAAATTCAGTTATGATTGTGACGCTTAGCGAACAAGGAGAAGACATGCTTTCAATTGCCCGACGAACGGCAGCAGGTGCGGCCATCTTACTTTTCATGCCTCTGGCCGTGTGGATTTCCGGCTGGACATGGCAGCCCGGACAACATACTGCCTGGCTTAAAGTTCTGTACTGGATAACAGAAACGGTTTCTCAACCCTGGGGGATCATTACCCATGTACTGTTGTGTGCATGGTTCCTGTGGTGCCTGCGTTTTCGTCTTCGCCCTGCGGTAATGTTATTTGCCATTCTTGCGGCGGCAATTGTCGTCGGGCAAGGGGTGAAGTCCTGGGTGAAAGACCATGTGCAGGAGCCGCGTCCGTTCGTTATTTGGCTGGAAAAAACGCACCATGTCCCGGTGGATGAGTTCTACAATTTAAAGCGTAAAGACCGTGGCGCGCTGGTCAAAGAGCAGCTTTCGGAACAACAGGATATTCCCAAATTTTTGCGTAAGCACTGGCAAAAAGAAGCTGGCTTCGCGTTTCCTTCCGGTCATACGATGTTTGCTGCCAGCTGGGCGTTACTTGGTGTGGGGTTACTCTGGCCACGTCGCCGGACGGTGACGATAGCAGTGTTGCTGGTGTGGGCAACGGCTGTGATGGGAAGCCGTCTGCTGCTGGGTATGCACTGGCCACGTGATTTGATTGTTGCCACGCTGATCTCCTGGGTGCTGGTGACCTTTGCTACCTGGCTTGCCCAGAGAGTGTGTGGGCCGCTGACGCCGCCACCGGAAGAGAAGAAAGAAATCGCGGAAAGAGAGCAAAGCAGGGTCTGACGGTTGATATTCTGCATTTAGCCCATAAATCCCATGCTGGCGCGTTACTTTTTCCGTATCGCGCCCGTCACTAAAATGATAGTTTATAAGGCTGATTGCGGTAAGTTGAACACACTTTATTCGCTTGAACCACATAACGGGAAGTAATGTGAAATATTTACTCATTTTCTTACTGGTATTGGCAATTTTTGTCATTTCGGTCACATTGGGTGCGCAGAACGACCAACAGGTGACGTTTAACTATCTGCTGGCACAAGGTGAGTACCGGGTATCAAGCCTGCTCGCGGTGTTGTTCGCTGCGGGGTTTATCATCGGCTGGCTGGTTTGCGGTCTGTTCTGGCTTAAAGTTCGTGTTTCTCTTGCGCGCGCTGAACGTAAAATCAAACGCCTTGAACTTCAAATTGCGCCCGCGACTGACATTCCAGAGCGTTCTGGTGTGCCGGTAGCCAAGGAATAATCGAATATGCTGGAGTTGTTGTTTCTGCTTTTGCCTGTAGCCGCAGCCTATGGCTGGTATATGGGCCGCAGAAGTGCGCAACAAACAAAGCAGGATGAAGCAAACCGACTCTCCCGTGACTATGTTGCGGGGGTGAACTTCCTGCTTAGCAACCAACAGGATAAAGCGGTAGACCTGTTCCTCGACATGCTTAAAGAGGACACCGGTACCGTTGAAGCCCATCTTACCCTCGGAAACCTGTTCCGCTCGCGTGGCGAAGTTGACCGCGCGATCCGCATTCACCAGACCCTCATGGAAAGCGCATCGCTGACCTACGATCAGCGCTTACTCGCAGTTCAGCAACTGGGCCGTGACTACATGGCCGCCGGTCTGTACGACCGTGCCGAAGACATGTTTACGCAACTGGTCGATGAAACCGATTTTCGAATCAGCGCGTTGCAGCAGCTGTTGCAGATCTACCAGGCGACAAGCGACTGGCAGAAGGCCATTGATACTGCTGAACGTCTGGTGAAGTTGGGTAAAGACAAACAGCGTGTTGAGATAGCCCATTTCTACTGTGAACTTGCATTGCAACAGATGGGCAGTGATGACATGGATAAAGCCATGACATTGCTGAAAAAAGGTGCCGCGGCTGACCGTAACAGTGCGCGTATTTCCATCATGATGGGTCGCGTTTTTATGGCAAACGGTGAGTTTGCCAAAGCGGTGGAATGCCTGCTGCGGGTGATTGATCAGGATAAAGAGCTGGTCAGTGAAACGCTGGAAATGCTGCAAACCTGCTACCAGCAGTTGAATAAACAAGATGAGTGGGTCACCTTCCTGCGTCGCTGTGTCGAGGAAAACACCGGAGCTACCGCCGAGCTGATGCTGTCTGACGTTGTTGAACAGCACGAAGGCAGTGACACGGCACAGGTGTATATCACGCGTCAGCTTCAGCGCCATCCAACTATGCGGGTCTTCCATAAGCTGATGGACTATCACCTGAATGATGCGGAAGAAGGGCGCGCTAAAGAGAGCCTGATGGTGCTGCGCGACATGGTGGGTGAACAGGTGCGCAGTAAGCCGCGCTATCGCTGCCAGAAATGCGGTTTCACCGCTTATACGCTTTACTGGCACTGTCCTTCGTGCCGTGCGTGGTCCACGATTAAGCCTATTCGCGGCCTTGACGGGCAGTAATTTTTTAAAACGCATTATTTTAGTTACAACATGCTAATATGTGTTTTATACATTGTCAGCACCGTGCAGTCATTAGCCTGGCAGGAAAATAAATCGATTCTGTTCATTTGTGGCGCCGACAGGTAGAATGCTGGCCGTTTATCTGTTCCGCGCCGCTGCGCGCCCATAGACGAAAAAGGGCTGGTCATGACGTCTGTTACTTCCTCCGCTTCCCGCGTAGTTACTGATTCTCCTGTTGTTGTTGCACTCGATTACAATAACCGCGATGCTGCACTTGCCTTCGTCGATGGCATTGATCCGCGTGACTGCCGCCTTAAAGTCGGCAAAGAAATGTTCACGCTGTTTGGGCCGCAAATCGTGCGTGATCTCCAACAGCGTGGCTTTGAAATCTTCCTCGATCTGAAATTTCACGATATCCCCAACACCACGGCACATGCGGTTGCCGCGGCTGCCGAACTGGGTGTATGGATGGTAAACGTCCACGCATCGGGCGGGGCGCGTATGATGACTGCCGCGCGTGAAGCGCTTGTATCTTTTGGCAAAGACGCGCCATTACTGATTGCCGTAACAGTTCTGACCAGCATGGACGAAAGTGACCTGCGCGATCTTGGCGTGACGTTGTCACCTGCTGAGCATGCTGAACGCCTTGCGCGCCTGACACAAAACTGTGGTCTGGACGGAGTGGTCTGTTCCGCGCAGGAAGCTGTACGTTTCAAATCTGAACTGGGTCAAGCGTTCAAGCTGGTCACACCGGGTATTCGTCCGGCAGGAAGTGACGTGGGCGATCAGCGCCGCATCATGACGCCTGAGCAGGCACTGGCGGCGGGTGTTGACTATATGGTTATCGGTCGCCCGGTAACGCAATCGGCTAACCCGGCTCAAACGCTGAAGGCCATCAATGCCTCACTGAAGAAGGGCGCGTAATGAGCGATTCTAACAGCCGCCTGGTGTACTCCACTGAAACCGGGCGCATCGATGAACCCAAAGCCGCGGCAGAGCGTCCGAAAGGCGACGGCGTAGTGCGCATCCAGCGTCAGACCAGTGGCAGAAAGGGTAAAGGTGTTTGCCTGATTACCGGTATTGATGCAGACGATGCTGAACTGGCGAAACTTGCAGCTGAGCTTAAAAAGAAATGCGGATGTGGCGGCGCTGTGAAAGACGGTATTATTGAAATTCAGGGCGACAAACGAGATTTAATTAAATCACTGCTCGAAGCCAAAGGTATGAAAGTAAAACTGGCGGGCGGTTAAAATAAGTGAGCCACGGTAAATACCGTGGCTCTATTTTTACGTGCGTAAGTCAGACCTGAAATATATTCAAAATTATCTTTATATCGGTGGCTGCCGTTATGGAGATTATTTGCCCACCTGGTGACCGATAATACCGCCAACAGCAGCACCACCTAACGTACCCAGCGTACTACCGTCAGTTAAGACCGCACCACCGAGTGCACCGGCGCCGGCACCAATGGCAGTGTTACGGTCGCGTTTTGACCAGTTGGAACATGCGCTCAGGGACATTGCCAAAGCAACAGCCAGAACAGCTGCGGTTAATTTTTTGCTGGTTAAAGACATAATACTTTCTCCTGAATTATCGATTCACGGAAAGAAATACACGTTAAGTATAGACCAATGGCATACTTAAATTCCGTTTCCCGTGAAAGCTTGTCGCGCAGGCGTTACGTAATCACGCAGGTGATAGTCACTTCCTGTTATATCGCTAATATTAATTTTACGATTTTAACGCCGGTTAAACAGGTAAAAAGTCTTAAAGGCAGTCCAGGAATTCTCTCAGAGATGAAATTGCCTGCGCCCGGGAGCCGGGCGCAGAAAAGATATTATGCGGGGTTTTTGACAATATCGACCGTCAGGCCAGTATGTTCGAGTTGCTGGCGATGTTCGTTACTTAACCTATCATCGGTAATTACGCGACTGAAACGGGAAATCGGCCCCATCATATAAGGGTGAACCGCGCCAAATTTTGAACTGTCGGTGAGAACAATGGCTTCACATTCTTTTTCAAGTACCGCGTTAACCACATCTGAACGCATCATGTCCCGGCCGGTAAAACCTGTCTCTGCCTGCCAGCCGTCGATCCCGATAAAGGCTTTACTGAAGTGCACCTGCTGAACATATTGCCGGGTCAGAGGCCCAACCATACTCTCGCTTTTTTTCTGATAAATACCCCCCAGCAGAATCACTTCGCAGCGGGTTTCTTTAAGCAGATGAGCGATATAACTGCTGACGGTGATGATTGTGATGTCTTTCTGGTCGGCAAGCGTACGCGCCAGTAGCGCATTGCTGCTGCCGTTTTCGATAAATACCGTCTCACCATTATTCACCAGAGAAGCGGCAAACTCTGCGAGTTCACGCTTCAGCGCATAGTTGTTCATCATGCGCGTTTCGACGTCTTCGCTATCAAGAGGAACGGCATACCCGTGCGCACGACGCAGATAACTCTGTTTTTCCAGCAGATTAAGATCCTGACGGATTGTGACTTCAGATACGCCGGTGGTTTTAGCGAGGTCGACCACGCTCACGCGTCCCTGATCGATGACCATCTGTAAAATGAGTTGTTGTCGGGAATTCATAGCATCCATTTAAAAAAAGCTGAACGAGGTCGGAAACGTGGTGGTTACACTTCCCACGGGGCTTTAGGTTGCGCGCTTTCTGGTGCGGTGTCGGCGCCATTCTGAGCCAGCAATTCGGATTTTAAGATCTCAAGATTACGGATAGCAGAGTGATAATCGCCCGCAACCAGGATATCCAGCACGGTATCAATACGTTGTGCCACGGTCAGTGCATCAATGTTGGACATAATTTCACCCCTGGAGCGAAAAGTTAATATTTTCAATGATGCAGAAAATAGGATCAAAAGAGAAGGGAAAAAATGCAATAAGGAAATTACATAAATGAAAGTGATAAATTTATCCCTCCTCATGCAGTGAGTTGAATGTGTGGATTAGGCTAATTCTGCGCGCAAGGCGCTTTTTTATATGAGGAATTAGACTATGACAGTTATCAATCAAGCTACTTGCACACTGTTCACTGATGCTGAACGTTTTACCCAACTCGCTGCGTATTATGAGGAGGAACGTCACACCGTCTGGATGATGTTGCGGTCCCAGCCACGACCTTGCTTCAACCACGCGTTGATTGAGGAGATCATGAACTTGTCCTGGCTGGTGCGGCAGTCTGGTTTTGTTGTCGACTTCTGGGTCACCGGTTCGCTTGTCCCTGATATGTACAACACGGGGGGAGATTTGAAGTTCTTTGTCGATTGCATCCAGAACGGGCGTCGCGAGGCATTACGTGCCTATGCCCGAGCCTGTGTCGATTGCGTACACGCCGCATCACGCGGTTTTGATACTGGCGCTATCACACTGGCGATGGTTGAAGGCAGCGCCTTAGGAGGTGGATTTGAGGCGGCCCTGGCGCACCATTTTGTTCTTGGCCAGCGCGATGCACGTTTAGGATTTCCTGAAATTGCCTTCAACTTATTCCCCGGTATGGGTGGGTATTCGCTGGTTGCCCGCCGTTCAGGTATGAAGCTGGCGGAGGAACTTATCTACAAAGGGGAATCTCATACTGCGGAGTGGTACGAACAGCATGGGCTAGTGGATGTCCTTTTCGAGCCAGGACAAAGCTATATGGCGGTGCGCACGTTTATCGACACATTACAGCCGAAGATGAACGGGGTAAGGGCAATGCTGCGCGCCCGTACTCGCGTTCTGCAACTTCCGCGTAGCGAGTTGATGGACATAACTGAAGATTGGGTCGACGCTGCGTTTTGCCTCGAACCCAAAGATATTGCCTATATGGAACGTCTGGTTATGCTGCAGGATCGCCACCACGCTGCGGGTTTACGCAAAGCCAGTTAACGCATTTTTCGCGCCTGATAACGCTTTAGCCATCGCTCGAATGCGGCAGCGGGCATAGGCTTAGCAAACAGATAACCCTGCCGTTCGTTGACGCCGTTCTTAGTCAGAAAGGCGTCTTCTTTTGCGCTCTCTACACCTTCGGCAATAACTTGTAAATTCAGCGCCTGCGCCACAGCAACGATCGCGCGCACCAGCGATTGTGATATCGACTGCTTATGAATATCCCGAACGAATGACTGATCGAGCTTAATCGCATCGATTGGGAAACGAGCTAATTGCGAAAGTGACGAGTACCCCGTACCAAAGTCATCCAGGTGGATTTGCGCCCCGAGTTGGCTGAACTGCTGGATAACCGAAAGCGCCAGCTCTTCGTTTTCAATCAGGCAGCTTTCGGTTAATTCCACATCGATAGGGCAGTACTCAAAGTTTAAATCCTTCAGCGCCTGTTTTAAATCGCTGAAAATGGTCTGATCGGCAAGCTGACGCGCCGAGACATTAACCGCGACGCGCAAGTTAATACCCTTATCACGCCATTTGGCAACCTGACGTACCACATCGAGCATAACCCAGCGGCCAAGCGGCACGATCAACCCCGATTCTTCGGCATAGGAGATAAACTCCAGCGGCGGGATCAGACCGCGCTCCGGTGACTGCCAGCGGACCAGCGCTTCCAGGCTTCTGATTTCGCCACGCCAGGTCATTTTCGGCTGATAGTGAATCAGCAACTGATCGTTATCCAGCGCTTTACGCAGGTTGGTATCAAGCCAAAGGTACTCGAAAACGCGCTGGTTCATCTCTGGCGAGAAGACGCAGAACTTACCGCGGCCGCTCTCTTTGGCGGTATACATTGCTGTATCTGCGTTACGAATGACGCTTTCGCGATCGATGCCGTGCTGAGGCGCAAGGGCGATACCGAGCGAGCAGCCGGTATAAATCTCAATCAGTCCGATGCGGAATGGCTGGCGTAAGCGGGTGAGGATCCGCGAGGCCATCGCCTCCAGCGTACCTTGCGAAGTGTCCGTTGCCAGCACGATAAACTCATCGCCACCGAGACGGGCGAGGATTTGCCCATCATCCAGACAACTCAGGATCGCCAGGGCAACCGCCTGTAATAACTGATCGCCGAACATATGCCCGTAGGCATCATTTACCTTTTTGAAGTTATCCAGGTCGAGATACACCACGCCGACCTGGGTTTCTCCGCGCGCCTCTATGGCGTCGGATATCAGTTCGTGGATAGCATTCCGGTTAGGCAACCCAGTGATGGTATCGGTATTCGCCAGCACGCGCAGGCGCTCCTGGGCGCGGCGTTCCTCGGTGATATCGGTGCCTGAACAGATAAGGTATATTTCATTCTTACCGCTACCGCTGTGAACAAATTTGTTTCGGAACAGAAACAATCTTTGTCCCTTGCGCGTTTTGATCCAGCGTTCGACTTCGTAGGAACTGCCGTTACGAAAAAAACCGGTAATGTTGCGTTTGGATGCGACCGCTTCACTGCGGCTCATGAACAGCTTAAAGACGTTCTGGCCGATCACTTCCTGTTCTTTCAGGCCGGTATACTCCTCACTAAGACGGTTAAAGCGCTGAATGTTCCCGTTTTGATCGAGGATGACAATCACGGAGTTGGCTTCGGAGACAACCTGCTCTGCAAATGAGAGTCCCTGGACCAGGTCGCGGGCAACAGAAGGGGTATCGTTCCAGGCCGATGCTGTGCCAGCCCACTCTTTTTTATTGATTTTACGGCCGACCAAATGAACAGGGACATCAGTACCATACAGTGACAACGTCATTGTAATACTGGAAGTAATAACGGTAAGTTGACGAATAAGATCGGCCTGCTCATCACTCAGCGCAACGACCTGAATAACATCGGCACTTTCGCTGGTGGCCAGATGCAGAGCATTGCTATCGGCTGTCAGTCGCCACCAGGGGCTGTGCGTACCCATGTAACGAAACAGCAAATTCTGCTCCAGATCATCCATCATGTTTTCTCCTGCGGCTGCTCATTAGCGCAAACATTATTCAATTGCAGTCGACTTTTCCGTAGTGAGACAGCGGCAAAACCGAAGTGAACTTATTGTTTTTTCCCAGTTTTATTATATTAAAACGAGTCGCGTCAAAAAGGATACGTGCGGTATAAAAATTCACGTAACCAGATATGACGGCTCTCTTTTAATGTAGATAATTCTGGCAAGTTTTGGCGGGTAGAAGAGGAAAATAATAAGAAAAAATGATGATTTGGCGAAATAAGACGGGTTGAAGATATGTCGGCCTTTCCAAAAAGGAAATGACCGACATTTTAATAAGTTATCAGGCAGCAGGGCGCGCGATAATGCTACGGGTTTCCATGCGAACTTCAGCGATGGTTACGTCAATCACGTCTGTGACTTTATAAACCGTTTCGCCTTTGATTTGCACGGTACCGTTTTCCTGGCTACAAACCAGTTCATCGCGAACAGCGTGCAGGAATGGAGCAGGGATAAAGGCAACCGCGCCATTATCAACCAGACGTACACGCATCCCACCACGGCTGATATCGATGATCTCTGCCGGGAAACGGGTGTCAGTACCCGCTTTGTCGTTCAGGAAACGCGCATACAGCCAGTCACCGACATCGCGCTCAGCCATGCGGTTCAGGCGGCGACGTTCAGCCATCTGTACCGTGGTATCGTCCTGCGGACGCGCAATGGACTCGCCTTTGATAATCGCTTTCAGCAGGCGGTGGTTAACCATATCGCCATACTTACGGATTGGAGAAGTCCAGGTTGCGTAGGCTTCAAGGCCCAGACCAAAGTGCGGCCCTGGCTCAGTGCTGATTTCAGCGAAGGACTGGAAGCGACGAATGCGGCTGTCCAGGAAACCGGATGGTTGTGCATCCAGCTCGCGGCGCAGTTTGCAGAAGCCGTTCAGCGTCAGCACTTCTTCTGGATCAACGTGAACATCATGGTTTTTCAGCAGGGCAGCCAGCGCTTCGGTGTTTGCCGGATCAAAACCGGTATGCACGTTGTAAATGCCAAAACCTAATTTGTCGCGCAGCACGCGCGCGGCACAAATATTGGCGGAAATCATGGCTTCTTCAACAATGCGGTTAGCGATGCGACGCGGCTCTGCGACGATATTCAGCACTTCGCCTTTGTCACCGAGAACAAAGCGGTAATCAGGACGGTCTTTAAATACCAGCGCGTGAGTGGTACGCCATTCGCTACGGCTCAGGCAGATGCGATGCAGCAGACGGATCTGTGCGGCAATGGCCTCGCTTTCTGGTTTCCAGCTGCCGGTATTTTCCAGCCAGTCAGAAACGTCGTCATAGGCCAGTTTGGCTTTAGACTCGATGGTGGCGGCAAAGAATTCGATATCGTCTTCAATGGTACCGTCAGCAGCAATGATCATGCGGCAAGCGAGCACAGGACGGATTTCGTTCGCACGCAGCGAGCAGAGATCGTCAGACAGTTCGCGTGGCAGCATCGGGATGTTGAAGCCCGGCAGGTAGTTGGTGAATGCGCGAATTTTCGCGGCATCGTCCAGCTTACTGCCTTCAACGATCCATGCCGTTGGATCGGCAATCGCTACGGTCAGATGCATTTTGCCGTCAGCTGACTCTTCAGCAAACAGGGCATCATCCATATCTTCAGTGCTGGCACTGTCGATAGTGACAAAATTCAGAGCAGTCAGGTCACGACGTGCCAGACCTTCGTCCTGCATTTCGGTTGCTACGCCATCTGGCGCTTCTTTTTCAAGATTATGGCGTGCCAGTGTCACCCACCATGGGACGAAATGATCGTCGCCAAAGGTAATGAACTGGGTTAGTTCCGCATAGAAACCGCGATCGCCTTTCAGAGGATGACGGCGCATTTCAGCAACGGCCCAGTCACCTTCTTTAAAATCATGCTCAACACCACGCGCAGCGCGGCACGGAATGGCATCTTTCAGCAGGGGATGATCCGGAACGATAGACAGACGGTCGTCTTTTTTATGTACCTTACCCACGAAACGGGTCAGGAAAGGTTCGATCAATTCTTCCGGCTCGGCGGACTCACGTTCTTTCTCGGTGTGAATGACGGCAGTGACGCGATCGCCGTGCATCACTTTTTTCATCTGCGGAGGCGGAATGAAGTAGCTTTTCTGCGCATCGACTTCAAGGAAGCCAAAGCCCTTTTCCGTGGCTTTTACGACCCCTTCTGCACGCGGCGTCTGGGAATGCAGTTGCTGTTTTAGCTGCGCTAGCAGCGGGTTGTCCTGAAACATAATGTTCTATTTTCGTAGCCATTGAGCGGCTGACAGTTTTACGCGATTCTCACTGCTACAGCAAGCGCTCTTTAGGTAATTAGTATGGTTATTCCCCTTTACCGAAGGCGATGCCAAGACGGTCAAGCCAGCCGTTAAATGCACTCCAGGTAAGAAGATTAATTGCCTGAACTTCGCTCAGGCCACTTTGGGTCAGAGGGGTAAATTGTGCGGCGCTGAACCGGTCTGGGGAGCAGTTTAGCAGCACAGTTGCACTAGCCAGTGCCGCAGAGGATGCATCATCGACAGACGAATGAATACCGCCGGTCAGGATCTCCCCGGTCAGGGCAAGCAGGGCCGGCTCATGACACAGAACGGGCGTCAGCGCCTGAAGTTCAGGTTGCGCCTGCCAGCGGGCGAGCAGTTCAAGCTGCTGGGCACTGGCATAGCGCAATTCGACAACGGGCAGGCTGGACTCCCATTCACCCGGAAGCCTGTTCGTGCCACTGATTAGCGCATGAGGCTGGATATGATGCCCCGGCAGCCAGCGCACAGGATGCCCCAGTAAGGCCTGAAACGCCGCCACCACGCGTGCCTGGAATCCAGTAAAGCCGATTATTTGGTTGATCAGCACAATGTCGTAGGTTGTCAGACCGACTTCATCGAGTTGTTGCTGCGCTTTATCGTCGATAACGTCAGGAGAGCTGGCAAGCTGGCGGGCATACTGGGTAATTTGGGCAAGGCGGCGATTGCTTTCTCGTGAGGAATCCGGGCCGGGAAGCGGGGCGAGCAGGGCAGCGTAGTGGTTACAGAGCCGTTGAACGCCGCACACCTGAGCAACGGTCAATGCAGTGCTCAGCCTGTCGTACGCGCTGAGTGTCCGCAGACGGCTTACGGCGACGTTGAGCGGAAACAACTGGTGACAGAGCGCTCTGGCAGGGGCAAGCCAGCTTTCGCATCCGGTGACAATCTCTTCGGGAAGGGCTAAATCGAGCAAAAAACGATCGTCAACGTAAGCGGCTTCGGGTACCAGAGGCAGAACATCCGTCTGCGAATGATTTGACTGGGTTTCATGATACCAGTGGCCTTTGCCAGAAAAACGGCGTTGTTCCATGGGCGTTCCTTGATCTCAAAATGGCGATCAATATCCTGGCGTAAGGCGGATGAGGGGAAAAATATTGTTAGGTGATAATAAATAGCAGAACGGAATAACGAAAGGTCTTGCAGGAGAGGAAAAACTCTCTTCCCGGGCGGGAAGAGAGTGACAACTTATTTGATTTCCAGCTCGTTCATTGCAGCGATGTTGAAGCCGCCATCAACGTGAACCACTTCGCCGGAGATACCCGCGGAAAGGTCAGAGCACAGGAATGCTGCGGAGTTACCCACATCTTCAATGGTAACGGTGCGGCGAATCGGAGTAACCGCTTCGCAGTGTGCCAGCATTTTACGGAAGTCTTTGATGCCAGACGCCGCCAGGGTGCGGATTGGGCCAGCAGAGATACCGTTAACACGCACACCTTCTGGACCCATCGCGTTCGCCATGTAGCGCACGTTTGCTTCCAGGGATGCTTTAGCCAGACCCATAACGTTGTAGTTAGGGATTGCACGCTCTGCGCCCAGATAGGACAGGGTCAGCAGTGCAGCGCCCGGGTTCAGCATGGTGCGGCAAGATTTAGCCATTGCCACGAAGCTGTAAGAGCTGATGTCGTGAGCGATTTTGAAGCCTTCACGGGTTACCGCGTTCACGTAGTCACCGTCCAGCTGGTCGCCAGGCGCGAAGCCGATGGAGTGAACGAAACCGTCGAATTTTTCCCACGTTTTTGCCAGTTCAGCGAACATGCCATCGATGCTTTCATCTTGTGCAACGTCACATTCCAGAACAATGCTGGAACCCAGCTGCGCGGCAAACTCTTCAACACGGCCTTTCAGCTTGTCGTTCTGGTAGGTGAACGCCAGCTCAGCGCCTTCGCGATGCATAGCCTGTGCGATGCCGTATGCGATGGACAGTTTGCTGGCAACGCCGGTCACCAGAATGCGCTTACCGGAAAGAAAACCCATAGCTTTAATCCTTATATTCATTGTTGTGGCGATCGTCATCTTCTTGGGACAATCGTCGTTAAAACGCGGCGATAATATCACGTGTCGCGTGCTTAGTTAATCCGACCACTCTTTTGACGCGCGGTTAACGGTCTTTTCGCCATGCATCGGCGGTTAAGGCTTCACCAAAATGCCCGGCAATCAGTCTTTTCGTCAGCTCATGAAGTGGGGAGGCCATCACATCTGCGGTGCTTCCGCGTTCAACTACTTCGCCCTGATGCATCACCAGCACCTGATCGCTAATGTGCTTCATCATGCCAAGATGCTGGGTTACATAGATATAAGAGATACCCTGTTTTTCCTGCAATTCTAGCATCAGGTTAATTAACTGCGAACGCATCGACATATCCAGCGAAGCCAGCGCTTCGTCGGCGATAATCACTTTCGGGCGTAAAATTAACGCGCGCGCCAGGCCCAGACGCTGCTTCTGCCCCGGAGCAAGCATATGCGGATAATAACTCTCGTGGTCAGGCAGCAAGCCGACCATGCGCAGGGTTTCGATAATCCGCTTGCGGCGCTCTTCCGGCTCCAGTTCCGTGTTTAATCTCAGCGGGAAGTCCAGAATTTGCGAAATGCGCTGGCGCGGGTTGAGGGATGTCGACGGATCCTGAAAAATCATACGGATGCGCTGGCTGCGAAACGAGTAATCACCAAATTCCAGCGGATGATCGTCAATCAGCACTTCCCCTGCAGTGGGCTCAACCATTCCGGCGAGCATTTTCGCGAGCGTGGATTTTCCGGAGCCGTTCTCGCCGATAATGGCCAGCGTCTGTTTTTCGCGCAGCGTAAAGCTCAGGGGTTTAACCGCCTCGACGGTCTGGCGATGAAATAACCCTGTCCGGTAGCGAAAGGTCTTACTCAGGTTGCGAACTTCCAGCAAAGTTTCGACCATTTCACTCTCTCTCCATGTTCAACGGGAAATGACAGGCATAAAGATGGTTTTTGGCCCCTGATAACCGTGGCGTCTCAATACATTTACGCTGGGCATAAGGGCAGCGCGGGCCAAGACGACAGCCGATGGGCAGTGATTCCAGCAACGGAATTGCCCCAGGCAGGGTATTCAGGCGGCTTTTGTGTGGCATGGCGCTGCCAAAATCAGGAATAGCGCGGATCAGTGCCTGGGTATAAGGATGATGCGGGGTGTTCACCAGCTCTTCGCTGATGGCCGTTTCTACCGTCTGACCACAGTACATCACATCAATCTTATCGGCCCATTTGCTCAGCATTTGCAGGTCATGGCTGATCAGCAAAATGGTGGTGTTGTTGTTCTGATTAAGACGCGTCAGCAGGCGGAAAATCTGTGCCTGGGTGGTGGGTTCCATGGCGTTTGTGGGTTCATCGGCAATCAGCAGACGCGGCTGGTTCGCCAGGGCGATGGCAATCATCACTTTCTGGCATTCGCCGTCGGTCAGTTCGTAAGGGAAGCTGCGCATCGCATCTTTATGATCTTTGATGCCGACCCTGTGCAGCAGTTCGATGGCACGGCGCTTGCGCCAGCCAACGCGTTGCCACCAGCGGCCCTTGTACGTCCAGCCGGGGATATTTTGCATCAGCTGTTTACCCACACGCTCGGAGGGATCAAGACAGGATTGCGGCTCCTGAAAAATCATCGACACGTTATGTCCCACCAGCTTGCGGCGTTCACGCGGAGAAAGACGTAGCAGGTCAATATCATCAAAACGCATACGGTCAGCGGTAACGCGCCAGTTGTCTTTCGCAACACCACAGATGGCCTTCGCAATCAGGCTTTTACCGGAACCGGATTCACCCACCAGCCCCCGGATTTCACCTTCCGCAAGCGTGATGCTGATGCGGTCAACGGCTTTCACCCAACCTTCACCGGTCTTGAATTCAATCGTCAGGTTGCGGATATCGAGTAACGGCATTATTGCACTCCCGCATTAATTGCCCGGCGAATACCATCCCCAAGCAGGTTGACCAGTAACACACTGACCATAATCGCGGCCCCGGGTAACATCACGGTCCAGGGGGCGACGTAGATAAGTTCCAGCGCGTCGCCCAGCATTGCTCCCCATTCGGGAGATGGAAGCTGAGCACCAAGATCGAGGAAGCCCAGCGCGGCGATATCGAGAATTGCCATCGACAGGGCGCGGGTGATCTCCGTGACCAGCCCGGACGCAATATTTGGCAGCACGGCAAACCACAAGATATTGAATGTGGTTGCACCATCCAGACGCGCGGCAACCACATACTCTTTTTCCAGCTCGTCATGCACCATGCTATAGACCGAACGCACCAGACGCGGAAGGATAGCCAGCCAGACGGCGAACATGGCATGAGTCAGATGCGGGCCAGCAAAGGCCACGACGATAATGGCCAGCAGCAGGGAAGGAATAGAGAGCAGCGTATCCAGAATGTGATTCATCACGGCGGAGCGCAAACCGTGGGTTGAACCGGCAAAAATCCCCAGCGCCAGGCCGCAAATGGTTGCAGCCAGCGTAACCACAAACGCACCACCCACCGTTGGTGCTGCGCCGCTCAGCAGGCGGCTTAATACATCGCGGCCCAGATCGTCAGTGCCTAAAAAGAAGGACACTTCACCATAACGCGACCAGGAAGGCGGTAAAAGCTGATAACCGAGAAACTGCTGGTCGATTCCATAAGGCGCAAACCACGAACCAAAAATGCACAACAACACCAGAGCGCCACAGCCATACAGGCCAATCATAGCTGTGGTGTCACCATAGAATTTACGCCACACGGTACGCAGCACACCGGGTGTGCGCTTTTCGCTGTATACGTTATCGTAAGGCATACCATTCCTTATGCTTCAGTGGGTTAGCCATTGCACCCAAAATATCGGAAATAACGTTAACGATGATGACCAGCGAGCCAATCACCATGACGCCTGCGGAAATAGCCGCATAGTCTTGCTGACGAATGGCGTTAATCAGCCAGCGGCCAAGTCCTGGCCAGCTAAAGACCATCTCAGTGATCATCGCCAGGGTCAGCATGGTCGAAAATTGCAGCCCAAGACGCGGGATGACCGGCGGCAGGGCGTTATGCAGTACGTGACGGCGCAGGATCGTCAGACGAGACAGCCCGCGAGTGGCCGCCGCTTTAACGTAGTTTTGATCAAACACGTCGATAGTGCTGATACGCATAAGGCGGATCACTTCGGTTGTGGGTGCAACGGCCAGCGTCAACACCGGCAGCACCATATGGCGCAGAGCACTGATGATCATTTCATGGCGCCAGACCGAATCTGAAAGCCAGGCGTCAATAATCGCGAACCCGGTCACCGTTTTTACCGTATAGAGCAGGTCGAAACGACCCGACACCGGCAGCCAGCCCAGAGTCAGCGAAAAGAACAGGGTCAGCAGCAGCGCCAGCCAGAAGATAGGGATCGAGAAGCCAAGCAGGGCGAGGGCGCTGATAAATTTGTCCTGCCATTTATTGCGATAAATCCCCGCCAGCATCCCCACCGGAATACCGACCAGCAGGGCAAATCCGAAGGCCAGAATACACAGCTCCATGGTGGCCGGGAAAACCTCTTTCAGCTGTTCGGAGATCAACTGCCCGTTGATGCTGGATACACCAAAGTCCCAGTGCAGCACGCCGTTAAACCAGAACGACCAGGCATCCCACAGTGAGGAACCCTGAAGCGGCGCGTGCGGCGTGAAATAACTCAGGCTGAAGCCCACAAAGGTCAGGAAGAAGAGGGTTACCAGCAACAGTAACAGGCGACGCAAGGTAAAAATAATCACGGTTTTTTCACCTCTTGTTCTTTTTCACGCGAGACGCCCGCGAAGGAGGCGTTACCAAACGGACTCAGCACCAGCCCTTTGATGTCATAGCGATAAGCCTGAAGGCGCAGGGACGAGGCGAGCGGCAACACGGGAAGTTCATTCGCCAGAATGTTTTGCGCTTCATCGTAGGCGTCGATACGGGAGGCCAATTGTTGTGACGCGAGGGCTTTTTGCAGCACGGCATCAAATTCGCGGTTACACCAGTGGGCATAGTTGGTTTGCGAGTTGATCGCCGCACAGCTCAGGAGCGGGCGGAAGAAGCTGTCCGGGTCATTACTGTCGGTCGCCCAGCCTGCCAGCGTTAAATCATGGTTCATGTCCATCAGTCGCGCCTCCTGGAAACGCCCCTCGACCGGCACGATCACTACTTTGACGCCCACCTGAGCCATATCGGCCTGGAGCAGTTCAGCGGTTTTCAGCGGGCTTGGGTTCCATGCCTGTGAACTGGTTGGCACCCAGAGCTGGAGCGTCAGGTTTTCTACCCCCAGAGCTTTTAGCTGCTCACGCGATTTTGCCGGATTGTATTCCGTAATTTTAGCTTCACCGTCATAGGCCCAGGAAGCTCGCGGTAAAATAGAAGCCGCAGTCTCTGCTGTACCGTAGTAAATCGACTGCATCAGGCGCTGGTTGTTAATCGCTAAGGCCAGCGCATGACGCACGGCCGGGTTATTGAGCGGTGGTTTATCCGTATTAAAGGCCAGATAGGCGATATTCATGCCCGGACGCAGTGTTAAACGCAAACGCGGGTCGTCACGCAGAATGGTTAACTGGCTGGCGGCAGGCCAGGCGAGCACGTCGCATTCGCCCGTAAGCAGTTTAGAGAGTCGGCCCGTACCGCCGGAACCGAGGTCCACCACCACCTGAGGCATCAGAGGTGTGCCGCGCCAGAAGTGTTCGTGGCGTTGCAGGCGAATGTACTGACCCGAACGATACTCCGCCATCTGGAATGGCCCTGTACCGACGGGCTGCCTGTCGAGCAGCTCCTGACGATCCTGACTGGTGAGTTTCGCCGCGTATTCTGCCGACATCACTGAGGCATAGTGGGTTGCCAGGTGCCATAAGAAAGAGGCATCCGGGCGCGCCAGGCTAAATTCAACCGTTCTGTTGTCGAGCTTACGTACGCTTTTGACGGTATCGGCAAACTGCAAACTGTCGAAATAGGGGAAGCTCCCGCCATTAACGTTATGCCACGGATGATTGCGGTTAAAGATGCGCTGGAAGGTAAAGACCACATCATCCGCGTTCAGTTTGCGTGTTGGCGTAAACCAGGGCGTGCGCTGGAAAGAGACATCGTCGCGCAGATGGAAGCGGTAGGTCGCGCCGTTATCAAGCACTTCCCAGCTTTCGGCCAGTTCCGGCACCAGGCGGTAAGTATAAGGGTCGACATCCAGCAGGCGGTCGTAAAGCTGTGCGGCAAGGGTGTCGACAATCAGGCCGCTGCCCGCTTTTTGAGGGTTAAAGGTGTCAACTTGCCCGCTGACACAATAGACAAAGCCGCTATCGCGAATATCAGGGAGCGTAGCACGCTCAGGCGCAGCAAAGACCGTATTGCTGAACAGGCCGAGCGCAAACAGGGACGATAAAACCAGACGCATAATATTTAAGGTTTTTAGGTTCGATCTGCAAAGTGTATCGCACTTACGCCTGCTTCGTAAAAATGTCTGCGGGTAAGTGCTGATATTGTCAGCGCATTTGATGCTTTTTGAGCAATGCCCTTAATTGATGGTAGGTCAGACCCAGCAGTTCAGCCGCTCGTTTCTGGTTATATTTTGCCTGTTTCAGGCTCTGTTCCAGCAACTGTTGTTCCTGATGATGCTGGAACTGACGCAGATCCAGCGGCAGCGTCGGTGAATTGTTGCTGATGGCAGGCGTTATGTGTACCGGTTCCGCGCGCTGGAAAGGGTCGAGAATAATGTTATCCAGCTCCATTTCACTGCTTCCATGGCGATAAACAGACCGTTCCACCACGTTTTTCAGCTCACGGATATTCCCCGGCCAGTGGTATCCCAGCAGCGTTTCCCGGGCGTAATCGCTAAAACCGGGGAACAGTGGCAACCCAAGTTCACGACACATCTGTATGGCGAATTGTTCAGCCAACAACATGATGTCGCTTTGGCGCTCACGCAGTGGCGGCAATTGCACAACATCAAACGCCAGCCTGTCCAGCAGGTCGGCGCGAAATTTGTCCTGCGCAACCATCTGCGGCAGGTCGGCATTGGTGGCACAGACCAGACGCACGTTGACCTGCAATGGCTGGCTCCCGCCAACACGCTCCAGTTCACCATATTCAATAACGCGCAGCAGTTTTTCCTGTACCAGCATTGGCGCGGTTGCCAGCTCATCCAGAAACAGTGTGCCACCATCCGCACGCTCAAAACGGCCGGGGTGGCGCTTTTGTGCGCCGGTAAATGCCCCGGCTTCGTGGCCGAACAGCTCTGAATCCAGCAGGTTTTCATTCAGCGCTGCGCAGTTCAGGGAGATAAAAGGGCCATCCCAGCGTCCGGATAAAAAATGCAATCGGTTGGCGATAAGCTCTTTACCCGTTCCGCGCTCCCCAATGATGAGCACCGGTTTATTGAGTGGTGCCAGGCGCGATACCTGCTCCAGGACCTCAAGAAAGCTGTTTGCTTCACCAAGGAGGTTATCTTTAAATTCGGCCATAGTTAAATTCACCACTCGTTAGCGATATTCACCAGGTGAGAGTAGAGTGTTGTTGGTTTAAAATCAAACAGAATCAGTTAAATCAACAAGATAAAAAGTTGGCATGGGATTTGTATTATCTGTTCAGCAGGGCATTGCCCGATAACAGAACTATGAGGATCGAATTATGGGTATTTTTTCTCGTTTTGCCGACATCGTGAACGCCAACATCAACACTCTGCTGGAGAAAGCAGAAGATCCGCAGAAGCTGGTGCGCCTGATGATTCAGGAAATGGAAGACACGCTGGTGGAAGTCCGTTCAACGTCTGCACGCGCGCTGGCTGAGAAAAAACAGCTGACACGTCGTATTGAACAGGCTACCGCGCAGCTCAATGAATGGCAGGAAAAAGCCGAGCTGGCACTGCGTAAAGATAAAGAAGACCTGGCTCGCGCCGCGCTGATTGAAAAGCAGAAACTTGCGGATCTCATCACCGCGCTTGAGCATGAAGCTACGCTTGTCGACGACACGCTTACGCGTATGAAGAAAGAGATTGGCGAGCTTGAAAACAAGCTCAGCGAAACCCGTGCCCGCCAGCAGGCGCTGACGTTACGCCATCAGGCGGCCAGTTCATCACGCGATGTGCGCCGTCAGCTGGACAGCGGCAAGCTGGATGAAGCAATGGCTCGTTTTGAATCCTTCGAACGTCGTATCGATCAGATGGAAGCGGAAGCCGAGAGCCACGGCATTGGCAAACAAAAGACGCTGGACCAGCAGTTTGCAGATTTGAAAGCGGATGACGAAATCAGCGAGCAACTGGCGGCGCTTAAAGCCAAAATGAAGCAAGACAACCAATAATAAATTGTGCGGCACATGAGTGTGCCGCCACGCATCATAAAAAAAGGAGTACCTATGAGCGCGCTTTTTCTGGCCATTCCCCTGACTATTTTCGTGCTGTTCGTTCTGCCGATTTGGTTATGGCTGCACTACAGCAACCGTTCTTCTCGTGGTGAGCTTTCCCAGAGTGAACAACAGCGTCTGGTGCAGCTTTCGGCAGACGCAAACAAAATGGGCGAACGCATTCAGGCGCTGGAAGCGATCCTCGATGCGGAACATCCAAACTGGAGGGATCGTTAATGTCCGGGCTGAACCTGAATAAAAAATTGTGGCGAATCCCCCAGCAGGGCATGGTTCGCGGTGTATGTGCCGGGCTGGCTCATTATCTCGATGTACCAGTGAAACTGGTGCGTGTGGTAACGGTACTGTCGATTTTCTTTGGCCTGGCGTTTATTACGCTGGTGGCGTACATCATTTTATCGTTTGTGCTCGACCCGATGCCGGAAGGTGAACTGGCCAGCGAAAATGCGCCAACCACCAACGATTTGCTCAATGCGGTAGATGCCCAGTTGGCCGCCGGTGAGACGCGCTTGCGCGAGATGGAGCGCTATGTCACGTCTGATACCTTTACGTTGCGAAGCCGTTTTCGTCAGCTTTAAGAGAGAATACGAATGAATCACTCCTGGCAACAGGCGGGGCAAAAGGTGAAACCCGGCCTGAAATTAGCAGGGAAGCTGGTTTTGTTTACTGCCTTACGTTACGGCCCGGCAGGTGTGGCTGGCTGGGCGGTGAAATCCGTGGCCCGCAGGCCGGTCAAAATGTTACTGGCTGTAGCGCTGGAGCCGTTGCTGAGAAAATTAGCCGGGCGGCTCTCGGGAAAACTGAAATAATCTCCAGACGGCACGCTGACTGGCGTGTCGTTTTGCTCTAAGGTTTTATTCCTTTCATTTTGTCCCCATGTCATATTTTTAAGAATATAAACGCCTTCAGGCAAAAAGGACGGCGATGAAGCGACTTAAAAACGAACTCAACTCACTGGTGAACCGTGGCGTCGATCGCCATTTGCGACTTGCTGTGACAGGACTCAGCCGCAGCGGCAAGACGGCTTTTATCACGGCGATGGTAAACCAACTGCTTAACCTGCACGCGGGTGCACGGCTACCGCTGCTCAGTGCGGTACGGGAAGAGCGGTTGCTTGGCGTGAAGCGTGTTCCGCAGCGAGATTTTGGCATCCCGCGTTTTACCTACGACGAGGGGCTGGCGCAGCTGTACGGCGACCCTCCCGCCTGGCCGACGCCCACGCGCGGGGTCAGTGAAATTCGTCTCGCGCTGCGTTTTCGTTCGAATGATTCCCTGATGCGCCACTTTAAGGATACCTCCACGCTGTATCTCGAAATTGTGGATTATCCGGGCGAGTGGCTGCTGGATTTACCCATGCTGGCTCAGGATTATCTGAGCTGGTCACGGCAAATGACCGGTTTGTTACAGGGTCACCGCGCGGAATGGTCGGCAAAATGGCGGCAGCTTTGCGAAGGGCTCGATCCACTGGCGCCTGCGGATGAAAACCGCCTGGCGGTAATTGCTGAAGCCTGGACCGACTATCTGCACCAATGTAAGCAGGAAGGGCTGCATTTTATTCAGCCAGGGCGTTTTGTCCTGCCGGGCGATCTGGCGGGTGCGCCGGCGTTGCAGTTTTTCCCATGGCCGGACGTCGACGCAAGCGGGGAGTCGAAACTGGCGCAGGCCGATAAACACACCAATGCCGGGATGCTGCGCGAACGTTACAACTACTACTGCGAAAAAGTGGTGAAAGGTTTTTATAAAAATCACTTTTTACGTTTCGACCGCCAGATTGTGCTGGTGGATTGTCTTCAGCCGCTCAACAGCGGGCCGCAGGCATTTAATGATATGCGCCTGGCGCTGACGCAGTTGATGCAAAGTTTCCATTACGGACAACGCACGCTGTTTCGTCGGCTGTTTTCACCGGTTATCGACAAGCTGCTGTTTGCCGCCACCAAGGCCGATCATGTCACTGTCGACCAGCACGCCAATATGGTCTCGTTGTTGCAGCAACTGGTACAGGATGCGTGGCAAAACGCAGCGTTTGAAGGAATTAGCATGGACTGCCTGGGGCTTGCGTCGGTTCAGGCGACCCAGAGTGGATTAATTGACGTGAATGGCGAGAAGATCCCGGCGCTGCGCGGCAACCGCTTAAGCGATGGCGAGCCGCTGACGGTCTATCCCGGCGAAGTGCCTGCGCGTCTGCCCGGGCAGGCGTTCTGGCAAAACCAGGGATTCCAGTTTGAAGCGTTTCGCCCGCAGGCAATGAACGTTGACCAGCCACTACCGCATATTCGTATTGATGCGGCGCTGGAATTTTTGATTGGAGATAAATTGCGATGACGGAACCGTTAAAACCGCGCATTGATTTTACGGGCCAGCTTGAGAAAGAGCCGCTCGACGCATTCAGGACCGCGCAAACATTCAGCGGGACTCAGGCCGATAATTTTGCGCCTGTTCTGTCAGAGGAGCCGCTTGCTGATGAAGGGCAAGCAGAAGCTGTCGTTGAATCCGCGCTGCGCCCTAAACGTAGCCTGTGGCGAAAAATGGTGACCGCCGGGCTGGCACTGTTTGGTGCCAGCGTGGTTGGGCAGGGTGTCCAGTGGGCCGTAAATGCCTGGCAAACCCAGGACTGGGTGGCGATGGGCGGCTGCGCTGCGGGAGCGCTGATCATCGGTGCGGGCGTCGGCTCGCTGGTCACAGAGTGGCGTCGTCTGTGGCGCTTACGCCAGCGCGCACATGAGCGCGATGAGGCACGGGATCTGCTGCACAGCCACGCCACCGGTAAAGGGCGTGCATTTTGTGAAAAACTGGCAAGCCAGGCGGGTATCGATCAGTCACATCCGGCGCTTCAGCGCTGGTACGCCGCTATCCATGAAACCCAAAACGATCGGGAAGTGGTCACACTCTATTCCCATATGGTGCAACCGGTACTGGATGCGCAGGCCCGTCGGGAAATCAGTCGGTCGGCGGCGGAATCCACACTGATGATTGCCGTCAGCCCGCTGGCGCTGGTGGATATGGCGTTTATTGCGTGGCGCAATTTGCGCCTGATTAACCGTATCGCCACGCTGTATGGCATTGAGCTAGGGTATTACAGCCGCCTGCGTTTATTCCGCCTGGTCTTGCTGAATATTGCCTTTGCCGGTGCCAGCGAACTGGTGCGGGAAGTCGGTATGGACTGGATGTCTCAGGATCTGGCCGCGCGTTTGTCGGCACGAGCCGCGCAGGGGCTGGGGGCCGGTTTACTGACGGCACGTCTGGGGATCAAAGCGATGGAAATTTGCCGTCCGCTGCCGTGGATAGACGGCGACAAACCCCGGTTGGGTGATTTCCGCCGCGAGTTAATTGGCCAGCTTAAAGATACGCTGAGCAAAAAAGCGTAATTGGCTCACATCATCGGCTAATTAACCATCAGGCTGTCAATATTTGTTGACAGCCATCTTCCCGATCACCGCTTTCTGACATATTATTTTAATGTTATTGGCTTAAACGGTGAATTTCCCATGCGTCTGGAAGTCTTTTGTGAAGACCGACTCGGTCTGACCCGCGAATTACTCGATCTGCTTGTTTTACGTAGTATTGATCTGCGTGGCATTGAGATCGATCCTATCGGGCGAATTTACCTCAACTTTGCCGAAATTGAATTCAATACATTCAGTAGCCTTATGGCTGAGATCCGCCGTATCGCTGGCGTTACGGATGTACGAACCATTCCGTGGATGCCATCAGAGCGTGAACACCTGGCGCTGAGCGCCTTGCTTGAAGCGATGCCAGAGCCATTCTTATCCCTGGACCTGAAAAGTAAGGTCGAACGTGTAAACCAGGCCAGCTGTCAGTTGTTTGCACAGGGCCAGGAGAAGCTGAGCACTCATCATGCAACGCAGCTTATCCCCGGCTTTAACTTCCAGCGCTGGCTGGAAAGCAACCCGCAAAACACCCACAGCGAACACGTGGTGATCAACGGGCAGAATTTCCTGATGGAAATCACTCCCGTGTACCTGAAAGGGGAAAACGATGCCCGCGTGCTGACCGGGGCGGTGATCATGCTGCGTTCTACCGTACGGATGGGCCGTCAGCTGCAAAATCTCTCAAGTCAGGATGTTAGCGCGTTTAGCCAGATAATCGCTGTCAGCCCGAAAATGCGCCATGTGGTCGATCAGGCGCGCAAGCTTGCGAATCTGACGGCTCCGCTGCTGATCACCGGGGATACCGGAACCGGGAAAGACCTGCTGGCTCATGCCGTGCATCTGTCCAGCCCGCGGGCAGCAAAACCATATCTGGCACTGAACTGCGCCTCAATTCCTGAAGATGCGGTTGAGAGCGAGCTTTTCGGCCATGCGCCTGAAGGTAAAAAAGGTTTCTTCGAGCAGGCAAATGGTGGCTCGGTTCTGCTGGATGAGATCGGCGAAATGTCGCCACGGATGCAGGCTAAACTGCTGCGTTTCCTCAATGACGGAACCTTCCGTCGCGTAGGGGAAGATCATGAAGTCCATGTGGATGTGCGCGTGATTTGCGCCACGCAGAAAAACCTGGTGGAGCTGGTGCAGAAAGGGGTATTCCGCGAGGATCTCTACTATCGCCTGAACGTGCTGACTCTCAATATTCCGCCACTGCGGGATTGTCCTCAGGATATTATGCCGCTGACCGAGCTGTTTGTGGCACGCTTCGCCGACGAACAAGGCGTTCCGCGCCCGAAACTGTCCGCCGACCTGGGGACAGTGCTCACGCGTTACGGCTGGCCGGGTAACATTCGCCAGCTTAAGAACGCCGTTTATCGCGCGCTGACTCAGCTGGAAGGCTACGAGCTGCGTCCACAGGATATCTTATTACCGGATTATGATGCCGGGACGGTGTCGGTAGGTGAAGAGGCGATGGAAGGCTCTCTGGATGATATTACCAGCCGTTTCGAGCGTTCGGTGCTGACGCAGCTTTATCGCAGTTACCCGAGTACACGTAAACTGGCGAAACGTCTTGGCGTCTCGCACACCGCGATTGCGAATAAGCTCCGTGAGTACGGTTTGAACCATAAGAAGGGTGACGAATAACAAAAAGCCTCTGTAATGGACTGTCCAACTTTATGGGGGTCAGTCCATAAAGAGGCTTTTTTACTTTACGCTTATTCCTTCGCCAGAGGCGTGGTCACGATTTCTGTTTTTGTCTCTCCCTGAATCGACGCAATCCTGTTTTCGACGTCTTTTACCTGCTGCGGGCTGTGAAGCAGGGTATACGTCAGGTCAAACTGCGCGCTGGCACCAGGCTGTAGCTGCTTAACGCGCTTCTGCTCGCGTTCAATCGTGACGGGGTAGGCGTAGCTTGTACCTGGCTCAATACCCGTGACATACCCCTGCTTCAGCGTGTCGGTATTTTTCCATAATGTCAGCACGGGCAGCTGGCGGGTATCAAACTGGATTGACGCGCCTTTATCTCCGGCTTTATTGACCACTGCCGCGAGCGTTTCATGGTTATTGTCCGCAAGCGGTTTGATGTTAAAGACCATCTCATCAAAGCCTTTTGTCGGCCCGGCATAGGTTTGCCAGTCGTTAACGCCTGCTTTGGCGTAGTCATTGAACGGGCTAACGCTCACCGCCGGCGCAAGGAAACGAGCGCCTTCTTCGAGGATCGGCGTTCCGAAGTTGCTGTGATAGATTATCTGGTAATCATGAGGGTAATCTGCATGGTTTGTCAGCACATCGTGCAGGCTGAACTGGTTGGTTCCAGGAACGTAGCGCAGTTCGGTCATGGTTTGCAGATCCGCTTTTTTAAACGTGCTCTCTTTGATTAAACCCCGAACGCGGATTTCATAAGGGGCGGTATCTGCGACCTCGACCTCTACCTGCGATACAGGGGTATTACCGGCCTTGCCGTGAAGGGTGTAAATTTGCCCGTCCGCAGTGACCGGGTGTCCTGTCCACTCGTAGCCGCAGCGCACCATCATCTCGTTGAAACCATCCAGCCAGCCAAGACCGTTTCGACTTTCCAGATTAATATAAGCCGGGTTCACAACTTCTTTGACGGGAGAATTCCACCCCAGTCGGGTGCCAAATCCTTCAACGTGCAGAAGGTTCATTCCGCGCGTCGGGCTCAGGGTTATGGTCAGGCCATCTTTGCTGCTAATAACGATGATTTTACTGCCTTCCTGTTTACCACCGTGCAAGACCTTTTGCTCAATGCTGAACGGGTGAGTCTTAACGTTCAGCTCATCACTGGAAATCTTCCAGTTTCCTTTTTCTACGCTGCTTTCAGCGTTTGTCAGCACCCAGGTTTTAGCCACTGCATTGCCAGAAATCAGTACCGCAAGGAGCGTGAAAGCGAATTTAATCTTCATATTTTATCCTTTTTGCTGAAACGATTATTGTCTTTCACAAGAAAATTTAATGTTTAGGGAAAAAGGGAAATGTGATGTGCTTCACTTGGGACAAAAATAGGGATTTTTAACGATTATAATGTGCTAAATATCACGTTAATGTTGCGCATTACATTTTTTATTGCATCATTAATGTGATTTATGACTATTGTTGCTTTAACGATTCAGCTTTTGATTAATAAAAAACCCCGCTGTGGCGAGGTTGATAAATAATTGTATAGAATGCTCAGTACTTATTATGCTTTCAGCACATCAAGCGCAGCGGTGTAATCTGGTTCGGTGGTGATTTCGTTAACCAGTTCGCTGAAG
Source organism: Enterobacter sp. C4G1 (assembly GCF_052886895.1). Taxonomy (NCBI): domain Bacteria; kingdom Pseudomonadati; phylum Pseudomonadota; class Gammaproteobacteria; order Enterobacterales; family Enterobacteriaceae; genus Enterobacter; species Enterobacter sp. C4G1. The sequence continues at coordinate 837,053 of NZ_JBQVVV010000002.1, read as the reverse complement.
ACGATGTTGTCATTCTCATCGATAACCAGCACCGCGCGTGCTGCCAGGCCTTTCAGAGCGCCTTCAGAAATACCCACGCCGTATTTCTCGAGGAAGTCCGGGCTACGCAGGGTTGAAAGGGTGATCACGTTGCTCAGGCCTTCTGCACCGCAGAAGCGAGACTGGGCAAACGGCAGGTCCGCAGAAATGCACAGCACAACGGTGTTGTCCATTTCGGTTGCCAGTTGGTTGAATTTGCGCACAGACGCGGCACAAACACCGGTATCAATGCTTGGGAAAATGTTCAGGACTTTACGTTTGCCAGCAAACTGGGCCAGCGTGACGTCAGACAGATCTTTAGCCACCAGAGTGAATGCCTGTGCTTTGCTACCAGCCTGCGGAATGGAACCTGCAACAGCAACCGGGTTGCCCTGGAAATGAACGAGTTGTGACATAGATATCTTCCTGTTTACATATAGTTAACGTCAGGGCTAGTGTATGCCAACTGCGGACAGCACGGCAAACCAAATTTAGCGCCTCACCGGGCCGAAAGGAGACAGTCAATGAGAAGCGTGAAAGTCTATGAAGAAGCCTGGCCATTGCATTCCCCATTTGTCATTTCACGTGGCAGTCGCAGCGAAGCCTGCGTTGTGGTGGTTGAAATAGAAGAAGACGGGGTGAAAGGCGTGGGGGAATGTACCCCGTATCCGCGTTATGGAGAGAGCCTTGCATCTGTGATGGCTCAGGTGATGGCGCTGGTTCCTGAGCTGCAAAAAGGACTAACCCGAGCGGCATTGCAACAGCATCTGGCGGCGGGGGCTGCGCGTAACGCGATTGATTGTGCACTCTGGAATCTGGAGGCTGCGCAACAGCACCGCTCTTTGCCATCGCTTCTGGATATCACGTTACCGGCATCAGTTGTTACGGCACAAACGGTAGTGATTGGTGAGCCAGAACAGATGGCCGCCAGCGCAAAAGCACTGTTTGCCTCCGGGGCAACCTTATTAAAGGTGAAGCTTGATGACCGGCTAATCAGCGAGCGAATGGTTGCAATTCGCGCTGCCGTGCCGGACGCCACGCTGATTGTCGATGCGAACGAATCCTGGCATAGCGAAGGGCTGGCAGCCCGCTGTCAGCTGCTGGCAGATCTGGGCGTGGCCATGCTGGAACAACCGCTTCCGGCAAAGGATGACGCCGTGCTGGAAAACTTTATCCATCCGCTGCCCGTATGTGCCGATGAAAGCTGCCATACGCGCGAAAGCCTCGCAGGCTTAAAAGGCCGCTATGAGATGGTGAATGTTAAACTCGATAAGACGGGTGGGCTGACCGAAGCGCTGGCTCTGGCGAAAGAGGCGCGTGCGCAAGGGTTCTCGTTGATGCTGGGCTGTATGCTGTGCACATCACGGGCGATTAGTGCCGCGTTACCTTTGGTTCAACAGGTGAGTTTTGCCGATCTGGATGGCCCGACATGGCTGGCGGTGGACGTCTCGCCAGCCCTGCATTTCACCACCGGCACGCTTCATCTCTGAGGCTGCCAGCGGAGAAGACCGACCATCGCTTTGAGGTACTTTTCGCTCGCTTCGTCGGATGAGATTGGGGGGAATTCTGCAGTGATGCAGTGTAACCCCAGATCGGCACACCAGCTCCCAAACGAGCCGGGCGTCTCATAACCCACGCTCGTGACCAGCGGAAGGGCAAAAGCATCGGCCAGCCACTGCCCAAGCGCGGTGTGGCGGGGATCTTCGATGCAGGCAAGCGGATCGTGAAACGAAACGACCCAGGCCGGATGTAATCGATGGATCAACTGACACAGGGCGTGCGTTTCCGGCTCTGAACCCGGTTTTTCCCCCGTCAGTAACACCACGTCACGCTCTTCTGCTGAGCTGTTCCAGCGATAGACCGTCTCACCCGCGCGCCAGTTTGCCGCCGGGAAATTACGATTTAAGTCGATGCCTCGCGCATTTGCCCGAAGTCCAAGCTGACAACCGTCCGGGTTGACGGTCAAAATGACGTGATGACGGCGTAATTCAGGCGCCAGGGTACGTAGCGCACAGGATAACGTCACAATCGAGGAGTTCTCGTCACCATGCGTGCCTGCGATGATTAACCCGCTATTGCGGTCGGCCTCCGGGGCGGGAAACCAGATTAACGGCGCGCCTAAAAATGAATGGCCATAGTGTTCGGTTCCTGGCGGGAAAGCGCCACGTTCCGTTCTTGGTCGGGTGAGTGACATAGGAAATCCTGATAAAGAAGTCTCTACTGGCAGTGTTGTGCAAAACTCGCGGTTAATCAAATAGTTTCCGTCGCTGTGGAAAATTGCCAGATATCAACTTTCCGATTTAAGGTATTTGCATTTCTCCGTTTCGAAACAAATAATTACGCATCCGTGTTACCTGACATCTTAAGGGGATCTCATGAAGCATCCTGTTTCGCTGCTTTGTTCTGCACTTTGGCTGTGCGGACTTTCTTCACTTGCTTATGCTGCTGACATCCCAAAGGGAACCGTTCTGGCACAAAAGCAGGAACTTGTACGTCATATAAAAGATGAACCTGCCTCGCTTGATCCCGCAAAAGCCGTGGGTTTGCCCGAAATCCAGGTAATTCGCGATCTCTTTGAGGGGCTGGTCAATCAAAATGAAAAGGGGGAGTTAGCGCCGGGTGTCGCGACGCGCTGGCAGAGTAACGACAACCGCGTCTGGACGTTCAGCTTGCGTGATAATGCAAAATGGTCGGATGGTTCCCCCGTTACCGCACAGGATTTTGTTTATAGCTGGCAGCGTCTGGTTGATCCGAAAACCACATCGCCTTTCGCCTGGTTTGCGGCCCTGGCGGGAATTAACAATGCCCAGGCCATTATTGATGGTAAAGCGGCACCCGATACGCTTGGCGTAACGGCCGTCGATGATAAAACCCTGCGCGTACAGCTGGATAAACCGCTGCCGTGGTTTGCCAGCCTGACGGCGAGCTTTGCGTTTTATCCGGTGCAAAAAGCAAATGTTGAAAGCGGGAAAGAGTGGACTCGCCCGGGTGCCCTGGTGGGTAACGGTGCCTACGTCCTGAAAGACCGCGTAGTGAATGAAAAGCTGGTTGTCGAACCTAATACGCACTACTGGGATAACGCCAAAACGGTACTGAAAAAAGTCACCTTTGTCCCTATTAATCAGGAGTCTTCCGCGACCAAGCGCTACCTGGCCGGTGATATTGATATCACTGAATCTTTCCCGAAAAACATGTACCAGAAACTGCTGAAAGATATTCCTGGTCAGGTTTACACACCGCCTCAGCTCGGGACTTACTATTACGCCTTTAATACCCAAAAAGGGCCAACCGCAGATGCACGCGTGCGTCTGGCGCTGAGTATGACCATCGATCGCCGCATCATGGCGGAAAAAGTGCTAGGCACGGGTGAGAAACCGGCATGGCATTTCACACCTGACGTGACCGCCGGGTTTACCCCGGAAGCGTCCGTGTTTGAACAGATGTCGCAGCAGGAGCTGAATGCGCAGGCGAAGATGTTGTTGCAGGCGGCAGGTTATGGTCCTCAGCGCCCTCTGACCCTGAATCTGCTGTACAACACCTCAGAGAACCATCAGAAGATAGCGATCGCCGTGGCGTCGATGTGGAAGAAAAATCTGGGTGTTGACGTCAAACTGCAAAACCAGGAGTGGAAGACGTACATTGATAGCCGTAATACCGGGAATTTCGACGTGATCCGTGCGTCCTGGGTTGGGGACTACAATGAGCCGTCCACTTTCCTGTCGCTACTGACCTCTACACACAGCGGCAATATCTCCCGGTTTAACGATCCGGCGTACGATAAGATAATCAATCAGGCGACGCTTGAGACAACCGAGAAAGCGCGTAATGCGGATTACAATAAGGCCGAGAAGATCCTCGCCGAAAAAGCCCCTATTGCGCCGATTTACCAGTACACCAATGGCCGTCTGATTAAACCGTGGGTCAAGGGCTATCCTGTTAATAACCCGGAAGATGTTGCTTACAGCCGTACGATGTATATCGAGAAACATTAATTAATGTCGGGCGGGACATAACCTAAATTGATGTTCCGTTCATCAAAAAAATAAAAAAAAGCCCGTCAGAGAACGGGCGAAATAAGCAAATGATTTATTGATTCGTTATCCGCCATCACGGTGGCTAACAGCGCGTATATTACGCGTCAGTTATGTTTGCGTGTAGCTGACAAATTCGGTAGGTGAAACAAAGGATTAAACATGCGTTACGGGGCTTCGATGGACGGGTACACGCTGTTTTCAAGATATTCTACAAGCTGCCAAATCTCACCGCTGAAGATAAACCAATAGCCAAAAATAATAAGGCTTAAAATAATTAAGATGAGTATTAATTCTGTCTTTCCCATTGCTGGATACTACCCACCTGAAGTCTGTTTCTTCGAGGTGGGCATTGTAGCGAGGCTTGATTAAATACTCCAGTTTCACGCAGCCAGCACCTTATTGCGCCCGTTGTTCTTGGCGCGGTACAGCGCATCATCAACCCGTTTAAACAGGTCATCGATACTCTCTCCCTGATTATGCCGTGCGACGCCAATGCTGACCGTAAAACGCGGAAGACCAGGGATAGTAATGCGCGCAACGGCGGCGCGGATCGTTTCGGCGACCTGCATGGCGGCATCAAGCGAGGTTCTGGGTAGCAAAATCACAAACTCCTCGCCCCCCCAGCGAAAAACAAAGTCGTCTTTACGGCTACAGGCCTCCAGCGTACGGGAGAGCGAGATCAGGACTTCGTCACCTTTGAGGTGGCCAAAAACGTCGTTGATATTTTTAAAATGGTCGGTATCCACCAGCAACAGGCTGAACTGCTCCTGAGCGGGCAGATGAGAAGGATTTGTTTGCTCGGTGATAATGTAAAACTGACGACGATTAAGCAGGCCTGTCATGGAATCTCGCAGTGCCGCATGTTCCAGTTCCTGTTCTAACCGCTTTTGCTCAGTAATATCGTGAATGATGCACAGCATCAGCTTATCGCCGTAAATTTCAATTGGCCCGGCATATGTCTGCACATGGCGGGTTGAGCCATCGGCAAGTCGGTGGACAAAGTTAAGCGGTTTATGTCCACCAGGCAGGCTCGCTATCTCTGTCATTACCGGTATGATGTCACGACCGAGGGTATTAATTTCCCAGGTATGTTTGCTGCACAATTCATCGTGCTGATAACCGTAAAAATTCAAGGCGGCCAGGTTAGCATCCACAATTTGACCATCCCGCGCCGGATCGATAAGCAGCATTGGCGCACTGTTCGTCAGGAAAAATCGTGCGTAAAAACCCTGTTTTTTTCGTTGATAGGTTGCCGAGCGGCTGGCTTTAAGGCCCGCTGTGGTTTGCTGGGCGATCCCCTCAAAAATGATGACATCACCGTAAGGCTCATACTGGGTGAGTGACAGGCGGCAGGTTAACGTTGATTCTTGCTCATTACGCCAGACCGTCCAGATCTCGATTATTTCCTGGTCGGTTTTGAGGTCCGGAACATACATTGAAAGTGCGGATTGCGCATTAGCGGAGTAGACCCCCGTACGCATTTCATTGACTGTTTTAGTCCGCATGACATCGGTAGCTGCGGCGTTTGCATATATAATTTGTTCTGAGACGGGTGAAATCAGCCACACTGGCGTTTTTATGTAATTCAGTGCATCGAAGCAATTTAGCGACATAGGGAATTCCTATCCATCGACACTGTGTGCCTGACGATCACGACGGAATTGACTCGCGTGGGCTCCTTTGAAACATACTCTAGTTCACCACATCAGGCATGATTTTTTTGTGAAACAAATGGGGATTCCGTATGAATTTTACCGATTGGTATAATCTGTTTGGCGGATTTTTTTTGTAACAACAACCAGGGGACTTGTTCCGCAGGTAACGGGCGAGAGAAAAGAAAACCCTGAAGGAAATCACAGCCTAAATCGGTAAGCGCTGCCTGTTGTTCTTCTGTTTCAATTCCTTCCGCCACGACATTCATCTCCATCGTGCGCGCGATATTTATGATGGTTTCCACCAGTTTCCGGCTTTTCTCATTTTCCAGCATTGAGCTCACAAAACTTTTATCGATTTTAAGTTCTTTCGCAGGAAGCACGCTGAGCATCAGCAGGTTTGAATAGCCTGTGCCAAAGTCATCGATAGAAACCGTTATTCCGGCATGGTTAAAGGCGGTGAGTAACTCAATACTGCGATCGAGATTTTTGAGCGCGGTGCTTTCGGTCACCTCAAGAATCAATCTTGACGGTGCCAGATTGTATTTTTCCAGCATGGACGAAATAACATGGAATATATCCTGTTGCTCAAACTGGATTGGCGACAAGTTAAAGGATAACGTCCACTGACTGAAGCCTTGTTCCGTCCAGAAATTGAGCTGACGGCACGCCGCTTCAATCGCCCAGTTGCCCACCGGAATAATTAAACCGGTTTGCTCAAGAGAAGGTAAAAACACATTAGGCAGTAAAACGCCTTGCTCCGGGTGGCGCCAGCGGATCAGCGCCTCAAAACCGTGAATGGTATTTTCTTCGGCAATATAGGTTGGCTGATACCAAAGCTCAAACTGATCGCGTTCGAGTGCCTGGGACAACTCCTGCAAGAAACCCGGCTCCGCCGGCGCGGTGGTGGACATCTCCGGGCGGTAAACAGCCCAGTCGTTGCGTCCTTCCTGCTTAACGTACTGCATGGCGGCATCGGCCTTAAGCTTGAGCTCATGCAGGGTTTCACCGTGTTGGGGATAGAGACTAACACCTGCGCTGAGGGTGGTACTCAGCGCGTGCCCACAGATGGGCTGGCGACGGCGCATATCTTCAATCAGCGTCGAAAGCAGGGTGTTTAATTTATCATCATCGCATTCCGGGACCAGCAACATAAACGAATCGCCACCCAGTCTCGCCAGTGTCATTTCGCGTGTCAGCCTGGCCGTAATACGCTGGGCAACGTTAATCAGCAGTTCATCACCAACCTGATGTCCCCAGGTGTCATTCACCCGCCTGAAGTGGTCGACATCGAAGAAAATCAGCGCAAATTGCTTCTTGTTCAGTAATGAACTGCGCAAACAATCCTGTAACCGAATATCCATCTGATGCCGGTTAGCAAGCCCGGTGAGGGTATCAAAACGCGCCTGCAACTCTAGCTGGCGGTTAAGCTGGCGCAGATTGTCCGTCAGCCGCGTTGTACGCCAGTGGGAATCAACCAGGGAGATAATAAGCATCAGACCAAGCAGGCACAGGGTCGTGACCGACACCCAAATCGACAGCCCCAGCTCGCTGACCCCGCCTGACCGGGTCTGTTCCATTTCATGAATATGAGCGGCGCTCATCCCGGTGTAGTGCATGGAACAAATAGCGACAGCCATCACCAGAGCGGCCATTACGCGATTAATAAAGATACCTTTGCGATTTTCCCGCAGGTGGAATGCTAACCACAGGGCAATGCCGGAGGCGATAACGGCAATCACCACCGACAACAGCACAATACGATGATCCCAGATAATACCCTCTTCAAGCATCAATGCGGCCATGCCGATATAGTGCATGGAAGCTACGCCTGCACTCAGGATGAGCGTGGCAAGGATCAACCGGAAAGGGGAAAGGGTTTTAGCGGTGACGGCAATATAGATGGCTACGGTAGAAGCCAGGACGGCAGCGCCCATTGAGGCGAGTGTGAGCCACAAGTCATAGCTCATGGTCATCGGCATTTCCATCGACAACATGCCAATGAAATGCATTGACCAGACTCCGATACCCAGCGTTACGCCTCCGGCAATCCGCCAGAATAACGCGGCTTTGCGGCTGGAAAAGGGGATTTTACCCGCACTGTCCAGTGCAACAAATGAGGCGATAAACGCCACCAGAAAGGAGATGGCAATTAACACTGGGTCCCAAGATACATTGAGCATTATGCAATCCCAAGCCAAAAAAGGTTACTGAGGTCGCCTGCGGACGCCCTGCATCAGCTAGCTGCGAACTCGTTCAAACAATATTAGTTATTAATCGCGAAAAAAGACCAGGTGCATTGCTTTTTTCACTCATATCAAAGAACAGAATATATTCTTTTATTAATTAGTTAAGTTTTGCTAAACACTGATTCGGTAGAGCAATACTGTTCCTTAAAATATGAGTGCGATCATATTAGTTCACAAAAAAAGATGCTATCGCTTTAGTGTCATAAAAACCAGTGTTCCGGGATGAAGTGCATAACATTTATCATAATATGGGTTTTTATATTAACTTAAGTGAAATTATGAGTTGCAAGATGCAAAACAAAAGGAGTTGCGGGATAGTGATGAAAAAGTGCTAAGGCAATGCTATATATTTTAATGCCGACCAAAATATCAAGTAGTAGGAAAAATCATGCTAAAGAATATTAGTGTCAGAACTTTTATTATCTATTTTCTGGTAAGCGCTTTTTTGTTAATTGATGGTTTGATTGCGTTGTTATCTCATAACACTACTCTTTTTGTTTCTGTAATTATTGTTAATTTACTTGCTTTGTTTTTACTTTGGACCTACATGACAAAATATCTTGTGACGCCCATCAACACTGTGAAAAAAAGTATTGAAGAAGTGATGTCAGGCAATCTTGCCGTCTCTATTCCTGTGTTTGGTAATAACTGTGCCGGGCGTCTGATCCCGGGTATTAATACGTTGTCGAGTAACATCGCAACGCTGGTGCGGGAGATTAGGGCATCATCCGAATCAGCTATGACGTTGTCCGGGCAGCTTTCTGAGCGTAGCGCACAACTTTCTGTGAAAACAGAACAGCAGTCAGCCTCGCTGGTGCAAACCGCGGCCAGTATGGAACAGATGGCCGCAAGCACGAAAAACAACGCCGATAACACCCGTTTAGCCAGTGAGCAGGCTAATGCCGCAACGTTGCAGGCGCGTAAGGGTGGCGAGCTGATGGGGCAGGTTGCCCACAACATGCAATCCATCACCGAATGCGCCCAACAAATGAAAGAAATTATCACGCTGATTGACGGTATTGCGTTCCAGACCAATATCCTGGCCCTGAATGCAGCCGTTGAAGCGGCACGCGCAGGTGAACACGGTAAAGGTTTTGCCGTGGTTGCCGGTGAGGTCAGAAATCTGGCGCATCGCAGTGCAGAAGCGGCGAAAAACATAAAATCCCTGATCGATGAAACCAGCTCTAACGTCATTCAGGGCGTTACTGTGGTTGCTCAGGCGGAAAAAAACATGCACGAAATTGTGGCGGGTTCGGGCCAGGTGAGCAGACTGATGGACGATATCTCTTCATCGACATCAGAGCAGGAGAAAGGGATCTCGCAAATTACGCTGGCACTTTCTGAGCTTGAAAGAGTTACCCAGAGTAACGTTGCGATGGTGGAGGAGCTGAGTGGTTCATCAGATGTGCTGAAAAATCAGGTCATTGAATTACAGGCCCGGACACGCAATTTCAGGCTCGAAGAGGGATTCCAGAAACCGCTGTACTCGCCGCAACTTCACCATTCCCCGATGTTTGCACCGCATGCTAAGCACTCCCTCTAACCGTAAAAAAGAGCCTGGATCCCAGGCTCTTTTTTATTGCGCCTGCACCCAGCGATTTCGTCCCTGCTGCTTAGCGCTGTAAAGCGCCTTGTCAGCCCTTGCAATTACCGACTGTGCCGTTTGCCCAACTTTCCATGTCGCTAACCCCTGACTTACTGTAACAAGTGAGCTGACCGGGGAAAGGGCATGGGCCTGTGCCTGAGATTGCAGGGTACTGGCTATCGCTGCTGCTGTGCTCTGCAACTGACCGGGATCGGGCAATAGCACTATAAACTCCTCGCCGCCAAAACGCCCGACAACGCCGTGGTTATCCTGCGTGGCGCTTTCAAGTACGCGGGCAATCATCATCAGGCAGCGGTCACCGCCCTGGTGACCGTAATAGTCGTTGTAAAACTTGAAATGATCGACATCGAGCATAATCAGCCCGAATTCGGTGCCGTCACGCTGGTGGCGGATAATTTCCTGATCCATGAGTGTTTCAAATGTGCGGCGGTTTGCGATACCGGTTAACGGGTCCTTGCTGGCAAGCTGCCCTAGCTGTTGAATAAGGTCCGCATTTTCCTGCTCGCGGCGTAGCGCGAGGATAAACCAGCTGTTGAGGATCCGGCGGCCGGATTCAATCATCCCTGCCAACAGTATCCACAACAGCGCGTTCAGGACGGTAAGGTTGGAGGGATGAAAAAGGCTGGTGATCAGGATGGTAAGCCACACTGGCGCGATAAAGCTCAATAACACTTTCGGGTCGAAATAGAGCGAAATAAGCGCAGTAAAAAGCAGCAGGGCAGCAAACGGGAAAATTAAACGCATATCTCCGCTGGCAATCAGAACGTAAAAACAGACCGACCAACAGAGGCTTATCCCAACGACGACGCCTTTTGCCAGATTTCGTAGCCAGGACGCGTTCTGCAGTGGCGCCATTCTCAGGATAAAAAGGACCCCTGCTGAAAGCGTAAGATCAATAACCATCATGGTTTCCAATAATCCGGCTGGATTCAGGGGCGTGGTTAAGGTATCGAAAGTAGAAAAATAGCGCCGTCCCAGCAGGAACAACGAGAATAAAATGTTCACCCACAGGAACCAGGTCATGCTGGTTTTGATCGCAATTGCACGCATTTCAGCCAGGCGTACATCGAATGCAGCACAGGTCTTTTTTGTTGTCACCAGCTCACTCCGGGATACATTTAGATCAAAACGGCAGCATTTCATTAACTCTAACGATTTACATGTACCTGTCTACTGAAACCTGAATGATAATGAGCAATTCCTGAGCTAATTCAGCGCGATGCTGGACATATTTATTGCTTAACGTTAGGCGAAAGCTAGACTGACAACCAAAGAGTCAAAAAGGTGGAGGTGCTGTGGATAGCATTAAAGGGTCTGAGGTTAACGTTCCTGATGCGGTTTTTGCGTGGCTGCTCGATGGTCGCGGCGGCGCGAGGCCGCTGGAAAACGGTGATGACATCGACAATGAGCATCCTTGCTGGCTGCACCTGAACTACACCCACCCGGATAGCGCTCAGTGGCTGGCGACGACCCCGTTGTTGCCGAACAATGTGCGGGATGCTCTGTCGGGAGAGAGTCTGCGTCCACGAGTTAGCAGGATGGGCGAAGGTACGCTGATTACACTGCGCTGTATTAACGGCAGTACCGATGAACGCCCCGACCAGTTGGTGGCGATGCGCGTGTATATGGATGAACGAATGATTGTCTCTACGCGCCAGCGCAAAGTGCTGGCGCTGGATGATGTGGTTAACGATCTTAAAGAGGGCACTGGTCCGGCGGATTGTGGTGGATGGCTGGTGGATGTCTGTGATGCCCTGACCGATCACGCCAGTGAGTTTATCGAGGAACTGCACGATAAAATTATCGACCTGGAAGATAATTTGCTCGATCAACAGATACCCCCGCGCGGTTTTCTCGCGCTGCTGCGAAAGCAGCTGATTGTGATGCGCCGCTACATGACGCCCCAGCGCGATGTCTACGCGCGTCTGGCCAGCGAGCGCCTCAACTGGATGAACGATGATCAGCGCCGCAGGATGCAGGATATCGCAGACAGGTTAGGGCGAGGTCTGGACGAAATTGACTCCTGTATCGCCAGAACGGCGGTGATGGCCGATGAAATCGCACAGGTGATGCAAGAATCCCTGGCAAGAAGAACCTATACGATGTCGCTGATGGCGATGGTCTTTTTGCCGAGTACCTTCCTGACCGGGCTATTTGGTGTGAACCTGGGCGGGATCCCCGGCGGCGCCTACCCGTACGGATTTATTACGTTTTGCATCATGTTAGTCGTTTTGATAGGCGGTGTTGCGTGGTGGTTGCATCGTAGTAAATGGTTGTAAAATTACGTTTTTTCGCTTCGTTGAGCGCCTCAAAACGCTATTTTATTTGAGCGAAGTCAATAAACACATACCCCGTAAGGTGCAATATTACTCCCGCAGGTGAATGCAACGTCAAGCGATGGGCGTTGCGCTCCATATTGTCTTACTTCCTTTTTTGAATTACTGCATAGCACAATTGATTCGTACGACGCCGACTTAATAGTCGGCTTTTTTTTGCCTCCTGTTCTTCAGCGTCTACCCTAAAAAGGGAGAACGCCCAAACCTGGAGGGAAAGATGAGCATCCTACCCACACTTCAACGATTAAATTCCATTCCGATTGGCCCTGAACCTAACGATCCTATACCGATGCCGGACCCCATCCCACGTCCGCAGCCGATGCCTGACCCGCCACCCGATGAAGAACCGATTAAAATGTCGCATCAAACCCCGAGATCTGCGAGGATACGCGCCATCTGACTGCAAAGATGACCGCGAGAGTATATTGTGACCGCATTTTCTACCCTGAATGTTCTGCCCGCTGCCCAACTCGATAACCTTAACGAGTTGGGTTACCTCACTATGACCCCTGTTCAGGCGGCTGCGCTGCCCGCCATTCTTGAAGGCCGTGATGTACGCGTACAGGCAAAAACGGGCAGTGGAAAAACGGCTGCATTTGGTCTTGGGCTGTTACAGCATATTGATGTCGCACTGTTTAAGACCCAGTCTTTAGTGCTGTGCCCGACCCGTGAACTGGCGGATCAAGTCGCCGGTGAACTGCGTCGACTGGCGCGTTTTCTGCCGAACACTAAAATTCTGACGCTGTGCGGTGGACAACCTTTCGGTGCCCAGCGCGATTCGCTCCAGCACGCTCCGCACATTATCGTGGCAACCCCGGGGCGTTTACTGGATCACCTGCAAAAAGGCACCGTATCCCTTGATGCGCTGCAAACGCTGGTTATGGATGAAGCCGATCGTATGCTGGATATGGGCTTTAGCGACGCCATCGATGAGGTTATTCGCTTTGCGCCTGCCGATCGTCAGACGCTTCTGTTTTCAGCGACCTGGCCTGAAGCTATTGCGGCTATCAGCGGCCGGGTACAGAAAAACCCATTAACCATTGAAATTGATAGCGTCGATGCGTTGCCCGCTATTGAGCAACAGTTTTTCGAAACCTCGCAGCAGGGCAAAATTTCGCTACTGCAAAAGCTGCTGAGCCAGCATAAGCCTGCGTCCTGCGTGGTGTTCTGTAATACCAAAAAAGATTGTCAGTCTGTGTGCGATGCACTGAATGCTGCCGGGCAGAGTGCGTTATCGCTGCATGGCGATCTTGAGCAACGCGACCGCGATCAAACGCTGGTGCGTTTTGCCAATGGCAGTGCGCGCGTGCTGGTGGCGACAGATGTTGCGGCTCGTGGCCTGGACATCAAATCACTGGAGCTGGTTGTTAACTTTGAGCTGGCCTGGGACCCTGAAGTGCATGTACATCGTATCGGACGTACTGCCCGCGCCGGGAACAGTGGCCTGGCAATCAGCTTCTGCGCACCTGAAGAGGCGCAGCGCGCAAACATTCTGTCTGAAATGCTGCAGCTGAAGCTGAACTGGGTCAGTGCGCCAGGCAATGTCAGCATTGTGCCGCTGGATGCTGAAATGGCTACGCTGTGCATTGATGGCGGTAAAAAAGCCAAAATGCGTCCGGGTGATGTGTTGGGCGCGCTGACCGGGGATATTGGTCTGGACGGGGCGGATATCGGGAAGATTGCCGTGCATCCGGCACATGTCTATGTTGCTGTTCGCCAGTCAGTGGCGCATAAAGCCTGGAAGCAGTTGCAGAACGGCAAAATTAAAGGCAAAGCCTGTCGGGTTCGCCTGCTTAAGTAAGCGGCAGAAAGATAGCGTCCCGAAGCCTGTTCGGGACGCTAACGGATTACTTCACTTCGACGACGTTCAGACGCAGTTCATCAAGCTGGGCGTCATCTTCTTCCGGTTGCCAGCCAGCAGGCTGCATTGGGATCTCTTCACGATCAAACGCCAGATCGCCGCCGTTCACCACTTCTGACTCGTGGTTAATCCCTTTAAAGTCAAACAGCTCTATGTCCGCCAGATGCGAAGGCACAACGTTCTGCATGGCGCTGAACATGGTTTCGATACGGCCAGGATAGCGTTTGTCCCAGTCACGCAGCATATCGCCAATCACCTGACGTTGCAGGTTTGGCTGTGAACCACACAGATTACAAGGGATTATCGGGAACGCTTTCGCTTGTGAGAAACGCTCGATGTCCTTCTCGCGGCAGTATGCCAGAGGGCGGATAACGATGTGTTTCCCGTCATCGCTCATCAGTTTTGGTGGCATCCCTTTCATTTTGCCGCCGTAGAACATGTTCAGGAACAGTGTTTGCAGGATGTCATCGCGATGATGGCCCAGCGCAATTTTGGTTGCGCCCAGTTCGGTTGCCGTACGGTAGAGGATCCCGCGGCGCAGACGAGAGCACAGCGAGCAGGTGGTTTTGCCCTCAGGGATCTTCTCTTTCACGATGCCATAGGTATTCTCTTCGACAATTTTATACTCGACGCCCAGCTTCTCCAGATACTCAGGAAGAATATGCTCCGGGAAACCCGGCTGTTTCTGGTCGAGGTTTACCGCCACCAGTGAGAAATTCACCGGCGCGCTTTGCTGAAGATTGCGCAGGATCTCCAGCATGGTGTAACTGTCTTTCCCCCCGGAGAGGCAGACCATGATGCGATCGCCTTCTTCAATCATATTGAAGTCAGCAATAGCTTCGCCCACGTTACGGCGCAGACGCTTTTGTAATTTGTTCAGGTTGTATTGTTCTTTCTTGTTAATGTCTTGATTTTGTTGCATTTATTACTACCTATGGAACCAGAAAGGGCATTTATTCAATTCTTTAAACCACGCATCGCAGACGTCATAAACCATTTGCGCGTTTTCATGCCCTATCTGGCTCACTATGAAAGAAGGGTTAGCGCCAGCGGATAAAAGCCAGCAGGCAAAAGTATGTCGCGTATGGTACGGATTCCGGCGACGAATTCCAGCACGTTTTACAGCGGCGTTTGATCTGGCATCAGTACTTGATAAAGCGTAGTCGGCTTTTTAGGTGCCTTACGCAGTACATGCACGGAAACAGAAGGCATTATTTGATACACCAATGCAGTGCTGACTACGCCGTTTTACCCTTCACGCTTTGGTGGTGCTGCGGGGGCTGCATACCAGTTTTCTTGCGCGACCATGATGTTCCCTTCAGGCTGCATGACGAAATTCGGCGACATGATCTGAACGTTGAATTCATTGAATACATCCTGAATGTTGCTGTACAACTCGTTGCGCGCGATGGCCAGGGACTGCCCGGGAAACAGTCTCACCTGTAGCTCATAGGCTATGTACCAGTCCATCAGTTCCAGCTGGCGTACAAGCGGTGGATGCGTCAGATCGACACACCGTGCTCGCTTGGCTGCCAGCTCAAGCATTGCGTGAACCTGCCGCCACGGGGTGTCATACCCTATGGTCACGCCGACGGTTAAGTTGATGCTGCCATCTTTATTTTGCGCACTGAGATTAACAATCTTGCCGCTCACCACAACCGCATTGGGTACCGTCACCACGTAGTTTTCGCGTGTGATAATTTTGGTGGCGAGCATCCCGATTTCGCTGACCTGGCCTTCGTTATCCGCTACCCGAATAACATCCCCTTTTCGCAGCGCTCGCGAATAAATAAGCACCAGGCCACTCATGGCATGATTCATCACCCCAGCCGAACCCAGCGTTAACATCAGGCCAAAAAAGACGCTAATGCCTTTAAAGGCCAGCGAATTTGCGCCAGGAAGGAAAGGGTATGCGGCGGAAAGAGCAAATAACCACACCATCACGGAGATAAGCTTGCGGGTCGCCCCGACAGTCTCAGGGTGAAGCCCCGGAAACTGTAAACGGCCAGCTTCAACCTGGCGGAGCACCATTTTGAGCAACTTCAGAATAAAGGCGGTGATGATGAAAATAATCAAAACAATCATCAGGCCAGGTAACGCAGAGACGATAGACAGGGCTATCTGACGTACGACACGCAGTGACCAGTCACCCAGCGACGTAGCCCAGACTCGCGTCCAGGGGAACAAACTTAATGCCCAGCTTAACCAGACGTAAAATGCTAAAATCCCCAGTAATATCATTAGTAAGCCATACAGGCGTGCTTCAATTGCCCCCGTATAACGGCGCCAGCTTTTGGGGAACCAACCCCGGTTTTCAGCAATCTGGCGGCGATAATATTGCCGCACCCGGCGCCATGAGCGCCACGCAACATAGCCAAAGAGCAAAAAGACCGCCAGACCTGCAACCGTCTTCACCGAAGAGAGGACAAGCCAGCCGGTATTGAATTGATCGCGAAGTGCGGTGCGCTGTGCTTCAAGGCGTACCAGCACACGTTGCGCAGCCTGATCCAGGGTAAGATCATCCCCCTCATCCAGATCCGCCTGCGCCAGAAGCATGACAGGTTTGCCATTCATAACGAACAGTCTTCCCGGCTGGTTATAGCGGGTGACAGGGACGATTTTCAGGGGTTCGAGCAGATCCGCATGTTCGAAATGACGCAGCGTGTTGCGGATGCGTAGCACGCGCTCTTCTGGCGTAGTGAGCCCGAATTTCGCCTGAAGCATAACAATGGGATGATGGAAGATATAAACCGTGCGGGCTTGCTCCTGGTCAGTTGGCTCCTGACGCGGTTCCGCCGCAAAAGAACCAAAGGTGAAAAGCGATATCACACACGCCAGAAAAACGAGCACTCTCTTATTCATACTCATCACCCGATAACGCGAAATTATCATTATTTTTCAGGCAACCAGCTAACCGGCAGACATGAACTTTCTGAGCATAGACCAGTTGCCCGGTTGTGCAACATTCACCTCAAGCGATGCTATGACCGCCCGGATGTACATCGACAATGATGCAGGAGGGTAAGAGTGCGTCAGGCAGGTAAAGGCAGAGGGAGAGGGTTAATAGCTGTCTAAATGGTTCAGAAGGTTGCCAAGATGGCTAACGATATCGCCAATATCGAAAATTAACGCCATCCACAGGAAGGCGAGGAGGGCGAGCACAACAACAGATATACGACTAAACAATGTGAATGTCCTTATTCATGCTGAAAGGTCCGGCTCAATATACTTTGACCTCTTTAAACTTACCTTTAACGACGCCGTCGTAAAAGCGACCTTTAGACACTACGTTCAGGAAATCCCGAAAAATGCGAGCGGGGACACGCTGATACTGGAAAGCGGAACGATCATGGAACCGTATTTCGAGGGTGGCACTGCCTTCATCATAAGCAATCGACGAGATGCGTGATGATCTTACTGGGTGATGGGTCATGATGGGCTCTCCCTGACGGCGTAACGGGGAGAGACATCATCCTCCATTAGAGGTGCAGGGTGCAATAAGTAAATTCAAATCAGTGATGCAAAGAATCAGATATCAGGTGGAATAAGAAAAGGTAATGAGGAAGGGATGTGTAATTTCAGTTAAACAGTTTGCGATAATAAATTAATAGCCCGCGCTTGCACGCGGGCCAGAAGAATTAGAACTGGTAAACCAGGCCTAACGCTACGATATCATCCGTACCGATACCGTTGTTTTTGTAGAATGCGTCATCTTCGTCCAGCAGGTTGATTTTATAATCAACATAGGTGGACATGTTTTTGTTGAAATAATAGGTTGCGCCTACGTCAGCATATTTAACCAGATCTTTATCGCCTTCACCGTTACCCAGGTCTTTACCTTTGGATTGCAGGTAAGAAATGGCCGGGCGCAGGCCGAAATCAAACTGATATTGTGCAGTGATTTCGAAGTTCTGCGTTTTGTTAGCAACCGCGTTTTCGTTGTCACCGTATGGCGTCATATTACGGGTTTCGGAATACATGGTTGCCAGGTAGATATTGTTGGCATCATATTTCAGGCCAGCAGTCCAGGCATCGGCTTTATCGCCGCCCGCCGTTGTGTAACGCACCTGATCGTTGGAACGGTCAGAAGAGGCGTAAGCTGCACCGGCGCTAAAGCCCATGCCGAAGTCATAGGTAGTGGAGATACCGAAACCGTCGCCGTTCTCATGACGCGTGTCGCGACCGTTGTTCGTCCCTTCCTGGTTGTTGCTGGCGCTCTCATTTTTGCCCTGGTACTGCAAGGCAAAGTTCAGACCCTGTACCAGACCGTAGAAGTCAGTATTACGGTAGGTTGCAACACCATTCGCACGGCCGGTCATGAAGTTGTCTGCTTTGGTATAAGAGTCGCCACCGAACTCTGGCAGCATATCGGTCCAGCCTTCCACGTCGTACAGCACGCCATAGTTACGGCCGTAGTCGAATGAACCGTAATCACCAACTTTGACCCCTGCGAACGCCAGACGCGTCCAGGACTGGTTGTCAGAGCTTTCAGTGTTGTTAGCCTGAACGTTGTATTCCCACTGCGCGTAGCCGGTCATCATGTTGTTGATCTGGGTTTCACCCTTGAAGCCCAGACGCATGTACGTCTGATCGCCATCCGCACCTTTATCGTCAGAGAAGTAATGCAGGCCATCTACTTTTCCGTACAGATCTAATTTGTTGCCATCTTTGTTGTAAATTTCAGCTGCATTCGCTGCGCCAGCCATTAAAAGGGCCGGAATCATAAGAGCCAGTACTTTTCTTTGCATTGTGATATTCCTTTGCAGTTGTTTTTATTTAATTACTGATTGAACTTTCCTGACTGGAAAGATGTCCCATGCTAAATCACTCTGAGTTGAGAGTAATAAAATATAATTGTTACTGATTAAGTAAAATATCAACAGAATAATGCTGCTGAAATGACGATAATCTTCATGAATATATGAGCGTAAAAAATACAAAATTAAAATTATTAATGTAATGGGAAAGAGGGTAGGCTCTACGCCGTTATATGCCTTTAAGATGTTTTATTCATTATTTCGGTGAATCTTTTTTACTTAAATAAAGAGTTTTCGGAAATAAACTGGATACGCCCGATGTGAATGCATCGGGCATTTTTTTGCGCAGAATAAAAAAAGCCCGAACATTGGACTGACCCCATAAAGTTGGACAGTTCATGTTAAGCGGCTATCAGGGCCTGGGTTCGGTATTCTACCGGACTCAGGCCTTTTAATTTCAGGCTGATCCGCTCGTTGTTATAGTAATGGATATAGTCCACTATCGCCTTCCTCAGTTCATTCAGATCGCTGAACCTGTTCAGGTAAAAACACTCCGATTTCAGTGTGCCGAAGAAGTTCTCCATCACCGCGTTATCCAGGCAGTTTCCCTTGTGCGACATGCTTTGTGTTATACCCTGCGCCTTTAACTTTGCCTGATAGCCTGCCATTCGGTATTGCCAGCCCTGATCCGTGTGCAGCAACGGTGCATCCTCCGGTCCGAGCACTGAGAACGCATCGTGCAGCATCGTATTAACCATCTCCATCACCGGCCTTTCCGACAGGCTGTAGGAGATAATCTCCCGGTTAAACAGATCGAGAACCGGCGACAGGTACAGCTTTTTACCCTGCACCGAGAACTCTGTAACATCCGTGACCCATTTTTCGTTGGCTTTCGATGCACCGAAGTTCCGGTTCAGGATATTGGGCGCAGCCTTGCCCACTTCCCCTTTCCAGGCACGATATTTCTTCACCCTTATCAGAGAGCGGAGTGACAGCGCTGCCATCAGTCGCTGCACTGTTTTATGGTTTACCAACAACCCCTGTTTTCTCAGTGAGAGCGTGATCCTGCGGTAGCCATAACGCCCTTTGTGATAGTGGTAAATCTCTCTGATTTTGTCTTTCAGACTGGCATGACTGTCCACTCGTTTCAGCGCATTCATATTGTGATACCACGTACTGCGGGACATACCTGCTGCACGCAGAAGATCACCGAGCGCATACTCCTGCCTTAGCTCACTGATTATTCCGGCTTTCTGCCGCTTTTCTCGCTTTGAACTAAGGCCTTCAGCTTTTTTAGATAGGCATTCTCTGCGCGCAGATAACGGAGTTCAGCCCGCAGTTCTTCGGGAGATAACTTTTCCAGTGCAGCATCGGTAAGTGGCGGTGTTTTTTTGGGTTTTGTCATGTCCTTGCTCCGACCTGGTTTTATGCTCAGAAGTCCTTTCTCACCTGCGTCTTTGTAAACATTCACCCAGTGCCTGACAACGGTTTCAGTTGAGATATTAAACCGTGCGGCAGCTTCACGCATCGAAAGTTCTTCACTGAGAACAGCCTGGACAACAGTTATCCGGAACGCCGGAGAATGGCGGTCATTTTTCCAGGTAATGCCATCAATACCGTGGAGTTGCCAGGCTCTTACCCAGCGTCGCACTGATGTTCTCTCAACACCAAAGCGTTCAGCTGTTCGATGTGTTCCATCTTTTCCGGCAAGGTAGTGATTAACTACAGCTAATCTGGTTTCGAGGGAAAATTTTGGCTTTGCCATAAAAAACTGCACCTTACTCAGTTGGGTGTCCAACTTTTGGGGTGCAGTCCACATGCCGGGCTTGAGTGGTTATTCGTTGGTGGATTTTTCCGCTTTACCTGCCATCTGGGCCAGGAAGTCATAGCGTTTTTGCAGGTCGATGGCCGCATCTTTCCAGAGCTGCTCAGCTACCTCAGGCTGCTGCGCATTCAGGCGACGGAAACGCTGCTCCTGCATTAGTGTCTCGGCCAGCGCATCTGACGGCGGACGCGAATCCAGCGCCAGAGGCAATTTGCCTTCATCAGCACGACGCGGATCGAAGCGATACAGCGGCCAGAACCCGGTGGCTGTGAGCTGGCGCATCTGATCGTGGCTGAGCGCCAGATCGTAACCATGCTCTTCACAAGGGCTGTAGGCGATAATCAACGACGGGCCTGGATAGGCCTCCGCTTCCTGAATGGCTTTCACCGTCTGGTTAAGCTGTGCCCCCAGTGAAATCTGGGCGACATAGACATGACCATACATCATCATGCTGACGCCCAAATCTTTACGCGCTTTGCGTTTCCCGTGTTCGCCAAACTTCGTGACCGCACCCAGTGGAGTGGCTTTAGAGGCCTGGCCACCGGTGTTGGAATAGCACTGTGTATCCAGCACCAGAATATTGACGTTTTCAGTCAGACTCAGCACATGATCCAGGCCGCCAAATCCAATATCGTAAGCCCAGCCGTCACCACCAATCAGCCAGATAGATTTCTCAACCAGCGCATCGGCATCAGTCAGTAACTGTTCTGCACCGTCAACGCCCTGGAGTGCACTGCGCAGCGCTGCAACCTGCTCGCGGCGCACGTCTGGCGTCGCGTCAGCATGCAGGGCATCGTTCAGCTCAGCCGGGATCTTATCGGCAAACTGTTCCAGAAGGCGCATCACGCGGGCACGATGCTGATCGACCGTCAGACGGAAGCCCAGGCCGAACTCGGCGTTGTCTTCAAACAGGGAGTTCGCCCATGCCGGGCCGCGCCCGTTGGCATCCGTGGTGTACGGCGTTGATGGCAGGTTGCCCCCGTAAATAGATGAACAGCCGGTGGCATTGGCAATCAACATGCGATCACCATACAACTGGGTCAGCAGTTTGATGTACGGGGTTTCACCGCAGCCAGAGCAGGCGCCGGAGTACTCGAACAGCGGGGTAATCAGCTGCGAAGTACGGATGTCGATACGTTCCAGTGTGCTGCGATCGATTTCTGGAAGGTCCAGGAAGAAATCATAATTCACTTTCTCTTCTTCCACGTGCTCCAGACGCGACATCATATTGATGGCTTTTATTTCCGGGTTCTGACGATCTTTCGCCGGGCAAACTTCCACGCACAGGTTACAGCCGGTGCAATCTTCCGGTGCCACCTGGAGAACATATTTCTGTCCGCGCATATCGCGGGATTTTACATCCAGAGAATGCAGGCTGGCTGGTGCATTTTCCATCGCTTCCGGAGGCACCACTTTGGCGCGAATGGCAGAATGCGGGCAGGCAGCAACGCAGTGGTTACACTGAGTACACAGCTCTTCTTTCCAGATGGGGATCTCTTCGGCGATGTTGCGTTTTTCCCAGCGCGTGGTGCCCATCGGCCAGGTTCCGTCTGGCGGCAGCGCCGAAACTGGAAGGGCATCACCCAGACCTGCCAGCATTGCAGCGGTAACGGTTTTAACAAAGTCAGGGGCAGCGTCAGACACTACTGGCGGCCGGTTCGGGCTGGCGGCGTTCACCTGCTGTAACGGTACTTCGAACAATGATTCGCGTGCCAGCGCCAGCGCCTGCCAGTTACGTTCAACCAGCTCCTGGCCTTTGCTGCTGTAGCTTTTGGCAATCGCACCCTGCAACTCCGCCAGCGCGCTGTCGCCCGGCAGGATGTTGGTCAGGTGGAAGAAGGCCATCTGCATGACGGTATTAATACGCGCTGCAAGCCCGCACTCACGCGCAATTTTTGCCGCATTAACCACAAAGAAGCGGGCTTTTTTCTGATTAAGAACCGCCTGCACTTCCTGCGGCAGGCGCGACCAGACATCATCTGCGCTGTACGGCGTATTGAGCAGGAAAATACCGCCAGGTTTGAGGCGTTCGGCCATCTGGTATTTATCGATAAACTGCAACTGATGGCAGCCGACAAAATCTGCCTGCGACACCAGGTACGCCGAACGGATCGGGTGTTCGCTGACGCGCAGGTGAGAAACGGTCAGCCCACCGGCTTTTTTCGAGTCATACACGAAATAACCCTGCGCGTACCACGGCGTCGAGTTACCGATGATGCAATATTGTTCTTGGTTGCCGAGACGCTACCGTCACTGCCTAAGCCATAGAACAGCGCTTCAAGCTTCGCTTTTGATGGCAGCGTGTTTTCCGGTAACACCAGCGAAAGGTTAGTAACGTCATCATAAATGCCGACCGTAAAGCGCGGTTTTGGCTTCGCTTCAGCCAGTTCATTGAACACCGCAAACACGCAGTCAGGGCCAAATTCTTTAGAGGAAAGACCGTACCGGCCGCCAATGACACGCGGTAAGGTTTCACGTTCACCGCTGTTGAAGGCTTCCGCCAGGGCGGTCATCACGTCCAGATACAGCGGCTCGGCATGTGCGCCTGGCTCTTTGGTACGGTCGAGCACGGCAACGCTACGGGTGCTTTCCGGCAGGGCAGAGAGCAGGTGTTTTGCCGAGAACGGGCGATAAAGGCGCACTTTCAGCACACCGACTTTTTCGCCACGTGTCAGGAGTTCGTCCACCACTTCTTCACAGGTACCGATTGCAGACCCCATCAGCACGATGACGCGTTCTGCCTGCGGGTGACCGTAGTATTCAAACGGTTTGTATTCACGCCCGGTAGCGGTGGCAAAGTCGTTCATCGCCTGCTCAACGTGGTCGTAAACGGCGTTGTACCATGGGTTTGTCGCTTCACGTGACTGGAAGTAGGTGTCCGGGTTGGCGGACGTGCCGCGAATAACCGGGTGTTCCGGGTTCAGGGCGCGGGCGCGATGGGCGTCAATTTCTGCCTGCGGCAGCAGGTTCAGGATAGTGTCATCCGCCAGGGGAACGATTTTGTTGATTTCATGCGAGGTGCGGAAACCATCAAAGAAATGAATAAACGGTACGCGGCTCTTGAGGGTGGCAATATGGGAAATCAGCGCGAAGTCCTGGGCTTCCTGAACACTGCTGGCACATAGCATGGCGCAGCCGGTCTGGCGTACGGCCATGACGTCAGAGTGATCGCCAAAAATCGAGAGCGCGTGCGTGGCAACGGTGCGCGCCGCCACGTGCAATACAAAGGGAGTCAGTTGTCCTGCCAGCTTGTACAGCGTCGGGATCATCAACAGCAATCCCTGGGAGGAGGTGAACGACGTAGACAGGGCACCGGTCTGCAGTGCGCCATGCACGGCAGCAATGGCCCCGGCTTCTGACTGCATTTCTACCACTCTGGGAACATCGCCCCAGACGTTTTTTAACCCGTTTCCCGCCCAGGCATCTGCCTGTTCAGCCATCGTAGAACTTGGCGTAATTGGGTAGATGGCGATAACTTCGCTGGTACGGAACGCGACTGACGCGACAGCACCATTACCGTCAATAGTTTGCATAAGACGACACCCTTACATTGCGCAAAAAAGGGGACCCGTGAAACCGCTACGGGTCTGATAATTATTCCCTTATTATAGGTCGCTCACCTATTCCATTGAAGTTATAAGGCTTTCGAGTGCACAAATTGATCCAGGGGGCACACCGGGGGCAAGGCATCAGGTAAGTTTTGATTAATGATATCCACCTGATTTTTACTCATTTCTCCAATCCACTTCCCGTAAACCTCATAAACCATTTTTGCGTTTTCATGACCCATCTGGCTGGCGATAAAGGACGGATTGGCGCCCGCTGACAGTGACCAGCAAGCATAAGTATGGCGCGACTGGTATGGATCACGAGCGCGAACACCCGCTTTTTTCAGCCCGGTCTCTCACGTGTACTAAAGGAGAGTGAGTATGGCTACTTTGACGAAGCAGGAAAAAGTCTGGGTTAAGAGGCTCAATAAGCTTCTGGCTGAGTGCCCATCTAAACGACTGGCGTTTGCCACTACCGGCGATTGTGATGTGTCTATTTTCAACTAGCCACAGTATGACGCTATCTGTGATGAGCAGGAAAATAACGGTGGAGAGTTTATTTCTGCTGTGGCGCGTATAGGAGCACTTTTTGAAGAGGTGCTGAACTTCCTGAACCAAGTCGAAAGCACCGACTAACCCATGAGCACTATTACCAGAGAATTCACAAAAGAGCAGTTAATCGAAGAGGCGATGTATGCTGTGAACGGCTGCAATGCAGCGATCCGCGTATCGACTGGTGTTGAGGCGCGCAGAATTAGTCTCCGCTTGGGTGAAATCGCGCTGGCGGCATTAACTCCCAAACCGCTTGACGGCGCAGAGCGCCAGGAGCTTCAAGAATACCGGAAAGCTGCTACTGAGCGAGGCGCGTTTTCAGAGCTAACTGTAGAAATGTTGCCTGAGAGAATTAAACGGCTGCCAGCCGCAACCGCCCTGGTCTGGCTTGATGGTTATAACAGCGCTGCCCGCACCGACATCGAATAATTTAGAGCATCAATGGGTTCTTTTTGGGACATTCCTTAAGCACAAAATGATTTAAAGTCATAAAGTTAATGTGGATATACTCAATTTTTTATCAGGAGATACACATGGCTATACCCGCATACTTATGGCTTAAAGATGATGGTGGCGCAGATATCAGGGGAACCGTTGATGTTCAGGACAGGGAGGGGAGTGTAGAAGTTTTATCTTTCGGGCATGGCTTGCACATCCCCACTGTAGTGGTCAACAAAAACTGGCCACGGCTTTGGAGTTTTTCCAGAACAATCGTTCTGATTCATTCGGCGTCAAGCCACCATTATATTGATGGGGTCTGAGCTGGCTGTAATATCCCGTGATGTAGTTCGTTATCGCTGCGCTGGCTTCGCTAACATTAGCGTATCCATTATCCGGCACCCATTCTGTTTTCAGACTTCTAAAAAAACGTTCCATCGGACTGTTATCCCAGCAATTTCCCCGGCGACTCAGGCTTTGCTTTATCTGATATCTCCACAGTAACTGCCTGAAATTCCTGCTGGTATAGTGGCTACCTTGATCCGAGTGATACAGCAAATTAGCTGGCTTTCCTCGCGCTTCCCAGGCCATGGACAGCGCTTTCGCTGTCAGTGCTGAGTCCGGGAAAAATGACATCGCCCAGCCAACCGGTTTACGTGAAAACAGATCAAGCACTACGGCCAAATAAGCCCAGCGTTTACCCGTCCAGATATAAGTCACATCACCACACCAGACCTGATTAGGCTCTGTTACAGCAAACTGGCGTTCCAGATAATTAGGGATCTCAACGTGTTCTTTAGACACCTTTTTATATCGATGACCTGGCTGCTGACAGCTGATGAGACGAAGCTCTTTCATCAGTTTTGTTGCCCGCCAGCGGCTAAGTTTTACACCTTTGTTCGTGACCATCGCGGCAATATTACGAGCACCTGCGGAACCATTACTTTCGCGATAGCTTTCACGGACAAGACTGAGTAATACCACGCGTGTGGCATCAGGCTTCTTTGGCTGCCGCCAGTATTTATAGCTGCTGCGGTGAACCCCAAACACGTTGCACACGACGGCAACGGGAAACCGCGCCCTGAGTTTCTCAACTAATGAGAACTGTTCAGGGAGCCTGACATCAAGAGCGCGGTAGCCTTTTTTAATATATCTCTTTCCATTTCAACGCGTTGAAGTCTTTTCTTTAGCTCGCGTATTTCAATCTGCTCAGGTGTCATGGGTGAAGCTATGGGTGATTTTCCCGATCGTTCTTCTTTCAACTGGCGGACCCACTTATCCATCGTGGATTTGCCGACATTCATTGCCGTGGCAGCGGCGGCAACGGTGTAATGCTGATCGAGTACAAGCTGGGCAGCTTCAAGGCGAAACTCGGGGCTAAAATTGCGTCTGTTACGTCCGGTCATAATGTCACCTGTTTTTGACTATGAGGCGATGATATCACCTCTATTCAGGTGGCCAAATTTAGTGTGCCACTACACCACCGACGGCAATACCGGAAAGCTTACAGGCACCCGCATCCATTCCCCGCTTACTATAGAAAAAGAGTTCGATTCATCCTCACCATATCTCTACCGGGCAGTTGCGAGCGGGCAAACCCTAAAATCAGCCGAAATTAAATGGTACCGCATCAATGATGCCGGGCAGGAGGTTGAGTATTTCAACATGCTGCTTGAGGGAGTCAAAGTCGTTTCTGTATGTCCGCTGATGCATAACTGCAAAAACGCCGGCACGGAAAAACACAATCATCTCGAGGCGGTTTCCCTGCGCTATGAAAAAATCACCTGGAAGCACTGCGACGGCAATATCATGTTCACTGATGCGTGGAACGAGCGATGATCCATTGCACCTTCAGGCTGAACGGTAATGCGTTGTCTAACCTGAGCTGCCCCGGGATAGGTTTTTTTCCTGCATACTCCGGCAATGCGGGAATTCACCGCAATAACCCGGATTCAGTTGCTGTGAAGAACATAGGGCCACTCCCGCCAGGGAAATATTATATTGTCGAACGACCGCGAAGCATGAGTACGTACGTTAAAGATGTGTTTGCTACTAAGTATACCGGGTCTGATCACTCAATCTGGTTTGCTTTGTATCGCGAGGATGGCAGCATAGATGACACTACATTTATCAATGCAGTAAGCAGGGGGAGTTTTAGGCTCCATCCTGCAGGATATGAGGGCATAAGTAATGGTTGCATTACTCTTCCTTCACCTTCTCATTTTGCGGTGCTTCGGGAAGCCCTACTGAGGACCCCGAAGATCCTTGTATCTGGTTCGCTTTATGCGTATGGCACAGTTCAGGTGTATTAAATGACTCCAGCTGAGAAGATGGGCGCATGGTGGTTGAGATTTTTTGGTTTTTTCATTGTATTTGCTGGTTGCCTACTGATTGATTTTGATAATGACTTTTTACTGCGTGAGAGATTAGCGTTTGGCGATATGTCGGAAAACCGCTGGAATGATCTTGTTGTTGGTGGGAGTTCGCTTATTTCAGCGCTGGTGATTTTCCTGATTGTGTGCGTGGTGTCAGGTAAAAAAGAAGCATTTTTTTGGCTGGGCCAAATCTGCATATTTCTTGCGATTTTTGCGGGGATATATGCCTCGCTTCCTGAGCAACTGGTGTCGTTTTTCTTCATTCTGTGCGGTGCTTTTGCCTTGACCTCCCTGGTAGTGTTCATGCTTGCGAAACGAAGAAATATTTAAAGCAGCTCAGACCCGCTTCGGCGGGTTTTTTGTGAATTGCTTCTTATGGCAGTAAGCACGAATTGAATTAAACCACAACGAAGGCATGGTTATACTCCGCATTTTTATAAGGAGATAAATCATGGCTATACCAGCATATTTGTGGTTGAAGGATGACGGCGGCGCAGACATCACAGGCTCTGTTGATGTACAAGATCGTGATGGCAGCATAGAGATTCACAGTTTCGCCCACGGTCTGCACCTGCCGACTGACAACATGACCGGCAAGATCACAGGCACACGCATACATAGCACGCTGACGTTTGAGAAAGAATTCGACTCATCCAGCCCCTATCTGTACAAAGCGGTGGCAAAAGGCCAGACCCTAAAGAGCGCTGAGTTTAAATGGTACCGCATCAATGATGCCGGGCAGGAGGTTGAGTATTTCAACATGCTGCTTGAGGGAGTCAAAGTCGTGGGTATCACCCCTGTGATGCATAACGTTAAAACCCCGTCGATGGAGAAACACAACCATCTGGAATCCATCGAACTTCGGTATGAAAAAATCACCTGGAAATATTGCGACGGCAACATCAAGTTTACTGATGGCTGGAACATGAGGGTTACTGCGTGATTATCGCCCGGTTTGCCCTGAATGGCTTGCCAACCTCTATCCTGAGTGTGCCCGGGGTCGGGAACTTCCCGGCATTCTCCGGCCAGCAGTATGGGCGTAACAACTCAACGATGCAAAGCCGCAAAGAGATCGGCCCACGGGGCTTAAGTGAGGGATGCATAACGCTGAGCCAGCAAGCTGATTTTGATTACCTAAGAAATGCGCTGCTGAACACGACTATGATGCCAGTGCCATGCACCAGCATGAGAGCCTATGGAACAATCACCGTAACATGAGAAAGATCCCGGCAGCTTTCCTCAGTGCGATCGCCTGTGTTGTGACATTCGCCAGCATTTCCGGTGCATGGTTCAATGGCGTGCCTATAGAGTGGATTTACGCCATTTCTGATGTACTGGGAACCTTCGGTGACGAAAGCACCCTCGAAATAGTGCTTATGTCGAGCTGGGTTGTGGCGCTTCTACCTTCGATCCTCGCTGCACTCCTTGTTTATCGAATACTGATGAGGAAAAGAAGAGCCACCAACTAACACGCTTCGGCGGGTTTCTTGTTTTCTAAGCTTTGAATGCTATTCTACTCTCGGACGCTATTTCTACATTGTTCGTCTGAAATACAGTTACGAGACATTTACGAAGTAAATTACCGAGCGAAAGTTATTTTTATTCTTCCAAAGCCGCAGATCTGGAGCCAGAAAAACGCGCCAGCATGAATAGCCAACCGCTAGTAAATATCTCAGAGCGCCACACTTTGGCGCTCGATGATTTTTATTCTTCTTCAGATTCGGGGGCAGGGAAAAAGATGCTAAAAGAATACTGGTTACCTTTATTGTTAGAAATCGTCAGGATTCCTTCTTCTTCGTCCCACTCCATGTGTTGAAAATCTGTGGTGAAGTAAGTGTAACTTTCGATTTTGAAATCCACAAAATCAAACTCCACTGTATTGGTATCGATTTTGACGACTATATCGTATTGATTGCCGTCAACAAATCCCTTTACAACGGCATGGCTTTCACGACCAATGCCCAAATAACTACGACAAGCTTGAGCTGCCATTACGGATTCTAAAGACATGATTGATCTCCTATCAGTTTAAATTCCGTTAAGAACAGGCATTCTTATCAAAACTTTTACCACTTTATATGAGTTATCCATGAAAAAACAGAAGTTGCCCGGATGCCCGACGATGGAAATACCTCTATTCCTGGATTATTTTTTGGCACATCTACTGAAAGGGGGAGCCTATGCCCGCGCGAAGTGGCTGTGCGTAATGACACTCCGCACTGCTATGACCTGGTTCCCTGCATCAATGAGTAGATCAACTTTTTGGCAAAAAAAGCGTGAGCATTTGTTTCCTGAGTGCATAAATACGCATTCTGGCTCTCGACGCAACGCGGTGGGATGCCTATTATGCTTAGGTTTCGTTACCGTTGATGGGGAAAAAAGTATGCGTTCATCGTTATGGGTAGGATGTGCCGCATTATTGTTGTCGGCGTGTAGCAGTGAACCTGTGCAGCAAGCTACTGCCGCGCACGTGACGCCAGGGATGAAAGCGGCAATGTCCAGCTCAGGACAGGCTAATTGTGCGATGATCGGCGGATCGCTATCCGTTGCCCGTCAGCTTGACGGCTCCGCGATAGGGATGTGCGCACTGCCTAACGGCAAACGTTGCAGTGAACAGTCGCTTGCCGTTGGAACATGCGGAAACTACTGATTATTCTGCCCGCTTAAAGGTCAGCGTTTTATCAGCCGTTGCCAGCGTTAACTGGTCTTCAGTCAGGTCGACCTGCGCCCCTTTGCGTAGCATGTTGCTGATCGCCTGATCCAACTCGTTAAGCTGCGGCTCTGAACATAATTTGCGGGTCATAGCCAGCGTCTTAACCTTAAGCTCGCCTTCGGACAATTTCCCCTCGCCGCTAAAGCGATTACACATCACGCCGGAAACAGTCATGTTTTTGGTAAGACTAATATCTGACTGCGAACCACTGAAGCTAATTTCAGGCCGCGTTGCTGTGGTTGTCACGGCTTTACCGTCCACATTTTCCAGAATAAAGCGATGGTTTTGGAGTTGATCTGCCTGAACGGAGGCTTTGCCGGGATTAACACAGCCGGCGAGGACCAGGCTGAACAGACTTAACGCAACGAGCTTTTTCATATTTATTCTCAAACTATCAATGCTGTGAATCAATTACAGTGTAACGATACTCCTGCGCGAGTTAATGGGGTTTATCTGAAAGTGCGAGAAGAAACCGGGCCGCAGGATGCAACCCGGTTTGCCGGTTAGTGTGACTTAAACCCAGCGGCGGCCATCAGCAGGCGAAAGACCATACTCACACCCGCCAGAGCCAGGACGCTGCCGCCCCAGATGAGGGCCAGCCACATCAGGCGTTTCCAGACCGGTTGTTGCATCAGTGATAACCCTCCCCATGCTGAACTTTTCCACGAAAGACGTAGTAGCTCCAGAATGTGTAGACCAAAATAACCGGAATAATCAGCAGCGCGCCCACCAGCATAAAGCCCTGACTTTGCGCTGGCGCTGCGGCCTGCCACAGGGTAATCGACGGCGGAATAATGTGCGGCCAGATGCTGATCCCAAGCCCGCTAAAGCCAAGGAAAATCAGCCCCAGCGTCAAAACAAACGGCAGATTATGGCTCGCCGGGTTATTCAGGCTGCGCCACTGGAACAGACTAAACACCACGACCAGCACCGGTACAGGCAGCAGGAAAAACAGGTTCGGCAGTGTAAACCAGCGCGCGGCAATGTCGGAGTGCGTCAGTGGAGTCCAGGCGCTAATCACAGCGATAATCACCAGCAGCGCCAGCAGCAGGCGTTTCGACACCTGTCGCATCCGCTGCTGAAGCGCGTTCTCACTTTTCATCACCAGCCACGTTGACCCTAGCAGGGCGTACGCCACCACCAGACCCACGCCACAGAACAGATTAAACGCCGTGAACCAGTCGAATGGCCCGCCGGTGTATGTGCGCCCGGTTACCGTAAACCCATTGATCACCGCACCCACCGTCACGCCCTGGGTGAAGGTTGCCAGAATCGACCCGCCAATAAAGGCTTTATCCCAGAAAGGACGGTGCGCGGGCGTCGCTTTAAAACGAAACTCAAAGGCAACGCCGCGGAATATAAGTCCGATCAGCATTAATGTCAGCGGGATGGTCAGAGCATCAATAATCACCGCATAGGCCAGCGGGAAAGCACCAAACAACGCCGCGCCGCCAAGCACCAGCCAGGTTTCGTTGCCATCCCAGACGGGCGCAACGCTGTTGACCATCACATCGCGATCGTCGGCGTTTTGCGTTGCCGGGAACAGAATGCCAATCCCCAGATCAAAACCGTCCATCACGATATACATCAGCGTGGCGAAAACGATGATGACAAACCAGATAACGGAAAGATCGATACCCATTATGGTTTCTCCTTCAGTTCAGTAACCGCAGAAAGCGGGCGCGCAGGGCGGCCATCGGATTCTGTGGCAAAGGTTTCGTGCGCCTGAGGGCCTTTCTTAATCAGCCGCACCATATAGCTGTATCCCACGCCAAAGACGGAGGTATAGACCACAAAGAACGTCAGCAAACTGACGCTCATATGCAAATCGCCGTGCGCGGAGACTGCATCTTTTGTGCGTTGAAGCCCGTACACCACCCACGGCTGGCGGCCCACTTCAGTCGTCACCCAGCCCGCCAGAATGGCAATCAGCCCGGACGGCCCCATCAGCAGGGCAAACCACAGGAAGGGGCGTGAGGAATAAACGCGTTTCTTGTAACGCAACCAGACGGCCACCACTCCGAGCAACAGCATCAACATGCCCAGCCCGGCCATAATGCGGAAAGACCAGAACACGATGGTGGCGTTAGGGCGATCTTCTTTCGGGAACTCTTTCAGCGCCGGAACTTGTTTACCCAGGCTGTGCGTGAGGATCAGGCTGCCCAGCGCCGGGATCTCAAGCCCAAAGCGTGTACGTTCCTGCTCCATATCTGGCAGGCCAAACAGTAACAACGGTGTTGGCTCGCCGGGTAGATTTTCCCAGTGGCCTTCAATGGCCGCGATTTTCGCTGGCTGATGCTTAAGGGTATTCAGACCGTGCATATCGCCAATCATCGCCTGGATGGGGGCAACAATCAGGGTCATCCACAGCGCCATCGAGAACATGGCGCGGATAGCCGGCGTATTGTTGCCGCGCAGTAAATGCCAGGCCGCAGACGCGCCGACAAAAAGCGCGCTACTCAGAAATGCCGCTATCGACATGTGCAGCAGGCGATACGGGAAGGAGGGATTAAATACCACCGCAAACCAGTCGACGGGTACAACCTGCCCATTAACGATTTCATAGCCCTGCGGGGTTTGCATCCAGCTGTTCGAGGCCAGGATCCAGAAGGTTGAGATGATAGTGCCGAGCGCCACCATACAGGTTGAAAAGAAGTGCAGCCCTGACCCGACTTTGTTCCAGCCGAACAGCATCACCCCGAGGAAACCCGCTTCAAGGAAGAAGGCAGTCAATACTTCGTAGGTGAGCAGGGGGCCGGTAATGCTCCCGGCAAACTGGGAAAATCCACTCCAGTTGGTGCCAAACTGGTACGCCATCACCAGGCCTGAAACCACCCCCATGCCAAAGTTAACGGCGAAGATTTTTGACCAGAAATGGTAAAGCGAACGCCAGACCGGGTTTTTCGTTTTCAGCCATAGCCCTTCCAGCACGGCGAGGTAGCTCGCCAGGCCAATGGTGATCGCCGGGAAAATAATGTGAAAGGATACGGTAAATGCGAATTGTATCCTCGCAAGATGAAAAGCATCTAAACCAAACATGCACAGCCTCAATGTCAAACGGTGTGCTGTTATGGTATGGGGTTGCGAAGAAGAGTATCAGACGCAGAAAAATGAAATTTATGTATAACAGTTTGCTAAAGGCATGTTTTTTTCGGCATCTGATATAACCGGTGTGTTCAGAGGGGCATCCCACGAAGAGAAGACATAATTCGATGGATTATAAAAAGATTATTCTTATGCATTTTATTTATTAATTAGCTTGCTTTATGGTCATCGTCGTGCGTTAATGTCCCTCTGGTTTTGATTTCAAATAAATATCTGACGTAGTTTTATAAAGCAGTTCTCATCACGTTGTGCCTCTCCGCAGCCTCTCTTGGGTCTTTTTCTACACTCCGATAAGTTTTGTTTCATACCACTATCGCCTGAATGGCCCATTAGTAATTTACGTTTTTTACGTTTACAGGAGAATCTTATGACTTCTTATATCCATTTCCGCTGCCCATGCTGTCATGGCTCGCAGTACCGCACCTCAGTCTTTGACGTGTCGGAAAAAAATCCACACGGCGCGAAATGCATTTTCTGCAAATCGTCCATGATTACGCTCGATCATTTAGCGGCTGCTCGCTTTACCCAAAGCGCAGTCACTGAGTACCGCAAGTAATTACACCGTTAAACCATAACAGTTAGCAAAATCTTCTCTTTTTCTTCTTCTGATATACACTGTTGTTCAGCAAGGAGAATCTGATGAAAAAATACCAGCGTCTGGCGCAACAAATTATCTCGCAAATAGAGCTTGGCGCATGGCTGCCGGGCGATAAATTGCCTTCCCTGCGTGAGCAGGTTGCGAGCAGCGGCATGAGTTTTATGACCGTTGGCCATGCCTATCAGATGCTGGAAAGCCAGGGAAGGATTGTCGCAAGACCGCAGTCGGGCTATTACGTTGCCTCGCGCCCGACGCCATCACAGCCTTCGCCGCCCGCTCAGGTGATGCGCGATGAAGTGGTGGACATCAACACCTATATTTTCGACGTGTTGCAGGCCAGCCGCGATCCTTCTGTGGTGCCATTTGCTTCAGCGTTCCCTGATCCCCGGCTCTTCCCGCTCCAGCAACTCAACCGTTCGCTTGCTAACGTCAGTAAAACAGCCACCGCCATGAGTGTGATTGAAAACCTGCCGCCGGGAAACGTCGATTTACGTCATGCCATTGCCCGTCGCTACGCTCAGCAGGGGATGAACATCTCACCGGAAGAAATTGTCATCACCGCCGGGGCGCTTGAGGCGCTCAACCTCAGTTTGCAGGCGGTGACCGAGCCTGGCGACTGGGTGATTGTCGAAAACCCCTGTTTTTACGGTGCGCTTCAGGCGCTCGAACGCCTGAAATTAAAAGCGCTCTCCATTGCCACTGACGTCCGCGAAGGGATCGATCTGAACGCGCTTGAACATGCGCTGAACGAGTATCCGGTCAAAGCCTGCTGGCTGATGACCAACAGCCAGAACCCGCTTGGGTTTACGCTAAGCGCGGAGAAAAAAGCGCATTTAGTGGCGCTGTTGACCCGTTACAACGTCACTCTGATTGAAGATGACGTCTATAGCGAGCTCTATTTTGGCCGTGAAAAACCGCTTCCGGCCAAAGCGTGGGACACCCAGGACATGACGCTGCACTGTTCCTCATTTTCAAAATGCCTGGTGGCTGGCTTTCGTATCGGCTGGGTAGCCGCCGGAAAACATGCCCGACGCATTCAACAGTTGCAGCTGATGAGTACGTTATCCACCAGTTCACCCGTGCAGCTGGCGCTGGTGGATTATCTGGCGACAAAACGCTATGACGCCCATCTTCGCCGCCTGCGGCGCACGCTGGCCGAACGTAAACAGCTGGCATGGCAATCGCTTTTGCGCCATATGCCTGCGGGGGTGAAAATCCACCACAACGACAGCGGCTACTTCTTATGGCTGGAACTACCTGCGCCGCTGGATGCTGGGATACTGAGCGAGAGAGCGCTGGAGAACCATATCAGCATTGCGCCGGGCAAAATGTTTTCAACCTCTGACGCCTGGACACCGTTTTTCCGTTTTAATACCTCATGGGCGTGGGGTGAGCGAGAGGAGCAGGCGGTAAGTCAGTTGGGGAAATTAATAAGCACGATGATGAAATAATAATTATCGCCAGATTTCCGGGGGAATAATGACCCCTCAAAAATAAACAATCCTTATCTCACGTAAAGCACTGCGAATATCCCGCGGTGCTTTTTCTTTTGCATCATAGGAAATCTGCATACCGCCTCTCACTGCTAACCCCTTGTCTATAATCCAGTTAACGGGGAATGCGCCCTCGGTCACAACCTGATGAAATTTCCTTAAGCCGCAGGGTGAGGCCCATTTGCGCGGTCTACGTTTAATTAGGGAGATATTTTTACGGCACGGCTGCCGCTAAATTTCATTGCGACAGGAGTAAATCTAATGAGCAAAAAATTTGCCCGCAGCAGCCTGTGCGCGCTCGGTATGACTATCATGACAGCGCAAGCCGCTGAGCCACCCAAGGCGATCGGCGAAGGGGAAGGTCGACTGGATATTATTGCCTGGCCGGGATACATCGAACGCGGTCAGACCGATAAAAATTACGACTGGGTAACACAGTTCGAAAAAGACACCGGCTGCGCGGTGAACGTCAAAACTGCTGCCACTTCTGATGAAATGGTCAGCCTGATGGCGAAGGGCGGCTATGACCTGGTTACCGCATCCGGTGACGCCTCGTTACGTCTGATTATGGGTAAACGCGTACAGCCGATTAATCCTGATTTGATCCCGAACTGGAAAACCATCGACCCGCGAATTGTAAAGGGCGAATGGTTTAACGTGGGCGGCAAAGTGTATGGCACACCGTATCAGTGGGGGCCGAACCTGCTGATGTACAACACCAAAACCTTCCCGACGCCGCCGGATAGCTGGAATGTGGTCTTCGTGAAACAAGACCTGCCGGACGGTAAAACCAACCAGGGCCGCGTACAAGCCTATGACGGTCCGATTTACATCGCTGATGCCGCGCTGTTTGTGAAAGCTACCCAGCCGGCATTGGGGATCTCTGATCCGTACCAGTTGACGGAAAAACAGTATGCTGCGGTCCTGAAAGTGCTGCGCGATCAACATGCGCTTATCCACCGCTACTGGCATGACACCACGGTTCAGATGAGTGACTTCAAAAACGAAGGTGTGGTGGCATCGAGCGCCTGGCCGTATCAGGCGAATGCCCTGAAAGGTGAAAACCAGCCTATTGCCACCGTCTTCCCGAAAGAAGGCGTGACCGGGTGGGCGGACACCACCATGCTTCACGCGCAGGCGAAACACCCGATGTGCGCTTATAAATGGATGAACTGGTCTTTGACGCCGAAATTGCAGGGGGATTTGGCGGCATGGTTTGGCTCGTTACCGGTTGTTGCTGAAGGCTGTAAGGCCAGCACATTGTTGGGTGATAAAGGCTGCGAAACCAACGGCTATAACTATTTCGATAAAATTATGTTCTGGAAAACGCCGATTGCAGAAGGGGGCAAGTATGTTCCGTACAGCCGCTGGACGCAGGATTACATCGCCATCATGGGCGGCCGTTAATCGACCGGGAGCAGAACATGACGTACGCAGTAGAGTTCAATGATGTTTCCCGTCTGTACGGTGACGTGCGGGCGGTGGATGGTGTCACCATTGGTATTCGTGACGGGGAATTTTTCTCCATGCTGGGGCCTTCGGGCTCCGGCAAAACTACCTGCCTGCGCCTGATTGCGGGGTTCGAGCAGTTAAGCGGTGGCGCGATAAAAATCTTCGGTAAAGAGGCCAGCGAACTGCCCCCGTGGGAGCGCGATGTGAACACGGTGTTCCAGGATTACGCGCTGTTCCCGCATATGTCTATTCTCGATAACGTCGCCTACGGGCTTATGGTCAAAGGTGTCGATAAGAAAAAACGTCATGCTCAGGCGCGCGAAGCGCTGGACAAGGTCGGGTTGAGTTTTGCCGTCGCCCGTAAACCTTCGCAACTGTCCGGTGGGCAGCGTCAGCGCGTGGCGATTGCGCGTGCACTGGTCAATGAACCGCGGGTGCTGCTACTGGATGAACCCTTAGGCGCGCTCGATCTCAAATTGCGCGAGCAGATGCAGTTTGAGCTTAAAAAGCTCCAGCAGGAGCTGGGTATTACCTTTATTTTTGTCACCCACGATCAGGGTGAAGCCCTGTCGATGTCTGACCGGGTGGCGGTCTTCAATAATGGCCGTATCGAGCAGGTCGACACACCGCGTGAGCTGTACATGCGCCCACGTACACCGTTCGTGGCGAGTTTTGTCGGCACCTCAAACGTATTTGATGCCGGTATCGCGCACCGCGTTTGCGGTATGGAAGGCATGTATTCGCTACGCCCGGAACATATTCGCCTTAATGAAAGCGGTGAAGTGCAGGTGAAGGGGGTGGTACAGGCGATACAGTATCAGGGGGCGGCAACGCGTTTTGAACTTAAACTGGCCGACGGTGAAAAACTGCTGGTGAGCCAGGCAAATCTTAGTGGTGCAACGGTGCCCGCGGGCGTGGAGCCGGGGCAGCAGGTACTGGCATCGTGGTCACGCGAGGCTATGGTCCTGCTGCACGAGGAGAGGTGAAATGGATATGAGCGTTTCACACACTCCGTCACACCACGGCAGGTTAAGCCGCATTACCGCGCTGTTCTGGCGCAAACCGTCGCTCGGGCTGTTCCTGCTCCTGATTGCTCCGTTGATGTGGTTTGGTATCGTCTATCTGGGATCGCTCCTGACGTTGCTGTGGCAGGGGTTTTATACCTTTGACGACTTCACCATGTCGGTTACGCCGGATCTCACTTTTGCGAACATCCTGGCACTTTTCAACCCGGCCAACTACGACATCATTGTGCGCACGCTGGTCATGGCGATCGCGGTCACCCTTGCCAGCGCCGTGCTGGCGTTCCCGATGGCCTGGTATATGGCCCGTTATACCAGCGGTAAGTGGAAGGCGTTTTTCTATATTGCCGTGATGCTGCCGATGTGGGCGAGCTACATCGTGAAGGCCTACGCGTGGACGTTGCTGCTGGCGAAAGACGGGGTGGCGCAGTGGTTTCTCAGCCATATGGGGTTGGAGCCAATTTTAACCTCGATTCTCACGCTACCTGCGATTGGCGGCAATACGCTCTCGACCTCCGGACTTGGGCGTTTTCTGGTGTTCGTCTATATCTGGCTGCCGTTTATGATCCTGCCAGTGCAGGCGGCGCTGGAACGGTTACCTGCTTCTTTATTGCAGGCGTCTGCCGATCTCGGTGCCCGACCGCGCCAGACCTTCCGCTATGTGGTGCTGCCGCTGGCGATCCCTGGCATTGCCGCTGGGTCGATTTTCACCTTCTCGCTGACACTGGGTGACTTTATCGTTCCGCAGCTGGTGGGGCCTCCGGGCTACTTTATTGGCAATATGGTCTATTCCCAGCAAGGGGCGATTGGCAATATGCCAATGGCGGCCGCGTTCACGCTGGTTCCTATTGTTCTTATTTCACTCTATCTGGCGTTCGTGAAACGTCTGGGAGCGTTCGATGCACTCTGAACGCGCACCATTGTTCCTGAAAGTGGCAGCCTGGGGTGGGGTTATTTTCCTGCACTTCCCGCTGCTTATCATCGCAACCTATGCGTTTAATACCGAAGATGCTGCGTTTAGCTTTCCCCCGCAGGGGCTAACGCTGAAGTGGTTTAGCATCGCGGCCGCGCGTGGGGATATTATTGAATCCGTGACATTGTCACTTCAAATCGCGGCGTTATCGACGGGTATCGCGTTGATACTTGGCACGCTTGCTGCTGCGGCGTTATGGCGCAGTGAGTTTTTTGGCAAAAATGCCATCTCGCTGTTACTGCTGCTGCCAATAGCGCTGCCGGGGATCATAACCGGTCTGGCGCTGCTGACCGCATTTAAAACCATCAATCTTGAACCGGGCTTTTTCACCATTGTTGTCGGGCACGCCACTTTCTGTGTGGTGGTGGTCTTTAACAACGTGATTGCCCGCTTCCGGCGCACCTCGTGGAGCCTGGTGGAAGCGTCGATGGACTTAGGTGCGGATGGCTGGCAAACCTTCCGTTATGTGGTGCTGCCCAATCTTGGGTCGGCGCTGCTGGCGGGGGGAATGCTGGCGTTTGCGCTGTCGTTTGACGAAATCATCGTCACGACATTTACGGCGGGACACGAGCGCACGTTACCGCTGTGGTTGTTGAACCAGCTTGGTCGCCCGCGTGATGTACCGGTTACCAACGTGGTAGCCCTGCTGGTGATGCTGGTGACAACCATTCCTATTCTGGGAGCCTGGTGGCTAACCCGCGACGGTGAAACGATTGCCGGCAGCGGGAAATAACTCCGATTTCAACAGGACAACGCTATGCAAAATCAACTGCTCATTAATGGTGAACTGATTACGGGCGAAGGTGAGAAACAGCCCGTGTTTAATCCTGCCACCGGAGAGGTACTGCTG
The DNA here is from genome assembly GCF_052886895.1 of Enterobacter sp. C4G1. Taxonomy (NCBI): domain Bacteria; kingdom Pseudomonadati; phylum Pseudomonadota; class Gammaproteobacteria; order Enterobacterales; family Enterobacteriaceae; genus Enterobacter; species Enterobacter sp. C4G1. Next base: position 797,596 of record NZ_JBQVVV010000002.1, on the reverse strand, counting down.
GAAATCGCCGAAGCCTCTGCCGCGCAGGTTGATGCTGCCGTGCAGGCAGCCGATCGTGCTTTTGCTGAATGGGGGCAAACCACGCCGAAAACCCGTTCAGAGTGTTTGCTGAAACTTGCAGACGTTATTGAAGAACATGCAGAAACCTTCGCCAGGCTGGAATCCCTTAACTGCGGGAAGCCGTTGCACTGTGTGGCGGGAGATGAAATCCCGGCGGTGGTTGACGTGTTCCGCTTCTTTGCCGGCGCGGCGCGCTGCCTGAACGGACTGGCCGCCGGAGAGTATCTTGATGGCCACACCTCAATGATCCGTCGTGACCCGGTCGGCGTCGTTGCGTCCATTGCGCCGTGGAACTACCCGCTGATGATGGCCGCGTGGAAACTGGCACCTGCCCTGGCGGCAGGGAACTGCGTGGTGATTAAACCCTCTGAAATCACCCCGCTGACGGCCTTAAAACTGGCAGAGCTGGCCAAAGATATCTTCCCGGCAGGCGTTCTGAACGTACTGTTCGGGCGGGGCAAAACCGTGGGTGATCCACTGACCGGGCATGAAAAGGTACGCATGGTGTCGCTGACCGGTTCGATTGCCACCGGGGAACACATTATCGGCCATACGGCATCGTCGATTAAGCGCACTCATATGGAACTGGGCGGCAAAGCACCGGTTATCGTTTTTGATGATGCCGACCTGGATGCGGTCGTGGAGGGCGTGCGTACCTTTGGTTTTTACAACGCCGGGCAGGACTGTACCGCTGCCTGCCGCATTTATGCGCAGAAGGGCATTTACGCCGCGCTGGTGGAAAAACTCGGTGCCGCAGTTGCCACCCTTAATATGGGCGCCCCGGAGGATGAATCCACAGAGCTTGGCCCGCTGAGCTCAGCTGCGCATCTGTCACGCGTCTGTAAGGCGGTGGACGAGGCAAAATCCCAAAGCCATATCCGCGTTGTCACTGGCGGCAGTAAAAAAGAGGGGGCAGGATATTACTTCCAGCCAACCCTGCTGGCGGGTGCAAAACAGGACGATGCCATCGTGCAGCGTGAAGTTTTTGGCCCGGTTGTCAGCGTGACCGAATTTGACGACGAAGCGCAGGTGCTGGGCTGGGCGAATGACTCTCAGTATGGCCTGGCGTCATCCGTGTGGACCAAAGACGTGGGGCGCGCCCACCGTCTCAGCGCGCGTTTGCAGTATGGCTGCACCTGGGTCAATACCCACTTTATGCTGGTCAGCGAAATGCCACATGGGGGGATGAAGCTGTCAGGCTACGGGAAAGATATGTCGGTGTATGGACTGGAGGATTACACGGTTGTGCGCCACGTGATGATTAAACACTAAAAATCTGATATTCGGGATTTTGCGTGGTGTGTGGTGGCCGTGCTGTAGATGGGTGCCAGCTTGAATGGTATGATTTTGGAAACTTTCAGGCTGGCGCTTTTTAATGAGAAACAACACCTTAGACTTCGCTAAGTTTTTTGCGAGCTTCTTTGTTATCGTCGTGCATTCCGGGTCTTACCCTGAAATGTCACCGGCAAATGCTGACTTATTCCGTGCGGCGTCGCGCTGGGCTGTCCCGTTTTTCTTTTTGGCCTCCGGGTATTTAATGGGGAGGGCGGGAAACATCGATGTTGGCAAAAAACTGAATAAATTATTCGGCATTTTATTTTATTCATCACTGCTGTACGTTCCGATTATCTACCTCAGTGTTAATAGCGATATTACGACGCTATTTATCCGTGTTTTTTCGTTTGACACCTTACGGTCAGGAACCTTTTTCCATCTGTGGTTTATCACCGCGCTTATGTCAGGTGTAATGCTCACCAATTACATGATTAAGAATGTAAAAACAGCAACGGGGCTGGTGATTGCGCTGTTACTTTTAGCCGGGTACTGGCTCAGTGATATTGGGCAGGCGTTTAACATCCCGGCTGAACGAAACTACATGTTCTATGTGTTCAGAAGCCTGTTGGGTATTCCGCTGGTGTACATGGGATACCTTCTCGCTAAAGAGGGTTTACTGAGTAAGATAAGCAACACAACGGCATGGACTCTGTTCATTGTGGGGATAATGCTGATGATGCTTGAGGTTCCCCTGTGCCAGTGGTTCATTGACGGGTATGCACGTGAAAGGCAATTTCCTCTGTTCAGCGTACCTGTAGCAGTGGCTCTGCTGGTGATTTGCGCGAATACCGCAACCAAAGAAAGCCTGATTTCCAGAGCAGGGCGAGATTTTTCATTGGGTATTTATCTCATCCATCCATTCCTGCTTTATTTCATCGTTCCCTGGTTTGAATCTAAGGGGGTGAAAGTATCAACGGTGAATCTGGTTTCAGCCTTTATTTTGTCATGGTTCATTTTTGCCATCATGAAAAAATGGGTACCGGCGCTGTACGGTAAATTTAACGGTGCGGGTATTAAATAACGCGACGAAAATCTGGCCGGGCTATTTACCCGGCCAACAAACTACCAGCCACACACCTCGTGCTCGTTTTCCGTATCGTAAGCACGTACGGTATTCACCAGGTCTTTAACCACTTCTGCGGCGACATCCGGAATCAACAGCTCCATCGGGGCTTGCGTTTCATAGTCCACCGAGACACCGTTGCTATTGTTGGTGACCGTGACGGTATAGGTTGCTTTGCCCATGATGTTACTCCTTATGCGTGTTAACCACTTTTCCGATGCCCGCGCCCTGGAGGGTGACATCCGGGTCGGCGAAAAAGTCGATATTAAACCAGGTATCGTCGGTCAACAGCTCAATGCGATGCCATTTTTCAGGCGGTGAAATACCAAATGAACCGGCTTCAATCACCAGCTCCAGATCCGGCTCGGTGGCGTTGCCATCCGCGAAGCCGAAATAGCGCACGGCGCCCTGCATCACAGACAAACGGCCGTATACACCCGCTTTCGTATTGTGATGAGTAAAGAGCGCTTTTGGTGCCGTCTCTTTGTTCCAGAATGGCGTTGCGCGGGTATGAACAAAATTATCAGGAATACGTAGCATAATGGTTTCCTTATCAGTGTCAGACACTTAAAGAGACTTCAGCACATCAGACTCGACAAAAAAGTCGATATTGAACAGGGTGTCGTCGCTCATTACCTCGATATGGTGCCAGCGTTCCGGGGGGAAGACACCGAAGTGGCCTGCGTGAATAATGAGTTCGCTATCCGGTTCTGGTGTGAATTCGTCAGCATAGCCTAAATAACGGACTGCACCCTGCGAAACGGACAGGCGAGGGTAGACGCCCGGGCGTGTGCCCTTATCAAGATGACGCTGAAAAATCCCTGCGGGGGCAGTCTCTTTGTTCCAGAAAGGGGTGGAACGGGTATGAATACAACTTTGCGGAATGCGTAGCATGTTTCCTCCCTCTAAAGCCTGGCTTTATTAGAGCGCTTTCTACGGTTTAGAATTTATCAAAAAGTGCATTTATAATGCATGTTATCAAAAAAGATGATTTCTCATCCTCATGAGATGTAACGCAAAATACCCAATTGTTATTATCCATTGTTTTTAAGTGGTTATTATGTAACGAAAAAACTTGATCTGTATCAACATATGACGCATATTGCGTGCGGTTATTTTTGACAGTTTGGGTAAGCAGGATGACGTTGTATCAAAAAATGTTGGTTTTTTACGCAATCATGGCAACCATCAGCGCGTTCATTACCTGGTTCCTGTCTAAAGACCGTAAACGCATCCGCCTGCTGAGCGCTTTTCTCGTGGGTTCTACCTGGCCGATGAGCTTCCCTGTTGCGCTGCTGATATCGCTTTTCTGAAGCACGCTTCCAGTTTTAAAAGATGAACATAGCATTCCGCTACTGGTGCCTGTATAAATAAACAGTGCATTGAAAAAGGAGTGCTCATGAACAGTTTCTACTCTCGGCGCGCGGGTTGCAGTGTGCGCTGGCAAGACCTCCCTGGTTCTGGTGATCCCGTCGTGTTTATCCACGGCCTGGGGTGCGCCTCGTCCTATGAATATCCGCGTGTTGTCTTTGACCCAAATTTTGGTGCGCGCAGAGCCATTCTTATCGATCTCCCCGGCAGTGGATACAGCGATAAACCCGAGCACTATCGCTATCAGACAGGCGATCAGGCCCGGGTGGTTACTGAATTACTGGACAATATTGGCATCAAGACCTTCTGGCTTTACGGGCACAGTATGGGCGGCAGCATTGCCATCGAAACCGCGGTTTTGATGCAGACGCGCCTCAACGGTTTAATGGTATCTGAACCTAATTTTCATGCTGGCGGCGGTATGTTCAGCCGTAGCATTGCCGCACAGTCGGAAACGCAATTTGTTGAACACGGTTATGATCAGTTACTTGCCGCCGAAACCTCTGCATGGGCCGGTAGTCTGCAAAGTAATGCGCCTTACGCTGTGTGGCGCGGTGCCACGAGTCTGGTTGAGGGCACTAGCCCTGACTGGGAAGCGCAGTTCCTGTCATTACGTTGCCCGGTTACGCTTATTTTTGGGGAACACTCATTGCCTGATAAGGATGTGGATTCGCTCAAAGGTAAAGGTGTTGCGGTGAAAATCATCCCTGCGGCGGGGCACTCGATGTCGTGGGAGAATCCTTCGGCGCTGGCTCTGGCGTTATCTGACTGCATGACGGGTAAATAGCAGCCCGCATGACTGCGGGCTGACGAGGGCTAGCGAAATATGGCCTGTAAGGCCCGGCGGGCGCTGGCCTGAACATCGTGCGGGCTCTGGTAATCGATGTTCTCGGTGGCCCGGCTGTACAGAGCAACCAGCCAGTCGTAAACGTAGACGGTTGCAGCGTGAACGGGTTGTTCACCCAGATGTGTCAGGCGCGGTGTCGCGCTGTTAACCACTGGCGTGACAAAGATGGGCTGGCCTTTGCGCACGCGGCTGGCTGGGCGGTCTGTAACAGGTGTCTGCTCGTAACCAAGCCAGCCGATGAAGTTCCCCATCACGGCATGTAACTGCGCCGCACTGCTTTTATCTGCTTCGACAATACGCTGAAGTTGTTGCGCCAGATCCAGACGGTAGCTGCTGGTGACCAGAACATCCGCAATTTGCTGCAACACCGCAGGCTCCAGGCCTAAGCGGGCGGCAGCGGCTTCATTCCTGCTCCACTGGCGCAGATGATTGATCCACACCTTGTGTGCCAGCCTTGCTTTGTCTTTTGTCTGGTACGGGCTGCTATTCTCCTGGGCATTTTCTGCGAACAGGTCAATCACATCGGTAAACAACCCGTTGACTTGCTCCTCACGAGGTTGCTGAACGGCTAACAGCGTTTCGAAGGCTTTTAGCGGTGGCAGAAGGCCTTCCAGCAACTCGCCGTGGCGGGCAGCGCTGGCCTGTAGCATTCGTACCATGTTTTCCGCCTGAGCGCGTCTTGCTCCTGGCTCCAGCGTCACAGGCGCCAGATAGCTTTGCATCAAGGCGGATAACTCCTGCTGCAACAGCGTTTTCAGGGTGCTAAGACGGGTCTGACGCTGTGCTGACAGCGTTGCCTGAGACAACCACTCAACTACGCGCTGTAGACTGTGGCTGTCCAGCGCCTGTAATGTGCCCCAACGCTGACCTGGTTTGCCAAGCAATTGCTGGACCGCTTCGTCGAGGTTTTGTTTGGTGGTAAAGCGGGCATCATGCGGGGTAATCGCCCAGACCAGCCCCGGCAGGGCGGATTCAACGGACGGCTGCGTCTCCTTAACCCAGTTAAGAAGCAATTTTGCGGTTTTTGCCGTCTGCTCATGTTGCGCTGTGGCGTTACAGATAACCAGCACGTCCGGCTGAAGCTGCTGACGATAATGCTCCAACAGCCACAGACATTTTGCCTGAGTCAACAGTGGGCTACTGCTGTCTGAGAACGCCGGGATATCAATGATATCCACGTTATCCAGAACCGCGTTTTCGACCGGGAGCACCAGTTCGCGGGTCAGGAAGGCGAGCACATCCACGGGAATACTAATAGCGTTGAGTATCTCACCGTTGTTGAGCGGGTGAAGCAGCGTTTCCTGCGACTCAGGTGACGTTAACGCGCCGTGAGTCAGAAAACCCTCGCTCGGCAGACCGAAATTATCCACCAGCAGGCTGAGCGGCGCGGCAAGCTCGCTGGCATGGCTGGTTTGATGCAGTACATGAGCCAGTTTCAGCCACTGCTGAGTCAGCTCTTGTTGCTCGCCCCACAGCAATGACCAGACACTTGCGCGGGTGCTTAAATCAAGAGACGGCACCAGAAGGGCAAACTGATGCCACAGCGCATCATCCATTTGTTGTTTAGCGCCTGGCACTGTACTTTGCCAGAAGCGTGCAATGGCACCCACTTCCTGAGCGGTAATGCCTGGCACGCCCTGAGGCTGGCGAAGTGCGCGCCATTTTTCCAGGCGTGTCTCAATAACGGATTTATCAACAGGGCGGATCTGCGGATGCAGCGTGGTGCGGGCAATAAACAGTTGCACCAGCTCTGCCTCTGTTACCAGACTCAGACGCAGCGGAAACGCCTCATCGGCGATGTCGCGGCTCTCTCTGGTGAAGCGCACGGCCATATTGGTCAGCGCATGACCAGGGTTGATATGGGAAAAATAATCGAAGGTACGTTGTCCCGGAACGACATTCAGACGGGCGTTACCGCTACCACACAGGGAGGCCAGCAGATGCGCTTTTGCCGCCTGGGAATGGCCATAAAGCCCGATACTGCTGCGGCTTGCCAGCGCACGGTCGATAGCCTGCTCGCGTGCCTGGGCGGCGTTTACCCTAGCCAGCAGTGCGTCAGCATCGTTATCCAGAACAGGAGCGTGCTGGCGCGTGTCGTTAATCCACTCGATTATGGCCTGAGTGGTGGCAGTCATCGCAGTCATTTCAGGTATACGCTCCCGCTGTCGATCCAGTAGTGGCTTCCGCTATGACGGCGATCGGCCAGGGTATTCAGTTTAAACGTTAAGGCATCAGCCGGAACCGGGGTGCCATCCTGGAGCCACGCGTCGCTCAACTCAAAGGATTCTGGCCCTTCGTGCTTACTCCCTCCACGAAGTTTCAGGCGTACATTCAGCACACCATCTCCGGCAATGGCTTTTGCCAACTCGGCAGAGTTGATGCTCAGGGTATACAGCGGTGTCGCTGGCCAGCGCGCGTTCGCCAGTTGACGGAAGCCCAGTGTCACGTTCCCGCGCAGCGGGAAGTGCAGGCGAGCGTCCAGTTTCGCCCCCGCTTTGTCGAGGTCGATATCCTGATACCAGACGTTTTCCTCGCGCAGCGTATTCACCGTGTTATCCAGCACACCCAGATACCGCACGGTGGAGTAAGCACCAATGTCGGCCGCTTTGAAATTAAAGCGTGGCAAGCGCAGGTCAAGCGCCAGACTGCACAGCATCGCGCCCACTGCGGCGGTGGATTTCGGGTTGCCAATACGACCCTGCTGGCTGAACGGATACCATTCATGTACCTGATACTTATCCAGCCAGACAATGCGGTTAACCGGCACAGGTTGCAGGTGGCGAATCAACGCCTGAACACCCGGCAGGCAGCCCGGGCGGCCCGTGATCAGCAAAATATCGCAGCTGTAATGCGAAATAGCTTCGCAAACGGCATGGAGCGGGGCCGCCAGCGTAAACTGGCCTGCCAGCATCGCATCCTGCATTTCGCGGAAATTAACGTGCAGCGGCACAGCGAACAGATCAAATTCCGCCGAGCCCGCAGGCAGGGCGTGGTCAATGGCCTGTTGCAGATAACCCATCACGTTCCGGGTAGGTTTCTGGTTCAGCAAATCGCCAAATGTTGCGTGCAGCCCGGCAAGCGGATCGTCGATATCGCTGCTTTCCCAGGCGGCAAGAATGGCGTGGCCGATCGGCATAAACAGCTGGAGCGCGGTTTGCTGGCGTAACACCGCCTGCGTGTCGATACGCCCGGAGTCACCAAACAGCGACGCCATCAGCATAGAGGCATCAGCGATGCCGGATTTCTGAAGCTGAGTTTGCAGGGCAGGTAAGACATAGCGCTGGATAACATCCAACAGGGTGTCATCACCCGCCACTTTAAAGCCTTCACGGAACAGTAGTTGTGGCGTGATTTTGACGTTGTTACCCGAGCCATCGTCCAGCGCATAATGCGTGATCGCCATATCCGTGGTGCCGCCGCCAATATCAATGGACGCAACGCGTAAGGAGCGGCCGGGATCCACTCCGGGTTCTGGCGCTCTGTCCGGGCGAGCAAGAGAGGCGAAGAACGCTTCAGTTTGCCCGCCGAAATGGGAGATAGCTTCGTTGTAGAGCCACACCAGCTGGCCGCAGCTGGCTTCGTCCCACTCCATCTGGATCTCAGGGACCGGAACAACGCTCTTTTCTTGCTGCTTACGGCTGGCAAAATCTTCGTCCTGCGGGTGCCAGCCCATTGCCTTCCACACAATCGCGATGGCTTCAAACATGCGGCGGCGGAAAATCTCGCGCTCCTGTTTTGGCATGGCGGAAGGCAGTGTCAGGATCAGGGTGCGAAGCTGGCGAGGAGATGCCGGGAATCCCAGACGCAGACGCGTTGCCACGCTGTTGATCTGCCCCAGGGCCTGGGCCAGCAGTTCGCACAGCATGTGCGTCATCAGGGTGCTGCGGCTGTACTGCGGCGAAAACACCGGCAGACGCTCATCCTGTGGCAGGGTAAAGAGCGGCTCGCCGTCGTCGTTCATCAGATTCATCAGCGGGAAAGCGGTGGCTAACGGTTCACGCTGGGTTTTGCTGTTCATCTGGCTAAAGCGCCAGTCCTGTACCACCGGGGTTTCATCCCACAGGTAGCGACGCGGGCTGGAGATCCCGCTGTTGCCCTCGGTTCCCAGGCGCTGCATCGCCAGTTTGCGGGCTTCATCACCCACGCGCACGATAGAGGGCCAGACAAAAGCATCTTCACGGCCGCTTTCAACCGAGAAATGCTGCTTGCCGAAACGCGCTTCAGAAAACTCAAGGCGGCTGGTGAAAAGCGGTTCATTGAGGAACTGCGGTTCGCTCAGGGAACGCACCTGGAGCTCTGCGGTCTGGCGCAGTCCGTCGTTGGCATCGCCGTGATCTTCAATGATAACGCCGCAGGTATGGGTGTTACCGACGTCCAGGATCAGGTCGACCGGAATGGCTGGCGTGCTGAGAGTGTGGGTAACAAACTTCACTTCTGGCACGGTGATCTGCTCACCGAGCATGGTCAGCAGGTTCAGCCAGTGGGCCTGGTATTCAAAGCCGCGCATCGCCTGTTGCAGGTCGCGTTCAGAACGGTTTTCCACGCCGGTCGCGAACTGGCTAAACGCTTCACGCAGCCAGCCGTCAATCCAGGTTTGGTCGAGGAAACTGTCTACTTCGCCATCGCGCCAGGCCAGCGCAAAGCGTGTGCCGTTCAGGATATCGTTCCCGACGGGTGAAAGGGCGGATGTTGCATGTTCCGCAATCTGACTGTCGAGCGCGAAAGTCACCCGGTGGGTATTACCGGCGCTGTCTGGCTCATCAAGCTTACGTACCTGTACGCGCGCCCAGTTATCCGGGCCATCGACAAAGGTGCGCGGCGGATTAAAGCGCAGGAAAGGCACCGGAAGCCACACGCCATCCAGAACCGTCAGGGACTGATGCAGTGGGATAGTACTTTCCGGCTTAACCACTTCGGGCTGAGTGCCCCCGGTGCCTGGCAGCGTGTAGCGGCCATTAACCAAATCGAAATCCAGACGCAGCAGGGGACCATTGGCCGTCTTGCGGACAAACCGACCATTGCTGGCGGTGTCCTGCGGGGTCAAACCGAAATCAAGGAACTGCACGCCGCTATTGGCAATAAGCGTAACGCTTTGTTTATAGTCGCAAAGATTTACCAGCATAGGGTCATGCACCTGCTTTCTTGAACGTCAATGGAACGACGGTTTTGGCATCGTAACGTGCACTGCATTCCGCCACATCGCTGGTCCCGGCTTTACAGGCGATCTCAGGCATCGGATAGCGCGAGCCATCGGTGCAGCGCGCGTTGCCCCGGCTTTTGATCATCAGCTCGCCATTACTGTGTAACCCGGAAAATACGTCAGTCCGACACACAATATTGTCGCCGTGTACCACGCGGGCAAAGCCTTTGTTGTTCTGGATCTGGAAGCGCAATGACGGCGGTTTACCCGTGACCGGATCTTTCACATCCAGAATGGCGCGCCAGCTCCCGTTGAGGAAACGGGTTGAACCGGCTTTCACCTGGTTTGCGTCCATCACCATGGCATCTTTCGGGATAGCGGCAATCACCACCGTGGCTTGTACCGGAGCAGGCTCTGGCTCTTTGACCTTTGCCACCAGCACTTCAGCCTGATGCAGAGGCAGATTTAATGGCAGCGGTTCAACAGCTTTCACTGGCTGCGGGGCAATAGCCACAGGCGTCGGCGCAGGCGTGGGTTCAGCTGGTGCAGAAGGTGGCTGTTTTGGCCACAGCAGTGGAGCGGCAACCGCGGCAACCAGCACCGCCGCAACAGGGAGCGACCACAGCGGGACACGGCGCTTTTTACGTACCATTTCCGGGGCAGGCTGAGCTTCCTCGACGTCAGGAATAACCACTCGTGCTGGCTCCGGCTCATACAGATCTTCTGGCGTAATACGCACCACCGTCGCCGGTGTCATCAGCGGCTCATCGGCTTGTTCAAATGTGATCAGCGGCGCGGGTTCAGGCTCGGGTTCTGGATCCTCAATCACCACGGGTGCAGGCTCCGGGATAAGAGACTCGCGCAGGCATTCAAGAACGTCATCGCGGGCGTTCTCGTTAAGATTCACAAAGCCCCAGAACGTGATAACCGGCTTGCCATCAATCAAAAACAGGAAGTTTTCACCAGGAAACTGAAAGGCTTTAGAAAGCAGGGAGCCAAAAAGCTGTTGCGCAGTTTTAGGTGACTGGAGGCACTTTTTACTCAGCGATTCAACGCTCGCGAGGGTGTTTTCCAGGTAGCGCAAGGCGCGGAAGCGGGTATCTTCGTCGGCAGCTTTCCAGCTGGTGACCATCCCGTCAACCGGTGAATACCAGTCGACGCGGTCGCCGCCATCATTAACCTGAGGGATAGCCAGACAATCGACAATGGCCTGCTGTTTGCGCAGGCGAAGTGCTTCACGGATTTGCAACGCTGATTCAAAAACGGCCTGTCCGCCGCCGCCAACGGCCTGAAAGTCATCCAGATTACCGCTGCGTAAAAGAGTTTTTGCCACGATTTGGTCCCATATACTTCTTCACACCGTTACTTTAACGAAACTGCTCATCAAGCAAACGGGGGAAGAGAGGCTAAAAGGGGGGATTTCTTGCGGCATTGATCGTGACGGTTGTGCTTGACGAATAATGGCACTTAAGGCAAATCAATTTCAGAGTCACTGGCTGCAAAACCAGCGAAAAGCACTGCTTTAGAATAACCTGATAGTGTTTCGTTATTTGCCAGGCCATCCGGGCTGTGCTGTTATTACTGTCCTATATAATAAAACCGAAAGGGTTATAACCATGTCTACAGGGAAAACGCTGCTCGCGCTTGCGCTGAGCACTCTTTTACCGGCAAGTGCCGCATGGGCGGCGAACAACGACACCATTATTTACTGTTCTGAAGCCTCACCTGAGTCATTCAACCCACAGATTGCCAGCTCCGGCCCCTCTTTTGTCGCCAGCTCTCAGGTGCTGTATAACCGCCTGATCAATTTTGACCCGGTAAAAAACACCCCGGTTCCGTCGCTGGCGGAGTCATGGACCATTTCCCCGGACGGCAAGACCTATACCTTTACGCTGCGTAAAGGGGTCAAGTTCAACAGCAATAAATACTTCAAACCGACCCGTGATTTTAATGCCGATGACGTTATTTTCTCCGTTATGCGTCAGAAAGACCCTAAACACCCGTATCACGATGTATCGAAGGGCAATTACGAATACTTTAATGACGTAGGCCTGGATAAGCTGATTCAGGACGTTAAAAAGATTGATGATTACCACGTTCAGTTCACCCTGAGCGAGCCGAATGCGGCATTCCTGGCCGACTGGGGGATGGATTTCGCCTCTATTCTGTCTGCGGAATATGCGGATGTGATGCTGAAAAAGGGAACGCCAGAGAACGTGGATACCTGGCCGATTGGTACCGGGCCATACGTGCTCCAGCAGTACAAAGTGGACTCGCTGATCCGCTACATTGCTAACCCGAACTACTGGGATGGCGCAGTTCCGACAAAACACCTGATTTTCTCCATCACGCCGAATGTGGAAACGCGACTGGCGAAGCTGCAAACCAACGAGTGCCAGATTATCCCTGCGCCATCGCCGGTGCAGTTTGATGTTATCAAAAACAATAAAGATCTGACCCTGCATTCCGTCGATGCGCTGAACGTGGGTTATCTGGCGTTTAACACCGAGAAAAAGCCGTTTGATAACGTGCTTGTGCGTCAGGCACTTAACTATGCGACCGACAAAAAAGCGATCGTCAATGCCGTCTTTATGGGTTCCGGTACGGTGGCAAAATCACCTATTCCGCCGAATATGATGGGCTATAACAAGGATCTGAAAGATTACAGCTACGACCCTGAGAAAGCGAAAGCGTTGCTGAAACAGGCCGGGCTGGAGAAGGGCGCCGAGGTGACGCTGTGGTCAATGCCGGTACAGCGTCCGTATAACCCGAACTCTCGCCGTATTGCGGAGATGATCCAGGCCGACTGGGCGAAAGTGGGCGTGACGGCGAAAATCGTCTCTTACGAGTGGGGCGAGTACCTCTCCGGAATGCGTAAAGGCGAACACGATTCTGCGCTGTTTGGCTGGATGTCTGATAACGGTGACCCGGATAACTTTGCCGACGTGCTGCTGGGTTGTAACAGCATCAAGACCGGCTCAAATGCCGCGCGCTGGTGCGACAAGGGTTATGATGACCTGGTACAGAAAGCCAAGCTTGCCAGCAACCCGGGCGAACGTGCGAAGCTCTACAGCCAGGCGCAGGAGATCTTCTACCAGCAGGCGCCGTGGATTGCGCTGGCAAACGGGAAGACGTTCTATGCTACCCGTAGTAATATTACGGGATACAGCGTGAGCCTGATGGGAAGCGATTTCTCGAAAGCGAAGCTGAACTGATCTTATGCCCGGTGGCGCTGCGCTTACCGGGCCTACGGTTCCCCCTGTAGGCCGGGTAAGGCGTAGCCGTCACCCGGCAATTCTCAAGGAGTGACAATGTCACATTTAAACGAAGTGACTGCCCGTGTGGACGCCGCGCTTGAAGAGAGCGTAATCACTCACATGAATGAACTGCTTATCGAACTGAGCGATGATGCTGAGCTGAGCCGCGAAGAGCGCTTTACCCAGCAGCAGCGTCTGCGTACCGCGATTGCGCATCACGGTAAGCAGCACAAAGAAGAGATGGAAGTGCGTCACGAGCACCTGACGAAGGGCGGCACTATCCTTTAAAACTGGCGTCTGGCCACCAGCCAGGCCCCCACGACAAGCATCACTGCGCCACATCCCGGGCCAATCAGTGCGCGCAGTGGGATGCCGTTACTTCTCAGCACATCCATCACCAGCCCACCAATAAGCTGGCTGGCTACCAGCACCGCAATGGTGGTGGCCGCGCCTACGTTCTGATACCCACTGATACTGGCAAACACAAAAAACGAGCCCAGCAAACCGGGGATCAGCGTCCACCAGCGTACGGTTGATGCCAGCTCGCTAAACCCGGCGGTACCTTGCTTAATCAGTAAGATGCTAACGAACAGGACAATTCCCACCAGTGAGTTTAGTAACATCGCGATAAGTATCGTGGAGGAGGACTGGGTGATGCGCACCATTAAGGTGTTCTGCACCACCAGACCAATGCCTGCCGCCACCAGAAATGCCAGCGTCAGTGATTGATTCATGAAATGGCGTCCGGGTCGCTGCGCTCATCCAGTTGCAACTGCATAAAGGTTAAATCCAGCCAGCGGCCAAACTTGGTACCAACCTGCGGCATTTGCCCGGTGGTGATGAAGCCGAGCGTCTCATGCAGATGAATAGACGCGTGGTTTTGTGCTTCAATCCCGGCCACCATCACATGCTTGCCAATATTACGCGCCTCGATGATCAGGGCTTTCATCAGCTGGCGACCAATACCTTTACCCTGGTGTTCCGGGTGAACGTAAACCGAGTGTTCAACCGTATGGCGGAAACCATCGAAGGCGCGCCAGTCGCCGAATGAGGCATACCCCGTTACCACACCGTTTTCTTCACTGACCAGCACCGGGTAGCCCACCAGAATGCGCGCTTCAAACCAGGCGATACGGTTATCGGTATCTACGGTCTTATCGTTCCAGATTGCTGCGGTATGCACTACCGCGTGGTTGTAGATCTCACCGATGGCGGCGCAGTCTTCTTTGCTGGCGTGGCGGATTATCATGATTGAACCTCTGAATGTGTTGTTCACTATAGTAGTACGTTATTGACACGATATTACACAATAGTCTCACCAAATCGCTACGGCATAAGCCATATTTTTTTGTTATGAAAACGGCATTGAATTGCCGTTCATACACTATAGTATGACGTCATGAACACTATTACAGACAATATGAATCAACGGATTAGCGCCCGAATTCGCATAGAACGCGAGTCGCGCGGTTGGTCACTGAGCGAGCTTGCCGACCGGGCAGGCGTCTCACGCGCCATGATCCATAAGATTGAACGTGGGGACAGCAGCCCAACGGCGACCTTGCTTGCCCGTTTATCCGGCGCGTTTGGAATCAGCATGTCCACGCTGATTGCCAGAGCCGAAATGCAGGAAGGAAAACTGCTGCGCCTGGCGAATCAGCCGGTCTGGCGCGATCCGCAAACGCACTATCTTCGCCGCCACGTTTCACCGCGAACCGATCTTCCCATCGACCTGGTACAGGTGGAATTGCCTGCGGGCAGTGATGTGCCCATGCCTGCTTCGTCCTATGCGCTGGCACGTCAGCTTATCTGGTTACAGGAAGGCGAACTGGTATTTCAGGAGGGCGATACCCGCCACGAAATGAAAGCCGGAGACTGCCTGGAACTGGGGCCACCCAACGACTGCCGGTTTATCAATGAAACCGAGAGTTCCTGTATTTATCTGGTCGTTCGGCTTAATCAGTCCGGCTCGTAATGCTAAAGCGGCCCGCAACATAAGGGGCTAGTCTCTAATGACATTTGCACAATAAGGAACACGATATGAGTCAATCTCCACTGCAAAATCGTCGCTGGGTTCTGGCCTCTCGTCCACATGGCGCGCCGGTCGCTGAGAATTTCCGTTCAGAAACGCAGCCAGTTCCGACACCTGCCGCGGGGCAGATAGTGCTGCGCACAGAGTGGCTGTCTCTTGATCCCTATATGCGTGGCCGCATGAGCGATGCCCCGTCTTATTCGCCGCCGGTAGAGATTGGCGCGGTAATGGTAGGCGGCACCGTCAGCCGCGTTGAGCAGTCAAATAACCCGGCCTTCAAACCAGGTGAGTGGGTGCTGGGCTACAGCGGCTGGCAGGAGTATGAGCTGTCTGACGGCAGCGGGCTGGTGAAACTGGGTGAAAATCCGGCGCACCCGTCATGGGCGCTTGGCGTGCTGGGGATGCCAGGTTTTACGGCGTACATGGGGTTACTGGATATTGGGCAGCCAAAAGAAGGCGAAACGCTGGTGGTTGCGGCGGCCACCGGGCCGGTTGGTGCCACGGTCGGGCAAATTGGTAAAATTAAGGGATGCCGGGTCATTGGCGTTGCGGGTGGTGCAGAGAAATGCCGCTATGCCACCGAGGTTTTAGGCTTTGATCTTTGCCTGGATCACTATGCAGATGACTTTGCGGCGCAGCTGGCGAAAGCCTGCCCGAACGGGATTGACGTTTATTACGAAAACGTCGGCGGCAAAGTGTTTGATGCCGTGTTGCCATTACTGAATACCGCGGCACGTGTGCCGGTGTGTGGCCTGGTGAGCGGCTATAACGCCACCGGATTACCGGACGGCCCGGACCGTTTATCGCTGTTAATGGCGACTATCCTCAAGAAACGCATCCGGATGCAGGGCTTTATCATCGGGCAGGATTACGGTCACCGCGTCCAGGAGTTCCAGGCGGAAATGGGGCGTTGGGTGCAGGAAGGTAAAATCCACTATCGTGAACAGGTGATTGACGGGCTGGAAAATGCGCCCCAGGCGCTGATTGGTCTGCTTGAAGGGAAAAACTTCGGCAAAGTCGTGATACGTATCGCGACTGAAAACAAATAAACCCGGTTATGGCGGGAATACCCGCCATAAATATTTGTGAAGATACGATATATTGTCTTTAATTAAACCAGCAGATCCTCTTCACCACCAGCATTGCTGAGCGGGGAGAGTAAAAAAATAAAATATGTAATATTTGCGTTTTTAGCGCATTTCCCAATACCAGGCACCATGATACAGGATATATCTAGCGGCGTCGTTTTTTCAAAGACGCTGAAAATAGCATTTTGTTTTGGCTACGGGAATTGAACATGCTTGATTTGGATAATTTAGAAAAGGCACAGCGGGTCAGTCTTACCATGCAGGTCGAAATCAGTCTGAAGGGGGCATTAATTACCGGTTCGTTGAAACCGGGAGCCAGGCTGATTACCAAAGAGATTGCAGACAAATTAGGCACCAGCATTACCCCGGTTCGCGAGGCGCTGTTGCGACTGGTGTCTGCTGGCGCGCTTCATGCCACACCGGCTCAGGCGTTCCTTGTGCCTGAGGTTACCCTGGAACGCTATAACGAAATTAACGCCATCAGAAAACAACTGGAGCCTATGGCTGTTGCCGCGGCCTGTGAACGCATGTCCGATGCGAAGCTTGCGGCATTGCGCGAACTATCGGATCTTTTCCATCAGGCCATGCGCAATGGAAATGTTCAGCAAGCGCTACATGCCAACCGTATTTTCCGTTTCACACTCTATCAATATGCCGATATGCCAACGCTCAGTGCACTTATTGAGCAGTTGTGGGTACGAATCGGTCCGTGTATCAACTATTTGCATGAGGGGTTGAACGACATTACCGCCTCGCCGTATCACTATGCTGAGCTGCTGTCTGCGCTCGAAAGAAGGGATGCGGAAGCTTGCCAGGAAGCGATTGATACTCTGATTGATGAAGCGAATGTACTTTTACAACGGCAATATTTTAGTTAAGGAATTATTTACTACAGGTCGCGTCATTTAATTTCAAATATTCATTATATAAATAATTTCCTGGTGGCACGATGTCACCGGGAACGTTATTTCATTTTTCTACAGGTAAGACCAACGCCGCTATGAAATAACCCCATATCCTGCCGATAATGGGTAAAGGCACATTTGCCTTTTAAGGAGCCCAGGATGTTTAGTATTAGCCTTCGATTACGTAATATAAAAATGAGCAAAAAGCTTTCAGCAGGTTTTGGCGTGGTATTGCTGCTGGTGGCGGTTTCAACCGCCATGAGTGTGCTGCGCTTCAAAGAAATCCGCGATGTATATCAACAAACCAACCTTATCTACAATATCAATATTGAAGTATTCCAGGCAAAGATTAACCGGCTCAAGTATCTCTATAACGGGGATGAAAAATCGGGTCAGCTTCTGGCCGGGTATGTGAAACATGCCGAAGAATTAACGGCTGAAGCCAAAAAACTGAGCTGGACGGCAAAAGAAGGCCCGATCGTTGACGCGATTGCGGAACACCTGGCGCAGTTTGGCACCGGTGTGCAGGACATGCAGGCCGCGATGGCCGCTGTTAAAGCCAATAAGGGTGATGCAGCAGCGGAGCAGGCGCTGAAAACAGCCGAAGATAACGTCAAAACCGCGGGCGATAACAGCAGCGCCGCCATCCGGGATATCATCGCTCTGGTAAAAGCCCACAATGATGCACTGGCCTACAGCTCCAGCACCATTACGGCGATTGTCGGCGTGATTGCCATCCTCTTTGGCATCCTGGTGTCATGGTGGGTGACCCGCCAAATCACCCGCCCGGTTAAACATAACCTGTTACTGGCTGAACGTATCGCCAGTGGTGACCTCAGTGCCGATATCCGTGCGCAGGGCGACGACGAGCTGGGCAAGCTCACCGGTGCGATGGGGCGCATGAACGACACGCTGCGTTCGATGATTGGCGATGTGCGTAACAGCGTGGCGCAGGTTTCTCAGGCGGCGAGCGATATTGCCGAAGGGAACACTGATCTCTCTTCGCGTACTGAACAGCAGGCCGCCGCAGTAGTGGAAACGGCAGCCAGCATGGAAGAGTTAACGGCCACGGTGAAAAACAACGCTGACAACGCCCGTCATGCCAGCCAGCTGGCAGCGGAAGCCTCGCAAACCGCCACCCACGGCGGGCGCGTGAT
Source organism: Enterobacter sp. C4G1 (assembly GCF_052886895.1). Classification (NCBI taxonomy): domain Bacteria; kingdom Pseudomonadati; phylum Pseudomonadota; class Gammaproteobacteria; order Enterobacterales; family Enterobacteriaceae; genus Enterobacter; species Enterobacter sp. C4G1. Next base: position 779,341 of record NZ_JBQVVV010000002.1, on the reverse strand, counting down.
GCGCGATGTGGTCAACACCATGAACGATATCAACACCAGTTCGCAAAAAATTGCCGATATCACAGCGGTGATCAACAGTATCGCGTTCCAGACGAACATTCTGGCGCTGAACGCCGCGGTGGAAGCGGCGCGGGCGGGCGAGCAAGGGCGTGGGTTTGCGGTGGTCGCCAGCGAAGTGCGTAGCCTTTCCCAGCGAAGCTCGCAGGCGGCGAAGGATATCGAACTGCTGATCAGTGAATCGGTTAACCGCATCACCACGGGCAGCGACCTGGTGGTGAAGGCCGGGCAGACGATGGAGCAGGTGGTGGAATCCGTCACGCGGGTGAATGACATCATGGGCGAAATCTCGTCGGCATCTGAAGAGCAGAGCCGTGGCATAGAACAGATTTCACGGGCGGTGATGGAGCTGGATACCACCACGCAACAAAATGCCTCGCTGGTGGGTGCATCGTCCACGGCGGCAGGAGCGCTGGAAGATCAGGCGCGCGTGTTACAGGAGCTGGTGGCGGCGTTCCGCCTTGAACAGAGCGCTCAGGCGGCGTAATAAACAACCCGGCAGCTGGACGCTGCCGGGTGTTTGCTTACTCGAAGCGGTAGGAGATTGACATCCCGACACCGTAGTTACGGCCAGGAGCTGGTTCGTAATACCGCCCGTTAGATTCGTTCACAATCACTGAGCCGACATACTCTTTGTCGAACAGGTTATCAACGCGCCCAAACACGTCCATTCCCCAGTTACCGTAATTGAATTTATACCCGGTATTCAGGCCCACAACCGTGTAAGACGGGGCTTTCGCCGTGTTTTCGTCGTCGGCCATGATATCGCTCATGTAGCGCACATCGGTACCGGCATACCAGCCTTCTTCAGGCTGCCAGCCAAAGGATGCATAACCCATGTTACGGGCGATACCCGGCATCCGGTTGCCGTTACAGTCGGTATCGCTACAGACGTTGGTGCGGTAGGTGGCGTCCAGATACGTCCACGCCATTTTCAGCTTCCAGTTTTCCGCGAACTGCTGATCAAGGGAGACTTCCACACCCTGACGACGGGTTTTCCCGGCGTTTTTATAGCTGGTGCGGCCACCGGAGCTGGCATCCACCACAATTTCGTCATCCGTGTCGGTACGGAACAACGCCGCTGTCAGCAGGCCATTGCCGATACGCGTTTTGCTGCCCACTTCATAGGTGTTGTTGGTCGATGGCTTCAGGCCGATATTCAGCCCGCCTTTATCATCTGAACGGTAAGAGAGCTCGTTAATGGTTGGGGTTTCAAACCCACGTCCCGCCGCGGCATACAGGTTCCATGCGTCGGTCAGCGCATATTTAACCGAACCGGCCGGAAGCCACTTGTGATAGCTCGCATCGCCGCTGTCGTCGCCATTTCCCGGGGTAATGTAATGGTCGTTAGAGTCAAACCACACAGAACTGTAACGCACACCCGCATCCACAGAGAGCTTTTGCGTCAGTTGCCAGCTGGTTTGCAGATAAGGGTCAACGTTCCACATCAGGTTACGTTCGTCGCGGCGCTTTTCGCCTTTTACGCCGTAGTCTGGCACGCCGTTATCCATGACGAAGTTCTGATAACCCCGGCGATCTTCGCTCATGTTTTCGTAGTTCAGCCCGGTGGTGAAAGTAACCGGAACCAGCAGCTCGCCTTTGTGCGTCCAGCGGGTATCAATGCCCTGGTAGTGGCGCTGCATGTCAATCACGCCGCCAGAGTGGGTGGCTTTTAGCTGCGGCTGATACGGAATGGACTGGTACTGCGTCATTTCACGTTCACCCGCGTACATCATCACGCTGAGGTCGTCCTGGGCGCTTAACTGACGGTCATAGCGTAACCCGGCCTGCGTCTGCTTGATGGTTTTACGCGTATTGTACTGATCCCCGCGCGGAGACTGGCGCGGATTGTCCCGCCACTCCTGATAGTCCAGGCCACCCGGATCGTTGGCTTTCATGTCCACGCTGTTAAACATCAGCGTCAGCTTGCTGACATCATCAATACGCACGCCCAGTTTGGCGTTGGCGAGGTTTTTCCGCGCGCCGCTGTGGTCGCGGTAGCCTTTGGTGGTGAAACGGGTCGTCGATACCGTGTAATCCACATCGCCTGCGTGCGTGCCATCACCCATGGCACCGGTGGCTTTCATACCATAGCGCCAGGTGCCGTAACTGCCGTAATAACTGCTGGCTTCAATGGTTGACGGCTGTTGCCCGGTCTGGGTGTTGATGTTGATAACGCCGCCAGACGCATTGCCGTAGAGCGCCGAGAACGGCCCGCGCAACACTTCAACGGTGTCCACACTGGTGAGGTCAATGTTAGATGTCTGGCCCTGGCCATCAGGCATGGTGGCCGGGATACCGTCAACATACATACGGATCCCGCGCACGCCGAAGGTTGAACGTGCGCCGAAGCCACGCATGGATAACTGTAAATCCTGCGCATAGTTCTGGCGGTTCTGAATTTGCAGACCCGGCACGCTGCCAAGTGATTCAGAAAGGTTAATGCGCGGGGTTGCCTGGCGCATATCGTCCCCGTTGACGACGCTGACCGCCGCCGGGGTATCGAGTTCTGATACGGTTTGCGGTGTGGCGCTGACGATCATGGTTTGTTCTTCTGCGGCCATCGAGACGGCAGGGGCTAACACGACAGGAACCAGCAACAGCGGGAAGGTTGCCTTAGAGGCAGAAAAGATTTTCATGGAGTAAACCGCTTGAGGAAAAATACGAACCAAATGGAACATGTGCATACATGTTAAATCTTTTGTAAATCTTTTGAAAACTATAACCGCACATTGCGTTAATGAAAGGGGGCGGGGAAAGAAAAACTCCACATTCAGCGGATTAATGATTACTATTCTCATTAAAATGATGGCGAAGCCATGACTTTGCCTGCCGGAAGCGATGTCAGCAGTACACCACCTCTTATAAAAAGGAATTGTTATGTCTTTACGTCACCTGTGTTCGCCGCGCCTGCGGAGTTCTCTGCTGTTAGGCTCCTTACTGTTTGCCGGAACCTTCCAGGTTCATGCCGCCGAAGATATGCTGCGTAAAGCAGTCGGCAAGGGCGCGTATGAGATGGCCGTAAGCCAGCAGGAGAATGCGCTGTGGGTTGCGACATCATTAAGCCGTAAAACCGATAAAGGCGGCGTGGTTTATCGCCTTGACCCGGTTACGCTGGAAGTGACGCAAGCGATTCATAACGATCTCAAACCGTTTGGCGCAACGATCGACAACACCACCCAGACGCTGTGGTTTGGCAACACCACCAGTAGTGCGGTGACGGCCATTGACGCAAAAACAGGTGAGGTGAAAGGGCGCCTGGTACTGGATGACCGCAAGCGCAGCGAAACGGTGAAACCGTTACAGCCGCGCCAGTTGGTCGCGGATGACACCACCAATACCGTTTATATCACTGGAATTGGCAAAGAGAGTGTTATCTGGGTGGTTGATGGCGCAACGCTGAAACTGAAAGACACTATTGCCAACACCGGTACGTTCAGCACCGGTCTGGCGCTGGATGCTCAGGCCAAACGCCTGTACACCACTAACGCAGATGGCGAACTGGTGACGATTGATACGACCACCCATAAAATCCTCAGCCGTAAGAAAGTGCAGGATGACGGGAAAGAGCATTTCTACCTGAACCTGAGCCTGGACACCGCCGGACAGCGCGCATTCCTGACCGATTCAAAACAGCCGGAAGTGCTGGTGGTTAACCTGAAAGATGGCAGCGTTATCGAGAAAATCGCCACGCCTGAGTCGCTGGCCGTGCTGTTCAACCCGGCGCGTAACGAAGCCTACGTAACCCACCGTGAAGCGGGCAAGGTGAGCGTGATTGACACGAAGACCTATAAAGTCACTAAAACGTACGATACCCCGGTCTATCCGAACAGCCTGGCGCTCTCTGCCGACGGCAAAACCCTGTACGTGACGGTGAAACAGAAATCCACCCGCCAGCAGGAAGCCACCCAGCCGGACGACGTGATCCGTATCGCGCTGTAACCGCTCCTCAAGCCCTGCATATGCAGGGCTTTTTTATCTGCCACGCGTTAGTCATTGAAAGCGGCTGAATTCCGCCTTAACATATATGGTAAGTCATATGTGAAAGCGTAAGAGGCAGGTTGCAACATGCTACAGCCCGTTCAGCTATACAAAATTTTGTCCGATGAAACCCGGCTGGCCATCGTATTGCTCCTCAGAGAGTCCGGTGAGCTTTGCGTGTGTGATATCTGCGGCGTGACGGCGGAATCTCAGCCTAAAATTTCCCGACATATCGCCATTCTGCGGGATGCAGAGCTGGTTCTCGACCGCCGGGAAGGGAAGTGGGTTTACTACCGTCTGTCTCCGCATATGCCTGCCTGGGCAGCCGAAACCATTTCAACAGCCTGGTTGTGTATGCGTGAGGAGATCCGCCTGTGGCGGGAAAACGCCGCACCGTCATCCTGTTAGATAACAAGCAATACATTCATTTAGGCATATATAACGGGGCGGAAAATGTTACTGGCAGGGAGTATTTTTGTTCTGACGCTGATTCTGGTCATCTGGCAGCCCAGGGGACTTAGTATTGGCTGGAGCGCGAGCATCGGTGCCGCGCTGGCATTGATGGGGGGCGTTATCCATATTGATGATATTCCGGTGGTCTGGAATATTGTCTGGAACGCCACCGCAACCTTTATTGCGGTGATTATCATCAGCCTGCTGCTGGATGAGTCCGGTTTTTTCGAGTGGGCGGCATTACATGTTTCGCGCTGGGGAAATGGCCGGGGTCGCCTGCTGTTCACCTGGATAGTGCTGCTTGGCGCAGCCGTTGCGGCGTTTTTTGCCAACGACGGCGCAGCGCTGATCCTGACACCTATCGTGATAGCCATGCTCCTTGCTCTTGGATTCAGCAAAGGGACGACACTCGCCTTTGTTATGGCTGCGGGATTTATTGCAGATACAGCCAGCCTGCCGCTGATTGTCTCGAATCTGGTGAACATTGTCTCTGCGGATTACTTTTCTCTGGGCTTTACCCGGTACGCATCAGTCATGATCCCGGTTGATATCGCGGCCATCGCCACCACGCTTGTGATGCTGCACCTGTTCTTTCGTCGGGATATACCGGCGACCTATGACATTGCCCGACTAAAAGCTCCCGCCAGCGCAATCAAAGATGCCGCAACCTTTAAAGCCGGCTGGATTGTTCTAATCCTGCTGCTGGTTGGCTTCTTTGTGCTTGAACCGCTCGGGCTTCCCGTCAGCGCAATTGCAGCCATTGGTGCGCTGATCCTGTTTGCAGTAGCCAAAAGAGGCCATGCTATTAATACCGGCAAAGTATTGCGCGGTGCCCCGTGGCAGATTGTTATTTTTTCACTGGGAATGTACCTGGTGGTATACGGTCTGCGAAATGCCGGGCTGACGGACTCTCTTTCCGGGATACTGAGCGTACTGGCCGATAAAGGAGTATGGGTGGCAACCTTTGGCACCGGCTTTATAACGGCATTTTTATCATCTGTAATGAATAACATGCCTACAGTGCTGATTGGCGCATTATCCATCGACGGAAGTACGGCTTCTGGCGTAGTGAAAGAGGCCATGATTTACGCCAACGTCATTGGCTGCGATTTAGGTCCTAAAATTACCCCTATCGGGAGCCTGGCAACCCTGTTATGGCTGCACGTGCTGTCGCAGAAGAATATGACCATCACCTGGGGATATTACTTCCGTACTGGCATCATCATGACCCTGCCCGTGCTGTTTGTCACACTTGCCGCGCTGGCGCTGCGGCTCTCTGTCACTTTGTCGTGAGACACTACAATGAGCAACGTTACGATTTATCACAACCCGGCCTGCGGCACGTCGCGCAATACGCTGGAAATGATCCGCAATAGCGGTATCGAACCGACAATTATCTATTACCTCGACACGCCTCCAACGCGGGATGAACTGATGAAACTGATTGCCGGGATGGGCATCACGGTGAGCGCATTGCTGCGAAAAAACGTGGAGCCCTACGAACAGCTGGGTCTTGCGGATACTGCTTTTACGGATGAACAGCTTATTGGCTTTATGCTCCAGTATCCGATCCTGATTAATCGCCCGATTGTGGTGACTCCGCTTGGCACCCGCTTGTGCCGGCCTTCCGAAGTGGTGCTGGATATCCTCCCTGAGTCGCAGCAAGGGGCATTTACGAAAGAGGATGGGGAGCAGGTTGTTGACGTGCAGGGCAAGCGAGTCAAACCCTGAGGTTTAGTCGCCGCAAAGCAAAAGGGAAGGCAAAATGCCTTCCCTTTTTTTATGACCGCCGTGTGGTATTAACGCGACGTCTCTTCAATCAGCGGGCCGTCCTGCTTTTCATCATCAGGATGAACAGGCGCGGTGCTGTGAATTTCGTGAACGCGTTTACGCACGCCAAACCAGCCTGCAATCAGCAACACAGCCAGCAGTGGAATGGTGGCGATGGTGTAAGTGCCGTTCGGGTAATCGAACGCCATCAGCACCAGCACGCTGAACAGGAACAGCAGGGTCAGCCAGGACGTTACCGGTGCGCCAGGCAGCTTAAAGCGGACTTCTGCGGCTTTACCTTCTTTAATCGCTTTGCGCAGACGCATCTGGCAAACCACGATAAAGGCCCAGGAGGCGATTATGCCCAGTGCAGCAACGTTCAGGACGATCTCAAACACCTGAGACGGCACCAGATAGTTCAGGAACACGCCAAAGACATAGACTGCCAGCGTGGCGAGGATACCCGCGTAAGGCACCTGCTGCTTACTCATTTTCGACATGAATTTTGGTGCAGAGCCACCCATCGACATCGAGCGCAAAATACGGCCGGTGGAGTACAGGCCGGAGTTCAGGCTTGAGAGGGCCGCGGTCAGCACCACGATGTTCATAATGCTGCCAACATAAGGCACGCCGAGTTTAGAGAAGAAGGTCACAAACGGACTCTGACCTGCCTGGTATGCAGTCCACGGCAGAAGCAGTACCAGCAGTACCACGGAACCCACGTAGAACAGACCAATACGCCAGATAACGCTGTTAATCGCTTTTGGCACCATGGTCTGCGGATCTTTACATTCACCCGCAGCCGTACCGACCAGCTCGATAGAGGCAAACGCGAACACCACACCCTGTACCAGCACCAGTGCAGGCAGCAGCCCGTGCGGGAAGAAACCGCCGTTATCGGTTATCAGGTGGAAGCCCGTGGCATTTCCATCCAGCGGTTTACCGCTGCCGAGGAACACCGTACCGACCACCAGGAACACCACAATTGCCAGAACTTTGACCAGCGCAAACCAGAATTCCATTTCGGCGAACCACTTCACGCCGATCATGTTCATGGTTCCGACAATAGCCAGGGCACCGAGGGCAAACACCCACTGTGGGACATCACCAAACGCACCCCAGTAATGCATATACAGCGCAACCGCGGTGATATCGACAATACCGGTCATCGCCCAGTTGACGAAGTACATCCAGCCCGCAACGTAGGCCGCTTTTTCGCCGAGGAATTCACGGGCATAAGAGACAAAACTGCCGCTGGAAGGGCGATGTAAAACCAGTTCGCCCAGCGCACGAAGAATAAAGAAAGAGAAAATGCCGCACACCAGATACACCAGTGCGAGAGCCGGGCCTGCCATTTGCAGACGTGCGCCTGCACCTAAGAACAAACCCGTACCGATAGCGCCGCCGATGGCGATCATTTGAACCTGACGGTTGCCCATCGCTTTGTGGTAGCCCTCTTCATGAGAGTTCAACCAGCGACGTTTCGCAGCATGATGATCGGCTGCGCTTTTATTGCTTGTTTTCATTGAGTTACCTGTTTGCCTGTCTGAACCATTGTCGTGATAGTCCCGTCTGGCAGCTGGCAATACAAACGATTGCCTTTGCACAGACACATGTCACCTTTCCAGTCTTTCTGCGTATGGATAAGGCGAACATGGCGAGGCATCCTACCCGCAATTGATAAGCGACGCAAAATATAACCGCGCCGAAAGTGATGTCTGTCGAAGGAAATTGTGTGGTCAGAGCAGACGGGGATCACAACACGCTGAATCGTGGCGAATTCCCAGGCAAACCAGTAAGTGTAGTGGTGCTTTAATCATCAGATTCACTTAATAGTTACCGACTGGTATTGATGACTTGAATTCATAGGGACAACCCTGAACCGCCAGGCGAGAAGTCATTCACGCGTTACGCAAGGCATCTACAAGTAACGCGAAGGCGGTGGTGTGCTGGCGGCGGCTGGGATAATACAAATGATAGCCCTGAAAGACCGGGCACCACGCCTTAAGCACCTGAATCAACCGTCCCTGATCGATGGCCTCACGGACGGTATCTTCCGGCACATACGCCAGGCCAAGACCAGATTCAGCGGCATCGATGCGCTGCGGCAGATTATTCAGCGTCAGCTGGCCTTCAACGCGCACGTGCAGCTCACGCCCGTCACGTTCAAATTCCCAGGCATACAATCCTCCTCGCGTGGGCAGACGCATATTGATGCAGCTGTGCTGCGCAAGCTGCTCTGGCTCTTCCGGCACACCAAAACGCGCAAGATAGTCGGGTGAACCGACCACCGTCATGCGTAGATCCGGTGCAATACGCACGGCAATCATATCTTTGGCGACCTGCTCACCCAGGCGCACCCCGGCATCAAACCGCCCATCTACGATGTCCGTCAGGCCGTTATCCACGGTCACTTCAACATGAATGTCAGGATATTTCACCATGAAGGGTTTTAGCACCGGCCACAGCACGCAGGTCATGGCGTGTTCTCCGGCGGTGATGCGGATATTTCCGGCGGGCGTGTCACGCATGTCACGCAGTGCGGTGAGCTCCTGCTCAATCTCCAGCAGGTGCGGGCTCAGGCGCATGAAGAGTTGCTCACCGGCCGCGGTCGGCGCAACGCTGCGGGTGGTGCGGGTCAGCAGCCGCACATCCAGTCGCGCCTCCAGATTACGCATCGCGTGGCTCAATGCCGACTGCGAAACACCCAACTGGGCGGCCGCGCGTGTAAAACTGCGTTCGCGGGCGACCACCATAAAAGAGAGCAGGTCGTTGAAATTGTCTTTTAACATCGTCAGTTGCCCGATTCATGAATTGCGTTCATGGTTCCTTTCTGATTATGCAGTCTAATGCTCCACACACCTTTGCGCTACTGTTAGCACAACAGCAAACGAGGAGTAGAACATGAAAATTATCCGTAGCGGTTCATTACCTTCCATCCGTGGCCCGGAGGACTGGTTTACCGGCACTGTTCGCATTGATGCACCTTTCCAGGCGACCGAGCCCGCCGCCGTGGGTGGCGCAACGGTGACCTTTGAACCCGGCGCGCGAACCGCCTGGCATACGCATCCGCTGGGACAAACGCTTATCGTGACTCAGGGGCGCGGCTGGTTACAGGAGTGGGGTAAAGAGGCTGAGCCGCTGAACCAGGGCGATATCGCGTGGATCCCGCCTGGCGTGAAACACTGGCACGGGGCCAGCGCGCAAACGGCGATGACCCATATTGCCATCGCCGAATCAGTGAACGGTAGCCCGGTAGAGTGGATGGAAAAAGTCACCGACGAGCAGTATCAGAACAGCTAGCCGCCAAACACCGCTATCGCCTGTTGCAGACGCGTGGTGCGCTGCGTCAGGTGATTGGCGGCATTGGCGACATTATCTACCATTCCGGTGTTGTTGCTGGTCATCACGCCAATACGAGAGATGGACTCGTTAATCAGCGAAAGCGCCTGCGTCTGTTCCTGCGTGGCATGGCCTATTTCCTTAATCAGGGAGGTCATCTGCAACACATTGCCTATCATCACCGTCAGGTGCGTTTCGGTCTGTTCCACCATTTCCACACCGTTGTTCACGCTGGCGACGTTTTTCTCGATCAGGGTTTTGATCTCTTTGGCTGCCGTGGCAGAGTGCTGCGCCAGGTTACGCACTTCAGCCGCTACCACCGCAAAACCGCGCCCGGCTTCACCGGCGCGTGCCGCTTCGACGGCGGCGTTCAGTGCCAGGATGTTGGTCTGGAAGGCGATGCGGTCAATCACGCTGATGATGTCGACAATCTGGCTGTTATCTTGCGACACCGACTGCATCATGCCGATGGTCTGTTTCATCATCGCTTCGCCGCTGTGGGCGCTGGCGCTGGTCCGGTCCGCCATCTGAATGGCTTCCTTCGCGGTTTCTGCCGTCTGCTGTACTGCACTGGCAATTTCTTCTACTGCCGCGGCGGTTTGTTGCAAGTCGTCTGCTGTCTCTTCGGAACGCGCCTGCAACGCCGCGCCTTCTTTCGCCACCTGCTGACTGATATTGCCGATACCGCCAATCTGGGTGCCAACATCATCCACCAGCGAGTTCAGGTTTAAACCCGACTGATTAACGAGGCGCATCATCAGACCAATTTCGTCTACCCGATCGAAATGGAAATAGTCTGTTTTGCGCCCGGAAACCACGCGTTGCATCTGGCTGACAATGGTTTTTACCGGACGTGATATTTGTGCATTAAGGTATAACGCCAGGCTAATTAACGGCAGAATTACGCCACTCAGTTGACTTATACCTTTGGGTAAGATCAGTAAAAGTAAACAAGAGAACAGGGCGGTTATGGTAATACCAATATTAACGCGCCGGGTAATGCTCAGTCGTTTAAAAACAGAAGTGAAAGAGAATATGCCGCGGCGAACCAACAATCCTTTATAAAAGCGATGATGTTTTAATTCTTTATTTCGCACTTTCTCATAGAGTTTTTCACTGGCTTCAATCTCTTCACGTGCGGGAATATTACGCACAGAGATATAACCGGTTAATGTGTCATTCTGGTAAACCGGCGTAACATTGGCGCGCACCCAGTAGTGATCTCCGTTGTGGCGGCGGTTCTTGACAAGCCCGGTCCAGCTCTCTCCCTGCTGTAACGTAAACCACATATCCCCGAATGCCTCAGGGGGCATATCCGGGTGGCGAATAACATTATGGGGTTCACCCAGAAGATTTTCTTCTTTATATCCACTGGCTTCAATAAAGGCCGAATTCGCATAGGTAATATGACTATGTGTATTGGTTGTCGACATTAATGTCGAGCCTTCGTTAAGTAAATACTCGTTTTGTGTAACGGGAGTGTTACGCTTCATGAGTAACTCCATAGTGATGTATATGTAAAAGAGAAGCCGCCCGATAAAGACACAGGCAAGAGATAAGGTTTTATTCTTTTGTTTTACAACGAGTGTATTCTCCCTGAAAGTAAAGATATTCGGAACACCCTAAGTTAACTATTTTTTACCTGTTTTATTTTTGTTGTGTAATAAAAATGAAAATATTAACAGGTTCAGAGTAACGCACCCCTGCAAATAAATGACTTAAGCCAAATAAACAGCGATACGTAGACTCTCCGGGTAAACTGATAATCCGAAATAGCGTTTTATTAACAGGGTTTAAACGCTATGATTTGCTCAGTTTTTCTTCTTACAGGCCAGGAGGGAGAGTGAAAATCAATATAATTGGTACCAGCGGGAGCGGAAAAAGTACACTTGCAAGGCGGATCGCCGCCGAGCTTGCTATCCCGTACATCGAGATGGATCGGCTTTACTGGCGCCCGAACTGGCAGGGAACAGAGGACGATGCGCTGTGGGCTAAGCTTGAAAACACGTTAGCCGCCACCGAGGACTGGGTGCTCGACGGCAACTATAACCGCACGCGCCCTGTTAAGTGGCGCAATGTGGATCTGGTGGTGTGGGTGGATTACGGGTTTACCCTCACCCTGTATCAGGCCGTGAGCCGGGCATTCAGGCGTGCGTGGCATAAACAGGAGCTGTGGCCCGGCACGGGAAATTGTGAAAGCTTTCGTCGTTCGTTTTTCAGCCGTGAGTCCATCATCATCTGGACAATCAAAACCTGGCGCAGTAACCGCGAACGTTACGAAGTTGATATGCGAAACCCGCAATATGACCATATCCGTTTTGTGCGCATCACCCGGCGACAGGACGCAGAAACGCTGATTTCTTCGCTAAAGGCACAGTCTGAAAAGGGTTTTGCATTCCCAGTTTCCGGCAATCCAAATGTAAATTAATTGTTTCTCAGTGGTGAAATCCGCCTTTAATAATGACGACATGTTAAGTCAAACGAGATAACAACATGTCCTGGCGAATCAGCATTCTGGATAAGAGCCCTATAGCCGAAAATGAAACGGCGGCCGATGCGCTGGCGCGCACCTTAAGCCTGGCCCAACAGGCAGAAACCCTGGGTTATCACCGCTTCTGGATTGCCGAACACCACAATACCCCTCAACTGGCCAGCCCCTCGCCGGAGCTTTTGATTGCCTGGATCCTCGGGCAAACAAAGCGCATTCGCGTCGGCTCTGGCGGCGTCATGCTCCAGCATTACAGCCCGTACAAAGTGGCGGAAAATTTTAACGTTCTGGCGGCCATTGCTCCCGGGCGCGTGGATCTGGGCGTGGGTAAAGCACCCGGCGGTCTGCCGCTCTCGACCCGTGCATTACAGCAGGGTCAGAACCCGCAGCAAAAGGGCAGTTTTGCCGATCAATTGACGCAGCTGGATGGCTGGTTACGCAATGAAAACCCGTCGCAGGATGATGCCGTGCGTGCCACGCCGCTGCCACAGGTTCCGGCTCAGGGATTCCTGCTGGGAGCGAGCACCGAAAGCGCGCTGTTAGCGGCAAAACTTGACTGGCATTTTGTCTTTGCCGCGCACCTGAACGGTGATCCCGACCTGCTGCGCGATGTGATTGCAACCTGGCGTGCTAACAGCGCCCGTGACGTCATCGTTGCGGTACAGGTGATTGTTGCCTCTTCGCAGACCCAGGCCGATGCCCTGGCGCAAAAAGTGGAAGTGTGGGGTGTTGAGCTGGCAAATGGTCAGCGTGTGACCGTAGCAAGCGAAGAGCAGGCCTATGCCTTTGCCCGCCAGGCCGGGAGCGAGCCGGTGCGTATTGCCCGTCGCGCGCAGTCTCTGCTGGCGGGGACGGCGGAATCGGTACTGGCACAATTTAACGCGCTGCACCAGCAGTGGGGCATCGACGAATTCATTATTGATACACCGGTTGCGGATGGCGCAACGCGTATTCAGTCCCTGCGTCTGCTGGCGCAGGCGCGACTCAACAAGGAGGTTACAGCATGAGTTTTGGTGAACAACTGATTGCCTGGCGCCGCGAGCTGCACCAGAACCCGGAACTGTCGGGGCAGGAAGTGGAAACCACCGCCCGTTTACGCCAGTGGTTGACCCGCGCGGGCATCACGCCGCTGCCTTATGAACTGCCAACGGGGCTGGTGGCGGAAATTGGTACTGGCAAAAAGCTGATTGCCCTGCGTGCAGATATTGATGCCTTGCCGATAGAGGAACGCAGCGGTGTGTCATTTAGCTCACAGCGCGCGGGCGTGATGCACGCCTGCGGACACGATATCCATACCAGCGTGATCCTGGGGGCAGCGCTGAAGCTCAAAGAGCGTGAAGACGCGCTCAACGGACGCGTGCGGATCCTGTTCCAGCCTGCGGAGGAAAATTTCGGCGGGGCAAAAAGCATGGTGCGCGCGGGGGTGTTACATGATGTCAGCGCCATCTTCGGGATGCATAACGAGCCGGGGCTGCCGGTGGGTGAATTCGCCACCCGCGGTGGGCCGTTTTATGCCAACGTTGACCGGTTTGTCATTCGCATTACCGGAAAAGGGGCGCACGCCGCACGTCCGCACGAAGGAAATGATGCCATTGTGCTGGCCAGCCAGCTGGTGACGGCGCTGCAAAGCGTGGCCAGCCGTAACGTCAATACCCTGGATTCCGTGGTGCTTAGCGTCACGCGCATCGCCGGAGGGAACACCTGGAATGTCCTGCCGGAGAGCGTCGGGCTGGAAGGTACGCTGCGTACTCACCGCACCGAGGTACAGCAGAACGTCAAAGCGCGGGTGGGTGAAATCGCGGCCGGGTTTGCCAGCGCCTTTAGCGCGCAGATCGATATTACCTGGTACGCCGGGCCAACGGCGCTAGTGAACGACGAACGCTGGGCTGAATTCGCCACCTCGGTTGCCCGGGAAGCAGGTTATGAAACCCGGCACGCAGAGCTGCATATGGGCGGGGAAGATTTTGCGGTTTATCTCCAGAATATTCCGGGTGCATTTGTCAGTATTGGCAGCGCCAGCCCCTTCGGCTTACACCATCCGGCATTTAACCCAGATGAAGCATTGATCGAGCCCGCTGCCCGCTATTTTGCACAGCTTGCGGAAAAAGCACTGCAACACGTTTAAACATAAGAGGTGAATATGTCTGCAACCCGACAATTGCGGCTGGGAACCATATTGCATGGTGCATCCGGAAATATGTCTGCGTGGCGTCATCCGGCGGCTGCCGCAGATGCCAGTATTAATTTTAATTTTGTTAAAGACACGGCGTTGAAGGCGGAAGAGGGTAAGCTCGATTTTTTATTTGTCGCTGATGGCCTTTATATTAATGAAAAATCCATTCCGCATTTTTTAAATCGCTTTGAACCGCTCACCGTATTATCCGCGCTGGCGAGCATCACCACGCGTCTGGGGCTGGTGGGAACATTATCCACCTCGTACAGCGAGCCATTCACCGTGGCGCGCCAGTTTGCAAGCCTGGATCATCTGAGCAATGGCCGTGCGGGCTGGAACGTGGTGACCTCACCGCTGGAAGGTTCAGCGAAGAATTTTTCCCGCGAAAAACACCCGGAACACGCGCTGCGTTACCGCATTGCCGATGAATATCTGGATGTGGTGAAAGGGTTGTGGGATTCCTGGGAAGGCGATGCCTTTGTGCGTAATAAAGAGAGCGGTCAGTTCTTTGATCCTGAAAAACTGCATACCCTGGATCACAACGGCGATTTCTTTAAGGTCGCCGGGCCGCTGAATATTGGTCGCACACCACAAGGACGGCCGATTGTATTTCAGGCTGGCGCATCCGACGACGGGAAAAAACTGGCAGCGAAACATGCCGACGCCATATTTACCCATCACGAATCGTTAGAAGAGGCGCAGGCCTTTTATCACGACGTGAAACAACAGCTGGAAAGTCATGGTCGCCGCGCAACGGATTTACATATATTCCAGGGCGTCAGCGTGATTGTCGGCAAAGATGCCGATGATGTGGAAAACCAGTATCAAACCACCGCGGCACTGGTCTCTGTTAAAGACGCGCTGAATTATCTCGGCCGTTATTTTGAACATCATGATTTCAGCCAATATCCGCTCGATGAACCTTTCCCGGATATTGGCGATTTGGGCAAAAACAGCTTCCGCAGCACCACGGATGAAATTAAGCGTAATGCCCGGGAGCGCAACTTAACCCTGCGCCAGGTGGCGCTGGAAGCCGCCTCACCGCGCCCGCGTTTCTCCGGCACCCCGGAACAGGTAGCAGACGGGCTTCAGGCGTGGTTCGACGGCTTTGCCGCTGACGGATTCATCATTCAGGGCGGGACGCCGGATACCTTCCCGCGCTTTGTTGAACAGGTCGTGCCGGTCTTACAGGCTCGCGGCCTGTTCCGCACCGAATATCCCGGCACCACGCTGCGTGAAAGTCTGGGATTAGACGAACCTAAAAATCAGTTTACACAACAATAAAAGAGAACCCCGCTATGCAGAAAACAACGCTTATTCTGGCGCTTGCGCTGGCCTTTACCCCTGCCGTCTGGGCAGAGAATGTGAATATTAACGGCACCGGCGTGAGCATTGAGGCCAATAAAACACCCGTCAATACCACTAAAAACAATGACGCGGTCGCACAGCTACCGAAAGACTACCGTTTTGCCGTTCCGGGCAAGTTCACCGTTGCGGTGGCAGGCCTTAATCAACCGCCGCTGACAGTGTTTTCCGACGATAACAAAACGCTGCTCGGCAGTGAAGTTGACGTTGCTCGTCTGGTGGCGGATAGCCTTGGGCTTGAGCTGAACGTGGTGCCAACTTCCTGGGAAGACTGGCCGCTCGGCGTGGCGTCCGGGAAATACGATGCGGCAATCAGCAATATCACCGTCACCAAAGAGCGCAAAGAGAAGTTTGACTTTGCCACCTACCGTAAAGATTCCCTCGGCTTCTACGTCAAATCCACCAGCCCGATCAAAACGCTTGAGAAGGCGGAAGACATTGCCGGGCTGCGGATTATCGTCGGGTCAGGTACTAATCAGGAAGCGATCCTGCTGGCCTGGAATGCTGAAAACCTGAAGAAGGGGCTGAAACCCTTTACGCCGGTCTACACCAAAGACGACGCAGCCCAAACGCTGGCGCTCCAGTCCGGACGCGCAGATGCCTACTTTGGCCCGAACGTGATTGGCGCATGGAAAGCCGCGCTCAACGGAAAAACCAAACTGGTGGGCAGCGTAGACGGCGGCTGGCCGAAAGCCGCGCACATTGCGGTCACGCTGAGAAAAGGCAGTGGTCTGGTGGAGCCGGTGCAGACCGCGCTTAACGGCGTGATTAAAAACGGCGACTACGACAAAGTGCTGAACCGCTGGGGCGAAGGGGTTGAGCGTATCCCGCAATCAGAAGTGAACCCGGCTGGTCTGGGTGACTAAGGAGGTCGTATGAGCGAACAATTTCGCGATGTTTCGCCGGAAGACGCCGATCTTCAGCCCATCATTGATGGGTTGTTCGGTGAATACGCCGCCCGCTACGGGGACTATTTCTCCAAAGACGCAGAAGTGGAACTGACGCAGTGGTACTTAGTGCCGCAGGGGCTGTTTATCGTGCTGGAGCGTGACGGTGAGATCATCGCCACCGGGGCCTACAAACCCTTTGATGAACGCACTGCCGAGATCAAACGCATCTGGACGAATAAGGCGCTACGCCAGCAAGGGCTGGCTGCACGGGTGGTACAGGAGCTGGAACGCCGGGCGGTGCTGGCGGGGTATAGCCAGATTTACCTCACCACCGGTTTTCGTCAGCCGGAGGCCGTCAGGCTCTATATCAGCCAGGGCTATCAGCCGCAGTTCGATCTTAACCGTGACCCGGAAGAGTACAGCCAGCCCCCGTTTGACGGGCGGCTGCGATTCACCAAAACGCTGGTACGCGAAGCGTTCAGTAAAACCGCATGAGGAACGACGATGAGAAACGTTGAAACCATAAAGGTGGTCCCGGCGCGTTACCCGCTGCGCGCCGTTGGTGCCGTGGCGGCGCTGTTTGTGCTGGCCGTGGTTATTCAGTCCGTGGCCTTTAACCCGCGCTGGGAGTGGGCGGTGTTTGCCCGCTGGTTCTTTGATCCGGTTATTCTGGAAGGGTTAGGCCAGACGTTGTTGCTGACGCTGATTGGTACCGTCTTAAGCGTGGTGATTGGCGGGATGCTGGCGCTGGCGCGGCTGTCATCTTCATGGCTGTTAAGCAGCCTGGCCTGGGGCTATATCTGGCTGTTCCGCTCGTTGCCGTTGATTGTGGTGCTGATCATCCTTTATAACTTCTCGTATCTCTACGACACGCTTTCCCTTGGTGTGCCCTTTACCGGCATCACCTGGGGAAGCTTTGAAACCATCAACGTGCTGGGGCAATTTTCCACCGCCGTGGTGGGGCTGACGCTGGTCCAGAGCGCTTACACCGCTGAAATTATTCGCGGAGGTTTTCTTGGGGTCGATCACGGTCAGTATGAAGCGGCCGCCGCACTGGGATTGCCCGCGTGGCGTCGTACCCTGCGCATTATTCTGCCTCAGGCGCTGCGCACCATTCTGCCGGCGGGGTTCAACGAAATCATCAGCCTCGCGAAGGGCACCGCAATGGTTTACGTGCTGGCGATGCCGGAGCTGTTCTACACCATTCAGATGATCTACAACCGCACCCAGGAAGTGATCCCGCTGCTGATGGTTGGCGCGGTGTGGTATCTGGTGATCACCACGGTGTTGTCCGCCATTCAGCATTTAGTGGAACGTGGTCTTGCCCGTAGTGAACGCCGTTCGGCGGTGAATCAGAACCGCGCCAGTAGCCGTACCCGTTCCGTGACCACCACTCAAGTACAGGAGCCTGTCCATGCAAGCCTCTCCTGAAGGACACATTTCAATTACCGGCGTCAGTAAGTTCTTTGGCCGCCATAAAGCCCTGGATAACGTCTCGCTTGAGATCCCTCCCGGTTCCGTTACGGTGATCCTCGGGCCATCCGGCTCCGGGAAATCCACGCTGCTGCGCACCATTAATCATCTGGAGCGGGTGGATGAAGGCTTTATCCAGATAGACGGGGACTACATTGGCTACCGTCGTCAGGGGGATAAGCTGTATGAACTCAAGGAAAAAGAGATCCTTAAGCAGCGCGTAAACGTGGGTTACGTGTTCCAGAACTTTAATCTGTTCCCGCATCTCACTGTGCTGGAAAACCTGATTGAAGCCCCGATTGCCCATAAACAACTGAGCCGCAAAGAGGCCATCGAAAGGGCGCATGGGCTTTTGGACGTGGTGGGGCTGCGCGAAAAAGCCGATGCCTGGTCGCGCCATCTTTCCGGTGGTCAACAGCAGCGCATTGCCATTGCCCGCGCGCTGGCGCTGCGTCCACGGGTGATGTTGTTTGATGAACCCACTTCTGCACTCGATCCAGAGCTGGTGGGCGAGGTGCTGGACGTTATCAAAAAGCTGGCCCGTTCCGGGACAACGCTGGTGGTAGTGACTCACGAGATCGGTTTTGCCCGCGAAGTGGCGGATCAGGTGGTGTTTATGGTCGATGGCAAAATTGTTGAACAAGGCAGCAGCGACGAGGTATTAAACCGCCCGTCCCACGCGCGAACGCGCCAGTTCCTGTCAAAAGTGCTGTAAGGAGTGCAGATGAAATATGGAGTTCTGGCCGGTCTGGTGCTGACCACGGCGAGCCACGCCAGCATTGATTTAAAAGCCAATGAGCAACCGCTGCCGGTTACGGTGGATCAGCAGGCAGTGGCGAAGATCCCCAAAGGCTATCAGTTTGTCGAGCCGGGCACGCTGACGGTGGCGATTTCTGCGCTCAATTCACCGCCGCTTGCGCTGCTCGCTAGTGATAACCGCACGCGTATCGGCAGCGACCCGGATATCGCCCGGTTGCTGGCGGGCAGCCTGGGGCTAAAGCTGAAGCTGGTGCCCACCGCCTGGGAAGACTGGCCGCTGGGCATTACCTCCGGGCGTTATGACGTGGCGCTGGTGAATATCGCCGTTACCGAACAGCGCAAAGAGAAGTTTGACTTTGCCACTTACCGTGTTGATTCCCTGGCCTTTTCGGTGAAATCCACCAGTGATATTCAGTCGATAAAAAGTGCAGTCGATCTGGCGGGCAAAAAGGTGATTGTCGGCTCCGGGACCAACCAGGAGCGTATTTTGCTCGGCTGGAACGAAGAGAACAAACGCGCCGGGCGTGAAACTGCGCTGCCGGTGTATCTGACCGATGATGCTTCGGGCAATCTGTACATTCAGTCCGGAAGGGCGGATGTCTTTTTTGGCCCGCAGTCCGTGTCGGCGTATAAAGCCGCGTTAATCGGCAAAACCCGCGTAGTAGGCTTAGGGCCGAAGAAGGCCTATGTCGCCACCACCACCAAAAAAGGCAACGAGCTGGTGTATGCGCTACAGGCGGCGCTTGACGGTGCCATTCAGCGCGGTGAGTACCAGAAGGTGCTGGCGCGCTGGGGCGAACAGGGCGAAGCGGTGGCGCAATCAGAGGTCAACCCGCCGGGGATAACTTACTAATGCTGCTCTACACTTAGGGTTTTATTCCTGAGGGGCAACATGATGAAGCTCTATGGCGTACCCGGCTGGGGTTCGGCAATCAGTGAAGTGATGCTGATCCTGGCCGACATTCCTTATCAGTTCGTCAATGTTGACGGTTTTGATGCACCCGGCCCACAGCGGTCCTTACTCGAAACGCTTAACCCGTTGTGTCAGGTGCCGACGCTGGCGCTGGAGCACGGTGAGATAATGACTGAAACGGCGGCCATCGCCCTGATGGTGCTCGACAGATGCCCGGATCTCGCGCCGCCCGTTGGCCAGCCTGAACGCCGCCAGTTTCAGCGTCTGCTGATCTGGCTGGTGGCTAATGTCTATCCCACCTTCACCTACGCCGATTATCCTGAGCGCTGGGTTCATGATGCACCGGAACAGCTCAGGGAAAACTGCTTCGAATACCGGAAATCCCTCTGGCTGTGGCTGGAGAATCAGCTCAATCCCGCGCCCTATACCTTTGGCGAACAGCTAACGTTGATTGATGTTTATCTCGCGGTGATGCGATCCTGGGGGCCGCGCCACGCGTGGTTTGCTGCTAATACGCCAAAGATAACTGCCATTGCGGATGCTGTGTGCGCACTGCCTGAACTGCACAAGGTGTTAAAGGCGAACGAAATTATCTGATAACGTGGAACACTAACTCACAACTGGAAGCCTGCACATGCCACACGTAGATATCAAATGTTTCCCTCGCGATTTGAACGATGAACAAAAAGCCGCGCTGGCGGAAGATATTGCTCAGGTGATAATTCGCCACTTCGACAGCAAAGACAGCTCAGTGTCTGTTGCCCTGAATCAGGTACAGCCGGAAGACTGGAAAGCTCAGGTCTGGGACACAGAAATTGGCCCGAAGATGGATGAGTTGATTAAGAAACCCGGCTATTCGATGTAAGTTTGTAGGCCGGGTCAGGCGATGTCGCTACCCGGCCACAGCATTACAGCGCCGAGCGACGATACGGCGCGTAATCCGCCTGCCACCAGGTCTTCTCAATCCGCGCCATCAATTCGTCCTCAGCGATGGCGGGTGCAACCCCCTGGTCAATGGCCGTGCGCGCAACGGCAAACGCAATCGTTCGGGAAACAGACTCAATCTGATCCACCGGAGGCAGCAGGCCACCTTTTTCGGTGGTGACCAGCGGAGACTGCGCGGCCAGCGTGCGGCTGGCGGTCATCAGCATCTCTTCCGTAACCCGGCGTGCGTTACAGGCCATGATGCCTAAACCGAGGCCCGGGAAGATATACGCGTTGTTGCACTGGGCAATTTCATACTGCTCGTTTTGATAGAACACCGGTGCGAACGGGCTGCCGGTGGCAATCAGGGCGGCACCCTGCGTCCACTCAATCAGGTCCTGCGGTTGCGCTTCTGCACGCGATGTCGGGTTAGACAGCGGCATAATAATCGGGCGTGGGCAGTGGCGATGCATCTCTTTGACGATCTCTTCACTGAACAGCCCTGGCTGCCCTGAAACCCCAATCATCACCGTTGGTCTGGCGTTTTTCACCACCTCCAGCAGCGAAATATTGTTCGATTCAACCTGCCAGTCCTGGAGATTTACCCGCGCCGTAAGCAGGTTTTTCTGGAAGTCGAGCAGGTTGGTCATGTCATCCGTCAACAGACCAAAGCGATCGACCATGAAGATCCTGCTGCGGGCTTCCGCCTCGGTCAGTCCGTCTTCCACCATCAGCGCCACGATTTTTTCCGCGATGCCACATCCAGCCGAGCCGCTGCCTAAAAAGACGACGCGCTGGTCGCGAATGCGAGTTCCCGCGGCGTGAGCGGCGGCAATCAGCGTGCCGGAGGTGACTGCCGCTGTGCCCTGAATGTCGTCATTGAAACAGCAAAGCTGGTCACGATAGCGCTGGAGCAGTTTGGTCGCGTTCTTTTGCGCAAAATCTTCGAACTGGAGCAGAACATCCGGCCAGCGCGCTTTAACGGTGTTGATAAACATGTCCATAAACTCGGCGTATTGGTCATCGCTGATACGCGGGTGACGCCAGCCCATATACATCGGGTCGTCCAGGTGCTGCTGATTGTTGGTACCAACATCCAGCATAATCGGCAACGTAGAGGCCGGGTGCACACCGCCACAGGCGGTATACAAAGACAGCTTACCAATCGGGATCCCCATGCCGCCGATCCCCTGGTCCCCAAGCCCCAGAATACGTTCCCCGTCGGTGACCACGATGACGCGGATATCATTGCGGGAAAAACTCTGGAGCATCTCGTCAATACGGTGGCGGTTAGGCCATGAAATAAATAAACCACGCGCACGGCGATAAATGGTAGAGAAGTGTTCGCACGCTTCACCTACGGTTGGCGTATAGATAATGGGTAAGGTTTCTTTAAGGTGCGAGCGTAACAGGTTGTAAAATAATGTCTCGTTAGTGTCCTGGATATTTCTCAGATACACGTGGCGGGAAATATCACTCTTGAAATGACAGAATTGCACCCAGGCGCGTTCGGTCTGTTCTTCGATAGTTTCTACATTGTGAGGTAATAAACCGTGCAAATTAAAATTGTCACGTTCTTCTTTAATAAATGCCAGCCCCTTGTTTAACAGCGGATTTTCCAGCAAAACGGCTCCGTTATACGGTGTATAAAGCACTTCTTTGCGAGACATGGGTAACTCCTGAGCGAATTTGAATTAAAACAGATTAAGAAATTAAATAAATCATAATGCCTTCTGTCAGCACACCCACGGCAGTACCAATCAAAATCGATGAGGAGGCCGTATCAATATAGGTGTCGCTGCGTAACGCAAACATTCCCGCGGCAATGGCGGAAGGTGTGGCGCCAATAATAACAACTTGTTGCAATAACGTATGGCTGAGTCCAAATGCCAGGCCGGCTGCTGCCATCATGGCTGGCTGAATAAGGTTTTTAATGCTGATATTGGTAAATGTCTGCACGTTAAGTTTTGGACGTTCACCGTAGAAAAGAAGCCCAAGGGCAAACAGAGAAAGCCCGCCAGACACTTTGCCAACCATTTCAATCGGCATACTGAGAATATGCGGAATTTGCACACCGGCCAGGCTTAACAACACGCCCGAAACCGGGATCCAGACGATAGGATTGCGGGCTGCTTTGATGAGGTTTTGCAGCACCATCGCACCCGGATGCAGCGCGTTGAGGCTCTCATCACCACTTTTATCCCCCATACGAATCAATACGATAGTCAATGGAATCATAATGACGCTGGTAATGATGTTACCGATCAGGACGCCGATAAATCCTTCCGGGCCAATCAATACCGCCAGAACCGGGGCACCAAAATAGGCCATATCCGGGAAGGCGCACACCAGTGACTGAATGGCGCTGGTTTTAATATCATGACGAAAAACAAAGCGTGAAATAAATAGAGTCAGCAAATAGGAACCCATCAGCCCAACAACCAGCACGGCCATAAATGTCAGGTTCTTAATTTTATTTGGGTCAGTATTTAATGCACCAATAAAAAGATGAAAAGGAAGGGCGAAGCGGATGACTACCGTTGCCAGAACGTTTGCATCTTCACGCCGGGTATAACCGAGTTTTCCGCTTAACCACCCTAATAGCATAATAAAGACGAGTGGAAACAGGGACTGTAATAATAATGAGGGCATAAGATATCCTGTCGAGTACATTTTATGGGTTTTGTTGATGCGCTAATCTAGCGGTTAGCAAACAGGGCAGGAGTGATAACGGTCACACTCTATCTGGTTTTATTAATTTCAAAATGATTGTTTTAGTTTGATAAGGCTTCATGTATTCATATATTGATGAATGACAAGAAAAATGCAGTAATTTATAAAAAACAGAATTGCCAGTAACTTTAGTTACGTAATGATGATTTAAGTTATTTAAAATGGAATTACCGTGCTGCTCACATTTCCATCAATCATGTTGATGAGTGATCTGTCTTACTGATTTTGACCATGATATTTTCAGCCTAAGCCAGTTTTACAAATGGCCTTATTGAATTTTATTTTCTTTTTAGAACGTTTTAAATCTCATGAATAACACCAAGTTATTCTTTTTTCTCTGTTTATCCGAACTGACTAATCAGGTGATTATATGAAAGATAATCCTGTACATCCTTCTCCAGCGGCATCCCCCCGTTTTGCCTTCAGCCTGAACAATGCTGAAGTTGGGGCTGTGCCGTTGATCTTGTTTGTGGGCATTGCCTCTATCGTGGCCATTTCCGCGTGGGCGGGACTGCTGCCGAAAAATATGATTGGCGGACTGGCGGTGATCATGACGCTCGGTTTTGCGTTTGCCAAAATCGGCCGTCAAATCCCGGTGCTGAAAGATATCGGTGGCCCGGCGATCCTGTGTCTGATGGTGCCATCGATACTGGTTTATTTCGGGGTGTTCCAGAAACATACGCTGGATACCGTTCACCTGCTGATGAAAGAGGCGAACCTGCTCTATTTTGTTATCGCCTGTCTGGTGGTGGGTAGCATTCTGGGGATGAACCGCATTCTGCTGATCCAGGGGATGATCCGCATGTTTGTTCCGCTGGTGGTCGGCACGCTGATGGCCGTGATGAGCGGGTTAATCGTCGGTTCACTGTTCGGCTTTACGCCGTATCACACGTTCTTTTTCATTATCGTTCCGATTATCGGGGGCGGGATTGGCGAGGGGATTTTGCCGTTGTCGCTGGCGTATTCAGCAATACTGGGGCAAACACCGGACGTCTATGTGGCGCAGCTGGCACCGGCCGCGGTGGTGGGGAATATCTTCGCGATTATCTGCGCAGGCGTATTTGCGCGCCTGGGGGCGAAACGGCCCTCACTTTCAGGGAATGGCATGTTAACCCGCGGCAAAAACGAGGATAACCTGTTCGCTGGCGCACAGCATGTGCAGCCGACCGATTTTCACCTGATGGGCGGCGGCCTGCTGATGGTGTGCGCGTTCTTCATTGTGGGGGGATTGTTTGAAAAGCTGGTGCATATCCCAGGCCCGGTGCTGATGATCCTGATTGCCGTGCTGTGCAAGTACTTCCGGCTGATCCCGGACTCAATGGAGCAGGGGGCGCACAGTTGCTATAAGTTTGTGTCCGCAGCGCTGGTGTGGCCGCTGATGATTGGCCTGGGCATGTTGTATGTACCACTGGAAAGCGTGGTGTCGGTCTTTTCTGTGGGATACGTGGTCGTTTGCGGCTCGATTGTGATTACGATGGCGTTAAGCGGGTATTTTATTGCTTCTCGGCTGAACATGTACCCGGTTGAAGCGGCAATTGTGACCTGCTGTCACAGCGGCCTGGGTGGAACAGGGGATGTGGCGATTTTGTCCGCCTCTAACCGTATGTCGCTTATGCCGTTCGCGCAGATTGCCACCCGTATCGGCGGCGCATCGACGGTGATTTTCGCCACGCTGCTGCTGGGATGGATAATGTAGTGCTGACGAAGGTAAGCCGGGTATACGCCCGGCTTGCTGAACGGCAATCACCGATGGCGGATTTGCAGTGTCGCAGGCAGGTAGCGCTGAAGCGGCTCGGGCGTATTGCCATCAATCAGCTGGCTTATCAGGTCGTAGCAGTGCCAGGCCAACTGACGGTTGTCCTGCTGCACGGTATCAATACGCAGCGACAGCGAATCGTAGAGATAGTGATCGTCAAAGCTCGCCAGATGGATATCGGAATCGAGCAAATTGTGCTGACTCATATAGCGCAGCACCCCTTCCAGCAGTCCGCAGGCAGCGGTAAACAGCGCCTTTGGCGGCCGACCGAGACGGGCGCAGAGGGCGGCGAACATCTCGTAGCCGGAGCTGGGATGATAGTTGCCGTTGATCACCCATTCCGGGCGCAGTTCGATACCCGCCTGGGCCAGACCCTGCGTAAAGCCCGCCAGTCGGTCGCGTGACGGCGATAGCCGCGGCTGGCCGCCTAAAAACCAGAATTCATCACTATGCTGAGGTGCGATACGGGAAATCAGATCTGCTGTCGGGGTAATCGAATCGGTCATGACCAGTGGCAGGGCGCTTTCATTGGGGCAGCGGTCAAACAGAACCACCGGCAGCTGGTTGCTGAGCTTCAGATAATCGGCGTCATTATGCATGCAGGAAGCGACGATCAGCCCGTCAACCTGACGGGCAATCATATTGTTCACCACCATGCTCTCCTGAGCGGGATTTTCATCAGTACAGGAGATCAGCAGCTGAACACCTGCCTCGCGGCACAGCGTCTCAAGCTCGTGGGAAAAGACCGCAAAACCGTAGTTGGTGATCTCCGGCACCACCAGCCCGATGGTGTGGCTGCGGTTATCACGTAACGAGCGGGCATGAATGCTCGGCTGATAATGATGCTCGCGGGCAATCGCCTGCACACGCTCGCGAGTTTCCTGCGCCACGCGCAGCTCCTTGCCACGCCCGCTCATCACCAGACTGGCGGTTGCTTTGGAAACGCCAGCCAGTTCGGCGATATCTTTAATGGTTACGCGTTTGGTTTTCATTACGACGCCATGAGCCTGAAAGCAAAACGCTTATTCTACCACGCATCGTCGCAGCGGCCAGTAGCAGAATGCTTCAGGTGTGATGCCGGAGAACATTAGCTGCGCCGGATAGTCCGGGAAATACCGGCTGCTCATGACGCCTTCACCGTCGTTGATGAAGATTTCTACGCTCGACTGGTCGATAAAAATCCGCAGCGAGCGAACTTCGCCGCGCCAGTAGCGATAGTGGGTTTCATCACTGGCGAGGCTGCGTCGCGCCAGACGGATACCGCTGGCATCGCGCTCGAGGGTTAACGCGCCACCAAAATCGATGTGTAACGCATCGTCACGGGCGGTTTCCAGGGATATTTCCATCGGTTCCAGCGGTAGGGTGCTGTCCTGCCAGCCGCGAGCTTCGCCACGCAGGGCAGTGAGTTCGCGCAGCGGGCGCTGACAGAGCTGACCGTCGATAAACTCCAGCTCGCGCAGGCAGGTCATCTGATGGATCCAACCGTTAGCCAGCGTCGGCTGAAGCATTTCTTCGCCGTCGGGGACACCCATCCAGCCGACTAACAGACGGCGGCCATCGCTGGCCTGCATGGTTTGCGGGGCGTAGAACTCGAACCCGGCGTCCAGCTCGTGCAGTTCGCCGTGTTTGAAAGCAGCGCGGTCGTAGTCGAAATCGCCGCTCATCCACACTGCCTGGTAGGTGTTGAGATAGCGCTCTTTCTCGCGGGTAATCCCTTGCGGGCAGCAAATCAGGACATGCTGGTCGCCAAGCGCAAACAGGTCCGGGCACTCCCACATATAGCCTGCGTCGTCCAGGCCATTGATAGCGTAACCGGCGATTTCGCCTTCATTATTCCACTGATGCAGGTTCGCGGAGCTGAACAACAGCACCTTGCCGCGCTTTTGCAGATCCTGTGCGCCCAGCACCATGTACCAGCGACCTTCATGCTGCCAGACTTTTGGGTCGCGCACATGGCCGGTATAGCCCTCCGGTAGCGGTAATGCCGGGCCGAGCTTAGTAAACGTGCCGTTGGCATTTTCCGTCGCCAGGCACTGCCATGCGGTTCGGCTGCCGTCATCAAATTTGACGTTGCCGGTATAGCACAGGGTGAGGGTACCCAGGTTTACCACTGCGCTGCCGGAGTAGCAGCCGTTACGGTCATACTCTTCATCGGGCATTAGTGCGATTGGCTCATGTTGCCAGTGCAGCAGATCGGCAGAGCTCCAGTGCCCCCAGCACTTGAACTTATGATCGCAGGCGAGCGGGTTCCACTGATAAAACAGGTGATAACGTCCGGCATATTCAACAAAGCCGTTGGGATCGTTCATCAGCCCGGTCACCGGCGCATGGTGCCAGCGGGGATAGTGGCTGTCGGCCAGCGCGCGCGGCTGGCCCTGCATAACGGCCTGCAAAATCGCAGGCAGGCGTGATGGAAGTGACATTATTCAGCGTCCGTTTTGTATTTCAGTACCAGGGAGACGACAAAGGCGACGCCAAAGGCGATAACCATCCCGATAATGTAGTTCAGCAGCGAGCTGGCCTGCACGATGGCCATGCCAGGAATAGCCGTCAGACCTACCGCGGTCATGTAAACATGCATGGATACCACCCACGCACCGCCCACCGCGCCGCCAATCAGGGCTGCGATAAACGGTTTTACAAAGCGTAAGTTAATACCAAAAATCGCCGCTTCGGTGATGCCGAGCATGGCAGAAAACGCCGAGGGCAGGGTAATGGCTTTGATTTTTGCATCTTTAGTTTTAAACCACACCGCCAGACAAGCTCCGCCCTGAGCGACGTTGGCCATCGCCCAAATCGGCAGCAGGAAGTTTACGCCGATGGACGGGTTGCCAAGCAGCCCGGCTTCGATGGCATGGAAGCTGTGGTGAATACCGGTAATAACAATAACCGAATAGAGACCGCCAAACAGCAGTCCGGCCAGCCACCCTGCATGGGTAATCAGGGTGCTGAGGACTAACGAAATACCGTCGCCGAGCGCGCGACCGGCCGGGCCAATAATCAGAAGAGCGATAAAACCGGAAATGATCACCGTCAGGAATGGCGTCAGGATCAGATCCAGTGCATCCGGGATAACGCGACGTAGCTGTTTCTCAACCATGCTCATAAACCACACTGCCAGCAGCACCGGGAACACGGTTCCCTGATAGCCAATCATGGCAATCTCAAGGCCGAAGAAGTTCATGGTGTGGAAACCCGCGGCCACACCCCAGGCGTTGGTGAGCGCCGGGTGAGTCAGAATGCCGCCAAGCGTCGCACCAAGATAGGGGTTACCGCCGAATTCGCGGGCGGCGGTGAAGCCAATCAGGATCGGCAGAATAATAAACGCCGCCGAGCTGCACATATCCAGCATGATGTAGATGGCGTTGCCCGGGTCGACCCAGCCGTAAGTTTTGACCATCCCAAGAAGGCCCATCAACAGACCGGAGGCGACGATAGCCGGGATGATCGGCACAAAGATATTCGACAGCAGGCGGGCGATGCGCTGGAAAGGATTCAGTTTTTTCGCCGCAATGTCGGCAGCTTCTGATTTGCTGGACTCGCCAATCCCTGCCGCCTGGATAAAGGCGGCGTAGACTTTGTTCACCACCCCGGTGCCGAAGATAATCTGCATCTGTCCGGCGTTACGGAAACAGCCCTTAACACCATCAATTTTGCCAATGGCCTGCTGATCGGCCAGTGAATCATCGACCAGCACCAGGCGCAGGCGTGTGGCGCAGTGCGCGGCGCTGGCAATATTGTCCTTGCCTCCCAGAAGCGGAAGCAGCGAGTGGGAAATCTGTTCAAAATCCATAGTACCCTCTGAATGCGTATTGATTTTCGAGTTGTCGCCTCGTGATAGCCGGGGCGCATTCTCTTCGTTGTTATTGTGTCCGGGGCGACGAAACATACTTTGTCGCCCCGGCGGTTACTGTTATCAGGTGTTAACCGTTAAAACCAGGTTTCCATCTGCATCCCGAACGACCATTCGCCGCCCGATTTAAAACCACTGCTGCCCAGTGCGTCATCGCTGGCGTAATTATTGAGTTTTTTGCTCCAGTCCATCCATGAGGTGTAAAGGCGGATTTCAGGACGACTGAAGAAATCACCGATGTCGCCAACCTTAAAGGTCGGGGCGAAGGTGAGCTTGTAGAAGCTACCGTTTACCGCATGGCGATCGTTATAACCTTCAGGCTTGAGGTCCATATACTGGTAGCTGCCTTCATAAGCGAGGGCGAAGTTCTGATTGATCTCCTGGATCAGGCGCATGTTGAGGGTTGCCCACTGGTAGCTGTCGCCATCGACATAACGATCTTTACTGGTTTGTGCCAGTATCGCCGGGGCGATAAACCAGTTCTTGCTAATTGGCGTGGTGCCGTAGCTGGCGAAGCGCCAGGTGTTGGCCCCCGAGCGTAACGCACCATCGGAGCCGACACCTTTAACTTCTGCACCCAGGCCGTGACCGTAGAGCAGGGCGGTTTTGCTGGCGCCTTCACGCAGGCCGTAAAAACTGTCGTTGTGCAACCCGAGCAGCGTATGTACCCCGGTATTTGCCGCATCGCCTTTGACCGGATTACCGTTGGTATCCTGGCGTTCGTCGTTGTCTTTGGCCCGCATCCCGCTGACCATCACCTGCACAGGACCAATGAAATTGTTCATGCTGACGATGTAGTTCTGCACACTGTTGCTCGAATCAGCAATATCACCGAAGTTACGTCCGTACAGAGAGAAGTTGCTTCGAATGCTGTCGTTCCACCTGACATCGTAAATACCGCCGCCGGTACCGGCGAGGAACACGACATCCGAGTCGATCCAGTGAATATCAAAGTTGTCGCGGTCAAAGCGTTTCCCGGCCCACAGGGTGGAGCCTTTAAACGGCCCGTCGAAGGTCGGTAAGTTACCCAGCTCGACAAAGGCCTGACGAACGTTCAAATCACTGGTGCTCGCCGTCCAGTCGTTATAAGTGGTTTGACCGTCGGCGACCATGACTTTGAAGCGGGTCGTCGCCCCATTATCCAGGGTCTGCTTATGTTCAAGATTCATTTCGACATAGGTATCGGCCTGGTTTCCCAGACGACCGATAGCCCCGCCGGTTTCCCCTGCTGGCGTCATGTAGGCCCCGGATTTGGTGCTGGCACCGGAGTCATTCATTATCACGCCAGAGCGGGCGTAGCCGTGGAACTCAAACCCGCTTTTCTCATCGGCTTTTTTCTCCAGTTTGGCAGTACGCTGAGCCACTTCCTGAGTACTGTCCTGGGTTTTTTGCTGCTGAGTGGTGAGCTGCTGAACTTTTTTCTCTGCAGAATCGGCGCGGGTTTCTGCCGTTTGCGCTCTGTTTTCTGCATCCTGCAGGCGTTTTTCCAGCGCAATTAAACGGGCTTCGATACTGCGGAGATCCGTTTGTGCATGGGCTGAGGCGGCGCCGGTTAGCAAAGCGATGAGAACCGCGAGTGTGCTTTTTCTGAACATATAGATTGCATCCCAAAAGAAAAATTTAAAATCGTGTGTTTTTTGCTAAACCGGTTTAGTTGCTATGTTAAGCATGACATTTAACATTTTGAAATTGATTTTGCTAAACCGGTTTAATAAGTGTGATGGATGCAACAAAGTGGACCGCGCGTGGCGGCCTTTAGGATCAAAACTAGCGATGTAGATCGCGCTGGTATGGCAGGGCAGTCATCGCGCCTTTCGCCATTGTTGCCAGGGCGCCGCAGGTTTGCGCGAGAGTAAGTGTTGGTTCCAGCGCATTGATATTCGTCGGCATTCCGTTGGCAGCAAGGCTTGCGAGCAGACCGGCTACAAAAGCATCGCCCGCGCCGGTGGTATCCACGCTGACAACCGGCTTAGCGCTGAGATGGGTAAACTGCTGCTGGAATGCGGCGATGACGCCCGCTTTGCCCTGGGTCACCAGCAGTAATTCAGGCTGATAGCGCTCGGTAATGCTGGCGATCCCCAGTGCGATATCATCACTGCCACTGATGAATATCAGCTCTTCTTCAGACAGCTTCACCACGTTTGCCAGACGCAGGGCGCGATCGAGACAGGTGTGTAGTTGGTTCTGATCCTGCCAAAGATCCAGGCGGATATTAGGGTCAAAGCTCACCCGGCCACCGGCACGTTTGATTTTTTCCATCGCGGTAAATGTGGTGCTGCGGCTGGGTTCTGCGCTAAGGGCAATAGAGCAGACGTGCAGCCACTGGTTGGCGGTAAACTCCGGCAGGTCTTCTTCTGCCAGGAACAGATCCGCGCTGGGACGCACCATAAAGGTAAAATTTCGCTCTCCCTGTTCGTCAAGGTCGACAACCACAGTGGAGGTGCGATGCTGACCGTCAAGGCGCATATGGCTGACATCAACCTGCTCCTGTTGCAGGGTGTTGCGCATAAAACGACCAAACGGATCGTCGCCCACGCGCCCGATAAACCCACTGTTACCGCCAAGGCGAGCAACACCTACCGCCACGTTAGCCGGTGCGCCGCCAGGACACTGTAGCAGGCGGCCCTCGCTTTCCGGCAGCAGGTCTACCACCGCGTCGCCCAGAACCCAGATTTTTGCATTCATGTTGGTATTTCCCCTCTCAATGCTAAACTATATTAAACCGGTTTAGCATATTAAAGCACACGGATAAAGTAAGTGAAATGCCATGAGCCGAAAAGTGCGAGTCAAGGCAAAAGAGGGAACTGACAGGGAGACGCTGTTGGCGATTGTTCCAATGTTTAAAGCAGAATACATCTCTGTGAGACGTTAAGGTTTCGTTAATTAATAGACATGATACTAATAAGGTCAAATCCACTAACCGAATGGTCAAATGATGAACGAACAATTACGAAATGCACTTCCTCACAAAGACACTCCCTTTCTCCGTGTGCTGCATATTATCGTAGCTGTATTGGTTTTATTGCAGATCATCAATTCTAATCTTACAGAAAGCGAGGCGCTTAGCGATTTTTCACTGACCGGTTTCGTCACATGGTTCCATGTTATCTCCGGATTAGCACTGATTGTTCTTGGTCTTATCATGCTTGGATGGATGCTGAAGCAACGAGGATTTCGTTACTATTTTGCCTGGCTGACCCTTGATTTTCGGGGGGTGATTGAAGACGTTAAAATGCTATTTTCATTCCGTCTACCTGAAGCCCATGCTGGTGGAATAGCGGCATTAATCCAGGGGCTTGGCGTGCTGGCATTGTTGGGCGTTGCAGCGTGCGGTGGGGCGTGGTTCGCACTAAATACCTTTTACGGGCCATCATCTGCGCTGGCAGAAAGTGTGCTGCATTTACATAAGTTTCTGACGGTATTTATTGAGACTTATTTCTGGGCTCATGGGGCGATGGGTTTGCTTCATATATTCCTCACCGCCCGCAGCCAAAGGAAAAATCCCGTTACCGAGTAAAACGGTTGAGATGATTATGGAAAAGGTACGCTGTAGTGGCGGGCTAAACTGCCTTCTACAGCGTTATTATTGGGTGCCAGAATGTATCAATCGGCCGCGTTGTTCCAACGGAGGGAAGAATAACCCCCCATTAACTACGGCCAGTATCCTAAATACCAAAATCCGGTTCTTTTACGGAAAATGGATCGATATGCACCATAACATTCAGGACATCGTTATTTTTTAACACCCGTTCCCGTGCAGCAATCGCAATATCATGTCCATCCCTGACGGATAAGTTTTCAGGAACTTCCAGATGAACGTCGACCAGGATCAGATCTCCCGCCTTACGCGTTTTAAGGTCATGGAGCCCGGCAACACCAGGCGTTGAGAGAAGAATAGCTTTTATTTCATGCTCTTTTTCCTGATCGGCAGAGCGGTCCATCAGGTCGTGCAATGCATCAGAAGCAAATGAGTAACCCATACGTAATATCAGGACCCCGACCACAAACGCAGCAACAGGATCAAACCAGGGATATCCAGCCAGAGTCCCGATAATGCCAATCGCTACAACGACCGATGATGCTGCGTCAGAACGGGCATGCCATGCATTTGCCACAAGGAGTGAGGACTGAACACGGTTGGCAACACTGAGCATGTACCTGAAAAGCGATTCTTTTACGATGAGTGCTGTCAGTGCCACCCAGAGCGCGGCCGAATGAACTTCAGAAAGCTGCTCCGGATGCATCAATTTCACGATTGCAGACCACAACATTCCGGCACCGACGGCCACCAGTAGCATTCCCAGAATCATCGACGCGCCGTTTTCGTAGCGCCAGTGCCCATAATGGTGATCATTATCTGAAGGTTTACGGCTTTTTTTATTGGCAAACAACACAACAAAATCAGCTATTAAATCGGAAAGAGAATGAATCCCATCAGCAATTAACCCTTGTGAACCTGAAAATAAACCCGTCAGGATCTGTGTAAACGATAAGAAGAAATTTACAATGACGCTAATTAACGTGCTTTTTTTTGCAGCAACTGAACGTTCATGATATTTATTATCATTTCTCATAAAATATTCCGAATAAACAAAAAACCAAATTATGGGCTAAACTTATTCAATATTAATGCAATGAAAAGAACAAATAAATACAATATCTGTTAATGCAGTTTTTATATATCCGCAATGCCAGTGATATTCATTATCTAATTCACAGGAAAACAGAAACATGCATCTTGAACGACACAGTATTGAAAGCGTTGGATGGCTAAGGGCCGCCGTGCTGGGGGCAAATGACGGTATTGTGTCGACAGCAAGCCTTGTCCTTGGCGTCGCGTCGGCAAATACAGGTCCCTCTGGCGTTTTACTGGCGGGGGTTGCTGGCCTGGTTGCGGGAGCGATGTCGATGGCGACAGGGGAGTATGTTTCTGTTTCATCGCAGGCGGATACAGAAAACGCCGCTCTGGCACAGGAACAAAAGGAACTGGAAACAGATTATCAGGGCGAGGTGCGGGAGCTTACGACACTGTATATACAACGTGGGGTAGAGCCGGCACTCGCTCACCAGGTTGCAGAGCAATTAATGGTGAAGGATGCACTGGATGCTCATGCCCGGGAAGAGCTCGGGCTAACAGGCACGAATTCTGCGCGGCCGCTACAGGCAGCCCTCTTTTCAGCACTGAGTTTTTCTGCCGGTGCGGTGTTGCCTTTATTGGTTGCCTGGCTAGCACCAGCAACGCGGGTTTCTGTGTTTATTATCCTGTCTACTCTTTGTTCGCTGGCTGCGCTGGGGTATATCTCTTCGGTTGTCAGCAAAGCGTCTCCTGTCAGGGCGATCATCAGAATTACTTTCTGGAGCACTATGGCAATGGTTTTGTCGATGGGGGTTGGGCATCTCGCCGGACGAGCGTTGCTTTAAAAAACCGTTTAATTCTCAGGAGAGAACCTGATAATAAACGCAAAAAAGCCCCCGAGGGGGCTAAAGGGTTTTGCTACAAAGAGATGAAAGGGGCGATATTTCGGCAACCCCTGATCCTCTTATTTGGTCAGTTCAGCTGTCATATGAACGCGGTTATTAAACTGAGCGCTGGTAATTTTGTATGACGCACCCTGTTCAGCTGCCTGTGCGGCAATTTTGGCTTCTGCACGATCCAGGGTTGATGCGTTAGCGCTAATGCTCTGTGCGAAAGCACCGAAAGACATCAGAGAAAGAGCGGAAACTACAACTAAAGTTTTGATGGTTTTCATGGTCGTATTCCTAAGTTATTTTGTTCTGTATGGGGCTGTATTGCCCTGATGTGATAAATAATAGGACGAGCATGAGGTGATTAAAACCGAAACAATTTGCTTGCATCGTTCAAAAAAATAGAATGATTTTAATGATTCGTAAATCCACCACATATCGGAATTCCGTAACTGCCTGCTTTGAGTAAAAAATACCTTTCTGGGGTTTGACTGTGTAATGATGAAGTGGCGCTGCCTCATTGACTTCAGGACCAATAATGAAAAGACGTTATGCCATTGCTGATGTTTTTACCGATACCCCTTTTCTCGGCAATCCCGTTGCCGTTGTTTTAGATGCTGAAGGTATGAGTACCGAACAGATGCAACGGATTGCGGTTGAGTTTGGCTACAGCGAAACAACGTTTGTTTTGCCTCCTGATAAGGCGGCAAACACTGCGCGAGTCAGGATTTTTACCCCCTCGCGTGAAATTCCTTTCGCCGGGCATCCCAACGTGGGCACTGCCTATGTCCTGGCACAGTATGCCGCTCTGGAGGGGAGAGCGGTGCCTGATACCTTGCGGTTCGAAGAAATTGCCGGACTGGTCCCGATTACGATCCTGAAAGACGACGGCAAGGTTACAGGTGCTGAACTGCTTGTGCCCGAAGCATTATCCTGCCGCTCTGAGGTGAGTCCTGCAAAAGTCGCCGCTTGTCTGTCTCTGGGCGCGGAGGAGATCAGCACGAAAACGCATAATCCGCTTGTCGCCTCGGTAGGGTTGCCATTCCTGGTGGTGGAGCTGGCCTCACGCGAGGTGTTGCGCCAGTGTGTGCCAAATTTACAGGGATTTCGGGAACTCCTGCCGCTTGATGGGGCGGTCTCTGTTTATGCCTGGGTCGCAGAAACCGCTCCCGATGCGCAATGCGATCTTCACGCGCGGATGTTTACGCCGCGTATGACCGAAGACCCGGCGACGGGCAGTGCAACCGCCGCCGTTACGGCCCTGCTGGCAACGCTTCAGAATAAAACAACGCTCGCTCTGCATATCCGCCAGGGTGTGGATATGGGGCGCGCAAGCTCGCTGTACACCCATTACGATGCAACGTCCGGTGAGCCGCTGGTCAGAGTGGGGGGCAAGAGCGTCATTACCATGGAAGGTACGTTTAGCCTCTGACGTAAACAGGCTATTTCAGATCTAACAACTTGATTACGCTGGCAATCTCTGCAACATCACCGGCGGATAATGGCTGAAGCGGGCGAGGCAGGCAGTCAACATCAGTCAGCCCCAGAATGCCCGCCGCAGCGGCCACCACGCGAATACTGCCGCCATGTTTGCGATAAAGCGTCCACAATGGCTCCAGGCGCGCAACCAGGGCGGTAACACGGGCATGATCTTTCATCGCTGCCGCCTGGGTGATTTGCTGTGCGGTTTCCGGGAATAGCCCTGCGCACACGGAATACCAAATCTCACACCCTGCATTGAGCCCCAGGCCTGCAAAAGCATCCCCGCTGATACCGATGGTCACACCCGGTTTGAGCTGACTGCGTAAGTTCCTGACACGTTGAGCAGCCGCTTGCGCCGTATCAGGTACGCCTGGGATTTTGACCGAGCCAACGCCATCCAGCGATGACAAGCGGCCGTGCAGTTCATCCGAATACGTAAAATGCGTTGTGCCGGGATTGTCATACACGCATATCGGCAGTGATGTGTGCCGGCTCACCGTTTCAAAGAGGCTGAACACGTCGTCATCTCTGAGCGACTGGTAACTGACTGCAGGCAGGAGCAGCGCATCCGCGCATGCCTGCTGGGCATCTTCCGTCAGACGCAGAATGGCATCGGTGCTGATGGCACCGACACACACCATCATCGGAATATCCCCGGCCAGTTCACGGGCAAGGAGAGCAACACGTTTGCGTTGTTCTCGTGTCAGGTACGCATAACTTCCTGTTGAGCCCAATATCCCCAGAGAGTCGACCCGTGCGGCGGTGAGACGCGACAGGATCTTCCGGAAGCCAGCCTCATCAACATCGTTGCTGGTGACAGGGGTTAACGGGAAAGCGCACAAACCAGTAAACATGTTGTTTCTCCTGCAAAATATCGGGTGTTATTCCGTAAGAAGCGCCACGTCAAACCACAGGCCGGGCATCATATTTTCAAGGCCATCCGTCAGCATTCTTCCGGCTTCATGAAGTTGTTCCAGTGGCATTTGTGGCAAGCTTTCCAGAATGAACCACATCTGCCGGGCTTGCACATCCAGACGCGTTCTTATTCCCTGTCTCCAGTTCCAGCGGCGACAGGTCACGCCAGTGTTGTCCCGCCAGATAATTTCTCCGGGGGAAGGGTACTCAATTGCAGTCTCGCCATCTTTCACCGTATCAAAAGGTTCTGTGCCTTCTGAAATCGTCAGGCACGGGGCACCCTGGTAAGCCGCAATATTCTCGCCGCCAACGGGAATGGCGTACCGGAGGCTCACGGCGTTATACAGATCAACAACAGGATCGAGTGCCGGCATCATTCCATCACGCAGTACGCGCTTGCGCAATGCCTCAGCGGAACACGGGGTACGCTTGGGTTTGGCACCAAACTTCTGAAAAACATCGGCCCATGCCGCCAGATGAGATTCTGCCCACGCAGGCCCGCCTGCCAGAACGGCCTCGCAGGCTTCTCGTAGCGCTAGTTCTCCAGCACCAGGGTTTAATACCGGCGCGGCTTTTACGTGGATACTCAGTGCCCGAAAACCAGGCGCAATACGATAAATTTCAGGGGCAATTGACGGAGATACTGTTAGCACGGGATAATCCTGTAATGACCAATTTATTTCATGATAATGACCTATGACCAAAAAAGTCAATTTAGTGACCGATGCGAATTCCATTGCCAGCTCTGTGAATGAAGCCGTATCTCAGCGGATCAAGCTGTATCGCAAGCAAAAGAAAATGTCACTCGATGAGCTCTCCCGCAGAGCCGGGGTCAGCAAAGGCGCACTGGTTGAGATCGAAGGGTGTAAGGCAAACCCGAGTATTGCGCTGTTATGCCGCCTTGCTGCGGCGATGGGTGTTTCAGTGGCTGATTTTGTTGATGTCAGTTCAAAACCGACGGTGCATCTTATCGCGGAAGATGAAATCCCAGAGCTCTGGAAAGGCGATATGGGGGGAAGGGCGCGGCTTCTTGCGGGGTCCGGTGGCCCCGATATGACGGAGCTCTGGATGTGGGAAATGCAGCCGGGAGAAAAGTTTGCCTCACCCGGACACCCTGAAGGAACCCTCGAACTGTTTTATGTGCAAACAGGAACACTTACGCTTGGGGTACAGGATCATCTGTACGTGGTGAAAACCGGTTGTTCGGCAACCGCCAGGACCGATGTCCCTCATTTCTACGAGAACCAGGGCGAGCACCCACTGAAATTCATCATGACGGTAAATGAAAAAGCATCCTGAGTGATGCGCGATAGAGCACGTCAAATCCGTATTTCAGCGCGCCTTCAGCAAATTCGGTGGCCAGCCCTTTTCCCCATGCTTCGGTGGCGAAACGGTATCCGAGATTATTAATCGTGATGCCGTCATAGCTAAGAATGCTCAGGCCACCGAAGCCGATAATGCTTGCAGGGGTATCGAGAAGTGAAATGGCCCAGTTACCAAATCCATGCTGTTCACGGTGGTGTATCCAGCGTTCCAGCACCGTTTCTGCATAATGAAGATCAGGATAGGGGCCGGAAGGGTTAAAGGTGTTGGTGGCCGGATCGCCGTAAATGCGGAACAGGGCGTCTGCATCGGATGCCACAACGGGGCGAAGGTACAGGCGTTTCGTTTCAACGGGCAAACTGGGCTCCTTATCGACAAATGGCTACACGTGGTTCACTTCACCTGCAACAGTATTGCCATCAGCCCCGGAAAGCGGGCGTCAAGATCGTCTCTTCGCAGTGAAATCATGTTTTCTCGCCCCTGGGGGCGCTGCCAGATCACGCCGCTGTCGCGTAAAACGCGCCAGTGATGGGTCATGGTGGACTTCACCACGTCTTCTGGTCGCAGAGCATTACAGCTCAGCTCTTCGCCATCGGCAAGACGGCGGATTATCGATAAGCGTAGCGGGTTGCCGAGGGCAAACAACACATTTTCCAGCAGTATTTGTTCAGGTTCCGGGTGGTTTGGGATCATAGTTTTCCTGCGTCAGTCATCAGATTGAGCTATATCAACAATAGGTCAATCACGAAAAAATAGTTCGATAATACTCGTACAATAGGACTATTATAGCAAACGAATGAATAAGCGGCCATCCTGGCCTTCACAACACAGTCTTTGAGACTTAAGGAAATATCATGCCCCGACCCATCCCTCTCGAACGTTATCGCAACATCGGTATCTCCGCGCATATCGATGCCGGTAAAACGACCACCACTGAACGCATCCTGTTTTACACCGGGATGAGTCACAAATTGGGTGAAGTACACGATGGCGCGGCAACCACTGACTGGATGGCGCAGGAGCAAGAGCGCGGAATTACCATTACGTCCGCAGCCGTTAGCTGCTTCTGGCCGGGTATGGACAGAGGGTTTGAGCCGCACCGGATCAATATCATCGACACCCCTGGGCACGTGGATTTCACCATTGAAGTGGAACGATCCATGCGTGTGCTCGACGGCGCGGTGATGGTGTATGACTCCGTAGGTGGTGTACAGCCGCAGTCGGAAACTGTCTGGCGCCAGGCGAATAAATACCATGTGCCGCGCCTGGCGTTCGTCAACAAAATGGACCGCCCGGGGGCTGATTTCTTCCGCGTTGTGCAGATGATGCACGATCGCCTGAAAGCCAATCCGGTGCCGATTGTGATCCCGGTTGGCGCAGAAGATCATTTCAGCGGAGTGGTCGATCTCATCAAGATGCGCAGTATCGTCTGGGACGACGCCACTCAGGGCATGGTGTTTACCTATGCGCCAGTGCCTGAAGAGTTGCTGAGTACTGCGCAGGAATGGCGGGAAAAAATGGTGTCGGCGGCGGCGGAAGCCAGCGATGAGCTGATGGATAAATACCTTGAAACAGGTGAGCTTGATGAGGCCGATATTATCCGTGGCCTGCGCAAACGCACTATTTCAGGGGAGATCCAGCCGATGCTATGTGGCAGCGCCTTTAAAAATAAAGGGGTGCAGCGAATGCTTGATGCCATTGTCGAGCTGATGCCATCGCCGCTGGACGTTCCGGCCATTGATGGGGTGGATGAAAAAGGGCAACACGCAGAACGCCACCCAAGCGATGAAGAACCGTTCTCAGCGCTGGCGTTCAAACTGATGAGCGACCCGTATGTCGGGCAATTGACCTTTATCCGCGTTTACTCTGGCGTGCTGAGAAAAGGCGATGCGGTCTACAACCCGGTGAAAGGCAAAAAAGAGCGCATCGGGCGTATTGTGTTGATGCACGCCAATGACCGGCACGAAGTGGATGAACTGCGAACGGGTGACATCGCAGCCTGTGTCGGCCTGAAAGATGTCACGACCGGCGACACGCTGACTGACCCGAATGCGGTGATCACGCTTGAACGTATGGAGTTCCCGGACCCGGTGATCTCCCTTGCGATCGAGCCGAAAACCAAAGCGGACCAGGAAAAAATGGGTATCGCGTTGCAGCGTCTGGCGGCGGAAGATCCGTCGTTCCGTCTGCACACAGACGAGGAGTCCGGGCAGACGATTATCTCCGGGATGGGTGAGTTGCATCTGGAAATTATCGTCGACCGTATGAAGCGTGAGTTTGGCGTAGAGGCGAACATCGGTCGGCCGCAGGTAACGTACCGCGAAACCCTGCGCAAAGCGGTGAAAGATATCGAAGGCAAATTTGTACGCCAGTCTGGTGGTAAAGGTCAGTACGGCCATGTGGTGCTGAGCCTTGAACCATTAGCGCCGGGAAGTGGTTTCAAATTTGAAGATGCCACTAAAGGCGGCGTGGTGCCGCGCGAGTACATTCCTTCAGTGGAAAAAGGGCTGCGCGAAGCCATGAACACCGGCGTGCTGGCGGGTTATCCGGTGGTGGATGTGAAAGCGACCCTGACGTTTGGTTCGTATCACGATGTCGACTCCTCGGAGATGGCATTCCGTATGGCGGCAATCCTCGGTTTTAAAGATGGAGTGCGCAAAGCGGACCCGGTCATTCTTGAGCCGGTGATGCACGTCGAAGTGGAAACGCCGGAAGACTACGCCGGGAATATCATGGGGGATTTATCTTCCCGCCGGGGTATGGTGCAGGGCATGGAAGAACAGTACGGCAGCCAGATTATTCGAGCTGACGTGCCGCTCGCCGAGATGTTTGGCTATGCCACTACACTGCGTTCGATGTCGCAGGGTCGCGCGACCTACACGATGGAGTTCCATCATTATGCGGAAGCACCGCGTAATGTGGCGGATGAAATCATAGCAGGGCGTACGAAGTAAGATTGACTGGGGTGAGGGGACAGGCTTGTTCACTCACCCCTTTTTTTAATCCGGTGCCTTCACCATCTTCCCACTGGTCACAAACGTTCCGGCGCCGAGGTGGTGCAGCGTATTCAGCTTATCCCCGTCAAACTGCCAGCGACCGGCCACAAATACGCGCTCATCCGCTGCTGCGGAAACCACTTCCCCAAACAAGGTGTCGTATTTCTCTGCGGCGGAGGTGACCGGCAATAAGCGGCACTCCATCCACGCCAGACACTTCTCTTCAATTACCGGCAGACCAAGCACCGGGCCGTTGATCGTCGGGATGCCATAGCAGTTGAATTTATCTTCATCGCGCCCGCTTACGCTGCCGACCGCATAAGTCCAGTTTGCTGCCGCCACGCCCGGGATCACGATGCCAAATTTACCGCTGCGCTCAATTAATTCACGCGACCAGGCGCTTTTATCCACCACGATGGCAATGCGCGGCGGTTCGAACTCGACGGGCATCGACCAGGCCGCGGCCATCACGTTGCGGCGACCGATCGATTCATCACGGCTGGTGATCAACACCGTAGGGCCGTGATTCAGCAGACGGCTGGCGTGCTTTAACTCAACAGGGCGAAACGCGCTCATAGATATTCCTCTCAACGTGGCTATCGGCATTAAACGACTGAAGCGCATAAGAAATCAAGACGCAACATGATCGTCATGTTTTCGTCACACTCGCTCCCTACAGTGGCCGACAGTAAATCCCAAAGAGGATAACAATATGCTCACTTCCATAACGCTCAAAAGCGTGTCGTACGCTTTTGGCGCGAATACTGTATTGAATCAGATAGATCTGCACATTGAGGCTGGCAGTGTGGTTGCGCTGTTAGGGCCATCAGGGTGCGGCAAAAGTACATTGCTCCGTCTGCTCGCCGGGCTGACACAGCCTGCCTCGGGCGAACTCTTGTTTGGTGAACGCCTGGTCGCGAAAGCAGGGTGGTCATTACCGCCTGACGCCCGCGATATCGGTATGGTCTTTCAGGACTATGCCCTATGGCCGCATATGACCGTGGCGCAGAATGTCGCCTTCCCGTTAAAGATGCGCAATATCCCTCGCCCGGAATGTGAATCCCGCGTAGCGAAGGCCTTGTCGCGCGTGGGGCTGGGGGATTTTGCCGGGCGTAAACCGGCCGGATTATCGGGCGGCCAGCAGCAGCGTGTAGCGCTTGCCCGCGCCATTGTCGCCGAACCCCGTGTGCTTCTCTTCGATGAGCCGCTCTCCAACCTCGATAGCGAACTGCGTGAATCACTGTGTCAGGAGATGGCCACACTGCTGCGCCAGCTCGGGACGACTGCCGTGTACGTTACCCACGACCGTCGGGAGGCTGAAA
This sequence comes from Enterobacter sp. C4G1, assembly GCF_052886895.1. Lineage (NCBI taxonomy): Bacteria > Pseudomonadati > Pseudomonadota > Gammaproteobacteria > Enterobacterales > Enterobacteriaceae > Enterobacter > Enterobacter sp. C4G1. The sequence goes on along the minus strand of NZ_JBQVVV010000002.1, from coordinate 736,907 downwards.
TCCTGGCCGATCGCATCGTGCATTTATCTGCTGGCAGCGTTGCTGCCGATCATTTGATTTCATCCTCAGGGGAGTTTGCATGAAAGCCACAATGTCCGTGAAAAAAGGAGTTCTGCTCGCAATGGCGTTATCGTCCGTCATGATGTCCAGCGCTCACGCGCTGACTGTCTATACCGCAGGCCCGGGATCGCTTGCTAAAAATCTGGCAACGGGATTTGAAAAGAAAACCGGCGTGAAAGTCGACATCTTCCAGGCCACGACCGGCAAGGTGATGGCACGTCTGGAAGCAGAACAAGCTAACCCACAGGCGGATATTTTGATCTCTGCATCCTGGGATACCGCAGAGGATCTGCATACCCGTGGCTGGCTGCTGCCGTACCAGAGCGCCAATGCGCAAAAAGTCCCGGCGGACCTCAAATCTACTGACTTCGTGGCGCAAGGGGTGTCGGCGCTCGGGATCGTCTGGAACACCAAAAGCGGGACGCCAGAGCCGAAAGAGTGGCAGGACCTGACCACCGACGCCTTTAAAGACAAAGTCACCACGCCAGACCCGGCGCTGTCTGGTGCATCGCTGGATTTGCTGATCGGTCTGCAAAACGGGATGGGTGATAAAGCCTGGGCGCTGTTTGATGAACTGAAAAAGAACGGCATGGTGGTGAGCGGCCCGAACGCGCAGGCCGTCATGCCCGTGATGCAGGGCGCGAAAGCGGCCGTGTTCGGCGCGGTGGATTATGTCTCTTATGGCAATATCAGCCAGGGTGAATCGTTGAAAGTTATCTTTCCGGCCAGCGGTACGGTGATTGCGCCGCGTCCGATGATGATCCTTAAATCGACGCAACACGCCGACGATGCGAAAGCCTTTGTGGATTATGTGCTGTCGCCAGAAGGTCAGGCGATGGTGGCCGACGCCTGGCTAATGCCTGCCCGCGAAGATGTGAAGGCGAAACGTCCGCTGTTAGGCGAGCTGAAAGTGCTGCCAACCAAAAGCGATGGCACCAGCGCGCGTGGCGATATTCTCAAGCGTTTCAACGCCATTTTCGCTCTGTAATCCACCTGACGGGGGAAACCCCGTCTTCAGGAACCTCTCGTGAATCAACGACTCTTGTCTGCGATGACGCTGACGCTGCTGGTTATCCTGGTGGCGTTTCCGTTGTTGTTTATCACCTTACAGGCGGTGTTCCCGCAATTTTACTCAGGTGACTTTAGTGGCGCCTTTAGCGGCGTTCGCACGCTGCTGGCTGAGCCACAACTGCCCGCGATGCTTGGCGGAACGCTTCAGATTGCCATCGGTGTTGCGCTGGTGAGTGCCTTAATCGGTTTTCCGCTTGGGGTTGCCCGGGGGCTGTTGAACCTGCCTGCGCCACGGCTGTGGGATTTGCTTTTTCTGATCCCGTTCTTAACGCCACCCTATATTGCGGCATTGTCGTGGATGCTGGTATTGCAAACCAACGGCTATCTCCAGCAGTTAACCGGCATCAATCTCAACGATGTGCTGTTCAGTAAAACCGGCATCGTGCTGGTGATGGCGCTGAACATTTTCCCAGTGGTCTATTTTGCGGTGTCGCGCAGCCTGCTGGCGAGTGGGCAGCGTCTGGCGCTGGTGGCCCGCGTTCACGGCGCGAGTGCCGCCAGGGCTTTCTGGCATATCACCTTGCCGATGTTGTCACCGGCGTTGGCGGCAGGAATGCTGCTTGCATTTACCCTGGCCATTGAGGAGTTTGGCGTACCTGCGGCGCTGGGCACCCGCGCGGGCGTGCTGATGCTAACCACGGATATCGAAAAGAAACTGGCTGACTGGCCGGTGGATCTTTCCGGGGCGTCGATGCTTTCTGTGGTGCTGATGGTTATCGCCCTGTCGGCGTGGGGGTTACAGAAAAAGCTGACCGGACATCATGATGTCACCAGCGTGACCGGCAAACCGACGGAAAATAGCGGGGCGAACGCGGGCGTATTTACGCTGCCGATAGTGGTGATGATGGCAATTGTGGGCGGTATTGCAGTGATCCTGCCGGGCGCATCGATGGCGTTATCCGGGGTGTTAGGAACCTTATCCGGTGGGGTGACGCTGTCTAACGTGACAATGTCACATTATGTGGCGCTGTTTAGCCAGCAGGGTGACGCGCTTTCTGCGCTGGGCACCAGTCTGTCGCTGGCGTTGGGTGCCGCGTGTATCACCGGGATGTTGGGGCTGCTGGCGTCCTGGCTGGTGGTTGTGCAGAAGATAAAAGGGCGCGCGGCGCTGGATGCGCTGTCGCTGATGCCTGCCGCGCTGCCAGGAATTGTGGTGGGTGTGGGGCTGATCCTTTTGTGGAATCAGCGCTTCTGGCCCGTTTCGCCCTATAACACCTGGGTCATTTTACTGCTGTCGTACAGTTGTTTGCTCCTGCCATGGCCGGTGCGTTATGTGGGCAGTGCCTTACGCCAGCTTGGCGGTAATCTGGAGCCTGCCGCGCGGGTTCACGGGGCGTCGGCGTTTCAGGCGTTACGTTTTATTGTGATGCCGCTGGTGTCGCCTGCACTGCTGGCGGCGATGCTGATGGTGTTTGCTATCGCCTCGCGTGAGCTGGTGACATCGTTATTACTTGCGCCAGCGGGAACGCAGACCGTGTCGGTCTTTATCTGGCGGCAGTTCGAACAAGGTTCAGTCGGACAAGGGATGGCGATGGCAACCCTGACACTCATCACCGGGCTGATTTTGATGCTGGTTGCGCTTGGCATCATGCAGCGCAATACCCAAAGATAAAAAGCACTTTTGCACCAGTGGGCAGACAAAAATAGTTTATAAACAGGGAATCACTGAACAAGGAACCTCTGACATGTCTCCATTTCTGAGTGCGTATTTTGCGCGAACAGGCTGGCAACAGCCTGTATCGGTTGATATCGACACCCTGCATGCGCTGCATTTGCAGCATAACTGCACCATCCCCTTTGAAAATATCGACGTCGTGCTGCCGCGCGAAATTCATCTTGAGGATCAGTGCCTGGTCGACAAGCTGGTGACGGCGCGCCGCGGCGGTTACTGCTTTGAGCAAAACGGCCTGTTCGAGCGCGTATTGCGTGAAATCGGCTTTACGGTGCGCAGCGTACTGGGTCGCGTGGTGTTATCTAATCCTCCACAAATGCCGCCGCGCACGCATCGGTTACTACTGGTTGAGCTTAACGGCGAGCGCTGGATTGCGGACGTAGGTTTTGGCGGACAGACGCTGACGGCGCCGATTCGCTTAATTGCCAATAAAGAACAAGCCACTCCGCACGGGCTTTATCGGCTGCTCAGCGAAGGCAACGACTGGGTGCTCCAGTTCCGCCATCACGAGCACTGGCAGTCGATGTACCATTTCGACCTGACGGCGCAGTATTTCAGTGATTATGTGATGGGGAATTTCTGGTCGGCGCACTGGCCGCAATCGCATTTCCGCCACCATTTGCTGATGTGTCGTCATCTGCCGGAGGGCGGCAAACTGACCCTGACCAACTTTAACTTTACCCACTGGCAGAACGGGCATGTGGAAGAGCAAGTCCATCTGGCGGATGCAGAAGCGCTGTATGCATTGATGGCAGAACGGTTTGGGCTGGGTGTGGACGACCCAAAACACGGTTTTTCGCTGGCAGAACTGACGGCGGTAATGGCCGGGTTTGAAACACATCCACAGGCCGGAAAATAGCCCGGCGCGCTAACGCTTACCCGGCCTACAAAATCCCCGAACGTAGGCCCGGTAAGGCGTAGCCATCACCCGGCACCATCAGCGGCGCGATCGGACCACCTGATACCTGCGCGTCAGATACTCCACCGGCGCGCTCCACACGTGCACCAGACGCGTGAACGGGAACAGCAGGAAGATGGTCATCCCCAGCACCAGGTGAACGCGGAAGATAAACGCCACACCGTCCAGATGCGCTGACGCACCACCGCGGAAGGTGACGACCGCCTGCGCCCAGTCCACCAGTTTCAGCATTTCACTGCCGTCCGGGTGTTGAGCTGAAAACGGGATCGTGGTCAGACCGAGAATACACTGCACCAGCAGCACGCAGAGGATCAGGATATCGGCGGTTGATGAGGTCGCCCGAATCCGCGGGTTGGTCAGCCGGCGCACCAGCAGACCCGCACCGCCCACCAGCGTCAGTACACCGCACACGCCACCGGCAATCATCGCCATCAGCTGTTTTTGCGACATCGGCAGGAACCACGAATAAACCCAGTGCGGTGTCAGCATCCCGAACAGGTGGCCGAAGAAGATCCCCAGAATGCCGATATGGAACAAGTTCGACCACAGCACCATCCCGCGTTTATCCAGCATCTGACTTGATGAGGCTCTCCAGGTGTACTGCCCGTAGTCGTAACGCAGCCAGCTTCCCACCAGGAAAACCGTGCCGCACAGGTAGGGGTAGATATCATAGAAAAAGACGTTCAGATACTGGATCATTTTGGGCCTCCGGCGCTGACGTCGACGTACTGCGGGGCGACGTCCTGGCTAAAGCGTCGTTGATATTGCTGCATCGGCGAGCTGTCGCACGATGTGGCGTTGTCCTCAATAAACTTAACCTGTTCCTCTTCCCAGACCGCGTCCAGCGCCTGGCGGGTATCATCCCGTTTTTCACCTGAAACCTGTTTTGCCACGCTGTCGCTGGTAAGGCGGCTGCCGGCTAGCGACAGCAGGGCATCAAACAGCTGATAATGCGCCACACCGCGTTGTTTCAGGCGACCGCCAATCAGCGCCAGGATCGGCGCCACGTTTTGCAGCCCTTCGCGCGCCTCGTCATTGGTGACGATACTGAGGTATTCCAGATACAGCGGCAGATAGTCCGGCAGCTCGCGGCAGTCCAGCTGAAGCCCGGCTTTCTCATATTGCCCCATGAGATCAACCATTGCCTGTCCGCGATCGCGGGATTCCGCATGAACATGTTCAAACAGCAGCAGTGAGGTTGCGCGGCCACGCTCAAACACTTCACACCACTCAGCCTGTTTATCCAGCAGGTTTGCGCCCAGGTGCTGCCGGGCAAACGGCAGCAGCACGGGCGCATCCTGCGCAATAAGCCAAAGCGCTTCGTCACGGCTTTCCCACAGTGTTTCATCGGGATACTCAATCAGCAGCGCGATGATTTTAAGGATTTGCATTATTCTCCCTCCCCATGTTCGCGCACCTCGGAGATGTTGATGGCATCAATGCGATGGCTGTTGAAGAGGTTAAATTTGGTGTCGGAGCCGTGGCAGCCGTCGCCAAAGGTAAAGCCGCAGCCGTTCTTCTCCGGGAAGGCGTCCTGCGCCATTTCGCGGTGGCTGGTTGGGATCACAAAGCGGTCTTCATAGTTGGCAATCGCAAGATAACGGTACATCTCCTCAACCTGTTCCACGCTCAGGCCCACTTCCTCGATGGCGCGGGTATCGGTCACACCCTCAACGGTCTGGGAGCGTTTGTAATGGCGCATCGCCATCATGCGTTTCAGGGCGCGCAGCACCGGCCCGGTATCGCCTGCGCTGAGCATGTTCGCCAGGTACTGCACCGGAATACGCAGGTTTTCTACGGCAGGGAGCACGCCGTCGTTCATCGGCAGGCCACCCGCGTCAGCGTAAGACTGAATCGGCGACAGCGGCGGCACATACCAGACCATCGGCAGGGTGCGGTATTCCGGATGCAGCGGCAGGGCCAGCTTCCAGTCCATCGCCATTTTATAAACCGGTGAACGCTGGGCGGCATCAATCACGTTCTGCGGAATGCCTTGTTTCACCGCTTCTTCAATCACTGCGGGATCGTGCGGGTCGAGGAACACATCGCATTGACGCTCGTAGAGATCGGTTTCATGCTCGGTGCTCGCCGCTTCTTCGATACGGTCTGCGTCATACAGCAGTACGCCGAGGTAACGGATACGCCCGACGCAGGTTTCCGAGCAGACGGTCGGCTGGCCTGATTCAATGCGCGGATAGCAGAAGATGCATTTTTCTGACTTGCCGCTCTTCCAGTTGAAGTAGATTTTTTTGTATGGGCAGCCGCTGATGCACATGCGCCAGCCGCGGCACTTGTCCTGGTCGATCAGCACAATGCCGTCTTCTTCACGCTTGTAGATAGCGCCGCTCGGGCAGGTGGCGACACAGCTCGGGTTGAGGCAGTGTTCGCACAGGCGCGGCAGGTACATCATGAAGGTGTTTTCAAACTGGCCGTACATCTCTTTCTGGATCTTCTGGAAGTTGCGGTCGCGGGCGCGTTTTTCGAACTCGCCACCCAGCAGCTCTTCCCAGTTCGGGCCACCGACGATTTTGTCCATCCGTTTGCCGCTAATCAGCGAGCGCGGGCGGGCGGTGGGCAGGTGGTCTCCCTCCGGTGCGCGGTGCAGATCCTGGTAGTCGAAAGTGAAGGGTTCGTAGTAATCGTCAATGCCCGGCAGGGACGGGTTGGCGAAGATTTTCGACAGAACGCCCACGCGGCTGCCGAGGCGTGGCGTCAACTTGCCGGTAATACCTCGTACCCAGCCGCCTTGCCACTCCTCCTGATCTTCCCAGTTTTTCGGGTAGCCGATACCCGGCTTGGTTTCGACGTTGTTGAACCACGCATATTCCATGCCTTCACGCCCGGTCCAGACGTTTTTACAGGTGACCGAGCAGGTGTGGCAGCCAATGCATTTATCGAGATTCAGTACCATTCCAACCTGTGAGCGTATTTTCATTTTTTCGCCTCCTGAATCTGATCCCGACCTTCGCCGTCCAGCCAGTTAATGTTTTTCATTTTGCGGATCATGATGAATTCGTCGCGGTTGGAGCCGACGGTACCGTAGTAGTTGAAGCTGTACGCCAGCTGCGCGTAACCGCCGATCATGTGCGTCGGTTTCGGGCAGACGCGCGTCACCGAGTTGTGAATACCGCCACGACGGCCGGTCACTTCTGAACCCGGAATGTTCAGAATGCGCTCCTGAGCGTGGTACATCATGGTCATGCCCGGCGGCACGCGCTGGCTGACCACCGCGCGGGCGGTGAGGGCGCCGTTGGCATTGAAGGCTTCGATCCAGTCGTTATCTTCAATGCCTAACTCTTTGGCGTCCGCTTCGCTTATCCAGACAATCGGCCCGCCGCGAGACAGGGTCTGCATCAGCAGGTTTTCGCTGTAGGTGGAGTGAATGCCCCATTTCTGGTGCGGCGTCAGGAAGTTCAGCGCTTTCTCCGGGAAGCCGTTCGGTGGGATCTCGCGCATGTGGGTGACGCTGCGGGTATCAATTGGCGGACGATAGGCCACCAGGCTCTCCCCGAATGCGCGCATCCAGGTGTGATCCTGATACAGCTGCTGACGCCCGGAAATCGTCCGCCACGGGATCAGTTCGTGTACGTTGGTGTACCCGGCGTTATAAGAAACATGCTCGCTCTCAAGACCAGACCATGTCGGGCTGGAGATGATTTTGCGCGGCTGGGCCTGGATATCACGGAAGCGGATTTTCTCGTCTTCTTTGTTGATTGCCAGGTGCGTGTGATCGCGTCCGGTCAGTTGCCCGAGTGCTTCCCAGGCTTTTACCGCCACTTGGCCGTTGGTTTCTGGTGCCAGGGCGAGGATCACCTCAGAGGCATCAATCGCCGTTTCAATCAGTGGGCGACCTTTTGCCGGGCCGTCGAGTTTGACGTAGTTCAGCTTGCCGAGGAAATCGACCTCGTTTTGCGTGTTCCACGAAATGCCTTTCCCGCCGTTGCCAAGCTTATCCAGCAGTGGGCCGAGGGAAGTGAAGCGTTCATAGGTATCCGGATAGTTACGTTCCACCACCGCAATACTCGGAGCCGTTTTACCGGGGATAAGGTCACATTCCCCTTTGCGCCAGTCCTGGATATCAAACGGCTGCGACAGCTCCGCCGGGGAGTCGTGCTGTAACGGTTGCAGCACCACGTCCGTTTCGGTGCCCAGATGGCCGACACATACTTCAGAGAAAACTTTGGCGATGCCTTTGTAGATCTCCCAGTCGCTACGGGATTCCCACGCCGGATCAACGGCGGCTGAAAGCGGGTGAATAAACGGATGCATATCCGAGGTATTCATGTCGTCTTTTTCATACCAGGTGGCGGTCGGCAGGACGATATCCGAGAACAGGCAGGTGCTCGACATACGGAAATCAAGCGTCACCAGCAGGTCGAGCTTGCCTTCGATGGCTTTAGTCTGCCATTCCACCTCTTCGGGTTTGACATCATCCGTTGAGCCTAAATCCTCGCCCTGAATCCCGCTTTCGGTACCGAGCAAATATTTGAGCATGTACTCGTGGCCTTTACCGGACGAGCCAAGCAGGTTAGAGCGCCAGACAAACAGGTTACGCGGGTGGTTTTTGCCGTTGTCTGGTTGTTCGCAGGCAAAGCGGATATCACCTGATTTTAATGCCTGGACGGTGTACTCCTGCGGTGTCATTCCGGCAGCATCCGAGCGGGCCTTGATGTGCAGCGGGTTGAGGTTAAGCTGTGGCGCAGACGGCAGCCAGCCCATGCGTTCAGCGCGCACATTAAAGTCGATCAGATGTCCGGTGAATTTAGAGACATCCGCCAGCGGAGAGAGCAGTTCCTGCGCGGTCAGTTTTTCGTAGCGCCACTGGCTCGCATGGTTGTAGAAATATGAGGTGCTGTTCATCTGACGCGGCGGACGGTTCCAGTCCAGCGCGAAGGCCAGCGGCAGCCAGCCGGTTTGTGGGCGCAGCTTTTCCTGGCCGACATAGTGCGACCAGCCGCCGCCGCTTTGCCCGACACAACCGCAGAAGACCAGCATGTTGATCATCCCACGGTAATTCATGTCCATGTGATACCAGTGGTTCACCCCGGCACCGAGAATAATCATGGAGCGGCCATGGGTTTTATTCGCGGTATCGGCAAACTCGCGGGCAATTTTTTCAATCAGATACGCCGGTACGCCGGTAATCTGCGCGCCCCAGCCAGGGGTGTAGGCTTTGATTTCAGCGTAATCTTTCGCCGCATTGGTATCTTCCAGACCGCGATCAAGCCCGTAGTTTGCCAGCACCAGATCATACACGCTGACCACGCGTTTCTGGCTGCCATCGGCCAGCGTCAGGGTTTTGCTGGGCAAGCGGCGAACCAGGACCGGCTCTTGTTTCACGCTGCGGAAATGCGGGTTCTCGTTGCCACCGAAATAGGGGAAAGCGACATCGGTGATACTGTCGTGGGTGATCAGCAAAGAGAGCGTAAGCTCCGTTTCATGCCCGGCCGCCAGCGGCTCGAGGTTCCATTTGCCTTTTTCGCCCCAGCGAAAACCAATTGAGCCATTCGGTGCGACCAGGTTACCGGCGATATCAAAGGCGATGGTTTTCCATTCCGGGTTATTGGCTTCACCAAGCCCGTCAGCAAGGTCTGATGCGCGCAGCATTCGGCCAGGAACCACATAGCCATCGTCCCGCTCATCCAGCATAACCAGCATCGGCATGTCCGTGTAACGGCGGCAGTAGTTCAGGAAATAGTCGCTTGGGTTATTCAGGTGGAATTCTTTGAGGATCACATGGCCCATCGCCATGGCCAGGGCGCTGTCGGTGCCTTGTTTTGGCGCCAGCCACTGGTCACTGAGCTTCGCTACTTCGGAGAAATCCGGGGTAATGGCAACGGTTTTGGTCCCTTTATAGCGTACTTCGGTAAAGAAGTGGGCATCGGGCGTGCGGGTCTGCGGCACGTTAGAGCCCCAGGCGATGATATAGCTGGAGTTGTACCAGTCGGCAGATTCCGGTACGTCGGTCTGCTCGCCCCAGGTCATCGGCGATGCGGGCGGTAAATCGCAGTACCAGTCATAGAAGCTCAGGCAGGTTCCGCCTAACAGCGAGAGATAGCGTGTCCCGGCAGCGTAAGAAACCATCGACATCGCCGGAATAGGTGAGAAACCGGCCACGCGATCCGGGCCAAAATTCTTGATAGTCCAGACGTTGGCGGCGGCGATCAGCTGGTTCAGCTCTTTCCAGTTCGATCGGATAAACCCGCCGCGCCCGCGCGCCTGTTTATAGCTTTGGCTCTTTTGCGGGTCACTCTGGATGGCATCCCACGCCAGCACCGGATCGTTATGCTGCGCCAGCGCGTCGCGCCACAGTTCAATCAGCTTACGGCGCACCAGCGGGTATTTCAGGCGGTTGGCGCTGTACAGATACCAGGAGTAGCTTGCGCCACGCGGGCAGCCGCGCGGTTCGTGGTTCGGTAAATCCGGGCGGGTGCGGGGGTAGTCGGTTTGCTGCGTTTCCCAGGTCACTAACCCGTTTTTGACATAGATTTTCCAGCTACAGGAGCCGGTACAGTTCACGCCGTGGGTGGATCGCACAATTTTGTCGAACTGCCAGCGCTGGCGATAGCTGTCCTCCCAGTCACGGTTGGTGTTGTACATCTGCCCGTGTCCATCGGCGAACGTATCGCCTTTTTGTTTGAAATAACGAAAGCGATCCAACAGTTTACTCATGACATTTCTCCTGCTCCGATAACATTGCCGGAAAGCGCTGCACCGCTCGCCGGCGAAAGGCTATTTGTTATTTTTGTGAGGATTTACGGCCATAAACCAGCCAGGTGACGAATACGCAGACGATATAAAACACGAGGAAAACTTTCATGGCGCCAACCGGCGAGCCGGTCATGGCAAGCGAAGTGCCAAAGGCTTTAGGAATAAAGAATCCACCCACCGCGCCAATGGCTGAGATAAAGCCCAGCGCCGCCGCCGTTTCGGTGACGGCTTCATGCTGTGCCTGTTCATCGTTGCCGCCTTGTTGCTTCACACGGGTCATGGTTATCTGGCGAAAGATGATGGCAATCATCTGGAAGGTTGAGCCGCTGCCCAGTCCGGCGGTCAGGAACAGGCCCATAAACACCAGATAGAACGCGACAAAACTACCGGAACCTGAACCGGGCAGCGTCAGGAACAGCAGGGCGCTGAAAATCGCCATAAACACGAAGTTAATCAGCGTAACGCGCACCCCGCCAAGCCGGTCAGAGATCATCCCGCCGGCAGAACGAGCCAGCGCACCAATTAAGGGGCCAAAGAAGGCGAGGTGCAGGATGTTCACATCCGGGAACTGAGTTTTTGACAGCATGGCAAAGCCTGCGGAGAAACCGATAAACGATCCGAACGTTGCCAGGTAAAGCAGGCTCAACAGCCAGAGGTGAAAGCGCTTCAGCACTGGAAGCTGGCTGGCGATAGAGGCCTTAGAACTGGCGATATCGTTCATACCGAAGAAGGCGGCGATGGTGGCCAGCAGCAGAAGCGGTGCCCATATCCAGGCGGCATTGGCCAGCCAAAGCGTCGAGCCATCATCCTGAGGCACGCCATTCACGCCGAGAAACGTGTACATCGGCAGGAAAATCACCAGCGGCGCGACCAGTTGCATCACGCTGACACCCAGATTCCCCAGCCCGCCGTTGATACCCAACGCACTGCCCTGTTTTGCTTTCGGGAAGAAAAAGCTGATGTTCCCCATGCTGGAAGCAAAGTTCGCCCCGGCAAAACCGCACAGCAGGGCGATTACAATAAAGATCCAGTAGGGGGTGGCCGTGTTCTGCACGGCGATGCCCAGCCAGACGCAGGGAACAATCAAAATGACGGTGCTTAATACCGTCCAGTAACGGCCGCCAAATATCGGCACCATAAAGGAGTAGGGGACGCGTAATATGGCACCCGAAAGCGAAGGTAATGCGGTTAACATGAACAACTGGTCGGTGGTGAAATTAAATCCGACTTTATTAAGATTCACCGTAATGGCGCTAAATAACATCCATACGCAAAAGGCTAAAAGCAGACAAGCGACAGATATAACAAGGTTTCTTCGGGCAATACCTTTTCCTTTTTTCTCCCAAAAATCGCTGTTTTCCGGTTTCCAGTTACTGAGTAGATAATGATTATTCTTCTCACTTTGTTGTGACATATCGCCCTCTTGCTTACGCACAATGAACAAAAAAAGTGAATTGAAAACAAGCAGATATCTTACGTCGTGTTGTTCGGGGTTATTGGAGTTATTGGGGTGCAGTTGAAAGGATAGATAAAAAAGCGAACCCACGACCCGGGAATGGAATAGTGGATTCGCTTTATGTGTTACTAATTGTAACTTTTTCCGGTTTTTAATACCCCGTTATGGGTATTAAAACAATTCCAGAGCGATTAATTTATCAAGGTGTTTATTAAATGCGGCATTGTCCATATCAGGCATATTTAAAACGTATATACCGTCCAGGCCGCAGACCAGCCCAATCAAACGCCAGGCAATATTTTCTGCCCGGTCGGACAGGGTAAATTCTTTTGCTTCAGCGCCGCCCCGGATAATGGCCACCGTTTCCTGGTGCCACATTTCCATCGTCATGATGTACGCACTTTTGATTTCCGGGTCACGGCTTGCGAGGATTTGCGCTTCCCGCCATAGCCTGATGTACGGTTCAAATCCGCCGTCATCGCTGCCCAGCATCCCGTGCAGGCGTTCCCGCCAACTGGCGTTTTCAGCGACCACATCTGCATCCAACAGGGCGCGGATAAGCCGGACAAAGGCTAATGATTTTAATTCGCCGCCAGAGGCAAAATGGTGGTGAACCTGCCCGGTGGCAACGCCCGCTTCGGTGGCGATGCGCCTTACCGTCATCGCGGACAGCCCTTCGGCTAGCGCCACGCGCATTGCCGCCTGAAGAATATCTTCCCGCCGTTCGTCCTTGCTCAGATAACGCATTTTTACTCACTCTTAATGGGGATGAAACGAGTGTAACAAAGAGCTGGACATGCGTTCAACTTTACGTAGGATCGCATTCTGGACATGTGTCCAGATTTAAAATGAAAAGGACATTTATGTTTCGTCAGTGGTTAGCGTTAGTGATTATCGTGCTGGTCTATATTCCGGTGGCGATTGACGCAACGGTGCTGCACGTGGCGGTACCGACATTGAGCATGACGCTTGGCGCAAGTGGCAATGAATTGCTGTGGATTATTGATATTTACTCGCTGGTGATGGCGGGGATGGTGCTGCCGATGGGCGCACTGGGTGACCGCATCGGCTTTAAGCACCTGCTGATGATCGGCAGTACGCTGTTTGGCCTCTCGTCGCTGGCTGCGGCGTTTGCACCCTCTGCGGGCTGGCTGATTGCCGCGCGGGCTTCTCTGGCGATTGGCGCGGCGATGATCATTCCGGCCACGCTTGCCGGGATCCGCACGCTGTTTATCGATGCCCGGCATCGCAATATCGCGCTGGGGGTATGGGCCGCCGTCGGTTCAGGCGGTGCCGCGTTTGGGCCGCTTATTGGCGGGATGCTGCTTGAGCATTTTTACTGGGGCTCGGTCTTTTTGATCAACGTACCGATCGTGGTGGTGGTGGTTTCACTGGCGGCGCGATTTGTCCCGGCACAACAAGGGCGACCGGAGCAGCCGCTGAATATCAGCCATGCCATCATGTTGATTGTCGCCATCTTACTGCTGGTGTATAGCGCCAAAACTGCGCTGAAAGGCGCGCTTGCCCCGTGGATGGTGGCGTGTACGCTGCTTACCGGCGCGGTGATGTTGTTTGTTTTTGTGCGCATTCAGTTGCGCGCCCGTGTACCGATGATTGACATGCGCTTGTTCTGCCATCGCATCATCTTAAGCGGTGTGGTGATGGCAATGACTGCTATGATTGCGCTGGTGGGATTCGAGTTGCTGATGGCCCAGGAGCTCCAGTTCGTTCACGGTTTTACGCCATTTGAGGCCGGGATGTTTATGCTGCCGCTGATGGTTGCCAGCGGGTTCAGCGGCCCTATTGCCGGGGTGCTGGTCGGGCGTCTGGGGCTGCGGATTGTGGCCGCTGGGGGCATGGGGCTGAGCGCGATAAGTTTTATTGGCCTGTCGTTGCTTGATTTCAGTACCCAGCAGTGGCAAGCGTGGAGCCTGATGGTGTTGCTGGGGTTTAGCGCCGCCAGCGCGCTGCTGGCGTCTACGTCCGCCATTATGGCTGCCGCGCCGAAAGAGAAAGCCGCTGCCGCAGGGGCCATCGAAACCATGTCCTATGAACTGGGTGCCGGGCTGGGGATTGCCATTTTTGGCCTGCTGTTAACCCGCAGTTTTGCGGCATCGATAACTCTGCCGGAAGGGTTAACCCCGGCACTGACCGACAAAGCGTCCTCGTCAATTGGCGAAGCGGTGAAAGTGGCCCAGGAGCTGACGCCAGCGCTGGGAGATTCCGTGATCGCCGCGGCGAAAACGGCGTTTATTACGTCACACAGCGTGGCGCTGGGCAGTGCTGGCGGCATGTTGCTGCTGCTTGCCATCGGGATCTGGTTCAGCCTCTCAAAGGTGAACCAAAGCTAGCAGCGTATTGGCGTGAAAAAGGGATGTGGGCTATGATTTTTAAAGGATTATTAGACTCAAGCTGGATTTTATGAACCTGCTCAACAGCAGTGAAACATCGTCCGCATCCCCCCGGGCAGTCTTGCTGGCGGGCAGTGCGCTTGGTGTGGTGTTCGGTGATATCGGCACCAGCCCGCTCTATACCTTCAAAACGGTGCTGTCGTTGTCCGGGCATGACCCGACACCCGCGGTCATTTTAGGCCTGCTCTCGCTGATTACCTGGACGCTTATCCTGGTCACTTCAGTTAAATATGCCGCGTTCGCCATGCGCATTGATAACCACGGCGAGGGCGGCATCATGGCATTAATGTCATTGCTGGTTGAAAAGGGGAAAGGCGGGCGCTGGGTGATATTTGCGGCGCTGGTTGGCGCGGCGTTAATTTACGGTGACGGGGCGATCACCCCGGCCATCTCCGTGCTCTCAGCGTTAGAAGGCCTGGAAATTGTTATCCCGGCGTCTAAACCCTTCATCCTGCCTGCAACGGTTGCCATTTTGCTGGCACTCTTTTTTATTCAGCCTTTTGGCACCGCCAGAATTGGCAAAATTTTTGGCCCGATCATGGCGTTGTGGTTTTTCACCATCGCCGCGCTGGGGGTATGGGGTATAACGCAGCACCCGGCGGTACTGCTGGCCCTGAATCCGTACTACGGCATCACTTTTTTGCTCTCAAATGGTTTTACCAGTTTTCTGGTGTTAGGCGGGGTTTTCCTTTGCGTCACCGGCGCGGAAGCCCTGTACGCGGATATGGGCCATTTTGGTAAAAAACCTATCTGGCTGGCCTGGTATGGGGTGGTCTTTCCCGCGCTGCTGCTCAATTACGCCGGGCAATCGGCATTGATACTGGCGGGCGCAGACAGCACCAAAAACGTCTTCTTTATGCTGTGTCCCGGCGTGCTCCAGGTTCCGCTGATTGTTCTTGCCGCACTGGCGACCATTATTGCCAGCCAGGCGATTATCACCGGCGCTTTCTCGATGACCCGACAGGCGATCCAACTTGGCTGGCTGCCGCGCTTGCGGATCAAGCAGACTGCCGCCGAAAGCTACGGGCAGATTTATATCGGTGCGATCAACTGGCTGCTGATGGTGGTAACCATCGGGCTGGTCGTGTTCTTTAAATCGTCTGATAAACTTGCTGCCGCCTATGGCATCGCCGTGTCGTTAACCATGCTGATGACAACCGGCTTGCTGTTTGTCGCCATGCGTGAAATATGGCGCTGGAGCTTGTTCAGCAGTGCATTGATAGCCATGCTGTTTTTCATCATCGATACCAGTTTCTTATTCGCCAATATGATTAAAGTCCTTGAAGGGGGGTACATCCCGCTGTTGCTGGCCGCTGCCATCTGCACCGTTATGCTGATCTGGAATCGCGGGATTAAGGCGGTAGCAAAGGCGATTGGCGAGAAAGGGATCAGTGTCGATGGTTTCTTTTCGGCACTTTCGCAAAAAGAGGTGCCCAGAGTGGCGGGCTCGGCCATCTTTTTGACGCGCACCCGGGATAACATCCCGCCCGTGATGCGCTGGCATGTGGCACGAAACCGCGCCTTACAGCGCGAAGTGCTCTCCCTGACGATTGATATTCTCAACGTGCCTTACGTGGATGATGAACAGCGAATCGAAGTGATGCAACGCGCCCCGGGATACTGGCATGGCATCGCGCAATACGGTTTTATGGAGCACCCGGACATCCCGCATTTGCTGCAAGGGGTAAGTGAAATCAACGCGATATTTGCGACCGATGATGCAACCTGGTACGTCGGGCATGAAACCATTGTCGCGGGTGAAGGCACTGCGGGGATGGCGGTCTGGCAGCGCCACATCTTTGCCTTTATGAAGCGCAACTGTACGCATGTTATCAATCACTACCATCTGCCGAGCGACAGGGTGGTCGAAATCAGCCGACGCGTTGCGATATAGGTTCTGGCGAAAGCAGAGCGCATCTGCTTTCGCACAGTGTTATTGCTCCTGAGCCGCCGCCAGCACGCTGTGCAGCAGCACATTCGCCCCTTTCTCTGACCATTCCGGCAGGATCTTTTCTGCTTCGTTATGGCTGATGCCTTTCACGCACGGAATGAAAATCATGCTCGCCGGGGCAATTTTGCTGACATAACAGGTGTCATGCCCCGCGCCGGATACCATCGGTTTTGATGAATAACCCAGTGCCGCCACGGCCTGCTCTGTGCGGGCCAGACACTGCGGGTTGAATGTAATCGGCGCGTAGTCAAAAATGCGCTCAACAGTGGCGGTAACGCCGCGTGCAGCCAGCGATTCCGCAGCCTGATGCAGCTCCGACTCCATCACTTCAAGCGCATCCTGCGCCGGGTGGCGAAACTCCACGCTGCACACCACGCGAGACGGCACCACGTTGCGCGAATTCGGCGTGACCTGTGCCATGCCGATAGTGGCGCGACCATCTGGTTGATGCTGATAGCCAATCTCTTCCACTTTTAATGCCAGTTCGGCAAAGGCGGTTAATGCATCGCGTCGGCTGTGCATCGGGGTCGTACCCGCATGAGCGGCAAAACCGTCCAGGGTAATGGTAAACCAGCGCTGACCCATTGCGGCCCGCACCAGCCCGATATCAATGGCTTCATCTTCCAGAATCGGCCCCTGTTCGATGTGCAGTTCGTAACAGGCGTGAACCGGAAATGCCTGTGCCGGTTGTTCACCGCGATAGCCGATAGCGTCAAGCGCTTCACCAACGGTGATCCCCGCGTTATCGGCCCGGGCGTGGGCATAGGCTTCGCTAAACTGCCCGGTCCAGACCCCGGAAGAGAGCATCGCCGGAGCAAAGCGCGCGCCTTCTTCGTTGGTCCAGTTTACCAGCACGATATCGCGCTCGGTTTCCAGCTGGTTATCGTTCAGGGTACGCAGCAGCTCAAGCCCGGCCAGCACGCCGTAAATCCCGTCGTAGTTTCCGCCAAGCGGCTGGGAATCAACATGCGATCCGGTCATCACCGGAGCCAGAGCCCGGTTTTTCCCGGCGCGGCGGATAAACATGTTGCCCATGCTATCCACATCACAGGTAAAACCGGCGTCCAGCGCCCAGTCGCGCAGCAGATTGCGTGCGATCCGGTCTTCTTCGCTTAACGCCAGACGGGTGATGCCACCGGCGGGCGTGCCGCCGATTTGCGCCATCATTTCCAGCGTGGCCCACAGGCGCTCTGCGTTTACGCGGATCATGCTTTGTCCTTTGTGCTGCGATAGCGGAAGTCGCAGCATGAACCGCCCTGCATGATGGTGGACGTGCGGGTCAGCTCCACATCCGGCGCATAACCCACAATGAATTTCTCATCGCGCGCGCAGGAGAGCAGATGCCCGATTTCGCCAAGCCCCATCTCGTGATACATCTCGGCGTAGCGGCAACGGGTCACGTTGTAGTTGTACTGCTGATCGTCGGCGTCGATCACTTTGACGTCCAGCGCGTTGTCTTTCTCCAGCAGATATTGCAGGGCGATAAAACTTTTCACATCCGCGCCATCAGGCTCTTTGCTGGCAAATTCTTTACCCGCATCGATAGCGGCCTGTTCAATGGCCTCGCCAATCACCGCCTGGGCGCGGGTTTTCCCTATCTCGCGCACCAGGATTTCATAAATTGGCTTAATAATTTCTGCTTCAATTTTGCGGCGGGCGAGAATGCCCAGCTCATTATTATCACTCATCACATTGCCTCACTGCGTTACTTCGCTTTGGTGCCGCCCAGAACGGTCTGCGGCTGCCATTTGCCATCCACCACTTTGTACACGGTGAAGGACGGCGCTTTCAGGTTACCTTCGTTATCAAACGCAATTTGTCCGGTGACGCCAGAGTAGTTAATGGCGCGCAGGGCGGGCAGGTAGTCAGACGGCGCAACGGAGTTGGCTTTTTCCATTGCGGCAACCAGCACGCGGGTGGCGTCATAGGCGAACGGCGCGTGCAGCTCGATATGGGTGTGGTAACGGGACTGATACGCCTGCTCGAACGCTTTACCACCCGGCATCTGATCAACCGGCAGACCTGGCTCCAGCGCCACAACGCCTTCGCCTTCTTTCTGCGCCAGTTGCAGGAAGGTCTGGCTGACGAATCCGCCAGCGCCCATCAGGGTAGCGTTCATGCCGAGCTGTTTGATACGGCGCGCCAGCGGTGCGGCCTGGCTGTCCACGCCGCCGAAGAAGATCAGGTCAGCGTTTTTGCTGCGGATCGCGGTCAGAACGGCGCTGAAATCCACGGTTTTGTCATCAACGTACTGGCGGTCAACAATCTTCACGCCCTGGGCTTCCAGCGATTTAATAAATTCATCGGCCAGACCCTGACCAAACGCGGTACGGTCGTCGATCACCGCAATGCGTTTCGCCTTCAGGGTATTTACCGCGTACTGCCCGGCAAACTGGCCGCCGTCATCGTCATGACCCATCACGCGGAAACTGGTGTCGAAGCCCTGTTTGGTATAGGCGTGACCGGTGGCAACAGGGGCAACCTGCGCGATACCGGCATCGTGATACACGCGTGCGGCCGGAATACTGGTGCCGGTGTTCCAGTGACCCACCACACCTGCCACGCCGATGTCGACCAGACGCTGTGCGACTGCCACGGCGGTGCGTGGGTCAGACTGATCGTCTTCGGATTGCAGTTTGAAAGTGACGGCTTTGCCGCCGATGGTTGGATGCTGTTTGTTGATATCGTCGATAGCTAACTGCGCGCCGTTTTCCAGATCCTTACCGATACGGGCAGACGGACCGGTTAACGGGCCTGCCAGGCCAATAACAACGGTTTCGCTATCCGCTGCCCATGCGCCCGTTGAGGCAAAACCACTGAGCAGAATGGCGGCGCTGAGCGCACTGATTTTTACTGTTTTCATTGTTTTCCCTGATGTTGGTTGGTGTGGTTAAACGGGCATTTCGCCCAAATAAATCTGTGCAATCTGGTCGTCATCCAGCATGGCTTTCGACGCGCCGTGATGAACGATGCTGCCGCTGTCCATGACCCAGGCGTTGTCGGTCACTTCCAGCGCCAGGCGCGCATTTTGTTCAATCAGCAGCAGAGCCACGCCGCGTTCACGCAGCCCGGAAATGACGGCAAAAATGTTCTCTACCATTTTCGGTGCCAGCCCCATCGACGGTTCATCGAGGATCAGCAGGCGCGGGCGGCTGAGCAGGGCGCGGTTAAGCGCCAGCAGCTGTTGTTCCCCGCCGGAAAGCAGCCCAGCCAGCTGGTGCTGGCGTTCGCCGAGGCGTGGGAAGCGTTCAAATATTTCGTTCATTTCATGCCTGACCGTGACGGTGTCACGCCTTAACCAGGCGCCCATCTGCAAGTTTTCCAGTACCGTCATGCGGGCAAAGATGCCGCGACCTTCGGGAACCATCACCAGCCCGTCACGCAGCAGGGCTTCCGGCTTGTGTTTACGCACATTTTTGCCGCTGAAGGTGATGCTGCCGGTGAAACTTTCCAGCCCGGTAATGGCCCGCACGGTGGAGCTTTTCCCCGCGCCGTTGGCACCGATCAACGTGGCCTGTTCCCCTTCGTGCAGGGTAAAGGAGACATCGCGTACGGCCTGAATGCCGCCGTAATGCACGTCAAGACGCTCAACCTTTAATAACTCAGACATGCGCATTGCCTCCTAACCAGGCGGCAATCACGGCCGGGTCGCGGCGTACGCTGTCCGGCGTGCCGCTGGCGAGCGTTTTGCCATAATCAAGAACCGTCAGACGGTCGCAGATACCCATCACCAGTTTGACGTCATGTTCGATCATCAGCAGGGTTTTACCGTCGTCACGAATGCGGGTAAGCAGTTCGCCGAGTGCCACTTTCTCTGCCGCGTTCATTCCGGCGGCCGGTTCGTCGAGCGCCAGCAGCAGCGGGTCGGTTGCCAGCGCACGGGCAATCTCCAGCCGACGCTGGTGGCCGTAAGCCAGATCGCAGGCGCGGTAGTGGGCGAATTTTGCAATGCCGGTATATTCCAGCCAGTGCCAGGCTTGTTCGCGGGTGTCGGTTTCTTCTGCCCGTGCGCGCTTGTGGCGACTCAGTGCAGCCCACAGCCCGTTGCGGGTGCGTACATGGCGGCCGACCATCACGTTTTCCAGCACCGACATCTGGTTAAACAGGCGCACGTTCTGGAAGGTGCGTGCGATCCCGGCGGCAGTGACTTTCTCGATCTGTTTCGGGTAATAGGGTTTATCGGCAATCAGAAATTCGCCGCTGTCGGCCGGGTATAACCCGGTTATCAGGTTAAAACAGGTGGTTTTACCCGCGCCGTTAGGGCCAATCAGACCGTAGATTTCACCCTTGTTGATTGAAAGTGAAACATCGTCCACGGCGGTCAGGCCGCCGAAGCGTTTGGACATGTTGCGAACGGTGAGCAGACTCATGCTTTTACCTCCTTGTGACGCACCGGCCAGATCCCGGACGGACGAAGGAGCATCACCAGCACCAGCGCCAGGCCGTAAAACAGCTGACGGAGAATTTCCGGGTCAATCAGCACCGTTCCGAACAGCGCCTGCTGTACAGGGGCAGCCTGGCTGCGCAACAGCTCCGGTAGTGCGGTCAGTAGCACAGCGCCGAGGATAACGCCGGGGATGTGCCCCATACCACCCAGCACCACCATCGCCAGTACGGCGATAGACTCCTGCAACGTGAAGGATTCCGGCGAGACAAAGCCCTGAAACGCACCAAACAGCGCGCCCGCCACGCCGCCAAAAGAGGCGCCCATGGCAAAGGCCAGCAGCTTATAGTTGCGCACGTTGATCCCCATCGCGCGGGCCACGTCTTCATCTTCACGGATGGCGTGCCAGGCGCGGCCAATACGTGAGTGTTGCAGGCGCACGCAAACAAAAATGATCGCCACAATTACCAGCATCAGCAGGTAGTACCACAGCCAGAGCGCAGGTACTTTAACGCCGAACCAGTGGTACACGCCGCTGAACTTCAGGCCGAAAAGGTTCAGCGTATCCACGCCGGTAATGCCTTTCGCGCCGTTGGTGATATTGACCGGGCGGTCGAGGTTACGCATCAGGATGCGGATAATCTCGCCAAAGCCCAGCGTTACGATCGCCAGATAATCCCCGCGCAGCTTAAGCGTCGGTGCGCCGAGCACGATGCCGCACACCGCGGCGACGAGGGCCGCGACCGGAATAATCAGCAGATAGGATGTATGCAGTCCGTCGGGGAACCAGACGGCGAGGATTGGGAAAACCTCAAGCAGATGCGGTGAGGCCAGCAGGGCGGCCAGATAAGCCCCCACGGCGTAAAAGGCGATAAAGCCCATATCCAGCAGCCCGGTATAGCCGACCACGATGTTCAGTCCCAGCGCCAGCATGATGTAGAGCAGAGCGAAGTCGATTACCCGCACCCAGTAGTTGCCGCCAAGCTGGCTGGCAATAATAGGTGCAAGCAACAGGGCGAGGCAAAACAGGGTCATTCCTGACCAGAATTTACGGGTGGCGACGGGAGTCTGTAATTGTACGGTTGTCATAGTGTTCCTTACGCCCTGTGTGCCACACGTTCGCCGAGCAGGCCCGCCGGACGGAAGACCAGCACCAGGATCAGCACCATGAACGCAAACACGTCCTGGTAGTTACTGCCGAATACGCCGTTGGTGAGTTCACCGAGATAGCCCGCGCCCAGTGCTTCGATGATGCCGAGTAAAATCCCGCCTACCATAGCGCCACGGATATTGCCGATACCGCCCAGAACAGCCGCCGTGAAGGCTTTGATCCCCGGTAAAAAGCCCATCGAGAAACTGGCGTTGCCGTAGTTGCTGGCCATCATCACGCCTGCCAGCGCGGCAAACACACCGCCAATAGCGAAGGTCAGGGTGATAATGGCGTTAGGGTTAACGCCCATCAACGTGGCGACACGGGGATTTTCGGCAACCGCACGCATTCCTCGTCCAAGGCGGGTGTATTCAACCAGCAGCCACAGCGCGGTCATGACGACCAGCGCCAGCACCACGGTCACAATACCGGTGACGGTGACAATGGCTGGAGGGTGGGCTTCACTGCCTGCGGTGACGGCAATCGGGTCCATTGGCAAGATCTGCGGGAACATCAGCGGATTTCGTGTCCAGACGATCATCGCCACGGTCTGCAGCAATACCGAAACGCCAATCCCGGAGATCAGCGGCGCCAGACGTGGCGCGTTGCGCAGGCGGCGATACGCAAAGCGTTCAACCGCCATTGCCAGCAGGGCGCAGACGCCCATTGCAATCACCAGCGCGCAGCCCAGCTGAAGCAGCAGCGGCAGATGCGGGAAGGTATTATTCAGGACGTTAATGGCAGAAAGCGTGGTAAGCGCGCCAACCATCAGAATATCGCCGTGGGCAAAGTTAATAATGCGCAAGATGCCATACACCATGGTATAGCCCAGCGCGATCAGCGCGTAGATGCTTCCCAGCATCACACCGTTGATCAGTTGTTGTATGAGTGTATCCAACGTTTGTACCCGACAAATTGCTCTTTCAGCGGCTACCATCTAATAATTGAATTAAATTGTAAAATACGCATATATTATTTCTTATGAAAAACCGGTATCGTTTTATATTTATGATTTATATGGTTTTAATAAGCTTGCCTGATCGGGTGAATGGTCTAAAGAAGTCAACATATGAATAAAACAGAACAATTGAAAGGCCAGCCTCTCTTTGCTGAAACCCGTCTTGCTAACGATCCACCCCTGCGGGCCGTACGCGCGTTTGAAGCCATTGCCAGGCTCGGCAGCGTGACGCTGGCCGCGCAGGAGCTGGCGATTTCACCATCCGCCGTGAGTCACCAGCTCCGGGTACTTGAAGGGTATCTGCAAATGCCGCTTACAGAGCGTCAGGGACGCAGGCTGGTGCTGAGCCAGCAAGGGCGCGATTACTACCGCTCTATCCGGGCAGCATTTAACGTGCTGCGCCAGGCCACGGAACATCTGGTAGAACAATCACAAACGCGGCAGGTCACCATTAGCCTGATCCCGCTGTTTGGCATGGGCTGGTTTATCCCGCGTCTGCCTGCTTTTATGCGGGCTAACCCACAGACTGAAATCAATGTGGTGTATGCCAACCACCGCAACTACCTGAGTGATGCCTCAGATATGTCGATTCGTTTTGGCAATGGGCAGTGGGCGGGCTATCTGAGTGAAAAACTGATTTCCGGGCAGATGGTGCCGGTATGCAGCCGGGCTTTTTTGCGCATTCACGGGCACATCGACACGCCGGAACAGCTGCTACAAATGCCGCTGTTGCATGATGAGGAACGCAGTACCTGGCAGCAGTGGTTTATGCTACAGGGGGTAAAGCGCCCGCCACGACGAAGCGGCCCGATGTTTGAAGATGGCCTGCTGACGCTGGCGGGTGTTCAGGCCGGGCTGGGCTGTGCGCTGATGCGCGAACCGCTTATCGCGCCGTATCTTGAAAGTGGGGAACTGGTCAAAATTTTCGATTTGCCTATTGATGATGGTCGCGACTATTACCTGTGCGTGCGTTCAGATACAGAAATGACCGAGGACGGTAAGCTCCTGCAAAACTGGCTGCGCCGTGCTGCGGGCAGTGAACAGCCTACGGTGTGAGCAGACAGCTTTTGTCCTGCGCTTCGATTTCCGTCCCGCTATAGCGTGCGTATTGCCCGGTCAGCCCCCAGAAAGCGGGCTGGGTTTCGGTATAAATTTCGGCGGCCAGCACCAGGCGACGACGTTCGTCTTCGCTCATCTCCAGCAGCGTCCAGGGAATTAAGTAGCGTGCTGATGAGGTTAACTCAAACCATAGTGGGCAGCCGCAACCCGGGCAGAACCAGCGTTCACCACGCGGGGAGGACGAAAAATGAGAAGGGGCGATGGAATCGTCCTCGACCAGAGGATGACCTTGCGCTTCCAGATACATGGCGATACCGCCGGACCATTTCTGGCACAGCGTACAATGGCAGGCATACACGTCGAAATTGGTGAGATTCACACTGAACTGACTCATCCCACACAAACAGCGTCCTTTGAATATGTGCATGGCGTACTCCTTTATCACGCCAGTAAAACCGGATAAAAAAAGCCAGCCACGAGGGCTGGCCTTTTTATACTGACAAATCTTAGAACTGGTAGGTCAGACCCAGTGCAACGATGTTGTCGGTAGAAACACCAGCAGCTTTGGTGAAGCTGTTGTCGTCAACCAGGTTGATTTTGTAATCAACATAGGTAGACATGTTTTTGTTGAAGTAGTAGGTCGCACCCAGGTCTACGTATTCAACCAGATCCTGGTCGCCGTAAGAACCGATGTCTTTACCTTTGGATTTCAGGTATGCGATGGATGGACGCAGACCGAAATCGAACTGGTACTGAGCAACAACTTCGAAGTTCTGTGCTTTGTTCGCGATATAACCGTCACCGAAGTTGGTCATGTTGCGAGTTTCAGAGTAGGTGGTTGCCAGGTAGATGTTGTTCGCATCGTATTTCAGGCCAGTAGCCCACACTTCTGCGTTCTCGCCGCCAGCATTCAGGTTGCTTGCAGAACGAACTTGCAGGTCAGTACGGTCAGATTTCGCATAGGTCGCACCCACGCCGAAACCGTTCATTTCATAGGTAGAAGACAGACCCCAGCCGTCACCGTTCGCTTCGGTGATGTCGCGGTTGTCGTTTTTACCCTGGTACTGAGCAGCGAAGTTCAGACCGTCAACCAGACCGAAGAAGTCGGTGTTACGGTAGGTTGCAACGCCAGTGGTACGGCCAGTCATAAAGCCATCAGTCTGGGTCCAGGTATCGCCACCGAACTCTGGCAGAACGTCAGTCCATGCGCCGATGTCGTAAGCAACACCGTAGTTACGACCGTAGTCGAAAGAACCGAATTCGTTGAATTTCAGACCTGCGAATGCCAGACGGGTTTTGTTGCCGTCAGAACCCTGAGATTCAGAGCGGTTGCCCTTGAACTCATATTCCCACTGGCCGTAACCGCTCATCTGGTCGTTGATCTGAGTTTCACCTTTGAAGCCCAGACGAACGTAGGTTTTGTCACCGTCGTTGCTGGAATCATCAGAGAAATAGTGCAGACCTGTTACTTTACCGTACAGATCCAGTTTGTTACCGTCTTTGTTATAAACTTCAGCCGCGTTTACAACGCCCGCTGCCAACATGGAAGTCACTGCCACTGCAACTAATTTAAGTTTCATCTCAAATAATCCTTATAATTTCTTTAGGTATATCCTGAGCCAAATTGAACGATTTCTAAACGAGGCTGTTCGTCAATGGCATGTTATTTTTAAAAATCTTGTAGCTTCGTTTCAATAATAAGTTTCAAAATATTAGAGATAATTTCAATTAGTGTGATCCTGATCTGAAAAATTGCCGTTAAAAGCGCGGTTTTGACTAATTAATGCACAGGTAAACACTATTTACAGCCGCAAATAATTGTCATAGGTATAGTTTTTTTGGGGTTCTATTTTTCACTGAAATTAATGGCGATGACGCGATAGATATTAGATACACCGCGTAATTGATGGCGGTAAAACAGTAGGTTATGAGATTGCTCGCATAATCGTTGCGCAAAATCCTATGAAACATCCAGAAATAAACTATTGCAATAAGTGCTATATACAATGTGAATATTCGCAGGGAATTAGTTACACGCCGTTGTCAATTTGTGTCAATAAGTGCGAAAAGGAATTTACGAAGGGAGATAAATATAAACAGAATCTAAACCTCTTAACTACGAGTCGTGTAAATATTCTGAGGTGCGATCACGTTTTATTTTTACAGGGATTTTGCCGGGCAGGGAGTTTGCCCGGCAGAAGGGGCATCAGGCTCTATTTCGCGTGGCATACCAGCACAGCAGAGAACCGGCGCAAACCATCAGAGCGCCTTGCCAGAAGGCGAAAGAGAGCGGTGCGTTGAGTAGCGCGGCGGCCAGCGCGGCGGATAATACGGGGGTAAAATAGGATACCGCAGCAAGTACCGTGACATTTCCGTGCAAAATGCCGATATTCCACGAAGCATAGCCAAACCCAAGCGCAACACCGCACATTAATAGCTTCACTACCACCTGAACGCTGAACACCATTTCCGGCTGGCTGCTCAGGGCATATTTCACCCACAGGCTCAGGGCGGTGAGCAATACGAAGAGGGTGATGCCATTTTGCCCTTTCGCAAATTTGCTGGTGACGGTGCAGTAGGCCGCCCAGATAAATGCCCCGGCAAAGGCCAGCGCATAGCTCAGTGGGCTGGAGACAATATTGCTGGTGATTTCATCAATATGCAGGCCATGTTCGCCCCCTAATACCCAGCAAACACCCAGCAGCGATATCGCTAGTCCTGGGATCACCCACAGGGTTGTTTTTTGACCATTAAACAAAATTGCAAACACAATGGTCAGGCTGGGCCAGAGATAATTGACCATCCCCACTTCAATCGCCTGCGGCCGTGTTGCCGCATACCCTAAAGAGAGCGCCAGGCAAATTTCATAACTGACAAACAGGACACTGCCTGCAATAAGGTATCGGGTTGAGAAACGTCTAATATCAGGAAAACCCACCGTCACCAGACACAGTAATCCGCTGACGGTATAAATCATTGCCGCGCCGCCCACCGGCCCCAGCCCTTCACTGACACTGCGAATAAGCCCGACCATCGTGCTCCATAACAGGATTGCCGCCAGCCCAATGAGCGTTGCTCTTTTTTTGTCCATCACCTTGCCATTGCCATCAAATATAAAGGAAAAATTTATAGCATTAATCCACGGTTTACCGCGAATAATTCTGTTAAGCGCTTAACCCAAAAGGATTATTCAATTTCGCCAGTCGCGACTATTAAGGGGGCGATGCCGTTCGACATTGATTTGACGCAAAAAAATCAGGGGCTTTGCTGTTAGTTTGCGGCGCGAAGTCTTATCAGAAAAAGAGGACAGCAATGGACGTCAGCCGCAGACAATTTTTCAAAATCTGCGCGGGCGGTATGGCCGGAACAACAGCTGCGATGTTGGGATTTGCTCCTAAAATGGCACTGGCTCAGGCACGCAACTATAAACTGCTGCGCGCCAAAGAGATCCGTAACACCTGCACATACTGCTCCGTGGGATGCGGGCTATTAATGTTTAGCCTGGGCGATGGTGCGAAGAACGCCAAAGAAGCGATTTATCATATTGAAGGTGACCCGGATCATCCGGTAAGCCGCGGGGCGCTGTGTCCTAAAGGGGCTGGGCTGCTCGATTATGTTCACAGTGAAAACCGTCTGCGTTATCCCGAATACCGTGCGCCAGGTTCAGATAAATGGCAGCGTATCTCGTGGGATGAAGCTTTCTCCCGTATTGCAAAACACATGAAAGCCGACCGCGACGCCAATTTCATTGAAAAAAACGCGCAGGGCGTCACCGTCAACCGTTGGCTTTCCACCGGGATGTTGTGTGCCTCTGCGGCAAGTAATGAAACCGGGATGCTGACGCAAAAATTTGTGCGTTCGCTCGGGATGCTGGCGGTAGATAACCAGGCGCGCGTCTGACACGGACCAACGGTAGCAAGTCTTGCTCCAACATTTGGTCGCGGTGCGATGACCAACCACTGGGTTGATATCAAAAACGCTAACGTCGTGATGGTGATGGGCGGTAATGCCGCTGAAGCACATCCGGTGGGATTCCGCTGGGCGATGGAAGCGAAAAATAACAATGATGCGACGCTTATCGTCGTCGATCCGCGCTTTACGCGTACGGCATCGGTGGCAGATATCTATGCGCCTATTCGTTCCGGTACGGACATTACGTTCCTGTCTGGCGTGCTGTTGTACCTGATTGAAAACAACAAAATTAATGCTGAGTACGTCAAACACTACACCAACGCTAACCTGCTGGTGCGGGATGACTTTGCCTTTGATGACGGGCTGTTCAGCGGTTATGACGCGGAAAAACGGCAATACGATAAGTCGTCCTGGCACTACCAGTTCGATGAAAACGGCTATGCGAAACGCGATGAGACGCTGTCCGATCCACGCTGTGTGTGGAACCTGCTGAAACAGCACGTTTCCCGCTATACGCCGGACGTGGTCGAGAACATCTGTGGAACGCCAAAAGCAGACTTCCTGAAAGTGTGTGAAGTACTGGCGTCTACCAGTGCGGCCGACAGAACCACCACGTTCCTGTATGCACTGGGCTGGACGCAACACACCGTAGGTGCGCAGAACATCCGCACCATGGCGATGATCCAGCTGCTGCTCGGCAATATGGGGATGGCCGGTGGCGGGGTGAACGCACTTCGTGGTCACTCGAACATTCAGGGATTAACCGATCTCGGACTGCTCTCCACCAGCCTGACGGGGTATCTGACGCTGCCGTCGGATAAACAACCAGACCTGCAAACCTATCTGGCTGCCAGCACGCCAAAAGCCATGCTGCCTGACCAGGTCAACTACTGGAGCAACTATCCGAAGTTCTTCGTTAGCCTGATGAAATCCTTCTACGGCAATGCGGCGCAGAAAGAGAACGACTGGGGCTTTGAGTGGTTGCCGAAATGGGACCAGGCCTACGATGTCATCAAGTATTTCAACATGATGGATAAGGGCAACGTCACGGGTTATATCTGCCAGGGCTTTAACCCGGTGGCCTCTTTCCCGGACAAAAACAAAGTCGTTCGCAGCCTGAGCAAGCTGAAGTACATGGTGGTTATCGATCCGCTGGTGACTGAAACCTCGAACTTCTGGCAAAACCACGGCGAGATGAATGACGTGGATACCGCGTCGATTCAGACCGAGGTGTTCCGCCTGCCGTCGACCTGCTTTGCCGAAGAGGATGGCTCCATTGCCAACTCTGGCCGCTGGTTGCAGTGGCACTGGAAAGGGCAGGATGCTCCGGGCGAAGCGCGGAATGACGGCGAGATCCTGGCCGGGATTTATCATCGCCTGCGTGAGATGTACCGCACCGAGGGCGGTAAGGGCGTTGAGCCACTGCTGAGGATGAGCTGGGACTACAAGCAGCCCGATCATCCTGAATCTGAAGAGGTGGCAAAAGAGAACAACGGCGTTGCGCTGGCGGATCTCTACGACACAACCGGCAACCTGGTGGCGAAGAAGGGGCAACTGTTGAGTAGTTTCGCGCTGCTGCGTGACGACGGCACCACGGCGTCTTCCTGCTGGATTTATGCCGGTAGCTGGACGGAGCAGGGTAACCAGATGGCCAACCGCGATAACGCCGACCCTTCAGGGTTAGGCAATACGTTGGGCTGGGCCTGGGCGTGGCCGCTGAACCGCCGCGTGCTGTACAACCGCGCCTCGGCGGATATCAACGGTAAACCCTGGGATCCGAAACGGATGCTCATCCAGTGGAACGGGGCGAAGTGGACGGGTAACGACATCCCGGACTTCAACACTGCACCGCCGGGTAGCGCAACGGGGCCGTTCATCATGCAGCAGGAGGGCTTAGGTCGACTCTTTGCGCTCGATAAGCTGGCAGAAGGTCCGTTCCCGGAACACTACGAGCCAATGGAAACGCCGCTCGGCACGAACCCGCTGCACCCGAACGTGGTTTCAAGCCCGGTTGTGCGTATCTACGAAGAGGATGTGCTGCGTTTAGGTAAGAAGGACAAATTCCCTTACGTGGGGACAACCTATCGTCTGACCGAGCATTTCCACACCTGGACCAAGCACGCACGGCTTAACGCCATCGCGCAGCCTGAACAGTTTGTCGAAATCAGCGAAACCCTGGCGAAAGCGAAAGGGATTGCCAATGGCGATCGCGTAACGGTAAGCAGCAAACGCGGTTTTATTCGCGCCGTGGCCGTGGTGACACGCCGCCTGCAATCGTTAAACGTGCATGGTCAGCAGGTGGAAACAGTCGGTATTCCTCTGCACTGGGGCTTTGAAGGCGTGGCGCAGAAAGGTTATATCGCCAACACCCTGACGCCGAACGTTGGCGATTCCAACTCGCAAACGCCGGAGTACAAAGCGTTTCTGGTCAACATCGAGAAAGCGTAAGGAGCGAATAAATGGCGATGGAAACACAAGACATTATTAAACGCTCCGCGACCAACCCTATTACCCCCGCGCCGCGCGCGCGGGATTACAAGGCAGAAGTCGCAAAGCTTATCGATGTCTCTTCCTGTGTGGGCTGTAAAGCCTGCCAGGTGGCCTGTTCAGAATGGAACGACATCCGCGATGAAGTGGGGCACTGCGTTGGGGTCTACGATAATCCTGCCGATCTGAGCGCCAAATCCTGGACGGTGATGCGCTTTAGCGAAACCGACCAGAACGGCAAGCTGGAGTGGCTTATCCGCAAAGATGGCTGTATGCACTGCGAAGATCCGGGCTGCCTCAAGGCATGTCCGTCAGCCGGGGCAATCATCCAGTACGCCAACGGTATTGTCGACTTCCAGCAGGACAACTGTATCGGCTGCGGTTACTGCATTGCAGGCTGTCCGTTTACTATTCCGCGTCTCAACAAAGAGGATAACCGGGTCTACAAATGCACTCTGTGCGTGGATCGCGTCAGCGTCGGGCAGGAGCCTGCCTGTGTTAAGACGTGCCCGACCGGGGCTATCCACTTTGGCACCAAAAAAGAGATGCTGGAAGTGGGGCAGCAACGCGTGGACAAGCTGAAAGCGCGCGGCTATGAAAACGCGGGGATTTATAACCCGCAGGGCGTGGGCGGTACGCACGTGATGTATGTGCTGCACCATAACGACCAGCCGGAGTTGTACCACAATCTGCCGAAAGATCCGGCGATCGATACCGCGATCAACCTGTGGAAAGGGGCGCTTAAACCGCTTTCGGCGGCGGGCTTTATCGCCACCTTTGCCGGGTTGATTTATCACTACATTGGTATCGGGCCAAACAAAGAGGTGGATGACGACGAGGAGGAGCACCATGAGTAAGTCAAAGATGATTGTGCGCACGAAGTTTGTTGACCGCGCCTGTCACTGGACGGTGGTGATCTGCTTCTTCCTGGTGGCGGTATCGGGGATTTCGTTCTTTTTCCCGACGCTACAGTGGCTGACCGAAACCTTCGGCACACCGCAGATGGGGCGCATTTTGCACCCGTTTTTTGGGGTGCTGATTTTCATCGTGTTGATGTTTATGTTCGTGCGCTTTGTTCACCACAACATCCCGGATAAGCAAGATATTCCGTGGGTGAAGGGAATAGTCGAAGTCCTGAAAGGAAATGAACATAAAGTCGCGAGAGTGGGGAAATACAACGCCGGGCAGAAAATGATGTTCTGGACCATCATGAGCATGATTTTTGTGCTGCTGGTGACTGGAGTGATCATCTGGCGTCCATATTTTGCGCACTACTTCCCGATTCAGGTCGTGCGATATGCGCTGTTGATCCATGCGACGTCGGCCATCATTCTGATCCACGCCATTCTGATCCATATGTATATGGCATTCTGGGTAAAAGGGTCGATTAAAGGGATGATTGAAGGCAAAGTGAGCCGCCGCTGGGCGCAAAAGCACCATCCGCGCTGGTATCGGGATGTTGAACGCCTGGAAGCGAAGAAAGAGAGTACTGAAGGGATGAAGTAAGCGTTAGCGCCGTCGGCGTGGGTCGGCGGCGTTTAACAATTGCCAGTGCGTTAGAAAATGCAGGCCAGGTATACTGAATGGTCAGGTATTGGTTAACAGCCTGTCAATGGCTGAAATAACATCATGACGTGAATCGCGTAAATTACAGATAAAGTCTTTTCGGTTAATTTTATTAGTGTTGATGTTGGTGATCATGGGTGCATAAATAAGGAATGATTCGAATTCTATATTTATGCCTGGCGCAAGAGGGCTATGCCATAAGGGTAACTGATGATTTCGCATTAAGGGCAAAATTACACGTGTTGCCAGATCCTCATAGCAATCATCCTGAATAAGCATGTAATAAGGCAGTTTATCCCGGGTCATCGTAGAGGGGTTACGATAAACGTTAAATTGTTTAAGCATTAAAGCACCCTGAAAAATTCATCATCGGTAATCGTCCCGTTCTTTTCGACAAAATCATTCATTGCTTGAATAAACTGCCGGTCATGCTCTGATAGCTTACGCTGAGAGCTTGAGCGCCTGTGAGTAAGGGCTACATGGCTTTGGGACGGACTGGATTGATGTTCATGTACTGCTGCTGAATCTTTCATTTTTCACCTCCTGTGTGGGTGCGCTCATTATCAACCTCTGCCGCGCAAAAACAATACTGTTTCCCCTGGCAATATTAATATTGCGAGCAGCATTCCAGACAACAGTGAATGAAATGGCCTCTTTGCATTCAACAAAGAGGCCGGGAATATCAGAAGCGTTCCGCGACATACCTGAAGGGGTATTTTGTCGGTTTGACTTTGCCGATTTTACGTTTCGGCAATTCAACAGACTCAACGTGCAGTTCTTTATATGGGATCTGGGTAAGCAGGTGAGAAATAATATTCAGGCGAACACGTTTCTTATCTTCAGAGCGGGCGACAAACCAGGGCGCCCAGGCGGTGTCGGTAGCGGCAAACATGGCATCGCGTGCGACGGTATAATCATCCCACATAGTGAAGGATTTAATGTCCATTGGGGATAATTTCCAGATCTTACGCCCGTCGTTAATGCGATCGCGCAGACGGCGTTCCTGCTCTTTTGGCGTCACCTCCAGCCAGTATTTCACCAGGATTATCCCGGCATCCACCATCGCTTTTTCCATCACAGGTGTGCCATCCAGAAACTTTTCTACCTGTTCCGGGGTGCAAAAGCCCATCACCCGTTCAACGCCTGCCCGGTTGTACCAACTGCGATCGAAGATAACTATTTCACCCGCTGCAGGCAGGTGGGGCACATAACGCTGGAAGTAGAGCTGACTTTTTTCTTTCTCGGTCGGGGCTGGTAAAGCAATCACCCGGAACACTCGCGGGCTGACGCGCTCGGTGATCGCTTTAATCGTACCGCCTTTACCTGCGCCGTCACGTCCTTCAAAGACAATGCACACTTTCAAGCCTTTACTGACGACCCATTGCTGGAGCTTAACCAGCTCAACATGGAGACGGCGCAGCTCTTTTTCATACTCTTTGGTTTTGAGAGGTGCATCTTTAACGACATCAACAACGACACTGGCTTTCTTTTTTTTACTGACCATCATTGTCATCCTCTTATTGTCCGGTCGCGGAATAAAGGGCCGTGCTTTGAAGTGTAATCTACCTGAATTAATGGATTAACCTGTCAGCGAGCCGTTTTGAACTGGCTCACCATACAAGATTATTTAATAATAGCTGTTGCAAATTTTTAACAAGTGGTTGCGGTATGAAAAAGACTATTTTTTCGTTAGCACTTGGCACATTCGGCCTTGGCATGGCTGAATTTGGCATTATGGGTGTGTTAACCGAGCTGGCGAAAGATACGGGGATTTCAATTCCTTCCGCCGGCAATATGATTTCGTTTTATGCCTTCGGTGTAGTGATCGGTGCGCCGATTGTGGCGCTGTTTTCCGGTAAGTTCTCGCTGAAATCAACGCTGCTGTTTTTAGTGGCGATGTGCGCGGTCGGGAATGCCATCTTTACCTTTTCGACCTCCTATACCGGGCTGGCGATAGGGCGCCTGATTTCCGGTTTTCCGCACGGGGCCATTTTTGGCGTGGGTGCCATCATCCTCTCGAAAATTGCCCCTCCGGGTAAGGTGACGCTTGCGGTCGCAGGCATGATTGCCGGGATGACGGTCGCCAATCTGGTGGGTGTCCCGCTCGGGACGTGGCTTGGGCATGAATACAACTGGCGCTACACCTTCTTACTGATTGCCGTGTTCGATGCGCTGGTGATCCTGTCCGTCATTTTCTGGGTGCCAACACTCTACGATAAAACGGAAACCCGGCTCAGCGAGCAGTTTCATTTTCTGAAAAAACCGGAACCCTGGCTTATTTTTGCCGCCACCATGTTTGGCAACGCCGGGGTGTTTGCCTGGTTCAGCTTTGTTAAGCCGTTTATGGTAAATGTCTCTGGTTTTTCAGAAGGGCTGATGACCGTGATCATGATGCTGATGGGGCTGGGCATGGTGTTGGGTAATATGCTGAGCGGTAAATTATCCGGGCGTTATAGCCCGCTGCGCATCGCGGCAACGACCGATATGGTGATTGTCGCCTCATTGTTACTGCTCTTTGCGTTTGGGGAGCACCAGACAGCTTCTCTGGTGATGGGCTTTATTTGCTGCGCTGGGCTGTTTGCCCTCTCGGCACCACTGCAAATACTGCTGCTGCAAAATGCAAAAGGTGGGGAACTGCTGGGTGCTGCGGGTGGTCAGGTGGCATTTAATCTGGGCAGTGCAATTGGTGCCTATTTTGGCGGGATGATGATAACGCTTGGCTTTAGCTGGAGCTACGTCACCTTGCCCGCGGCCATTCTTTCGTTCTCCGCCATGACGTCTCTGCTGATGTATGGCTACCTGAAAGCCAAACGAAATCAGGCTAACACACACGCGTTAGCCTGATACCCATCAGGACAGCCAGGGTTCGCCCAGGGTCAACATCAACCGGTTGGCCCAGGCGAAGAAGGCGGCAGACTGAATCAAATCGAGTTGTTCCAGCGTATCCAGCGACTGTTTTTCCAGTGCCGCAAGGTGATGTGGCGTCACAGCCGGTGGCGTGACGGACAGCGCCGCCGCAAATTCAATTTCCGCCTGCCAGCGCGCAGACTGCCCTTCACTCAGCGACTGCCCGGGGCGGATGGCCAGCAGCGCTTCAACGGCGCTGTCATCCTTTGATAACTGACTAGCTTTACGCGCATGGACAGATGCGCAGTAAATGCAGCCGTTAACCTTGCTGGTGACCGTTGCCGCAAGCTCGCGTTCGGCGCGGGGAAGGCCTCCCGACGTATAAAAAATCCCTTTATCCGTGAGTGTGCGTTGTTCCAGTACCGGCAAATTGCGCCCCAGCAGGCGGAAATAGTCAGAGTCGGTGTGGCCAAACTTCGCGAGGATAGCCACCTCATCGTTGGTAAAATCGGCCAGCGGTTTTGCCGCAATCCACGGCTCCCAGCCGAGTTCAGCCTGGGTGAAGGCTACTGGCGCGGCTTTGCCCGTTGCGGTGGTGTTTGTTGTGTGCCAGATACCCGCCACAGCCGGTGTATCACTGGCTGTTACCGGTTTATCGTTCAGCAAACGTAGCCCGGTAATAAGCCGGCTCTGGAAGCTGACAAACGCGATGAGCTGCGCCAGCGTCACAATGCCTTCTTTGCTCCAGCCTGCCTGAGTCAGTGTTTTCAGGGCTGACGGGGTGGCTTCTACCGGAGAAAAGGTCAACAAACGGGCGAAATTAAGGGCCGGAGTCAGACGCGCAGAGGTCGGGTCAGCCAGCCCAAATCCGGCGTAGTGCGCCGCAAGTGCGTCTGCGTTATGCCATTTCGCGACTTTTGCCGCCACGGCAAAACGTTCATCCAGCGGAAATGCCGTGTCCTGCTGGCTGAACAACGTTTCGTAACTCCCCTGGGCATGACGCGTTGCGGCATCACGCGTGGCGCGGGCCTGCGCCAGAGCGGAACCTGGGGCGATCTCTGCCAGTTCGGCGAGAATATCCTGACTTAATGCCATCTGTGACTCCTCAAAGAATGTGGGGGGCGATATGTGCTGCAATCAATTCAATCGAACGCAGGGTATCCGGGTGCGAGGGTTCCACCGAATGCACCTGGAATGAAATATCCGTCGCGCGCGCCAGGACGGAATCGGCCTGCAGCGAGGCGAGAACGGTTTCAGGCGCGCCAATATGGGCGTCAAACTGGCGGCGATAATCCGCCACGCTATCGCCTGTTACCTGATGCCCGGCCGCGCGATGCTGCTGAGCCTGTTTTGTCAGCCCGGGGGTTGCCACCGCTAGCGCATAGTCATCGCTGTCGGTGACGAATGCCGTACGCGAGGCCAGAATACGTGGCGCGACGCCCGCAGGCAGGGCATCCAGATAGGCATCCACGATCGGGTTCTGGATTTCATCCAGCGTCAAATCCAGCCTGTCTGCCGGGCGGGGTTGCGTGCGTGAGAGCATCAGACCGTGCCCGGCCTGTGCCGCGCGTATGGCTCCTTCCACCGAAAAGGTCGCAATCCATACCCGCTGGTTGAGCTGTGGGGAGGGTGGATAAAGATGGTTGTCGGGATGGGTGAGCGAATCCCCGCCCCAGGCGCTCTGGATAACATGCAGATGTTCAGCAAACACGGCGGAGCGTTCCTCGAACGTCAGGCCAAACGGCAGGAATGAGGTGGGTGTACCCCCGGAGCCAAAGCCCACTTCCAGGCGGCCATTCGCCAGCAGATCCAGCACGGCGGCATCTTCCGCTACCCGCAGCGGGTTTTCCATCGGCAGCGTGATGATGGCGGTTCCCAGACGAATGTTGCGCGTATGCGCCGCCACATGTGCCAGGAATAACAGCGGAGAGGGCAGCCCGCCTTCGTGCTCATGAAAGTGGTGCTGCGCAATCCAGGCGCTGTCGAAACCGTGGCGCTCCGCGTGCTGTATTTGTTCTGTTGCCAGGCGGTAACGTTCTTTCGGCGTGGCGTCATCCAGCAGGCGGGTGAAAAATCCCAGGCGTTTTCGCGTCATGCGAACTCCTCCGTAACGGGTGAAAAATGGGGAATGGCGTCAATCAGTTCGCGGGTGTAGCTATTCTGCGGTGTGGCAAACAGCGCTTCTACCGCGCCATGCTCTACAACCTGGCCGCTACGCAGCACCGTCACGCTGTGCGCAATGCGGCGAACGGTCGACAGATCGTGAGTGATAAAGAGATAGGTCAGCCCCAGCTGTTGCTGTAACTGCTGAAGCAGGGCCAGGATTTGCGCCTGTACCGTGACATCCAGCGCCGAGGTGGCTTCGTCCAGCACCAGGATGGTCGGTTCAAGGATTAGTGCCCGCGCAATGGCTACGCGCTGACGCTGCCCGCCGGACAGTTCGCGTGCCGTCCGGCTCAGAAGCTCTGCGGGCAACGCGACACGCCGGGCAACGTTCTCGACGCGCGTCTTGCGTTCCGTTTTGCTGAGGCGGGCAAAGTTTTTCAGTGGTTCTTCGATTATCTCAAAAAGGGTTTGCCGCGGATCCAGTGACGCAAACGGGTTCTGGTATACAAACTGGATTTTCTGGCGCAGCTGGCGGCGTGCCTCATTGCTT
The DNA here is from genome assembly GCF_052886895.1 of Enterobacter sp. C4G1. NCBI lineage: Bacteria > Pseudomonadati > Pseudomonadota > Gammaproteobacteria > Enterobacterales > Enterobacteriaceae > Enterobacter > Enterobacter sp. C4G1. The sequence continues at coordinate 699,637 of NZ_JBQVVV010000002.1, read as the reverse complement.
AAGGTGGTGGCGTCGATATCGTCAATCACTACGCGGCCGCTGTCGGCCTGTTCGAATCCCAGTAAAATGCGGGCGAGGGTGGTTTTCCCGGAACCCGATTCGCCCACCAGGGCGTGCGTACTGCCGCGCGTCACGTCGAAACTAACCTGGTCCAGGGCCTGAAGCTGATGACCTTTACCCAGCGAAAATTGTTTGCTGATCCCCTGCGCGCGTATGGCTGGTGACGCCAGCGGTAAACCTGACACCGGGGCAATGGTCAGCCGTTGTCCCAGGAGATCGCTTAACAGCTGGCGAGTGTAGGCGTGCTGCGGTGCACGCACGATATCTGCTGTGGCACCGTGCTCCTGTACCTCTCCGTGACGGAACACCAGCAGCCTGTCGGCGCGTTGTGCGGCAAGCGCCAGGTCGTGCGTGACAAACAGCACCGCCGTACCGGACTCGCGACGCAGCACGTCCAGTAAATCGAGAATGCGCTTTTGTACCGTGACGTCCAGCGCACTGGTCGGTTCATCGGCGATGATCACATCGGGGCGCAGGGCAATGGCGATGGCAATCAGAACGCGTTGCTTCATTCCCCCGGAAAGTTGATGCGGGTACTGTTTCATGCGTTGTTGCGGGTGGCTTAACCCCACTTTGGTTAACAGGGCTAACACCTGTTCATCCCGCTGGACGGCAGTGATTTTTTGATGGATCTGAATAATTTCCCCCACCTGCGCGCCGATAGTCTGAACCGGATTCAGTGAGTTACCGGGGTCTTGCGGGACAAGGCTAATCCGCGTGCCGCGCAGGGCATCGAGCCGTTTAGCAGACCAGAGGCTGATATCTTCACCATTAAGCAGAATGCTACCGCCATCGCGGCGGGCGTTGTCTGCCAACAGGCCAATAATCGCCTGTGCGGTCGTGGTTTTGCCCGACCCGGACTCGCCTACAAACGCCAGCATTTCGCCGCGTTTTAAGCTAAAGCTGACGTTATGGACCACTTCCCGCCACTGGCGGCCGGTGCGGTAGCTGAGGCTGAGGTTTTCCACGCTGAGAACGGTCATATACGGCCTCCGCTGAACTGCTGGCTAATACGGTTGGTGGCAAGCACTACCGCGATGACGACAATGCCCGGGAAGGTGGTTAACCACCAGGCGGTGGAGAGATAGTTACGTCCCTCAGCGATCAATAATCCCCACTCCGGGACGGGCGGCGGCGTACCATAGCCGAGAAAACTCAGCGTAGAGAGCGCCAGAATCGCCTGGCCAAACTGTAAGGTGGCAAATGCCAGTACCGCAGTGAGTGAATTGGGAAGAATGTGTCGCCACAGCACGGCCAGGAATGTGCCGCCGCTACCAAACGCCGCTTCGACGTAATCCGTATGGCGAATACGGACCACTTCACCGCGCGCCAGCCGGGCGAAGCTGGCGATGGAGGCCACCCCGACGGCAATGGCGGCGTTTACGGTACCAAAACCGAGCAGAATAATGACCGTCAGCGAGAGCAGCAGAGACGGAATTGACAGCAGGACATCGACAAAGCGCATCAGCAAGGACTCAACACGCCCGGCAAACGCGCCGGCAATGACGCCAAGCCCTGTTCCGGCGACTAATCCCATGGTGACGGCAGCCAATGCAGCGCTCAGGGAGTGTGAAGCGCCGTAAATAATGCGCGTATACACATCCCGACCAAGCTGGTCGGTACCGAGCCAGTGGCCCGCCTGCGGCACCAGACGTTGCGCCCCCGCGATGCCTTCAATAGGGCTGTAGTGGGTGAGCAGGCCCGGCGCGAAGGCAGCAAATGCGGCAAGCACAATTACGGCCCATGCCAGCCATAATCCGGGTTGCCACGAAATACCGGGCAACCGGGGCACGCGTTTTCGTGCGGCCGCGGCGTAATCAACAAGACTCATTGGGCACCTCCGGTGACGGTTTGCAGGCGAGGATCGAACAGCGGCATCAGCAGATCCACCAGCAGGTTAATCAGGACAAACCCCAGGGCAGAAATCATCACCACCGCCTGGAGCACGGCAATATCCTGGTTATTCACCGCCTGCTGGGTTAGCTGGCCCAGGCCGCTGCGCCCGAAGACGGTTTCAGTGATAAGCGCCCCGGCAATCAGTTCGCCCAGCAGTAAACCGGCAATATTCAGCACCGGTAGCAGGGCGTTACCCGTGACGTGGCGCCACAGAACAGCGGTTTCGCTCAGGCCTTTGGCACGCGCTACGGCCACAAAAGGCTGAGATGCCACCTGGTCCAGACTGCGCATTAAAATCTGTGCTAGTGGGGCGGAGATCGGAATGGCGACGGTCACGATCGGCAGGATCAGGCCTTGCAGGGGCGTTGGGTTAATGACCGGTATCCACTTCAGCTGGAACGAAAAGAGCTGGATTAAGGCGATACCCAGCCAGAATGTCGGCAGAGAGATAAACAGCACCGGCAAAGACTGAATGGTATTGCTGAGCCAGCGCAAACCTGGCAGTCGCGAAGCAAAAGCCAGTGCGAAAGCCAGCAACACCGCTAGCGCAAACGCCGGGAGCGCCAGGCTCAGGGTATCCGGCAGATTGCTGGTAATCAGCTCGCTGACCGGGACACCCGCCTGGAGCGAGTAGCCGAAATCTCCGCGTAACATGGCAAACAGCGTATGGCCATACTGCTGCCACAGTGGGCTGTCTGCCCCGTAAGCCACGCGCATCTCCTGAATTTGCGCCGGGCTTAAACCAAGATCAGGGTTCTGAAATTTGATTAGCACTGCATCACCCGGCAGCACCTGAAGCAGCACGAACGACAGGGTAAAGGCGGCCCATAATACCAGCAGCCCATGGCCTGAACGTCGAAGCAGTGCGTGGCTCATGTTCGACTCCTTAATGTTTCTCAATCCATGCGCCGTAGAACGACGGGCGGCCAACGGCTTCAAAGTTCACCCCTTTAAGCCAGGGTGCGCCAGCAAAGACCTGCGGCTCTTCGAAGATCGGGATCACGTAGGCATTGTCCAGCAGATACCGCTGTGCATCCCCTGTCAGCTGAAGGCGTTTTTGCGGGTCCACTTCTGCGGAAATATTTAACAGCAGTTCGTTCAGCTTGTCGTCGCGGAAACTCTTAACCTTGTCGCTGGAACCACCTTTTTGCAGCAGCGCATCGCGGTTAGCTGGGTAGAACATGCTTTTCACCACATCCGGGTCGGCGCGACCCACTTCAGAAACCGTCAGCGGTGTTTTTAACGGGTCGAGGTTATCCAGCGTGCGGCTTCCTGCGTCACCGGCTTTGACGTTCAGCGCCACGCCAACCTGACGCCACTGCTGGGCTACCAGTTGTAACACCTCTTTGTTTTGAGGCTGAGGCAGAGATTCATAAATGGTCAGCGCCAGGCGTTGCCCGTCTTTGGCGCGGATCCCGTCGCTGCCCGCTTTCCAGCCGGCATCATCGAGTAATGCGTTGGCTTTTGACGCATCGAAGGTCAGTTTGTCGCTCAGATCAACAAAGCCCGCGGCGGAACCTGCAATAACGGATTTTGCCTGCGGGTAATGGGGTGAGAAGAGGGTGTCGACGACCTGTTTCGCGTTTGTGGCATGGAGCAGTGCCTGGCGGACCCGAACATCGGCAACCAGCGGGTTATCCGGGCGGAAACTAATACTGTCGTTCACTCCTCGAGTCGGAGCGGCGTAGATGTGATAACCCTGATCCGTGGCCTGTTTTTCGTCATACGCCTGCACCTGGCGAATCAAATCTGCCTGGCCTGCCAGCAAGGCGCCAATGCGAACGCTGTCTTCCTGGGTGACAATAAACTTGATGCCATCGAGGTTGGCCGGGCCTTGTTGGGCCAGATTTTTTGGCCCCCATTGATAGTCTTTACGCGCCTCGAGCGTCACTTCGCGGCCCAGCTTTTCGTCTTTCACCACGAACGGCCCGGAACCAATAATATGGCGGGCATCACCCAGCTCTTCGAAATTACGCTTCAGCGTACTGAGCGAAACCAGACCCGAACCGATGGTGGCCGTACCTTGTAAGAATCCCGGCGATGACTTTTTAAAGAAGAACTTCACGGTGAGCGGGTCGACCACTTCGCTGTGATCGTAGTTGTTGATCACCTCAGAAACCGGCAGGCGCTGTGCCTTATTCCCCAGACCATAGGTGTCGAAGTTTTTCGCCACGGCGTTAGCATCAAGCGATGTGCCGTCCGAGAACGTGATCCCCGGGCGGATCTTAAAGGTGTATTCGGTTTTATCGGCGTTTGTGCTCCAGCTTTCCGCCACCCAGGGTTCAACCGCCAGCGTCTGCGGGTTCTGCCAGGTCAGTTTGTCGGTTATCTGATTCAGAATGCCGCCGTTAGGGTAAAAACCCCCGGCGGGCGGATAAAGGTTGGTATGCGCCTGTTGTTCCAGATAGATAAGCGTGCCGCCTTTAACTGGCGTATCAGCCGCGTAAGCCGCCGTGGTAGCCAGAATCAGCGCTGTCAGCAGCGGCAGGCGAAATGGGGTTTGCATGGTGAATTCCTTTGTTATCTTCTTGTTAGCGTCGGATTCATCATCGGGCGCGGGGGAAAACAAGGGAACAAAGGAATTGAGATAAGGTTTGCCGGAAACTGAAAATGTAAACGCCCCATCAGCGGGGCGTTGAAAGCAAACTACACAAATTTAGCCAGCGGATCGGCGGCAGCAAATGCCACGGCTTTATCTGCCGCAGGTGGGTAGATAAGTTCGTTGGTGATGGCGATTTTGATCTTCTTCGCCTCTTCACGAACAGACCTCACCTCCTGCTCCCAGCCTTCGGTATACACCGCGCCCCAGGCTCCTAAATCAAGGCAGGTGACATAATTCACCTGGCGATAAGGATACGGCTCGACGTTTAACAGGCTGGCTGCGGCGTTGTGCCCGGCAAATTTACCCAGTTGAATAGCGTGCTGGCAGGTCATCAGCGCCGTGTTGCCCACATCGTCGGTTTTGGCGTGCGCCATATCGCCGGTGGCGTAAATGTCCGGGTGAGCGGGCACTTGCAGGCTCTCTTCAACAATCAGACGCCCCTGGCTATCACGCTCGCCTTCAATCTGCTGGTTAAGCGGGCTGGCTTCTACACCGGCCGTCCAGACCACGGTTGAAGACGGGATGCGCTCGCCATTTTTCAGGGTAATGCCGTCAGCATCAATGGCTTCGATTTCGCTGTTCAGACGCCATTCAACTCCCAGCGATATGCTCGCCTCTTCAATGGTATTGCGCAGCGCTTCGCTATAGCGGCCACCGATAACTGCACCGCGTTCAACTACGATAACTTTAGTCTCTGTATCTTCACCGAAACGCGCACGAAGACGGGCAGGGAGCTCGGTTGCCAGTTCAATTCCGGTAAACCCGCCGCCACACACGACAATGGTATTACGTGCCTGTGTTGACGGGCGAGCCACCAGGGAATCAAGGTGTTTTTCGAATACCTGGGCAGATTCTAACTGGTCGATATCAAATGCATAGTTGGCAAGCCCGGCAATCGCTGGGCGGCGGGTCTGGCTGCCTGTGGCCAGTACCAGTTTATCGTAGGCGGCAGACGCGGTAGCGCCGTTCACGTCACGATAAAAAACAATTTTTTCTTTAGTATCAATTAGTTCTGCGCTTCCGGCGATAAACGAAATGCCCAGTTCAGCAAACAAATCGTTCAGCGGTGCAACCAGCGTGGACACCTTCTCTTCATAAAAGCGCGGACGAACGCGCAGCTCAGGGACGGGTGCCAGCACGGTGATCTTCAGGTCATTACCTTTTTCCAGGTCGGCCAGGCGCGCTGCACTTACCGCCGCCCACATACCGGAAAAACCACTGCCTACAATTAAAATTTGCTTCTTCATATTCGATCCTTTTGATCGTCAGGCTGTATGTCTGACATAACTGCAACTATACTTGTCGCAGTTAACTGCGACAACTTTTTTCTGAGTTAAAATTAAAAGTCGCCTGAAATCAGTTTGTTAAAGCAAAAGGGTGGTGAGAGGTGTTTTTCCTTTGAGGAACATCGCTATAATGACCCGGATTATTGACTTCGGAGTTAACCATGGCTTTTTACAGTTCCGGTGTGGAATACGGCATTCACAGCCTGATGTGTATGGTGGATGCAAAAGGCAACGAACGTGAGATGAGCGTCAGAGAGATGGCAGCCTTACAGGGCGTGCCATACGATTATCTGGGCAAAATTTTCACCCGTTTGTCCCGCGCGGGTCTGGTGATCAGTACCGAAGGCAAGGGCGGCGGATTCAAGTTGGCTCGCCCGGCAGAGTTGATCACGGTGCTGGATGTGGCGCACGCCATCGACGGTGAAAAGAACATGTTTGAGTGCCGGGAAGTGCGTCAGCGTTTGGCCGTATTTGATGAAACACCGCCCGCCTGGGTGTGTGATGGGCCATGTGGTGTACGTTCAGTGATGGACAGCGCGCAGCAGAGAATGGAAGAGGAACTTTCGCGCCACACGATCCTCGATCTGGCCCGCAAGATGTTCCGAAAAGCACCGGATACGTTTCAGATTGAAGTGCAGGAGTGGATTGCTGACAGGCGCAGTGCGAACTGACACCTTGGCATGTCCCGTACTTAAAAGTACGGGACCGGTACCCGGTTGCTTTTCCAGATATAATCGTCTTTCCGATTGATATGTTCACAGCCTTGCGGAGACAAATGCGATAGCAGTTGCTCGTTGATCCTCATCCCCTTTATTCATTCCAGCCTGTACTCGACTAAGAAGTAACGGATCACGGAACCAGTCGAGCATATAACATCGTTTGTTAAATCTGGCTGATTTCCCTCACTGCTTTTTTAGCTGAGCTCGCGAGCAGAATACAGCCCCTCCCAGATATGCCACTTCCAGGCACTGTACCGGCAATCAGAAGCGAGTAATTTTGGTTAAGTTTCGGATGTTGTATGATAGCGGTGGGTATAACCGCTTATATATTGAGGGATTAATATAGATGAAGAGTCAGACCACGCCAGCCGACAATACAACATCCACCTGACTGAAATTACAATCCACCGGTGTCACGGTGTACTGCACCTTTGGACCTGCACTCTATTTTCATCACTGACAGTGAAACCCTGATTGCCGTCGATGCCTGTGATAATGATGCCATTGAGCGGGAGCATGGACGGTTACTCCTTAAGAATTAGAGTTTTGTCGGTGTTATGCAAGGCCGCAGCAACATAATGTCATTATTTTATTAGGTTTTTGTTCATTAATGCGGCAAGGCAGCATCATTCCCCTCAATTCAGGGGGGTGGTAAAAAACTGACAAAAAACTGTCATGGTTCTGACATGAACCAAACGTAACGTGTTGTCTTCCTAATAACCGAAGAGTTAAAAGACAATGCATCTGGTGAAAAAACTTATCGCAATCAGCGTTCTCCTGTCCGCTTCCGTTCAGGCGCAAAACATTCTTGAATTCCCTCAGCCGGAGAACAACCCGGAAGAGTTCTATGCCGTTACGGAAATCCCCGCAGGCGGCATTATCAAATATGAAACCGATGCCAGGACCGGTTTTATCGTTGCTGACCGTTTCCAGTCCATGCCTGTGGCTTATCCGGCTAACTATGGTTCCCTGACACAATCTCTGGCCGGTGATGGTGATCCGCTGGATGTGATTTTCTATACCCGTGCGCCAATGGCACCGGGTACGCTCATTAAGCTGCGTGCGATTGGCGTGCTGAAGATGGTGGATGGTGGTGAGAAGGACGATAAAATCGTCGCGGTTCCGGCGAGTAAAATCGACCCAACTTACGACGATATTAAAGAACTGAAAGACCTGCCGAAAATCGAAGTGCAGCGCCTGGAGTCGTTCTTCCGCGTCTACAAACAGCTGCCAGAAGGGCGCAAAAAAGTTGAGCTGAGCGGCTTTAACGATGCGGCGACCGCGAAGCAGGAAATTAAACAGGCATGGGATGCCTGGAAAGAGAAAAACCCGCAGTAATACTCTGGCCCGGCGGGGTTAACCGCCGGGCGCAGACTTACAGTTGTGCTTCCAGCTCCTCAATTTCTTTACGCCATTGCGCCTGCAACTGCGGCTTTTGATGCTTCGGCTTGCGTGCTAAGTCATCTGCAAGCAGTGTCTCCAGCGCCACCAGTTTTTCCAGCACATCATCATACGGCGACGGGGCTTCCTCCCGTGGTAGCACGGTATCGACCGGTTGCGTCAGCCCCGAGCTTTCACGCAGACGTTCGAACACGGCGTCGGCATCGTGCCATTCACTGAGCTTACCGTCTTCAATCAGCCAGAAACGATTGCAGCTCTGGCTAATCAGCTGTCGGTCGTGGCTAACCAGTAGTACACCGCCTTCAAACTGTTGCAGAGTGTCGGCCAGCGCCTCTTTGCCCTCCATGTCCAGATGGTTGGTCGGTTCATCGAGCATCAGAAGGCTATAGCGGGCGAGCGTCAGCCCGACAAACAGCAGTCGAGAGCGCTCGCCTCCGCTGAGTGTGCTGACCTGCTGCCCATGACGCGCCCACGGGAAACCCGCACTTATCAGCGCCATTTTGCGATCCTGTGGGTTTGGCGCAAAGGGCTCCAGCGCGTCCAGCAGAGGGGCATCGTCCGGTAGCTGGTGTAGCGTCTGGTCGTAATAACCCGGCGCAACACGTGGGTGGAGTTTCAGCGTATCCGTTGATTGCTCAGCACTAAATTGCTGCCAGATAAGCTTCATCAGGGATGATTTTCCGCAGCCGTTACGCCCGATTATGGCAACCCGATCACCACTTTTCAGCCGTGCGATGTCCACCCTGAACAGGGCAGGTAAACCCGGCGCCGGTGGAACGTCGAGGTTATCCAACTCCAGCAGACGGTCGGCACGTAGTGCATCACCCCGCAGAGTTAACGTCCACTGACTACCGGCTGTGACTTCCGTCTGGCTCTCTTTGAGCCGTTCGACCTGTTTTTCCATTTGTTTGGCTTTGCGGGCGAGATCTTCGTTATCGTAAACCTTGCCCCAGGTCGCCAGCCGTTTAGCACTGGCCGCGACGCGGTCGATCTCCTTTTGCTCTGCCTTGTGGCGCAGGGCATCGCTTTCATCCTTTGCGACCAGCGCTTTGCGTGCCGCAGTACAGGGGAGCGCAAAGTAGTGCAGCGTTTTGTCTCGCAGGATCCAGCTTCCGTTGGTGACGGCATCCAGCAATTGTCGGTCGTGGGATACCAGCACAAAGCTACCGGACCAGTTTTGTAAAAACTGCTCCAGCCAGAGCATCGTCGGCAGATCAAGGTGGTTACTGGGTTCATCCAGCAGCAGCAGATCCGGCTCGCTGATTAGCGCACGTGCCAGCAGCAGGCGGGTATGTTGCCCACCGCTAAGGGTAGCCGATTGCAGGGCGGTGTCCTGCGGTGTAAAGCCCATGCCGGCCAGCAGCGTTTCCGCTTTCCAGCGAAGACTGTCACGTTCAGCTGCGGGCAACTGCGCCAGTACGGCATCCAGCATAGTTTGCGGATAAATTGCTTCCGGCAGATGTTGTTCTACACGCGCCATCATACAGTGTCCGGCCAGCGCGACGTTGCCCGCAGCGGGGGAGTCTGTGCCGTCCAGCACCTTCAGCAGCGTACTTTTACCGCAGCCGTTATCGCCCAGCAGGCCGATGCGGTCGCCTTTTTTCAGCGTAAAGGAGAGTGAGTCGAAGAGCGTGCCAAACGCCGTATCAACACGTAAAGATTGTGCAGTGAGTAAAGTGCTCATTTGTTGCTTACCCAAGAGTTACAGGCATGTTTATGCCTCGTCAAACATCGCTGACGATAACTCAGTAAGCCCGAGAGAAGGGATTTCAGGAATTGGTGTCTTCGCTCAAGCCGAAGTTATCGCAGCACGATATCGATAACGCTTGAGCTGGTGCGATCACCAAATGTATGTGAAACATTGAAAATTTCACAGTACAGCATAATTGGCCTCCTTATATATTCAGTGGGTTAATGAGTGTCGAAAGTATAATCGAATGCTGCACTATTGAACATTAAGATTTTTGTCGTTATGCCGATACCATTCCATATGAAAACAAAAGGAGATTGAGTGCATGGCTTATTTTTACGCCTATCATAGTGCATCTAATACCACCGATTTTGATTACACAAAGGGGTATGGTGTTAGTGCGGAAAGTGAGAAAAAGCTGACTCATGTGAATACAGGTGACTTTGTCTTTGTCATCCAGAATGTGCATAAATCCGTGGGTTACCAGCTATGCGGTCTTTACCGTATTGAAAGCATCAATTTCGAGCAGGATAGCGTCTATCCCCATCGAGTGCAGTTAAGCGATGTTTCTGAACTGAATGATTTTATTACTCTTAACCGCCACGAACTGAGCAAAGTGCTGCCTCCTGCGGGTAAAGAGGGTCACTGGGATCGTTTTATGAACCACTTTGCACAGACAGGGCGGACATTCCAGAAGCCTCTGGATGTGTCGGTCATTGCCATCCTTAAGGAACAACTTAACCTGCAACATGAGGAGAGTGAAGATATTCCGGGTAGCGACGAAATAGACTTTTACGACAAAGTCAGCAGGGCGTTAAAACTAAAATCTGCGGAAAGAAAAAAGCGCCTGAAAAATGCGTCTGTTCATCCGGCGAAAAAACAGGTTTCCGTCTGGCGTTACGATCGTAATCCCGATGTGGTGGCCGAAGTACTTCTCAGGGCTCAAAATAATTGCGAATGTTGTCATTCCCTGGCACCGTTTCAGCGTATGAAGGATGGGGCTTATTATTTAGAAGTTCATCACATTATTCCACTATCAGAAAATGGGGAAGACAACGTAGATAATGCCATTGCCCTTTGCCCAAACTGTCATCGGCAGGAGCATTACGGTGAACAGAAAATAGATAAAAACTGGCGACCTGCCAAAAAATAAGTGGGCCAGCGGCCCACTTACAGTTTTAGATGGAGGTACGGCGATAACTCCGGTATTCCGGCATCCAGAAGTTATCGTCGATGGCTTGTTGCAGCGCATCAGCAGAGGTTTTGATTGCCACGCCTTGCTGCTGCGCCATTTTGCCCACCGCAAAGGCGATAGCGCGGGACACCTTGTGAATGTCTTTCAGCTCTGGCAACACCAGGCCTTCACCGTTATTGACCAGCGGCGAGTGCTTCGCCAGCGTTTCACTGGCAGACATCAGCATTTCGTCGGTAATGCGCGATGCACCGGAAGCAATAACCCCCAGACCAATTCCCGGGAAGATGTAGGAGTTGTTGCACTGGGCGATTGGGTAGGTTTTATCCTTCCACACCACCGGATCAAACGGGCTACCGGTGGCAACCAGCGCATTGCCTTCGGTCCAGGCGATGATGTCCTGCGGGGTCGCTTCCACACGTGAGGTCGGGTTAGAGAGCGGCATCACGATAGGGCGTTCACAGTGTTTGTGCATCTCACGAATAATCTCTTCGGTGAAGAGACCCGTTTGTCCGGAAACGCCAATCAGAATATCCGGCTTCATGTTGCGCACCACATCCAGCAGGGACAACACTTCGTTATCGGTATCCCAGTTTTTCAGGTTATCGCGTTTTTGCACCAGCTTGGTCTGGAACGGCAGCAGGTTTGGCATTGCGTCGGTCAGCAGGCCAAAACGGTCGACCATAAAGACACGGGAGCGCGCCAGCTCTTCGCTTAAGCCTTCACGCTGGGTCTGGGCGATAATCTGTTCGGCGATACCGCAACCCGCCGAACCTGCTCCCAGGAAGACGATTTTCTGATAACTGAGTTGGCTGCCTGCCGCACGGCTGGCGGCGATCAACGTGCCAACGGTCACGGACGCAGTACCCTGAATATCGTCGTTGAAAGAGCAGATCTCATCGCGATAGCGGTTCAGCAGCGGCATGGCGTTTTTCTGCGCAAAATCTTCGAATTGCAGCAGCACATCCGGCCAGCGGTGCTTCACGGCCTGGATAAAATCATCGACAAACTGATAGTACTCGTCGTCGGTAATACGCGGATGACGCCAGCCCATGTACAGCGGATCGTTCAGCAACTGCTGGTTGTTGGTTCCGACATCCAGCACTACTGGCAGGGTATACGCCGGGCTGATACCGCCGCACGCGGTGTACAACGACAGCTTACCGATTGGAATGCCCATCCCGCCGATGCCCTGGTCACCCAGGCCCAGAATACGTTCGCCGTCAGTTACCACGATCACTTTGATATTGTGGTTTGGCACGTTTTGCAGAATGTCATCCATGTTGTGACGGTTCTGATAAGAGATAAACACGCCGCGGGAACGACGGTAGATTTCAGAGAAACGCTCACACGCCGCACCCACCGTTGGGGTGTAGATAACCGGCATCATCTCTTCGAGATGGTTTTGCACCAGACGATAGAACAGGGTTTCGTTAGTATCCTGGATGTTACGCAGATAGATGTGCTTATCGATTTCGGTTTTGAAGCCTTGATACTGGATCCAGGCGCGTTCAGCCTGTTCCTCGATAGTTTCAACCACTTCTGGTAACAGGCCGAGCAGGTTGAAACTGCCGCGCTCTTCCATGCTGAAGGCGCTGCCTTTGTTAAGCAGGGGGAATTCAAGCAGGACGGGTCCGGCATAGGGAATATATAGGGAACGATGTTTTTTCAGTTTATTGTCCATGTCACTCACTCTTTTTTGAAGATCCGTCCCTGACACTGCGGTTGTCATCTTTCTGGCCTGTGCTGCGGGTTTCGGTCGGGCAGTATTATAGAGGAGCTGAATGTTAATTACCGCAACACATAAACAAAAACACCATCGGTGTTGCCGATGGTGTTGTGCGTCATAAGCGGAAACTTACTTGTCAGCGTGGCGTTTTCTGCCCGTTGCATGAGCGATAACCGTTTCATGGCTATCTTCGATAACCACTTTTTTGTGGTTAGAAATCTTGTAGTTCAGTCCCAGAATATGACGTGCCTTACGGTTCGATTTCATGCGTACTCCTCAATCCTGTTGATAGTTTTAAGGACAACTCCGCGTGTGCGGAAGAAATGTAACCCCTTAGGTTGCCAATCCAGCTTAGCAGATTTTCACATTACCACTTCATTTCGCCGGTATTCACTTTGGCGCTCAGCTCCAGGGAACTGGCTTCGGCCAGGTTTGGCCACTGGGTTTTCATTGCATTAATCACGCCTGCGGAATCTTTATGTTGCGCTAGTGCTTGCTCAAACTGCGCCAGATACTGACGGGTAAAGGCAATGGCCTCGCTTCCGGCCGGCGGTGTGCCAAGATAATGCCCAGGGATCACGCGCTCAGGTTTATGTGCAGCCATGCTGTCCAGCGTCTGTTGCCACTGCTGGCGGCTCTCTTTGCTCTGGGTATCGGCAGTCCAGACGTGAATTCCCCATGAAACCCCAGTGCCGCCCAGTATGGTTTTTGCTGACGGGATCCACACATATGCTGCATAGCTGTCGGATTGTTCAATATCGATTTTTTCACCATCAACCATAAAGGTTGTCGAGGCGATAACCTGCGGCACCACCAGCGTAGTTGGCGCGCCGTCTTTCATCTGTGGGCCCCAGAACGCAAGTTTGGCGTCTTTGGTGGCCTTGATGTGATCAACCACTTTTTGCGTCGCCACTACTTTGGCGTCAGGGAAGGCTTTCACCAGCGGTTGCAGGCCAAAATAGAAATCAGGATCACCGGAGGTGATCACAATCTTATTGAGCGTTTTGCCGCTGCGACGAATTTTGTCGACCAGCTGCTCGCCGTCTTTCACACTGAACTGGGCATCAAACAGCACCGCTTCAGTTGGCCCGGACACCAGCGTGGAAGAGACGGCAAAAATGCCTTTTTCCTGCGGGTTGTAGCTATCAATGGTTAACGGCGCGGCGAAAACAGCCGGCGTAAAAAGGGTGCACAGTACAGCAAGGCGGGTGAGCTTCATCATCATGTCTCTGTTATTCAGGAAAGTCTCTATTGTATGGATTTCTGCATTTGCCAGAATTCCTGAAACAAGACATGCTTAGTTTCATAAATCGAGCAGATGGAGTACTACATGGATCGCGTTATCGCCGCCCAGGTCTATAACCGGATATGCGAACTGGGAAGTCTGAGCGCCGCCTCGCGCTCGCTTGGGATCTCACGTCCGATGGTCAGCCGTTATCTGGAACAGATGGAAAAGTGGGCCGGAACACGGCTGGTAAACCGTTCCACGCGCAAACTGACGCTGACGGCGGCGGGGGAAAAAGTGTTGCTGAAAACGCGCTCGCTCTCGCAAATTTCCCAGGAAATAGAAGATCAGTCCGCCAAAGATTTACCGTCGGGCACGCTACGGGTCGCCTGCGCGCATTTTACCGCAATGCATATGATTGCCCCTGTGTTGCCTGAGCTGCTGGCACGCTACCCGCAACTGCGAGTCGAGCTGGATGTGAATAACCACCCGGTGAGCCTGGTGGGTGAGCGTATTGATGTGGCTATCCGCATAACCGATAACCCCGAGCCCGGAATGATTGCCCGGCGTCTGGGGGAGTGTCGCTCGGTGCTGTGTGCTTCGCCGCAATATCTGGCCGCGCGGGGCACGCCGCAGTGTCTGGAGGACCTGGCGGATCATAACTGCCTGCATTATAGCTTCTTTGCCGGGCAATCCTGGCACTTTGTCACCGCTGAAGGTGAGCAGGTGAGCGTCGCGGTCAGCGGGAATCTCAGCGCCAGTATCTCGTCGCTGTTGATGGAATCGGCGATTCAGCATTGTGGCATCGCCATGCTGCCGGAACGAGAAGCCCAGGCCGCGCTGGCATCGGGGCGTTTAGTGCCGGTGCTTACGTCCTTCACGCCTAAGTCGCTCGCTATTTACGGTATATATCAGTCACGTGAGTATCAGCCTGCGGCATTACGGGTGTTTCTTGATGAGCTTACCCGCAACCTGCGCTAATTCATGAGCTACGCTCATTACGCTATGCCACTTTTATCCATAGTCAGCGCACCGGGGGTGCAGTAGCGTTGTACGGTTCCTTCTGCGCATTGCCATGAAATGAGGTAAAGAGATGAAAGTATTGGGTTATGCAGCAAAAACACCAACCGCGCCACTGGCTCCCTTCACCTTTGACCGCCGCGAGCCACGTCCTGACGACGTCGTTATCGAGATCCTGTACTGCGGCGTTTGTCACTCCGATTTGCATCAGGCCCGTAATGACTGGGGATTCAGCGAATATCCTATCGTGCCGGGCCATGAAGTTATCGGCCGGGTTGTCTCTGTAGGTGACAGCGTCACAAAATTTAAAGCGGGAGATCTGGCCGGTATTGGTTGCATGGTTGATTCCTGCCGTGAATGTAATCCGTGTCAACAGGGGCTTGAGCAGTATTGTGAAGAGGGCAATGTTCAAACCTATAACGGTCACGATCGTCACGATCACCAGCCCACTTACGGCGGCTATTCCCAGACGATTATCGCCAGCGAAGCCTTTGTGCTTCACATCCCGCAAGGTATCGACCTGAAAGGCGCAGCACCGTTACTCTGTGCAGGGATCACTACCTGGTCGCCGCTGCGCCACTGGAATGTTGGCAAGGGCAGTAAAGTCGCCGTTATTGGTTTGGGCGGGCTTGGGCATATGGCCATCAAGCTGGCGCATGGTCTGGGCGCAGAGGTTACGCTCTTTACCCGTTCACCCGGGAAAGAAGCGGACGCCCGCCGACTTGGAGCTGACCATATCGTCTACTCAACGGATGCAGATCAGATGCAGTCGGTGGCGAATCAGTTCGACCTGATTATCGACACCGTGCCGTACGTTCACGATATTAACCCTTATATGTCGACCTTAACGCTCGATGGCACCCTGGTGTTTGTCGGCTTCCTTGGCGATAACCCACCGGTAAGCACTTTGCCGCTGATCCTGGGGCGCAAGTCAGTGGCAGGCTCGTGCATTGGCGGCATTGCCGAAACTCAGGAGATGCTCGATTTCTGTGGTGAACACGGAATTACTGCCGATGTGGAAGTGATCAAAATGGATGAGATCAACGATGCCTTCGAAAGAATGCTGAAAAGTGATGTGAAGTACCGTTTTGTCATCGACATGAGCACCTTAAGCGCCTGATATCCTGTTCCTGCTTCACGCTATCCCGGCCGGATGCGGTTTGTTTACATGCGAAGTGAGAATATTCCGTGTTCGGCATTACGAAAAATGCGTTGTCTATACTTAACCCTTTGTAGGCAAAAGGAGAGCGACGATGACGATTCATAAACACGGTTCGGCACACTGGTCTGGCGACATTAAACGCGGAAAAGGGACGGTTTCTACAGAGAGTGGCGTTCTTAACCAACAACCTTACGGCTTCAACACCCGTTTCGAAGGCGCCAAAGGTACCAACCCGGAAGAGCTGATTGGTGCAGCGCACGCAGCCTGTTTTTCTATGGCGCTGTCGTTGATGCTGGGTGAAGCGGGCTACACCGCAGATTCCATCGATACCACAGCGGATGTGTCGCTGGATAAAACAGACAATGGTTTTGCAATAAGCAAAATTGCGCTGAAAAGTCAGGTTACGGTGCCTGGCATTGATCCGCAGCAGTTCGACGGCATTATCCAGAAAGCCAAAGCCGGTTGTCCGGTGTCACAAGTACTGAAAGCAGAGATCTCGCTGGATTATAAGCTTAACTGAGTCAGGGCCGGGGCCGCCCCGGCTATCCCTTTAACCCCGCCGGGAATACCTCACCAAGCCAGCTAATAAATACGCGTAAACGATGCGTCAGGTGTCTGTTCTGCGGATAGACCACATGAAATGGATACGCTGCCGGGCGCCATGCCTGGAGGATCTCAACCATCGAGCCGTCTTTCAGGTGTGATTTAACGGAATAAGCAAAGGTCTGGATAATGCCTAAGCCGGCGACCGATGCCGCGAGGTGGGCGTTGCTTTCATTCACTCCCAGATAGTGTGGGGCAGTAATTTCCCGCGCCTCGCCGTTTTCGCGAAAACGGAACGGAAAGGGTCTGCCAGTTGCCGGTGATAAATAACTGATCAGCCTGTGGCCATTACGCAGTTCCTCCGGATACGCCGGGATACCGTATTTTTTCAGATAATCTGGCGTGGTACAGGTGACCATTTCAGCATCACCAATATGGCGGGCGATAAGGGTGGAGTCATTGAGCGGGCCGCCACGGATCACGCAGTCCACATTGCCGCTAATCAAATCGACAGGGCGATCCGCCACGCCCAGATCAATGCGGATATCCGGGTAGCGTTGCATAAAATCGGGCAGCAGGGGGATCAGAACATCCCGGGCGGTTGAGCCCCCGACATCAATGCGCAGATGTCCCTTCGGCGTGCTGCGTGTTACGCGAAACGAGGTGTCAATATCTTCGATATCAATCAGCACGCGCAGGGCTTTTTCGTAATATTCCTCGCCCTCCGGTGTGCTCACCACCCGACGCGTAGTACGGTGCAGCAAACGCACCTCAAGATGGGTTTCAAGCGACTTCACCAGCTTGCTCAGGGTCGCAATGGGCATGTTCAGTGAATCTGCTGCCTGGGTAAAACTCCCGGTTTCTACCACGCGGGTAAACGCGCGCATAGCCATTAACTGATCCACTCTGCAATCCCCCTGATTATTTCTGTGTGTGAATAGTCATTTTCATTTTTGCTGGTTTTTCACTAATCACGCAAGCGCTAAAGTGATTTCAACGCAAGCGAAAGCCCCTTCAACCGTTTTTGCTGGCATCTACCCCACATAACAGAAGGTGAATCACATGAATAAAAATCTCTCAGGTAAAATTGCACTGGTCACTGGCGGTAGCACAGGTATTGGTCTGGCCACCGCACAGGAGCTGGCAGCACAGGGCGCAAAAGTTTATATCACTGGCCGCCGTCAGGCAGAACTGGATGCGGCGACCGCCGAAATTGGTGCCGCTGCGGTGGGTATCCGTGCTGACGTTTCAAAATTGTCTGACCTCGACCTGGTGTATGCGCAGATTGCCAAAGAGGCTGGCCGCCTTGATATCCTGTTCGCCAACGCCGGTGGTGGTGACATGCTGCCGTTAGGCGCCATCACTGAAGAGCAGTTTGACAGAATATTTGGCACTAACGTGCGTGGCATGCTGTTTACCGTGCAAAAAGCGCTGCCGCTGCTCTCAACCGGCTCGTCCATCATTCTGACAGGCTCTACAGTGTCGATTAAAGGTACGGCAAACTTCAGCGTCTACAGCGCCAGTAAAGCGGCCGTGCGTAACTTTGCCCGCTCGTGGGCGCTGGATCTGCAAGGCCGTGGGATCCGCGTCAATGTGGTGAGCCCTGGCCCAATCAAAACGCCTGGCCTTGGCGATTTAGTTCCGGAAGAACACCGCCAGGGCTTGTACGATGCACTTGCCGCGCAAGTTCCGTTGGGTCGCTTAGGTGCGCCTGGGGAAGTGGGTAAAGCGGTGGCGTTTTTGGCCTCTGATGCCGCCAGCTTTATCAATGCCACTGAACTGTTTGTCGACGGCGGTATGGCCCAGATTTAAGGCTGGTAAAGCACCGTTAAATCGCCGCCCATGCGGCGATTTTGTTGTGGATGACTGGCATCGCGCAGTGAAGGCGTGACGCTGTCACATTTTGTCAGGGTGCAGTAAAGCGCAAGCCAGTCCACATTGTGGTTATCATGCTGCAAAACCCAGTTTGCCAGGCGTTGCAGGGCGTATTGGTTTTCAGGTAACAGGTCAACTCTGTTGGCCTGCGCAAAGCTTGAGATCATGACCAGCGGTTGCAGGGCGTAATTGTGGTACGCCGCCGCCCGCTCGCGGCGTTTACGTTCGTTGGGTAAGGTGCCATCCGCTTCAATCTGCCCGGCGGCGATGCGGTACTCTTTTACCGACCAGTTAAATAAATCCTGCCTGTTTAACGCCACTGACGCGGCCATCACTGACCAGGCGGCCCAGTAGCTGTGGTTATTGGTTTTGGCCAACGGCAGCCCGTCCCAGTCCTGCACAACCTTGTCGGCCAGCAAGGCTAACCAGCGTTCAATATCTGCATTCTCTTTTAACGGCGAACCGGGCATAAATTTCAGTTCAACCCAGCCGGTGGCAAGGGTTGCCAGCGCCCATTTACGCATCGACCGCCCGGTATGGTTGGTGTGGGCAGAGGTCAGGGCGTTGGCGTCAGCCCACTGTTTAAAGCCGCTCAGGATACAATCCCGCGTTTTCGCATCACCGGTGTATTTATAGCGCCAGATCATCTGCGAAATGCCGCGTTCAAAATCGGTTATCGGTTTGGTTTCGTCACGAAAGGCTTTTTCAGCTTCAGGATTGAGCGTGGCGCGGGCACTGTCAGATCCTTCGTATTTGCTACGAAACACCAGATCTGCGGTGTAAGGCGCAGGGAGCGTGACACAGTTACCTTGCCCGGTGTGGGGTAACGGTTTGGCAAAACCCGGCGGCGGCACAAGCTGTGCCGCACAGGTATAAACGGGTAAACAGGCCAGAAAAAGAACAATTCGCATCAGGTGACTTTACGCCAGCAACGCACTGCGCGTCCATCGGCGGCGGGTTGCAACGACTGCGGCACCTGGCAACCTTCGGTAGCCAGTGGACAGCGATCGCGAAAATAGCAGCCTGCAGGAAGATGCCGGTTACCTGGCAGCTCCGTTTTTCGCAGCGCCAGGCTGTCATCCAGCGGTTCGCCGGTTTTGGGGACGGAATCGAGCAACAGCTGGGTGTACGGGTGGCGCGGCTGACTCAGCACCTGCCGGGCAGGGCCTAACTCGACAATTTGCCCCAGATACATCACCGCTACCCGGTCGCTCATATGCCGCACGACGGAGACATTATGCGAAATCAGCACATAGGTGAGATTGCGTTGCTGTTGTAGTTTTACCAGCAGATTCAGGATCTGCGCCTGGACGGAAATGTCCAGCGCGCTGGTGGGTTCATCCAGTACGATGATATCGGGATCGGATGATAGCGCACGGGCAATGGCGATGCGCTGGCGCTGCCCGCCGGAAAACGCATGTGGCAGTCTGTCGAGATATTCCGCGCGAATGCCCACCTGTTGGGCCAGGTTTTCCGCAAGCTGTCGGCGTTCGCGCTCGCTGCTGCGTTTTTGTACCCAAACGGGCTCGGTAATAATGCGCCAGACCGGCAGGCGCGGGTCGAGAGACGAGAGCGGATCCTGAAACACCATCTGCATCCCGCTGGCGCTGTTGGGCCGGTGACAATCTCCTGTGCTTGGTCTGAGCATCCCCATCAGTAACTGTGCCAGAGTGCTTTTCCCGCAGCCGGACTCCCCGACAATGCCCAGCGTTTCGCCTTTGTGGATTTTCAGATCCATCCCGTTGAGAGCGTGAACCTGTTCCGTTACGCGGCCCAACCAGTTTTTACGGGCCGGGAAATTCACGTGTACATGGGCCAGTTCGAGCAAAATGTCAGACATGGCGTTCCTCCAGTTGTGGATACCAGCACGCTGCCAGCTGGCCCTGCGCGCCATTTGGCGTTAAACGTGGCGTGTCGGTGCATTTTGCTCCCGCGGCAAAACAGCGTTCACGGAAAGCACAGCCCTGCGGTAAACGGGTCAGATTCGGCACCGTACCGGGAATGGCAGGCAGCATGTCGCGCGGTTCACCGTTTTCCGGCGCACACTGCAACAGCCCAATGGAATACGGATGAACCGGGTGGTGGATAATCGTCTGGGTGGTTCCGCTCTCAATGACGCTGCCGGCGTACATCACATACAGACGATCGCAGAGCTGCGACACCACCGCCATATCATGACTGATAAACAGCACTGACGTGCCGCTGGCGCGGGCTTTATGCTTAAGCAACCGCAACACCTGCAATTGTACGGTTACGTCCAGCGCGGTAGTGGGTTCA
Source organism: Enterobacter sp. C4G1 (assembly GCF_052886895.1). NCBI lineage: Bacteria > Pseudomonadati > Pseudomonadota > Gammaproteobacteria > Enterobacterales > Enterobacteriaceae > Enterobacter > Enterobacter sp. C4G1. The sequence continues at coordinate 678,960 of NZ_JBQVVV010000002.1, read as the reverse complement.
TCGGCAATAATCAGCTCTGGCTCGCAGGAAAAGGCAAGGGCAATCATCACCCTCTGGCGCATCCCGCCGGAAAGCTCGAACGGATAACGATCCATCACTTCGCCTGCATCCGGGATTTGCATCTCTTCCAGCAGCGAAATGGCTTTCTTCTGCGCGTCGCGGCGCGAAAGGGGCTGGTGCTGGCGGATAACCTCCACCATCTGCTTGCCAATGCGCCGTGTAGGGTTGAGCGCCGTCATCGGCTCCTGGAATATCATCGCCACTTTTGCCCCGCGCCACTGGCGAAGCTGCTTTTCCGAAGCGTTCAGCACATCTTCACCCAGCAGTGTCACCTGCCCGTGGTGAACGTGATAGCTCCCCTCCGGCAATAGCCGCATGGTCAGCATCGCCGTCACCGATTTCCCGGAACCGGACTCGCCCACCACGCCGACAATTTCGCCGCGTTTGATCTCAAGCGACACATGGTTTAACGCGTGGACTTCACCGCGAAACACCGGGAAGCTGAGGTGTAAATCGTCAATGGATAAAACTGACTCGCTCATCACTGTTTCGCTCCTGATTTCGGGTCAAGCAGATCGCGGATACCGTCGCCAAACAGGTTGAAGCCCACGGCGGTGATCAGAATGGCCGCACCGGGAAACGCGCAGTACCACCACTGGTCGAGGACATAGTTACGGCCCACAGCCACCATCGCCCCCCATTCCGCCGTGGGTTGCTGGGCACCTAAACCAATGAACCCCAGCGTGGCCGCCATCAGGATCGCGCTGCCAATATCCAGCGAGGCCTGGACAATCAGCGGCGGCAGGGCGTTACGCAGGATATGCCAGCTGATCAGATGCCAGCGCGATGCGCCAAACGTTCGCGCAGCCTGCACATAGGTAAACTGGCGCACCACCAGCGTCAGCCCGCGTGCCAGGCGTACGTAAAACGGTATGCGCACAATCGCAATAGCCAGCATGGCATTAAACAGGCTGGGGCCAAGTGCCGCCGCCAGCGCCATGGTCAGGACCAGGGAAGGGATCGACAGCATGATATCCATCACCCGCATGATGATGGCGTCTCCGCGTCCACCCAGCACCCCGGATAAACAGCCCAGCAGCGAACCAATCCCGCCGGCAATCACCACCACGGCAAGCCCGGCAGTGATTGACTGCTGGCTTCCCACCAGCACGCGGCTGAACAGATCGCGGCCCACTTCATCGGTGCCAAACCAGTGTAGCGCCGAAGGTGCCTGTAACCGTGCGGTCAGATCCAGGGCATTAGGATCGTGAGGCACAAGCCACGGCGAGGTGAGCATTAACGCCAGCATCAGGAACATAATCATTCCGCCAATCATCGTTAGCGGGCTTTTACGCAGCAACCAGAACAGTTTTGCCCAGTCGATGCGCGGTTTGTTGCTTTTAACGGGGACGGGCGTTTCCTGGGTTAACATCATTCGGCACCTCCGCGCCCGATGCGGGGATCAATCCACAGATAGAGAAGATCAACCACCAGATTCACGAAAACGTAAGCCAGCGACACCACTACGGCAAAGCCCATCACGGCGGGGAAGTCGAGCGCCTGGATAGAGGTTACTACCCATGCGCCCATACCCGGCCAGGCAAAGACGGTTTCGGTTAATACTGCGCCATAGAGCAGGTCGCCAAGGGCCAGACCAAGCACGGTGATGGATGGGATCATCGCGTTGGGTAAGGCGTAACGTAAAACGATGTACCATCCCGGTAACCCGCTTGCGCGGGCAGTTCGAATGTAATCCTCGCTCAGCTGTTCCAGCATGGCGGAACGCACCTGGCGCGCCACGATTCCCAGATGCACGAATGCCAGGGTCAGCGAGGGTAAAATCAGGTGTTGCAGGGCATTAAAAAAGACCTCGCCGTTGCCTTCGAGCAGCGCGTCCACCAGATAAAACCCGGTTACGTGTGCGGGCGGGTCGAGCCAGTCGTCCAGCCTGCCACCACCGGGCAGGATTTGCAGATGCCCGTAGAACAGCACGATGACACCAAGCCCGAGCCAGAATGCCGGGGTTGAGATCCCGGTCATCGCCATCAGGCGCACCAGATGGTCGAGCCAGCGGTTACGGTAAACCGCCGATAAAATCCCCAGCGGCACACCGATAACCAGCGCCAGTAGTAAGGAGCAAAATGCCAGCTCAAGGGTAGCAGGGAAGAAGGCTTTTAAATCTTCCGCTACCGGGCGACCAGTGCGGATAGACGTCCCCAAATCGCCGTGTACAAGGGCATCCACATAGCGACCGAACTGGATATAGAGCGGTTGATCCAGCCCAAGCTGCTGACGAATACCCTGCACAATTTCGTCGCTGGCGCGGTCACCGGCCAGCAGGCGAGCCGGATCGCCGGGGATCAGGTGCGAAATGATAAAAGTGATGATACAGACACCCGCCACTACCAGGAGTAATCCCCAGCAGCGCTGGCGCACAATGCTCCAGAACGTCATATGCTTCTCCCCGGTCCGGACAGTTACTTGCTCATGGTGTCGATGTTGAACACCTGCTCAAGCATCGGGTTAAAGGTGAAGCCTTTCACCTCTTTGTTCATCGCCAGCTGGTAGTTCTTCTGGAACAGATACACATAGGCGGCCTCGTCGATCACAATCTTTTGCGCCTGCTGGTAATCTTTGGTGCGTTCCGCCTGGTCGGTGGTTTTCAGCGCTGCCTGCAACAAGGAATCGACCTCTTTGTTCTCATAGAACGAGCGGTTACCTGGCAGCCCTTTTTTGTCCGACTCAAACCAGTAGTTCATGAACATGTACGGGTCGGCGAAGTCAGGGCTCCAGTTGCCGATAGCAATGTCGTAATCGCCTTTTCCGACGCGGTCACGCATGGTGGCATTAGCCAGTTTTTCCAGTTTGACGTTAATCCCGAGCTTACCGAGGCTGGCCTGGGTGGACAGGGCGATAGGCTCCCAGTTCGGATCGTTATCGGAATAGAGGAAGGTCAGGCTGGCCGGTTTGTCTTTAACCTTCTCCAGCGCGTCTTTGGCTTTGGCTTCATCAAAGCTGTACTGCATGGCAGTTGCGTCAAAGCCCCACATGCCGTCCGGGATTGGGCCGCGCATCTGCTTACCATTCCCGCTAAGGATGCCTTTCACCATGCCCTGATAATCCGTCGCCCAGGAGACAGCACGACGCAAATCCACCTGGTTCAGCGGCGCTTTGCTGTTATTGAGGTACAGATAGGTCACGCGCAGAGAGGGGTATTCCGCGACAGCCACTTTGCCTTCCTGCTTCAGGGCGGAAAGCTGATCTACCGGCAAGGAATCGGCGATATCCAGATCGCCGCGAGAGAGTTGCAGGCGACGCGATGCGCTCTCACCGATAATCTTCACTGAGACTCGCTTAAAGTGCGGTTTATTTCCCGGCCAGTGCGGGTTCGGCACCAGCACCAGTTGCTGACCTTTTTGCCAGCTTTTCAGCATAAACGGCCCGGAGCCTGCGGTGTTTTGCGCCAGGAAGCCGCGCGCATCATCGGTGGCATTGGCTTTAAGTACGGCAGGGTTAATGATCGACGCCCCGTCGTTCGCCAGGGTATACAGGAATGGCGCAAACGGCTGGCTTAAGGTGAATTTCACGGTGTGCTCATCCACCACATCCACTTTTAAATCTTTCGGGAAGGCTTCAGACGGCCCCTGGCTCAATTTCAGCAGACGCTCAAAGGAGAGCTTGACCGCTTCGGCAGTGACTGGCGTTCCGTCGGAAAATTTTGCGTTATCCGTCAGGGTGAAAGTCCACTCTTTCTGGTCGTCGGAGGCTTTCCAGCCGGTCGACAGATCGCCTTCAACCTCGGTGGTTCCGGGTTTGTATTTCACCAGACGCTGATATGACGGATAGGTCACGGTCCAGTCGTTGTTATCAATGGTTACTGCAGGATCAAGCGTTTGCGGGTCGGCAGCTTTACCGATCACCAGCATATCTTTTGGCACTGCAGCCAGCACTGCGGGGGCGCTCATGGCCAGTGTAGCGGCGATCAAAGTGGTCAGAATCGTTGTTTTCATAGCAAAGCTCCAGATTTAAAGGGATGTGTGCGTCAACGGAAAACAGTCAAAACGATCGTCAAGAAGGGGGTAGCTGGCCGCATTCGGTAGCTCAAAGTGCCACCATTCGCTGCTGATCCCCACAAAGCCGCCGCCAAACATAATGGCGTTGAGCAGCAGGCGGTTACGCTGTGCCTGCGGTGGCACAGAAGGGTGATAGGGGTGTGAGCGGTCATGCATTTCGTCAAACCCGGCTCCCATATCCATTATGTTGTCGTGCTCGTCCATCAGGGTGACGTCGATGGCGGTGCCGCGGCTGTGGTTAGAGCCAATGGCCACGTCAACCACGTATTCCGGGTCCGGGCATGCGTCCCAGAGTTGCGCCTGAGCCTGCTGTGGCCGGTAGGCGTCGTACACCACCAGTTTCAGCCCGGCGAGCGTGGCGATGCTGATCGCCTTCGCCAGCGCGGTAGTGGCATCGGGATGTAGCAGGCACAAGGCTTCCCGATAGATAGGGTGGCCGGTAATGTTGTCGGCCGTCGCGTATTTGAGATCGATATGCAGCGTGGGGAAGGTTTTCGCCACATCAACCAGTTGACACTCTTCGGGCATAGCTCCGCTCCTTTAGCGTTCGAATTGACCAAACTCTTGTTGTAATTGTCGGTTGACTGCCAGACGCGCCGGGAGCGCATCACCCAGCGCTTCCACCACGCCCGACAGCAGCAGGTTGAACAAACAGCTCACCGGTGCCAGCGAATCCCAGAAATGACCGGTATCGGTTTTCACCTGGAGCAGATCGACAGGATAATCCCGCGCCCACGGGCACCAGATGTCGGTAATAAGCGCCATGGGAATGTTCTTTTCACTCGCCACGCGGCAGTACTGACGGGCGATGGCAGAATAGGCGCGGGTATCGGTGAGCACGATATAGGGGTGCGCAAACCCGGAGTTCAGTGACTCAACCCAACTGCCGGATAACCCTTCCGAATAGCTGACGCGCGGGCGCAGATATTCCAGATGGCTGAAGAAGGCGTTGGCTATCCCGCGCGTAGACTGGATCCCCAGCACGAATACGGCATCAGCATGGGTTAAACGGTGAACGACCTGTTTAAAGGTGTCACTTTGCGCCAGCTGATAAACCTGGGTAATGGCGTCCACTTCGAGCGATAACGAATGCTGAACGCGGTCAGAGAGCGGGCGCTGCTGTTGCCAGGAGTCGAGGCGATCGTTCATTCCCCAGGGCTGATAAGGATCGCGCAGACTTTTTTTGGCGTCTTCCAGATTGCGATAGCCGAGCTTACGCAGGAAGCGGCCCACGGTGATCCCGCTGGTACCGGTCGCCAGGGCAACGCTTTCCGCTGTTTCGAACGGGATTTGCGCACCATGCGCCAGCATCCAGCTCGCCACGCGTTTTTCACTTGGCGTGAGCTGGCTGAAGGTCGCTTCAATGCGGCTCATCATCTCTGGTTTTATCGTCATGCCGCCTCGCTGTTAATAGGCTGTCAAACGCCGGGTTGTTGTTATCTGATTAACAATGCACGGCGCGTGCCATGTTCGCATGGCGTGATTTTCCGCCTGCGCTGCAAAGTTAATGCAATATTTGCTTAACCAATGATCAACATTTGTGCAGCGTAGTTCACTTTTGGTGCAGTGAGCGGAGGGCAGGGTATGATTTTGGTGAATACGTCAGTGCCTTCACATTTTTGTTAAGATAAAAGGAATTGTGAAAAGGAAAAGGATATCGGCATGGCTAACCTGCCGTGGCGCATCAGTATGCGTCTGATGGTTCTTGCAAAGAAAATTGCGCTGGTGATCGGCGTGGTGCTGATTGTACTGCTCGCGATCCGCATTTATGCTTCGCAAAAAGGGCCGGCGCTGCACGTATGGCATACCTGGACTGCAGATGAGATGTCGGTCGCAGAGATTGACCACGCCAGCTTTGCGCAATACCTCACCCGGGAAAACGCCATATTTAGTGAACTGCGCAGTCAGGTGACGGACAAAACCGAGGTGAGCGAACGTACGCCGCTTAACCGTTTTTACCGTCACAGCCTGGTGTGGCCCGGTCAGTTCTCGCCTGACGCTAACCGTTCGTTTGTATTGATGCCCGCCGGGAAGCCGCGCGGGGCCGTGGTGCTGCTGCATGGGCTGACGGATTCACCCTATAGCGTCCGGCATCTTGCGGTTGATTACCAGCAGCGGGGATTTGTGGCGGTCGCCCCACGCCTGCCAGGGCACGGAACTGCGCCGGGCGCGCTCACCGATGTGGAGTGGGAAACCTGGCTTGCCGTAACGCGTCTTGCGGTGAGGGAGGCGACACGTCTGGCGGGTGATAATGTGCCGCTGCATCTGGTGGGATATTCCAACGGCGGGGCGCTGGTCATGAAATATGCGCTCGATAGTCTGGATTCCCCGCAGCTTCGTAAGCCGCAGCAGCTGGTATTACTTTCCCCGATGATAGGCGTCACGGCGTTTGCGCGTTTTGCCGGTCTTGCCGGTTTACCCGCGATGCTCCCGGCATTTGCTAAAGCAGCATGGCTGAATATCGCCCCGGAGTATAACCCCTATAAATACAATTCATTCCCGGTTAATGCTGCCCGTCAGTCCTGGTTACTTACCCAGGCGCTGCAACAACAGCTCAGCCGCGACGCAAGAGAGAACAGGCTAGTCTCATTACCACCTGTCATGGCATTTCAGTCAGTGATGGATTCAACGGTCAGTACCCGGGCTGTGGTCACCGAGCTGTTCGACCAGCTCCCTGCAAACGGCAGCGAACTGGTGATGTTTGATATTAACCAGGCCGCCATTTTCCGTCCGCTGTTCAGGGCGTCGTCGTGGACGGCTGTCTCTGAGCTGCTGCCCGCTGCCGCAAGGCGTTACAGTGTCACAATTATTACAAACGCCAGCGCCCACTCGTTCGACACCATTGCCAGAACCACACCAGCCGGAAGCCTGGAGGCACAGGTTGTGCCCTTGACCACACCGTATCCGCAGGATGTGTACTCACTGTCGCATATCGCGGTGCCATTCCCGCCCGATGATTCGCTGTACGGCAGCCGTCCGAAGGTGAAAAACCAGTATGGTATCAGTCTGGGAACCGTTTCGTTGTGGGGGGAGACATCGGTGCTGAGCGTTGGCAAAGATACGCTGATGCGGGTCACATCGAATCCTTTTTATGACTATATGCAGGAGCGGATCGACAGGCATATTGGTGGGATATCGAATCCAGGAGAGACAAAATAAATGTCACAGGAGATTTTTATGTGCAGTCACCAAACATTATGTCATTACACCGATTTGACAGGGCTGACAGGAATTATTGGGTCTGGCGCATTCTGGGCGACAAATCTCTCATTCCTGAATGATAAGTCAGAACTCCTTCACGGCCTGAACTGTGCAAAAAAAGCTCTGCAACTGATGCCGTCACCAGTGTATTTTGACGAGTGGGATCAGGATGTTACCGCTGCGATCGAACAGCTTGAAGATCAGGTGATTGACGATATCTTTACGGTCAGCTTTTGCCGAAATGCAGACCTGCTAAGCCAGTGGCGTGGTTACAGCGGGAAAGCCCAAGGGGTATCGCTAGTTTTCGATCAGCAACTGCTGATGGAGATGTTTGAAAGTTTTATTAAGCGCGAGATTACATTCCTTAATAAAACCATTCCCGTAGAGAAATTTTACCTCATACAAAATGAGGTTACCTATACAGAGCCGGAGCAAACGCCTGAGTTCAAAGAAAAAATCCAGACCTACATCGATGAATATGAAACGTATGAGCAGGCAATTATCCCTGATGATGCAAACCAGTCTGGATATATCCAGCATATGATTTCGCAGGTTGCGCCCTTCTTCAAACACCGTGGTTTTCGCGAAGAAGAAGAGTACCGTATCGTGATAAGAAACAGTTTTGGCAGTGACAAAATTCAATTCAGAAATAACGGTAAAACCATTATTCCTTACATCCCCGTCACGTTGGCGGACGTAAAGAAAGACACCGAGGAAGAAGAAAAGAAAAAGAAGATAACATTGCCGTTACGAGAGATAAAAGTTGGGCCGTGCGAAGACTTTATGCAGGTCAAAAAGGGAATAGAGCTGCTGCTCAGGGTTAACGGTTACTTGGGCGTCAAAATCACCCCATCATCTATCCCTTACCGGGGATAAAAAGCCACCTTCAGGTGACGTATGGCGTTGATCTCGGCATCGGGATCGGTGCCTTTACGTATCAATTTCACTTATACTTAACCGGGAAAATCTTAAAACAATTTATAGAAGTAATATAATTAGTCGACATTTAGAAATTATGCTAAACAAGAGGTTACAGGCGTAAAAATCACATCGGGAACAGTTTCTGTGCTTACTACACTCATTTATCGAAGCCAGTTAAATTCATCCTGTAAATCTACTCAGCTTAGCGCTCTGGTAAAGAAAGCCAGACATCGTAATGCGTTGCTGAACATCACCGGGATTTTGCTGTTCGATGGACAGAACATTCTGCAAATTCTGGAAGGCGCTGAAGAGGACGTCGTTAAGCTATTTCATCGGATCCGTGACGATAAACGGCACAATGATGTGGTTGAGTTGATGCGGGACTACGGTCCGCGCAGACGCTTCGAAAATGTCGGTATGTTGCTTTTTGATCTGCGCATTGAATCCCCCAGTGCGGTGCTGGAATCGGTCCTGCATTACAGCAAACTGGAAAACTATCTGGCATCTGATGATCGGGTGTTTAAATTTATCCAGTCGTTTATTACCAGGAAAAAAACCGCACATTCAGGCGCTGCGTTAAATGCCGATAAATGGACACTCGCAAAAGAAAATACCCGTTTTGGCGGGAGTGTTGGCGTGCCGATTGCCAATCAAGTTTGCCAGTTTGCGTTGCAACCGATTGTTGAACCTGGCGAAGGTAAAATCTCCTCACTTGAAGCCCTGATCCGCAGTAATGACGGCGGAAGTCCGGAGCATTTCTTTAAGACCCTCGATCAGGATAAAGTCTATGAAGTGGACCTACAGACCAAGACGTATGCATTCGCGCTGGCCGAAAAAATTGGCATTGGCGGCCATAAAATAGCAGTTAACCTTCTGCCCATGTCGCTGGTGAATGTGCCGGGTGCGGTGGAATTTTTGGTGGATCAAATCAAGCTTCACGGACTCCAGCCCGAGCAGGTGGTTATCGAGGTTACGGAAAACGAGATGATCTCCGGCTTTAATCAGTTTAACAGCGCTATAAAACAGCTGCGTGCCGAAGGTATTGGCTTAGCGATTGATGATTTTGGCTCCGGCTATGCCGGGCTTTCTCTGTTGACCCGGTTCCAGCCCGACAAGATCAAGATCGACCGGGAGATCGTCAGCAATATTCATTTAAGTGGCCCGAAGCAGGCGATTGTGAAATCGATTGTCAGTTGCTGTACCGATATGGAAATTTCGCTGGTGGCGGAAGGGATCGAGAAGATAGAAGAATGGTGCTGGTTAGAGTCTGCCGGTATCCGACGTTTCCAGGGATTCTTGTTTGCGCGGCCTCAGCTTAATGGTGTCGGTGATATCCACTGGCCGCAGGTTTCCTGTTAATTCATTAGCCGACAAACAGATTAATTTTGGATACTAAAATAAATGCTTTTCCCGCACGTTTTTATAGATAACTGATTGATATTAAACAGAGCGATGGTCTGGTGACTTTACTTAATAATACAATAATTTTAATTAAATAATGTTATGAATAAGCCGATAACCATAGGTAATGTCTATCCCTAAGGTATCTGCCCATGTCGTTGAAAAAATCGTCCCTCTTTATACTGTTCTCCCTGCTGTTTTTCTTTGTAGCCAGCACGTTCACAAGCGTCGGGCTTATCATTAAAAGTAATAACTCACTGGATGATGTGAACAAAGAAATCCAGGTCGTGCTGTCCATTATTGACCCCATCAACCATAGCCGTACTTTGCGTGTAAGGGTTATGGAGTATGTGAAAATGGTGGAAGCAGGGGATTCAGCCGATCAGGCTGAGAAGCTGTCGTCTGTTAAAGCGGCGCTGGGCAAAGCCGATAGCGCCTTTGCCGCTTTTATGGCCGCACCGCGTCTGCAAGATGAAACCCCACTGGTGAGCGCGTATCAGGAAGCCTGGCAAAACTACCGTAATCAGGGGCTGGAGCCGCTGATTGACGCCGCGCAAGCGCATGATGTGACGAAATTCAACGCACTCATCACCACGGTTTCTCAGCTCGACCGTAAATACGAAATCGTGCTTGATCAGGTACTGTCGGTTCACCAGAAATACGCCAAAAGCCTGAATGAAGATGCGAGCAGTAATTTTGTTTCTGGTCTCTGGCTTATCGCTACATTTGCGATTCTGTTTGTGGCGGTGATTATTGCGGTCAGCCTGCTGATGAAACGCTTTATTTTTGCGCCAGTAAACCTGGCCCGTGAACACTGTAGTCAGATTGCCGCCGGTGAGTTGACTCACGCTGTCCCGGTGAAAGCCAACTCCAGCAATGAAATTGACAACCTGATGGGCTCGATGGAGCAGATGCGCCTCGCGCTGCTTGATACCATCTCTCAGGTTCGCGACGCCAGCCATACGGTAACCCATGCCGCGCAGGAAATTGCTTCCGGGAATATTGATCTTGCTTCACGTACCGAGCAACAAGCTTCCGCCCTGACACAGACCGCCGCCAGTATGGAAGAGCTGAGTGCGACCGTGGCCAATAACACTGAAAACGTGAATCAGGCGGGCAAGCTGGTGCAGGATGCAGTGAAAAACGCCCATACCGGTGAAGCCGTAACGCGTGAAGTTATCGAGACGATGAACACCATTGCGGCCAACTCGAAACGTATTGAAGATATTACCAGCGTCATTAACAGTATCGCATTCCAGACCAACATCCTGGCGCTGAATGCGGCGGTTGAAGCGGCTCGCGCCGGAACGCAGGGACGCGGATTTGCGGTTGTCGCCAGTGAAGTCCGCACACTTGCCCAGAAGAGTGCGGTTGCTGCGAAAGATATCGAAAGCCTGATCGCCCAGTCGGTCGCCAGCGTTAAGAATGGCGCAGAGCTGGTGCACCGCTCAGGTGACGTGATTGACTCGATTATCACGTCGGTTAATAAAGTAAATACGCTGATGGAGCAGATTTCAGTTGCTTCTGAAGAGCAGAGCCGGGGTATTGGCCAGGTGGGCCAGGCGGTGACCGAGATGGATGGCGTCACGCAGCAAAACGCCGCGCTGGTGCAGGAGTCTGCAGCCGCTGCCGCGTCTCTGGAAGAGCAGGCGCAACATCTGTCGCATAGTATTTCAAGCTTTAGCCTGCCTGCGCGGGCGTAACTCTCCTGTCGGGGGGAGCGATCCCCCTGAACACACCCTCAGATATTTTTTCATTTTTTTAGCAATATTCTTCTCGCTCATTCGTCTACCTCATCTCAAGCCATAATCAGTTACTGTAATGAGGAAAAAACAATGAGAGATTTTGATATGCACGCAAGAGGCCATGGGCGCGGTTTTGGTCGTCATCGTATGGGTAAAGCCCTGGTGATTGGCGCATTGTTGTTTGTAGTGCTTGGCCTGCTGGTGATGTCCCTGTGGAACGCGCTTCTGCCTGCCATTCTGGGCGTTAAAGTCATTGGATTCTGGCAGGCGCTGGGATTACTGGTTCTGTGCCGTATTCTGTTTGGTGGCCTTGGTTTCCGCCCGGGGATGTTTGGTGCGCATCGCCGTATGCACGAGCGCTGGATGAACATGACGCCTGAGCAGCGTGAAGCCTTTATCCAGCAACGGCGCGAAGGTTTTGGACGCCACGGTCATTGCGGCTGGCGCGGTCATCGTGAAGATAAACGGGATGACAGTGCGGCAAAATCGCCGGACGCAGAGTGAGTGAGATGAAAACCGGGATGGCAGGCGGATCATTGCTGGTGTCGGCGCTCAATGCCTGTCGTGCACGGTTGAAAGCCTTTATTCGCGGGCGGACTAGCGTACGCGAGGATGCCGACGATATTGTCCAGGAAGTGACTTACCAGCTGCTAAACGTTGAGCAGCCGGTCGAGAATGTCGCCGCGTGGTTGTTTCGCGCGGCGCGTAATGAAATGACCGACCGGGCGCGCAAGAAACGGGAATCACCGCTTTCAGGCTATTTTACGGCAGATGATGACGGGGAATTCGCTGAAGATGAGATTGCAGAAACACTCTTTGGTGTGCCGAACACCCCGGAAGAGGAGTACCTGAAAACGCTGTTGTGGGAAGAACTCGGGCAGGCATTGTCCGAACTGCCGTCGCTTCAGCGAGAGGTATTCGAGAAAACAGAACTTCAGGGCTATAGCATGAAAGCGCTGGCGGATGAGTCGGGTGTCAGTGTGCAGACGCTTTTATCCCGCAAACATAAAGCTGTGCTGTATCTACGTACCCGTTTGCGGGATATTTATGATGCCCTGACAGGGGAGTGAGGTCGTGGGAATAAGGGGCTGTCGGGTATGACGATGCCGGTGTTTTCAGGATCATTATTCGTTGTTTAATCCGTTCAGAGGTTAAGGTTTCGTTAATTAATAGGCGCAATACTGATAAGGTTAATCCCTGACAGAAGGGCTGAATGATGAACGAACAATTACGAAATGCACTTCCGCACCAGGACACTCCCTTTTTCCGGATGCTGCATATTATCGTGGCCGTATTGGTCCTGTTGCAGATAGTTAACTCGAACCTTACAGAGCGCGAGGCACTAAGTAGTTTATCGCTGACTGGCATCGTCACATGGTTCCATATTATATCTGGCCTGGCACTGATTGTTCTTGGCGTTATCATGCTTGGCTGGATGTTGAAACAGCGAGGATTTCGTTACTATTTTGCCTGGCTTGCCCTTGATTTTAAGGGGGTAATTGAAGACATCAAAGTGCTTTTCTCATTCCGTCTTCCTGACGCTCATGCCGGCGGAATTGCGGCATTAATCCAGGGGCTTGGCGTGCTGTCACTACTGGGCGTTGCCATGTGTGGTGGGCTCTGGTTTGTACTTAATACCCTTTACGGGCCATCATCAGCGCTGACAGAAAGCATGCTGCATTTTCATAAATTTTTGACGGTATTTATTGAGGCTTATTTCTGGGCGCATGGTGCGATGGGGCTGATTCATATATTCCTTATCGTTCGTAGCCAAAGGAAAAATTCCGTTAACGGGTAAAGCCCGTCATTAAATTCCGTTCAATTTCAATCTCACACTTCCATTACGGCGGGTTGATTCTGCCGCGCTTTTGCGGAACAGTACGCGCTGGATAACCCTAAGCTAAAGGGGTCTACGGCGGCCCCCGATAATGCCGGAGATGAGAATGAAGAAATTACTGTTACTTTCAGTGCTGGCGCTGTCCGGTCTGGCACACGCAACAGAAGCCGTTCCTGACGTGGTGAAGAACTTCAGTGAGCAGCAGGGTATTAAAATTATAAAGAAAATTGATGCCCCTGGTGGGGCGTCTGGCTGGCTGGGGCAATATCAGGACATGGGCGTCACGCTTTTTTTGACCCCAGACGGCAAGCATGTGATCTCTGGTTATCTTTATGATGATAAAGGTAAAAACCTGAGCGAAGAGTACTTCCAGAAGGAAATCTACATTCCGCTGGGCAAAGAGATGTGGAAAACGCTCAATGCGGCGCATCCGCTGAAAGAGGGTGCGGATACCGCCCCGCGTAAGGTGTTCGTCTTTGCCGATCCATTCTGTCCGTATTGCAAGACGTTCTGGTCTGAGGCTCAGCCCTGGGTGAAAGCGGGCAAGGTCCAGCTGAATACGCTGCTGGTGGCGTTTCTCAATCCGAACAGTGGGCGTAATGCCTCCGCCATTCTCAATGCGGAAGACCCTGTCAGCGCCTGGCGGGACTATGAGCTTTCCGGCGGTAAAACGCTGCCGAAAACACAAGGCGATACCTCGCACGCAACCTTTAACATCCTGCAACAGCATCAGAAGATCATGGATTCGCTGGGGGCCAATGCCACGCCAGCTATTTATTATCTGAATGCTAAAAACGAACTTCAGCAGGTGGTCGGCATGCCAGACGAAAAACAGCTGCTGGAGATGTTTGGACCAAAACCACAGTGACGGCCTTAATCCAGAAGCCCGTCTTGTGCAGCTCTGACCAGAATGTCGACAACATGACGTATTTTTGGCAGCAGATGACGGCTTTTAGGCCATAATGCGCTGATGGGCATTTCACCACCGGAATGCGCCGTCAGCACTTCTCTTAAAGCACCACTTTCGATATGTTTTCTGACCAGCCACAGTGGTAACTGGGATAACCCACAGCCGGAAAGCGTGGCGGCTAGCATGGCATCGCCATCGGAAAATTCGAACGTTGCGGGTGGTGTTACCCGGGTGATGTGGCCATCAGGGCCTTTGAGTCGCCAGGAGAGTGGCTGATTGCGACGAAACCCAACCACGCAGCGATGTCGATGCAACTCGTCAGGAGATGCAGGTTCCCCCTGTTCATGCAGATACTCTGGCGAAGCGCAGATCGCCAGCTTTTGCGTGGTTAACGTCCGTGCAACCAGGCCGCTGCTGTCTGTTAATTCCCCAATGCGGATAACCAGGTCAATGCCTTCTTCAATAGGGTCAACAAATCTGTCGCTGAAGGTCACCGTTAGCGTAAGTTCGGGGTAACGTTGAGTGATGGGCAGCAACAGAGGCAAAATACGTTGCCGGCCAAACGCGGCCGGTAAATCCAGCCGGAGCCTGCCTGAAGGGCTGCGGATATGAGATGTTAATTCCGATTCTGCCTGGTCCAGAATGTCGATTGCGCTCTGGCAGCTTGCCAAAAATCGCTCACCGTCTGGGGTCAGGCTCAGCCGCCGCGTTGAACGTTGAAACAGCGTCACGCTAAGTCTCGCTTCAAGACGGCTCACGCTCTTCCCAACGGCTGACTTCGTTAAGCCCAGTTGTTCTGCCGCAGCGGTAAAGCTGCCCTGATGTGCTGTTATGACGAACGCGGTGATGCCGCCCAGATGGTCTGTCTTGCGCATTCTGTGAACGCCTTTATTGTTGAATCTATGTCTACACAGTAACAACGGAAAGGCTGTTTATCACGTTATTAAAAACAATCATAGTATTCGCCGATTCGATAAACAGCCAGAGAGGGCGCTATGTCGTCAGAACAAGGTTTTAAACATGTTGGTTTTCTTACCCGCAAAAAAGGGCAAAGTTTCGAGGCGTTTGTAGCGCACTGGAATGATGTACATACCGAAATTGCGCTACGTCTGCCGGGGCTGAGAGGGTATGTGCTGAACCCCATAGACCGTGAAAAATACCCTGATTCACCCGTCGATGGATTTTCTGAACTGTGGTTTGACTCGATTGAAGACGCGAAAGCCGCATTCAGCTCACCTGTGGGCCAGGAAGCATACAAGGATGTGCCAAACTTCGTGGAACATGCCGCGATCACCTATATCACTGAGATAAGGAAGCGCTAAGAAACAGGCAGAAACACCCAGTTTCTGCCTGATGGATTAACTTCCCCAGCGGGTCCTGAGGTAGCTGACCGCGTCCTGAGTTTGAGGCTGATTAAGGTAATCTTCCCGGAAAAGGATCGTGCCGCTGACGTTAGGCAGAGATTCGTTCAAATCGAGCTGTTTTTTTAGCTCCGGTACACCGCCATTTACCGTCCAGTCCGGTTCATTTTTAGACGGCTCGCCCACTTTATAGAACGCAATACCAATATACAGGCGCGTATGGGTGGGTTTTACCACCTCTGCCCACCACTTCGTCAGCACGTCATAACGTGCCGCGCTGCGGGAGAACGGCCAGTAAATCTGTGGTGCGATGTAATCCAGCAAACCTTGCTGTACCCAAAGACGGGTGTCAGCGTAAGACTCATCATAAGCGGCGGCTCCACGTGTGTCTGAACCCGCAGGATCGAACGAGCGGTTACGCCACACCCCGGCAGGGCTAACGCCAAACGCAACATCAGGTTTCTGCTGCTTGATCGCTTTAGACACCTGCGCAATTAGCTGCTGCGTATTGTGCCTGCGCCAGTCTGCTCTGGAAGCAAAACCCTGGCCGTATTGCCGGAAGGTCTGGCTGTCATTCAGGGCGGAACCTGGTGTTTCGGTGTAGAAATAGTCATCAAATTGCACGCCGTCTATCGCGTAGTTGGCGACAACTTCAGTCACCACCGCAGTTATCCAGTCGCGCACTGCCGGGATGCCCGGGTCGAGCACAAGGCGATCGCCTGCAGTTCGGATCCAGTCAGGATGCTGTACAAACACGCTGGCGGGGCTTTGCGATGCGGTTCTGTTAAGCGCAGCGACGGTAGACAGTTTTGTGTTGGTGGATACCCGATACGGGTTAAACCAGGCGTGGACTTTCATCCCGCGTTTATGCGCTTCATCGAGCATAAATTGCAGCGGATCGTATCCTGGGTATTCGCCAATATTGCCGGTCATCATATCGGACCAGGGGAGGATTTTTGATGACCAAAGCGCGGTGCTGTCGGGTTTAACCTGGAAAAACACGGTGTTGATACCGAGGCTTTTCAGCTTATCCAGCTTGTCTTTAAGCGCCTGCTTTTGCATATCAATGCGTCGGTCTGCGCTGCTGACATTAACCGATGCTACCGGCGGCCAGTCCAGTCGCGAAACGGTGGCCAGCCAGATGCCGCGCATCGGTTCGTTTGCCTGCTGACCCGGTTTACTCACCGGAGGAAGGGGAGTAACGAGTGATTTTGGTGGTTTAGAGGAGCAACTAACAAGTAAAAGTGCGCAGCCAACAAGCGCACCTATCCGTTTTACGTGTAGCGACATTTACGTTTTAGCTCTTAGTAATCCGACTATTTGCCCAAGGGTTAACGGCGAGAACATCCGGTTCTTCGGTGGCATCATCACTGAGAGAATCGAGATACAGGGCTTCAACTTCTGCGCGCGCCCAGGGCGTTCTTCGTAGAAATTTTAAACTCGATTTGACACTTGGATCGTTTTTAAAACAGTTGATGTTGATGATTTTGCCCAACTCACTCCAGCCATAGCGGGCAACCAGCGCATTGACTTGCATTTCCAGCGTTATGCCGTGCAAAGGATCTTTCGAAGTGTGTGCTGTCATGTTGTCTCATATATACGGGGAGGGGGGAACGATAAAAGGGTACAAGAAAGCAGAGAAAGCGGCAATGAAATGGCGTATTTCACCGACAGAAATAAGGTAGCCGCCGGAGGCTAGACCCTCCGGCGGAAAGATGCGTTACTCAACATCCTCAGTAATACGTTTACCGGTGAAACGGCGTCGTACCACCACGAAGAAGACCGGTACAAAATAGATAGCCAGCAGCGTTGCTGCGACCATCCCACCAATGACGCCAGTACCGACCGCGTTCTGCGCACCCGACCCGGCACCACGCCCTAATGCCAGTGGTAACACTCCCAGAATAAAGGCCAGTGAGGTCATAAGAATAGGCCGCAGGCGCATATGTGCCGCTTCGAGAGTTGCGTCAATCAATCCTTTGCCTTCTTTCATCATCAGGTCGTTGGCAAATTCAACGATCAGGATGGCGTTTTTAGCTGATAGTCCAATGGTCGTCAACAGACCGACAACGAAGTAAACATCATTGTTTAGCCCGCGTAGCGTCGTCGCCAGCAAAGCGCCAAAGACACCTAGCGGAACGACCAGCATAACCGCGAAGGGTATTGACCAGCTTTCATACAGCGCTGCCAGACACAGAAAGACGATAATCAGTGACAGCGCATATAGTGCCGGAGCCTGCTCTCCGCTGAGGCGTTCCTGATAAGACATTCCGGTCCAGTCATGACCAATGCCTTTAGGCAATCTGGATGCCAGTTGCTCCATAAGCGCCATCGCTTCACCTGAACTTCGCCCTGGTGCTGGTTGCCCAAGAATTTCGAGGGATGACAAACCGTTATAACGTTCAAGACGCGGTGAGCCATAAACCCACTGTGCATCAGCAAAACTGGCAAAGGGAACCATCTTGCCGTTGCTTGCGCGGACATACCAGTTGTTCAGATCGTCAGGCATCATGCGCCATGCTGCGTCACTCATCACATAGACTTTTTTAACCCTGCCACGATCCATAAAATCATTCACGTAACTCCCCGCCCAGGCGGTGCTGAGGGTAGTATTGATATCGTCCAGCGATACCCCCAGAGCTGACGCTTTATGCTGATCAATATTTACCCGATATTGTGGTGTATCTTCCAGTCCGTTTGGTCGCACGGCCATCAATACATCAGGGTGCTGCTGAGCCATCTGAAGCAGCATATTTCGCGCTTCCATTAACTTTTCATGTCCGACCCCGGCCTGGTCCGTCAGCTCAAAGTCAAAGCCGGTTGCGTTACCCAGTGCAATAATCGGGGGCAGGTTGAACGCGGCGATCTGGGCATCAATTAGCTTTGAAAAGGCCTGATTAGCTCTTGCCGCAATTGCGTCAACGCTGTTTTCACTTCCCTCACGATTAGACCAGTCTTTCAGGCCGATAAAGGCGATACCGATATTCTGCCCACGACCGGCAAAACCAAAGCCGTTTACAGTCAGTACATTGGCAACGTTTTGTTTTTCCTCATTCAAATACCAGTCATTGATCTGATCCAAAATAAGCTGGGAGCGTTCCTGCGTGGCACCTGCGGGCAGAACAGCCTGTGTTGCCAGGACACCCTGATCTTCAGAAGGAAGAAAGGCCGTTGGCAGACGAGCAAACAAGAAGGCCAGGCCCAGGACAATAACGCCGTAGACGATCAAGTAGCGACCTGTACTGTTCAGCATCCGTGCGATAGCGCGAGAATAATGCGAACTACTGTCCTCGAAGCGGCGGTTAAACCAGCCAAACAATCCGCGCTCTTTTGTGTGCTCGCCGGGTTTAACCGGTTTCAAAAGGGTGGCACAGAGTGCGGGTGTCAGGGTCAGGGCAACCAGTACCGACAGAACCATCGCTGAGACAATGGTGATGGAAAACTGTCTGTAGATAACCCCCGTACTGCCACCGAAAAAGGCCATGGGAACAAAGACTGCCGACAGCACCAGTGCTATCCCGACGAGAGCACCCTGGATCTGTTCCATGGATTTTCGTGTTGCCGCGCGGGGCTTGAGTCCCTCTTCAGCCATCACTCGCTCTACGTTTTCCACCACGACAATTGCGTCATCAACCAGTAAACCAATGGCTAACACCATTCCAAACATTGTCAGGGTGTTAATGGAGTAACCCAGCGCACTGAGGATCCCAAACGTACCCAGCAGAACCACCGGCACGGCAATTGTGGGTATCAACGTCGCCCGGAAGCTTTGCAGGAAGAGATACATGACCAGGAAGACGAGAATAATCGCCTCAAAAAGTGTTTTCACCACTTCATGGATCGAGATGCTGATAAACGGCGTCGTATCATAGGGATAAACAACTTTCAGGCCTTCCGGGTAATAAGGTTCCAGTTCTTTCAGTTTGGCACGAATGGCTTTGGCGGTATCCATCGCATTGGCGCCGCTCGCGAGCTGGATCCCAAGTGCTGATGCTGGCTTACCGTTAATTTTCACCACGAACTGATAGTTTTCGCCTCCGCGTTCAATCTTCGCGACATCGCGTAATTTAACCTGCGATCCATCGTTGTTGACCTTCAGTAAAATATCCCCGAACGCCTCAGGAGAGGAGAGTCGAGTCTGGGCGATTATCGACGCATTGAGTTGCTGGCCCTTAACCGCAGGGGCACCACCTAACTGTCCGGCCGCGATTTGCGCATTCTGCACCTTAATTACATTGGTCACATCAACAGGAGTAAGCTGATAATTATTAAGCTTATTCGGATCAAGCCAGACACGCATGGCATACTGTGAGCCAAACAATGTGGTATCACCTACACCCTCAATACGGCTGATGGGGTCTTTAATTGTGGAGGCCACAAAATCAGCAATGTCTTCCATACTCATGCGCCCGCTTTCGTCTACAAACCCGGGGACAAGGAAAAACGTGCTGGATGATTTCATCACTGTGATCCCTTGTTGCTGCACTTCCTGAGGCAGCAACGGGGTGGCAACTTGCAATTTGTTCTGAACCTGGACCTGGGCGATATCCGGGTCTGTACCATTTTTAAAGGATAAGGTCAGCTGTAGCGTTCCTGAGGAATCACTGGTGGAGGACATATACATCAGGCCATCAAGACCCGTCATATTCTGTTCAATGACCTGGGTTACGCTATTCTGAAGCGTGGTGGCATCCGCACCCGGGTAATTCACCCGGATCTGCACTGCCGTTGGGGCGACATCAGGATATTGTTCTACGGGTAATCCCAGGATCGCAATGCCCCCGGCAATCATCACAATGATTGCCAGCACCCAGGCGAAAATAGGGCGGTTAATAAAAAATTTAGACATCAGAATGATTCCTGAGAAGACGAACCTGAGGAGATAGCACGCTCATGTGGCGTCACGGTTTCTCCCTCTTTAACGCGCTGGCTACCGGAGACAATGACGCGTTCACCTGCTTCTAAACCGCGGGTGACCTGCCAGCGGTCACCTATGGTTTGAGATACGACCACTGTGCGGCGTTGAACCCTATTTTCGTGGTCGACGACGAGAGCAATCGCATCGCCACGCGGTGTGCGGGAAATGGCCTGCTGAGCAATTAACAGTGCGTTGGGGGTGGTACCTTCATCAAGCTGCGCGCGGACAAACATTCCGGGTAACAGTTGATGTTCCGGGTTAGGAATAATGGCGCGTAACGTGATGGCGCCCGTTGTCTGATCGACGGTGACATCCGAGAACGCCAGCATTCCGCTTAAAGGGTACGGCGTACCGTTTTGCATGAGTAAATGAACCAGGACTTTACCGTTTGCCTGCTTAATCTGGCCATTTGCCAGCGCCTGTTGCAGACGCAAAAAATCTTCGCTGGGCTGGGGGATGTCGACATAAATCGGATCTAACTGCTGTACCGTCGCTAACGCGGTTGCTTGTCCGTTCTGAACAAGAGCCCCTTCAGTTATGCTCGACAGACCAATTTGGCCATCCACAGGCGATGTAACAATGCTGTGTTTAAGGTCTATTTCAGCAGAGCGAAGTGACGCACGGGCAGCTTCAATCGCTGCATGGGATTGCTGAGCGGTAGCCTGAGCCTGATCGAGATCCTGACGACTGACATAATTTTTGCCGCTCAATGCGCGATAGCGAGAGAGCGTAGCCTGGGCGAGTTGTGACTGTGCTGTAGCCTGGTTAACAGCCGCTCTGGCGTTATCCACCGCTGCGCGAAATACCGCGGGGTCGATATGATAAAGCGGCTGACCCGCCCTGATGTCACTTCCCTCTGTAAAATCCCTGGACAACACAATGCCTGACACCTGCGGGCGAATTTCCGCAATGCGTGAGGCCACCGTACGGGCAGGAAGATCGCGTGTCATGGAGAGAGGAGCGGACTTTAGGGTTTCGACAACCACTTCCGGATTCTCATCTTTGCCGGAAGAGGAAACAGCATTATTATCGCACCCAGCTAGCCCCGTAGATAAAGCACAAATGCATAGCATAGCCAGAGGCGTATAAGCCACCGAACTTTTCATAAATGTTGACTCTTATTATTAGTACAGTATTAGTAATACCTTTCGGCATACAAACGGCGATACTTTTGCGGTGGGATTCGGTATTTTCTGGAGAATGATCGGGTAAATGATTGTTGCGAATCAAAACCATAGCGAAAACTAATATCAAGGATCTTATCACGACTTTTAACAAGATCGTTTGCAGCTAACGTCAGTTTTCTGTCCCTGATATATGCGGCAATGTTTTCGCCCTTCATTTGAACGAAGACGCGCTGAAGATGCCATTTTGAATATCCAGCGCGCGCCGCAACATCTTCGATGCTTAATGGTTGGTGAATGTTATCATCTATCCATTGTGTAATTTCAGATATTAAATCATCCAGTCTAATCATTTACAGTCTCATTTGTTAAATCAACTAAAACACTCAGTAAAATGATTGCCACTGGAGAGTGGGTTTCTAAATTATTTGTAGATATCTGCTACGCCATGCATTTTATTGGCACCTGAAGTGGAAATAACTTTGAAATACGTTGCACCTTGTTTATCTGCCTGAGCAGAAAGTCTGGCAACCAGCTCGTCAAGTGTTGTTGCACCGCCAGCTGAAACAACACCAATTTTTACTTTTCCGGCATCGCTGTTCACTATTTGTGCAGAGAGGGCACTGCTTGCGGTAAAGAGCGCACAAAGAGCGGACAAAGTGATAATAATGGATTTCATCTGTAACCTCGGAAGTCTATCTAAGAAAATATTACGGAACGGGAACATAGTAACGATTTCCGTTAACGTGATTAAGACACTCTCGTTACTAACACTTATGAATTTTTAGCATTAATCAGCACTTGAAAAATCTATTATTTAACCATTTATGCGATTCTTATCACAAAATGTGCTTTTATTGATTAATTAAAAATATAAGTTGGTACGGGAGATAACCGATGATTGCGAGGGGTTGGAAAAGCGTTATATGCCCCTGGTCAGGATGCCAGGAGAGGTAACTGTGAGCAAAAATGCCATAATGTGGAGTCTGGTCATTTGCCAGGGGCAGAATATCTTCTGCTCCTGGTTTTCATTTCGTTATACCAGAGTCATTTCGGTTATTGGTGCAGCAGGTAATACGTAGACACGCATCATCCAGCCTTGTGTCATCTATTTATCCACCCCAAATCCCTGTTTGAGCAGCGAAGGCAGCACGTCCGGGAAATAAACGTGCTGGTAATAACCGCTCACGCTTTCACTCCATGTTTCACCGTCGGTGCGATTAATGGCCTGCCAGTGATCGGTCATCTGCTGGTTGTAGCGGGCGATTTTCTCTTCCAGCCCATCAGTGGCATAGGTTTCGTCATGGCGAAACGTCTCCAGCGGAAGACGCGGTTTATGATGTGACGGAACATCGACGTGTCCAATCACCACACCAGCAACCGGGAAAGTGTGCTCCGGCAGTTCGAGCAGATCAATTAGCGCCTGAGGATGCAGGCGGATACCGCCAATCGGCACGATCCCCAGGCCTTCAGAACGTGCTGCTGCCATTACCGAACCCAACGCTATACCCACGTCGGTCGCTCCGGCAACAAGGCTCTCGATACTTTGATGGGCTACTTGCTCCTTGCCAGCCAGGTTCATGCCAACTTCGGTTTTATGCATATCCAGCACGAAGGTGACGAATACCGGTGCTTTGGCAATCCACGGCTGGCCGCCCGCAATACGGGAGATCTCTGCACGTTTCTGTGCATCGCGTGTGACGATCGCTGAAACCTGCTGGGAATGGACTGAGGTAGGGGCGTTCCAGGCGGTGCTAATAATACGGTCGAGCGTGGCGTCATCGATGGCTTTATCGGTAAAACTACGTTCGCTCTTATGGTCGTTAAACAGGTCAATAATGGTGTTCATACATTCTCCGGTGTTAATCGCAAAATCCTAACAGCCCTCCGCCGTTTTTCATTTAACACTCTTTGCGGAATGCAGGCGTAAAGTACTGGCGCACATTGGCCACGATGATCCCGGCCATCGGGGATTGATAGCCGGGGTGGTGGTTAACTCAGCTGCGAAACAAGGGCTTTGGCGACACCTTCGGAGCTGGCCGGGTTCTGCCCGGTGATCAGTTTGCCGTCTTCGACAATAAACGGTGCCCAGTTCGGGCCTTTCTGGTAGTGCGCACCCAGTGCGATAAAGGCATCTTCAATCAGGAAAGGCACAACATCGGTCAGCTCTACATCGGCCTCTTCGCCGTTGGTAAAGCCCGTCACCTGTCGGCCTTTGATCAGCGGCTCGCCAGAAGCGGCTTTCACATGACGCAGCACCCCCGGTGCGTGGCAGACGAAGCCCGTTGGTTTACCGGCGCGGGTGAAGGCTTCAATAAGTGCAATGGAAGTCTTCGACTCAGCCAGATCCCACAGTGGGCCGTGGCCGCCCGGATAGAACACGGTGTCAAAATCCTCCTGTCGAACGGTGTCGAGTTTCACTGTGTTGGCAAGTTCATGCTGCGCTGCCAGGTCGGCTTTGAAACGATGCGTCAGTTCGGTCTGAAAATCGGCTAAATCACTTTTCGGATCCAGCGGTGGCTGCCCACCGGCCGGAGAGGCCAGCACGATATCGGCGCCAGCATCTTTGAACACGTAATACGGGGCGGCAAACTCTTCAAGCCAGAAGCCGGTTTTCTTACCGGTGTTACCCAGTTCACTGTGAGAGGTCAGAACCATTAATACTTTCATTGCTATCTCCCGATAATGTTGTAAGACAGGGGGCGAAATCAGTTTTGTAAAAATGCGAGGATATTAGCGGTTTTTGCCTGATAAGGGGCCCGCAGGCGCAGGTTAGAGGCGCCATCTTCGCTCTGTACCACGATCGGTTTCTGATGACTAAAACGCCTGAAACCGTGTATCCCGTGATACGCCCCCATCCCGGATGCCCCGACGCCACCAAATGGCAGGCTATCGATGGCGGCGTGCGTCATCACATCGTTAATCACTGCGGCACCGGATGTGGTGTTTGCTATAAAGGTAGCCTGGTTCACCTTATCGTTCCCGAAGTAGTACGCCGCCAGCGGACGCGGATGGGCATTGATCCAGGCCAGGGCGTCGTGACTTTCAGTGAAGGTTTTCACCGGCAGCAGCGGGCCGAAAATCTCTTCCTGCATGATGAGCATGGAGTCGTCCACATTCAGCACCAGGTGCGGGGCTATTTTGCGGGTTTCGGCATCGAAATCCGCTTCGCCCTCTGGTGCGAGGCTAATAACCGTCGCGCCTTTGGTTCGCGCATCTTCCAGCAACATCACCAGACGTGAAAAATGGCGCGGGCTGATGATCGCGGTGTAGTCAGGGTTCAGCCGCACCGTCGGGAAGCTGTCAGCCATAAACCCACGGGCCGCATCCACCAGGTCCTGCACTTTATCCTGCGGTACCAGCAGGTAATCAGGTGACAGACAGATCTGACCGGCGTTAAAGGTTTTAATGGTCAGCGTGCGGGTGATGGCCTGCGCCATATCGGCATCTTTATCAATAAACACTGGCGATTTCCCGCCCAGCTCAAGCGTGACAGGCACCAGGTTTTCTGCCGCTGCGCGCATCACATGTTTTCCGACGGCTGTGCTGCCGGTAAAGATCAGATGGTCAAATGGCAGGGCGCTGAAGGCCTGGCCAACATCAGCATCGCCCAGAACCACGAGCAGTTCGTCCGCGGCAAAATACTGTGGGACCAGATCGGCAATCAGCTGAGAGGTGTGAGGTGTCAGCTCAGAGGGCTTCAGCATGGCAGTGTTGCCCGCGGCAAATACTCCCGCCAGCGGCCCAAATGCGAGGTTAATCGGGAAGTTCCACGGAGAGATGATCCCCACAACGCCCAGCGACTGCTGTTCAATCCATGCCTGCATCCCCGGCCAGGGCGCGGCGATGTGTTCCGGTTTCATCCACTCGCTGACCTGTTCTGCGGCGTGACGCAGCATGGTGACGGTGGTTGCGACATCAACGGCCAGCGACTGATATTCACTGCGGTGACCGAAGTCGTCGTTGAGCGCGACCTTAATCGCCTGGTGGTTCTCGGTCAGCAATCTGGCGGCACGCATAAGGCGATCTTTCCGCTGGGCAGCGCTGGCTGGCCCAGCCTGTAAATGGCTGTTTTTCATTGTAGAGAGCTGCGCGTGCAGTTCGGCTTTGATGATAGTAGACATGGTAAATTCCGTGTTTCGTTGCGATGGGGGAAGCTTGACGGATCTTGTTTACCGGCGCTAACAACGCTATTTTGTCAGGGGTATAAATTTATTTATGGGCTGGATATGTCTCTGATTCGACTGAGAACATTTGTTGAGGTTTACCGTCAACGTTCAATAACCGGTGCTGCCAGAGCACTCAATTTGACGCAACCCGCCGTATCGCAACACATCGCCGGGCTGGAATCAGCGGTAGGGAAGACGTTATTTGAACGCCAGACTCACGGTGTGCTTCCCACCTCAGCAGCAGATGAGCTGGCGGCTGATATCGGTAATAAACTGGATGCAGCAGAGGCCGCACTTGCCACCGCGCGGGCGCGTTCATCCGGGGTTGCCGGCACGCTCCAGATAATCGGCCACGCTGATTTTATGGCTGAAAAACTCCCGGAAGGGCTGGTGCCGTTACTGGAGGCGGATGTCCGGGTGCGGATGCATTCCGGGGATGGTCCAATGGTCATTGATATGCTGCTTGAAGGCCACTGTGATCTGGGGATTTCGGCCCATCCGGTTACGGACAGCCGCCTGAAGAACGAGGTGATTTATACCGACAGTGTTCTGGCCGTGGCAAGCCCGGCGGTGGTTCACCGCGTGCAGCAGGCTGAATCGCTGGCTGATGCATTAAGCCGCGAACCGCTGCTGGCCTACAATCTGGAATTGTCCCTGATTGATAACTGGATGCAGAAGAATGGCATTACCGTACCCGACACGCTGCCCGCTGCGGTTGGCCAGGATCTGCGGGCGCTCAGAAGCCTGCTGACAAAGGGATTCGGCTGGACGGTAATGCCGCGATATCTGTGTGCAGACCAGCTGAATCGCAACGAGTTATTGGAATTTCCGGCGCCAGTGGGTAACACAACGATCAGTTACAGCCTGATATGGTTGCCAGCCTCAATGCGACAACCACGCGTGGCATATGCAAAACAGATCCTGATTGACCGCATTGGCGGAGCCGGGGGACTGGTGTAACGCGCAAACGCACTGCATTCAAAAACTCATCGCCAGGCCAATCCCGTAACCACTGGTGTCATGCCCAAACATGTAGCGTGCCACAAGTCGCGTGCGAGTGATAAAAACAGGGTACTGACTACTTACACTAGATTAAAGTGCTATTTATATATCTCCGCAACTCCGTGCAGTTTGTTATTCCCTGACGTAGACAGGATTTTGAAGGACGTAGCACCTTGCTCATCAGCCTTACGAGAAAGTGCATTTGATAAATCATCAAGCGTATAGGCATTGCTGGCTGAGACTACGCCAATTTTTTCTTTGGCATCAGCATGGTTAATTTCCTGAGCCGCAAATGCGGCATTCGCTGAAATGGATCCCATAACCAATGTTGCAATAAGCAGTGCTTTCATATCTGGTACCTCTTTTAAACGCTATCTTTGAAACCGGGCTTGTATCAGGAGGGTTTCCTCTGTCTGTATAATCAAATATACAGTTCCTAAGCTGTCATAAGACTGACCGCTATATGACAAAACTGTCAGGGTTTTAGATGTGCTAAGTTTTTTGAATACTGGTTTAGCTCATTAATAATGCACTCAGGCTCTTCACTGAGAGGCATATTGTCCAAATCTAAAATGGCATCATACTTTTGGGGATTGTCTGCCTGTAATTGTGCAAACAGAGGGGTAAGATCCTGCTGTGCTTCGCCTCGTATAGCCACCAGTTCGAACGTTTTATTTTTTGCCGCATCGTTGCTCAGGGCACTGACCAGAACCTGGGCGATTTGCTCGCGGGATATCACACCATCTTCCGGCGTTCCCGCATGGCGACGATCCCCCTGAAGCATAACGATTTTGTGCTCATCATCATTGTTGTAATCAAACCAGCCTGGCCTGACGATGGTATAGGGATGACCACTGGCCCTGACCACACGTTCGGCACGTCTTTTCCAGTCATGAACCTCAGTGCGTTGATTCCATGTGCTGAGCCGTTCAGTCACGCCAATCGTGGTCATTAAGGCGATACGAACAGGCGTATCCTTGAATATACGTAAAATATTACGCACACCGCCGTAATCTATCGCTCTGGCACCAATGCGCCCCTGACCATCGGAGCCAAGAGTGAAGATCACGGCATCAATATCTCTCGGCAAATCGGTGAGTGTTTCAGGCATTGAGACATCGCCGTAGAAAACATCGGTTCCACGAGGAAGTAATTTAACTTTGCGCTTATTTCTGACAAGGGCCACGGGATGATGACCCATTTCAATAGCGGTATTCACGACATGAAGACCAATACTTCCTGTCGCACCAGCAACGAGTATTTTCATGATAAACCTTCTGATACTTCAGACTAATTTTCGATAGCGTCAGAATATCAATTATCATTATTGTCAGTAATGGGGCTAAAATGATTGTGTCTATGAACGCCCTTCATGAGTGAGCGTTGAGGGGAATACATCCATAAGGAAATCGCCAATGCTCAAAGAAAACTTCAACGAACTTCAACTCTTTCTTGTGGTAGCAAGGGAGCGTAGTTTTACGAAAGCCGCGGGCAAACTTGGTGTTTCACAGTCAGCCCTCAGCCATGCGATCAAGGCACTGGAAGAGAGGCTGAAAATCCGCCTTCTGACCCGCACGACCCGAAGCGTTGCCCCAACAGAAGCGGGGGAGCGTATTATTGCCTGCCTTGAACCCCGGATCGCCGATCTTGAACAGGAACTGGAATCACTTGTTCAACTCAATGGCACTGCTTCCGGCAATATCCGTTTATCCGCCGGGGAGCATTCCGCGCGAAGTGTGGTATGGCCGAAGTTAAAACCCTTCCTCAGGGAATATCCGGAAATCAACGTTGAGCTGGTGGTTGATAACGGCTTTGTCGACATTGTTGAAGGGCGCTTTGACGCCGGGATCCGTTTGGGCGAAAGCGTGGATAAGGATATGGTTGCCGTAAGAATTGGGCCAGATATGCGAATGGCAGTGATTGGCGCACCGTCATATTTTGCAGCGAACCCCGTGCCTGAAACGCCTCACGATCTGCAAAATCATCGGTGCATCAATATGCGCCTGCCGACGGCTGGTGGACTTTACCACTGGGAGTTTGAGCGGGAAGGGAAGCCGTTACGGGTCAGAGTTGACGGGCAGGTAACGTTTAATATGCAGGCAGAAAGGATCGATGCCGCTTTATCCGGTTTTGGTATCGCTTGTATCCCTGAGGATAGGGTGCTGGAGTATATACAGTCAGGCGAGCTTATTCAGGTTCTCCAGGACTGGTGTCCCTCT
Source organism: Enterobacter sp. C4G1 (assembly GCF_052886895.1). NCBI lineage: Bacteria > Pseudomonadati > Pseudomonadota > Gammaproteobacteria > Enterobacterales > Enterobacteriaceae > Enterobacter > Enterobacter sp. C4G1. The sequence continues at coordinate 650,079 of NZ_JBQVVV010000002.1, read as the reverse complement.
TTCCCCGGATATTATCTTTACTACCCGAGCCGTAAGCAGCATCCGCCCGCTTTTGCGCTGATGATCGATGCGCTTCGCTACTCGGAATAACGGGTCCGCAACTTGCTGCGGACCCGCCCGGGTATTAGCGGCCTACGCGTGCCTGATGCTCAGGAGAGTAACGTTCGCCAACGATTTTAATCGTTTCAAGTGCCTGGGTTATCTGATGAGAATCATCCAGCGAAAGAATGATGTCGGCGGCGCACAGGTTTTCCTCCAGCCGGTGCAGTTTAGTGGTGCCAGGGATAGGAACAATCCATGGCTTTTGCGCCAGCAGCCATGCCAGCGCGATTTGCGCGGACGTCACGCCTTTCTGTGCAGCCAGTTCACCCAGCAACGAGACCAGCTTTTCATTGGCTTCTATCGCTTGTTCGGCGAAACGCGGCACGGTGCTGCGGTAATCATCTTTCCCAAAGGTCGTTCCTGGCTTAATTGAACCCGTCAGGAAGCCTTTACCTAATGGGCTGAAAGGTACAAAACCGATGCCCAGTTCCTCCAGCAATGGCAGGATCTCCTGTTCAGGCTCGCGCCACCACATAGAGTATTCGCTTTGCAGGGCTGTGACCGGTTGTACCGCATGTGCACGACGAATGGTTTGTGCACCCGCTTCAGACAGACCGAAATGCTTAACTTTGCCTTCAGTAATCAGGTCTTTCACTGTTCCCGCAACATCTTCAATGGGCACATCCGGGTCGACACGGTGTTGATACAGCAGATCAATGACATCAGTTTTAAGACGGCGAAGTGATCCTTCCACAGCCTCACGAATATGCTCCGGACGGCTGTTTAAAATCTGCTGCTTGTTGTCATCACCGAAGGTAAAACCAAACTTTGTGGCGATGACCACGCGGTCACGAAACGGTTTTAAGGCTTCGCCTACAACCTCTTCATTAAGAAAGGGGCCGTATACTTCTGCGGTATCGAAGAAGGTAACGCCACGTTCGACCGCAGCGCGAATGAGCTCGACAGCCTGACGGGTATCGGTCGCCGGGCCGTAGCCGTGGCTTAAGCCCATGCAGCCAAGCCCAAGAGCAGAGACTTCGAGCCCGGATTTACCCAGATAACGTTTTTGCATTGAATGACTACCTCTTTTAAATCGCGCCTTAAACATCAAGTTTGCGGCCAGTCAGCCATTCCACCATCGCCGGGTCGCGGTGAGAGAAGAAGGCGCTGGTTGCGGTATCGAGTGCGGTAATTTGCAGCATATCGTCATGACTGAGTTCAAAATCGAGAATGTTGATGTTCTCTTCCATGCGTTCTTTGCGCACAGATTTCGCCAGTGAAACAATGCCTCTCTGGAAGATCCAACGCAGTACAACCTGACCCACGCTTTTGCCGTACTTCTCACCAATAGCCATTAGCACGGGATGCTGGAACAGACCATTTTTGCCTTCCGCGAACGGTGCCCAGGCTTCCGGCTGAATGCCACGGCTTTGATTCCATGGAACCGCATGTAACTGCTGGTTGAAGGGGTTAACTTCAATCTGGTTTACCGCAGGGACAACGTTGTTGAAAGCGATAAGATCGGCCAGTCTGTCAGGTTGGAAGTTGCTGACACCAATCGCGCGAATTTTGCCCGCTTGTTGTAATTCTTCCATGGCACGCCATGCTCCATGAACATCACCGTAAGGCTGGTGAATCAGGTACAGGTCAACGTAATCCAGTTGCAGCCGATTAAGGGAGCGATCGAATTGTGCTTTGGCGCCTTCGTAATTCGTATCCTGCAACCACAGTTTGGTCGTGACAAAGAGCTCGTTACGGGCAATGCCGGTCTGTTTCAGTGCGTTCCCGACCTGGGTTTCATTCTGGTAAGACGCGGCGGTATCGATCAGGCGGTATCCCGTATCGATGGCATCAATAACGGCTCTTTCGCATTCAGCGGCATCAGACATTTGAAACACACCAAAGCCCAGCAGGGGCATTTCAATACCATTGTTCAGTTTTACAGTTTGCATAACGTTATCCTTCAGCTGTTGTGTAGGAAAAGCATAACGCAAAGAGATTTATTCGATTAGATGGGGTAATTAGCTAGGGTTTATTAGGAATGTTCATTAATTTTTAGAGAGGGCTGAAGGTCGGCTTTGTGCTGTGAGTTCAATGGCGCGATTTGCCACAACCATGGCGTATTTTGAATGCTTATTTGAGGTTTAAAAGAATATGATACCCGTTCTATCCCGGTAGATAATTTACGTCAGGAACCAGAAAATGGCACGTAACCGTACTTTTTCTCTCAACATCGGCTGGAGAGCATTACTCAAAGACGCCGGGCTTACACCACCAGACATATTGCGAAAAGCACACCTGCCAGACGACACATTCTCCAGGGCCGAAAGCGGCCTTGATACAGAAGAATACATGCGTTTGTGGCATGCGATCGAGACAGGAATGAATAGTCCTGCTTTCCCCCTACCTCTTGTTGAAAAGGTTTCAGCTGAAGTTTTCGATCCACCGCTTTTTGCCGCCTTGTGCAGCACTAATATGATGCAGGCCGTACAGCGACTGGCAAGGTATAAGCAGCTCATTGCCCCAATGGTACTGGAGACGGCAGTCGATCATAACGGCATTCTGACTGTTTCACCGCGCTGGTTGTCAGCCACAGACATCCCTGTATCTTTGCAGGTCGCAGAGCTGGCTTTCTTACTGAAACTGGCACGACTTGCAACACGTGAACCGATCAGGGCATTAAACGTCCTGCTCCCGCAGCTTCCCTCCGGTGCACAGGCTGGTCACTTTACCCGGTTCTTTGGTACCGGCATCTCGCATGGAGAAAAGCCTGCTATCAGCTTTTCCGCCACTGATGCCCTGAGGCCATTTTTAACGGTAAATGAAGGGATGTGGCAGGTATTTGAGCCTGAGCTGCGTCGTCGCCTCAGTCAATTAGATGTAACGGCTTCAACCTCTGAACGTGTGCGTGCGGTACTTCTGGAGTTGCTGCCGGGTAACGAAGCCACTATCGAGAAAACAGCAGAGCGTCTGGGTATGAGTAAGCGAACATTACAGCGCAGACTTGAGGATGAGGGAGAGAATTTTCGCGCTCTCATCAATACCTGCCGCGAAAATCTGGCCCGCCACTATCTGCGCAATACCAGCCTGCACGGCTACGAAATTGCATTCCTGCTGGGCTTTGAAGATCCGAATTCTTTCTACCGTGCTTTTATGGCCTGGACAGGCCAGACGCCTGAAACAGTCAGAGAAGCCATGCGTTTTAATTAAAAGAGATCATCATGACAACACCCGAAAATCATCGCGTTGTATTGTTGGCAGGTGCCACAGGCCTTGTAGGTGGACATTTACTTCAGCTCCTGCTGAATGATCCAGGAGTAATCCGCATTCATGCCCTGAGTCGCAAGCCACTCAAAGTCAGCCATCCAAAGTTACAGGTCCATCTGGTTGATTTCGCATCATTGCCACAGCTTCCTCATGCGGATGAAGCCTACCTTGCACTGGGGACAACAATCAAAGTGGCAGGCAGTAAAGAGGCGTTCCGGGCAGTGGATTTTGACGCTAATCTGGCTGTTGCACAGGCCGCTATACGGGCCGGGGTCAGACGTATAGGACTGGTAAGCGCTGGCGGAGAGAACGTGAAGTCGTCTATGTTTTACACCCGCGTTAAAGGTGAACTGGAAGAGGCGCTCAGAGCACTGCCGTTAACCACGCTGGTCATTGCGAGGCCTTCTTTATTGCTCGACTACCGTTCAGGACTGGGGCAGCCGGTTCGCTTGGGTGAAATAATTTCTATACCGATAGCCAGGCTGTTATCTCCCGTTCTTCCCGGAGCTTACAAGCCAGTAAGGGCTCTGGCTGTTGCCCGGGCGCTGACGCAGACGGTCCCTATCAAGAAGGGGATGATGATCCTGTCCTCTGACCAGTTGATAGAGCTGGGAACCGGTGCCGGGTGAGATGACAACACGAAAACCCTGTCGATGTTTGTCGCTGCTGTTGATGGTCTGCTCGCTCTTAGGTTGCGGTACTGCTGATCATTCCGCCAGTAAAAGCATTTCAGGAAGTCTGCTGAGCGACGGTCATCTTCAGGATCCTGGTGTGGCCCCCCTTGCTGCGGTATCCACCCGCCCCAGAATATCGCTGGTTCTCGGCGGTGGTGGTCTCAGAGGCTATGCACACATAGGCGTGCTGCAGGCTCTGGAAGACGCGGGTACGCGTGTCGCAGGCGCAAACTTGTCTGCTCGCCAGACAAGAAGCTGACTCTGTAGATGTTCTCATCACCCCGGCAGTCAAACCCGCAGGAATCTACGACTCTGAAGGGCGCGAAACCGCACGGCAGTTGGGCTATCAGGCCACTGTTGAACAACTACCGCTCATCAGGTCGGTGTTAGAGCATTCCCGTTTATCTGAAAGAGGCTCGCTTTCTGCACCGAAGGCACCTTCAGCAAGCACTCTGGCGCACAGAGCAAGATATTCTCGGCACCGGCTCAGGCAAACTGAACGCAGTTCATTCATTGAGGTGCCTATGTTTACTCAGGAAAAGAAAACCGCGCTGGTCACCGGCGCATCGTCCGGGATGGGCAAGTCCATTGCCCGCCGTCTAATACAGGATGGTTATCAGGTTTACGTTGCCGCTCGCACTGTCGAAAAGATGGCTGACCTTGCCAGGCTTGGAGCACAGCCTCTACGGATGGATATTTCTGTCGATGAGCAGATTGTCTCCGGCGTAAATACCATTCTGGCTGAGACTGGCGGTGTCGATGTCCTGGTCAATAACGCAGGTTTTGGTCTCTACGGCCCGGTAGAAGAGATCGGGATTGACGAAGCCCGCTATCAGTTTGAGGTCAATCTGTTTGGTGCCGCGCGGCTGACGCAGTTGCTGCTCCCTGCGATGAGGGACAGACGCTCCGGACACATTGTCAATATCACCTCCATGGGCGGAAAGATGTACAGCATTCTGGGGGCCTGGTACCACGCAACCAAACATGCACTGGAAGGCTGGTCAGACTGCCTCAGGCTGGAAGTTGCCGGATTCGGGATTAAAGTGGTGATCGTTGAACCGGGCGTGATAGAGACAGGCTTCGGCGACGCCGCCAGTGACACCATTGTCAAACGTTCGGCCAGTGGTCCGTATGGTCACCTGGTGAAAATGGTGGCCATGTCGATAAAAAAAACGTACGGGCAGGGCACAGGCAGCTCACCTGAGGTTATTGCGGAAGTGGTATCCCGTGCAGTGAAAAGCAGTAACCCGCGTACACGGTATGCGGCCGGTAAGTTTGCAAAGATGCTCATCCTCATGCGCGTCTGGCTGGGCGATCGTATATTCGACCGAATTATTCTCAGCCAGACCCGCTGACAGACAATCAGCGCAGATCTATTTTCATCACATGAGGTAAAGGTCATGACAGCGAAAATCTGGTTCATCACTGGTGCAGCAAGAGGGTTTGGTCATATCTGGGCTGAAGCGGCACTGGCCCGGGGGGATAAGGTTGCGGCAACCGCACGTAATACAGGCTCCCTGGAAACACTTGTTGAGCGGTATGGTGACAGGGTGCTTCCTTTACAGATGGATGTTACCGATTATCCGTTAAATTAAATATTACACCCTGATGCATTCAGTCACGTTCAACAATTTACCGCCAGGATTAGGCCTTTTTAATTTTATAAAGCTTATATTTGTTTTGAGCCTTCATTAATGAAGGCTCGCTATTATCTCGTCCTACTGCAGATCTTTTTCCTTCAGGAATTTGCTCACCAAATCAGCAATCTGCACATTATTTAAATCAGAGAATGGGAAGTGGGTATTACCTTTGATTCCCACTTCAGGCAGATGCGTCACAGTGACATCCCCGCCATGCTTGTTCACCACGTCACGCCACTCACGGGCCATCGCCAGTCTTACGCGCCAGCTGTCCTGCGCGGGCATGGCGACAGGTTTATCCGGTATGTTATCGCCGTAAATAATCAGAATCGGGATTTTGGTCAGGGCCATAAACTGCTCCATTGGCACTGGCTCACCCTTCAGCGTGTCGAACGCGCTTGGCATAGAGGCAGGGAGCTCTTTTTCCGGGAAGACAAAACTGCTGCCAGGCTCGAAGGCGACAATGGCTTTGACCTTGTCGTTTTTCATCGCCGTGTACCAGCCTGGTCCGCCGCCCTGAGAGTGGGTGAAGAGGATCGCCGGTCCGGATTTATCCACGACGGCGGACATCGCATCAGAGATAACATTGATATCAAACGGCCCGGTATTTGGGGTCATCTGACGGAAATACTGATTCAGCGCTTCTTTGTCATGAGAGAACTGAACGCCTTTAAAATACTCTGGCCACACGCCAACGCGGAACTGATTAAACCACAGTTGCTCATCCGGTTTTGGCGAAACAGTTCCTTCTACAGTCGTGCGCCCGGCGCTGCCCCGACGAGGCTGATCGACAAGATAAGTTGAGAATCCGCGACGCAGGAATATGTTCTGGAATCCTTCGCGACCATCTGGAGTGCTTTCCCAGGTACGAGAGAACTGGCCTGCACCGTGCAGCATGACGATAGGGTATTTATGCGGATTCACCGGGATTTGGTAGAACACCGATGCATGATCGCCGTGATAAGTTTGACCAGCAGAGTCCAGCGGTTTTTTCGCGTCAAATTTCCCGGGAGCGGTGATGATCGTCCCGCCAGCAGAAAAGCTCCCCTGTTCCTGAATGACCAGTGGCTCGGCGTATACCGACTGAGCCACCAGACCACTCGCTATAACGCAGACGGACAGTGCTTTTAAAAGTGTCTTCAAGGGTATTTCCTCTTATTAATAAATCAGCTGCGTATTGTCTCTAACCAACGGGTGACCGTTTCTGTCGTTCTTCGCTCCTGATCACATTCAATGATCAGCGGTTTTTCCCGGCGCGCAGTTGGGGCGAGGCTGGCAAGGATGTCGTCGCTGTCTCCTTTACCGTAGCCACCGTGAGTAATGAAAGGGATGAGTAATTTGCCCGCAAGGTTGTGGCTGCTAAGAAACGTTTGCACTACGGGCGGCACGCTGGTCCCCCAGACAGGAAAACCTAAATACAGGGTTTCATAGCGTGAGATATCTGCGACGCTATTTTTTAATGCGGGTTTTACTCCTCGCTCACGCTCATTTTTCGCCTGTTCAACGGTCCGAAAATAATCTTCCGGATAAGGTGTAGCCGGTTCGATTTCAAACAGATCGGTATTCAGGCTGCGGTGAATGACGCCCGCAATCACCCGTGTATTTCCGCTGCGAGAAAAATACGCTACCAGAATTCGACTCTTACCCTGCACATTTGCATTTCCGGTGGCAGCTGTCGCCAGGGAGACGTTCGCCAGCGTCAGCCCGGCAAGCGCTGTTATCAACATTCTGCGGTTGGGATCATGCTCCATAGTCCACTCCTAATGGTTTGCAAGCGCCTGTTGCAGCGCTTTTTCAGCTCGTGTCGCTGCATCATTTTCGCCATGTTCACGCAGAACCTCTGCCAGCTGGCGAAGCTGCGCTGCCGTTAGCCCAACCCGCATACTTGCTCGCGTATGTGACAGCAGTTGTGATTCAACGCCTGGCGTGGCTGCTAATGCGCCAACCGTTGCCAGCTCCCGGCTTTGCCAGTCGAGGTTATCGCGGGCAAAAATGTCGCCGAACAAATGCGTTTGCAAGAATTGGTTAATGACCGGTGCAAAATCAAACAGCGGCCCCTGAACCGGGGCACCTGAGATTTTCGTCTGATTTGCGGTACCGATACGGCGAAGTTCATCCCCGACAGGGATCGGGGCGGCGGGTTCTTTTCCTTCAACGTCTTCAATGCCACGTTGCTTACGTGCTTCGACGACCTTCATCAGTTCGCTTAGCGCGTTCAGGCTCCGGGGGAATCCCGTGTAGGCATAAAGCTGGACGAGTATCTCTTTGGTTTCGTTTATCGTGAGCCCGGCATCAAGTCCCTGATTAAGGACCTTATTCAGCTTATCCATCTGACTGCTGGCCATCGATGCCGCAATCAACGGGATGGCCTGCTGGCGGGCTGACAGTGTTTCTGAAACTGTTTGTTCATGGTTCATTTCTGAAGCTCCTGTATTGGCGGGTGCAGCATGTGCCGTAAGACCAAAACCGAAGGTCAGCAGCACCCCTGCCGTTAATGCCTTAATGGGCGTGGTATTGTTCATCTGTCACTTTCTCCATCCAGTTAACGCTTTTGCCATCCACAACCCCGGTTATTGCCAGATGCGTCATCGCGCTATCCGGTGTGGCCCCGTGCCAGTGTTTTACACCTGCCGGGCAAGTGACAACGTCACCCGTGCGGATAATCTGCACCGGCTGGCCTTCTTGTTGGGTTAGCCCAACACCAGAGGTCACAATCAGTCGCTGACCTGCCGGATGCGTATGCCAGGCGGAGCGGGCGCCAGGCTCAAAGGTGACATAAGCCCCGGAAACACGGATGTCGTTATCAGGCTTGAAGAGAGGATCAACCCGGACGCGACCGGTAAAGTTCTCCGCTGGCCCGTACACCGCGTTCTGGCTTCCTGCGGGGGCGATATGGACAGCGGTATTTTGCTCCGCAGCCCAGGATGAAAACGCAAAGAGGGGAATAAATAGCCCGAGGTAACGTAAGTGTCTGATCATACATAGCGTCCTTATCAATGAAGAGGGGGATTGCCTGTGATGATTTTAACGAGGGCGTCATGTCCTCAGGCTGACACCCCCCTGACAATTCTGTCAGTTAACTCTGGTCCCGTATCAGTGCCGGAGTGAACATTGCTCGCTGTTTTATCCGCTTGTTTCTCAAAGGTAAGGCCAAATGTATTGATGCCATTCTCACTGCGCGCAAAGACATCTCCCCGGTGCATAATGGCGACGGCGCGTACGATCGACAGGCCCAGCCCATGATGGGTATCACTCCTGGCCCGGGAGGTGTCGACGCGATAAAAGCGTTCGAAAAGCCGGTGTAAGTGCGCTGGCGCTATCGGATCGCCCGGGTTCGAAACTTCTATCCAGGCCTGATGACCTTTTTCGCTTAACCGCACTGTAACCGTGCTATTGGAGGGCGAATGTCTTGCGCTATTTTCCAGTAAATTGGCCAGTGAGCGGTGGAACAGTCGTCGGTCGATGTGCGCGGTGACGTCGCCTTGAACATCCAGAGAGAGGTGTTTTTCAGCAAATGAAGGTTCAACATACTCTGCTGTTTTCAGGGTTTCTTCTCGCAGGGACACCTTTGTGAGCTGAGAGGCATGTTCACCCGCATGGGCATGAGACAGGAACAGCATGTCGTTAACGATCGACGTCATGCGTTCAAGCTCTTCCAGATTGGAACCCAATAGCTCTTCCAGCTCATCCTGCGAACGTCGGCGTGATAACCCCAGTTGCGTCTGGCCGATAAGGTTTGTCAGCGGGGTACGGAGTTCATGAGCAACATCGGCATTAAAACTGTCGAGCTGACGCCAGGCAATTTCCTGACGCTCTAACACGCCATTAAATGATGATGACAGTTGCTGGAGTTCCTGGGGTAACGCGCAGGTATTCAGACGCTGACCATGGTCCCCCGGAGCGAGTTGTTGGGCCTGTCTACTGAGGGTGCCAACTGGACGAAGACCAATCCTTGAAACAACGTAGCCCAGTATGGCGACAATAACGACGCCCAGTGCGGCTATGATAAGCAGCGTCCTGGTGAAGGCATTCAGTGTGCCCATGTAGGGTGTTGAGTCGATGGCAACGACATAGCGCAGCTCGGGTCTTTCTCCATTGGCGGGGATAGTTTTCACTAACAGGAACAGTGAACATGCGCCTTCCGATGCGCCAGGCACTTTATTAAAACCTTCCTGCAAAGAAGACCACTGAACGCCTACTGGTGGCGTTCCTCCTACGCTAAAGCGCGGGTTATCGCTCACGATCCAGTAGCGAACGCGCTCACCTTCAGAATTGGTTAATACGGTGAATTTATTGGCAAGCGTAGACCAGCCTTCAGCCGAGGTTCGTGCGGTGATCCACGGGCTCATTAATGATTCCCGGAACAACAGCTCGTTGTGCATCTGCTTTTGCAAAGAATCATGCAAGGAGCTTCTCAGGAGGATACCGATTACGGACACAATCAGCAGCGCGGATAAAGCAAACATCAGCGCCAGGTGAACTGAGATGGAACGCTTAGGCATGATTATCCCCTTCATTTATTCAGAACGGACTTCGAGGACATAACCCATGCCACGAACGGTATGTAACAGTTTGACGTCGAACGGGGCATCCACTTTTGCACGAAGTCGTTTAATGGCGACTTCAACCACATTGGCATCGCTGTCAAAATTCATGTCCCATATCTGTTCAGCAATCATCATCTTTGACAGGATCTCCCCCTGATGCCGGGCCAGAAGGCTCAACAGGGAAAACTCTTTCGCGGTCAGCTCCAGCCGTGTTCCGGCGCGAAAAACGCGGCGAGCCAGTAAGTCGAGATGCAGATCGTGAATTTGCAGTTGGGTGATGTCTGCACCATCCATCGAGCGGCGACGCACCAGGGCCTGAATACGTGCCACCAGTTCAATAAGAGAGAAGGGCTTGGGGAGATAATCATCCGCGCCAAGACGCAGCCCTTTGACGCGCTCATCGACCGATCCGCGAGCCGAGAGCATCAGCACCGGTGTCTGTTTAGCCGCTCGCACCCCCTCAAGTACCCGGTAGCCATCCATCCCCGGCAACATCACATCCAGGATTATCGCGTCGTAGTCGAACTCCAGCGCGTAATGAAGACCTTCAGCGCCATCTGCAGAGACATCTACCGTAAAACCGGACTCGCTCAACGCACGGTTGAGATAGGTTGACGTTTTTTCTTCATCTTCGACTAACAACAGGCGCATAACGGAACTTCCTCTTAATTTTTCATCGGCGCTTCAATACCTGAACAACCCTGTTACCGAGACCATTTTGCCCCCTGGTTGCCAACATAAAGCTGACGGTTACCTGACAGCATTGTCAGAATTGCTTAGCCATCCCAGCGCGTTTCCTGACAAAAATGTTATTTCCCTGTCACCCTGCTGACAGTCCTTTCACCCTAATCTGAGCCTGCAAATTTAAATCCGCGGGCCTGCTTAACGAGGCCGACACTCATCGGGGGAAACCATGAAATTCACACTTATAAGTGCAATTCTGCTCACGGCAATGGCTGGCGTGAGCTCAGTCAATGCGGCTGATTACAAAAAGAATCCATTCACACTGGTCTATGAAGGTGCAATTACTGAGAACGTCAAAGGCAAGGTCAATATTCATCCGGTGAAATACGATCTGCATGGCATCCAGATTGCTGCGAATGTCTATACCCCTGCTAACTATGATCCTGCCAAAAAATATCCTGCCATAGTGGTCGCGCATCCTAATGGTGGTGTAAAAGAACAGGTCGCCGGGTTGTATGCACAGCGCCTTGCTGAGCATGGGTACATCACGATTACCGCCGACGCGGCTTATCAGGGTGCCAGCGGCGGGATGCCTCGCAGCGTGGATAAACCGGCTAACCGTATTGAGGACGTTCACGGTATGGCTGACTACATCAGCCAGTATCCGGGGGTTGATACTTCCCGCCTCGGCTTGCTTGGCATTTGCGGTGGTGGTGGTTATTCACTCGTTGCTGCCGAGACGGACAAACGGTTCAAATCCATTGCAACCATCAGCATGTTTAATTCCGGTCTTGTACGCCGTAATGGGATGCAGAATTCACAGCTGGATACTGTCCAGCAGCGCCTTCAGCAGGCGTCAGACGCACGAACTCAGGAGGCCGCCGGAGGCGAAGTGCTTTATTCCGGTGATGCCAACCTGACTAATGAACAGATTGCTAAATTACCCTTTGCCTTATATCGGCAGGGCTACGAGTACTACTGGAAAACCCACGCACACCCGAACTCAACGTTTAAATACACCACAAGCAGCCTGTTAGATTTGATGAGCTTTGACGTAACGGACCATATCAATCTCATCAATAAACCACTGCTGATGATTGCCGGTACAAAAGCGGATACGCTCTATATGACTGAAGATGCGTTCGCTAAGGCCACCGGTACGAAGGACAAAGAACTCTTCCTGATCGATGGTGCTACTCATATCGAGACTTACTGGGTGCCAAAATATGTTGACCAGGCTTTGCAAAAGTTAGACGTATTCTTCGATAAAAACATTTAGTTAGACACTAATAACACCCCCCGCCATTAAGGTTGGGGGATCCCCACCATCTTCGCGGTGCTGACTCTCCTGATGCACCCAGATTAACGAAATTGCGGTTAAAGATAATTACGCTACTTAAATAGGTGCTATGAATGAAATTCATAGACCAGATAAGGGGCAGGGGGATGAAACGAGTTCGACGGGATATTAGCGCTTACTGGCTGACTGCCTCAGCACAGTAATATCTCTTTTTGGTGATACGCCAAACATCCGCGTATATTCGCGACTGAAATGAGATAAGCTCTCATAGCCAACAGTAAACGCCGCCGTGGTGACATCATTATGCTCATTGAGCATCAGCCGTCGTGCTTCATTAAGACGCAGCCATTTCTGATAACGGAGCGGACTCATTCCCGCAAGTTGCCTGAAATGATGGTGGAAAGAGGGCGTGCTCATCTGCACACGACTCGCGAGCTCCTCGATACGTAAAGGTGATGAGATATTGGTTTTCAGCCAGTCAATTGCTTTGCCGATACGGTAGCCATGCCCGTCAACGGCTGCAATCTGTCTGAGATGATCGGACTGGTCACTCATCAGCAGCCGGTAATGTATTTCCCGTTGAATAAGTGGACCAAGAATCGGGATTGCTTCTGGCTCGTCAAGCAATGAAAGCAGACGGCAAAAAGTCTCAAGCAGGACATCGGTAACGGTACCTATTCCGACACCAGCCCCCAAATCTCGCTTTTTGACAGGCGGCAGACTTCCCTGCGCAATTAACTCCATCAATACACGCTGGTCGAGTTTATAGGCTATGCCGACGCACGGACGGGATGACGATGCTTTAAGCACTTCTGAACTTGCGGGCAGGTCGAGAGAGGTGATCAGGAATTTTTCCGTATCATATTTATAAGGCTGACCCCCAACCCACATGATCTTCGCACCATCGGTCACCAGTACGACGCTGGGAGGAACCAGGCAGCTTACCGGGGAAGCAGGCTCATTTCGCCGGAATAATTCCAGTCCGTCTAATGCTGTGGGGAAATCACCGGTGCCTGGCGTACGCAGTGCGATATCCCGGGTAAGCGCACCGAGTAATTCCTCAACCGATCTGTCTGACACCATTTTGAACGCCTCAAATTTGCTATATCTCTCTGAGGCTAACTTACCAGCTTAAAAAACTGAAATACACGCTTTCACTACAGATTCATAGGATCAGGCAAAAATCACAGAGTATTTTAATAACACATTTCCTCTCCGACATCCAAAATAGCAACACTCCAACAAACCCCTGGATGAGTAAGACGGCACAGACGGTAAATATATTAAAACTGCTCATGCAACGAGCATTATTGAAATACACATGCGAGATGTTTAAAAACAGAATCCTTATCTACAAATGAAAGGTTTTTAATATCATGACAATTAAATCCCCAAATCGCTTTTTTAATGGTGCACTCCTTGCCGGAGCGTTGGCTCTGCTTTCAGCAGAATCTGCGGTCGCCCAGTCAATAGCTGGTGCAGCAGATTCTTCATTACCTCTGGTTCAGACCTGGGATAAAACCTTCCCGAGGAGTAACAAGGTGGAACATCAAAAGGTAACGTTTAAAAACCGTTATGGTATTACGCTGGCCGCAGATGTTTATCTGCCTAAAGATCGCGGTAATAAGAAGTTTGCGGCACTGGTTATTTCCGGGCCTTTCGGCGCAGTAAAAGAGCAGGCATCAGGCCTTTACGCACAAACGTTAGCCGAGCGCGGATTCGTGACGCTGGCTTTTGATCCTTCTTATACAGGGGAAAGCAGTGGGGAACCACGCAATATAGCCTCCCCGGATATTAATACCGAAGACTTTATGGCTGCGGTGGATTTCATTGGATTACAATCCTATGTGGATCGGGAACGTATCGGCGTAATCGGTATCTGCGGTATGGGCGGGATTGCACTGAACGCTGTTGCTGTTGATAAACGCGTAAAAGCTGTTGTCGCCAGCACCATGTATGATATGAGCCGCGTTATGTCGAAAGGGTACAATGACAGCGTAACCCCGGTGCAACGTGAGCAGACACTTGAGAAGCTGAGCCTTCAACGCTGGGAAGATGCGGCAAACGGTAAACCGGCTTATCAGCCTGCTTACAATAAACTGAAGGGCGGCGAAGCGCAGTTCCTCGTGGACTATGCGGACTATTATATGACCAAACGAGGATATCATCCACGCGCCGTTAACTCAGGAAATTCATGGTCAGTGACAACGCCGATGTCATTTATGAATTTCCCTCTGATGACCTATATTAAGGAAATCTCTCCGCGTCCTATCTTATTTGTCCATGGTGAAAAAGCGCATTCGCTTTATTTCTCCAAAACAGCATATGAAGCGGCAAATCAGCCAAAAGAGCTTCTGATTGTCAAGGGTGCTACTCATGTTGATTTGTATGATCGAATGGATAAAATCCCGTTCAATGGCATAACGGAATTCTTCAATAAGTATCTAAATAAACAATAATCACCATCTATTTTTAAGAAATAAACACAGGAAAAAACCAATAGTAATTTAGCCATTTTTATTCGGTTGCAAAAACAATGACGCCGAATCCATCACTCCATGAGGTATTTATGAAAACGGTTGGTTATGCCGCGCACGCTTCCGATGCGAAACTGGTTCCTTATCATTTCGAGCGTCGCGATTTACGTGAAAACGACGTCGCCATTGAAATTCTCTACTGCGGAGTTTGTCACTCAGACCTGCATACGGTTAATGGAGACTGGGGGCCACAGCTTTACCCGTTGATCCCGGGTCACGAAATTGTTGGCATTGTGACGTCACTAGGACAGAACGTCAAAAAGTATCATGTGGGCGATCATGTCGCTGTTGGTTGTATGGTGGACAGTTGTATGCACTGCGATCAGTGTGAACATGGTGAAGAACAGTTCTGTCGTAACGGGATGACGCCGACCTACGGCGCACCGGATCGCATTAGCGGCGAAGTCACTCAGGGCGGTTACTCCAAACATATTGTTGTGCGTGAAGAGTTTGTGCTGCGCGTACCGGAAAATATGGATCTGGCGAAAACCGCGCCGATTCTGTGCGCCGGTATCACGACATTCTCTCCGCTGCGTACCTGGAATATTGGCCCAGGCAGCCGCGTTGGCGTGATCGGATTAGGTGGCCTGGGCCATATGGCGGTTAAGCTGGCCGTGGCGATGGGGGCCGAGGTGACCGTCATCAGTCGAACCAAAAACAAAGAGGAGGAGGCAAAAGCGCTGGGTGCGAAAGGCATTCTGCCTTCTTCAGATGCGCAGGTATTGCAGGGCTCGGCCTGCGCATTCGATTTAATTATTGATACTGCGCCCGTTAAGCATGATCTGAATATCTACACGCCGCTGTTAGATATTGATGGCTCGTTAGTCATTGTCGGCCAAATTGGTCTGATGGATGAACCGCTGACGATCCCTTTGGTAATGGGACGCCGCCGTGTTGCCGGTTCGCTGATTGGTGGCATTACAGAAACCCAGGAAGTGCTGGATTTCTGTGCGAAACATAATGTCTATCCTGAGTGTGAAATGATTAAAATCGATCAGATTAACGATGCTTTCGCTCGTCTTGAACAGGGTGATATGGCGCACCGTTTTGTTATTGATATGGCATCACTGAGCGCAGAATAAGCATATGTAATGAAGCGGTGGCGCATGCTTGCTACCGCTTATTCAACACGGAATGGCAGTAATCAAAGCTACAATTAATGAATTCTATTCATTTCTCTATTCTGATAACCGCTATTAACAAGCTGTTTTATTCTGTTCAGAATAGCTGCAAACGTCTGCGCTCGGATGGTTGAACATGCTTATCTCTTCTAATACGCAACGTGTATTACCCGGCCTTTCGAGTTGGTCAGTGTTGGCCTTGATCACGATATTTCCGGTTGCGGCAATAGCACGTCATACACAGGAAAACCCTATGAAGTTACGCATCATTCTCGATGACAAAACGATTACCGCGACCCTGAATGACAGTCAGGCAAGCCGTGAGTTTGCAGCACTTTTACCGCTTACGCTGAAACTGAAAGACTATGCCGGGGAGGAGAAAATAAGCGATTTGCCCGGCCGATTGTCTACCGAGAGTTCACCAGCAGGCATAGCCGCAAAAAAGGGTGATATTACGATTTATGCCCCGTGGGGAAATCTGGCTATTTTCTATAAACCGCATGGCTATGCGAGCGGATTAATTAAATTAGGACAGTTAGATGAGCCGGACGCGTTGCCCGTCCATCCTGACTCCTATAGCGCCAAATTTGAACTGCTGACGGACTAATCGTTACCCCGAACAAAATGCAGTAATGTAGTCCAGCTTGCGTTTATATTTTTATTTTAGAATCATGCTGTTAACAGAGTGGAGGAACCTTACAGTGGAATATTCAGTATTAAGTAACAACCTGAAAATGCCGATGGTGGGATTTGGCGTTTTTAAGGTAACCGATAAAGAAGAATGTAAACAGTCGGTATTGAATGCTATTCGTACCGGCTATCGTCTTATTGATACCGCCGCAGTATACGGCAATGAAGATGCAGTGGGTGACGCGGTTCGTGAAGCCATTGCCGAAGGTTTGTGTACCCGCGAAGAGTTGTTCATTACCTCAAAACTGTGGGTACAGGACATGGCCAGTTACGATATGGCCAAAGCAGGCATCGATGCTTCGTTAGAAAAATCAGGGCTTGAATACTTTGATCTCTACTTACTCCATCAGGCGATGCGTGACTATTTCAGCGCCTGGCGTGCGCTGGAAGATGCGTATGATGCCGGCAAACTGAAAGCGATTGGGGTGTCCAATTTTTATGCTCACGTATTAGCAAACTTCTGTGAAACCGTCAGAATCAGGCCGATGGTAAATCAGGTTGAATTGCATCCTTATTTTGCGCAGCCTGCCGCGCTTGAAACTATGAAGCATTACAATGTCCAGCCAGAAGCCTGGGCACCGTTGGGCGGCGGAAGACATAAGCCGTATGAAAATGAGATGCTTCAGGGAATTGCTGATGCACATAAAAAAACCGTTGCTCAGGTTGTTCTGCGCTGGAACATTCAACGTGGTGTTACGGTCATCCCCAAATCCACTCGTCAGGAACGTATTGATGAGAATTTTGCCATCTGGGACTTTTCATTGTCTGAGGGCGAAATGGCGCAAATCAGCGCACTCGATTTAGGTTATGTGGGTGAGGCAGTGAAGCACTTTAATCCTGAATTTGTTCGCGGTTGTCTTGGCGTCAGGATCCATGATTGATCTTGCCGCTGCGTTAGAAAATTGGCATCTCTGATGAATCAGCACATTGTTCTGGATCTGGAAAGAGGGAAGGGCTATGTCCTGGAAACTTAACCTGTTAGCAAAAATTGATGAGGCTGATGACCTCAAAATTGCGCCATTCCATCCTGATATGACGACCACCGGTACGCCAACATGGATCTGGGAAGTGACTGTAGATAACCGACTGTTTGTACGCGCATACAATGGCAAAGCATCAAAATGGTATCAGGCCGCGCTAGCTCAACGGGCGGGTAAGATTCTGGCTATTGGGCAGGAATTTGACGTTGTGTTTGCAGCAGTTTCAGAGCCCGTTCTGGAAAGCAAAATAGATCAAGCCTATCGTTCAAAATATGCCAGCAGCTCCTATGTATCCGCCATGACAGGGCCGCGAGCCAGAGCGGCAACAGTCGAGATATTACCAGCCTGACGTTCATTTCATTGAAATATTGCGAGTAGAACAATATAAGCTTTCTCAGCGACGAGAAAGCTTTTGTTGGTCACTCATGTTCGTAAATCACCAGAATGCATTTTACGGAGCAATAATGAAAACCTGAGCGGTTCAGATAGCAAAACGGCAGGGAATGGTTCAGGGATTGGTGCAGTACGGTTGGCGATATTGCATTTAACATAATATACATTATGCGCACTGAGGTTGTAGAGAATCAATATTGATATCTATTTGTGCTCATTTACCAGGAATGTCCTGGCTATAGTTTTAAAGCCTGTATGCCTGGTCAACATCTGATACCGGGATGTTCACCGTGAAAGAAATCCAATTCTGCCAAATTTTCCTTCAGCAATCTCACCAGGGCAATCATCGAATCACCAACGTCCGAAACTCATTCCTGTCTCAGTATGTACACCCTTTTTGTTATTGAGCTTTACGGGAGAAAAAGAGCGTCACCGTGCCGAATGTAATGCCAAATTTTTTCATCTCGGTTTTATTAAACAGATGGTTGTCATCCTGCAAGTACATCCAGTCATCAAAGTTTAACAACCAGGTTTTGCCGTTGGCCTTCACATCCATGCTGTAATGCCAGTTAAAAGCATTACCTGCTGCGCCGCCCTTTGCGACACCTTCAATATCGCCAGCAGTGCCCTCGTAATTACCGGCACTGACCCGACGGATGTGCCATACCCGCTGCTGTTTCTCTCCGTTGTCATACACAAATCTTTCGTTGAGAGTTAACGTGTCGCCTACCACATCACCGTTGATATTGACATGGAAACGGCGAAGCTGTTTGCCGCTGCGATCCTGAACCATTCCCCACGCCTGCGTTTCTCCCTGGAAGTACTGAAAGATATCCAGTGTCGGCTGCTGCTGGCGATAGTCAGCGATGTCTGCACTACAACCTGCCAGCTGCATCATCAATAGCAGGCTCAGCGTCAACAAACGTTTCATACGCGTTCCGCCGTCAGTTGCACCACGCTGATAGTGCGAGCGTTAAATCCCGCTTCACAGTAGCCGAAATAGTACAGCCACA
This sequence comes from Enterobacter sp. C4G1, assembly GCF_052886895.1. Classification (NCBI taxonomy): domain Bacteria; kingdom Pseudomonadati; phylum Pseudomonadota; class Gammaproteobacteria; order Enterobacterales; family Enterobacteriaceae; genus Enterobacter; species Enterobacter sp. C4G1. Next base: position 631,191 of record NZ_JBQVVV010000002.1, on the reverse strand, counting down.
TGCGACGAAAACGTTCATCAAACCCCAGCTTTTCAATATCCTGCCAGGCATGAGCGAACTGTTGCCGCCAGTGAGAAAGCGTCCGGGCGTAGTCAGGTCCCATATCGAAAAGATTGCGCACGACAAAATCGGTATGTTTTGTCATCAGACTGCTCATCGCAGTGATACTGGGTAAAAATCCACCAGGGAAAATATAACGCTGTATAAAATCGACGCTTTTACTGTAATCGTGATAGCGCTGATCCTGAATGGTAATGGCCTGAATCGCCATTTTTCCCCCGGGACGCAGGCGAGCCTGACAGGTACGGAAAAACTCAGGCAGGTAGCGTCGCCCTACTGCCTCGATCATTTCAACTGACACTAGTTTGTCAAATTCCCCGGTCAGATCGCGGTAGTCGCTCAGTAGCACTTTCACTCTGTCCTGTAAACCAGCGCGGGCAATGCGGGCGTTAGCCCATGCAAACTGTTCCTGCGACAGCGTGGTGGTGGTCACCCGGCATCCGTAATGACGCGCGGCGTATTCCGCCATCGCCCCCCAGCCAGTACCGATTTCCAGCAGGTGGTCATCAGCAGTCAGCGCCAACTGTTCGCAAAGTCGTGCCATTTTGGCCTGCTGAGCCTGTATTAACGTCAGTTCTGGACGGGTGAACAATGCGCTTGAGTAGAGTAAATCCTCATCAAGAAAGTGCGCATAAAATGCATTGCCAAGATCGTAATGAGCAGCAATATTTTCTCGCGCCTGTTGACGATGGTTGCGACGTGTCCAGTGGCGCACACGTTCAACGGGCCTGCTCAGCAGGCGAAAACCGTTTTCCAGTCGCCTCTGCATAATGCGGTTGTGTGCGAATATCTGAAGCAACGTGGTTAACTGTTGCGTTTCCCACTCCCCATCAATCCAGGCTTCTGCCGCAGCAAGACTTCCACCAGTCAGCACCCGCCAGTACACCGTTGGGGAAATAATATGAACGTCGGCGCGTAATTCAGCCGACATGTCGCCAAAATGAAAGACCTGCGCCCCTTCCCGTACGGTAAGTGAACCTTCGCGAAGGCCACTTAACACGCGAAAAACGAGCCAACGCGCCAGACGCAGTGTGCACGAAACATCAGGTTCAAGCGCAAAGACGGGATCGGTCATGATCATTCACTCCTGCTGGCGGGATGGTTGTAGAGTGGAACTCGCTTGAGCCACAGCCGCAGAGCCTGCCAGTAAATAGCGAACACCGTTTTAAGTGTCATAAATGGCAGGCGCAACAGCAGTGCGTGCAGACTCGCCTTCGTCAAAGGCTCACGCTTGAGTATCAGAGTGGCATCAAATACTTTCGCTACCTGATGGTTTTCAATATGCATATGCAGCGTTTTACCGGGCGGGCTAAACCGCCAGTGATAGACCATGTCCATTGGGTTAAACGGTGATACATGGAAGGCTTTATCCAGCGGATACCTTTTCTGTGCGTCTACGGCGTAGTAATAGCGCTCATTCCAGGGCGTATTGCGGACCTCCGCCACTACCCAGCGCAGTATGTCCGCGCGATCATAGCAGTAGTAGAAATTGACTGGATTGAAATGAAAGCCGAAGTAGCGCAGCTGTGTTAACAGCATCACACGACCATCAGGCCGAGCCCCTGTCAGACGGGTAAGTTGATTTAACGCTTTTTCTTTTAACGGTGTTCCCAGAGGATAATCGACATCATGAAAAGCCGCTGCCGCAAAGTGATTTCTTCGTATACCTACGCCAGGGAGTTGCTCCAGTTCATCCAAATCGAGCCAGGCCATAAACACCTGATAACAAAACTGGTGCGTTTTAGGATGAAGGCGGCGGTGGCGCAAAAGGCCCTGGTAAAGGCAACTGTTCATTTTAGCGCCCCGCTCCTGCGACAATGCCCTGAACCACATCCAGTGCACTCCGCACTCCATCTTCATGAAAGCCGTTATACCAGTAGGCACCACAGTACCAGCTGCGGCGCAGGCCACTTATCTCATTGCGGCGAGTCTGCGCCTGCCAGCTTTCTGGATTAAATAATGGATGCTCGTAGACAAAGCGTTTCCAGACGTATTGCTCTTCAACAGGAATGTCCGGATTGAGTGTCACGCAGAATAATGGGCTTCCTTCAGGCAATCCCTGGAGAATGTTCATGTTATAGGTGACACAGGCTCTGGCCAGATCCTGTCCGCTAAGACGATAATTCCAGCTTGCCCACGCACGTTCGCGTACCGGTAACCAGCGGCGATCGCTATGTAACACGACTTCGTTACGCTGCCAGCCAAACGAACCCAATACGTCGCGCTCGACGGAGGTTGCATCCTCAAGCATGGCCAGCGCCTGTGAGGAATGGCAGGCAAAGATCACCTGGTCGAAATGATGTGTTGATGCCCCCAGCGTGATGTTGACGCTGTTGTCGTTACGCGTCACCTGTTGAACCTGGGTATTGAGGCGCAGCGTCAAACGATCGCCCAGCAGTGCCAGCATAGCGCGGATGTATTCCCGTGATCCGCCCGGCACCACGTACCACTGGGGTCTGTTCCTGATATCCAGCAGTCCATGATGCTCAAAGAAGCGTAAAAATAAGGGTAGCGGGAAACGGCGCATCTCCTGGAGCGATGATGACCAGATCGCCGCACCCATCGGCAGAATATAGTGACGCGCAAAAAACGCACTGAATTGATGCTGGTCAAGGAATGTCTGTAGCGTCGCGCAAGGATCGATCTCATTCAGTGACTGTTTCGCCAGACGATTAAAACGAACAATCTCTTTCAACATTCCCCAAAATGCAGGATTAATCAGGTTACGACGCTGTGCAAACAGTGAAGTCAACGTATGACCGCTGTATTCCAGACCGCTTTGCGGATTATGCACCGAAAAACTCATCTGCGTTTTTTGCCCATGGATGCCAAGTTCACTCAGCAATCCCATAAAACGCGGATAGGTCCGGTCGTTATAGACGATAAAACCGCTATCAATCGCAAAACGTCCCTGAGGCGTAACCACATCTACTGTGGCGGTGTGTCCGCCAGTGGTCGACTCCGCTTCAAAAAGAGTCACCTGATGGTGCCCGGCAAGACGCCAGGCGCAGGTCAAACCGGCAATACCGCTGCCAATGATAGCGATATTCATGAGCGCACCATCCTGCGCAGCACTGAGCGCTGAAGCCCCTCAGGTAGCCCTGCCAAGATTCGTAACATCACACTAAAGCCTGTCGGGAAGGCGATATGATTTTTTCCTTTTGCCAGGCCGCAGCGAATTGCCTTCACCGCATATTCAACGCTCACCTGGCCCGGCATGGGAAAATCGTTTTTACGCGTGAGAGGTGTATCGACAAACCCCGGTGAAACAACGGTCACCGCAATACCCTTCGGTTCCCAGTCCAGACGCAGGCTGTTAGCAAACCAGGTCAATGCGGCTTTGGATGCACCGTAAGCTTCGGCCCTTGGGAAAGGCAACCAGTGCGCCATCGAACTGATGAACACCACACGGTTACCCTCAGTCAGCTGTGGCTGGAGTGCTTCAAGGCAGTTCACACAGCCCAAATAGTTCGTCACCATGACCCGCGCGACCAACGCAGCGTCCACCCGTCCATCGTCCAGATATTCGCAAGTCCCGGCGCAGAAAATAACCAGATCGGGCTGACAGTCTGCGAGGCCCAGGCGACAGGCGTCCCTGTCTGTCATATCGAACAGCCGTACTGTGATTTTTGGGTTATACCGACGCAAATTTTCCAGCCGGTCAGGATCGCGACCGCAGGCAATAACATCACAGCCTTCAGCAGCCCATGATTTTGCGAGCCCTTCGCCAATCCCTGAGCTGGCACCGGTAATGAGGACGGTTGTCATGCACCTACCCTCCTTTTGATGCCCCGAATGGCCCATCCCAACAAAGGCAAATGCTCATAAATCATCTGTCCGGCGTCGTAGTAATCACGCTGTCGGAATATCTTTTCACCCTGGGTCTCAACCATTGAACATCCCGGTAAAGAGCGTATTTCGCCACTGGCTATACGCGGATGAGACCAGTGCATGGTCCACGTCACAGCAAAACGTTGGGTATCATACAGCGGAGGATCAATGGCAAAACGGCAGGCGCTTACATTTGCCAGCAGATGCGTGAAATAGCGCTGGATTGCAAACAGTCCATTATGGTCCCCGAAGGGATCAATAAGCACAGCGTGCTTGTCGTACAGGCTGGCAAGTGCCGGAATGGACTTGTTATCCAGACCGGCATAGTAATCAACGAACCTGTCAATAACGGATAGCTGTTCGCGCATAAATCCTACCCTTACGAGAACCACGTCGTGTGGCACATAATTAAAACTTACACAAACACGTTTATTTGTCCAAGTTAAAGGCAATGAATTTTTTAAATTCATTTTTATTCAATAAATTATGATTATGTTTTTTGTGACAAATCCTCAAGGGGCGATGGCGTACTATAGCCGCTGTTCATCAGACCCACTCTCCTGCCAACATGCACAAATTCACTTGAAACTGCACGATAATGCGTATTAACATGCATTCTTCATTTTAAAACATGCAAATACATGCTTAACCGTGCAGTCTCGCGCATTGAAACGGTTAAGCAGGTTTGCAGGACCTACAACAAAGAATGAGGTATGTATGACACAACAACTGATCTTAATCGCTGGCCCTTATCGCAGTGGAACTGACGGCGTACAGGCCCGCATTGATGAGAATCTTGTCAGGCTGGAAAATGCCGCACTGGCGGTTTACCAACGTGGGCATGTTCCGGTTATCGGTGAGTGGCTGGCTCTGCCGCTGGCAAAAGCAGCGGGATCTCAATCCGTGGGTGATGAAATCAGTGAAGCGATGCTTTATCCCGTTGCTCACCGGCTCATTGCAAAATGCGATGCCATTTATCGTATTGCCGGAGAATCCAGAGGGGCTGATTTGGATATTGAAGTGGCGCAGAAACTGGGATTAGCGGTGTACACATCCCTCGACAACATTCCTCAGGCCTGAGGATAGTCGCAAACCTGCCTGTATTTTCAGGCAGGTTTCAGGCTCAGGCCCCTGCACTTTTGCTCAACCGGCCGTGTAGCCTGAGCACATTCTTGTATATCGAGGTCGCGACCTTTTGCGAAAAGTCCGTGGGTAAAGACGCCATCACCGTATCCAGTGCCTGCGGCACATGGTCGATAAATTCCTGCATAATCTCGGTCATCTGGTTTTCAGGAAACCTGACGGCCCTGGCTGTCACCATAAAATGTCTCGGATAGATCTTGTCGATATCGTTTTTACGACCTTTTGAGGCATTCAGGCTCATGGCCAGTTTCAGATCGCTGATGTGGATCCCGGTGCCGCCCAGCACAGGAAACGCCGATATGATGTCGTAGAACGGGGTCAGTCGATAGCTTCCGCCAGGCTGGATGAATATCGAGAAGTTCTTGGCATGTCCATCCGTTGCGCCCGTTATCCACTGAAATAGCTGGAATTTCATGAAATTATAACGGTCGGTAAGTGCTTCGCTGGAGCCCTGTAAAAATGCCATGATTTGTGGAATACCTGGACCGCCATCAGATTCATACTTCACGGACGAAGGAAGACCAAAAGTCTGACACATATCTTCCTGCGGTAATCGCAATAAAACGGAGCGGCTCGCGTTCCAGCGGCGGTCAAAACGCTCGACGGCGAGTGCTCTCACCCTGCCCGCTCTGATGATTTCCGCCTTCGGCACATCAAGGCCCAGCGCTCTCGCCAGCTCTAAACAGAAGTATTCATTATCCACACTATCGCTCAGATCCAACGTGGCATTGGGCTGTTTAATCTCGCCAATCGGCAGTTTGATGATGTGCGTGGTCGGCGTGATCCCTTTCGGGATACACCAGTCGTCGCCGGCTTTAAGGAGCGCGGTTTTTTCCTGAGCACCGGCAACGGAAATGCGGAAATCATTTTCCTCATTAATCATCCCCAGCGGAATGTCTGACTGATAAGCCGTCAGCACCGTCTCGAGCTTCTCTTCGCTCAGCGTCTCCCATGTCATTTCCGGTGTCGTACTGTTTTCATTCGCGGGTAATAACGTTACCGCGCCAACGCTGTCACGCCCTACCTCAGCCAGTAAATCAAAGGGTTGCTTAGAACGGGCATGGTAGCGCTTCACGATACGAGCCCGTACCGCAGGGCTATCCGGGAGCAGGTTGTCAAAGAAATTGAACACCGCATCGGAGGTAATCTCACCAAATTGCAGCGGAAGCGATAACGACAAAGGCCTGGCATACCGGTTCATTAGCCATTCATTGGCGTATTTAAACGTATGGGCCCCGTTGGTCAGCTTTGTCAGTTCGCCGACCCGCTCGTTATTCATCCACGTCACTAATTTTGGCATTACCAGTCCAAGCCCTGTTGGTTGTTATTGTCTGACCCCGACGCCGCATCGTCTTTTTCATACAACGCCATTGTCATTCCAAGGGATTGCAAGATCCTGAAGAACGTTGTCAGCGTGGTGTTATACGGGTTGTTTTCAAAATTTGAGATGGTGGCCTGCTTAATGCCGATTCTTTTGGCCAGGTCGCTTTGCGTCCAGTTATTTTTCTGACGCACCAGTTTCATGGTATTTGCCAACTGGACCGGACTATAAATCATTGGTGGTTTCATCTGTTCACGTCCGTAGTTTATCCCCTTGAAGGGATATTGTTAGTATTATCCCTTTAAAGGGATATTGTCAATTCTTTATCCCCTTCAAAGGATATTTCGGCGTTTATCCCTTGCAGGGGATAAATAAGCCCGTTCTTCTCACTTTCCCGTCTGATACAATCAAAGAGCAACGTTACCATGACGACGAGATCAAAATATGCGCCCTAACATGCTTGAATATATGGATATCTTTGTCCGGGTTGTTGAGCTAAACAGCTTTACCCGCGCGGCCGAACAGTTGCAAACACACCGGCCATCCATCAGTAAAGCGATCACCCGGCTGGAAAACGAGCTGGGGGTAAAGTTATTGCACCGGACTACCCGAAAGCTCCAGCTGACTGACGAGGGGCACGCATTTTACGAAAGGTCAAAACTCTTGTTAAACGAAGCTGCCGAACTGATGGCGTCCTACTCGTCCGGGCAGCACCCACATGGGCGATTAAGGGTGGATTCCCCTCTCGCGCTCACCCATACAGTGCTGATCCCTGCGATGGGCGATTTTCAGCAGCGCTATCCCGATATTGATGTTGTTTTAACCTCAACAGATCGCAAAATTGATTTTCTGTCGGAAGGGATCGACTGCGTTATTCGCCTGGGCAAACTGGAAGACTCAAGCTTTATTTCCCGCCGTCTGGGCAGTGTCCAGCTGATGACCTGTGCCGCCCCTTCTTATCTGGAAAAATATGGTCAACCTCAGACACTGGACCAACTCCAGGATCATAAAGCCGTCAATTTCTTCAGCCGGAACAGCCGTGAAGTGATGGAATGGCAATTTATTGTTGAGGGCAAAGTAGTTAACCAGAAAGTCAAAAGCAGTATTCTGGTGGATAATTCAGATACCTTTCTGACCTCGGCGCTTAATGGGCTGGGCTTGATCCAGGGCATTAGTGTTGCGCTTGCTCCACATATCGCCTCCGGGGCGCTGGTCCCGGTTCTGTCACAGTACCTCTGCGCCCCAAAAGACGTGTCTGTGTTGTTCCCGGACAGACGCTATTTACCGCCAAAAGTCAGGGTCTTTATTGACTGGTTCAGTGACGTCTTTTCTCGCTATCAGGGCTGATTCGATTGGTAATTTAAAGGCAACACTGAGGTGCCTGAGTGGTGCTTTATCCTTCACGAACAACCTCTTACAGTAACCCCATCGGATCATTAAGTCGTTTTATCGTGGGGTTTACTATGTCTAAAGTTGTCACTTTTAATCGTACCGGTGCGCCAGACGTGCTGGAAATCACTCACATGACAGTCGCCGCGCCAGCAAGCCATGAAGTGCAAATTCGCGTGAAGGCCATCGGTATTAACCGGGCCGAAGTGATGTATCGCACCGGGCAATACGTGATTGAGCCGCAGTTTCCTGCCCGCCTGGGATACGAAGCCGCCGGGATTGTCGAAGCCGTGGGCTCCGGCGTCACGGATTTTGCCCCGGGCGATAGCGTCAGCGTTATTCCCTCTTTTATGTTCAGCGAATATGGCATGTACGCCGAGCGGGTAAATGCCCCCGTTCATGCCGTGGTAAAACACCCTGAGAATCTCTCCTTCGAAGAGGCTGCCGCCAGCTGGATGATGTTTGTTACCGCTTACGGCGCGCTGATTGAGTACGGCAATTTGCAGGCCGGGCAATATGTCGCGATTGGCGCGGCATCAAGCAGCGTGGGCATTGCCGCCATGCAAATCGCAAATATGGTCGCGGCTTATCCGATCGCACTTTCACGTACCCGCCATAAAAATGCGCTACTGATGGATGCGGGCGCGTCAGCGGTGATTGCCACCACCGAGCAAGACGTTGCCGAAGAACTCAACAAGCTGACTCAACGCGCAGGGGTAAATATTGTGTTCGACCCGGTCGGCGGCCCTGATGTGGCAAAACTGGCCAGCGGAATGGCGAAAGACGGCGTGTATTTCCAGTACGGCGCACTGGACGAACGTAACCTGTCGATCCCGGTGATGGATATTCTGGTGAAACACCTTCTCTTCCGGGGCTACGAGCTGTTTGAAATCACCACGAACCCGGAAAAAATGGCCAGAGCAAAAGCCTTTGTCTACGACGGGTTGCGTTCCGGGAAATTAAAACCCGTCATTGATAAGGTATTTTCGTTCGATGACATCGTACAGGCACACCGTTATATGGAATCGAATAACCAGACCGGCAAAATTATCGTTACGGTTTAAGCCCGTTTATGCAGGGCGTGGTTATCGTTCATAAATGTCGTTAACATCCTGCGTGGTGTCTGTGGCCGTCACCTGCACATCACGTAACACCAGGCCATTCACGCCGGATATTTTGCCGAACTCGCTGGCGTCTATCACAACGGATGCCAGCGTTAACGTCGAAATTGGTCGGTCTGGATAGCCCTCAATAAAGAAGGCGCGGGAAAATACACTGTTTTCTGAGCGGCGCGCAGAGATATTCTCCAGCGACAGATTACTGACATACGTCAGACCCGCCTCTCCCTGAACATCGTCCGCCAGTTTGCGCCAGTGGTCGGGTTTATCCGTCAGGTCCCCTCGCTCGCCATAGCTGTATTGTGCAAACCAGTTCAGCTGGATCATCACCGGGAAACGCACATCAACGAGTTGCAGATGGCGAACCTTGATATCGCGAATAAAGCCACCGCGATTACGGGCAGACTTAATGCGAAAGCCCACGCCCGTGCCGTTGAAGCGATTATGTTCAATCAATACCCGTTCAATCCCGCCAGAAGTTTCACTGCCAAGGGTAATACCGGAACCACTGTTCAGCGTACAGTCGCGAATGACAATATCCAGTGCGCTGCGGGCTTTTGACGCGGCCTCCTGTCCCCGCCCTGCTTTGATACAAATATTGTCGTCATTACAGGAAACGACACAGCGTTCCACCCGTACCTGTTCGCAGGAATCGATATCAATGCCATCGGTGCTTGGCCCTGCTGAATTGCTTATCTGAACGCTGTCGAGCGTAATATGCCGTGAATAGCAGAGATGCACATTCCAGAAGCCCGACTCGCGGCTGGTGAAATCACGCAGCGTGATGCGCTCACTTTCATACACCAGAATGTTACGCGGTCGCTGGCAGTCATAATCCACCACCCAGCGAAGGCCTCTGGCGCTGTAATCTCCCAACATGCCACTCTGCTCGTCATCCCCCCAGAAGCGTTGCCACCAGACAAGCCCCTGACCATCGATTGTGCCGCTGCCGGTGATACGGACATCATGGCAATCAATAATATTGATAATCGCCCCAGGCCAGCGCATATCAATGCCCGCCACGCGGGTATCAATCAGCGGATAGTCATCCAGGCGCTGGCTGCCAAGAAGCTGTGCGCCTGCCTCCAGGTGCAGGGTCATTCCACTTTTCAGGAAAAGGGAGCCTGTAAGGAAACGGCCTGCCGGGATCACCAGGGTATCGTTGTGGCCCGTCTCGGCAATTGCCCGCTGAATGGCGGTCGTTGATACCTGTCGCCCGCTGGGATCTGCCCCAAAATCACACACATTACGTATCGTCATATTTTTTCCTGATTCGGATAAAAATCATGAGTATACGTAGCCGCCAGTGACATAACCTTTTTGTCACCGACACCCAACCGTGAAAGCTGGCAAAAATACGGTAATGGTTTCAATGAAAGGAACGGTGAACGCAAGCCCCGGTCAGAAAGCGAGTTCAGGCACCAGGGCATCTTTGCTGTGCATACACGCCTTCCATGCCCGTCCCGGGTCGCCGTTATCCAAAATTGTGGATGTTCTGTATTCAACAACGCGTACCCGCTGGGTGGTGAATTCCTCATCCGGCGGAAGAACATATTTCACCGTCGTCCAGCGGCTGTTGGTTGATTTCCCCTTAGCCACCAGATCGATCGTTTTCTCTTTTACCTCTTCCGAACACTGATGCGCCGCCGCATCAACCCGCTGGTATTTCTTTTCCTGAGGGGATAAATACCCCTGAGACGAGCAACTCACCACGGCAAAACATGCCAGGGTTGCTACACACATCTTCTGAAACATGGTCTGTTCCTTAAGCGTAAAATCTGCTCACCGTTTTTGGCAGTTTCCACCTAAGCGTAGTCACGTTATCCTGAATTTTCATGTCAATAGCGGAGCATATTATGTCAATGCTGCATCTTCTTTGCGGGAAAATCGCCAGCGGAAAATCCACGCTGGCCGCGAGCCTGAGCGAAACGCCTGGCACGTTGGTGATAAGTGAGGATACCTGGCTTGCGGCGCTTTACGCCGACCAGATGGCAAGCGTGGCAGACTATGTTCGTTGCGCAGGAAAATTACGTCTGGCACTCACGCCGCATCTTGTGGCGTTACTGAAAGCGGGAGTCTCAGTGGTGCTCGATTTCCCGGCGAACACCGTTGCTAACCGCCAGTGGATGATGACGGTTATCCGTGAATCCGGGGTACCGCATCAGCTGCATTTTTTGGATGTGGCGGACGGTATTTGTAAAGCACGGCTGCGCGCCAGAAATGCTTCTGGCGAGCATGATTTTGCAGCCTCCGATGAGCAATTCGACCTGATCACCCGTTACTTTGTCGCCCCGGAAGAACAGGAAGGATTCAACATCATTCGTTATCAGGGTCAGCCGTCGTAATCACAGAAATGCCCTTTTCCTTGACCGCTTTTATCCAGGTCTTATCGGCGTCGCTTTCAACCACGACAGTGTTGATAAGCGACAGGTCGCCAATCACAAAAGACGACGCGGTATTAATTTTCTCCGGTGAAGCCAGAACGATGGTTTCAGCCGCTCTGCCGGAAAATGCACGTTTGATGCACGCTTCTTCATAATCGCCCGTCGTCAGGCCGGCATCAGGATGAATACCGGTGACACCCATAAAGAACAGATCGGCATGAATGTTACCGATACCCTCAATGGCCGCGGCACCCACGGTAACAATCGAGTGCTTATACAGTCGCCCACCAATCAGGATAACCTCAATACACGGATGATCGACCAGGCCCAACGCAATTCCCGGGCTGTGCGTCACCACGGTAATGCGCAGATCCCGTGGTAAAAAGGTCAGCAGTTCGGAGGTGGTTGTCCCACCATCCACAATCACCACTTGCCCCGCAGAAATCAGCTGAGCCCCTTTTCTGGCGACACTCTTTTTAGCATCAATTTTCAGCGTCTTACGTTCAGCAAACGGAGCAATCGCGGTGGAGGATGGCAATGCGCCGCCGTGGACGCGTTGCAGACGCCCTTCTGCGGCAAGCTCTCGCAAATCGCGGCGGATGGTATCTTCGGACACATCAAAATGGAGGCTCAGTTCCCTGGAGAGAACCTGTCCCTCCGCACCGAGTTTTTCAAGGATCAATTGCTTTCGCTGGCTGGTTAGCATAGTCGTTTTCCTGATATTGCACGTTTTATCTTGAAAACGCGCGTTTATGCTGATTATGATAACAGCTCAACGCGAGGAGATACAATCGTGCACACCAAACATGCAGAAATACGCATCATCGAAACGAAGACGTTGTCCGATAACTGGTACATCCTGAAAAAATACACATTTGACCTGCAACGCCACGACGGTGAATGGCAAAGACAGCAGCGCGAAGTCTATGACCGGGGAAACGGCGCAACGATCCTGCTCTACAACCGCGATAAAAAAACGGTGATCCTGACCCGCCAGTTCCGCTTCCCGGTGTTTATCAACGGACATAATGGCTATCTGATTGAATCTGCAGCTGGGCTTCTGGACAACATGGATCCTGAAAGCAGAATCAAAGCCGAAGCAGAGGAAGAGACCGGCTTTCGTGTCTCCCGCGTGCAGAAGGTTTTCGAGGCGTACATGAGTCCCGGCTCTGTTACCGAAAAACTCTATTTCTATCTTGCTGAATATGAGCCCCACGACCGGGCAAGTGCTGGTGGGGGTATAAAAGCGGAAGGTGAAGATATCGAAGTGCTTGAGCTGACGCTTGAAGATGCTTTGCGCGGAATTGAAACCGGGCTTATCGTCGATGGTAAAACCATCATGTTGCTCTACCACGTTGCGCTGAAAGGTATTTTATAACATCAAATCTCAACAGATATCTGCCGCCGCGCAGGTATCTGCCTATGCTATTCTTGCTGAAGAATAAAACAGGAGATGCGCAAATGGCTGACTGGAACCCTTCGCTTTATCTGCAATACGGCGCAGAACGCACACGCCCCGCCGCTGAGTTGCTCGCCAGAATCCCCCTCGACAATGTCACATCAATCGTTGATCTCGGATGCGGGCCGGGTAATAGCACAGCACTGTTAAAACAACGCTGGCCTGCCGCCGACATTACCGGCGTTGATAATTCCCCTGCCATGCTTGAAGAGGCGCGCCATGCGCTGCCAGAGTGTCGTTTTGTTGAATCCGATATCCGGCAATACAAACCAGGTCTGCCACTGAGCCTGATTTACGCCAATGCGTCTTTGCAGTGGGTCCCTGACCATTACACGCTTTTGCCCCACCTTGTTTCGCTACTGCGTTTAAACGGCGTTCTGGCTATTCAAATGCCTGATAACTGGCTTGAGCCAACGCACGTCGCGATGCGCGAAGTGGCGTACGAGCAAGGTTATCCTGACCGTGGCCGTGAACCTTTACCTGGCGTACATGCGTATTACGATATTTTGAGCGATACCGGGTGTGAGGTGGATATCTGGCGGACAACCTATTTTCACAAAATGAGTTCACATCAGGCGATTATTGACTGGGTTAGCGCCACCGGGTTGCGCCCGTGGTTGCAGGAGTTAAACGAGAGCGAGCAGAATAATTTCCTGAAACGTTACCTTCAGTTGCTGGAAGAGCAGTATCCGCTCCAGGAAAACGGGCAGATACTGCTGGCTTTTCCGCGACTGTTTATTATCGCTAAACGTGTGCCCTGAGGCGTTTATCAGAACTGATAAACGACGCCTACAGCGACAACATCGTCGGTGTTGATCCCGGCTTCACGGGTAAATTTATCTTCATCGACGAGGTTAACCATATAATCAACAAACACATTAATGTTTTTGTTGAAGTTATACGTTGCACCAAAATCAACATATTTGATCAGATCTTCGTCACCATAAGTATTTCCTGTGGCTGCTTTGCCCAGATTTTTACCTTTCAGGACGTCATACGCCACAAATGGTTGCAGACCGAAATCAAATTGATAACCCGCGTAGAATTCCATGATTTGCGATTTATTCGCATAACCATAGGCACTGTCGCTGGAATGAGAGCCAAAGCGAGATGCGTTATATGCCTGGGTAAACATAGCGGCCAGATAGATGTTATTGGCATCATATTTAATTGCGCCTGAATACGCTTCAGCGCGTTTACCCTGCCCCATAATACCGCTGGTGTTATTTTGCTCGTTAGAGCGGTCAGCACTCATCATGGAACCGGCAATGCTGAAACCAGCGCCGATATCATAAGTAATAGATGCGCCAAAACCATCACCATTCTGGCGTAACACGTCGCGCACGCCAGGCTCACCGCCGCCGTCATTTTTACCCTGATATTGCAGGGCAAAATCGAGACCATCGACAGCACCGAAGAAATCGGTATTACGGTAAGTCAGCAGACCGTTGGCACGGCTAAACATGAACTGGTCTGAGCCATAAGTCATGCCATCGAACTCAGGCTGCATGTCGGTATAGCCAAGAGAATCGTACAGTACGCCCTTGTTACGACCGTAATCGATGGAGCCGTAGTCTTTCACCTTCAGGCCAGCAAACGCATAACGGGTTCGTGGATTGTTGCTTTCTGATTCCGCGCCGTTAGCATTAATATGCATCTGCCACTGACCATAACCAGTGATTTGATCGTTAACCTGGGTTTCACCACGGAAACCAAGACGCATATAGGTTTGGTCGCCATTCCAGTCGCTGCTGTTATTATCGGAGAAATAATGTTCGGCAGAAACTAAGCCATACAGATCCAGTTTATTACCATCTTTATTATAAATTTCGGCTGCGTGTGCGGTTGTCGCGAGCAGCGCCGCGCCAATCAGCACGCTCAGTTGATTAATTTTCATTTTATATACCCTGTCATATGCCACTTATTATATTTGTTGCAACACCAAAAGCAGTTGCAGGGTAATATAGTTACCATCGTTGTAAATCTATGTAAAACGATTAAATCATTAGCGCACAAATCGCCAAGAATGAATAAAATAAAACCAATATTTAAAAAGCACATATTGTTAAGGCGTATCGTTTTAAAGAAAGATATTAAAACGACACGCCATCAATTTATGATCTGGCCTCTTTCAGCAGTTGCTGAATCACCTGTTCTTGCTTGTCATAATTCCCTTCGCCAAATGAGGTATAACGAAGCTGGCCTTTAGCATCGAAATAGTAATGTGCCGGCCAGTACTGGTTCCCAAATGCGTTCCAGATCTGGTAGTTGTTGTCCGCCACAACGCGGTACGGGAGCTGCCATTTATTCACTGCATCTTTCACCGAGGAGAGCGGTTTCTCCCAGGGATATTCCGGTGTGTGTACCCCAATGACCACCAGGCCCTGAGACTGGTATTTGTTCGCCCAATCGCGAACATAAGGCAACGTATGCTGGCAGTTGATACAATCCCACGTCCAGAAATCGATCAGCACCACCTTCCCTTTTAAAGATTCAGGGGTAACCGGGTCGCCATTTATCCAGCCAGTGCCACCACTCAACGAAGGCAGGTCGCTACGTGGCATCTCCTGCACAACAGGCTTTAATTTCGGCTGGGTTGATGCCGGTTTAGCCAGACTCAGCAGCGAATTTTCAAGGTTATCGGCAAGGCCATTCGCCCCTTTTAAGGTCGTGGTAAGCCCCGTGGCATTGAATACAACGGCTGCCAGCATCACAACGCCCGCCCCCTGGCGTAACCTTGCCATCAGCGCCGATTTTGCTCTCAGCGGTGCCATCAGCGTACGTCCTCCGGCCGCCAGCAGAGCCAGCATCAGGGCACACCCGCTGCCGTAAGCAATCAGCAGCGCGCCGGTCGTAATGGACGAATGTCCGGCGATATTAATGCTGAAAATCGCCCCCAGGATCGGCCCGGCGCAGGGCGACCACAGCAAGCCAACCGCAAACCCGGCCAGAAATGCAGACAACAACCCGCGCGTCTGCGTGCTGCGGTTATTCAGGGCATTCCCCGCACTGACCGCAGGCCCGGCAATACGCTGGGCGAACTGCGGGAAGATTAACGCCAGCGCCGCAATCGCCAGAACCAGCAGCGCGACCCAGCGCCCAATCTGGGTGGCATTCACAATCCACTCGCTTGCCACCGTAACCAGCATGGCAACCAGAGTGAACATCACGATCATACCGGCAAATAGCGCAAGGAGATGGCGGCGTTGCCCCTGAAATCCGGCAAACAGCAGCGGGATCACGGGGAGCGTACAGGGGCTGAGCAGGCTTATCATCCCGCCCAGAAAAGCGATAATCAGAAACATAACGACCTCACAGGACAGATTATCTGCGACGTTGCAGTGAGGACATTTCAGCGTGCTGATGTGTTCAGACGATGTGCAAAACAACGCGTTTTGTGAGGCTCTGTATCCCGTTCCCTGTCTGATACAAAGCCGTACAATTAACTGCGGGGTAAGGTGATAACAACATCCAGCCCGCCTTCCGCGCGGTTATTCAGTTGTAGTGTGCCATTAAGCTGGGCGGTTAACTGCGCGGCAATGGCCAGCCCCAGTCCAGTGCCGCCGGTATCGCGATTGCGCGACGTTTCGACCCGGTAAAATGGCTGTAATACTGCTTCCAGCTCAGCCTCAGGAATGCCTGGCCCGTTATCACTGAAATGAATGACAATATGCTTAGGATCATGGTCATTGAGGGTAATAACTGCACAATCGCCAAACTTAAGCGCATTATCCAGCAAGTTAGTCATCACGCGGCGCAAGGCCTGCGGGCGTGTTGTCAGCGGCAGACGTGTGTCTGTTGCCTGAAACTGCACGTTTTTACCGATATCCTGGTAGTCGCACACGATGCTGTTAATCCAGGCGTTCAGTTCCAGTTTTAACGAGGTTTCTTCCAGAGGTTCTGATGACCGGGCATAGGCAATGCCTTCCCGCACCAGGCGCGACATATTATCTAAATCATTTAATAGCTTATCGCGCAGTTCGGGTTGGTCTGCCATTTCAACTCGCAGTTTCATCCGGGTGATTGGCGTCTGGAGGTCGTGCGAGATCGAAGCCAGAATTTGCGTGCGCTCGCGAAGATAAGCCTGAATACGGGATTGCATGGCATTAAAGGCGTGTGCCGCGCGGTGAACTTCGATCGGCCCCTGCTCCGTCATCGGGGTGTTGGCCGAAGGATCGAGCGTATCAACCGCCCGGGTGAACAGCGAAAATGGCCGCACTACCTGGCGAACCGCAATCCAGGAGCACAACGCGACAAGCAGCAATTGCAGAACCAGCACCACAGGCAGCCAACTGGCAACTGGCGGCATTCGCGGGATCAGGTCGATCGTCAGAGGCGCGCCGTCGTGCAGTTGCAGGTGGGCCTGAATATGTGAAACCGACCCCGGGACGGCTGTGAAACGCAGCGGGTATTGGGCAGCAAGCGTATCGGTTAATGTGCGGATCGCATCCTGAGAGCGTTTATCCTGCGGAGTTGCACCTGCCTCGCCCTCACCCAGGATATAACGGTAATTACCACGTTCGAGCCGCGGCAGCCAGGCTGCGCGCTCATTCGCTGGCAGCCGGTCGAGGATCGCCACGCTGGTGGCGACATCGTATTCAAGGTTGCCGAGCATCACGGTACGAACGCTGCGCATTCGCTCATACATAACCAACGTCAGGCTGAGAGAGTTCGCCAGCAGAAGCCCCATCAGGACAATGATCAGCAGGCGCGAAAGTAATGAGCGCGGCCAGAGCCTCATTCATTGACCTCTTTGATGGTGACGGGCATCGTAAATACGTAACCTTCGCTGCGCACGGTTTTGATGTAGGCCGGTGTCCGGGCGTCTTCGTTAAGACGCTGGCGCACGCGGCTGACCAGCAGATCAATTGAACGTTCAAACAACTCGGCATCGCGCCCTTGAGTCATATTGAGCAGTTGATCCCGCGTCAGCACGCGCTGGGGATGATCAAGGAACACGCGTAATAGCCGGTATTCCGCCCCGCTTAACGCCACTATCATGCCTTCATTATCAATCAGATGGCGGGCAACGGTGTCCAGTTGCCATTCACCAAATACCACTAACCGTCCAGCTTCCGTCACCTGTAAATTGGGCGGCATGGTTCGGAAACGGCGCAAAATGGCTTTGATTCGCGCCAGTAACTCCCTGGCAACGAAGGGCTTAACCACATAATCGTCAGCCCCCATTTCCAGCCCGAGTATCCGGTCGGTATCTTCATTGCGCGCGGTCAGCATCAAAATCGGCAGATCTTTATGCTTACTGCTGCGCAACTGGCGACAAAGCGTGAGCCCGTCATCGCCGGGCATCATTACATCCAGTACCAACAAATCGACATGCTGTTTATCCAGGATCACACGCATCTCTTTGCCATTGGCGGCACCAGACGCGTGATAACCAGACTTCACAAGATAATCGACGATTAACTCACGAATATCCCTGTCGTCATCGACGACAAGGATATGATCAATATGCTCCACCGAACGCTCCTGAATGAAGGGTAACGTATTGAAAATAGCACATTTCAGAGCTTATCCGCGTCGACGACTGCTTTCACAAAATCCTGTGGATCTTCCTGCGGAGGATTGTGGCCAACGGTTGCCCCAAAGGTGCGGTGCTCATATTTGCCGGTAAATTTACTGGCGTACGCTTCGGGTGCCGGGTGCGGCGCGCCGTTGTTGCCGCCTTCAATGGTGATGGTCGGCACGCTGATTGTCGGTAGCGTCGCCAGTTTTTGCTCGTAGCTGTCGTATTTGTGTTCGCCTTTTTCCAGGCCCAAGCGCCAGCGGTAGTTACTGAGCGTGATGGCGACGTGGTCCGGGTTGTCCAGTGATTTGGCGCTGGCATTAAATGTGGCATCGCTAAATTTCCAGTCAGGTGAAGCCTGAGACCAGATTAAACGGGCGAAGTCGTGGGTGTTTTTGGCATAACCCTGCGCACCGCGCTCGGTTGCAAAATAGAACTGATACCACCATTGCAGCTCCGCTTTCGGGGGCAATGGTTGTTTACCGACGGCCTGGCTGCCAATCAGATAACCACTAACGGAAACCAGCGATTTCACACGTTCTGGCCACAGTGCCGCCACAATATCTGCGGTGCGAGCCCCCCAGTCGTAACCGGCGAAGACAGCCTGTTTGATATTCAGCGCGTCCATCAGATTAACAATATCTTTTGCCAGGGCGGAAGGCTGGCCGTTGCGCGGTGTTTTGTCTGACAGAAAACGGGTGGTACCGTAACCACGCAGTGAAGGCACAATAACGCGATAGCCTTTCGCCGCCAGCGCGGGAGCAACATCGGCATAACTGTGAATGTCGTACGGCCAGCCGTGTAACAGGATAACGGGCTGTCCATCTTTCGGGCCGATATCCACATAACCTACGTTCAGATCGCCTGCGTTAATCTGATGAACCTGGTTAAACGCGGCGGTGTAATCTTTGCCGGTGATTTCAGCCTGGCAGGACATCACAGTGCCAAGAGAAACGGTCAATGCTAATGCTGAGGAAGTGAATTGAGTAAACATGTTGGTATCTCCGGTTGAGTACGCTTGACGGGGATATCACAACAAATTTATGTATAGCGGATATGTGTGAAAACGGCTTTTTTGCAAGCCTGTGTATGTATTTCAACATCAGATACAGTGTGATACAAACACAGGCTCATTCAGCGGGGCGTTACAGCGAAATACGGTAGCGAACATAGTCATCGGCTTCGCCAAAGCGGTCATACAGTTTCCGCGCAGGGTTATTCTGCCTTGTTACCCAGTAGAGTTTTGCCCATCCTTCGCGCTTGCCCTCTTCCATCAAAGCATCTATCAGCGCCTGGCCGGTTCCGGCCCCACGCAGCGCGGCATCTACAAACAAATCTTCGAGATAGCAAATGGGTGCCGTCGACCAGGTGCCTTCGTGCAGGACACACATTGCAAACCCAATCACGCGCCCTTCGCTTTCTGCCACCCGACACAACATCGATGAGTGCGGGTTTAGTGCCCGTTCCCAGGTGGATGCGGTGACCGACTCATCCAGTACACATTCATAAAAATGTGTGTAACCGTCCCAGAGCGGGCGCCACTGCGGGTAATCTTCTGCACGTATTGCTCTTACTGTTACTGCCATGTTTTCCTCACATTACAGATCTAAAACCATTTCAAAACAGCGCAACTCCGCCCCCGCCATGCGGGAAAGATGACGACTTTCCCTGAGCGTGACAAAGCCGTGCTTCTGGTAAAACGAGTGTGCGTTTGGCGTTGAAGAGAGGTTTATACGTGCTATTCCGCGCGTTCTGGCCTCTGAAATCAAGGCATTGATAATCTGCGTTGCCAACCCTTTTCCTGATGCGCCAGGCAAAGTAAATATCGCCTCGACGCTCTGGGTTTCCAGGTCCAGATACCCCGTCGCAACGATCTCCCCGGTGTCATCTTCGACCACATAAAACGGGTTTATCTCTACCATATGTCGGTAGTGCTCTGGCATCAGTTCCGGCGTCCAGCGGGCGATAACATCCGCATCGTAACTGGATTTACAGCCGAAACGGATCGCCTGATTGCGAACGTTCCAGAGTATTTCAGCCTCTTTCGGCTCAGCCTGTCTTAACGTCATTGCGCCCCCTGCAAAGAGTAGTAGTGAATGAAACACAGCACGTCATGATGGAATGTGGTAAAGATGAAAATACCAGAAGGCAAACAAAAGCATAACGCTTAAAAAAGGAAATCAAGGGATGACGACACCCACGTTAAAAACGGAGCGTTTGTTGCTAAAACCGCTGGTTTCGGAAGATGCATCGCAGATCCAGCGGCTCTATCCGCGTTGGGAAATTGTGCGTTATATGGTAGCCACGGTTCCCTGGCCTTATCCGGATAACGGCGCGGAAAACTACGTGAATAATGTTGCGTTACCGGATGTGGAGAAAGGCGTGGCCTGGTTCTGGACGCTTCGCCGCCACGACGCCCCTGATGAGCTGATGGGCCTTATCTGTCTGTATGACGTAGAAGATAACAACCGTGGTTTTTGGCTGGCACCGGAGTGGCAAGGCCAGGGTTACATGCGCGAAGCCAGCATTGCCGCAACGGATTTCTGGTTTAACACCCTGAATAAGCCGGTGCTGCGAGCACCGAAAGCGGCGGACAACAGCCGCTCTCAGCGAATTTCTGCCAGTAGCGGCATGAGACTTATCAGAACAGAAAAGAAAGAGTACGTCAGCGGTCTGCTGGACTCTGAGCTGTGGGAGATCACCCGCGACGAGTGGAACGCCCGTTACGTCAGCTGATAGTGCTTATCCGGCAGCATTCTTTCCGGTATTGCCTCTTCATCGTTCATCTGTAACAAATCACGCTCCATCGCGTTACAGATGGCGTTTAATGGCAAATCGTTGTCCTCGGTACCAAACGGATCTTCCAGCTCTTCTGCCAGCGTATCAAGCGAGATAAAGGTATAGGAAATCAGCGCGGAGACGAACGGTGTCATATAGTGCAGATCCACAACCAGCGCGAACGGTAGCATAATGCAGAACAGGTACACCGTACGGTGCAAAATAAGCGTATAGGCAAACGGCACGGGCGTGGTGGCGATACGCTCGCAGCCGGAAAGCACAACCGACATGTCGTTGAGACGATTATTCAGGCTGTGGAACAGAATGTCGGAGAGCTGCCCTTCCCGACGCCTTACGGCGAGCCATTCCCCCATTAACAGCAGAATGCGGTTGGCCGGGGAACTGGAATCCATCACCCGACGCAGATTGTCCCCGGACATATAGCCAGAGAGCTGCTCTGCCTGTGGTTCACGTCGCAGGGTCATCCTTAAGCAATGCGCAAAGGCAATTTGCAGGCGGACAAACTCCCCCAGATGCGGATCGTCCGGCAAGGTGTTTTTTACCTCGCGAAACAGCGAGCGTGCCGCTATCATCAGTTGCCCCCAAAGCTGGCGAGCCTCTACATAGCGCGAATAACAGGCGTTATTTCTGAACCCCAGAAATATGGCGATGGCCACACCCAGGATGCTGAACGGCGCAACGGTGAATTTGATGCCAAGCGAGGTGTACCACGGCAACATCAGGATCACGGCGATGGAAAGCAGGAAGTTTAGAAACAACCGGGTGTAGATTTTAGGCAGTACAGAGCCGTGCCAGACAAAAATAAGACGCAGCCAGTGCTGTTGAGGACGAACAATCATAATCAGCTTCAGAAAAGATAAAGAGCGCGGCTATTAAACGTGATCCACCTCACGGTTGCAAGCATGTTAATAGAACATTACTTTTTCTGTACTGAGTAGCCTAAACCGCACGGTGCTGAAGTCTGTTTTTTAAAAAAACAGCAAATAGTATGTTGTAACTAATGCATTGTTCAAATAAAGGGGAAAGCCAAAAGCGCTGTTCCCCTCGCTTCTACCCGCTCAATACTAGAGCGCTAAAGGTCTTAGCAAAGCGGTTTTACCGCGTCACGCATCCCCTGATGCAGAATGGCATCCAGATCCAGCGTAACTTGTTCTACCAATCCGCTAACCTGAGTGAGATCTTGCTCCCAGTGTTCGCTGACGCTGAGCACAGATTTCACCAGTTCACTGGTGCTGATCTGTTTGTCGTGGTGCTGCGTCCACAGTTGTTGATAGCGTTCCAGCCAGTGAGCATCGTCCTGAACCGGGTAGTTTTCGCCCTGGCGTTCAGCGCGGTAGAACGCAATCAAAGCCGCAAGGGCAAAGGTCAGGCGCGCAGGTAGTTTACCGGTGGCTTTCTGCCCTGCCAGCAGCTGCGGAAGAATACGGGTACGGAATTTCGTCATGCCGTTCAGCGCGATAGACAGCAGCTGGTGCTTGATGTACGGGTTACGGAAACGCCCGGTTACCGCGCTGGCGAAGGATTCCAGCTCATCACGCGGCAGATCCAGTACCGGAATGATCTCTTCGTAAATGGCTTTTTCAACAAACGCGCACACTTCAGCGTCGTTCATTGCTTCACCCACCGTATCCAGACCGGCCTGGAATGCAACCGGAACCAGCGCCGTGTGCGCACCGTTGAGAATAGCAACCTTACGCTCTTTGTACGGTTTGATGTCGTCAACAATCAGTACGTTAAGCGGCAGTTTGTCCAGACGCAGTTCACTGGCAAGAGATTTAGGGCCCTGAATAACAAACAGATAGAAGTGCTCAGCGGTATCAAGGAAACCATCGTGATAACCCAGTTGCGCTTCCAGTGCGGCCACTTCATCACGCGGATAACCGGTCACGATACGGTCAACCAGCGTGGAGCAGAAGCTGTTTGCATCATTCAGCCATTGGGTAAATGCCGCCGGTAACGCCCACTCCTGTGCATAGCGCAGCACCAGTTCACGCAGTGCGTCGCCGTTGTAATCAATCAGCTCACAAGGAATGATGATCCAGCCTTTATCCGCTGCACCATTAAAGTGGCTGAAACGTTCGAACAGCAGACGCGTCAGCTTCGCCGGATAACTCACGGCCGGAGCATCGTCGAACTTGTCGTCCGCATGGTAGCTGATGCCCGCTTCCGTGGTGTTAGAGAACACAAAACGCATATCCGGGTTGTGCGCCAGCTTCAGAAACTCATCGTACTGGTCGTAAACGCTGATTTCGCGGTTAACAGAGCGGATAAGACGCGCATCGCTAACAGCTTCGCCCTGCTCGTTCAGGCCACGAATAATGGTGGTGTACAGGCCGTCCTGAGTGCTCAGTGACGGCGGGAAATCGCTCTTGATTGGGCGGACAATCACCACGCCAGAGTTAAGATCGGTATGTTCGTTAAGCAGGTCGATTTGCCAGTCTACGAAGGCGCGCAGGAAGTTGCCTTCACCAAACTGAATGATACGTTCTGGGTAGAGAGCACCGGGGAAATCACGACGGTTGAGTGTGTTCACAATGGGGTCCTTTTTTGATTAGTCATACAGCCTGACAAGATTGGTGTAATAACTTATCAAAACTTTTCGACCATGACCCCTATTTTGATCAATTCATGAAGCAATTGTGAAAAATAATCACAAGAATTTATAGAACACCGAAGTGGCCGTCATTGCCCCGTCAGGCATTAAGGCATAGCGAGGGATTTCACCCACTTTGTGCCAGCCTGCGCGCTGGTAGAACGTCTCTGCCCCGCTACCTGTGGAAGTATCCAGTACCAGCACCGATATACCATGCTTTCTGGCCTCTGCCTCCAGGGCTTCCATCAGGGCCATCGCTGCGCCCTTACGCCGTGCTTTCTCATGGACCAGTAATTTTGCGACATCCGCACGGTGGGGCTGGTTTTCGGGTTGATCGGTTATCAGCTGAACCGTACCGATAAGTTCACCCTGCTCATCGGTACAGGCCAGCACGGTGCGCTCCTGGCGGCCAACGCTTTCAGCGACGCCAAGCCAGAATACGCGGGCTTTTTCGTGGGTAAAAGGCAGCATAAAGCTGACGGAGGCACCGCCGTTAACGCAGTTTTCGAGGATCTCGGCCAGCGCATCAATATGCGAGAGCACGTCGTCCCGGGTGAGTGTGTGGAGAGTCAGTGAGGTTGTCATTGTATTTCCTTGTATTGAGTCCCCTCACTTTGCATTTAACAATAATTTAACGCAACGCGCGTAAACATAGGCTTTTATTATGTTACCGGGAATGCCCTCGCTGACGCTTCATGGTGAACATCTTGTCGTCGGCATCTTTCAGCCATTGCTGCTGATCGTTGCGGTTGTGATCAAATTCGCTCACGCCCCAGGAGAACATCAGTGACCAGGGGTGTAACTTGCGGTCATTGTACTGGGCAACCTGCTCGGTAAGATACTGCATGGCAATCCACGCCCCCTGCTCATCCGTGTCGGCGAACAGCACGGCGAACTCATCGCCGCCAAAACGTACAAGCAGGTCAGCTTCACGGAACGATGCCCGCAAGATGTCGGCCATCGCGGTTAACGCTTTATCGCCCTCTTCATGCCCAAACCGATCGTTAATCTGTTTGAACTGATCCAGATCTATCCAGCCCAGCGCAACTGGCTCTGCGCGGCGCCGGGCCACAGAAAGCGCAAAATTGACGAACTGATTAAACCCGCGACGGTTATATAACCCGGTCAGTTCATCGGTTGTTGCCGCACTGATGGCCGCAAACTCATCCTCCACCAGCGCACCGAGGTCCCTCAACACGGAAAGGTCGGCGTCTGAAAACTCGCGCGGCGAGTAATCGACAAGACACAGCGATCCCACACTGGCACCATCACGCAAACGCAGTGGCATCCCGGCATAAAACCGGATACCCGGCTGCCCGGTCACCAGCGGATTATCGGCAAAGCGCTCATCCTGATGGGTATCAGCCACCACCAGCGGCGCAGAATGAAGAATGGTGTGCCCGCAAAACGAGATATTGCGGGGATAGGTACAGTTGGCTGTGCCATCGATAGATCTGGCCACCAGCTCGTGTTCGGCCACCACATTGACCATCGCCAGTGGGACCTGGAAGAAACGTTTAGCCAGCCGGGTTAACCGGTCAAAGCTTTCTGAGCCATCAATATCGAGTAGCCCTGACTCTCGCAGAGAGTTCAGACGTTCCGTTTCATTTGCAGGGAATTCAGGTGCTTTCATACTGTCTCCTGACGCTTAGTTCTCTTAAAAGCGTAGCCTAAACAGAGACATTTTCAGTGTGCGAATATTCTGTTCTTGCCTTCACGCTTGGCCTGATAAAGCGCGCTATCTGCGGCCTGTAGCCAGTCTGTAACGCTTCTCATGTCGCGCGTGGCACACGCTATACCAATACTGAGCGTGCAATGCACGGCCTCTTGCGCCACATCTTTCATTATCGCGGTGGCCTCCATAATACGTGTTGCAACAATATGGGCCTCATCGAGGGTGGTATCAGGCAGCAGGATAACAAACTCATCCCCCCCCAGCCGTGCCGGGGTGTCTGCGGGCCGTGTCGCCACATGCAATATTTGTGAAACGGTCACCAGCATGGCATCGCCCACCTTGTGACCAAACCGGTCGTTCACTTCCTTAAAATTATCGATGTCGATAAACATCAGTGCCGATTCACGGCATGCCTGCTGAAGCTTCTTCAGCTCATTATCAATCCGTTTTTCGAGCAAGCGCCGGTTAGCGATATCCAACAGCGGATCCATCATGGCGATCCGCTCAAGCTCACGGCTTTTAATCCGTAAACGCAGCGCAATACTGTCGGTGAGCACGCTCAGGGCAATAAGGTAAATGGCAATCAGGGGTAAGGTCGCGAACATAGTCTGCTGGGAGACAAACAGAACGACCGCCATTCCCTGGGTCAGCCAGCTCACCAGAAACACGCCCAGCATCGCGGCAGCAGCTTTCTTCATCAGCGTAAAACCGCCCGCAGAAAGTCGGTCGGCAAGCAAAATGGTGGCAATCACCACCGAAGGCAGCGGGTTGACCGCCATCATGGCGATCCAAAAGCCCCCCGCGCCGGCATCAAACACCAGATTTTGATGTTCCGTCCTCAGAGGTTCGGGTGATTTTTGTGAACGAAACCATGCGAGAGTCGGCCAGACAAAGGCATTCGCCCCCAGCAGAATCATTAGCCAGACTGAACGTTGATGTTCAATCAACACACAGAGGATCGGAATAAAACAGAGCAGCGTACCGAGAATACGCATCAGGTACATACGTTTGACAAACCGACTTCCTGATAAGCGAGGATTTTTACTGAGTTTGCCAGTTCCGTTCATGCCACGATTTTTCCGATATATTTCTTGCGGTATCTTATTGAGCTTAAAAATGCGTAGCAAGCAATTTATCAGCGAATCGTTAACATCAATGTCGCATTCTACCTAATGTGGTTACGCTTACACCGGTTATGTTCCACTCTCAGGTTCCGCCACGATCAAATCGTCTGA
This sequence comes from Enterobacter sp. C4G1, assembly GCF_052886895.1. NCBI lineage: Bacteria > Pseudomonadati > Pseudomonadota > Gammaproteobacteria > Enterobacterales > Enterobacteriaceae > Enterobacter > Enterobacter sp. C4G1. The sequence continues at coordinate 604,660 of NZ_JBQVVV010000002.1, read as the reverse complement.
CAAACGTGCACTGGTACGATTTCGCCCTGCTTTTTTCGAACGATACAGATAATCGTCCGCCTCGGCCATCAGTCGGGTAAAGACCTCTGTCAGCTGCCAGGATTCCGACTTACCGCTCCCCAGCCCAATACTCACGGTAATAAACAGCGTTTGTTGCCGCCAGATAAACGGATGATTTGCTATCGAAACTCTAATACGTTCGGCCAGTTCAATTCCTTTACGGGCGTCGCCGGAATTCACCACAACCGCGAACTCTTCACCGCCCATGCGCGCCACCATTCCTTCTTCACCCACCACCTTCTGCACTTTCTGGGCAAAGGTCGCCAGTACCTTATCTCCGCACTCATGACCGTAGTTATCGTTGATGCTCTTGAAATAATCGATATCCAGCAGCATCACCGTCAAGAAACGAGGATGGCGATGGGCCTCTTCCCGCTTAAGCGATTCAAACAGGCCAGAACGGGAATAGACATGGGTCAGGAAGTCGAAGTCGGCACGCAGCGAAACTTGTTTAATCAGCGAGTTAATGGCCGCCACGCTGACAGAAACCATCACCGGGCAGATAGCCATGGTCGCGATACCAAGACGAGCAGAAAACATCTGTGGCGTGGAAAGCGGCGTCGCAACGGCAATATTGATAATCGAGTTCGCCACCAGGATAACTTCAACGGCACCCGTCAGGAAGGTCAGCAGACAGGTCGCGGGAAGCGAATAGCGCACGGCACACCAGATAAGCGCAGGCAGCGGAAAAGCCAGGCTACCGGCACCGCCAATGACAACCGATGCCACAACCGAAACGATCAGCGCCACCACCGGTAAGCATTTTTCAGGTGCGGGCCAGGTGGGGATAAACCGCTGAGGCATTTTCACCGTCAGCATACAAGGCACAATCAGCACCCCGGTTGAAAACTGCTCGCTAAACCAGTCCGCAAACAGTGGCCAGAAGGTTTTACTGTCAATCCCGACTGAACCAAACGCCCCCAGCAATGCGCAGAACACGGCCGCGATCAGGCAGTAATTAAACAACCGCAGCGCATTAATCGGGTCGGGTCTACCCTTCAGCAACCGCTTGTCACGCATGACAAGTAAGGCCACGATCACAATAAAGACCATATTCGACAGGTTGATCACCACCGACGCAACGCCCCAACTGGTGGTGACCGCGTCGTACATCAGCATGGCGACATACGACACCGCGTAATAATGCAGACGATTAAGATACGCGTAACGGGCAAATACCCCCGCCATCACGCCATTCAGCGGCCAGAAGAGAGATAACGCTTCCACCAGGCGTAATTCTGCCCCCACAAAATAAAACAATGTGGTGAGCGCGAAGATCCCCACCGCATTTCGCAGGGGGCTATCTGGATGAAAAAGCTTGAACGACGTGATTGCAGAAGACATTGAATATCAATCCATATAATTGCTTAACGCAATTATTTGTGGTCATCAGCATGAATGGTAATAACGTAACATGCATCTATAGCACATATAGAACCGGATAATAACTCGTCAATTTTGGGGGTTCATCTGCAATACCAGCCAGTGATGGATTACGCCGACAATATAGTGCTGTTGCTGTGCATCAAGCACAACACCCTGCGGAATATCGTGCCATTTTTCCAGGCACCCCCGACAACAGGTCGCTGTAGCATGTTGCGCGATAAACACCGGATGGCCGCGCATGGGCGTTTGCTTCCCGTCATTCGCCGGATAAGCAGGTGCCAGCCTTTTAGCGACGAAGTCAGCGGCGTGCTGGTCAATGGTGTCGGCACCTTTATCCCAGCAGTATTGCCGCTCTTTAGGCCCCAGGCGAAAGCGCGAACGAAATGTGGAACGCGCCAGCCGGGTAAATAACGGATCATGTGTCGACATCAGTACACGGAGCGCCCCAGCCGTTGCGTGAGTTTCTCCAGTACCGCGACTCCCGCCAGCGAGTTACCCGTTTCATCCAGTTCAGGGCTCCAGACAGCAATCGCCATCTCATGCGGCACAATCGCCACCACACCTCCGCCAACACCGGATTTTGCAGGCAGGCCAACGCGCCAGGCGAATTCACCCGCGTTCTGGTACATGCCACTGGTCGCCATCAAGGCATTAATCTGACGCGCCTGCATTGGCGAAACCACTTCCTGAGAGAGATGCGATGCGTAACCCTGATGCGCCAGGAACAAAAACGTCTGGGCCAGTTCGACACAGCTCATTTTCAACGCACAATAATGAAAGTAATTTTGCAGAACCGTTGCAACATCATTATGAAAATTACCGAAGGATTTCATCAGCCAGGCAATAGCGGCGTTGCGGGCGGAATGCTCAAACTCAGAGCGTGCCACGACGGGATCGTAGGCAATATCCTGCTCGCCACAGAGCAAACGGACAATTTCGAGCATTCGCTGACGCGGCGCGCTCAGGCGGCTTTGCAACATATCGCACACCACCAGCGCCCCGGCATTGATAAAGGGGTTACGCGGCTTTCCGTGTTCAATTTCCAGCTGAAGCAGTGAGTTAAAGGGCTGCCCGGACGGGTCCTTACCCACGCGCTGCCAGATTTCCTCTTCCTCATACTGGCGCATTGCCGCCACCAGACTCAGCACTTTCGAAATCGACTGAATAGAGAAGCGTTCTGTGGCATCTCCGGCCTGATAGCGCTGACCATCCACCGTACAAATGGCGATACCGAGCTTATTGCCGCTGACGGATGCCAGCGCCGGAATATAGTCGGCAACTTTCCCCTGTCCCAGTAATGGACGAACCTGCGCCAGAATCTCTTCCAGCATCTCATTATGGATTACCGCAGCCACATTTTGCTCCTTGCCCTCAGGCTAAAACGGGCTGCGAGTATAACAGAGGCTTATCGATTGCGTCAGGCGGGAAGACGAAAACGCGATACCGCCTGGAGTAAAATGTCGGACTCCTGATGCAAACGGTCGGAAGCCTGTGACGCACCAGACACCAGCACATCCGTCTGACGTGACACCTGGTTCAGCGCCTGAAGCTGACGGGTCATCCGATGAATACTCTCCCCCTGGCTCAGGGTTGCCACCGAGATATCATTCAGCAAACTGCTTAAATTCCCCACCAGCCCGGTCACCTGTTGCAGGTTGTCCTCAAGACGGGTCACCGCTTTAGAACCGTCTTCAATGCCTTGCAACGAGTGGTTAATCAGCTCCTGAATCGTTTGGGTCGAATGGCTACTTTTACGGGCCAGCAATCCCACTTCTCTGGCCACCACTGCAAAGCCCCGCCCTTGATTACCCGCATGAGCGGCCTCAATGGCCGCATTCAGTGCCAGAATGTTGGTCTGAAACGCCACATTGTCGATCAGGGATACGATCCCACGCATTTCTGACGATCGTTCAACGATCGCCTGCATTGAGGCATTGACCGTAGACATCATCTGGTCGCCGCCGGCTGCCGCTTCCCGCGCTTCGTCAGCGCGTGAACTGGCAAGCTTCGCATAGCCGGTATTGCCCTCGACATGGGTTTCCAGCGACGCAATATGCGCCGTCACCTCTTCCAGCTCTTTTGCCTGGCGTGCCGACTGCTGATACAGCTTCTGATTACCCTGCGCAAGCGATCCAATATTCTCTACCATTGAGGTGGTGGCCTCACTCACCTGCGTGACCAGCTGCTGTAATCCCTGCTGCATGGTGAAAATGCTGTCGCCCAGTTGCCCTATTTCACGGTTAAAACGCGTCACACCCGGCGGGCTGGCAGACAAGTCCCCCGCCGCAAGCTGATTAATATGACCAATCAGACGCCGCAGTGGGGTAATGACCCACTTCGCCATGCCAAACCAGACCACAATAACAATCGCCAGCAACACCAGCGGGGCAAACAGGAACAGCGTTTGTAACCCGGAAAGGCGCTCCATTAAGGATTGTCGTCCCTCTGTCGCCAGCTTTTCGCTTATCTGCTGGTAGCGGGCATAGTTATCGTTGAAATCAGTCTGAAAGGCCTGCGCGGGTACAGCAAAAAAGGCATCGATGGAATTGGTTTTGATAAGCCCTTCGGCCTGTTCTTTGATGGCACCATAGAAAAGCTGATAGCTGTTCACCAGCGCCTCATCTTTCGGCGGATTTAGTGCCAGCCATGCTTTCCACGCCTGCTGGGATGCATCGAGCGCCTTTTGCGCTTCATCCATCAGGCTGTGCCAGCTGCCGTCAGAGCCGGTCTCTTTATCCTGCATAAAGTACACGCCCGAGCGGTTCAGCAAATCGCTGGCGGCCAGTAATGACACGCGCGCCTGATCCAGCTTGCCCTGTTGCTGATAGGCCAGCTGATTATGCTGTTCGTTACGCTGCGCTTCGCGAAGAGAGGCGGTAAGCAGAAATGAAGAGGAAAGTTGCAGTGCGGAGAAAAGCCCAATAATACAAAAGATGCCGGCCAGCAATCCAAACTGACGTGGAATGATGCGCTGCGCAATACGGCGAAAAATTTGCGTTAGGTTCATAATTTTCTTCTGTAACAATACGTTAGACGCGAAGGAGTCTACGAAACGAAAATGACAGAACCATTGCAGAAAAATGACAGAGGGCAGGAATTGCCGGGTGGCGATAATGCCTGCCCGGCTTGATAAGGTATTGATTAAACTAGACGCGATCCTTCCACACCGTCTGCACATTACAAAACTCGTGCAAACCGAAGTGAGAAAGCTCACGGCCGAAACCGCTCTTCTTCACTCCGCCAAAGGCCACGCGGGCATCGCTGGCGCTATAGCCATTAATAAACACGCCGCCGCACTCCAGCTCGCGGGAGAATGTTTCAGCCAGTGCAACGCTTGTGGTAAATACCGTCGCCGACAAACCAAAGTCGCTGTCGTTAGCAAGCGCCAGGGCATGAGCGGCATCTTTCGCCACCGTAATGGCTGCTACCGGGCCAAACAGCTCCTGACGAAACGCGGTCATTTCAGGGGTAACATTGCTCAGCACCGTCGGGGCGTAATAGTTACCCTCACCCGCGATCTTCTCACCACCCAGCAGAAGGGTTGCGCCTTCGGCAAGGGAAGCAAGAACCTGCTGATGCAGCTCATCACGCAGATCGTAACGCGCCATCGGGCCAACATAGTTTTCTTCTTTATCCGGTGCGCCCATCTTCAGCGCTGCCGTGGCTGCAACAAAACGTTGGGTAAAGGTATCGGCAATGCCCTCTTCCACGATAAAACGCTTCGCCGCCGCGCACACCTGTCCGGTATTTTGATAACGCCCGGCCACCGCTGCTTTCACCGCCAGGTCCATATCCGCGTCGTTCAGGACGATAAAGGGATCCGATCCCCCCAGCTCCAGCACGCATTTTTTCAGTGCCGCCCCTGCCTGCGCACCAATCGCTGCCCCGGCGCGCACGCTACCGGTCACGGTTACGGCTGCAATACGACGATCGTTAATCGCCTGGCTTACACCTTCGTTGGTGGCATTGACCCAGCCAAACACCCCCTGCGGGAAGCGAGCATCGGCAAAAATGTCGGCGATAAGCGAAGCAGATCCCAGCACGTTCGGGGCGTGTTTAAGCAGATAGCTGTTACCGGCAAGCAGAATGGGCACCGCGCCACGCAGAACCTGCCACAGCGGGAAGTTCCACGGCATCACGGCCAGTATTGGCCCCAGAGGGCGATACTCAATGACCGCGTTATGGTTTTCTACCTGAGTGGCTTCCGTTTTCAGCATTGCCGGGCCATGTTCGGCATACCAGTCGCAAAGGTTGGCTGATTTGGTCACTTCACCGCGAGCCTGGGTAATGGGCTTACCCATTTCACGGGACATTATTTGGGCCATCTCTTCGGCGCGCTGGCGAAGTGCTGCACCTAAGTCACGCAATTTTTGCGCACGGTGCGCGACCGTTTGATTGCGCCATTGACGGAAACCGTCATCGGCCAGTGCAATCGCCTGTTCTACGTCGTCTTGTGTTGCCCACGGATAGGTTGCCAGGGTTTCGCCGGTGGCTGGGTTAACAGACAGCGCATGTGTGGCAGGTGAATGAGTCATGATTATCTCCATGCAATAACAGTTGATTCATTGTGGCTCACTCTGCTATTTCTTAAAAATGAATAATACTAACCACCTTATTCACGAATCGAGAATGGCATGGACTTAACTCAGCTTGAAATGTTTAACGCCGTTGCGCAGACCGGCAGCATTACCCAGGCCGCGCAAAAGGTGCATCGTGTTCCGTCTAACCTCACCACCCGTATCCGTCAGCTTGAAATGGATCTGGGCGTTGAGCTGTTTATTCGTGAGAACCAGCGCCTGCGGCTTTCCCCCGCCGGGCACAACTTCCTGCGCTACAGTAAGCAGATCCTGGCGCTGGTTGACGAAGCGCGCATGGTCGTGGCGGGCGATGAACCCCAGGGGTTATTTGCGCTTGGCGCGCTGGAAAGCACCGCCGCAGTGCGCATCCCGGAAAGTCTTGCCCAGTTTAACCAACGCTACCCGCGTATTCAGTTTGCCCTCTCGACCGGGCCATCCGGGACCATGATTGACGGTGTTCTGGAGGGCACGCTAAGCGCCGCCTTTGTCGACGGGCCGTTATCGCACCCTGAACTGGAAGGAATGCCGGTCTACCGGGAAGAGATGATGCTGGTTGCCGCGGCGGGCCATCCTGAGGTTTCGCGGGCCACAGAGGTGAACGGCAGTGACGTGTATGCTTTTCGCGCCAACTGTTCTTACAGACGGCACCTAGAAAGCTGGTTCCATGCTGACCGGGCGATGCCCGGGCGCATTCATGAGATGGAGTCCTATCACGGGATGCTGGCCTGCGTTATCGCCGGTGCGGGTATTGCGCTGATGCCCCGTTCGATGCTGGAAAGTATGCCGGGGCATCATCAGGTTGAGGCGTGGCCGCTGGCGGAAAACTGGCGCTGGCTCACCACCTGGCTGGTGTGGCGACGTGGCGCAATGACCCGCCAGCTGGAGGCGTTTATAGCGCTGCTAAACGAACGTCAACCACCAGCGCCTTCTCCATAAACAGGCTCAGGGGATCGGCAGTATAAGGGGCAAACGGCGGGCGCATTTCGTAGCCGCAGCGCTCATAAAGCCGCACAGCCGCATGTTGTTTGATCCCCGTTTCCAGACGCACAGTATGGCAGTGGCGGCTTAACGCCTCGTCCTCCAGCGCAGCTAACAGGGTTTCCCCCAGATGTTGCCCGCGATGGGTGGGGTCGATATACACCCGTTTCATTTCGCCGGTGCCGTCACCGTTGAGCACCACCGCACCGCAACCCACGGCCGTCAGCTGCTGGTCGCGAATGACCATCAGGATCAAGTTCTCTTCTTTCAGTTCTGATAAATCAAGCAGATGGTTGCTTTCCGCCGGGTAGAGTTCGCTCTGATAACGATCAAGCGCCGCAATCAGATTGATGATGTCAGGATGGTGTGACGATTCAGAGGTAATAGAGTACATAGCCGGTTCCTTATCTTTTTATTTCATCTTTATTTCAAAATAGCCCAGCCACTTAAGGGTGCTTCATAGGATTAACTTATGCGTCTCTTCACCTGTTGCACGCCACCCCGTCCGGCAGTAATTTTGTGTGCAGAAGCCGTTAAATCACAGTGGAAAACGAATGAACACCAAAGCCCGTAAAGTGATGATTATTGGTGCAGGAAACGTGGGTGCCTCTGCCGCCTATGCCCTGCTCAACCAGAACATTTGTGAAGAGCTGATTCTGGTCGACTTAAACCGCGAACGGGCCCAGGGCCATGCACAGGATCTTAGCGATGCGGCCGCCTATATGCCGGGGATGATGACTATCTCAACCCGTGATGCCAGCGAGTGTGCCGATGTCGATATCGCGGTGATCACCGTTTCGGGCGGTGCGTTACAGCCCGGGCAATCCCGTCTTGATGAGCTGAACAATACCGCGCGTATAGTCAAAAGCATTGTCCCGCAGATGATGGACAACGGCTTTAAGGGCATTTTCCTGATAGCCACCAACCCGTGCGACATCATTACCTGGCAGGTGTGGCAGCTGTCTGGCCTGCCGCGCAACCAGGTGATCGGCACTGGCGTGTGGCTGGATACCACCCGTCTTCGCCGCACGCTGGCGCAGGAGCTGAATATCGGCGCGCAAAGTATCGATGCCTTTATTCTGGGTGAGCATGGGGATACCCAGTTCCCGGTCTGGTCACACTCGTCGGTTTACGGCTCCCCCATTGCCGGGGTCTATCAGCGCCACACCGGGAAAATGCTCGACAAAGAGCAACTGGCGGAGAAAGTCCGCAAACTTGGGTTTGAGATTTACAATCGTAAGGGCTGCACGGAATACGGGATCGCCGGGACCATTGCCGAGATTTGCCGCAACATTTTTACCGGCAGTCACCGTGCGCTGGCGATCTCCTGCGTTCTGGATGGTGAATACGGCGTAGACGGAGTGGCGATTGGTGTGCCTGCGGTACTGGCGCAGGGCGGCGTACAGCAGATTATTGAATTGCAGCTGGCAGAAGAAGAACAGGCCAAATTCCGCCACTCTGTTGAGGTGATTAAAAGCAATATCGCCCGTCTGCCCTGACCAGAAAACAGGGATGACGGGCGGGGTATCACTCAGTTAACGCAGATAAATACGGCCTTTCAGATACAGCGCGGCTTGTCCGCCAATCAACACACGATCGCCCTGCAATTCGCAGCGCAAATCCCCGCCCCGCCGGGATACCTGGCGGGCGTTTAACTGGGTTTTGCCCAGCTTCTCGCTCCAGTACGGGATCAACATGCTGTGCGCTGAACCGGTCACCGGATCTTCCGGCACCCCTTCTCCCGGGCAGAAGAATCGGCTAACAAAATCGTACTGGTCACCCGGCGCGGTGATGCAGACCATTTTATCCAGCGGGATCATCGCCGAGATATCCGGCGTCACGGCTTCCACCTGCTGCTGGTTTTCCAGCACCACCATGTAATCACGTCCGACACGTACCTCTTTAGCACTGCTGATGCCCAGCGCGCTGAAGAGTAACGCCGGCGGATTATCTACCACCTCCGTTGACCACGCCGGGAAATTCAGTGTCAGCCAGTCACCGTGGCGTTTTACCGTCAGGTTGCCAACAAAACGGGTGGAGAATTTAATTTCTGTATGCGGATAGTTGAGATATTCAAAAATGACATGGGAGGCCGCCAGTGTAGCGTGTCCACAAAGGTTAATCTCATCCAGCGTGGTGAACCAGCGCAACTCAAATCCATCATCCGTGTGCACAAAGAACGCGGTTTCCGACTGGTTGTGTTGTTGCGCCATTTTGAGCAACGTTTCGTCCGGCAACCAGGCTTCCAGCGGGCAAACGGCTGCTGCGTTTCCGCCAAAGGAGGTGTCGCTAAAGGCATCTACCAGATAAAAATCGATTTCCTGCATTGTCTCTTCCCCTGTTGTTATACGTTTTTAGCGCAAAAATACCGTGCCTTTCAGATAGAGCGACGCCTTGCCGCTCATCAGTACGCGTTGCCCGTTCAGTGCACAGCGGACATCACCGCCGCGGGCTGATACCTGGCGTGCGAACAGCGTGGATTTCCCCAGTTTCTCACTCCAGTATGGGATAAGCATGGTGTGCGATGAGCCAGTGACCGGATCTTCCCAGACGGCAACGCCCGGCGAGAAAAAGCGGCTGACAAAATCGTACTCCCCGTTGCCGCGTGCGGTAACGGCCACCTTATGTTCACCTGGCGTCATCGCTGAAATATTCGGCGTGACCGCTTCCACCTGCCGCTGATTTTCCAGCACAATAACCCAGGCCCGGCCTTTGCGGGCTTCGACATAGTGGCTTATCCCAAGCGCCGAAAGCAACTCTGGCGGCGGGGTTTGTGCCTGGGTTAGGCAGGCCGGGAAATCCAGCGTCATCCAGTCACCCTCGCGGCTGACAGTCAACCGGCCTGAAGCGGTGTCGAAATGAATGCGCGAATCGGGGTAACCCAGTTCGTTAAACAATACATACGCGCTGGCGAGCGTTGCATGACCGCAGAGATTGACCTCCGTTACCGTGGTGAACCAGCGAAGTTCGATGCCGCCCTTGCTGCACACAAAAAACGCGGTTTCCGACTGGTTATGCTGCTGCGCCATCCTGAGTAGTGTCTCATCCGGCAGCCATTCCTTTAACGGGCAGACTGCTGCCGGATTACCCCCAAACGCGGTATCGCTGAACGCATCAACCAGATAAAAATCAATCTCCTGCATTGTCTTACCCCCTGTTTTTATTGTGTTGTTCTTTATATTCAATGAAAACACACGCCTTCGCTACCGCTGTCATAAGGTAAATTTTGAGATCTGCGTCACATAATGATTGAGTTTTAGCCGTTTAACGCTTTAAGATCTCCGTCACATCCTCCAGGCAACGGTTCCAGACATCCCTATGACAACAAACACAGTTTCCCGCAAGGTCGCGTGGCTACGTGTGGTCACGCTTGCCATTGCAGCGTTTATCTTTAATACCACTGAATTTGTCCCTGTTGGGCTGTTGTCCGACATTGCGGAGAGTTTCCAGATGGAGACCGCTCAGGTTGGCATCATGCTGACCATTTACGCCTGGGTTGTCGGTATGATGTCGCTGCCGTTTATGCTGCTGACCAGCCAAATGGAGCGGCGCAAACTGCTGATTGGGTTGTTCGCCTTATTTATCGCCAGCCATGTGCTGTCGTTTATGGCCTGGAACTTTACCGTGCTGGTGATAAGCCGCATCGGGATTGCCTTTGCCCACGCGGTCTTCTGGTCAATCACCGCCTCTTTAGCCATCCGACTCGCCCCTGCAGGTAAGCGTGCCCAGGCGTTAAGCCTGATCGCAACCGGTACCGCGCTGGCGATGGTTTTAGGCTTGCCGATTGGTCGCGTGGTGGGGCAATACTTTGGCTGGCGTACCACCTTCTTCGTCATTGGCGTGGGAGCTCTGGTTACGCTGCTGTGCCTGATCAAACTGCTGCCAAAAATGCCAAGCGAACACTCGGGTTCACTGAAAAGCCTGCCGCTGCTGTTCCGACGTCCTGCGCTGATGAGTATCTATCTGCTCACCGTGGTGGTAGTTACAGCGCACTATACGGCCTACAGCTATATAGAGCCTTTTGTGCAGACCGTGGCCGGATTTAGTGCGAACTTTGCCACCGTGCTACTGCTGATTCTGGGCGGCGCGGGCATCATCGGCAGCGTACTGTTCGGGAAACTGGGTAATCAGCACGCGTCGCTGCTGGTGAGCAGCGCCATTGGCATGCTGCTGGCGTGCCTGCTTCTGCTTATGCCTGCAGCAGACAGTGAAATGCATCTTGCCGTGCTGAGCATTTTCTGGGGCGTGGCAATCATGATTATTGGCCTGGGAATGCAGGTCAAAGTTCTGGCGCTTGCACCCGACGCTACCGACGTGGCAATGGCGCTGTTCTCCGGAATATTTAACATTGGGATTGGCGCAGGTGCGCTGGTGGGCAATCAGATAAGCCTGCACTTCTCGATGGCGTCGATTGGCTATATTGGCGCAATCCCGGCGCTGGCGGCGTTTATCTGGTCGGTTCTGATTTTCCGTAAATGGCCAGTGGCGATGGAAGAACAAGGCCAGCATGGGTGACGTTTGTTTGTGCCGGGTGGCGGCTTCGCCTTACCCGGCCTACAAAACCTGTCGGCCCGTTTAAGCAACGCGCCGCCGGGCAAAACATCAATGATAGGTCTTAATAATTTCGAGCACGCCGTTAATAATAAACTGCACGCCCATACAGACCAGCAAGAAGCCCATCAGACGAGAGATAGCTTCAATACCGCCCTTGCCCACCCAACGCATAATCGCGCCAGAACTGCGCAAAGAGCCCCACACAATAATCCCGATAAGCGCAAAGATGATTGGCGGTGCCACCGTGATAACCCAGTCCGGGAAAGTAGCGCCGTCACGCACCGTTGAGGCAGAACTGATTATCATGGCTATCGTCCCTGGCCCTGCGGTGCTTGGCATCGCTAAAGGGACGAAAGCAATGTTGGCGGAAGGCTCAGTTTCCAGCTCTTCGGATTTGCTTTTTGCTTCCGGCGACTCATGCGCTTTTTGCGCCGGGAACAGCATCCGAAAACCGATAAACGCAACAATCAGCCCGCCCGCAATACGCAGACCCGGAATCGAGATCCCGAAGGTGTTCATCACCAGCTGTCCGGCGTAATACGCAACCATCATGATCGCGAAAACGTACACAGAGGCCATCATCGACTGATGATTGCGCTCCGCACTGTTCATATTCCCTGCCAGCCCTAAAAACAGCGCAACCGTCGTCAACGGGTTAGCCAGCGGCAGCAAGACCACCAGCCCAAGACTAATTGCTTTAATCAAATCCAACATAGTGCGTCGTCGTCCTTATCCATAATTCAACACCGCAATTATAGGGTGAAACCGGGCATTTCAGCCATTGGCACAACGTAAGGATTATTTTCTCTGCTGAATCATAACAACCCGTTATGTTTATGATTTGAAAGCCCCAAAAAAAAGTTCATGAATCGTTTTAGCAATTCGTGGCATCGGCCAATTCATTCAGTTGACTTATACTTGCCTAAGCAATAATATCTGCCGTGACTAACTACTTGCCAGGGCAACCATTGTGAAAAGCACCAGTGATCTCTTTAACGAAATTATTCCACTGGGTCGTCTTATTCATATGGTTAATCAGAAAAAAGATCGTCTTCTCAATGAATACCTGTCTCCGCTGGATATCACTGCAACACAGTTCAAAGTGCTGTGTTCCATTCGCTGCGAAGTGTGTATCACGCCGGTAGAGCTGAAAAAGGTGCTCTCTGTAGATCTCGGTGCCCTGACTCGAATGCTGGATCGACTCGTCTGCAAAGGATGGATAGAACGAAGCCCTAACCCGAATGACAAACGCGGCGTACTGGTGAAACTGACCAGCGACGGCGCGGCGATGTGTGAGCAATGTCATCAATTAGTAGGACAAACAACGCACCAGGAACTAACAAAAAACTTAACGGCGGATGAAGTGGCAACGCTTGAGCACTTGCTTAAGAAAATACTGCCGTAATACAGAAAGAGGTATGACGATGTCCAGACGCAATACTGACGCTATCACAATTCATAGCATTTTGGACTGGATCGAAGATAACCTGGAATCGCCGCTCTCCCTTGAGAAAGTGTCAGAGCGTTCAGGTTACTCAAAATGGCACCTGCAACGGATGTTTAAAAAAGAGACCGGTCATTCATTAGGACAATACATTCGCAGCCGCAAGCTGACGGAAATTGCCCAGAAGCTCAAAGAAAGCAATGAACCGATCCTTTATCTGGCGGAGCGGTATGGGTTTGAATCGCAACAGACCTTAACGCGTACGTTTAAGAACTACTTCGACGTGCCGCCTCATAAGTATCGAATCACCAGTATGCCGGGTGAATCCCGATACCTGTATCCGCTGAAACATTGCAGCTGAATCACTAAAGCTAACTATCGCCTTTAAGACGTAACCGAGGAAATCATGAAATTCACCGTCTCCGCCGCCCTCGCCTTGCTGGTGCTTGTCTCCAGCCAGACCTTCGCGGAGCAAACCCCACAAGCAGCTCAGCAGAACAATCGCGATGCGATGATCATGCCTTCTGCCAATAACCAGTCACCTTTTGATTTCAACCACATGGGTGCTGGTAGCGACAAATCCGACGAATTAGGCGTGCCGTATTACAACCAGCGCGACCACTGATTCGTGTTGCCCCGCTGATGCGGGGCTTTTTTTGGCGTTAACTTCTCACCCGCGTCACCCGACGCAAGCGCAAACCAAACACGTTGATATACAGCCCGGCCATAATCAGCACTGCGCCAAACAACTGTAACGCGCTGAGTTTCTCCCCAAGCAATACGGCGGCACTGGCGATACCAACCACCGGAACCAGCAAAGAGAGCGGTGCCACACGCCAGGTTTCGTAGCGGCCCAGGAGTGATCCCCAAATACCGTAGCCAATAATGGTGGCCACAAAGGCCAGGTAGACCAGCGACAAAATCGTGGTCAGGTCGATATTCACCAGGCTATCGAGCATGACGGCCGGGCCATCAAAGCTAGCGGATGCCACCATAAACGGAACGACAGGGATCAGCGCACTCCAGACCACCAGCGACATCACCGGTGGGCGTGTTTCGTGCTGCATAATCAGTTTGTTAAAAATATTACCGCAGGCCCAACTCAGCCCCGCCGCCAGGGTTAGCATAAAACCAAGCAACGCCACATGTTGCCCGTTCAGGCTGGCCTCAACCAGCACCAGAACGCCAAACACGGCAAGGGTAATCCCCGCCAGCTGTTTGGCCTGCAAGCGTTCGCCAAAGACAAAGGCACCCAGAATAATGGTGAAGAAAGCCTGCGCCTGAAGTACCAGTGACGCCAGCCCGGCGGGCATCCCGAATTTGATGGCGCAGAACAGAAAGGCGAACTGACCAAAGCTGATGGTCAGGCCGTAACCCAGCAACAAGGTGAACGGGATTTTAGGACGGGCAACAAAGAAGATTGCCGGGAAGGCCACCAGCAGAAAGCGCAACCCCGCCAGCATTAATGGCGGCATGTTGTGCAAACCGACTTTGATTACAACGAAATTGAGCCCCCACACTACGACCACCAGCAACGCCAGTAGCCCGTCTTTACGCGTCATACCCTGCCCCTGATTATTAAATTTTTGTAAACAGATTCAAGGTAACGAAAAAAAGCACAGAGGAAAAGATCATTAATTCTGGCAGTCAGTGGAAGCACTTACGGATAAATTAGGTGCTATACAAGCCCCTTATGGCGTGATAATCCTGATAAGACACAACAATAAATCATAAGCTAATGTCGGGCAGGAATATGAAACCATCTCTCAGGCGCTCAACCGCAGCGCTGTTGGCATCGTCATTGTTATTAACCATCGGTCGCGGGGCAACACTGCCGTTTATGACCATCTATCTGACGCGCATGTATAACATGAGCGTAGAGAATATCGGTTATGCACTGACCGTGGCGCTGACTATCGGCGTGGTGTTCAGCATGGGATTTGGCATTCTGGCGGATAAATTCAATAAGAAACGCTATATGTTGATCTCCATTACGGCCTTTATTGTGGGCTTTGTGGCGATCCCGCTGGTGGATGACGTCACCCTGGTGGTGCTGTTCTTCTCGCTTATCAACTGCGCCTACTCGGTATTTTCGACGGTACTGAAAGCCTGGTTTGCCGATGTGCTGACATCGAGCGAAAAGGCCCGCGTGTTCTCGCTGAACTACAGTTTTCTCAACATCGGCTGGACGGTCGGGCCGCCGATTGGCACCTGGCTTGTGATGTACAGCCTGCAACTGCCATTCTGGCTGGCTGCGATTTGCGCCGCGCTGCCGCTGGTCTTTATTCAGTTTTACGTCCAGAAGAGCATTGCCTCTGACACGCCGCAGGAGACCACCCCGTGGCAACCCTCGATCCTGCTGAAAGACCGGGTGCTGATGTGGTATACGCTTTCCGGCCTGCTCGCCTCCTACGTGGGTGGTTCATTCGCCACCTGTATTTCCCAGTACGTGCTGGCCGCTAACGCCGACAGTGATTTTGCGCAGAATGTGGTTGCGGTGGTGTTACCGGTGAACGCCGCCGTGGTGGTGACGCTGCAATATGCCATCGGGCGCAAGCTGTCGGCGGCGAACATTCGCCCGTTAATGGCGGTTGGCACGCTCTTTTTTGTACTCGGTCTCGGCGGGTTCATGTTCTCTGGCGAGAACCTTGTTTACTGGGGGATCGCCGCAGGGATCTTTACGCTGGGAGAGATTATTTATGCACCTGGTGAATACATGCTCATTGATAACATTGCCCCGCCGGGGATGAAGGCGAGTTATTTCTCTGCGCAGGCGCTGGGCTGGCTGGGCGCGGCGGCAAACCCGATGATCACCGGTATCATCCTGAGCCATCTGCCGCACTGGTCATTGTTTGCCATTATGATGGCGGCGATTGTGGTAGCCTGGCTGATGATCCTGCGCGGGATGAGCGTGAAAAGTGACGCTAGCGTGTTAGCCTGTAGGCCGGGTAAGGCGTAGCCGCCACCCGGCAACAGCAAATTCTAGTGGTGCAACATCTCGTCTACCACCTGATCTTTGTACATCTCGTTAGGATAATAGGTTGGCCAGTTATCCATCTCTTTCAGCAGCGCCTCGTGGGAGGTGTTGCCCATAAAGATATGGAAATGCGAGGACGCTTTTGGCCCGATGATGTGGTCGCTGAACTGCACAAACTTCGGCGCGCTGCTGCTGGCGTCCTTACACTCAAACAGATAGCGAACGCCTTTCTTGCCTGATGCGTAAGTCAGGATTTTGTAGCCGCTGTAATCGTAGTGACAGCTACTGACCTCTCTGCCTGTGTGGAATTCCATGACGTTACTTTCAATGCTGATGCTGTCGACATCAGTGGCGTAGCCCGTGCGGTAATACGCTTTGACCTGGTCGAACGTTTTGCTTTTATCCTTTGCGGCTTTCTGTTTAAAGACCGGATCCAGCGAACCGTCCAGCAGGAACGGATAGACAGACTGCCAGACGCCGTCCCAGTCGGACAATTTTCGGTCCTTCACATCTTTGTCAGCAAAAACGCCGTTCGCGGCCTTCTGTTCGGCTTCCGTCATTTGGTGACCATGTGAATGAGCAAAAAGCTGGCCACTGACCAGCAGCGCCCCCAGAGTCATCGCAAATTTTCCAATATGTGCAGACAAAACAATACCCTCACTCCGTTTTATAAGAATGAGGATGTTATATTATAACATTTCAAATCGCAACCAGACCGCGAACGCCTTCTTGTTCCATATTTTCGCCACGACCACGCTGTATGATGGTTCCGCGAGACATCAGTAAATAGCTGTCGGCCAGTTCAGCGGCAAAGTCGTAAAACTGCTCAACCAGCAGAATGGCCATATCGCCCCGGTCGGCAAGCTGGCGGATCACCTGCCCAATCTCTTTAATAACCGAGGGCTGAATACCTTCGGTAGGTTCATCCAGGATAAGCAGCTGCGGGCGGCTCGCCAGCGCACGGCCAATGGCCAGCTGCTGCTGTTGCCCACCGGAAAGATCGCCACCCCGGCGGTGTTTCATCTCTTTGAGCACCGGAAAGAGCTGCCAGATCTCGTCCGGGACGTTTTTCGCCTCGCGCGCAGAGAAGCGCGATAACCCCAGGAGCAGGTTTTCTTCAACGGTTAAACGCGGGAAGATCTCCCGGCCCTGTGGCACATACGCCACGCCTGACTGCACGCGCTGATGGGGTTTGCTGTGCGTGATTTTTTTCCCCTGCCAGAGCACCTCGCCCGTTTTAGCCGGAATAAGCCCCATCAGGCATTTCAGCAGCGTGGTTTTCCCCACACCGTTGCGCCCTAAAAGGCAGGTGACTTCGCCCGTTACCGCTTCAAAGCTGACACCGCGCAGAATATGGCTTCCGCCGTAATACTGATTCAGTTCGTTGACCTGTAACATCAATGCTCCTTAGCGCCCCAGATACACTTCAATCACCTGCTCGTTGGCCTGCACCTCGCGAAGCGAACCTTCCGCCAGCACCCGTCCCTGGTGAAGTACCGTCACGTGATCGGCAATGGTTTCAACAAAGCCCATATCATGCTCAACCACCATCAGCGAATGTTTACCCGCCAGCGTCCTGAAGAGCTCTGCCGTGTATTCAGTTTCTGCATCCGTCATCCCGGCTGCGGGTTCGTCGAGCAGCAATAAATGCGGGTCCTGCACCAGCAACATACCGATTTCCAGAAACTGTTTTTGCCCGTGGGAAAGCAGACCCGCACGCCTGTCACGTTCACTGCTCAGACGTAACAGCACCAGCATCTCGTCGATGCGGTCAGCCTGTTCGCCGCTGAGCTTTGCCCGCAGGCTTGCCCACACGGATTTATCACACTTCATGGCCAGCTCCAGGTTTTCCCACACCGTCAGCGCTTCAAACACCGTGGGTTTCTGGAATTTTCTGCCAATACCCTGACGGGCGATAGCCGCAGGATCCAGCGCAGTCAGATCAATCGACTGGTCATACACCGCCCGCCCGCTTTGCGGCCGTGTCTTACCGGTTATCACATCCATCAGGGTGGTTTTACCTGCACCATTGGGGCCAATCACACAGCGTAATTCGCCTACGCCGATGTTTAATGACAGGTCGGTTAGCGCCTGAAACCCGTCGAAATTGACGTTAATGGCCTCAAGCTGCAGTACCGGGTCGGTCTGATCGCGGTAGCGATCGCCGGGCAACTGGCGGGTAAAGAGTCCTTCGGCTGGCTGCATTATTTCTCTCCCTTACGAAACAGGCCGTAGACACCGCGCGGTAAAAACAGGGTGACGGCGATAAAAATCAGCCCCAGAAACAGCTGCCAGTACTCCGGCATTGCCACGGTGAACACACTTTTTGCGCCGTTGACCAGCGCAGCGCCAATCACCGGGCCAATCAGCGTGCCACGTCCACCCAGTGCCACCCAGATAGCGGCTTCAATCGAGTTGGTGGGCGACATTTCGCCCGGATTGATAATACCCACCTGCGGGACATACAACGCGCCCGCCAGGCCGCACAGCACGGCAGACAGCGTCCACACCAGCAGTTTAAAACCACGCGGATCGTAGCCACAGAACGTCAGGCGGTTTTCCGCATCACGCACGGCGGTCAGAATGCGGCCAAATTTGCTTTTCGCCAGCGCAAAACCGATGCCCAGCGTCAGCAACAGCAGCACAACGGTAGCCAGGAACAGCGCAATGCGCGTGGACGTTGCGGTGACAGAAAACCCGAGCAGCGTTGTGAACCCCGTAAAGCCGTTATTGCCGCCAAAGCCGGTTTCATTACGAAAGAACAGCAACATGCCTGCGTAGGTCAGCGCCTGGGTCATGATCGAGAAATAGACCCCTTTAATTTTTGAGCGAAACGCAAACCAGCCGAACACCAGGGCAAGCAGACCTGGGATCATCACAATTAACACTAATGCCCAGGCAAAATGCTGGGTGCCCCACCAGAACCAGGGCAGCTCGCTCCAGGAAAGGAACGACATAAACGCGGGCAGCCCATCACCCGCGGCCTGACGCATCAGGTACATCCCCATCGCATAGCCGCCCAATGCGAAGAAAATGCCATGTCCTAACGACAACATCCCCGCATAGCCCCACACTAGATCCAGAGCGACGGCTACAATGGCGTAACAGAGAATTTTGCCCACCAGGGTGAGCATCCAGGTGGATAACGCCAGAGGGTGCGTGGCGGGCAACAGTGCCAGGAAAGGCAACACCAGCAGCAGTGTCACCAGCAGGCTGCCGAGAATTTGCGTGGTACGCGGCGCTTTACGCGCCAGCGTTAAGGTAAGTGGCTGGCTCATCAGTCAATAACTCTCCCTTTAAGTGCAAACAGCCCCTGCGGACGTTTCTGAATGAACAGAATGATCGCCACCAGGATCAGGATTTTGCCCAGAACAGCGCCCATCTGCGGTTCGAGGATTTTATTGAAGATCCCAAGGCCAAAGGCGGCAGCCACGCTACCTGCCAACTGACCGACACCACCAAGCACCACCACCAGGAACGAGTCAATAATGTAACCCTGGCCCAGTTCCGGCCCCACGTTGCCCAGCTGTGATAACGCCACCCCGCCCAGACCGGCAATGCCCGACCCCAGGCCAAAGGCAAGCATATCAATGCGCCCGGTGGGCACGCCGCAACAGGCCGCCATGCTGCGGTTTTGTGTTACCGCGCGCACGTTCAGCCCCAGACGGGTTTTATTCAGGGTAAGCCAGGTAAAGAACAGCACCAGCAGCACAAAACCGAGCACCACAATCCGGTTCCACGGCAGCGTCAGGTTGGCAAAAACCTGCACCCCGCCGGAAAGCCATGCCGGGTTTGCCACTTCGAGGTTTTGCGCGCCAAACGTCATCCGCACCAGCTGGATAATCATCAGGCTGATCCCCCAGGTTGCCAGCAGGGTTTCCAGTGGGCGGCCATACAGATGGCGGATAACAGCACGTTCAAGCACCATGCCAACACAGGCTGTCAGCATAAAGGCCACCGGTAGCGCCACTACCGGATAGAGTGCCAGCCACTGCGGGGTAAATTGCGCCATGAACTGTTGCACCATCCAGGTGGCATACGCTCCCAGCATCAACATCTCGCCATGGGCCATGTTGATGACGCCCAGTAATCCATAGGTGATGGCCAGCCCCAGCGCGGCCAGCAGTAGTACGGAACCCAGCGACAACCCCATAAAGGCCTGACCGAGTAAATCGCCCCACATCAGGCGGTGTTTAATGTGATTAAGGCTCTCTTCGGCAGCGGCACGCACTCTGGCATCCGGTTCAGTTTGTACCTGAGCATATGGTGTCAGTTTTGCCTGAACATCAGGATCGTCAGACTGCCCCAGCAGCTCCACGGCCTTCAGACGCACATCAGCCTGTGGGCTGGTCAGTTGCAGATTCGCCAGCGCCAGTAACAGCGCCTGGCGTGCGACATCATCCGTTTCACTGCCCGCCCGCTTTTGCAGGAAATCGAGCATATCGGGCTGCGCGTCGCGCTGAAGTTGTCTTGCGGCATCGCGCCTTTGCGTGACACTGTCACTCACAAGCTGATGCGTGGCGAGCGCAGTGGTCGCCAGAACCCGCAGGCGATTGGTCAGGCGAACGGCTTTTGTCTGCCCCTCTGCATTCGTTGCATCACCCAGAGCCACCATCGTACCGTTGCTGCGGGTAAACGCATGTTTTTGACTGTCGAGATAGAGATTTTCCTTTTGCAGCGCCTGCAACAGCGGCAGCCGCGCCGCTTCCGGCGAGGCCGCCCACTGTTCCAGCATCGCAGCCTGCTGGCTACGATTGGCGGCAACAAAATCATCAGCATCCGATGCCTGCGCCATCCCTGGCAGCAGTCCGGTAAGCCATACAACAGCGACAATAACGCGCATGATATTCATGGCTTTTCTCCCTTTGACAATGACTTAGTTGCTGGCCGTTTTCATTGGCTGATCGGGTTTTTTGTCATTACCGGCAATGAACGGACTCCACGGCTGGGCACGTACCGGCTGTTCCGTCTGCCAGACCACGTTAAACTGCCCGTTACCTTCAATTTCGCCAATCATGACCGGCTTATGCAGATGGTGGTTGGTGGCGTCCATGGTCAGCGTAAAGCCGGATGGTGCTTTGTAAGATTGCCCCGCCATTGCCGCACGGACTTTATCCACATCGGTGGTGCCGGCTTTTTCTACCGCCTGCGCCCACATGTGGATCCCCACGTAGGTCGCTTCCATCGGGTCGTTGGTGACCACGGTATCGGCGTTAGGCAGCTTGTGCGCTTTGGCATAGGCTTTGTAATCCGCCACAAAGGCCTGGTTGGTTGGGTTATCGACGGACTCAAAGTAGTTCCACGCCGCAAGGTTACCCACCAGCGGTTTGGTATCGATGCCGCGCAGCTCCTCTTCTCCGACGGAGAACGCCACCACCGGCACATCAGTCGCTTTCAGCCCCTGGTTTGCCAGCTCTTTATAGAACGGAACGTTGGAATCGCCGTTAATGGTGGAAACCACGGCTGTTTTACCGCCCGCGGAGAATTTCTTGATATTGGCGACAATGGTCTGGTAATCACTGTGGCCGAACGGGGTGTACACCTCTTCAATGTCTTTATCCTGAACCCCTTTGGAGTGCAGGAACGCGCGCAGGATTTTGTTGGTGGTGCGCGGGTAAACATAATCGGTGCCGAGCAGGAAGAAGCGTTTGGCACTGCCGCCGTCTTCACTCATCAGATATTCCACCGCCGGGATAGCCTGCTGGTTTGGCGCCGCCCCGGTATAGAAGACGTTTGGCGACATCTCTTCGCCTTCGTATTGCACCGGATAGAACAGCAGACCGTTCAGCTCTTCAAAGACCGGCAATACGGATTTACGTGATACTGATGTCCAGCAGCCAAATACCACGGCAACCTTATCCTGACTCAACAGCTGACGGGCTTTTTCCGCGAACAGCGGCCAGTTAGACGCCGGGTCGACTACCACCGGCTCCAGCTTTTTACCCAGTACGCCACCTTTCGCGTTGATCTCATCGATCGTCATCAGGGCAACATCTTTCAGGGGCGTTTCAGAAATGGCCATCGTGCCGGACAACGAGTGCATGATCCCCACTTTGATAGTATCCGCAGCCTGAACACCAAAACTCATTCCCATAGCGACCACAGAGGCCGACAGTGCAAAAGCTTTTACAAAGGTACGACGGTGCATATTTTCACTCCTGAAAAGAAAGCTGTGCAAAACGTCCGTTACCGCCTGGACGCAGAAAATAAACATGTGTCAGCTTAAGAGGAGCAAAAAAGATGCCAGGATGAAAAACGTGGATTTTCGGGGGCGGAATGAAGACCTGCGGGGAAAACGACTCAGAATGGTACAGCGCTGCACTTTAATAATGCAGCGCTGTGTCAGAAGTATTACCAGACTTCGCTGGCGATTTGTGTCACCAGACGCACTTTATCCCACTGCTGGGTTTCGTTCAGGGTATTGCCCTCTTCAGTGGAGGCAAAACCGCACTGCGGGCTTAAGCAAATCTGCTCTTTCGCGACATATTTTGCCGCCTCTTCCAGACGCGCCTTCACACCCTGCGGGTTTTCCAGCTCGCCATTTTTGGTGGTGATAAGGCCCAGCACCACCTGCTGTTTACCCGGGCGGATAAAGCGCAATGGCGCAAAATCACCGCTGCGATCGTTATCGTATTCCAGGAAGAAGGCATCGACGTTGACCGTACCGAACAGCACTTCCGCCACCGGCTCGTAGCCGCCTTCGGAAATCCAGGTTGAACGGAAATTGCCGCGACAGACATGCAGGCCGATGGTCAGATCATCGGGTTTCCCTTCCAGCGCTTTATTCAGCACGCGAGCATAGGTGCGCGCCAGCTCGTCGGCGTCATCCCCACGTTCGCGGATCTGACGGCGCTGATCGTCAGAGCAGAGATACGCCCAGACGGTGTCGTCCAGTTGCAGATAGCGGCAACCTGCGGCATAGAACGCATGGATAGCATCGCGCCAGGTTGTCGCCAGGTCGTCAAAATAGGCATCCAGATCCGGGTAGACCGTTGCGTCGATATCTTTGCGGCCGCCACGGAAATGCAGCACGCTTGGGCTTGGAATGGTCATCTTCGGCTGCGCATTCCCGCTGATACTCTTCAGGTATCGGAAATCAGCCAGCATTGGATGGTCACCGAAGCCCAGCTTACCGGTGACACGCACACCGTGGGCTTTGGTCTGTACCCCATTGAACTGGATACCCTGCTGAGAATCATAACGTTCAACGCCCTGCAACCCGTCGAAGAAATCGAAATGCCACCAGGCGCGACGAAACTCCCCATCGGTGACCACATGCAGGCCACAGGCACACTGCTGCTCGACAACATGGCGGATCGCCTCGTCCTCAACAGCGCGAAGCTGCCCGGCATCAATCTCACCGCTGGCAAATTTCAGACGAGCCTGTTTGATGGCATCAGGGCGTAAAAAACTGCCTACTACATCGGCGCGGTACGGGGCATGTTGTCGCTGCATGGAAATCTCCTGTTTCTGCCGGCAGATAATTGCCGACAGTGATAATTCATTTCTTGAACTTTTAGACTTCTGGATGTCTAAATGTCCAAAAAAGATGTCATACCCGCCGCGTCACGACAAACGAGAAAATTTCACCTGTGTTGAAAAAAATTCATCTTCAGCCGAGTACCGCTGAAATTTGCCCGGCAAAGTCGAAGTTTTCATCCTGCCAGCCGGTGATCCCGCCGAGCATGATTTTTACCGGCAACCCCAGCCGGGCGAGTTTCAGCGCGGCTCTGTCGGCGCCGTTACAGTGCGGCCCGGCACAATAGACCACAAAGACCGTGTCTTCTGGCCACTGCGCCATGCGCTCCGCTGTGATCTGGCTCCAGGGCAAATGGATAGCGCCCGGAACATGACGACGGGCAAACTGCTCGGGTTTGCCCACCACGTGCAGCAAAACAAAGTCCTGATCGTTATTGGTCATGGCGTGATGCACATCGGCGCAGTCTGTTTCCACACTCAGGCGACGCAGAAAATGGGCAACGGCTTCTTGTGGCTCGGCTGCCGGAAATTCCGTAACATAACTCATGAATCTTTCTCCTCTAAGGTGTTTGTGTTAACACTACTCTATCCACAAATTCACCCACTGAATGCGTCCGCTCATGCCAGAAAACCGCAAAAAGATGACAAAGTTAAGACAGCTTTCCTCCCCACGGGTGGTCGTACTGGCCTATGACGGGCTGTGTACCTTTGAATTTGGCGTAGCGGTTGAAATTTTCGGGCTTCCGCGTCCCGAAATGGGGGACGACTGGTATCGTTTTGCCGTGGCGGCGGTTGATGAAGGTGAACTTCGTGCGACCGGCGGGATCCGCATTCTGGCCGACGGCAATCTCAGCTTGCTGGAACACGCCGACCTGGTCGTTGTGCCAGGCTGGCGAGGAGTAGACTCGCCGGTGCCGGAGGCTCTGTGCGCCGCGCTGCGCCAGGCCAGCGCCCGGGGGTGCCAGGTGATGTCTATCTGCTCCGGGGTGTTCGTGCTGGCCGCCGCCGGGTTACTCGACGGACGACGCGCCACAACCCACTGGCGCTATTTTGAGACGCTGAAATCCCGCTTCCCGTCCATCGATGTGGTTGAAGACGTGCTGTATCAGGATGAGGGGGATCTTCTGACCTCCGCCGGCAGCGCGGCGGGTATTGATTTATGCCTGCACATGGTCCGCCGGGATTACGGCATGGAAGCGGCGAATCGTGTTGCCCGCCGTCTTGTCATTCCACCTCATCGGGATGGTTCGCAGACGCAGCAACTGAGCCGCCCTGTAGCGCAACTGCGCGAAAGCCAGCGTTTTGGCAAGTTGTTTGATTATCTTCATCAGCATCTCGCACTGCAACACAGCGTCGATTCACTCTCGCAGCGCGTGGGAATGAGCCAGCGCACCTTTCTGCGCCGCTTTCAGGACGCAACAGGCACAACGCCCGCGCGCTGGTTGCTCAACGAAAGGCTACTGCGGGCAAAAGATTATCTGGAAAACAGCCGGTTAAGCATCGAAAGCATTGCCGAACAGACCGGGTTTGGGCAAGCAGCTACGCTGCGTCACCATTTCCGCATGCATTTCGCACTTTCACCGGCGCAGTATCGCAAACAGTTCGCCCTTTCATCTGAACGGCCCTGATGGCGGACAGGCAAAAAAAACCGCCATTGAATGGCGGTAAATGCTTGCATGGATAGATTTGTATTTAGGTATCAACATCCCCGCCATTCCATGACGGGTTGTGTACTGCGATCACCCTATCACGGGTCGTCTCAACAAATGCTAAACAACGCAATTAACCTTGCTTAACGATCAGGACTGGGTAACATCCGCGTCTTTGGTGTTGATTTGCAGAAACTTCATCAACCCCTGTTTTGCGCTCTGTTTTGCATCGTCGTTGATGGCTTCGAGATAGAAAGAGCGAGAAACATCGTAAGGAGCTTGTTCTGCCGAATAGACCGCAAACTGGAAGCTTTTCCCGCGTTTTTGATTCAGGCAATCCAGCTCCCAACGTTGTTCGTCAATCTGGATGCTGGTGCAGGAAACTTTACCGTAATCGCTGGTCAGATATGAACCCACTCGGGATTCGGCAGATTCCATAAAATCAGGTTTGTTATTATAGGCGTAACTCGCACACGCTGTTGCCGCTACAGCGAAAACCGCAATAGCCACAGAGAGTGATTTTTTCATTTTGGAAGATCCCATTCCTAAGCCAGAAGAACGCCATTATATAAGATTTATCTTGAATCCTCATTTATCTTTATTTACCAAAAATGGTTGGTTTTTTAGATTTATATTGATACTACACCCCCAGGCCTGATTCTACGGCCATAATTGTTCAATTAACCGCCTATATCCGGAATCATACCAGGTATATTTTTTCAGATTATTCCTTGATCTACTCTCTAACTTTTCCAGTTATCCAGGCAGATTCTTAATCTCAGTACGCATCCACACTTTCTCCATTTTTCGGTGTTCAAATCAGCGGCGTTAAACAAAGAGAAAGGAAACAACAAAATGAAAAACATCACTACACTTGCTACGGTCATCGCGCTGGGCCTGTCGTCCTACGCGTTTGCGGATAACAAACCACCCGTGCCGTTTGAAAAGCAGCCAACTGAACACAATCAAAAACAGCCTCCACGTGATGGCAAACCACCTCAGCACGACGGTAAAACATCGCAGCATAATATGAATGGCGATAAGTCTCAGCATCGTGGTGATAAACCAGAACACAACGGAAAACGCCTGCAGCATAATGACGGTAAACAACCGCCAAAAGACGGTAAAAAACCATTACCACCGCAAGACCAGCGTAATTAATAAACAGGGGCGTTATGCCCCTGCTTTATTTCCGGTTACCACAGAAACTGACAATCCCTTTGCGTTAATTTGATCATCGGAATAATAACTTAATAAAACTATCTGCATCATAGCCGTGAAATGTCATTCAGCGGTGAAATAATGTTTAGAAAAGGGTTATCAGCAATAATGTTGATCTGCGCATTATTTTCGGGTCAGTTGATGGCGGGACACAAAGGGCATACCTTTTTATGGGTGAAGAATGTCGACCATCAGCTTCGTCATGAAGCCGACAGTGACGAACTACGCAGCGTGGCAGAGGATTCCGCAGAGGGCTTGCGCGAACACCATCACTGGCAGAAATCACGCAAACCCGATACTCACTTTCGTTAATTAACTGCCTTTACGTTTTGGCAGG
Source organism: Enterobacter sp. C4G1 (assembly GCF_052886895.1). Taxonomy (NCBI): domain Bacteria; kingdom Pseudomonadati; phylum Pseudomonadota; class Gammaproteobacteria; order Enterobacterales; family Enterobacteriaceae; genus Enterobacter; species Enterobacter sp. C4G1. Next base: position 577,998 of record NZ_JBQVVV010000002.1, on the reverse strand, counting down.
GTTTTCATCAGATCTTCAGGGCTGACAGAGGCGACAATGCTGCCCGGCTGCGGCATTTTAAAGATGTGGTTTTTCATCTTACCAATGACGTGCATCTCACAAGGGCGGCAGTCGAATTTCAGGGTCAACACCTCGTCCCCGTTCACCAACTGCATCGGGGTCGCTTTCCAGCTTTTGATATTGCCCTTCGCCTGTTTCGGGCACAGGTTAAACGCAAAGCGCAGGCAGTGTTTGGTGATCATCACCGGTACATCGACCTTCTCTTCATGCGCTTCATACGCCGCGTCAATCAGCTGCACGCCATAGCGATGATAAAACTCGCGTGCTTTATGGTTGTAGACGTTTGCGAGGAAGGATAAGTGCGAATCAGGATAGACTGGCGCAGGCACAGAAACAGCTTTACGGCTGCCGCGTGGATAGTTAACCAGACGCGCGTCATCAAGCATTTCTGCCGTTTCACGACGAAACTTATTCAGCAGGCTATTTGGCACAAACAGTGCTTCAGGCAGGTTAACGTCGATATTACGCGCGTAATAAAGGGTTTGCCCCAGCTTCGCCACCCCATCCTTCAGGTTGTTCAGCGCTTTTTCCGCGTTGTTGGCGACTTCGAACTGGCCATCAAGGGTATGGGTCACGCTGACGCCATCTTCGCTGGTCATGGTCAGGATCAGCTGCTCTTCCCAGCCACCCAGTTCAATATCTACCGCAATGCGACGCTCGCTGGAGGTCTTGAGTAACGCCTGCTGCCAGTTGTGGTCCAGGTTGCGGTTAAGCGCTGCGTCAGGACGCGCTTTATACAGATCGGCTGGCATCTCATTCGGCCATACGCGATAACGGTTCTCAGCGGTTTTTTCGACCGTGTTGGCGCGGAAACCAACTACTTCACGCTTGATCATCACGTTCAGACCATCACCGTTCGCCAGCGGCTCCGTCACTTCCACGTCCAGATGATCTTTCGCCACTTTCAGCACCTTGCCTACCGGCAGACCGATAAACTTCGGCGAATCGAACGCACCGATGTCATCTTTACGGGCATTCACGAAGTAATCAGTGCTGCCGCGGTGGAAGGTTTTATCTGTCGACGGGATAAAGAAATGCTCAGTACGTCCGGCAGACGCGCGCGCCAGGTCACCGCGATCTTCAATAATGGCATCCAGCATCTGACGGTAGTGCGCGGTGATGTTTTTCACGTAGCTCATGTCTTTGTAACGCCCTTCGATTTTGAAGGAGCGCACGCCAGCGTCGATCAGCGCACCCAGGTTGGCGGTCTGATCGTTATCTTTCATGGAAAGCAGGTGTTTTTCAAAGGCCACCACGCGGCCCTGATCGTCTTTCAGGGTGTAGGGCAGACGGCACGCCTGAGAGCAATCGCCACGGTTAGCGCTACGCCCGGTCTGGGCATGGGAGATATTACACTGCCCGGAATAGGCCACGCACAGTGCACCGTGGATAAAGAACTCAATGGTAGCGTCTGTGGCCTGGTGGATATCGCGGATCTGGTTCAGGTTTAGCTCACGCGCCAGCACTATCTGGGAGAAACCGACGTCGGAGAGGAACTTGGCCTTTTCTACCGTGCGGATGTCGCACTGGGTACTGGCGTGTAGCTCAATCGGCGGAATATCCAGTTCCAGCACGCCCATGTCCTGCACGATCAGCGCATCAACGCCGGTCTGGTACAGGTCAGTTATCAGACGCTGCGCAGGCTCCAGCTCATCATCATGAAGAATGGTGTTCAGGGTCACGAACACTTTCGCCCCGTAGCGATGGGCGAACGGCACCAGCTCGGCAATATCACTCAGGCTGTTGCTGGCGTTATGGCGGGCACCGAAGCCAGGGCCGCCAATGTAGACGGCATCGGCACCGTGAAGGATCGCTTCACGGGCAATGGCGGCATCGCGGGCCGGGCTTAAAAGTTCAAGATGATGGGATTGCAGGCGCATACTTCGTCGTTATCCGTTATGGTCAAAATGGCGGCTATTGTAGTCAGAAGTATGCGTCAGCGAAACAGTTTTGCGTACCTTCAGCGGGGATAATGAATCAGTGAATGAAAGTGCACCGTCAGGGCGCTGCTGTTACGGTACGCGTGGGGTTTATCGCCAGCAAAACGCACGCCAGAATCAGCCTGAATGGTGCGCCACTCTCCGTCGATGTGCATATCAAGCTCACCGCTTATCACCACCACATGCTCAATGACGCCCGCTTCGTGCGGCGTGGATTCACTTATCGCACCGGGGGCAAGGGTTATCGAGAAATGATCGTATTTCAGCGCCTCATCCCACGGAAATAACGGTTTAACCACCATCGTCTGCTGCTGCGGGTCGAACATCGCTTCCGGGCTGGCCTGCGGTGTAATGAAAACGGAAAACGGCACGTTCAGTCCGGTTGCTATTTTCCAGAGCGTCGAAACCGTAGGGCTGGATTCGTTGCGCTCAATTTGTCCGAGCATCGCTTTTGACACGCCCGTCTCTTCTGCAAGCTTTGACAGACTCCACCCGCGTGTCTGGCGCAGGGTCTTCAGTGTGGATGCAAGATGCTGAGTAATGTCCATAAATTCTCCCGTTGGCGAAAAGTGTACCACTTGTACGCTATAGCGCACAGTGTTACATTGCTTCGGACGCTATAACGCACAGTGGAGTTTTTATGCGTAGTTCAACGCCTCTCTTTCCTGCCATTCTGGCCGGTTTTGTTGCTGTGCTGGTGGGCTATGCCAGTTCAGCGGCGATTATCTGGCAGGCCGCCGCCGCCGCAGGGGCAAACGCCCAGCAGATTGCTGGCTGGATGACCGCTCTCGGCCTTGGGATGGGTGTCAGCACGCTTGCGCTCTCCTGGTGGTATAAAGCGCCGGTGCTTACCGCCTGGTCCACGCCAGGTGCCGCCCTGCTGGCCACTAGCCTGCATGGCGTAACCCTGGCAGAAACGATCGGTATTTTTATTTTTGCCAACGCACTCATCCTGTTGTGCGGGCTAACCGGGCTGTTTGCCCGCCTGATGAAGCTAATCCCGCACTCCCTGGCGGCAGCCATGCTGGCCGGGGTACTGCTACATTTTGGGCTTCAGGCATTCAGCCATCTCGACGGTCATTTTCTGCTGTGCGGCAGTATGCTGGCGGCATGGTTAATAGCCAAAGCGTTTGCGCCGCGCTATGCCATTGTGGCCACCCTGTTGGTCGGCGGTGTCGTTGCCTGGGCTGGTGGTGACGTTGTCACGGAAAAAATTACGCTTTCGGTTGTTATGCCGCAATTTATTGCCCCTGCATTTACCTTTACTAGTCTGGTCAGCATCGGCATGCCGTTTTTCCTGGTGACCATGGCCTCACAGAACGCCCCCGGCTTTGCCACCATGAAAGCTTCCGGCTATCCGCTGTCGGTGTCACCGCTCATCATCATCACCGGCGGGATTGCATTACTGTTTTCACCGTTTGGGGTCTATTCCATCTGTATCGCGGCGATCACCGCCGCCATTTGCCAGAGCCCTGATGCACACCCTGATGTCAGTAAACGCTGGATTGCCGCCGCAGCTGCGGGCATTTTTTATCTTCTGGCGGGCGTGTTCGGCGGCTCCATTACCGGGCTAATGGCCGCCCTGCCGCTGAGCTGGATCCAGACACTGGCAGGGCTGGCACTACTTGGCACTATTAGCGGCAGTTTGTATCAGGCATTGAATAATGAAGCGGAGCGTGACGCGGCGATTGTCACTTTCCTGATGACCGCCAGCGGGGTAACGATTCTGGGAATTGGTTCAGCGTTCTGGGGGCTGGTTGCCGGTGGGCTTTGCTACAGCGTTTTTCTACGCGCTCGCCGCACGTAACTGAGATGGCGTCACGCCCATTACGCTGCGAAAGCGGTTGCTGAAATGGCTGGCAGAGTTAAAGCCGCAGGCAAGCGCGATATCGGTCAGCGGCTGGCTGGTTTGAGTGACCAGCTCTCTGGCTTTTTCCATCCGGCGCTGCATCACGTACTGATGCGGCGCTTGCTGCATTGACTGGCGGAACATGCGGGCAAAGTGGTACTCGCTGAGCGCGGCCTGGGCGGCAAGCTCAGCCAGCGTCAGCGGTTGCGCAAGGTTTTCTTCAATAAATGCCAGTACGTTTCGCAGTACAAATGGCGACAATCCCCCTGTCACCACCGGCAGTTTCCACTGCACGTTGGCGTAGTTTTGCAGCAGATGCGTCAGCAACATCGTCGACGCCGTGCTCAGGGTGAGCTGATTGGCTTTTTGCTGCCAGTCACAGCCGAGCAAAAACTGGCGATACAGCGCAGTAATTTTCGGGTCGCTGCCAAAGATTTTTTCATCAAGCGTCAGGGATACCGGTCGCTTATCCCAGATCTTCTCGCCGATATCGCGCAAATGCTCATCGGTACAGTAAAGATGGACAAACGACAGGTCGTCGCGGATATCCCAGGTGGATTCACTCTCTTTCGGCATCAGGCAGAAACGATCCGGGCCGCCGCCATTTTTCCAGCCACCGGGTGTTTTTTGATAACTCTCGTAGCCGTCAGCCACGTACAGGCTGAGGGTATGGTGATCGCTCTTAACGGTTATGGTGTCGTGCTTGTTGTACCACGCTGCCAGCTGAATACCGGAGTTAAGCGCAACGGTCTCCCGGAGCACCGCGTTCTGCTGGCGTAGCGTTTCAAAGGTATCGTAAGCGTGGGACATAACCATTAACACGTCATTAATCAGAGTATCAGTCTAAGAATTGTTGCCCCCTGTTGCCAGTGCCCTGACGATAAAAAAGCGCAAGAATTTGCAAGTCCGCCGCAACCAGGTGAAAGCGTGCCGGGCAGACAACCGTCAGACTGAGGGTTTTCGCGGTTTGAGAAGAGAGAGAACATGAACGCACTGTTATACGGGCTGGTGGTGGTTATCTGGGGAACCACCTGGATTGCGATTTTTCTGCAACAAGGGCCTGTCGCGGCTCCCGTGTCCATTTTTTGGCGCTTTGCCGTTGCCTGCGCCATTATGATGATTGTCCTGGTCGCCTTGCGTCGTCTGCGTAAACTGTCATTGCGGGACCATCTTTTTTGCATCATTCAGGGCTGCTGCGTGTTCTGCTTCAACTTCTGGTGCTTCTACACCGCAGCGTCGCACATTAACACCGGGCTGGAGTCTGTCATTTTCAGCATGGCGGTGCTCTATAACGCCATCAACAGCTTTATCTTCTTTGGCCAGCGTCCGCCGGCACGCTTCTGGACGGCAGCAGCACTGGGGTTAATCGGTATTATCACCCTCTTCTGGGACGACCTTCTGGCAAGCGGCTGGAGCGCCTCACTGCTGACGGGGATTGGCCTTTCCGCACTGGGCACTTACGGGTTCTCTCTGGGGAATATGATCAGTATGCGCCACCAGCGCAACGGGCTGGAAACCATGACCACCAACGCCTGGGCAATGCTATACGGGACGCTGGTAATGGGCTGTATTGCCCTGATCCGGGGGGACAGTTTTGCACCCGAGTGGACGGAGAGCTATATCGGCGCGCTGCTTTATCTGGCACTGTTTGGTTCGGTGATAGCGTTTGGCGCTTATTTCACCCTGGTGGGTCGTATCGGTGCAGGGAAAGCCGCTTACAGCACGCTTCTGTTCCCACTGGTTGCGCTGTCTATTTCAACCGTTTACGAAGGTTATGTGTGGCATGTTAACGGGATTATTGGGCTGTTGCTGATTCTGGGGGGAAATATGGTGATGTTTACAAAGCCGGAAACCTGGTTCAGGCGTCTGCGTACGGCATAAAAAAACGGCCTGCGTAATGCAGGCCGTCTTCTGTATTATTTCATTGTCTTTTTCACATCAAACATGGTGGCATCCGTTGCCATGTCATCAACAACCTGCTTCAGCGTCGCGAAGGTCATTGGCGTGCTTTCGTTATTCAGCTCTTTACCTTCGCCTTTACGAACCACTTTCATAACTGGTTTACCGGTTTTCGCGTCAATCAACTCACCTTCAAAGTACAGGTGGGTGTCCATTGTACGGTGACCGGTCGCCATCTGGGTACCCGCTACGACCAGCGCAACAGGGACCACTTCATAGAACTGCAAACCTTCTTTCTTGGAGCTAACCCCGGTCACAGCACCACGGAAGATCAGGCTGCGTGGGCCAGGCGTGGTGACGATTGGCTTACGTTGACCAATCGCAGTTTTCATTTTGTTGTTGGTGTAGTTCAGCAACTCATCCAGCGTTTTTTGACCAATCTGCGTCGTTGGTTTTGGGACAGGATAATAAGTAATTGGATTCCAGACAATATTGTCATAATTCGCTTCATTGTAAGACGGATCAACCCAACGCAAGGTTGGTTTACCCGTCGCAGATGTCGTTTCCTTCAAGCCAGAATAGTCTTTTAAAAAGCCTGAGTATTGTTCAGGAGCAGCGACTTTTGAAGAGCAACCCGCCAACGCCAACAGACCAGTAAGCACTGCAACCCTAAAGAAAGTTTGAGTACGCATGATGATATTCCATGTTATCTGCAAGTATGCATTTGAAGTTATAGCAAAAGATTGGCAAGTATGTGGTGGGAAAAAATGTTGTTGAGAGCACAAATTGAAAAAAACTGCCCGAAAGGCTTCGGGCAGTGAAAAATTACTGGTTAATATCCACTTGCCAGAAGAGATGCTTACCAAACGGGTCGATTTCGTAACCTGTCACTTCTTTGCGTACCGGCTCGAAAATAGTGGAATGCGCAATCATTACCGCTGGCATTTGATCGTGCATCATTTGCTGCGCTTCTTTGTATAACGCCACACGTTTATCGTGATCGGTTATCGATTTAGCTTCAGCAATAATTTTATCAAACGGCTTATAACACCATTTTGCGGAGTTCGATCCGCCGTTGGCGGACGTACAGGTAAACAGCGGGCCAAAGAAGTTATCAGGATCGCCCGTCGCCGTAGTCCAGCCCATCAGCGCCGCCTGATGTTCACCGCCTTTCACGCGCTTGAGGTATTCGCCCCACTCGTAGGTGACGATTTTGGTCTGCACGCCAATCTTCGCCCAGTCCGCCTGAATCATCTCAGCCATACGCTTAGCGTTCGGGTTATACGGGCGCTGTACCGGCATCGCCCACAAATCAATGCTGATACCGTTGGCAAATCCCGCCTCTTTGAGCAGGGCTTTGGCTTTTTCAGGAGAATAGTCGTAATCCTTGAGTTCGCTGTCCGCACTCCAGACGCCCGGCGGCAACAGATTTTTCGCCGCGGTGCCGGTACCGTGGAACACGGCATCGATAATCGCCGGTTTGTTGATGGCCATCGCCAGTGCCTGACGCACTTTCACGTTATCAAGCGGCGGTTTTTGGGTATTAAACGCCAGAAATCCGGTGTTCAGTCCTGCCTTGCTCATCAGGTTGATGTCTTTGTTGGCCTTCATGCGCGGCAGATCGGCCGGGTTCGGGAACGGCATCACCTGGCACTCGTTTTTCTCAATTTTGGCAAAACGCACCGAGGCATCCGGCGTAATGGTAAACACCAGGCGATCGAGCTTTGATTTACCCTGCCAGTATTCCGGGAATGCGGTAAACAGAATGCGTGAATCTTTCTGATACTGCGCCAGCCGGAACGGCCCGGTGCCTATCGGATCCATATCGACCTTCTCTGGCGTTCCAGCTTTGAGCATCGCATCGGCATATTCAGCCGACAGGATCGAGGCAAAATACCAGGCCAAATCGGCCACAAACGGGGCTTCCGGGTGCGCCAGGGTAAAGCGCACCGTATGGTCATCCACCCGGTCAATGGCGGTGATAAGGCTGCCAAACTCCAGGCTTTCGAAGTTGGAATAGCTGCCGTTAGAGACATTGTGATAAGGGTGATTAACGTCTTTCTGGCGCATGAACGAGAAAATCACATCATCCGCGTTAAAGTCACGCGTTGGCGTAAAGGACTTGTTGCTCTGGAACTTAACCCCTTTGCGCAGATGGAAGGTATAGACCTTGCCGTCTTCACTCACATCCCAGCTTTCTGCCAGGCTCGGCACCAGCTTGGTTGTGCCGGGTGTAAAGTCCACCAGGCGGTTATAGACCGGTACAGCACTGGCATCTACGCTTGTGCCAGACGTATACAACTGAGGATTGAAGTTCTCCGGCGATCCTTCGGAGCAATACACCAGCGTTTTCGCGCTGACGGCGGAACTGGCCGTCAGCGCGGCAAGCGCCAGCGTTAACATGGTGAGTTTGCTTTTCATCTTTTTTCCTGTCTTTTTAATTCGACGGCTAATTAATTCTTTTGCCATTTCATAAATAACATTAAAGTGACATTGCAAACACCTGATAATACAAAATAAGAAGGAATCACTATGGCTTCAGAACTCTCCAGACAATTAACCCATCGTTTTTTCCGCTATCTCGCCATCACCAGCCAAAGCGATCCTAAAGTCAGAACACTCCCCTCCACACCCGGGCAGCACGACATAGCGCGTGAACTGGCGAAAGAGCTAGCACAGCTGGGTTTAGAGGATATCGTCATCGATGAGTTCGCGACCGTTACTGCGGTTAAAAAAGGCAATGTGGCAGGCGCGCCGCGTATTGGTTTTATTACGCATATCGATACCGTCGACGTGGGATTATCACCGGATATTCATCCACAAATATTAACGTTTACCGGAGAAGACCTCTGTCTGAATAAAGAGAAAGACATCTGGTTACGTGTAAAAGATCACCCGGAAATTCTGTCGTATCCCAATGAAGAGATTATTTTCAGCGATGGAACCAGCGTATTAGGCGCAGATAATAAATCTGCGGTAACCGTGGTGATGACGGTGCTGGAAAATCTGAAAGCCGAACATCAGCATGGCGATATCGTGGTGGCGTTTGTTCCGGATGAAGAAATCGGTCTGAATGGCGCCAAAGCGCTGGATCTTAAGCGCTTTGACGTCGACTTTGCCTGGACCATCGACTGCTGCGAAATTGGAGAAATTGTTTACGAGAACTTCAACGCCGCGGCGGCCGAAATCCGCTTTACCGGCGTCACCGCGCACCCGATGTCCGCCAAAGGCGTGCTGGTGAATCCATTATTAATGGCGACAGACTTCATCAGCCATTTCGACCGTCAGCAAACGCCGGAGTGCACCGAAGGCCGTGAAGGTTATATCTGGTTTAACGGTATTCAGGCCGGGCAAAACGACGCAGTGCTGAAAGCGAACATTCGTGATTTTGATAAAGACAACTTTGCCGCGCGTAAGCAGCAGATTGCCGATGTGGTGGAACTGATTGCCGCACAGCACCCTGCCGCAAAAGTGGAATACCGCATTGAGGACACTTACAGCAATATCAGCAATGCGATTGGTGAAGACCGCCGCGCCATTGACCTGATGTTTGAGGCGATGAAGTCCCTCGGGATCACGCCAAAACCGACGCCAATGCGCGGGGGCACAGACGGTGCGGCGCTTTCCGCAAAAGGGCTGCTCACCCCGAACTTTTTCACCGGTGCCCATAACTTCCACTCGAAGTTTGAGTTTTTACCGTTGTCGTCGTTCGAGGCGTCTTACAAGACAGCCCTGCAAATCTGTCTGTTGGCGGCCCGTTAAGCGGGATTACGCGCCAGCATGGTGGCAAAACGCAGCTGGATGCGATTACCGTTGGCATCGGTGCGGTGTAGTTCACCCACCTCTTCGTTGTATTTGAGCAATTCCCAGCCTTCATAGTGATTGCTCAGTTCACCGCTTTTGAACGCGAACGGGAAGCCAACGGTGCACGGATAATCTGCGGTATCCATCGCGGCAACGATCAGGTTAAAGCCGCCCGGTTTAGTGCAGCGCTGCATATTGGCGATAAGGCCAGGGATGGTTTTCGCTTCCAGGAACATCAGCACCACGGTTGAGAGAATAAAATCATACTCGCCGTCAAAGCTCAGGCTGTTGAGGTCTTTGATCGCTGCCTGCAAATTGACGATCCCTTCTGCCGCTTTGATGCGTTCGATATTGTCGATGCTCATTGGGTTCTTATCCCACGCCGTCACATCGAAGCCGTTGGCAGCCAGATAAAGGCTGTTACGGCCATTTCCGCAGCCCAAATCCAGGGTTTTACCCGGTTTGACAATATCTGCGCTGTACAGCACCTCTGAGTGCGTGCGGGTCAAACCATATTTATCAGTGAAGTAGTTCTCATCAACAGTCATTGTTTTTCCTCAGGAAGCATAAGCAGTGCCTTATCAGTGCGCACCAAAAGTTTGCCCTGCATCAGCAAGATAAACGTACGAACCAACAGCATCACAATGATAATGTTAGTAAAAATAAACAACGGGACAGCAATCGCGTGGAAGAAGCCCGACGGGCTGCTCTGCCCCAGATGCAATCCGGTGGTCGCCAGCGCCGAAACGCCGAACGAGAAACTCCAGAAAGAGGCATTAAACGGCTGTGACAGATACCATGGCATCAGACGCAGCATAAACAGCAGCTGCAACAGCCCGTAACCAAACAGCATTTTGGCGAAGGTATCGGCCTGCCCACCGTTCACGCTGAACCAGGCGCTACAGGCCACCAGCGCCGGGGCCAGTTGAATGCCAAGCGAAGTACGCAGCGCGGAGGGTAACTCCCCGGCACTGCGCAGGCGTTGCAGGATAACCGGCTCCAGGCTGAGCCATGAAAAAACGCCCGCCCCCAGGAACACCAAACCGGCATCGGTAAATCCCAGCGCGCCACAGGCCATAGCGCTGATAAAATTGTTGGCGACCGTCGGCAGGTAGAGCCCTGGTGTGGTGGCCTCTTCAGGGTGTTTACCCCGCCATAAACCGGCACTCTGCCAGGCAGAGTAGCTCAGCTGCATCACCACGCCTGCGCCGAAAAGCACCAGCGAAATGGGTCGAAACCAGGGAACAAATCCAATTGATACCAGCATGGTGGTCGCAGGAAACAAGCTCACAAAACTGCTCATCACCGGGTGGCGCATCTCAGTCAGTATGCTGTGCGGAAAACGAATGGCGCGGGTAATAAATGCCAGCGTCAGCAAAAACCAGATACACACCGCCAGCCCGACCAGAATATCGCCCGGCCAGCGCGTCACTGGCCAGAGGGTGCTGGCATAACGCCAGGCAAACCCCATACCAATCGTCCCCAGCACCATACCGAAGTAACCCGAGGGTAAGTTAAGGACTTGTTGAGTTCTGTTACTTTTGCGCATTTATTTTAAATTATAAAATGTATTTTAAATGCCATTTTATGAGGTTTCAGTGGTAAGCGCCAGCATTTCGAAACGCCTAAACTTTGCTACGTTTAGTTAAGACGCTTATCAGGGATAATACGATGAAAAAGTATCGGCTTGGCGATGAAATCCGCCTATGGCAATGGCAAAACGGCGAAAGCAAAACCACAACCCCACTGCGGCAGATTATCGCGACCACTGATTTTAACGATATCGTCAGCGGGACAAAAGGCGGATGGGTCGACGATGAGCGCGCGCTCGCCCAGGAGGGACATTGCTGGATCTACGACGAAAACAGCGTGGTCTTTGGCGGTGCCAGAGTGCTCGGCAATGCGCGGATAACCCAGCCCTGCGTGATAAGCCATAATGCCTGGATTAGCGGCGACTGCTGGGTCGATGGCGCGCAAATCAGCCACGGCCCCCAAATAAGTGACAACGTCACCATTCAGCATTCTGATATTCGTGGTGAATGCCACATATTTGGCAATGCCCGTGTCCTTCATCACAGCCAGGTCATCGCGGCAAAAGGCTTAACCCCCGACAACGATCAGATTTTACAGATTTACGGCAACGCCACCGTGAGCCAGTCCCGGGTAGTTCATCAGGCGCAAATCTACGGAGACGCCCTGGTGAATTACGCCTTCATTGAGCACCGCGCCGAGGTGTTTGAAAACGCCATTCTGGAAGGTAATGATCTGAATAACGTCTGGGTGTGTGACTGTGCAAAAGTGTACGGCAATGCCCGCCTGATTGCCGGTAAAGACGATGATGCCATCCCCACGCTGCGCTACAGCTCGCAGGTGGCGGAAAACGCCGTCATCGAAGGCAACTGCGTGATAAAACATCATGTGCTTATCGGCGGCCAGGCCTGGTTACGGGGCGGACCGATCATGATTGACGACAAGGTGGTTATCCAGGGGCGCGTACGCATCAGCGGAGATGTGCTGATCGAGCATCGAATAGAGATAACCGATGATGCCGTGATTGAAGCCTTTGCCGGGGAAAACATCCACCTGCGCGGCGAAAAGGTGATTAACGGCAATCAGCGAATTACCCGCACGCCGCTTCTGGGCGCGCTATAGCGGGAATAGTCTGGCGTAGCTGTTCACATCGTCAAAGCGGCCATTAAGGTATTCCGCCTCTCGCAGACAACCTTCAAGCGTAAAGCCATTACGTATCGCGACTTTATTGCTGCTGACATTGTCTACGCGGCACTTAAGCACAAAGCGACGGACTTCGCCCCGGCTGGCGTAATAGTGCATAAACGCCTGTAACGCCCGGGAAATAATCCCCTGTTTCTGGTGATGCTCGTCCAGCCAGTAACCGATGTAGCCCGTTTTGTTGGTCGGCTCAATGGCATTAAACGACAACACGCCCACCAGAATATCGTCCTGAAAAATAAGAAACATTTTGGCGTAACCGCGTGCGTGCAGCATCTGGTTACTCTGCACGTTGCGCCGGGTGTCGTCTTCAGTCCCCACGTGCTGCGCCCAGTCGAATGCGGTTTGCAGAAAGGTTTTATTTTTGATGACGAGGTTGTGCAACTCGGCGGCGTAGCGATCTTCGACGGCACGAAGCTCGATGTTGTGGGTAACGGGGATGATTTCAGAAGACATGATCACTCTCAATGGTCTGGTAGGCCGGGTAAGCGTTAGCGCCACCCGGCACAATCCCACAAGAACTAACGCATAACCCGGTCGTCAACGTAATTACGTTTATCCGGTGCTGGCGGGAAGTACTGGTAGAGCCAGGTTTCACTGATAGCATCGCCCTGGCAGCGCAGGAACATCCGCATATCCACCGGCTCCGTTGAGTCGGACGTTGGATACCAGTCAAACAGGATGCGATACCCATCGAACGGCTCAACGTAGAGGATCTCAATCTGCTTAGCTTCACCGTTTGAAAGTGTAATCACAGGCTCAATCCCCTTCGGTGCCGCGGCTTTCAGATCGCCACCGACAAAATCAATGGCAAAGCGACGCGCCCAGGTTTTCGGGTAGTTTTCACCCGGTGCCCAGCCTTCAGGGAACCCACCCATGCCGGTGCGGGTCGCGAAGACGTTGGCCAGCGGCGAGCGCACCGGAGGCTGTGCGCTCCAGTACAGGCGATATTTGAAGTCCAGCTCATCGCCCGCTTCCACCGGTTTTTCGGGCTGCCAGAAGCAGACCACGTTATCCAGGGTTTCACCGGTTGTCGGGATCTCCATCAGACCAACAGCGCCCTTACCCCAGTTGTTACGCGGCTCGACCCACAGGCTTGGGCGTTTGTTATACCAGCCCATAATGTCCTGATAGTGCGAGAAATCGCGGTCAAGCTGGAGCAAGCCGAACCCTTTCGGGTTTTTATCCATGTAGGCATTGAACTGCAATTTCTGCGGATTGTTCAGCGGGCGGCAGATCCATTCGCCATTGCCCCGCCACATCGCCAGACGGTCGGAGTCATGGATTTGCGGGTGAATGGTGTCGCACATGCGGCGCTCGTTATTCCCGCAGCTGAACATGCTGGTCATCGGGGCGATGCCAAGCTGTTTGATGTCTTTACGTGCATAGAGGTGGTTTTCGACGTCCATGATCACCTGGCTTTTCTCGCAGTGGATCACAAACTTGTAGGCACCGGTAATGCTTGGGCTATCCAGCAGCGTATAGACGGTAAAGGTGGTATCGCCAGGCTTAACGGTTTCAAACCAGAATGAGGTGAAATCCGGAAACTCTTCCGGCGTATCCGTAAAGGTATCCACCGCCAGACCACGGGCAGAAAGACCGTATTGATAGGTGTCATCGACCGCGCGGAAATAGCTCGCGCCGAGGAACGAAACGATATCGCGGCGTGCCAGCTCTGGCGCTTTGAACGCGCGGAAGCCCGCAAAACCGAGGTCGCTCTGCCCTTGCAGCTGTTTGGTATCGACATCCGTCTCGTTATAGCTGAACAACTCAGGACGGAAGTGGATCTCACGTGCCTGAGACGTAGACGGGTCCAGCGAGAACATACGCACACGGCGACGGAACCCCATCCCCATATGGAAGAACTGCACGTCGAGCTGACGGCCTTCAATGTTGTTCCACAGCGACTGCTTTTCGTCGTAGCGAATGGCGTTGTACGCCTGCGGGGTCATGTTCGCCAGCGTTTCCGGCAGCGGACGCGGTGCTCCACCCCACGGGGTTTTTGCCAGGTCATGTGCCATGGATTGCAGTACGGAGTAGTCAAAACGTCGGCTCTGACCGTCAGCAATGTCAGAGTCAGCAGCGAATGCCGCTTTAGAAAACAGTGAAGCAAGGCCTGATGTGCCGCTCAGGGCAGCCATTGCCAGCGAACCTTTTAAAAAACGTCTGCGATTCATGCCTGGAAAAACGTCCTTATGGTCGTGTGAATGTGTTTCGCACTCGGCGAAATGACGGCAAGAAAGAACGCACAGCCTAAACAAAAACGGTTAAGAATCCAATTGTTGCCGGGTGATTATATGAGCAAAGTGAGAAATATTTTCTGTCGCCCGGAACAGCCTGAAAAAGGCGTAAAGAAAGGTAACGTCATTAAACACGCAAGGCGGCAGGTCTGAGGGGAAATGAGAGTGGCAGGAAGAAAAATGCCCCGGCTGGACATCGACAGCCGGGGCAAAACGAGGCGATTATTTTACGCTGACATCGATACCCGGGAAGTACTTATCAGCGAGTTTAGCGATCGTGCCATCGGCACGTACTTTATCAATCGCGGCATTAAGCTGCTTCTGGGTGGCCTCATCCCCCTTGCGCAATCCAAAACCGATCCCACTGCCCAGGATAGTGTCGTCAGACACCGGTTTGCCGATAAAGCCAAACCCTTTCCCCTGGGGCTTGCTCAGGAAACCTGCCTGCCCGGCCGCGGACATGACTAACGAGGCATCGATACGGCCATTCAGCAAATCTCCCCACGCCATGTTCTGATCTTTATAAGACACCACGGTGACACCCTGCTTTTCCCAGTGCTCTTTGGCGTATGTCTCCTGGATAGAGCCCTGCAACACCCCGATGGTTTTACCTTTCAGCCCGTCAGGCGTTGCTTCTACCGCCGTGCCCGCTTTCCCCACCAGCTGTGACGGAATGCGATAAATCGGCTGCGTAAAATCAATGCTTTTGCGGCGTTGTTCGGTAATGTTCATGGCCGAGTTGATGGCATCAAATTTTTTCGCCACCAGGCCCGGGATCAACGCATCAAACGAGGTTTCAACCCAGGTACATTTCAGCGCTGCCGCTTTACAGATGGCATTGCCCAGCTCAACGTCGAACCCTTCCAGCTCGCCAGAGGCATTACGGCTTTCAAACGGTGGATACTCTGCTTCCAGCCCGTAACGCAGCTCTGTGGCGGCAAAAGAAGAGAACGTACACAGCAATCCCATGCCGACAACTAACGCGCGTAATTTCATGTAAAACTCCTTAGCGTGGTTTAACCCGACACAGGGCCTGGGCACCTGCCCGTAACGTTGCCTCATCTTTCGCAAAAGAGAGACGGATCAATTTATTATCTGTGCCATCAGCATAAAACGCCGACAGCGGAATGGTTGCAACACCGCACTCGGTAATCAACCGCTTCACCATGTCACTGTCGCTTTCATCACTAAAATGGCTGTAATCGGCCAGCAGGAAGAATGAACCGGCGCTTGGCAGCAAGCGGAACGGTGATTCTGCAAGTAGCGATTGCAGCAGGTCGCGTTTACGCTGATAAAACGCGGCCAGTGACAGCCAGGTCTGCGGATCGGTCATGTGTTCTGCAAATGCGTGCTGCATTGGGGTATCGGCAGAAAACATTAAAAATTGATGGACCTTGCAGATCTCTTCCATCAACACTACCGGTGCAACACAGTAACCGACGCGCCATCCGGTGACGTGATAGGTTTTTCCGAAGGATGAAATAATGACGCTACGCTCCGCCAGCTGCGGGTGTGTGGCCATCCCGTGATGAGGTTTGCCATCAAAGACGACGTGTTCGTACACTTCGTCAGACAAAATAATGATATCGGTATTACGTGTCACTGCCGCCAGCTGTTGCAGATCGTTCGCAGAGAAGACCTGCCCGCTTGGGTTGTGCGGAGTATTGACGATGATCATCCGCGTTTTCGGGGTGATGGCGGCGCGCACTTCATCCCAGTTCACGGCAAAATCTGGCACGGTCAGTTTAATGGCAACAGGAGTTGCACCCTGTAATCGCACGATAGGCGCATAGCTATCAAACGACGGTTCAAAGTAAATAACCTCGTCACCCGGATGCACCAGCCCACTTATCGCCGAATACAGCCCTTCGCTGGCGCTGGCCGTGACCAGTACTTCGCTACCGGGATCATATTGCGTGCCATACAGCGTTGCGATTTTCTCGGCAATCCGCTCTTTCAGTGTCTGAAGGCCGGTCATCGCCGCATACTGGTTATGCCCGGCTTCCATGGCGCGGGTGACACCGGCGACCAGTTTAGGGTCACAGGAGAAATTCGGTGCGCCCTGAGAAAGGTTGATGGCGTTATGTTGTGCCGATAGCTGGCCAATAACGGTAAAAATCGTGGTGCCAACATCAGGCAGTTTTGACCGGGTTTGCACCGGAGTTCTCAAAGTCATCATCTTTCCTTTCTCATAAAGATTGCATAACTATTCAAACAATAAGTCGGTTGTGGCGACAAACGAATTGTTGTCATAATAGCCATGAGAAAAATGCATACCTGAGGAGTTCTATGTCGCGCCGTTCCTTCCCGCTTAATGCCGTTGACGCATTTTTAAAAACGGCCCGTCATCTGAATCTTACCCATGCGGCAAAAGAGCTGTGCCTGACCCAGGGCGCTGTAAGCCGTAAAATTGCGGCACTTGAGGCCTGGTTCGGCTTTCCACTTTTTGAGCGTCACGCCCGTGGGCTGCGGCTCTCCCCCCAGGGCAGCGCCCTGCTTCCCGAACTGCAATCCGCCTTTGAGCATCTGCTGACCGTGGCTGAGCAGGCGCGCGCGCAGCAAACCGTTGTGCGACTGAAAGCGCCAACCTGCGCGATGCGCTGGCTGATCCCACGTTTGTTACAGGTAGAGCGCGAGCAGCCCGAACTGCAAATTGCGCTCACCACTACCACCGATCACAACGTCAATTTCAAAACCGAATCCTACGATGCCGCCATTGTTTTTGGCACGCACATGAGCGCAGGTGATCTGCTGTTTGAAGAGGCGCTGACGCCGGTCATCAGCCCGTTACGCGCGGGTGCTGAGCTGGAGTCGTTAACCTTCCTGCACCCCACTCGTGACAAAACAGACTGGTCGCTGTGGCTGGCAAAACAGGCGCTGTCCCCTAAAGCCATGCTCAAAAATCAACACTTCGATACGATGGATCTGGCCATCACCGCGGCCATTCAGGGGCTTGGGATCGCCATTGCTGATGAAACGCTGGTGGAAGAAGATGTCCGCGCCGGAAGGCTGACGCGGCCTTTTGAGACGAGTATTAAAACCGGTGCGAGCTACCGACTGGTGTTACGCGAGTCGCATAGTCAGGATAACGGACTCGCAGCGTTTCGCTCCTGCCTCCTCAATCAAGACTGACGTGGTGCTTCATGACCCGTTTGAAGAGGCTCATGCGGGCGCGCATAAAGCGGTTTTCAAGCCTGAAACCTGCATTTTTATTCACTCCGATCCGTAACAGCACATCCCGACCTTTACGGCAGGCAGGCCAGTGGGTCGGCCCCTGGAGCGTGTCACGACTGCTGCTGGCATGGTGAGCGAAACTCACCCAGTAGTCAGCCACCTGAGCAGAAAACTGCATATCGCGGGAATTAACATAATGGCGGGACGGCTCCACCTGCCCCAGCGTGTCGAACACGTAAGGCACTTCGTTACCGTGCCAGGCGCCGTTGATATAGGTGGCATGTTCCGCTTCGGCAACATAGTCAAACCAGTACCGCCAGCACGGAGCCCCCGCACGCTGCTGCGCCTGCATCACCACAAATCCCATGGTGGTAAATGCCATATCGCGACAGACCTGTCTGCCAAGCTCTTCATCCCCTTTAACACCTGGATAAAGCAGTTTAATTAACCCCAGACCAAACCGGCGTTCACGGCGCAGCTTCTGAATTTGCCCGGCAAGATCGATCCCAAATACCGCCATTACGCTTGCTTCATCACTGTTTGAGCCAATCATCACCGGAACCGGATGCTGACGGGCGGCAAAGAACACATCGAGCATCGCTTCCGGTAGCACGCAATCGCCCACTACCGGTGCCGGGGCGATATTCAGCGGCGAGGCCAGCGGCCAGAACGCCTCAGGAGGAATGGCACGCAGCTGTTCTGCCGTCGCGTTTTCAAAACCAAAATGGGCAGCCAGTGCTTCGCCTTTTTGCAGCGCCTGTTCGCGCGGCGTGTCCGGTAAGGTGTAACCGCTCTGCACAATCGCTTTATGGAAAAGCCCGCCTGCCAGCGGAGAGGCCAACAGCGACAGCACGCTTCGCGCGCCAGCAGATTCACCAAACAGGGTTATCGAATTCGGATCGCCGCCAAAGGCCGCAATGTTGTCCCGCACCCAGTTCAGCGCAGCGATTTGGTCCAGTAGAGCAAAATTGTGCACCACCTGGTCCTCTTCCCCGGCAAGAGCCGGATGGGCGAAGAAACCAAGGTGCCCAAGGCGATAATTGATGGTCACCACCACCACATCACGTCTTGCCAGCGCTTTGCCGTTATAGGGAGGAAGCCCGCCGGCCCCAATGGTAAAGCCACCACCATGCAGCCAGACCATCACCGGCAGCGGCGTGGTACGCGCAACCGGCGACCAGACATTCAGATAGAGACAATCTTCGGAGAACTGGCCCGGATCGCCACCGCCCAGCTCCTGACAATACTCGCTGTTTTGCCAGCTTGATGCCGAAAACGCCGTAGCAGTGCGCAGCCCTTCCCAGGCTGCGGGAGGTTGCGGGGAACGCCAGCGCCATGCGCCCACAGGCGGAGCGGCGTAAGGAATTCCGCTCCACACGTGTACATCCTCATCGGTAAAGCCAGCGAGTGCGCCCTGGCGCGTTTCAACCACAGGGGCGGAGGGATTTTGCATACTAACCTTCTTTTTCCGTCACACCCCCGCAGAGTAACGTTTTCAGAGCAAACCGCAACGGTGTTTGCTGCGCGCTTCCGCCTCCTGGTACAACGTAAACTCGTCATATACCGCACAACCAAGCGCGGCTTCAAACGCATCGCGGCTGGCGTTTCCGTGGCTACGCGCCTGAGTTTCATTCCCAAGATTTGACTGGAAAATGCCCGCCGCACTCACCGGCAGGAAATCTTCGTAGGTAATCGGCTGAGCGACCATCCATCCCCGCTCGATCAGCGGTTGCGGATCGTCGCCCGGGCGGAACGCCTTGCGATGCGCTTCACCCGCAGGCGTCAGACGGTAACGGAAATAGGCCAGCTCCTGACGTCGCAGGAACATTTCGCTGTCCGGGAAGGCGCTGAACACCTCTTGCAGATGCAGCTGGTGCGTCAGGTTGTCTTTTCCCGTACCGGCCTGCCCAAGAAGGCTATCGTACAGCTCGCGGCCTTTCGGCGTCAGCGCCACGCCGCGCTGTTCAATTTCACCAAAACGGGCAGTATGAGTGCCCAGATGTTCCCCGGAAAACAGCACCGGCTCCTCAAGGGCTTTGAAACTGGTCTGGCGCAGTAAAATCGGCACTTCGCGGCGCGGCGGACCTTCAATCAGGATTTTCGGTTCAATGCCGTATTTCGGCATCAGCTCCTGCGCGCGGTCAATATCCAGCGTGCGAGGGGTCAGGTGATTAATGTGGCATCCCGGGAAACAGACCACATCAGCAATCAGTCGGTGTTCATTGCTCAGCGCCAGATAGGTTTCCTGGTCAACCGTGGCATGGCGATGCCAGCGGAAGGTTTCAATTGCCTCTTTCACAAACTCGCGAGCCTGCGCCTCTGTAAATCCCCCTTCTGACTCATACAATTCAATCAGCGCCAGACAGCGCGGGGTAAAGATATTCCTGTTCGCCAGAATTTGCGTGGCGCGCTCACGCAGTGCGACGTTTTCTATCAGCTCCAGGCGCAGCAGCGAGGTAAAAATACGAAACGGATTGCGGGACAACGCGTCATCATCAATCGGGCGGAAAGCCGTTGAGTGGACGGGTACACCCGCCTGGGAAAGGTCGTAATAGCTGACGGGGAACATCCCCATAATCGCAAACATCCGGCGTAGTGTGGACAGCTCAAGCGCCGTGCCAACACGGATCGCGCCATGCCGTTCAACGTTCAGGCGCGCCAGTTCATCTGCGTTCGCCAGTTGTTCATGTAACAGGGGATTGTTTTCCAGAACGGCCAGGTTAACGTCGGCAACCAGTTCAAGTAACGTGCCGTACTGCGGAACTTCCTGCTGGTACATCGCCGACATAGCCTGCGAAAAGTGTTCCCGAATATCATCAGCCGTGATGGTGTTCGCCATGATGTCATGCCTCCAGTGAATATTACCTGGAGTGTAGAGAAGCCCGTCCTGGTTGGCGGGAAGAATTTACAAATTGTGATCCAGGCAGATGAGTGGTTAAAGGCTGTACTTTCGGGTGTAAATTCAGGTTATTGCGTGCGGGAGTAAAATCGGTCAGTTGAAAAACAGCTTGTAACTCAAATAGATCAAATGTTAAAAATATTTTGCTATCAGGTTATCAAAATTAAACAACTTAACTTGTCACCCGCATCGCTCTGTTTTTAACATCGCCTATGGAAAAAAATGGTCAGTTCAGTCAGCGCATACGCTTGCGCCATTTGCATACATTTGTGGCCGTCGCTCAACAGGGAACGCTGGGGCGAGCGGCTGAAACTCTTAACCTAAGTCAGCCCGCACTGTCTAAAACACTCAACGAGCTGGAACAACTTACCGGAACCCGGCTGTTTGACAGAGGACGCCTGGGCGCACAGCTCACGCTCGTGGGCGAGCAATTTCTGACCCACGCTGTGAAAGTCCTGGATGCACTCAACACCGCAGGCCAGGCGTTAAACCGCAAAGACGACCACACCAGCGAAATTGTTCGCGTGGGCGCGCTGCCAACGGCGGCGCTGGGCATTCTGCCTGCCGTAATTGGCCAGTTTCATAAGCAGCAAAAGCACACCACGATTCAGGTTGCGACCATGAGTAACACCATGCTGCTTGCGGGGCTCAAATCTGGTGAACTGGATCTGGGGATCGGTCGAATGTCCGACCCGGAACTGATGACGGGTCTTAACTATGAACTGTTGTTCCTGGAATCGCTCAAGCTTGTCGTTCGGCCAAACCACCCGTTGTTGCAGGATACCGTCACCTTAAGCCGCGTCATGGAGTGGCCGGTGGTGGTGTCACCAAAAGGTACAGTCCCGCGTCAGAACGCCGAAGCGTTGTTGCAGCTACAGGGCTGCACCCTGCCAACAGGCTGTATCGAAACCCTGTCAGCTTCCCTTTCACGCCAGCTGACGGTTGATTTCGACTATGTGTGGTTTGTGCCTTCGGGTGCGGTGAAAGACGATTTACGTCACGGCACGCTCACGGCGCTACCGGTCACATCGCCCGGAGCCGGAGAGCCTATCGGTATTCTGACCCGCGTCGATATCCCATTTTCAACAGGCACACAGACGCTGCTCAGCGCCATCCGCAAGTCAATGCCTGCCTGATCCTCCCTTAGCAACCTCTCCTTTCACCCGCCGCCACGGCGGGTTTGATCTATTCTCTAATCAAATAATGCGAAATCTTTCATTAACAATTGCGTAAAACAATTTAACAGTTTTATCATAGCCGCGAATTCACCAAATGGTTCGCAGACTATTTGTTACCTGTGAATTCCTGCGCTGTATGACAGGTTCATTAGCGTAAAACCACCATAACCCTCGTCTTTATTTACCCATTTGGTACAGATGCCGCACAGCACAGACCTGAAAAGACGAGAGTATTTAAGGAGACAGAAATGGCATTTGGCAGCGCGCCGCGTGGGTTACCTCGTATCCTACAGTGGCTCCTTGCCGGATTGATGGTACTCATCGGTCTGGCAGTCGGCGGCTTGGGCTTCAAGCTCGCCACAGTAGGCGGAAGTTGGTACTTCCTGATAATGGGCGTGGTGATGGTCATCGCTGCGGGACTGATTTTCACTAACCGCACCAGCGGCATTGTGCTTTACGCCATCGCGTTTATTGCGTCACTGTTCTGGGCCGTCAGCGATGCAGGCTGGGATTTCTGGCCGCTCTTCTCGCGCCTGTTTACCTTCGCGGTGCTGGCGTTCCTGTGCGCGATTGTCTGGCCTTTCCTGCGCGCGGCAAACAGCAATGCGCCCGTCAGAAAATCCGCTCCATTCGGTATCGCCGCAGTGCTGGCCGTTGCCATGCTGGCAAGTTTCGGCTGGATGTTTAAACCGCAAACGCTGGTTACTGCCAACGAGCCGGTTCCGGTTAAACCTGTCGCTCCTGGCGAGCAGCAAAAAAACTGGGAACACTGGGGTAACACCACCCACGGTGACCGCTTTGCCGCACTGGATCAGATCAACAAGCAGAACATCGGCGATCTGAAAGTGGCCTGGGTTGCCCATACGGGCGATATCCCGCAGAGCAACGGCTCCGGCGCTGAAGATCAGAATACCCCTCTCCAGGTTGGCGACACGCTGTATGTCTGTACCCCGTACAGCAAAGTGCTGGCCCTGGATGTGGATTCCGGTAAAGAAAAATGGCGTTATGATTCCAAAGCCACCGCGCCAAACTGGCAGCGTTGCCGTGGTCTGGGCTATTTTGAAGACCACAATAACGTGACAACGTCACAGGCAGAAACATCGCCTGCGGCCTGCTCCCGTCGTCTGTTCCTGCCAACCACCGATGCGCGTCTGATTGCCATCAATGCCGACAACGGCAAAGTCTGTGATGACTTTGGCGACCACGGCATCGTTGACCTGAGCGTGGGCATGGGTGACATCAAACCGGGTTACTACCAGCAAACCTCTACGCCACTGGTGGCGGGTAATGTGGTGGTGGTCGGTGGACGCGTGGCCGATAACTTCTCCACTGGCGAACCGCCGGGCGTTGTGCGCGCTTACGATGTTCACACCGGTAAACTGGCCTGGGCATGGGATCCGGGTAATCCGAACCTGACCGGCCTGCCGCCGGAAGGCCAGACCTACACTCGCGGTACGCCGAACGTCTGGTCTGCGATGTCTTACGACGCAAAACTGAACCTTATCTATCTACCAACCGGTAACGCCACGCCAGATTTCTGGGCTGGTGAACGTACCGCGCTGGATGATAAATACAGCTCGTCTATCGTCGCCGTTGATGCAACCACCGGCCAGGTGCGCTGGCATTTCCAGACCACGCACCACGACCTGTGGGATTTCGACCTGCCATCTCAACCGCTGCTGTATGACCTGCCAGACGGTAAAGGCGGCACCACACCTGTGCTGGTTCAGACCAGTAAACAAGGCATGATCTTCATGCTCAACCGCGAAACGGGTAAACCTGTTGCGAAGGTTGAAGAGCGCCCGGTTCCTGCTGGTAATGTGGAAGGCGAACGTTACTCCCCGACTCAGCCGTACTCCGTAGGGATGCCGATGATCGGCAACCAGACGCTGACGGAATCCGACATGTGGGGTGCCACACCGGTCGATATGCTGCTGTGCCGTATCCAGTTTAAAGAGATGCGTCATCAGGGGGTCTTCACCCCGCCGGGTCTTGACCGTTCATTGCAGTTCCCTGGCTCGCTGGGCGGGATGAACTGGGGCAGCGTTTCCGTTGACCCGAACAACAGCCTGATGTTCGTGAATGATATGCGCCTGGGCCTGGCTAACTACATGGTTCCGCGTGCAAACGTTGCGAAAAATGCCAGCGGGATCGAGATGGGTATCGTGCCAATGGACGGCACGCCGTTCGGCGCTATGCGTGAGCGTTTCCTGTCGCCTCTGGGTATTCCGTGCCAGAAACCACCGTTTGGTACCATGTCTGCGGTGGATCTGAAAACCGGTAAGCTGGTGTGGCAGGTTCCGGTTGGCACCGTGGAAGACACGGGTCCGCTGGGGATCCGTATGCACATGCCTATCCCAATCGGGATGCCTACGCTTGGTGCATCGCTCTCTACACAGTCTGGCCTGCTGTTCTTCGCGGGTACTCAGGACTTCTACCTGCGCGCGTTTGATACCGCAACCGGGAAAGAGCTCTGGAAAGACCGTCTGCCGGTTGGCAGCCAGTCTGGCCCGATGACCTACGTTTCACCGAAAACCGGTAAACAGTACGTCATCATTAACGCAGGTGGTGCACGTCAGTCACCGGATCGGGGTGATTACATCATCGCGTATGCGTTGCCGGATAAGCAGTAACGGATGAAAAAAGGGACCTTTCGGTCCCTTTTTTTTGCCCGGTGGTGCTTCGCTTACGCGAGCCTACAGGCCTGGTTTTGTAGGTCGGGTAAGCGAAGCGCCACCCGACACTGCTGGCGACTCAGAACGTTTCCCAGTTATCCCCGGATACAGCAGCAGCGGGACGCAATGGCGCGCTTTTAACAGCGGGCGAAGACGCTACCGAACGGCTTGCCGTTGCTCCGTTCAGACGAAACGCACCAACCGCCTCGGTCAGACGCGCGCCCTGTTCTTCCAGAGACGCTGCCGCCGCAGAGGCTTCTTCCACCAGCGAGGCGTTCTGCTGGGTCACTTTATCCATCTCAGAGATGGCCTGGCTCACCTGCACTATACCACGGCTTTGCTCATCGGAAGCCGCAGCAATCTCCAGCATGATGTCGGTGACGCGCTTAACGGCTTCGACGATTTCATTCATGGTGTTACCTGCGGCAACCACTTCACCAGAGCCCTGGTCAATCAGCGACACGGATTCGTTGATCAGGCTTTCAATCTCTTTCGCTGCGTTCGCACTGCGGCTTGCCAGGGTACGAACTTCACTCGCCACCACCGCAAAACCACGCCCCTGCTCACCGGCGCGCGCAGCTTCTACTGCGGCGTTCAGCGCCAGGATATTGGTCTGGAAAGCGATGCTGTTAATCACCGCGGTGATTTCAGAGATTTTCTTCGAGCTGGTAGAGATATTGCCCATGGTTTTCACCACGCCGGACACCATCTGGCCGCCACGGCTGGCTTTACCGGAAGCATCTTCCGCCAGTTTGCTGGCATGGTGTGCGTTATCGGCGTTCTGCTTCACGGTAGCGGTCAGTTGCTCCATGCTGGCTGCTGTCTGCTCAATGGCGGCCGCCTGCTGCTCGGTGCGTGACGAAAGATCGGTATTGCCGGCAGAAATCTCGCTGGTACCGCGATAGATCTCTTCCGCCCCCTGGCGAACCGTACCCACAGTCGTCACCAGCGAGTGCTGCATAGTTTGCAGGTCACGCGTCAGACGGCCAATTTCGCTGCGGCCAGTTGCGTCGTCCGGCATCGTCAGGTCGCCTTTAGCGATATTCTCAATGCGCTTAGCGGCACGCTGAAGTGGGTTAATCACCGTGCGGCGCAGCACGATAAATGTTGTCGCCGTCAGCACCAGCGCCAGCGCAAAGGCACCGACCATAAACATCAGCCCCATCTGCGTGCGGGTATGTGCCTGTGCCGTCAGTGCATTCGCGCGATCGGTACGGATTTTAATCGCCTTCATCAGCACGTCGTTATACCCGTCATCCAGCGGACGTGCGGTTTCGTTTTCGTGGTTGATAATGGCTTCGAACATGCCATTTTTGGCATATTTCAGCATCGGCTGGAGCCCGGCGACGTAGGCGTCGTAACGCGCTTTCAGATCCGCGTCCAGGGCTTCATCTGCCGGGGTGCGAACCGCGCGATTCATATACGCCGCAAAACTGTCCTGGGATTGTTTAATGCGCGTTTCCGCCTCGTGGATGTTCTGCTTCATTGCATCCATTTCGGCGATACGGCTCGCCGCACCCGCGTGGATCATATTGATACGGGCGGTGCGTAAGTGGTTTGAACTGTTCGATAACCCCAGACGAACCTGAATTTCGGATGTGACATCCTGCTGATCGGTGTCAGCTTTTAAAAGGAAGTAACCCGCCAGACCGGAGCTCAAGGCAAACAGAAGAATAATGCCACCGAGAATGGAGGAAAACAGCGGAACCAGCCTGATGTGATGCAAGAAGCTCAGCTTGTGCTGTGCCTGCATCGAAGTTGTGTTGTCCATGACCGTCGACTCTCTTATAGGTAAGATGCGTAAAAACACGCCTGTAAAATAGTCATCGGCACAGCGGGGAATTTGATTACGGCTAAAATCGCCAGCCAGGTCACAGTTTCGAGAAGATTATTAAAGAAATGCCAGCGGCAAAAACCGCTGGCAGAATAATTAGTTGTCGCCGAAATGGATGACGGTACGGATCGATTTACCTTCGTGCATCAGGTCAAACGCTTCGTTTATCTGCTCTAACGGCAGACGGTGGGTAATGAACGGATCGAGCTGAATCTTTCCGCTCATGGCATCTTCAACCATACCCGGCAGCTGGGTACGGCCTTTCACACCACCGAACGCAGAACCTCGCCATACGCGGCCCGTCACCAGCTGGAATGGACGCGTGCGGATCTCCTGACCTGCACCAGCCACACCAATGATGATGCTTTCGCCCCAGCCTTTATGGCAGCATTCAAGCGCAGAACGCATCACGTTGACATTACCGATACATTCAAAGCTGAAATCAACGCCGCCGTCGGTCAGCTCAACAATCACGTCCTGAACCGGCTTTTCGTAATCTTTCGGGTTAACGAAATCGGTCGCGCCCATTTCACCGGCCAGCTTGAATTTTTCCGGGTTGGTATCCACCGCAATGATACGACCGGCTTTTGCCTGCACCGCACCCTGGATAACCGCCAGACCAATCCCGCCCAGGCCGAACACCGCCACGGTATCACCCTCTTTCACTTTCGCCGTATTGTGTACCGCCCCGATACCGGTGGTTACACCACAACCGAGCAGACACACTTTATCCAGCGGTGCCTGCGGGTTCACTTTGGCCAGGGAAATCTCGGCGCATACTGTGTATTCGCTGAAGGTACTGGTGCCCATATAGTGATAAATCGGCTCACCGTTGTAAGAGAAACGGGTTGTTCCGTCTGGCATCAGTCCTTTACCCTGGGTGGCACGCACGGCCTGACAGAGGTTGGTTTTGCCGGATTTACAGAACTTACACTCGCCACATTCTGCGGTGTACAGCGGAATAACGTGATCGCCAGGTTTCAGGCTGGTAACGCCTTCCCCCACTTCAACCACAACACCGCCGCCTTCATGGCCAAGTACCGCCGGGAATACGCCTTCAGGATCATCACCAGACAGGGTGAACGCATCCGTATGGCACACGCCGGTGTGGGTGATTTTAATTAATACTTCGCCTTTTTTCGGCGGCGCAACGTCAATTTCGACGATTTTCAACGGCTGGCCTGGGCCAAATGCGACAGCAGCGCGAGATTTCATAATGTCTTTCCCTTGTTGTGAGGTCTGTGGGTTTATTTTAGATAAGAGCGCAGCAAATGGCCGACTTCTGCCATTCTGACTGCCCGCTGGTCCGGGGTTGTCTCCCCCGTCACCAGCTCATCTTTGAGGTGAATTTCGACCATTTCGCCCATCAGACCATTTGCAGCACCGCGCACGGCGGCGATTTGTTGCAGGATGGCCAGACAGGGTTCGCCGGATTCCAGCGCACGTTCCAGGGCGTCAACCTGCCCACGGATACGCCGGACGCGAGTGAGGATTCGTTTTTTATCTGCGGGTGAATGTGGCATACGCCCTCCTGATACTATAGGGGGGTATAGTAAATTGTTATTCATTCCCTGTAAACCGTCAGTTTCTTATGGTTTTCCGGCAAAATGCTGTAATATGCGACTTATTGCGATATTTTGCAGGATTGAACCCAGATGCATAAAACCGCTCGTCAGAAATACTTGCTTGATATTATTAGTGAAAATGGTCAAGTCAGTATCAGCGACCTCGTTGAAAAATTGCAGGTTTCTGCGGACACCGTTCGCCGGGATCTTACAGACCTTGAGAATCAGGGGCTGGCGCAAAAGAACCACGGTGGCGCCATTGCCCTCGATCTGTCGGCGATGAACCGCCAGAGCAGAAATACGTTGCTGCCCAAAACCAAGCAGCAGCTTGGCAAAAAGGTCGCAGAGAGCGTGCCCGCAGGCTCAACCCTGTTTCTTGATGCCGGAAGTACGGTAATGGCCGTCGCCACCTTTCTTCAGGGGCCGCTGAAGGTCATCACCACCTCGCTGGATATCGCCCAGCATTTCAGCGACCGCGCCGACATCGAACTCATTCTGCTCGGGGGCCAGTGGGATCAGAAACAGCGCCTGTTTGCCGGTAGCGCCACCCTTTCACTACTGTCACGCTACCGGGCGGATATCGCCATTCTTGGTGCCTGCGCCATTCACCCTCAGTTGGGCCTGAGTGCCAGCAAAGAAGCCGATGCTGACGTAAAACGGGCCATGCTGGCAGCCAGCCGTGAACACTGGATCGTTGCCGATCACCTGAAACTCAACCACTGCGAGCCCTACCTGGTTTCCGGGTTAGCCGACATTCATCAATTGTTCTTAGATCGTCCCTGGGCAGAGCTTGGGGACAACAGCGCACTACAAGTCACTCTTGCAGATGCTTAATAACGTGGAGATGGTCATGAATAAAGTTGTCGCTCGAAACGGTAAGACAATCAACATTGCGCTGATCGGCTATGGGTTCGTGGGAAAAACCTTCCACGCGCCGCTGCTCCAGTCCGTCGATGGCCTGAAGCTGGCGGTTGTCTCTTCCCGCGACGAAGAAAAGGTCAAACGCGATATCCCGGATGCCATCGTGGTGGCCACGCCTGAAGAAGCTATTCAGCACCCGGATATCGATCTGGTGGTGATCGCCTCCCCTAACGCAACGCACGCGCCGCTGGCAACGCTTGCCCTGAACAGTGGTAAGCATGTGGTGGTGGATAAACCCTTTACCCTCGACATGCAGGAAGCGCGTGATCTGATCGCACTGGCAGCGGAAAAACAGTTACTGCTGTCTGTCTTCCATAACCGCCGCTGGGATAGCGATTTCCTCGGTATTAAGCAGGTTATCGGGCAGGGTCAAATCGGTAAAGTTAAGCATTTTGAGTCTCACATTGACCGCTTCCGCCCGGAAGTTCGCGTGCGCTGGAGAGAACAAAACGTCCCGGGCAGCGGCCTGTGGTTTGATATCGGGCCACACCTGATTGACCAGACGTTGCAACTGTTTGGCCTGCCGCAGTCCGTGCAGGGCAATATCGCCACCCTTCGCGCAGGTGCGGAAATTAATGACTGGGCGCATGTGGTATTAAATTACCCGGAACATAAAGTGGTTCTGCATTGCAGTATGCTGGTTGCCGGTGGCACGTCGCGCTTTACGGTTCACGGTGATAAGGCAAGCGTGGTTAAAGCCAGAATCGACCAGCAGGAAGCGCAGCTTCTGGCAGGCGTCATCCCTGGCAGCGACACCTGGGGTGAAGACAGCGATAACATGGTGCTGTTTGATGCCAACGGTGAGCCGCATGCGGTTAGCACGCCAAAAGGCGATCAGCGCCAGTATTACATTAACGTGCGTAATGCACTGAACGGTGAAATCGAAAACCCGGTTCACCCGGTTGAAGCGCTGGCGGTGATGGCCGTACTGGAAGCCGCCGTGACCTCTTCCGAAACAGGTACCACTCAGCCGCTGGCATTAACCGCAGGCGAGCGCGCTCACCTGCAAAAATAACCTATGCGGTAACCTGCGGTTTTCCGCAGGTTACTCTTACCGCGGTAGCGGTTTACCGGCTGTTTCTTTCGCCCGCATCACCGTCAGCAAGGTGATTAACGCAGCGGCGATGATATACCCGGCAGGAGAAAATGGGTTACCGGTGATCGTCATCAGATACACCGAAAACCACGGTGTGAACCCACCCAACAGCGCCGCCACAATATTCCCGGCCATCGCCATACCACCAAAACGCACGCGGGTCGGAAAAAGCTCGGCCATTGCCGCACTGCTCGCGCCATCAAACGCCGCAATAAAGCCCCCAAGGATCAACATTGCCAACACGGCAGAGGCCATATCCCCGCGCGCCATCAGCATCATGGCAGGCAAGGTAAAGACGATTAATCCGCCGCAGCCTACCAGCATCAACGGTTTACGGCCCACGCGATCGGATAACCACCCCATAAGCGGTATCAGCAGGACAATCGCAAATAATCCAAGAGTGGTTATCGCGTAGGCATCCCGCTGCGAATACGCCATTGCACCCGAAAGATAGTGAGGAATAAAGGTTTGCAACGTCCAGTGTCCCACCGCCTTGATGACCATAAAGCCGGCACAAAACAGCAGAACAGCCCGGGAATGTGTCACCAAGGAATGAAGGGGTGCTGCGTCGGTTTTGCCGCTTTTCAGCGCGGCCAGAAATTCAGGGGAATCCTGAAGGTAAAGACGCAGATACAGCCCCACAATCCCGAGCGGGCCAGCAATCAGAAAAGGAATGCGCCAGCCCCAGTCATTCATTGCGCTTTCACCCAGCACAGCCGTCAGAAGGAACACCAGCCCGGAGCCTGCGACAAACGCCAAAAAACCGAAGCT
Source organism: Enterobacter sp. C4G1 (assembly GCF_052886895.1). NCBI lineage: Bacteria > Pseudomonadati > Pseudomonadota > Gammaproteobacteria > Enterobacterales > Enterobacteriaceae > Enterobacter > Enterobacter sp. C4G1. Next base: position 547,363 of record NZ_JBQVVV010000002.1, on the reverse strand, counting down.
GTCTGTCCAGCTGGTGAAATAGCCGCGGCGGTTAGCTGGCGCGTATTCGGCCAAAAATGCGGTTGCCCCTGCACTTTCACCGCCGACTGCGAATCCCTGAACCAGGCGGGTGAGCACCAGTAAAACGGTGGCGCTTACCCCCAGTTGCGACCAGGTGGGTAAAATCCCCATCACGAAGGTCGCGCCCGAGGTAAGTAAAATGACCGTGGCCAGCACTTTCTGCCGGCCAATGCGATCGCCAAGCGAACCGAAAAACAGCCCCCCAAGCGGGCGCATAATGAACCCTGCGCCAAACACCGCAAACGATGAGAGCAGCGCTACGCCCGGGCTGTCGGTATGAAAAAATTGCATACCGATAATCCCCGCCAGCGTGCCGTAAAGGCCAACGTCAAACCATTCGACAAAATGGCCGATACCGGTGGCGAGGAGTACCTTGCGCAGTTTTCCCACGGCGGGTGTCACTGACGTTTCTTCGGCATCATGCGCAGCAGCGTATTGTCTTTCCAGAAATAGTGGTGGATTAACGCCGCCAGAGCGTGAATACCAATGAGGAAATACCCGGTATTTGCCAGAATGGAGTGCCACTCTTTGAGCGAGTCGACCCGGTCAAAATTCGCTTCTGCCGCGTGAGGCATAACCAGACCAAAGGCATACCAGTCGCTGCCACGGAAATACATCATGGTCAGGCCAATAACCGGCAGCGCCATAAACAGCAGATACACCGCCAGATGCCCCAGGTGGGATAAACCGGTGATCATGGCCTTTGGTTTTGGCTGAATAGGTGGCGCCGGATGTTTAAGGCGCATCAGCAAACGAGCACACATCAGAACCAAGATAGAGATGCCGCAGGAGACGTGGATCATGTTGATCGCTGGGCGGGCGGTACGCGGGAATAAGCCTCTGAATTCCATGGCACAGTAGGCCACTATGACCAACATAAACACCATCCAGTGGATGCCAATTTGCAGGCCCGTATATTTAGTGCGCATATGATTTCCTGAGAAAAAACGAATTTACGGCCAACATAACCAGCTTTCCTTAAAAATTCATTAACTTTTCTGTATGGTTTTTCAAATGTTTCCCGACGCATGACATATCTTCAATTGCCTGCGCGGGTTTCATGGTCTAAGCCTGGATGAGTTCAAACTGTCACTTCGACAGATTCACCAGGAGAAAGCCATGAGTAAAATTGGTATTAACGGATTTGGTCGCATTGGACGTCTTGTATTGCGTCGCCTACTCGAAACCCAGGACAGCAACAGCGTGGTTGCCATCAATGACCTCACCTCCCCCAAAGTGCTGGCCTATCTGCTCAAACATGATTCTAACTACGGTGGTTTTCCGTGGAGCGTTGATTTCACAGAAGACTCGCTGATTGTCGACGGAAAATCCATTTCGGTTTATGCCGAAAAAGAGGCGCAGCATATTCCGTGGAAGGCTGCGGGGGTTGAACTCGTCGTGGAATGCACCGGTTTTTATACCTCTGAAGAGAAATCAAAAGCGCACCTGAATGCCGGCGCTAAAAAAGTGCTGATTTCTGCCCCTGCGGGTGAGATGAAAACCATTGTGTTCAACGTCAACGACGACACTATCACCGCCAGCGATACCATTATTTCCGTGGCATCCTGCACCACCAACTGCCTGGCACCGATGGCAAAAGCGCTCCACGACGCGTTCGGCATTAAAGTGGGGACGATGACCACTATCCACGCCTACACCGGGACACAAGCGCTGGTCGATGGCCCACGAGGTAAAGATCTTCGCGCCTCACGCGCGGCGGCGGAAAATATCATCCCGCACACTACCGGTGCCGCGAAAGCGATTGGGCTGGTGATCCCGGCCCTGAGCGGCAAGCTGAAAGGCCACGCCCAGCGCGTGCCGGTCAAAACTGGCTCCGTCACCGAACTGGTGTCCATTCTGGATAAAAAGGTCACGGTAGAAGAGATCCACCAGGCGCTGAAACAGGCCACGAAGGATAACGACTCGTTTGGCTACACCGATGAAGAGATCGTCTCATCCGATGTTATCGGCTCACATTTTGGTTCGGTGTTTGACGCCACCCAGACGGAAGTGACGGATGCCGGGGATGTGCAGCTGGTGAAAACCGTTGCCTGGTACGACAACGAATATGGCTTTGTTACCCAGCTGGTACGTACGCTGGATAAATACGCCGCGCTGTAAAATAAAAACCCCCTCTGCAATTGAGAGGGGGTTTTCGCTTATGACTGCAAATAAACCACCTGAGTTTGCAGATACTCGTTCAGACCATGTTTACCATCGGCCCCACCAATCCCTGACTTGCGCCAGCCCGCGTGGAAGCCCTGCATTGCTTCAAAGTTTTCGCGGTTGATATAGGTTTCGCCAAACTTCAGCCCTTTGATGGCCTTCATCGCGACATTCAGATCCTGCGTATAAATAGAGGAAGTCAAACCGTAATCGCTGTCGTTCGCCATCTTCAGCGCCTCTTCCAGCGTGTCGAAGACCACTACGGGCAGCACCGGGCCGAAGGTTTCTTCATGCATGATGGTCATCTCCTGACGGACATCCAGCAACAGCGTTGGCGGGTAGTAATAGCCTTTGCCCTCAATCGCTTTTCCGCCGAGCACCACTTTTGCCCCTTCCTGTACCGCACGCGCCACTTTTTGTTCCACGCGTTCAAGCGCGGCGGCGTTGATAAGCGGCCCCATCGCAATATCATTGCGTTCGGCCGGGTTGCCAAACTGCACGGCTTTCATCGCCTCGCCCAGACGGTTCACAAAGCGGTCGTAAATGCCCTTCTGCACATAAACACGCTCGGCACAGTTACAGACCTGCCCGGTGTTAATCACGCGCGAATCAACGATAGCCTTCACCGCCAGCTCCAGGTTCGCATCGTCCATCACGATAGCCGGCGCTTTACCGCCCAGTTCCAGGCCAACCTTAGTGATGTTTTTCGCGGCGGCGGCCATGATTTTCTCACCGGCACCGACGCTGCCGGTCATGCTCACCATTGCCACTTTCGGGTTGCCAGCCAGTTCCTGGCCCACGGTTTCACCACGCCCCAGAACGAGGTTAAACACCCCTTTCGGCAGGCCGATTTCATCCACAATTTTGGCAAAGGCTATGGCGTTATTCGGGGTAAATTCGCTCGGTTTGATCACAATCGTGTTGCCGGTCAGCAGCGCGGGCGCGAGCTTGCGGGCAATCAGGAAGAACGGGAAGTTCCACGGCAGAATGCCGGTGGTCACGCCAAGCGCGCGTTTGAAGACCAGAATATTCTCGCCTGGTCTGTCGCTCTGGATGATTTCCCCTTCGTAGCGACGCGCCCACTCGGCCATGTAGTCGATATAGTCGGCAGTAAATGCCACCTCAACCTCAGCCAGCTGCTGAATTTTCCCGCCTTCGGCCACGATTAAGGCGCTAATTTCACTAGCACGCTCGCGAATACCCGCTGAAATTTTCCGTAGCCAGTTGGCACGCTGAATAGCAGGCAGTGCTTCCCAGTCGGCCTGGGCGCGGTCAGCGGCCTCGATAGCTTTACGCGCGTCTTCAGCGCGACCGTCGGGAATACGGGAAATGACCTCTTCGGTTGCCGGGTTGATCACATCAATCCAGGCATCACCCTGCCAGGCAACAAACTGACCATCAATATACATCGGATGTTGTACGGGTACTGTCATGACCTGCTCCTGTAATTACACTGTTTTCGACAAGTAAATTTATTGTTAAAAACTACAATCACAGGGCAGCATTCCTACCCTATCGCGCTGTTTTTGTGAGATATCTCATAAAAGAATCGCATCAGCAGATTTTTATAATTACAAATTGGCAACATAAATTGCCCGTTTGCGGAAAACCCTGCGCAAACGGGCAACAGGCTAGATAAGTGAGCGGCTGGTCAGGGCGTCGGTCAGAATGGTGTCGTGGCGTAAAATCTCCCATGCCCTGAGTACCGCATCAGGGAAATCAACGTGCGCGATAAAGTCGCGACCCGCAGGACCATACCCGTTGGCATCATCAAACAGGCGCGGCAGCTCCCCAAGCACCAGCGACAGATAGCGGTCGACAGGCCACACACCTTCGCCGCCACCGCAGAATACCAGCCCCTTGTCGCTGTTTTGCAGCTGCGGGACAAATCCAGGGTGGCTAATCCACTGCGGTGATACCGGTTCATCGCGGCAGACACGGGCAAAGGTCGCCATTGTGCGCCGTTGCATTGTCGGATCCTGAACCACCAGCACATGCTCCGCCTGTGGGAGTTGCTGCTTCATCATATTCCAGCTAAAGCGGGCATTCTCGCCACAGTTGGTTGACTGATCGTCAACCCGGATATGCTCAGGCGGAACCTGCCAGAACTGGCGCGCCACATCCGCGAGGATGCTGGCTTCCGCCCTGCCCGTGGTGGCAATAGCCTGGTAGCGCGGGTGATGGGCAATTTCGGCATACAGAAACGACGTGGAATGGCCGATCCCACCGCTAATCAGCAGCGGCACGTTTTGCGTTGCCGCAAACCGACAGGCAGCATCAATGGTCGGGATCACCGCATTTCCCGCCAGCACTACAAAATCAATGTTCTGCGCCGCAGTGCCCGCGTTGACATCATCCTGCGCCAGCCACTCACCTACGGTGTTGACGGCGGCCAGTGTTTCGTCTGGCAGGCACGGAAAGATCGCCCGGTTCATTGTATACTCCTTATGCGTTTTTCTGTTCAGGGTAGCGGTTTTTTCCTGACAAAACAGAGGAGCACTCTGAAAGCCGGGACACCAAAACCCGCTCAATTTGTCATCTTTCCAAATAACCAAAAACATCCAAAAATCGTCGGGTTGCACCTGCATTTTATGCTTTTAATGACAACTCATACAAAAGATAATGCCACTCATACCGCCAGAAAAAGCACCGGTCGCTGCTTATTTCATCGTATCCTGACCAGTGCGCGCTCCTCTCCGGTGGGCTAATCAGTAGCAACATGACGGGCGGTAGCTGCGCCTTGCCCGGCCATTAATCCCAGGGAGTCAATCTATGCAACAACAATGGTCTGCCGTAGATAATTTCATGATTTCTTGTCTTATACCCCAGGATGACGTGCTCCGGCAGGTACTTGAAAACAATAAACGCGCCGGACTACCGGAACATGATGTCGCCGCCAATCAGGGGCAATTTCTGGCGTTGTTTGTCCGTATGACACAGGCAAGGCGCGTTCTGGAAATCGGCACTCTGGGTGCATACAGTTCAATCTGGATGGCGCGCGCCCTGCCGCCTGACGGGCAACTCATCACCCTGGAAGCAGACCCGACCCATGCAAATATCGCCAGACAGAATATTCATCTGGCAGGTCTGGACACGCGCATCACCTTGATTGAAGGCCCTGCGCTGACATCACTTGAAAAGCTGGGCGATATTCTGCCGTTTGATCTGATCTTTATTGATGCCGACAAACCAAATAACCCGGGTTACCTGGAGTGGGCGCTGTACTACTCCCGCCCGGGAACCTTGATTATCGGCGATAACGTGGTACGTGATGGCGAAGTGATTAACGGACAGAGTGACGACGCGCGCGTACAGGGCGTGCGGCGGTTTATCGAGATGATTGGGGATAACCCACGTTTAACCGCCACCGCGTTGCAAACGGTGGGGGTTAAAGGTTGGGATGGGTTTACGCTGGCGATGGTGAATGGGTGAAGGTACGGCTCCCTCGCCTTGTGGGAGAGGGAGAAAACAGAGATTTAACCGGAAATCTGCTCCATCGCCTGCAAAATACGCTTATCCGAAATCGGATACGGCGTACCCAGTTGCTGCGCGAAGAAGCTGACGCGTAACTCCTCAATCATCCAGCGGATTGCCTGAACATCTTCATCGTCACGGCGGGCTGGCGGCAGTTTATTCAGCCACTGCTGCCAGGCCTGCTGCACACTTTCCACTTTCAGCATTTGCACGCGATCGCGATGCGGATCCACGGCCAGCTTCTCAAGGCGTTTTTCGATGGCCAACAGGTAGCGCAGCGTGTCACCCAGACGCTTAAAGCCGTTGCCGGTGACAAAACCACGGTACACCAGCCCCGCCATCTGGGCTTTTACGTCCGACAGCCCCAGCGCCATGGTCATATCCACGCGCCCTTTCAGGCGTTTGTTAATATTGAACACGGCCGTCAGGATCTGCTCTACCTGTTTGGCGATGTCGACCACGGTGTCGTTCAGCTCTGCGCGCACTTTATCGTGCAATTTCGCAAACGCCTCTTCCGTCCAGACCGGGCCGCCCGCCTCGTCAATAAGCTTGTCCACGCCGCAGGAGATGCAGTCGTCAATCAGGTCCAGCACTTTCCCGTACGGGTTAAAGTAGAGACCCAGTTTGGCTTTGTTCGGCAGTTTTTCGTGCAGATACTTAATCGGCGACGGAATGTTCAACAGCAGCAGGCGGCGTAAACCGCGCCACATCATTTGCTGCTGCTCCAGCGGATTATCAAACAGCTTGATCGCGACACTGTCACGTTCATCCACCAGCGCAGGCCAGGCCTTCACCTTGTAGTTTCCGCGTTTCTGCTCGTAGCTTTCCGGCAGTTGACCAAAGCTCCAGATATGCAACCCGCTCTGTTCGATACCGTCATCCGCCACGGCAGACAAGGTTTCCTGTACCTTACCTTTGAGCGCATCTTTCAGCTCCGTCAGGGAACGCCCTTCCAGGAGCTTTTTGTTTTTATCGTCCACCACGCGGAAACTGATTTTCAGGTGATCGGGCACCTGATCCCAGTTCCAGTCGTCGCGGTCGATGGTCGTGCCGGTCATACGTCGGAATTCACGTTCCAGCGATTCCAGCAGCGGCAGTTCCAGCGGTGTAACGCGGCCCAAAAATGCCTCGGCATAGTTCGGCGCCGGAACAAAGTTACGGCGCACCGGTTTTGGCAGCGACTTAATCAGGGCAATCACCAGCTCGCGGCGCAGGCCGGGGATCTGCCACTCAAAACCGCTCTCTTCCACCTGGTTTAACAGCGGCAGCGGGATATGTACCGTCACACCGTCGGCGTCTGCCCCTGGCTCAAACTGATAGGTCAAACGCAGCTTCAGGTTGCCCTGATGCCAGAAGTTCGGGTAGTCCAGCTTGCTGACCGACTCCGCCCCTTCTTTGATCAACATGCTCTTTTCAAAGTTGAGCAGGTCTGGCGTCTCTTTACTGGCTTTCTTCCACCAGCTGTCGAAGTGACGCGCAGAAATCACGTCATGGCTAATACGCTGGTCATAAAATTCGAACAGCGCATCGTCATCCACCAGAATGTCGCGGCGGCGGGATTTGTGCTCAAGCTCTTCCACTTCGGCGCGCAGTTTCAGGTTTTCACGGAAGAACGCGTGGCGCGTCTGCCAGTCACCTTCAACCAGCGCATGACGAATAAACAGCTCGCGGCACAGCGCCGGGTCAATCTGGCTGTAGTTGACCTTACGCGCCGCCACTACCGGCAAGCCGTAAACGGTCACTTTTTCTGTCGCCATGACCGCGCCCTGCGCTCGCTCCCAGTGCGGTTCACTGTATGAGCGTTTCAGCAGGTGCTGAGCAACCGGCTCAACCCATTCTGGATCGATGCGGGCAGCAATACGCCCCCACAGACGGCTGGTTTCCACCAGCTCGGCCACCATTGTCCACTTCGGCGGTTTTTTGAATAAACCCGAGCCCGGGAAGATAGAGAAACGGGCGTTACGCGCACCGGTAAACTCCTGCTTATCGGCGTCTTTCATCCCGATATGGGACAGAAGCCCCGTCAGCAGTGAAATATGAATTTCGCGGTATTCAGCCGGCTCGCTGTTCACCGGGATGCCAAGCTCTTTCACCACCTGGCGCAGCTGGGTGTAGATATCCTGCCACTCACGCACGCGCAAATAGTTTAGGAAATCAACCCGGCACTGACGGCGGAACTGATTAGACGACAGCGCTTTCTGTTGCTCGCCCAGATAATTCCACAGGTTCACAAAGGCGAGGAAATCAGACTCTTTGTCGTGGAAACGGCGGTGTTTCTCATCGGATGCCTGCTGTTTATCCATCGGACGCTCGCGCGGATCCTGAATGGATAGCGCAGAGGTAATGATCATCGCTTCACGCACGCAGCCATGTTTTTGCGCTTCTAGCACCATACGCGCCAGGCGCGGGTCAACCGGCAACTGGCTGAGCTGACGCCCCTGCGGGGTCAGTTTATACGCCGTTGCCTGTTCGTCAGTGGTGATGGCGCCTAACTCTTCCAGCAGGCGCACGCCGTCCTGAATGTTGCGTTTATCCGGTGCTTCCACAAACGGGAACGCGGCAATATCACCCAGCCCTAACGCTGTCATTTGCAGGATGACGGACGCCAGGTTGGTACGCAGGATCTCCGGGTCGGTAAACTCCGGGCGAGAGAGGAAATCGTCTTCAGAGTAAAGACGAATACAGATCCCTTCCGATACACGGCCGCAACGCCCTTTACGCTGATTAGCAGAGGCCTGGGAAACCGGTTCAATCGGCAGGCGCTGCACTTTGGTGCGGTAGCTGTAGCGGCTGATACGCGCCGTACCCGGGTCGATAACGTATTTAATGCCTGGCACGGTCAGTGACGTTTCCGCCACGTTGGTTGCCAGCACGATACGACGCCCGCTGTGGGCCTGGAATACGCGGTTTTGCTCGCTGTTCGACAGACGGGCATACAACGGCAGGATCTCGGTATGGCGCAGATCACGCTTGCTCAGCGCGTCGGCGGTATCGCGGATTTCGCGCTCGCCGCTCATAAAGATCAGGATATCGCCCGCACTTTCGTTCCCCAGCTCATCGACGGCATCGAAAATAGCCTGCAACTGGTCGCGCTCGGTATCGTCCGCCTCTTCAACAATCGGGCGATAACGCACTTCCACCGGGAAGGTACGGCCAGAAACTTCGATAATCGGTGCATTGTTGAAATGCTTCGAGAAACGTTCCGGGTCGATGGTCGCGGACGTAATGATGATTTTCAGATCCGGGCGGCGCGGCAGTAGCTCTTTCAGATAACCGAGCAGGAAGTCGATATTCAGGCTGCGTTCGTGCGCTTCATCGATGATGATGGTGTCGTACTGCATCAGCAGGCGATCCTGCTGGATTTCCGCCAGCAGAATACCGTCAGTCATCAGCTTGACCATGGTGTTATCGCTGACGTGATCGCTGAATCGCACCTTGTAACCAATGCAACCGCCCGGCTCCGTTTGCAGCTCTTCGGCAATACGGTTCGCCACGGTACGCGCCGCCAGACGACGCGGCTGCGTATGGCCAATCAGCCCTTTCACCCCGCGCCCCAGCTCCATACAGATTTTAGGCAGCTGCGTGGTTTTCCCGGACCCTGTTTCCCCCGCCACGATCACTACCTGGTGGTCGCGCACGGCGTTGAGGATGTCCTGTTTCTTCTGGCTGACCGGCAGGTTTTCCGGATAGGTGATCGCCGGACGCGCAGCTTCGCGCAGCACAACTTTCCCTGCCGCCTGTTCAATCTCTTGCGCCATCTCCTGGTAAATGGCCTGTTGTGCATCAGGATTTTTAACCTTCTTAACCCCATGCAGACGGCGGGCAAAACGCTGTTTGTCCCGCAGCATCAGGGAATCGAGCTGTTGCAGGAGCATCGGGAAGGATAATTTTTGTTGTTCTGTCATAGCGTTAACGGGCAGTGCTCTGCCTGGTAAAATCTCATTTTAATGATTGGTATAGATTACCACATCGCAGCTTTGGTCGCCTTATTCAAAAAAATCGAACATAGGATTCGATATATTGCGCTATCCCTGCGACAGGATTGTGAATAGAGTGTCAACAAGCAACGGGGCAACCCCCTTCAATCAAATGCACAACAGGAATCACCCATGAGCAAAGTATTAGTTTTGAAATCCAGTATTCTGGCAGGGTACTCTCAGTCTGGTCAGCTGTCCGACTATTTCGTTGAACAGTGGCGTGAACAGCATTCCGCTGACGAAATCACCGTGCGTGACCTGGCAGCTAACCCGATCCCTGTACTGGACGGCGAACTGGTTGGCGCACTGCGTCCGAGCGATGCTCAGCTGACTCCACGTCAGCAGGAAGCGCTGGCGCTGTCTGATGAGCTGATTGCTGAATTGCAAGCTCACGACGTTATCGTGATCAACGCTCCAATGTACAACTTCAACATCCCAACCCAGCTGAAGAACTACTTCGACCTGGTGGCGCGTGCTGGCGTAACCTTCCGTTACACCGAAAAAGGCCCTGAAGGTCTGGTGAAAGGCAAACGTGCGGTTGTGCTGACCAGCCGTGGTGGTATCCATAAAGATACCGCAACTGACCTGGTGACCCCATACCTGAGTGTTTTCCTGGGCTTCATCGGTATCACTGACGTGAACTTCGTGTTCGCTGAAGGTATCGCTTACGGTCCTGAAGTGGCGACCAAAGCTCAGTCTGACGCGAAAGCCGCTATCGACGGTTTCGTAGCAGCCTAAGATATTCCCCTCTCACCGCCCGGTGGGAGGGTTTTAATTTTCCCCAGTATTTCGCTATCATCCGCTCCCACTCTCCAGCCGGGTTGCCTGATGTCTGTCATTGTTGATACGTTTATTGCCCCACCTTGTCCTGATGAGATAGAGATCCTCTGGCAGGACGAACACATCGCGCTTATCAATAAACCGTCCGGGCTGCTTAGCCTTTCCGGTAAAAATCCGCAAAACCTCGATTCCGTCCATTACCGGCTGGTTAAAATTTTCCCTGGCTGCACGCTGGTGCATCGCCTGGATTTCGGCACATCCGGATTAATGGTGATTGCCCGCAATAAAGCCATCAACGCCGCTCTGTGCCACCAGTTCAGCCAGCGTGCCGTCAGCAAGGTCTATACCGCCCTGCTTTGCGGGCATATGGAAGACGATGAAGGAGTAATCGACGCGCCGATTGCCAAAGATCCAGCACTGTTTCCGCTGATGTCGATTTGTGCTGTCACCGGCAAACCGGCACGCTCTCGCTACCGGGTTATCGATCGCTTTTATCAGGGTGCGGAACTGCCGTTAACGCGGGTCGAGCTTATCCCGGAAACCGGGCGCACCCACCAGCTGCGCATTCACTGCCAGCAGACAGGACACCCGATTTTAGGCTGTGATTTATATGGAGGGCTTGCGTTGCCGGGCACAGAAAATACCGCGAGGCTGATGCTACACGCCAGCGGACTGGATTTTGTTCATCCGGTCACCAGGGAGTTGATAAAGGCGCGTAACGCCAGCCCGTTTTAGATACGACTTACCACATCAAATCGTCAGGGATTTTGAAATCTGCGTAAGGGTCGTCTTCATCTTCCGCTTCTTTGCTGAGCGCGCTGTTCAGCACAATGCTGTCTGCATCACGCTGGGCAATTTTATCCGCCACAACTGCCGGGATAATCGCGTATTCACAGTCACCGCTGGCGTTAATCACCAGACGCGCAATGGCGAGGCGGCCATTAATCAGCTGCGTCTGGGTTTGCTTATCCACCTCAATCTTTTTGATAAGATTGCCGTCGGTGAAGTTAAATGTGATATTGCCTCTTGAGACCGAAATGCGGTTCATTTCAATCAGCTGCTTGACCTGAGCTTTAAACTCTTTCGCTAACACAGCCTGTTTCTGCTGCTCGCTCAACTGCTTATCACGCTCGATCTGCGCTTTTTTGTTCTCTTCTACTGCTTCTCTCGCCTCGCGGGCCTGAACGCGTGATTTTTTTGCCGTGCGCTGAACTTTGGCCATTTTCTTGCTGGTCACTAAGCCCGCTTTTAGCATCTGCTCTTGTAAGGTGAGTTTTGTCATGTTCGTTTCTAAACCGGTTGGAGAATTTCGGGGGATTATACAGGGGATCGGTCAGAGTGTGCCACGCCGGAGGCGGTGATCGTGAAGAAGTAACCGCGAGGGCGCATAACCGGGACAATTGCATTGCAATTGCATCCCTGGTTAAACAATATTACGTTCATCTCATTGTTTGTAATAATCTTTACGCTTTATCGTGCAGCTAATCTAAACCTAATGCCCCCTATTAAAAAAACAGGAGTTCAGAGATGATCAGGATCTTCCATAGTGACCGGATGGATAACAGTGAACAGGCATATAAAGCATGGCTGTATGAAAACCCGACGGGCTATGTTGTTAATTTGCCGAAAAGCGCCAACGGTACCGGGCGAAAAACAGACGCTACGCTCACCCGCGTCCATAAAGCGTCCTGCCCAACCATAAATGGCGGAGAAGATTCAGCATTTACCACTTCTGCATATTTCAAATGCTGCTCGCCAGGGCGTGAAGAGGCGGAGCAGGAAGCAAAAGACATTACCGGCCTGGTGTCGTTGCAACCTTGTGCTAAATGCATGTGATTCATAACGACTATACGGTGTTCAGACCTGACAGAAATGCCCCAACCCTGTGAGTGCCAGAACTCCGGGGTTGCGGCACCTGTTCTTATGAATGCCCGGGTGTAAATCACTAGCTATGATATGCCATTAGCAACGTACCATATAGCGTCACAGCACAGATCAGCCGCACCAAATATATTTCTAGTACTCTTTCGCTTTCTAAATAAGACTGATGATCCAGCTTATCTTTTATCGTCCTTTTTTCGGCCTTATCACGTCCCCCCGTGATTAACATCTTCTTCAGCGAAACGAGAAACATAATAGACCCTACGTAAAAGCATACCCTGTTAACTACTATGATAATAAATGTCCGGATTGTTAAAAGTGAATTAACTTGATACCTTTATATTTTCAAAACAATTAAACGGAAAATAAATACCCAATAAATCTCTTATCTCCTCGTCAATTAACCACACAAACAACAACACCTTTCGTTCAATCCCAGTGTAAAAATCTGGCGTCCCGCCGCCCCAAAAACCATAAACTCAGGTTAATACTCAAGCGGTGTGATTTTCACGCCTGGTGGGTTGCTAAAGAGACGGCTCGCGCAGAGTGGTATCTCGCTTATTCTCCTTCTTTCCATTATGGGATATATTGTGAAACCCACTCTTTTTAGCAGGTAACATTGGCAATGGCTCTGATCCCCAAAAACTACGCGCGGCTGGAAAGCGGCTATCGTGAAAAGGCGCTTAAAATCTACCCCTGGGTATGCGGGCGTTGTTCGCGGGAGTTTGTATATTCAAACCTGCGCGAGCTGACGGTGCACCACATCGATCACGACCATACCAACAATCCGGAAGATGGGAGTAACTGGGAGCTGTTGTGTCTGTTTTGCCACGACCACGAACACTCTAAGTACACCGAAGCTGACCAGTACGGCACCACCGTTGTGGCGGGTGAAGACGCGCAAAAAGATGTTGGCGAAGCAACCTATAATCCCTTCGCTGATTTAAAGGCGATGCTCAATAAGAAAAAATAATATCGTTACAGCGCTTGTCGGCTCATCCCGCGGGGAGAGGAAAATATATCTCCCTGCCAGGCCGGTAGCCATGTGCCACCTGAACGAAATCGACTGTGCCCGACATCCCCGTTCGTGCAGCAAGCTCAGCGCCGGATAACCCGCTTCTCAATACGGCCCTACATCGCGCCTTTTAAATAATTGAATAGTCCCCTCAACGCGCATTTAAAGGCGACATGTTTTTTTGTTTGCGATATCTCGACATCGCTCTGACCATGGTCTAATGTGATGAATAGTAGAATTTTATTGTAGCTGTGAATGCTTCTCACGCGTTTTTGGGTTGGTTGGAAAAAAACATATTGATGTTTAATTAACGCCATTAAACGGGTAAAACAAGACAGATAACAATATGAAAATTTATAATTCACGCTATAGCAAGCTGATAAAACTACTGGATTTTTTCACAGTCAATATTCTGGTCTTTACCTATTTAAAGTATTTTTATACCGACCCCACCACAGCCAGCGCACTTCTGGGCATCATCTTCTCATTGGTATTTATTCGTATTAACGAATATTTTCACCTGTACACTGGAAAGCTGAAAGGTCGTTATTTAACCAAATCACTGACACTCATTATAAGCATATGTCTGAGCAGTATTGTTTCGTTTTTATTTTTTGTGATTGCCGAAAAACTTATCAATAAGCAACCGTTGGAGAATTTTATCCTGCTGGCCGAGAGTCTGGCAAAATGTTCGGTGTTTATATTTATAATCGTATTCCTTGTTCGTGTAATCAGTTCTTATTATCTTTTTAATTCACCGTTACGCGTAGCGATCCTCGGCATTACGCCGGCAGGTCTGGCCATTAAAAACGCGCTACAAAAAGAATATTCACAGCGTGGCTTCACCATCACCTACTTTGAAGACCGCAATAACCAGCGCGAAAGTTCGCTTATCGGCATCGAACGACACGGCACCCGCAGCGATCTGCTGGCTATGGCGAAAGCGGGCGAAATCGACGAAATTTATATTGCGCTACCCATGGTCGCCCGTCAGCGCATTAAGCAGTTTCTGAACGAATTCTCGGACACGACCGTGGATGTGTTTCTGGTACCGGACCTGTTCTCTTACAGCCCGCATATTTCCCAGCTGCGCATGTTCGGCAACCTACAAACCATCAGTATCTTTACCTCCCCGTTTGACGGTGAAGGCGCCATCATCAAGTACATTGAAGATATGATCCTCGGTTTTTTCTTTACCCTGATCAGCCTGCCGGTCATGATCCTGGTGGCCATTGGTATCAAAATTACCTCCCCCGGTCCAATTCTGTTTAAGCAGACCCGCTATGGCCTGAACGGTAAGCAAATCGAGGTGTGGAAGTTCAGAACCATGCGAGTAATGGAGAACAGTACCGTCGTTACTCAGGCGACCCGCAACGATCCGCGCATTACCCGGTTTGGTGCATTTTTACGTAAAACTTCACTCGATGAGCTGCCGCAATTTTTCAACGTCCTTCAGGGGCGAATGTCGATAGTCGGCCCACGCCCACACGCGGTGGCGCATAACGAGCAGTACCGCGTACTGGTCGAAAACTACATGATTCGCCATAAGGTAAAACCGGGGATAACCGGGCTGGCACAAATCAACGGTTTCCGCGGCGAAACCGATACGCTGGATAAAATGGAAAAGCGCATTCAGTTCGACCTGGACTATATCCAGTCGTGGTCGCTGTTCCTCGATCTTAAAATCATAATTTTGACCTTCTTACGGGGCTTTGTAGGTAAAAATGCGTTCTAGGTTCGCTATCCTGGCTGGTCTTCTCTCCGTGCCTTACGCACATGCCGACCTCCAGGCAAAACCGCACACGGGTATCGCTGGCATCGATTTCGAAAGCCAGTTGGGCTATGACATTGGCTATGATGACAACGTGACCTGGCAGCACGATAGCCAGGATGCAATTGGCTCAAGCTACCAGAACATTAAACCTGTCGTGAAAGCCATGGGCGAACGCCAGGAAGACCGGTACTTGCTGATGTATTCAGGCGATTATCGTTACTATGCCAACGATAGCGCGGATAATCGCAACAACCATTATTTCATGTTCAACGGGAACTGGCGCTTCGGCGACAAACATGGACTGGCTCTTGACCTCGAAGAAACACTGGGTCATGAAGAGCGTGGCCGCGATACCACTGAAGGCTTTTTACCCGAGCAATTTAAAGAATTTGGTATCGATAAACCTATCGGTACCCGCTTTTTCAACAGCGAGTTGCGCTACAGCTACGGTGCGCCAGAGGCTCGCGGTAAGGCAGAACTCGCGCTACAGCATAAGCAGTTGCGTTTTCGCGATATCGACGGCATCAAAGATGCCAGTGATGACTTCGGCTACTACATGCGCGATCAGGAGTGGCATGAAGACAGCCTGGTGGCTGACGTGTTCGACCAGAAAGCAAAAACGCTCCGCTACCGCTATAGCTTTATTACTAACCAGCGGCGTTACGAGCTCAATGAGCTTAAAGACAGCAATGAGTATTACCTGCTGTTCGGTATGAAAAACCGGCTGACGGGGAAAACGGAGATCAACGCCAACATTGCCTGGCTGTACAAAGAGTTTATCCATAACCCGAATTCGCAGGGCTTTAACGGCCTGAACTGGGATATTACCGCTGACTGGGCACCGCTCGAGCAAGTTAACGTTAACCTGCACAGCTCGCAGCGAATTAAAGACCCAACCGATTCTGGCGGATATATTCTGGTATCGACAACAGGCATTGGCTATGAACATCACTGGGTGGTGGATCGTTTTTCGACCTTGATCGATTATTCCTATATTACCGAAGACTATAAGCACCAGAGTGATAAGCGCAAAGATACGTCAAATCTGGTGTCATTGACCTTTAACTATGATTTTCGTCCATCCATTAACTTTAAGCTGAAGCTGCAATGGAACACCATGCACTCCAATAAAGACACGGATACTTTTTATATTGGCCCGGACTACACACATGCAGTTGACCGCACCCTGGGCTATGACGATTCGGCCATTATTTTTATGACGCAGGTACAAATATGACCTTTTTAAACAGGAATCTGGCGATGCTTCCGCTGCTGGCGCTGCTGCTAGCGGGATGCTCAACCCCGCAGCAGTCCATCAAAACGCAGCCGAATACCGTTTACCTGCTGAGCCATGGCGATGAAGTCAATATTAACGTCTCCGGCGAACAGGATATGTCCATGCGGGTAAAAATAGATAATAGCGGCAACGTTGATTACCCGTTTATTGGTGTGCTGCAACTTCAGGGCAAGACCCCTGAACAGGTCAGCAAAGAAATTGCTGATAAGTTGCGCGGCAACTACCTGAAAACGCCGATGGTCACGGTAAGCGTCGCCGAATACCGCAAAGTGTATCTGCTGGGTGAAGTGAAAAAACCGGATGGCTACGCCTGGGAGCCAGGCTTAACGGCGGAAAAAGCCATTGCGCTGGCGGGCGGTTTTACCGATCGCGCTGACCGTAAAGATATTCAAGTTAGACAGTCTGGCAGCGGTCAGCTGCTGAACAATGTCGCCGCAGACTCCGCCGTTCAGGCTGGAGATACCATCATTATTGGCATGAGCTTCTTCTAATATGGCAATTTCATTGGTAGAAAACGGAAAAAAGAAAGAAGGCTTTATCGACTTCACGCCTTATTTCAACAAGATTAAGCACAAGCTTATCTGGTGCCTGGTGGTGGTGATCGTTGCCGCCGTGGCGTCATTTATTTTGACTCGCTTAATGTCCTCGAGCTATACGGCGACGGCTACCGTGCTGTTTAAAGCGCAGTCATCGGATATCTCTCCCCTGCCACGCGTAGATAATTACGATTCCACGCGCAACGATTACTACGAAACCAAGTATGCATTAATGGGTTCGCGAGTGGTGCTCGATGCCGCGGTGCGTAAATTAAAGCTGTATGAGGATCCCGAGTTTAACGACGGCGATAAACAGGATGAAGCCGGGCGTATCGATAATGCGATACTGGCGCTGCAAAAGAAACTGACCATTTCCGGCGTGCGTTCTACCCAGCTGGTATCCGTTTCTGTAGAAGCCAAATCGGCACAAAAAGCGGCGGATATCGCCAACGGCGTCGCTCAGGCCTTTATCGATTACAGTTTGCAGCAGAAGAAAAACACTCTGCTTCAGGCACAAAGCTCGAACGAACAAATGATGGACGAGCTGAAAAGCAAAATGGATCAGCAAAAGGCGGAAATCGATACCTTCCTCAAGCAAAATGGGTTGCTGACCTTCCGCAGCGTGGATGGCTATGAAACCGAGCGCATGGGGATCGCGATAAACCGCCTGGCCGATGCGACCCAGCGCCGACTGAAAGCGCAGACCGAGTGGGACAAAGTCCGCCAGCAGCAAGGCAAACCGGTTGAGCAGATTATCTCTCTGCCAGAAATATCCGGTCATCCACAGATTCAGGATCTGCGCATTGCCATGATCCAGACGCGCCGTGAGCTTTCCGATGCGGCGGAACACTATGGACCGCAGCATCCGAAGTATCTCCAGGCACAGGCGCAAATGAAGGCGGTGAGCGCCCAGCTCGGTCAGGTATTAGGTGAGCTGTCAAACGGCCTGCACCAGCAGTATCAAATCGCGCTCGACGATGAGCAGCACTATCAGCAAATGCTCGACGAGGAAAAAGCAAACTTCCAGGCCCTCGGCGCCAGGCGGGATCAGTACAACACCATGACCACCACGCTGAACAAAACCGAAGAGCTGTATAAGTCGCTGTACCAGCGCGCCAGTGAGCAAAAGCTGTCGGAGAGTCTCTCGGCGCCAGATGAGGTGATTTACGATGCTGCCGTTCCACCGGATCGCCCGTCAAAACCACAGCGCGGCCTGCTGATTGTGATGATTACCCTGATGGCGCTGGCGCTGTACATCATGTACCTGATCGTCGGTACCGCGATGGACAAATCCGTTAATAGCCTCAGCGAACTGAAAGCGAAAGCCGCTCTCGACGCCAGCGGTGAATTCCCGCAGTTGCCGCATCTGGACAGTGCGAAACAGATTTTCCACAACGTCCAGTATGCCGACATGATCCACAGCCTGCGCCTGGCATTGCTTAATCGCCGGGATAAACCTGCGACCATTCTGGTGACCTCAGTACAACCCCGGTTCGGCAGCTCGCTTATCGCCGAACTGCTGGCCAGCTCAGCCAGCAAGTCACGCAAAACGCTGCTTATCGATCTTGATTATCTGGCCTCTAAGGGGTTATCGGCGAAGTATCCGCAGCAGAAGCAGGGCTTCAGCCAGCTACTGAACGGCACCGCCACAGCGGAACAGGCGATCGTTAAACTTGATGACCAGCTGGACTTCCTTGCGCGCGGCGAGCTGAACGACTCTTCCCTGCTGCTTTTAACGTCCGAACGCTTACCCGCCCTGCTGGCAACACTGCACCAGACGTACGATACGCTGGTCATCGATACACCAGCTCTGAGCCTGGCGCAGGATAGCCTGCTGCTGGCAGCGCAGAGCGACATAAACCTGCTGGTGGTGAAAGCCGGCGAGCAGGCGGCACGGGTTCGCGAGGCGGCGCTTCGTCTCAAAAGCGCTGGTGATGCCCCGGTCGCGCTCCTGCTCAACCAGGTGAAAGAAGAGAACCTGGAAACGCAGGAAGGGAAACGTCTGCTCGATCGTGAAATGCACGAACTAATTTCACCGAAATAGCGATTATGAATCTCATCAGGAGCATTTCATCCATCGCCAGTTCGTCAGTGCTTTCGCAGCTGATCGGTGCCTTTTCGGTCTGGCTTATCTCGCATCGCTACGGGATGGCGGAGGTCGGCCATTACGCGATGATCTACAGCAATGTGCTGATCGGCGCACAGGTGTGTATGTTTGCCTCCCAGCTGCTGATCCCCCGCCAGGAGGATCACCAGTTAGGGCAAAACGTGGTGTTTTGTGTGTTACAGAGTCTGGTGATGGCTATCCCCTGGGCGGTGATCACCGGGCTTATCTTCAACCTGAACATTGCCTTTCTCTATTTGCTGACTTTCGGCTATGCGCTGGTACTGGTTGCCGAAAACCTGTCGCTGCGCGGCGGGAATTACCCGTTCCTGACCTTCCAGCGTATCGCCGTGTCGCTGGTTGTGGCTGTCGCCCTGCTGGTGATGCCCAATCCGATGCTGTTCTATCTGGCGTGGATGGTCGGCATTTTATTGCTGATAAGCGGCTGCCTGATCCGCCTGTTTAATTTCCGTAGCCTGACGCTGAGCAACTTTTCACTGAGCGCTAACGCCCGCTTTTTACGCGAACACTGGCAGCATATCAGCCGCGTTGGCAGTGCCGAGGTCCTGGCAATGGCCAGTAATAACCTGCCGACCATGCTGATTAACATCTGGTTCTCGCCGCTGGTCGCCGGGTATTTCTCGGTGGTCAGTCGCTTCTGTTTATCGCCGGTGATGATCATTGGCAACGCGGTGCGCAACTCCATCTTTTCTAAATGGTCGATGGATTTTCGTAACAACACCTTTAACTACCCGGAATATAAAAAGGTACGCCTGATGCTGATGGGTGCTTCGGTGGTGTGCATTCTCGGCATCTGGATTTTCTATCCGCTGGTGATGCGTCTGGGATTCAGTCAGGAGTGGCTGAACTCGATCCCGACCTCACGCTATATGCTGCCCTATCTGTTTGCCGCACTGGCAGTCAGCCCGCTGACGGTCATTGAGCTGATTTTCGGCTCCCGACGCTATTTTCTGCGTATTCAGATTGAGCAGATCCTGATTATTGCCGTCGCCTTTATCGCCCTGCCAAAATTTGGTGTGGGTTATCAAATCGCACTGTTGACCTTCTCGGTGCTGACCAGCGTGCGCTATCTGTTCATTCTCATCAAAATGAACCAGCGGGCGAAATCGCTCTGGGTACAGGAGCAGAAAATATGCAGTTAAATACTGGCCGCTACCTTGAAGCCTACGCCCTGATAACCCTGGTATTCTGCGGCACTGTTCAGTACTTCACCGGCATTGCGGCGATCCTGTGGCTGCCCTTCTTTATGGTGCTGGTCATGGCGGTATTGCTGCTGATGCAAAACCGCCCGCAACCGCTGCGCCTGACCGGGCGCGAAAAGGTGATACTGACGCTGTACCTGACGTTTATTTCCCTCGGGCTTGTCTCTACTGTTCTGCAATCGGGGATTGTGACCACCATCGTCGGCTTTAAAAACGAGCTGGCGTTGTCGCTGCTGATGCTCTGTATGTTGCTTGGGATGGTCCGTGAATCGCAACTGCACAGGTTGACCCAGCTTTTCTACTGGATCTTCTACGTGCAGATCCCGGTCGCGATTTATCAGGTGATTTTTATCGTTCCCCAACGCGTGGCCCTTCGTGGTGAGGATGAGAAGTGGGACTCGGTGGTCGGTACGTTCGGCGGCGACCCGATGGGCGGCGGCAACACTGCGGCAATGGGGGCATTTTGCCTGCTGATCATGCTGCTGAAGCTATCGGAGTATAAACACGGGATCTGCTCGTTAAAATCGCTGGTGGTCCACATCGCGCTGGGCTTTTTCCTCTGCGTGGTGGGCGAAGTCAAATTCATTATCCTGCTGTCGCCATTCCTGCTGGCACTGCTGTGGGTTATGCCCGGCTATGTGCGCGGAGTCAGTGCCGTCAGCCTGCGCTCGCTGCTGATTATCGCCGTCGGGATGGCGCTGTTAATCTTTATCGCCATTACCGTTTTGGCATCAAACTATTCGGCGGCCTTTGGCGGGGATCCAACCCGCAGCGCGCTTTCGGTATTTATTGACTCGCTAAGTTATATTTTTGATGCCAACTACATCATGCCAAGCGGCGAACTGGGACGCTTCACCACCGTCTTCTTCTGGCTCCAGCATAACGACCTTTTCGGCCCGGGCGGGATGCTGTTCGGCTACGGTCTTAACGCCACCAACAGCGGCAGTACGGTTTCACCGGGGTATATCGGCGCCTGGTATCACCTGATCCTCGATTCAACGTCCTTAAGCATGTTGCTGTGGGAAGTGGGCATTATCGGCATCGTGCTGTTTGTCTGCATGATTGGCGCCGTGCTCGTGGCGATGCGGCCAAAAGAGACCTTTGCCCGTCAGGATCTTAATCGTGAGGATCTCCAGTTGCTCAGCTCGGCACCGGCGTACTACGTCTTTGTCATCGGCTGTCTGGTCAGCCTGCCCTACAGCCAGATCCTGATGATTGTGCCGATGCTACAGTTTTTATTATGGGTGGCCCTCGGGGCGCTTATCGTCATCCACCGCACTATCCGTCTGAACTCCGGTAACGAACATGAATAAAAAACCCTCTATTACCGTCAGCATTAAGACCCTGAATGAAGCGCAGGGCATTGAGAAAACAATCGACAGTGTCCGCAAACAGCTGCAACCCTATCCGCATCAAATCATTGTTGCCGACAGCCTCTCGACGGATAACACGCGGGAGCTCGCGTTAGGTAAAGACGTGATGGTGGTGTGCCTGGATAACATCAACGATCGCAGTTGCGGTATCGGCCACCAGCTCGGCTGGCTGTATAGCGAGGGCGATTACCTGCTGCTGCTGGATGGTGATATGGAGCTGGAGCCGGGCTTCCTTGATACCGCCGTCGAATTTCTGGAAACCCATCCTGAGTATGCGGGGGTAGCCGGTAGCGTTGATATGGATGATGCATCCAACTACGAGTTCAAATCACGTAAGCAGCGCCTGCACCTAATCTATCCCCACGGTGATACCGACCACTTAGGCGGCGGGGGTCTGTATCGTCGTTCGGCCATCGAAAAAGTCGGCTACCTGACCAACCTGAACCTGCACGCCTATGAAGAGGCAGAGCTGGGCATCCGTCTGGGTGCTGCGGGCTACAAGCTGCACCGCCTGGATGTGCCCTACTTTAGCCACACCTCCTACACCATGCCGACCTTCAAAATGCTGATCTACCGCTGGAAGAACCGTTTCCTGTGCGCGCCTGGTGAGCTGCTGCGCGGCTGCTGGGGCAAAGCCCATTTCCCGGCCGCGTTGCGCATTGTCCGTAATGAGCTGATTTTCACCCTGTATCTGCTGATTTTGCTTGTCTGCCTGCTGACTTTTAACGGTAAGGTTATCGCCATTGCGCTGCTGCCACTGCTGGCGTTTATCGCCCTGAAAACAATCAAAAACAGATCCCTGCGCGATGGTGTACAAAGCGTGATTAACTTATTTATGTTTTCAGCGGGGATGCTGCGCGGGATGGCCCGTGCAGTCCGTGACCCGATGCAACGCCCGGCGGTGACCGTGTTTAATCCAAAGCATATTGATACTGAAAATGAAAATTCTCTTCGTTAACAAGTTCTTTTTTATCAAAGGAGGCGCGGAAACCGTTTATTTCCAGGAGCGGGATGCCATGCTGCAGTCCGGCTACCAGGTCGTCGACTTCAGTATGAAGCACGTTGAAAACAAACCGTCACCGTGGGAAGAGTTTTTCGTCCATAATGTCGATTATCACGACAGCCACGGTCTGATGAGGCGGGTCAGAGCCGGGGTGGATTTTATCTATAATTCGCAGGCCTGTTCGAAGCTCAACACGTTACTGCTGCGCGAGCGGCCGGATATTGTGCATTTTCACAATATCTATCATCAGATAACGCCCGCCGTCATTGGCGTGGCGAAGCGCTTTGGCTGTAAAACCGTGCTGACCGCGCACGATTACAAAATTGTCTGCCCCTCCTACACCATGCTGCGCGACGGCCACGTCTGCGAAGAGTGCCTGACCGGGTCAGTCAGCAACGCGTTTCGCCACCGCTGCCAGCAAGGCGATACCTTTAAAAGCCTGCTGCTGTCGCTGGAAGCTTACTGGCAGAAGTTCGCCAAAAATTACGCCATGCTCGACTGCATCGTCGCGCCAAGCGAGTTTATGCGCCAGACGCTGCTGCGTAAGCTCCCTGACACCCGCATCGACGTTATCGTTAATGGTATCGATGCCAGCACCACCGTGCCTGGCGAAACGGCGGGCGACTATTTCCTCTATATCGGTCGCCTGAGCCGTGAAAAAGGGGTATCTACCCTTGCCCAGGCACAGCAGAAAATGACCCATAACATGCCGCTTAAAATTGTCGGCGATGGTCCGCTCGGCAAAGATCTGCGCGCCCGCTTCAGTGGGCCAGAATTCCTCGGGTATATGAAACACGGTGAGGCACTGAACAACCTGATTCGTGGGGCCCGCGCTGTTATTGTTCCTTCCGAATATTACGAAAATTGCTCAATGTCAGTGCTCGAAGCCATGGCCTTTGGCCGCCCGGTTATCGGCGGCAACATTGGCGGCATTCCGGAACAGATCCGCGACAACCGGGATGGTTATCTGGTGGAGCCAGGCGACAGCGACTCGCTGGCGCAGTTGATGGACCAACTGGCCGCAGACCCGCAACGTGCGCGTGAAATGGGGATTAGCGCCCGCCAGCGTCTGGAAGAAAAATACGATCTTGCCCGTCATATGCAGGTGCTACAGGCGCTTTATCAGCAACTTGTGGGAGAGACAACATGAAAGCCAAGGTGACGGTGCTGGGTACCCGCGGCATTCCCGATGTTCAGGGCGGCGTAGAAACCCATTGCCAGAATCTGTACCCGGAGATCTATCGTCTGGGCAACGCGGAGATCTGCGTGCTGGCCCGCTCGCCCTACGTGAACTATCGCCGCAGTGAATATAAAGGTGTTAAACTCAAGAGCTTATGGGCGCCGAAAAGCCGTAAGTTCGAGGCCATCGTTCACTCAACGCTGGCAGCGCTCAGTACCTTATTTGACGGCTCCAGTGTGGTTCACGTTCATGCCATAGGCCCTGGGCTGGTAGTGCCGTTGTTGCGCCTGCTGGGAAAACGCGTCGTGTTTACTCATCACGGCCCGGATTATGACCGCCAGAAATGGGGAAAAGTCAGTAAACGGATGTTGCGACTGGGCGAAAAATGGGCGGTAACCTACGCCAATGAGGTGATCGTCATTTCCGAGGTTATCAACAATCTGATTAAGCGCAAACATGGCCGGCATAATGCCCACGTTATCTATAACGGCGTCCGCCAGACCGCGCTGCCATCCGCTGAAGAACAGGCGACAATCCTTGAAAGGCACGCCCTTAAGCCGGGACAGTATATTGTTGCCGTGGCGCGCTTTGTGGAAGAGAAAGGGCTACACGACCTGATAGCCGCTTATGCTGCGGCGGGTTGTAGTATGCCACTGGTGTTGATTGGCGATGCCGACCATGCCGATGAGTACAGTGAACAGCTAAAGAAACAGGCCTTCAGCACGCCGAACGTCTTCATGACCGGTTTTGTCAGCGGCCCGACGCTTCATACGCTGTTCTCACAGGCCGGGTTATTCGTCCTGCCCTCCTACCATGAAGGCTTGCCGATCGCCCTGCTTGAGGCCATGTCGTGGTCATTGCCGGTCATTGTCAGCGACATCCCGGCAAATCTCGAAATTGGCCTGCCGCAAGCGGACTATTTCCCTGTCGCTAACGTTCCGGCCCTGACGCAGAAGCTTCAACAATGGGTCGGAGGAGAGAAAGCGGATTACAGCCAGTTCCTGCCAAAGTACCGTTGGCCGGAAATTGCCGCCCAAACCGCTCAAGTGTATCAGCGCCTAACGTAAACAGGAAACACGTGTCGAAATCTACAGCAGAACTGGTCGTCGAGCGCTTCTATGCCGCACTTGACCAGGAGGTCGAAACCTCATTAACCCCGGAACAAAAGCGTGGAATTGAGCAGGCACTGGTCCGTACCAATCTGGCGACGCGTCACCGGCTCGATTTTCGCCATAGCTTCCCGTTCCTCCACCGCCGCTATTTCGTGGTGTTTCTCTTTGGCCGTGATGTGCGCAAGGTATCGCGCGAAAGCACTCTGGTCGGGCGCATCTTCACTACACTGATCATTACCCTCGGGGTGTTGTTCTGCCTGCTGTCGGTTCTGCTGGCACTCTATATGCTGAAATCGGCATTAGGCATCGACGTATTTACCAACTTCCACGTCGGTATCTGGACGTGGTTTATGGACCTTCATGACAAAATGACAAGGTGAAATGAAATGCCGATGTCGTCTCTTCGTAAAGCGCCTTTGTTTCGTGCATTGCTGCTGGCGGGCTTGCTGACTTCAGGTTCTGCGGGTGCAGTCACCACGGTGGTTTCACCTCTGCCCTTCGACGGTCTGTTGACCAATCCGGGTATGGGTGTTGCCAGTTTTCATGACGGTTACGGTCAAAAACCCACCCTTGCGCAGTATCCCGACACCGGCTTTGAATACGAGCGTTTTTACTGGAGCGAACTGGAGCCACAGGAGGGGGTTTATAATTTTGCCCTCATCGACAACGCTTTTGCCGTTGCCGCCAGACACCAGCCGGCGATGAACGTCGGCCTGCGCTTTATGGCGCTCGATGAACCACAAACCGGTTCAAAAATTCCCGCCTGGCTGATTGCCAAAGGCATTAAAGGACAGTGGGTTGAAAACGGTAAAACCTTCGTACCGGATCTCAGCGATCCCACCTTCATCGCCTACGCACAGAAACTGGTCGGCACCATGGGCAAACGCTACGACGGAAACCCTGAGCTGGCCTTTATTGATATCGGCATGGTCGGTTCATGGGGGGAATGGCATAACTCCAATTTTCCTGACGTGCCGAAATTAATGGATAAATACACCCCCGCGCAGCTCAATCGTTATGTCGATATGCACTTTGATAGCTTCCCGAAAACCCCGAAAGTGATGCTCATCAGCGGCGGAGACTCGCTGGCATGGGCCAGCCGCCGGGGTGCAGGCTGGCGTGCGGACTGCTGGGGCGACTGGCGTAACTTCTCAACCGAGTGGAGCCATATGCGCGATGACTACCCGCAGCGTCTGGCTGCCGCGCAGGCCGCCGAGCCGGGCTTTAACGACAGTTGGAAACGGGCACCGGTTAGCCTTGAGATTTGCGGCTATATGACTGAATGGCAAACCGTGCAGCACTATACCCGCGAGGAGGTCCAGGCGACCTTCGACTGGGCGATACAGCAGCACGCCAGCACGCTGAATATTAAATCGCGACCGATCCCCACCGAATATCGCGACATTGTCGATAAGGCCTTACTGCGCATTGGCTATCGCTACCGGGTGAATAAGCTGACGTTTGACACTCCACTTCTGGCCGGGCAACCGCTGACGCTGACCGTTAACTGGCGTAATGACGGTGTTGCGCCGGCTTATCTAGCCTATCCGGTGCAGTGGCGGGTGGTTAATGCCGCAGGCACAACCATTCTGAAGCAGAAAACGCAGGACGATATTCGCCGCTGGTTACCCGGCGATATTCAAAGCCGCGTGGTGCTGGCCCTGCCTGCAACCCTACCCGCAGGCAACTATTCGCTGCAAACGGCAATTACCGATGCCCAGGGCGCACCACGAGTCCAGCTTGCCAACAAAGGGAAAACCACCGATGGCTGGTATCAGATGGCGACTTTTGCTATCAGGTAAGCCTTCAGAAACATGCTCAGGATAAACGTTCGCAGTTTACCTGTTCCTGATAACCGTTGCGTATTTCCCCAGCAACATAAGGCTGGGGTTTACCAAATAGATACCCTTGTGCGAAATCGCAGCCGAGTGCCTGAAGACTCTCCAGCTGTTCCTGCGTTTCAACACCTTCTGCAATAGCCTTCATATTCAGTGATTTCGCCATACCCGTGATCAGTTTGATGATATTAATGGCGTCTTCCTGAGTGGCCAACGAATGGACAAAGGACTTGTCTATTTTGATTTTATCGAAGGCAATCCGGCTCAGCCGCGAAAGAGAGGAATATCCCGTACCAAAATCATCGATAGAAATTTTCACGCCCAGGGATCTGAGCTTGTTCAGGGTATTCATCGGCGTCGTGCTCTCCGTAAAGAGAGAGGATTCAGTCACTTCCAGTTCAAGACGTTCAGTTGGAAGCCCTGTTTCCTTCAGAATGGACAGCACTGTTGCGGCAAAGGTTTTACTGCTGAGCTGGACAGGAGAGACGTTGACTGAAATTTTTGCCGGAATCGCCCAGGTCGCCGCTTCCCGACAGGCCATTTCGAGCACCGATTTCCCCATCTCGTTGATCATGCCTGTTTTTTCAGCAACCGGAATAAAGCTATCCGGTGACAGGATCCCCTTCAGTGGATGTATCCAGCGAATAAGGGCTTCATAGCTGTAAATTTCCCGGCTGAATGAATCAACAATAGGCTGATAATAAACCACGAACTCTTTGTTAACGATTGCCATGGCCATATCATGTTCGAGGGTTCTGCTTTCTTGCAGTTTGTCTAACATGCGCTGGCGGAAGACTTTTATCTTCCCTGAACCTTCATTTTTGGCTTCATAAAGCGCCAGATCGGCAAATTTATACAGGAAGTCAGATCGGCGTTCAGTGTCTGAAATAACGATGCCCACACAGGTGGTAATATTAATAATGGTGTTATAAATCGTGTACGGCTGGTTGATAAATTCGCAGATTTTTTGAGCGCGGGAAACCGCCTGGCTTTCTGTCATGCCACGCGAAAGGAACGCAAACTCATCCCCACCTAAGCGGTAAAGCGTATCTGAAGCAAGGCTCATCGACACCAGACGGTGGGAGATCTGGCGTAATAAAATATCACCCGCATCGTGCCCGTACGTATCGTTGACCTCTTTGAATCGATCTAAATCAAACAACATGACAGCCACAGAGTGATTATCTTTTTCTGCCACTTCGATGGTT
Source organism: Enterobacter sp. C4G1 (assembly GCF_052886895.1). Taxonomy (NCBI): domain Bacteria; kingdom Pseudomonadati; phylum Pseudomonadota; class Gammaproteobacteria; order Enterobacterales; family Enterobacteriaceae; genus Enterobacter; species Enterobacter sp. C4G1. The sequence goes on along the minus strand of NZ_JBQVVV010000002.1, from coordinate 519,362 downwards.
TTAGTTAAATTTTCCCAGAAGAAATGGCGGTTATTCATCTCGGTGAGAGAGTCGTGGTAGACGTCATACTCCAGTTTTGTGTTCTGGATTTGCAGTTTTTCTTTCGATTTTTGCAACTCTTCGGCAAGGCTTTTAACCTGAAGATGCGCCTTCAGAATATTTCTGTTTTGATAGAATATCAGCACGCCTAATATCGCACTGAGTATTATTAGCAGTACCGACGTCGCTGAATAAATATAGTACAGCGTTTGAATATTGTGGTTCGCATTATTAATCGAGTTAACATCTTTATCTAATGCACCAGATGAGAGGCGGCTTAGAGGCGAATCAAGTTCATGCATGATTTTCAGGTACTCTTTGATGTCTGAACGGTTCATTTTCTCAAGATGAACATCCAGATATTCAAGCGTACTTTGCAGTTGTAAAGCCAGTTCATGATGGGCTTTACTGCTGTCTATATAATGCCCTAAATCGCCGCCTTTCATTAAATCACTCTGGCTGAGCATAATGTCGAGACGCAGGCGTACGTCATCGATCTCCATCGTATCCACAAAAGTGTAAAGACCAAGCCATGACTCGAAACGGTAATATTCTGACACCAGCTGGGCAGCAGACCATGAGTCGGTGTAACGACTTAGCTTCTGTAACTCTTGTTGCCTTTCATGCACAAGGAAAGAGATATACCCTGTGGATATAAAAAGGGAAAAGATTATGCCAGCCAGTATTCTGTTCATGATGCTCCTCTGAACTCTTACTCAATACTCATACGGCTGACCTGCCATGCTGATCGTGAATAATAGATCTGATTATTCAGCTCAGGCAAACTGTCATAGGGATACACAATGAAGAACGGGCCTTTATCACGGACACGCATATATTCCCCGTTGATTTTGAATGCAAGGATCACATTGTAATTTTTGAAATCACTGAGAGGGATAACGGTAGTATAGTCATTGAGCGCGGTGACCTTAACAACAGTCCCTTTCGCCCCGACATAATCCATGAGCTTTTGCATGGAAATACCCGTAAAAGTCGTGCGCCCATTATACCAGGGAGAGGTGGTCTGGAAACTCACCACGCCCAGTTTCTCAAGGCTCGCGATATCAAAAACGGCTTTGCCGTTATCGTTGGTATTTTCTATTTTACCCGACATGGTTAAAAGGACTTTACCGGTAGGTTTGGTAAGTTCCCCTGCCCAGACCTGAGTGCAGACCACCAGGCTCAACAACATGACAATTAAACGCATTCTAACCTCACCTATCTACCCGATGTTAAAGGATTATAATTTAGATATCATGCCTTTAGTATATGCTGCCTGGCTAATCTTGTTGCAATAAGTTCAATAACATTTTAACTGTGTAGAATCAATGAGTTAGTCCATGTCATTTTTTTAATATTGATTAATAAATGTCAGCGCTGTTATTTGATGTGCGATTAATCCTATGGTTTCTGTACAAAAAACAAGCCACCAGTTTAGGTAGCCCAATGAAGACCTACTAATGCAAAGGTCTTATTGCACAGTCAACATGGGACTTTTTGTGTAAAACCCAGGCCTTTTGTAAGGCGAAACCGTCAGTTAAACCGTGATTCGCGATAGTGGAATTGGGTGCCTTTTTCATTATCGAGAGGGTTGTTGAAGAGCCCGCATTAACCCTTTCGAAACCGTGTCCTGGAAGCGTTTACCTGATTTATCCAAGCAGGTTATCAACTGAGTGGTGTAGAAAACCAGTGAGAGGTAACATTTGATTACCGCGCTGCTTTTTTAGCCTACCCGTCTAATATAAGTGAAACAGCACATAACCACCATCAGGAAATACCTGACTCCTTTATATCCGCACTCATCCTTTAATATCATACCCCCCTCCCGTAATCCACAAATTGAATAACCACCGGTCACTTTCAAACATTTGAATGAATAATCCTCCTCGTAAAAATCAGAACCTGGCTAGACAACCAAACCAACAACACGCCCTTAACCCACCTCACAAAAAATCGTAACTCATTGTTTTTAATTGAGCCCAAAACACCTTAAACTTTTGAAGACATCAATTTAAAGTTATTTAAGGGTATTTAAGATGCGTTTTATTTACAACCCACCACCACATAGAGATAATTTTCACTATAAGTCACCCATGGTATTTATCATGTGACTTTATAAAATAAGAAACTCACAACACTTATAGAGACCACCATGATTAACAAATTATTTATTTTTGCTATAGTTGCAGGTTCTACATTTATCTCCAACGTCAATGCCGCTGATGGGAAAATTAACTTCACCGGTACGATCACCGATGTTGCTTGCACTATTAGCAGTACGACCGCCACACAAAATATTCCCATGGGCAATATTAGCACTTCATCATTCAACTCTGCGGGGGATAGTGCAGGCCCACAGAAAGTCAGCATCGTACTAACGTCATGTCCGAGTACGGCCAAAGGAGCGACAGTGCGATTTGACGGCGCGTCCCACCCTGATAATAGCAATCTATTGGCAATATCGGCGGCATCTGGCGGCACGGCGGCTAGCGGCGTGGGTATAGGTTTTTATGAGGAAGATGGTACGACACTGATTCCAATGGCGAGCCGGTCGGCTGAAAAAATCTTGTCTTCTACAGCTGATACGACTTTCAATTTTATCGCAAAATATGTCGCCACGGCGGCAGTTGTGACTAAAGGTGAGGCAAATGCCAGCACCGATTTCACCATCGATTATAACTTCTAACGTCGGACTTTAATCAACGTCCATGTAAATGCAGTGAGCAATGAAAGTAGTTCAACGGATGATTTTTTAGAACTGCAAGGATGCAGCATTGTTTTACTGTCATTGCTCTCTGATGATCCAGGGTTTTTTCCATGTTTCGAAAAATATCTACATTGCTTACAGCGTTCGCCCTGATAGTTAATGCGTTTCCTGCTTCTGCTAACGTGACTATTGGAGGCACTCGCGTGATTTATGATGGTGCACATAAGGAAGCGTCTATTTCAGTCATTAATTCAGATAACCATTCGCCATATTTAATTCAAAGTTGGGTCGAAAATTTTAATGCAGGAAATACAAGTAAACCGCCGTTTATCGTCACACCGCCAATGTTCCGACTCGACGCCGGAAAAGAAAACATCTTGCGTATTTTACGTACTGGCAATCATTTACCTATGGACCGAGAATCAATTTTCTGGCTGAGTATTAAATCAATTCCATCAAGTGTTAAATCAAGTGAAAATCAGTTGCTTATATCTGTAAAATCCAGACTAAAACTGATTTATCGTCCTAAGGACCTTAAAGGTAATCCCAATGAAGCGTATAAATCAGTAGTTTTTATACAACAAGGGAAAAAATTACAAGCAATGAATCCGACACCTTTCTACGTTTCATTCAACACAATTAAAGTGAATGGTCGGGAAATATCGCTTAAGGATTCAGCAACTATTGCCCCGCAGGGCAAGTTGAGCTGGGAACTGCCCTCGAGTAAAACTGCCAGAGTTAGCTGGAATGCCGTCAATGATTATGGTGGCGTCACAGAAGAAATCAGTACTCAACAATAACTGACTCAGTCTCGTCATCATTTTTTCTATTTGATTTTTATTGGTCTGAGCTGCTTATGGGCAGCCTTCGGGAGGGTATTCCTATGGTTTGCGATCGCCACGGCGGTAAGCGGTGTAAAGACCATTCTATCCTGTACATTCGATTAGCAGTTCATGAACATGCTTCCACATTCGCGTTTTCACTGCTGGCACTGAGCATTGTTGCTACAACTGAGGAAGCAAGAGCTGAGGATTACTTCAATCCTCTCTCATTAGAGATTAACGCGGGCGATGCACAAATCGATACCGAGGTTTTTTCTAAAAACGGTAGCCAGTTACCGGGACGTTATCTCGTGGATCTCTATTTGAATGGCAGCAAAGTCGAGACTCGCGAGATAACCTTTGTCACCGAAAACGGCAAGCTGGTACCTGAACTGACTCCTGCGCAACTGAGCGAAATGGGGGTTAGGGTAAACGCTTTTAGCGGCCTTGAGCAATTACCGGCAGATACGCCTCTCCACAATATCAATCAGTTCATTCCAGGTGTGAATAGTCAGTTTGATTTCAGTACTCAACGGCTGGATCTGAACATTCCACAGGCCGCGTTGACGAGTCAGGCTCGCGGTAATATTAACCCTGCGCTATGGGAACAAGGTGTCCCCGCCCTGTTAGCCAATTATAGTTTCAATGGGTCAACGACCTTCCGGAATCAATCAGGTAACAGGGAAGATGCGCAATATTTTAACTTACGAAGCGGCGCAAATCTGGGAGCATGGCGTTTCAGAAACTATTCAACATGGAACGGTGGTTCAGGGAAAAGCCAGTGGCAAAATGTTAACGGGTATTTGCAGCGTGATATCCAGTTTTTAAAAAGCCAACTTACAATCGGGGACGGTGCCACATCCGGTGATGTTTTTGACAGTTTCCAGTACCGTGGTATTCAGCTCGGGTCGGATGACAATATGTATCCTGATAGTTTAAAGGGCTTTGCACCCGTGGTTCGTGGTATTGCCCGGAGTAATGCGCAAGTTGCGGTCCGTCAGAACGGATATGTTATTTATCAAACTTATGTTCCAGCTGGACCGTTTGCTTTCAACGATCTATATCCCACGGCAAACAGTGGCGACCTTGAGGTCACGATCACTGAGGCTGATGGTAGTGAACAGCGTTACTCCCAGCCATTCTCTGCTGTTCCTGTAATGTTACGCGAAGGCAGATTGAAATATACAGCTACTGTGGGTCAATATCGTTCGAATACTCAGGATGCAACAACACCTACATTTGGTCAGACAACGCTTATCTACGGGCTGTCTAACAATTACACCCTCTATGGTGGAACCTTATTTGCCGAAAACTACCTGTCACAGGCTCTGGGAGTCGGTCAGAGTTTAGGCTCGTTTGGGTCCTTATCACTAGACATTACCCATGCCAAAACACGGTTATCGAAAGACCTTGAAAAGCGTGGCCAGTCGGTGCGCTTTCAGTATGGCAAAGATATAGATGCGACTAACACAACATTTACCCTTGCGGGGTATCGCTACTCTACCCGTGGTTTTTACGATTTCAATGAAGCTAATACCGTGGCGCAAGGGAGTGAACGTGATTTACAGCGCCACTTCAATAAGCGTAGCCGTATGCAATTTAATGTAAGCCAGTCCCTGAAAGAATACGGCAATCTTTACCTCAACGCTTATCAACAAGATTTCTGGGGGATTAAAGGAAATGAGCGTAGCTTGAGCGCAGGTTATAACGTGACATGGAACACGATTTCATGGGGGCTGAGTTACACCCTTAATCAATCCCCCTGGACTCACGAGAACGATCGACAAGTAGCCTTTCAGATTCAGGTCCCTTTGGGTCAATGGCTACCTGACAGCTTCGCGAACCTAAACATCAGTGCGCGCAAAAACGGGTCTACCGGCCATGAATCTGGAATCAGCGGTACCGCTCTGGAAGGAAATAGTCTCAATTATCTTATCCAGCAAAGTTACGAGAATCGCAGTCAGGGCCGCAGCGGAATTGCCAGTGCTAATTACCGCGGGGGGATGGGGCAGATACGGGGAGCTTACAGCTATGCCGAGAATGCGCAAACCCTGAATTATGGTCTGGATGGAGGCATCGTCGCCCATCCCTATGGAATCACGTTATCCCAACCTCTCGGTGACAATATTGTTCTGGTGCGAGCACCAGGAGTAAGCAATATCGATGTGAAAAACCAGTATGGTGTTTCAACAGACGATCGCGGTTATGCCATCGTGCCATATGTGAGTAGCTATCGCCTGAATCGCATTGCCCTGATGACGGAAACATTGCCTGATGGCGTTGATATCGAAGAAAACGTACTTAATGTCGTGCCAACTAAAGGCGCTGTAGTGTTGGCAGATTTTAAGACCAGGACAGGTAGCCGGGTTCTAATGAACCTTACCTATCACGGAAGCCCGGTACCATTTGGCGCAACAGCTCTTCTGCAACAGTCGAAGGCTGAAAGGGAAAACAGTGGAATTGTCGGACCTGATGGTCAGCTATATCTCAGCGGAATGCCCCAGCATGGCATTTTAAAGGTGCAATGGGGTAATGATGCAGATCAGCGCTGCCTGGTAAAATTTTCACTGTCATCAACGACCGATAGCAATCCAGTGCAGGAACTGGACGCTATGTGCCTACAGGGATAAAGGTACCCAACCTGATATTTCACCCGAAACGCTTAAGCCTTCCACTGCTGGTATAAACCTTTCAGTAAATGAGGAATTTCAAATGTATTTCAAAAATCTCGGCACAATAATGTTGGCCGTACTTTTCTATGTCGTGGCTTTCCCGGCGCTGGCGGTCTGCGACGCGAGTCTGCTCCAGAACCCGGTGATTAATGCACCTAATCTATCCATCCAGAGAGATGTACCTGTCGGCGCCCTCCTGCACAGTGGAATAACGACGGCAAAAGTGAACGTGAAACAAAACGGTTCGAACAGCCCATTTTATTTGCAAGGAACCGGCCCTGCGTACGGTAAGAATGATATTAAGTACAATGGGTTCAGCATATTTAATACCAGTATAACTGGGCTCGGGATTGCCTTTAATGCATCAGATGCAACGAATGGCGTCGATTTTGCCAACACAAAACCTGGGTTTATTGGCATTTTTGAGACGGAAATCGAGTATTACTTTGTTAAAACAGCCCCCATTAAAGCCAGCATGGTTAATACCGATGTAATAGATCTGAGTTACGTTTGTTTAGGCGATAGTAAAGGCATCTCGTTTGGTGAAAAAATCAAGGCTATCGGTGGTTCCACTACCGTCGTGGCATGTTCGGTTTTAAATACAAACATATCCGTTTCTTTCAATAATGTTGATAAGCGAAAATTTGCGGGCGTAGGTTCAACGGCAGGTGAAACCTCATTTGCTATCAAACTGGATTGCGATGCTACCGCTAACGTCAATCTACAAATAGATGCCACACCAGATCCTGGTGGCGCACCAGGCGTTATTGCTCTTGCGAGTGCGGCTACGCCTGCGGATGGCATTGGTGTTCAGATAATAAATGAAGACCGAAAACCTATACCGTTAGGAACAACAATAGTAATGGGTACAGCCCTGAACAATGGTCCTTTTGATATTCCACTTAAAGCTCATTATTATCAAACTAAAACAGACATAACACCAGGCACGGCTAACGCAGTTGCCAATTTCACGTTATCTTATAATTAGTTTTTGCCGCAATAAAAGGCCGTCTTTGTATGAAGACGGCCTTTTATTCCCCCACCCTTCTCGGTTTATCTTTTCGACATCAAACTATTTTACACCTCTAATAACGGCGAACATATTTAAATATCAGATAAAGCCCGACAGCCCAAACAGAGAAATAGAAGGCAATTACAATGTAAAAAACAAGAGCTGACATTTATCCCTCTAATGAAATTTAACCCATGCGTCAAGAGTTCTTAAGAAATCAGCCATACCTGATAGTTCTAGCTTTTTAAATGCATTAATTTTATGAGCGCTGATTGTTTTTTCACTCACTGCACAGACTTTTGCGATTCTGCATGGTGGCAAACCACGCAAAAGCATCTTAATTATTTTTAGCTCTGTATTTGTCAATCGTCCCTTTCTCTTCGGTAAACGCTGATGTTCCGTGGCCAATGCTTTTCTTAGTTCTGCGCTGGTTGAATTTCTTTTGATAACGATTTTATCACTCATCAGGAAATAATGAACAAGGTCCCAATCATGACTAAATGGAATCATTTTCAAAATATATAAATACTTAAGCCCAGCATCAAAAACAATATCAAAACAAGTTTCCCTAACATCTTTATGTTCCAGAAGTTCAGTCAAACCCATAATGAGGTAGCTATCTGTCGATAATATTTTCATGTAAATCCCGAAATGAAATCCCGGGGAGATCATCACAAGACAGTGTAAACATGTAAATAAAATACAGCTTAAATAGTCTTAAGAACTCTTAAACAGACTTAAGCTCATCCAGTTAAGCGCGATACAGTACTTCAGCGATAGCAGAGAAACACAGGGCGTTTGCCAACCGTAAACATAAAGCTATTCATTCCCTGGGGAAGAATAGAATATGCAATGCTTTTATCAGGGTAAACAAAGAAGTCAGGGAGAATTTCACTCACGTCTGAGTCCGAGACTGAGTCATCATTAATTACTTTATTAACCTTTACTGAATGAAAATGAAAAACATCTTTATTTTCTGTCCAGGTATAGGACACATCTCGTCGGATAGATCCAATAACCTTATCATTTTTATAATAAGAACCTGTTACCGCGACAACACCTGTGTTTTTATTCAAAACATACATAAAATCGAGTGTTATATTAGCGCGAATATTATTGCTAAAGACGACTACTGACGCTGAACACACTTCTGTGTCACGATCTTCATCTTGTCGTAGATGATAATACCAGGATGTCAGTGAACCTGTCACAAAAAGGAACATGCACGATAAAGCAATTAACTTTCTACTCACAGTTTATTCCACCTAAAATAGAGCGTAACACACCCAGAGTTTGAGGGCTTCTCATAGGGTTCCTTACAAATGAAAGCTGAAAGTGCTGGAACTGTGCTGGATGAAGAGAAGTAAATCCAGGGATATTTTTTGCAATCAAGTCCTGTCTGTACGATCAGATTTTTAAACTTTGAAAAATTTCCTATTTTTTTCATGTCATCATTTTTAGAGATAAAATGGCAACCATCTTCTGTCTGGTTGATAGTATAACTGTTAAAAAAGTCTTTTCCTGGATGCTGATGCCACGGTAACTGAGAGACTGATATGCCCAGACCCAATGAAATTAATAACATAAGAACCGTCAGTAAAAAACTGTAGCGCCCCCCTACTTTCTTATCCGCTTTTATCGCTGGGATTTCAGTTGGCGTTTTTTCAGGTGCAGGTATCAATTCGTCGCGTTGAGCCTGAAAATCTTCCTCGCTTTGGCTTAAATCATCATCGTTTTCGATTCTGGTGACCTTGATACCACTTGCAATCTGGAAACCCTTGCGTGGCACGGTAGAAATGAGAGTTTCATCAGTCTCACCGGTTGAACGTAGCCCACGGCGAATGATTGAGATATTCTGATATAGCGTATTTGCCGGGACTAGCATTCCATCTTCTGCCCATACATAGGTAAAAAAATCTTTTTGATTAACAACTTCAGGTGCAGATTCAAGTAATAGTTTCAGGCAACGACCAGCCGGAGCAGTAATAATTACACTCAAATCGGGTTTGCTTACGGAGATCAACTTGTTTTTATCTGGATAGAATTTAATATTATCGTTAATTATCCAAAACATATATAAATTACCATAGCCGAATGAGCATTTAAAAATATATTTAATTATACTATCAATCATTACCTTGTCAAAGCTCTACATGTGCATTGAGTTACACTTGGGTTTCACCTACCTAACAAATAATCAGCAAATGTAATTAATTAGTGAAATTTAAGCATCTCTAAAAAATGCAACCTGTGATTACACGACAATAATTTTTGTTCGCACCTGGCGCATCCGTTGTGCAAGCTCAGGAGTGGTGGTTATACTTTGGTAGAAGATTTCTGGGCTACGGTTGTGGGGCAAAAACTTACCCCACTCAGACACTGTTGGCTTAACGCATGACGCAGAATTTTCGTTTAACATGCCAGCTTTAAACCAAAAATAAACATCCTGCGGGTCATTTAATAATTACCCCTGCATATCAAAACCGGATTTCTGGAAATCTCGATAAACATCCGGGTTAGTAAAGGCCGGGAACCGGGCTTTCTGAGCGGCTGATAATACAGCCTCACAATAAGCTTTATTGCCGTTGCTGGTTGATATGTTTAACGCCGTACCATCTTCGGCAAATTCCAGATGCAGCCTGCATTTCTTCCCTTTCCAGCGTTGTGGATCTGCAATTTTGGCATTGACTGCGTCTCTGATTGCCCGCGCTTGTGCACCCCATTGATCATTGTCATCCCAGCGACCAGAGCCGCAACTACCCGTTGCCGTTGTTTTATGGCATCCGGACGGATGTAACGGCGCACACCCTGCTGCCAGGCTGGCCACAACGGCCAGCATCACGATTGTCTTCACCCTTTTCATTCCCTTTCCCTTATTTCTGCGTTATCGCCGCGTTGAAGCAATCTTCATCTACCGTCAGGCTGGCAATTTTATGCACCGGGCCGCACATGCTGACCTGAAAATCATGGCTGAAGCTAATCTGCAGCTGCCCACCGGGCATATTGACGTTGACCCGATCGTCAACATGCCCCAGCTTGCGCATCACACTGGCGGCCGCGCAGCTGCTGCTACCGGATGCTGTCGTGAATCCGACCCCTCTCTCCCAGATACCGATGCGCAGCGTAGCGCGATCAACGACTTCAACGAATTGCACATTCGTGCGTCTGGGGAACAGAGGATGGTTTTCAATCTGCGGGCCTAAACGGTGCACCTGTGCCAAATCCAGCTTATCGACGGGTACGACACAATGGGGATTGCCCATTGAAACCAGTGACACTGACAGGGTTTCATCTTTCAGTTTCAGGGGATAATTCAGGGCTTCGGGCAGATCCAGTAAGGCAGGCAATGCCGCCGTATTAAAATTCGCCTGGCCCATTTCGACCGTAATCTGATGAGGATCGTCATGAACAGTGCAACGGACGTCTCCACCTGCGGTATGCACCAGAAACGGCTGATGTCCCACCCGACCGATATCAAAAAGATAACGTGCGTAAATTCGCAAACCATTTCCGCTTTTTTCGGCTTCAGAACCGTCAGGATTAATGATCCTCAGTGTAGGGTGAATCTTATCGCCGCTGTCGATAAGCAGGCCGTCAGAACCGATGCCATAGTGGCGATGGCACAAGATCTGAATCTGTTCATTGGTCAGTCGGTCGGCAATATCTCGATGGCAAACCAGGTAGTCATTACCGAGGCCATGATATTTATGCAGAAGAAGTGATGTCATAGGGTTAATCGACTAGCAGCGGAAGAGTTAACTTCATAATACAACAAGTTATTTATCTGCAAATAAAAACAGCTTCATGCGGAATCAAAAAAGCGGACGCAGTTTGCGCCGTACTGGGAAATGGATCCAACGGATGCTAGCGTTTTAAACTTTGCCATCTTTAGCCAGAACACCGGGTTTCGGCCCTCACAAGGCTGTATTCATCTCGTCAGCCAGGATTTGCAGTTGTGCTTTCAGCCAGTTAGTCACGCCTCGCTTACCGCTGCGTTTATGTGAATAAATCTTCACTTCAAACGGGCGGATCGCGAATGGCAGTGGGAAAATCCTGATATCCGTCGCCGGAACCAGTTTCTCAGCGGCATATCGCGGGATTGCCATCAGCAGATCGCTCTGGGCAACAATAAACGGTGCGCTGAGCATTGACGGCGTTTTGATCGCAATTTGCCGTGTATGCCCCATCTGTTCGAGCTGTAGATCCAGAACGCCCTGCTTCTCATTCCAGGGCGTCACCACCAGATGGCGGGCAGCGAGATAATCCTCCAGCGTCAGTTGCGTCCGGTGGGTATTACTGATGACGACATATTCATCCTCAAACCAGCTTATCTCGTCCAGTTCCGGGTGACGAATGTCATCCGACGTGCTGAACCCGAGCGCCAGATCCACTTCCCCTGCCAGCAGTTCCGTCAGTGCCGGGCTATGTGGCAAATAGCGTAACTCCAGGCGCAAACCTGGCGCCTCATGCTGCAACTTGTGCATCAGCGCCGGGAAAATACAAAACGCGGTGAAGTCCGTAATCGCAATCTGCAAAGACTCCGTGCTCACCGAGGCTTCAAATTCCGGCTGTGGCGTCAGCTCGTGATTGAGGAATTTCAGTGTCGATGCAATCGCAGGCGCAAGCTGGGTGGCATACACACTGGGGCACATGCGATGACCTTCCCGATAAAATAACGGATCGTTGAGGGTAATACGCAGACGCGACAGCGCATGGCTCAGCGCCGATGTACTCATCGCCAGTTCATCCGCGGCCAGCCGCACAGAGCTGTGCCGGTAAATCGCGTCAAAAACAGGAAGAAGGTTTAAATCAAGACGCCTCAGAGTTGGATGCATAATATTCATCATTTGTTGATTTCATTGCACTTAATTCTTCTGACGATAACCCTTATGCTTAGCGCCATCAACAAAATGCAGAACATACAGGAAAACTCATGAGCATCACGATTCGTCAGGCCCGCCCGGAAGATGCATCCGCTATTTACGATATGATTTACGAGCTGGCGGTGTACGAAAAAGCCCCGCAAGAGGTTGTCACCACGCCAGACGAGATCCGGGAAACACTTTTCGCCGCAGGCAGTAAAACCGAAGCGTTGATTGCCGAAAGTGAAGGTAAAGCCGTGGGATACGCCGTTTTCTTCACCAGCTATTCAACATGGCTGGGTCGTAACGGTATCTATATGGAAGATTTGTATGTTTCCCCGGATTATCGCGGCCAGGGTGCGGGAATAGACTTGCTGAAAAATATCGCGCAATGCGCAGTGCAGCGCCAGTGCGGCCGCCTTGAATGGAGTGTTCTGGACTGGAACCAGCCCGCCATTGACTTTTATCTGAGCATTGGCGCGTTGCCGCAATCTGAATGGGTTCGCTATCGTCTTGATGGTGAAGCGCTGATCAAATTTGCCGGGTAGTTACATCCCCTCCTGACAGGCTCGCTGAAATGGCGGGCTTTTTTGTGCCAGCAATTTTAATACTTCCATATTGATAAGATCAGCGTGATTATTGCATTAATGCTAATTAGCCGAGCTACTTAATCATGGAAAACTTTAACGAACTGGCCGCCTTCGCTCTCGTTGCCCGTGAACGCAGTTTCACCCGGGCAGCGGCAAAAATGGGGATATCTCAATCCGCCCTGAGTCAGACAATACGGAATCTTGAATCCCGCCTTGAAGTACGCCTGCTGACACGCACGACCCGTAGCGTATCACCCACCGAAGAAGGTGAATTCCTGTTAACGCATCTGGCCCCGAAGCTGGACGATATTGTTAGTGTCCTCAACTCACTCAGAGGGATGCGGCAAAATCCGGCGGGAATGGTCAGGATCTCTGCGGCGTCACATCCGGCGGTTTCTGTCATTGAACCAGGGCTGCGTAATGTGTTGCGGGAAAACCCTGACATTAAGGTTGAGATTGCCGTGAATGATGCGTTAGAGGACATTGTTGCTGAACGTTTTGACGCAGGTGTCAGGCTAGGGGAACAGGTCGCCAAAGATATGATAGCCCTGCGTATCAGCCCGGATATACGGATGGTTGTCGTTGCCTCCCCTGAGTATTTTTCACGCCATCCGATACCAGAATCACCGCATCAATTGACTCATCATAATTGCATCAATTTACGTCTGGAAACCTATGGCGGTCTTTACCCCTGGGAGTTTGCAAAAGCGGGTAATGAGCTAAAGGTAAAGGTGGATGGCCAGTTGATTTTTAACAATCTGGAGTTGCGGTTAAACGCTGTTCGGGCAGGCGGAGGGATAAGTTGTTTTCCCGAAGACACTGTCATAGACGATATTAGGGAAGGAAGGCTGATTCAGGTGCTCGACGACTGGTGCCCGACATTACCCGGATACCATCTCTATTATCCCAACAGGCAACATCATTCCCCGGCATTTCTGCTCGTGTTGAACGCCCTCAGATACACGAGCATGTAGCCTGAACGGGCAGAGCCGGATGCCCTGCCCGTTCGGGGCTTACAATTCCTGCGCGGTGGGACGGAAAATAATCTCGCTGATGCCCACATCGTCAGGCTCGCTGATGGCGAATGCGACCATACGGGCATAGGTTTCAGGCGCGACACCGACATTTTCGACATATTCACGGTTCGCCGCCTGCACGTCTTTATCAGAAATGTGCTCCAGCAATTCAGTCTTAACGGCTCCCGGTGAGACAAGCGTGACACGAATGTTCAGTGCGGCAGTTTCCTGACGTAATCCCTCTGTCAGCGCGCGAACGGCGAATTTTGTCGCGGAATAGACGGCTGAACTCGGGAAAATAAGATGTGCAGCAACCGATGCAGTATTGATAATGTGCCCGGATTTCTGTTCCTTCATATAGGGCAGAACCGCCGCAATACCGTGCAGTACGCCGCGAAGGTTCACATCAATCATCTGATCCCATTCGTCCACATTGCACTGGTCGAGGCGTGAAAGAGGCATCACACCGGCATTGTTGATTAACACATCCACGCGGCCAAAACGGTTAACGGCAGACTGGATGAGGTGCTGGACATCATCACGTTTTGTGACATCAGTCGCCACCGCAATCGCCTCTTTGCCCTGCTTCGTTAACTCGCTGGCAATCGCGTCGATACGGTCGGTACGGCGGGAAGCCAGCACGATTTTCGCACCATTCGCAGCAAGGTGACGAGCCGCAGCCTCACCCATACCGCTTGATGCACCGGTGATCACAATCACTTTATCTTTGATGTTATCTGTCATTTTTTTCTCCTGCTGATGGGATGATTCGCAAGGTCTTACTTCGACAATGGGTGTGAGCTTAACCTTGAGTATCCTGACTGTTATCACAGCCGGAAACGGGTAACGCGGATAATCCTAGCAGGGTGGGATTAATACGATAATACGTATAAATTGCTAACAAACATTAGTACAACTAATCAATCTCCCAGAGATTAATGAGGTGGCGTAACCCGCTATGAAAATGGCGCATTGAAGACGAAGCGGGAGATGTTTTTTTCACTGAAACTCATCGGGCTTGACTCAACAGAATCATTCGCTCCGCCGCTTTTTGCTGCGCTGTGCAACACCAGTCTGGCGCAGGCAACTACAGCTCTGCGCTCAAGTATTAAAGGCGTTCGTCTAGTGGTGCTGACGACCTTAATCAGAGGCTTCAGCACGTAATGCAGCCTGCACCGCAGGCCGTGCATGGATTCTGGCCATATAGGCTGATAGCACAGGCCAGCTATTCAGGTCGATGGCGAAGAATTTACACCAGCCCAGCACGGTGAAAAGGTAGGCATCAGCAACACTGAACGCCGAACCCATCAGACAGGTTTTACCCTTGAGCTGCTCCTCAAGAAAATTGAATCGCCGGAACAGCTTTTCGCGATACATCGATTTGACCTCTTCGGGCAGCGAGGAATTGAATAACAGCGCCGAGCCCGCGTGTATTTCACTGGTAATAAAGTTAAGCCATTCCTGGAGACGAACCCGATCCCAGGTGCCCGCGCGCGGAGCCAGCCCGCTTTCCGGTTTACGATCCGCAAGATACTGCACAATGGCCGGACCTTCAGTGAGTATCTTGCCATCGTCAAGTTCAAGAGCTGCTACATAGCCTTTAGGATTAATGGTCAGGAAATCGCGCCCGTCAGCAGTCCGCTTGCTACGGTTGTCCACTTTAACCAGTTCAAACTCAAGCTCCAGTTCGCGCAGCACGATATGGGGGGAAAGTGAACAGGTATCAGGGGCGTAATAGAGTTTCATGTTGTCTCCTTTGAATTGAAAATATTAATCAACGCTTACTACTTTCCTGAAAACACTCTGCTTAATGGCGTTGTTGCTGTAAAATTAATTATTCATAATTTAACTATTAGCTGAGCTACTGATACTCATGATGAATTTGTTGCACTGGCGCCTGGTGGTAGCCGTCGCAGATGCCAACAACATTTCGCGGGCTGCCGAAGAAATTGGCATGACGCAGTCTGGTGCCAGCCAGGCAATTGCTCAGCTGGAGGCCGCACTCGGGTTTCCGGTGTTCACACGTGAGCGGCGCTATATTGGTGTAACCGCTCTGGGTGAGCAGGTTGTTGCATATGCGAGGAGCATGATATTGCAGCTGAATGCGATCCGTTCCCTGGCAGACCAGAGCCGGAAGTTAAACGGCGGGCGCATTCGCCTGGCCAGTTTTCCCTCTGTGACGTCTACATTTTTGCCCAGGTTATTACGGGACTTTAAACGCCTGCATCCCGGTATTGACGTGGTTGTCCTGGAAGGCACAGACGAGGAAGTTGAGGAGTGGCTCGCGCAAGACACCGTTGAACTCGGGGTTGTCATGAACCCTGCCCCCGGACGCGCACATATTGTTTTAGGAAAAGATGCCTGGGTTGCGGTAATGCCGGCTCGTCATCCACTGGCAGGTCTCGCAAGAGCATCCGGAATAACGTTAGCAGAACTGGCAGATCAGCCCTTTATTCTTGCCACCGGAGGATGTTTGGTGAATGGACAAAGCCTGATGGAAAATGCTGGCTTGCAGTTAACCGACGTACGCGTGAAAGTACGCGATTGGGTCAGCGCCTGCTTGCTGGCAGGTGAAGGTATGGGCGTTGCGCTTGTCCCTGAATCAGCCCTGCCGGAGGAATTACGCGGACTGTGCGTGGTACCCGTGGCACCTTCCCTGTATCGTGAATTCGGGCTGGTGTGTTCGCAATCAGGAAACGCTTCCGCTGCGACGCAGGCACTGCTCAAGGGTCTGTTTTCTAATAAGTAATGCCGACTTCTGGCACAAACGGCCTGCTACATTTCAAGTGTGGCAAGAATGTCGGCTTCCATTTTCTCCGGGGTAGTATACGGTGCAAAACGCTTGAGTGGTTTACCGTCACGTCCAATCAGGAACTTGGTGAAGTTCCACTTGATCCGTCCCCCCAGCACGCCGGGCAATTCGTTTTTCAGATACCGAAACATCGGGTGAGCTGCGGTTCCGTTGACCTCGACTTTCGCGAACATTGGGAAGCTCACCCCGTAATTGACGTGACAGATCCGCGCGATGTCGTCGGCATCACCGGGCTCCTGTTTGCCGAACTGGTTACAGGGGAAACCCAGCACCACCAGCCCCTGGGCGGCGTATTTCTTGTAGAGCGTTTCAAGGCCTGCATATTGCGGCGTGAAGCCACACTGGCTGGCAGTATTAACCACCAGAACCACCTTACCCGCGTAGTCGGCCATTGGGATCTGCTGGCCACGAAGGCTGGTGGCTGAAAACTGATGAAAAGTAGTCATATCGGGCTCCTTAAAGCAGAACTCGTTCAAAATCAACATGGCAACATTGTGCGTTGCTGTCAGAGCAGGTCTGAAAATGTGTGTGATACATCTTTGCAAAGTCGAACGAAAAGAACAACAAACCCTCAACCTATGTCCCCACGGATGAGAATGACACGGCCGTCAGTGAAGCCAGAGCAAGTAATATTGGTTTGATCATAACACTCTCCATTTTTATCTTTATAGTGATAACGGCACTGAAACAGTGCCGTTCAAGTAACGTATTATTTATTTGTATTCAGGTTGGTATTAAAGAATGAGACCAGCTTATCCCACGGGATAAGTTCAGTGCGATCATACAGATCGATACGGTTAGCGCCCTTAATCTCCATAAGCTCTTTCGGCTCAGCCGCCATTTTATATGCCGTATCGGTATAGGTGCGGGAAGGTGCCGCATCCCCCACGATAAAAAGTATTGGTCGTGGTGAAATGGATTCAATATCAATAAACGGATGGAAATTCATCAATCTGGCGTAGGTTGCCGGCGTGGTTCGGCGATCGTTGGATGCCACTTTACCTCGCTCGGTCTGATAGAAGTCATTCGACTCCTTTCCTTCAATAAACACCGGATCATTTTGCCCTGGGCCGTAGACGGGCTGCCCGGTTTTAAACGTTTTGTAGCGCTGCTCAGCTGCGGTTGCCAGGTCTTTGTTTCTCATTGCTGCGGTCCGTTCGTGGTTCAGACCGGTACGGAAATACTCCCCCATATCGTACATGCTGACGGTGGCGAGCGCCTTGATGCGCGGGTCCACTTTGGTTGCCGCGATAGCGAAGCCGCCACTACCGCATATGCCTATCACACCAATCTTATCTCGATCTACAAACGTGCGTGTTCCGAGAAAATCAACAGCAGCACTGAAGTTTTCTGCATAAACATCAGGCAGCACCGCTCCACGTGGCGTACCGGCACTCTCCCCCCAAAAGGACTGATCGAAAGAGAGGGTAACAAAACCAGCCTCCGCCATTTTCGTCGCATATAGATTAGCGGCCTGCTGTCTTACCGCGGCAAATGGATGGCCAACAATAAGTGCATCGTATTTTTTCCCAGCCGCCATATTCCGGGGAGTAAATAACGTGCCAGTGACTTCCATACCGTAAATATTTTTGAATTTAACGATTTCAGTATTCACTTTATCGCTTTTATAGAAATTATTTGCACCATGAGACATATCCGCAGCGGTAGCTATGTTTGTACCCGCAGTGAATGCGATGCTCATAATTGCCAGCGTGGCCAACAATTTTAATTTCCCTTTTGAATGTAATTTCATATTACCTCCTGAATTAAACGACGGTATTAGGACGAACGAAGTGAAACATCCATACAATGAAACACCTCAGGACAGCAGAGCCCTTTCAGGCTGGATTTTCTTTGACTTGTTTTGCGCGTTTTAACAGCAGTAATGCCACCACGGCAGTGGAGAGTACAACCAGCGCACCGGCCAGAAATATGGCGTTGAGTCCCAGATGCCCACCGACCCAGCCAAGTGCAGGACTGCCGATTGCCATCGCCACATCAAGAAATGCTGTGTAGATCCCCATCACCGTGCCCCGGTTCTGTGGTGTCGAACCACTGATGGCTTCGATACCCAGTCCCGGATACACCAGCGAGTAGCCAAAGCCAGCGAAGGCGGCGCCAAGGGTTGCTATCAGGGATGTTCCCGCAAGCCAGATAAGGAAAAGCCCTGCGGCCTGGACGAGGACAAATATCAGCGCAACACGCGCGCCGCCAAAGCGATCAGGCAGGTGGCCCGCAGCGGTTCGGGCAACAATCAGCGCTACACCAAAGGCGGTAAATGCCAACCAGACGGGTTGCCAGTTCATCGAGCTGTAATAAAGCGAGCTAAAGGCCAGGATGGTACAGTAGCCTGTACTCGCAAGCGCAGCACCCAGGCCTGGTAACCAGACTGCGCGCATCACAGAGCCAACAGAAGTCTGTATAGCATGTGGATGAGGAGCCACAGCGGGCATACGAGCGAGATACATGAGCACCATCAGCGGAAGCAGCAAGGTCAGTAACGCAACCGCCTCAAAGCCGAATGCATCGTATAACAGCGTGCCCACTGGCCCACCAAGCGCCATAGCGGCAAACATCGCGGTGCCCACCCAGGCAATGACCTTACCCGCATGCTCTTTATGAACCAGGGCCAGCCCCCATGCCACTGCACCGGTAATGATGAAACTTTCTGCACCGCCAAGGATCGCACGCCCAGCCAAAAGTACGCTCACTGACAGTGACGGAATACTCACCAACCAGAGAGAAGCCTGGTATAACAACCCTGACACAGCAGCGGCGATGAGTCCTGCGACCACGCCCTTTTTAGCACCGCGCTTGTCTGAATAGCTCCCGGACCATACTCGGGAAATAAGCGATGCAGCAAACTGCGCCCCGGCAACCAGACCCACAATAAAAGTCCCGAAACCCAGACCATTTTTGACATGTAATGGCAGGACGGGTAGTGCAACGCCGATAATAATAAAGCCGACCAGAACGGCGGTCATTACGGGTATTAACGTAGCGACAACTGAAGTGCCGGAAATATGGTGTGATTGTTTTACAGGCATATAACTCAGCCCCTTCCCTTTTCATGTATAGAATGTCGTATATCTGTTTTATTTTTCAGGCACGAAGTGGCCTGCAGAAAATTCCATTTAGAATTTCCTGTTTGTCTTCAGGGATAAATTAGTGCGTTTCTTTCTTAATCCTGGAGAGTAAAAATCATCCGGAAAAACAGGCGCGGAGATTACGCGCCTGATACGCTTTTAATAAACCTGTAGCGTTGGCCGGAAAAGTATTTCGTTAACGTCCACGTCGTCAGGCTGGCTGATAGCAAATGCTACTATTCGCGCAAAGGCATCCGCCGGAATTGCATTCTCATAGGTCTTAGACATACCTTTTGCAACATCTTCGTCGGTGATGGTTTTGATCAGTTCGGTGTCTACCGCCCCAGGAGAGACGATAGTCGTGCGGATATTCCAGGGTTTCACTTCCTGACGCAGTCCTTCTGAAATAGCCCGGACAGCCCATTTAGTGCCTGCGTATACGGCCCCACCGGGACCCACCTTATGCCCGGCGACGGATGACACGTTGATAAACTGCCCGGACTTCTGTGCTTTCATATACGGCAGCGCGGCGGCAATACCGTAAAGCACTCCCTTAATGTTCACGTCAATCATCCGGTCCCATTCATCTACTTTCAGTTTGTCGAGCATGGAGCTCGGCATTAAACCCGCGTTACTGATGATGACATCAATGCGACCATGCAATTCTACCGCCCGGTCAACAAGGGCCTGAACCTGAGCGCGATCCGTCACGTCGGTACCCAGTATGGCTCTGCGATCCAGCCCCAGTTCCGCGGCAATATGTTCCAGCCTTTCCATACGACGGGCTCCCAGAACCACTTTCGCGCCCAGCTTTGACAGATGTCGGGCTGTTTCTGCGCCCAAACCGCTGCTGGCACCGGTGATGACGATGATTTTGTTTTCGATACCCTGAGACATATTGTCCTCCTGTAGGGCGTTGTTAATTCGACTCGCGCTGTTCAAACACCGCGTTGAAAACCGGTGCGGCAATGATTGACTTCATCTTCACCTTGCTGGTTGACTTCGACAAATGGCGTAGCGGCTTACATAAAGCCCTCAGACCGGGTGGGTGGTTATTTAGTGAACGAAGAAAGTATATCTGAGGACGCATTAAGTGATTAGATGGTAAAATGAGATTGAAATTATAAGGAAAACCTTTAAATGGCCGATGATAATCTGAATGCCCTCGCCGCATTTATGGTGGTGGCTAAGGAACAGAATTTCACGCGAGCAGCAAAACGTCTGGGAGTCTCACAGTCAGCACTCAGTCAGACCGTTCGCGTTCTGGAAGCCCAGCTCGGGCTCCGGTTGCTTAACCGAACCACCAGAAGAGTCGTCCCGACTGAAGCCGGGGAACGTTTACTCTCTTCAGTCGGACCTCAGATAGAGGATATTCAGCGTCAGTTAATGGTGCTGAGTGAATTACGTGATAAGCCAGCTGGTACAATACGCCTTACAGCAACGGAATATGCAGCAGAGTCAATACTCTGGCCAGCAGTAGCGCGTCTCGTTAAAAAATACCCCGATATTAAGGTCGAAATTCTTACAGATTATGGGCTAACTGACATCGTAAGAGATCGTTTTGATGCCGGTGTACGTCCCGGCGAAACTATCGCCAAAGACATGATTGCCATTCGTATTGCGCCAGATATGCGGATGACAGTGGCAGGATCACCTGATTATTTCAGTAACAGGCATGTGCCCATTACTCCGCAGGAATTGACAGATCACAATTGTATAAACCTGCGCCTTTCAGGACATGGAGGGCTCTATGCGTGGGAATTTGAAAAAGACGGACGAGAACTAAATGTGCGAGTTGATGGTCAATTGGTTTTCAATACGGGAAGCATGATACTGAAAGCGGCACTTGAAGGTCGAGGACTAGCCTATCTACCAGAAGGGCAGCTTGAACCTTATATCGCATCCGGAAATCTTATTCGCGTACTTGAAGATTGGTGTGAACCATACTCTGGATACCATCTTTATTATCCAAGCCATCGTCAACCCACCCCGGCATTTAGCCTGTTGGTTGACGAACTACGCGCTTCAACGCGCTAAACCAATAGAGTTAATCTTTCCTGACAAATGGATGTCAGCTTCTTGCACAGGGCTGCTGTTGCAGCCCTGACTCACTCATACCTCAGATAAAGAAACAGGGTTATATTTCTGGCGGATGAACTTTAATCATGGGAATAAAGCTCATGCAACTTAAGAGAGGGTAGTTTTTTAAAGCTGATCATTACCCAGACGAGTGTAATTGAGGCAGCAGTAAAAGCGACTTGTTGTAAACCCCGTGTCATATCATCTCCGCCTGCTCCCAGAACAAGGCCAAAAACTGCAACTCCGGTTACTCCCCCCATTTGTCTGGCACAGTTAAAGAAGGCGGATGCAGATCCAGCAGAACGCTGTGTTGCCTGCGAAAGCACCATGTTGGTCATGATGGGCATAGCAAATGACGTCCCGCTTCCCAGCAGTATCATGGGTAGGAATAACTGATAAGCGGTCCATTCAGGTGTGATAAAGAAAATTATCACAAACCCAAACATGCTGATCAGGCTACCCAGGATGGATAGTGTCCGAACAGAGCACCATGACGAGAACCATCTTGAACAAAAATTAACGAGGGCAGTTAAAGCCATCATCGGCATGAAGGCAATACCCGTTTCAAGGGCCGATAAGTGTAATCTGTTCTGGAAGAAAATACTGAAGATAAAAACAGCACCATAGAACACCAGGTTACAGAGGAGTCCAACAAGTACAGCGCTGATAATAAGTGGATTTTGTCTGACCTCTCTTGCAATAACGGGATTGGCTGAAAGGCTATCAACACGACAGAAAGTTGCCATCATTATTACAGCAAGCGTCAGGGTCGTGAGGATCACCGGACTTGTCCAGCCATATTCCCCGGCCTCGGTAAGCGTAAAGGTCATCATCGCCAGTCCCAGTATAATGAACGCCTGACTCAGCAAATTCATTTCAGTTCTGGATGGGCTGCTGGCTGGAGCAAGGCGAAGGATCACAATAATACTCAAGAGTCCCAGCGGGAAATTGATAAAAAATATACTTTTCCAGCCAAAATACTTAATCAGCAAACCACCTGCTACGGGGCCTGCAACAAGCGCGAGTGAACCCGCCGCAGCCCACATTGCAATAGCAGAAGCGCGTTCATGCGAGTTGGAGAAATACTGGCGAAGGAGCGTAAGTGAGCTGGGCAGTAAAAGAGCAGCCCCAACACCCTGTAAGCCCCTGTTAAAGTCAAGCCAGTAAATGGTCGGTGCCAGAGCACAGCATACTGAGGCAACGATAAAAATGGTCACACCGCAGATAAATGTGTTTTTTGAACCGAAACGGTCAACAATGCTACCGGAACTGAGCATCAATGCGGCAAAAACAAGTGCATACGCATTAATGACCCATTCCAGATCGGAAACCGTAGAATTGTAGGCGTCCTTAAGTGAATGCAATCCGACGTTTACAATGCTTACGTCAAGCTGGACAAGAACGATCCCAAGGCAGGATGCAGCAGTAAACCAGCGTTTACTGGTCCGTGATTCAGTCATTTATATTTCCCGTTTTTATTCAGATTTTCCCGCCATATGACGGAACAATTTCAGCCTGACGGCCGCGCCCTAAGTTAGGCTGACGCACACGTTGATGTGCCCGGAAAATAATATTTGAAAGAAGAGAGACGTTTAATAATCAAAAGTCCAGATTACTTTCGTAATAGTATCAGTCTATGACGATTTTAAAGTTAAAGAGGCTTTAGTTCGTGTATGGTCGAAGTGGGTATACCGGTCCTTCCCGGTATTGAGCCCGATGTGCTGTGGGTGACATCCCATAAACACGCTTGAATACGGTACTGAAGGTGCTTTCATTTGCATAACCAAGCCTGAAAGCCAGATGCTTGACCGGCTCACTGCTGAGTCTGAGTGCCCTGCTGGCAATGTGCATACGCCAGTGAGTGAGGTAACTCAGCGGCGTGGTTCCAGTCAATTCGTTAAACCGCCGCGCGAATCCTGCCCGTGACATACCCGCAACGTTGGCCAGGTCTGCCAGTTGCCAGTTCCTTTCGGGGGTTGTATGGACAGCGCCGAGGGCTTTAAGGATACGTGGATCTCTCAATGCGCCCATCCAGCCACTCAGTCCTGATTCTTCAGAACAGATCCAGCCACGAATACCTTCAATCATAATGAGTTGCATCAGATGGTTGCCCGCAAGTGAAGCGCCCGGGAGCAGGGATAGATTTTCCTCGTGAAGCCGGGCCATTAACCAGTACAACGTTGAGGATGATCCCGTGCCTGTTTTAATGGGAATCACCAAAGGCAGTAAACCAAGTAGCAAACCAGCAGGCATCGGATCTATCTCCATTTTTCCGGCAAGCAGTATGCTGTCGTCACCACCGTAATCCGCAATACCGTCACGACGCTGATAGGGGACGCTCTCCGAAGGTACAGCAGACAGGTTTGGATCTGTTGCCATTATGAATGGGGTTGAACGGGTCAGAATTAAGCCGTCACCGGGGTTCATTAGATGCCAGTCCTGCTCAGCTTCAAGCCGAAACCATAAAGTCCCTTTACGAAGAGAGATATATTTCATACCGGAGAATCCCGGATAACGCATGGCCCAACACGAACCAGCGGACTGCCCGCTCGTAATGTAACTGCTCGCCGATAGCAACTGTAGAACATCAGATAAAGGGTCCATTGAGATTCTCGAATAAGAAATCATGAATAATCTTTCTTAAAATACCATTTCCCAGAGACCAAAACCTTGCAAGTTAACTGAAAGACCCACACTGTGTGAAATCATTGTCTGGAAGATGCAATAGAAGGTACAGGTTCACCAATATAAGTGTGTGTGCAACAGCGGCAAGCTACCACAACGTCCTTTCCGCTAATTGACGGGTTTACCTGTTGCAGGATTCCATTCTCATCAACAAACAGACCCGGATAAAAGCTACTTTCGCCAATGCAGACTAAGTCTCTTCGCTGATGCTCATGCAGCGCGACCAACCAAAATACAGGTTCTGTGGTATCAAGGCGTCCACATACTTCGCTAAATATGTCATCCCAGGGCTTACCAATCTGTTTGATCAGAAAATAAAACAAGGGTGTGTAGTCCCGTCCACGCTTCTGCCCGCTATGCATCGTCTCGCGCTTCGCCAGTAGTTCATCACCGACCTTTTTACGATTGCGTTCCCAGCGATACTCCGCACCTGGATTATTAGAATGGTGCCGCGTCGTCGTGTTAACACTGCGATACAGTTTATGGGACTTGCTCAGTTGATGGGTACGCATAGCGCGATCTCCTGCATCCTTTCTTTTGTGGGTCAGTCACCCTGCCGGAACCTGATTCAATAATTTGTGACTGTACAAATAGCGGTCATTATTAAAGGCGGTTTCATTCTGCTGAAATACCTCCCCACTGACAACTACCAAAAAGTCCACTCCGGCTAAGCGGCAGTTTTTGAACTATGTTTAACACCAGTCAGAATAATACGTGTTGCAGTGTCATTATGGCCGGAGCAGCGACTGCCTCATTCCGGAAGCATTTGAAAGCCAGAACCTCACTCAGAAGTGTGCCAACATTGCGTGAGTAAGATCCATATCCGGAGAATAACGTGTTCGGTAAATTTTTATTAAACTACATGCCAGGTTTACAGAATTTATTAGCCTACGATAAAAGCTGGCTAAAACATGATGTTAAAGCCGGGTTATCTGTTGCGGCTGTCGCACTACCGGTTGCTATTGCTTACGCTGAGTTGGCGGGTGTTGGCGCTATCGTAGGACTGTATTCCTGTGTTTTACCGATGATAGCTTATGCACTGTTTGGTTCTTCACGTCAGCTGATTGTTGGTCCTGATGCAACTACCTGCGCGGTGATTGCGGCCGTGGTGTTTCCCCTTTCAGCAGGCAATCCAGAATTGCACTGGCAACTGACGATCATCATGACATTGATGATGGGCGGCTGGTGCCTGCTTGCCAGTAAATTTCGCCTGGGCGCACTTGCCGATCTGCTTTCTCATCCTATTCTTACTGGTTTGCTTAATGGCGTAGCTGTGACGATTATTGTTGGGCAATTAGGTAAGGTTCTGGGGATCACGCTTGATGAGGCGCAGGTTATTGAGAAAATAATTGCCTTGCCAGGCCGAATTGCAGACAGCCATTTATTAACTTTAGGGCTATCACTTTTAACGTTAGCTATTTTATTGGTTATCAAAACGTATCGCAGCCACTGGCCCGCACCGTTGATTGCCATTGCGATAACAACGGCACTGGTATGGGGAACATCTGCGCAAAATTATGGTATTGCCACTATTGGAGGGGAAGGTTTCCAGCCTGGTTTACCCGTCGTTAACTGGGCGGCGTTTCAGCCAGGTCCGATGCGTGATTTAGTGATCCCGGCGCTGAACCTGGCGTTGGTCAGTTTTGTCAGTCTGATGCTGACCGCCCGCAGCTTTGCCGCGAAAAATGGCTATGACATTAATGCTGATGCTGAGTTCAGAGCTCTGGGTATTGCGAATATCATGTCTGGATTATCTCAGGGGTTTGCTATCAGTGGAGCCGATTCCCGAACCGCAGTGAATGATTCAACTGGAGGGAAAAGTCAGCTGGTTTCTGTGGTCGCAGCCCTACTCATCGGTATCGTGGTCGTATTTTTCACTCAGCCATTACAGTTTATTCCGGTTTCTGCATTAGGTATCGTTCTAATGTATGCATCGTGGTCATTGATTGATTTACGTGGGCTATGGAACCTGAGGCGAAGAAATAAACAGGCATTTCGCCTGGCCTTCTTCACGTTTGGCTGTGTTTTAATTATCGGCGTTATCCAGGGGATCGGCCTTGCGGTGTTGCTGGGTCTGTTACAGTTCCTGCGTACAGTCTTTCGTCCCTCTGAGCACTTACTGGGAACTGACGAAAATGGAATGATTCACTCATTAGGTAATTCAACTGATATTAAAATGGTCCCGGGCGTGCTGATGTATCGATTTAACTCCCCGTTGACCTATTTTAATGTGGCTTATTTTAAACGTCGGGTTTTGAACTTAGTTGATGGTGCCGCATTGCAACCTAAATGGGTGGTTATTGATGCCGTTGCCTGCTTCACCTATTCAGATATCAGTGTCCTGGCCACCATTAATGAGTTAAAGCGCGACCTGAAAGTTCGACAGATTACGTTAATCCTTGCGGGCCGGAAAACGGAATTAACACGCTGGTTTAAAGACAGTCGGCCAACAATGAATGATGATGACATGATTCTGGCGCCAGACCTCTATTTGGCACTCCGGTTCATTCAAAGTAAAGAGAGTGCGAGTGAGGGTGAATCAGACGGTGATGAACCATCCCAGTGACACAATTCCTGAAAGGGGGCCAATAGTGCTGATCTACAACGTTTTTGGACGACATATAGGGGGCAAGCGTGAAGATGGTCGCTGGCTGGTATTTCGCGCGGACCTGACGGAACGAAAATTCTCCCGGCTTTACGACATTGCTATTCCGGACAATATGGCGGAAGACGAGATACCGGGCTGGCTGGGCGATATCTTCCATGAAGCAGCAACAGAGCGTCATCCTGATGTGAAACGTATAGAATAGGGATCGGTCAGATAGCGACTCCTCGCTACAATTAGATTTACCACTAGTCCATCAATTCCCTCTCATGGCACATGGCAGAAAAGCTCGTGACGCTGAAGGTCCGCTGTGAGCGAAGTGCGGACGTTTATAAGATCGTGAAACAAGTAAGCCCAAAATCATGCTCGTTGATTTTGGGCTTTATATACTTTTCACATCAACATAATCCGCTTCCAGGCAGCAGATAAAACTGCGTCAGAAACTTAATTTATCCTGCTTTTTTACCCGCAACTCGTTAACAATACCTAAAAAGGCTAGCCCGACGGGAACAAGTGATCCCCACAGGACGGCGTTCCAACCGTAGAGACTGAGCAGAGCACCTGAAGAAAATGACCCTACAATCATCACCCCAAACACAACAAAATCGTTGAGGGACTGGACCTGGGTTTTCTCTTCGGGACGGTGATACTCAATGATCTTCGCCGACGCGCCGGTGAAGCCAAAATTCCAGCCGAGGCCCAGCAAAATCAGCGACAGCCAGTAGTGAAAAATATCGGTTCCACCGAGTCCGGCCAGGACAGAGCATGCTGTGATAAGCAGGCCCGCAGCGGCGATACGCATGGCACCAAAGCGGTTAATTAATTTGCCGGTAAAAAAACCCGGACCGTACATGGCAATAACATGCCACTGGATACCGAGATTGGACGCCTGCTGAGAAATGCCGTGCATGTGCATCGAGAGTGGTGCTGCCGTCATCAGGAAGTTCATCACCATATAGGTTACCGCACCGCTGAATACGGTCCTGGCAAACCCCGGCTGACGGACTATTTCGCTCAGAGGTCGTCCACCTGTTCCTACCGTGCTGGCAGAATCTATCGTTTTCACGCCTTTAAGAATGAACGCTGATATAACGGCCACGAGCGCCTGGGCGATGAACGTGACGGCGAAGGTATGAGGCGGCCAGAGGTGCATCGTTCCTGAAACCAGCATGGGGCCAATAACACCGGCAATCACTCCGCCCCCCATCACCAGGGACAGTGCCCGGGCCCGACGTTCGGGCGTGACGCCGTCCGTTGCCGCAAAACGAAAGCTGAGCGCGACCGCCGCATAGGCACCGCCCATAAATGCAGCAATGCAGAACAGCAGGAATGAGCCGATGAAGACGGCCAGAGCAGCTGTCAGACCGGTGATCACGCCCGCCCCGGTGCCGACCATAAAGGCGGCTTTACGGCCTTCTTTTCGCGCCAGTGAACCTAACGGCAGGATACAGGCTGCCATCCCCAGAACAAACATGGTGATGGGAAGTGTGGCCAGCGAACTGCTGGGAGCCAGTGCGTTACCCACAATTGCACCTGTGGCATAAAAGACGACGGAGTTAGCACCGGCGAGTGCCTGTGCGGCCGACAGGCGGATGATATTATTTTTCTGGTCTGCAACAGGCAGGAAATGTTCTGCGGACATGTGATTAATTATCCTGATTCATGGTGAGCACTATCCGGTATCGCGCCAGACCCTGCTTCAGTCTGCTGAGCGCCTCATTTGCCCTTTCAAATGACAGCAGCTCTGTAACGGGCAACGTCTGAAAGAGGTGGCTGAACTGCAGCGCGAGCTCGGTTTGTGCAGGTGTGCTGACGAAGGATCCTGTCAGGGTGCGTTCAGCGCCGATCATCATACCTGGCGTGACCTGCAGCGGCGTTTGTCCGGTACCCAGCAGGATCGTTTTTCCCCGGGGGGCCAGGGCGGACAGAAGGGCTGATACCGTTTCTGAAGCCGGTGCCGTTGCCACAATAAAATCCACACCGCCGTCCTTTTTCAGCCGTTCTGATGCGTTTTCCTCAAGTGTATCGATGTAGCGATGCGCACCCAGTTCAATGGCCGATCGTTCTTTTTCGCTACCCCGTGCCACCACCGTAACATCAAACCCCATTTTACGTGCGTACTGAACGGCCATATGGCCAAGGCCACCCATTCCGAGAACCGCCACTCTGTCGCCCGCCCTGGCGCCAGAATTACGCAGCGCGTTGAAGGTTGCCGTACCGGCGCAAAGGATCGGGGCAGCATGCACGGAAGAGAGTGCGGAGGGGATGGCTATCAGCGCGGTGTGCCGCATGATGACATACTCTGCGTAGCCGCCATCACAGCTGAGTCCTGGCGTAAGCTGGTTTTCACAAAGATGAAAAAGCCCGCTGCGGCAGGGTTTGCAGTGCTGACAGTACCCCCCCAGACGCCCGACGCCTACCCGCTGACCGGTTTGCCAGATTTCAGGTACCCTGTTCCCCTTCCGGGCAATAAACCCGACAATTTCATGTCCCAGTATACGGCCGGGCTGGCCCGCATGCGGCGCTTTTTCCGCGTCCCGGAGATCGGCACCGCATACGCCGCATGCTTCAATTCTGATGAGCACCTCGTCCGGGCCGGGAGCGGGTACCGGCCGCTCTGTCATTTCCAGCACCCCAGGAGCAACGATCTGCATAGCGCGATATTTTTTATTCATAAATTGCACCGGAAAAATTAGGAGTTGTCAGATTGCAAGGGCGACGAGAAAACGGGATACCATGTTATAGGCGGCGACAGTGGCAACGGCTTCCACGGTCTCTTTTTCACCTAACAGGCTTTTCAGCGCCCCGATGACGTTCTCCTCAACCACGACGTTCCGGGTGGATTGGTCCGTAAGATGTATCAGCAACGTTTCGGTGTCATTAAAGACGTGTGGCGCGGAGGATAACCGCAGGGCTTCTGCTTTTTCAGCTGTTCCGCCTGCATCCAGATAGGCAGGGTAGTGCACGTTCCATTCAAATTCTGCTTTATTCAGCCAGGCAACGCGCAGCATGATCAGTTCCCGGTATTCAAGGCTGAGCGAAAATTTCTGACGTACCCGTACCATCAGTTCGTTCCAGCCCGTGGCCAGGGGGGCACTCTTCAGTAATACCCGGTCAATACCTATCAGTTTTCCACCGGGCCGACGGGCCTTTATCGCGTTGAGAAGATCGGCGTCAACTGGCTCTCCATCCTGCCAGGGGGTTACTCTCGGTGTGGTCATATCAATTTTTCCTGTTGAGCAGAACAATCCAGCCGCGTCAGCGGAGTATTAAGTCACCTTCGATCAGCATATTCTGGGCCAGTAACCACCGGTTCAGGGAAGAGTTAATAACCCGCTGATGGATCCCGTCAAACTGATGCACAGTGCCGTCGCCGCTTACGTGGATGACATACTGAAGCCTTCCGGAAACATCCTCAGTAGGTCTGTCGCCTTTTGCTGTTATACCCTTCGGAAGGTGCCCGTCAGTGTGTATCTCAAGATGTGTAAGGGCGAGACCTTCAGCCCTGGCTTCCTGAATAAAGGCGGCCATCATGCAGGCATTAAACGCAGCGAGCATCAGCTCCTGGGGATCGGGAGCCCGCCCTTCGCCACCCAGCGAAACCGGTTCATCGGAATCGATAACATGGCTTTGCAGGACAGGCGGAGCGTTGTCTGCCGAAAAGGACTGGCAGAGCGTCCGGCTGGCCATGCCCCCCTGCCAGGTGGTGACAAGATCATAATGCGCGGTCTGGATTTGCATAATTACTCCAGTGCCGCACGCGGGTAAGCGCGTGCGGCATGGTCATCAGGCGTTACGGCCAGCCATCACGCCGCCATCGATATCCCAGATAGCGCCAGTGACCCAGCCAGTCTTGTCAGAAAGCAGGAAAGCAACGGTTTCCGCGATATCGACCGTGGTACCCACGCGACCGATCGGGTGGAAGCTGTCAAAGCTGCTCATCACGTCCTTCACGTCGTCTTTCGGAATGAAGCCTTCGTAAATCGGCGTGTGAACAACGGCCGGAGACACCGCATTCACGCGGATCCCTTTTTCACCCAGCTCAATGGCCAGGTTTTTGGTCAGCGCGTGCAGACCCGCTTTTGCCATTGAGTAAGCTGAAGACGGAGTGGCACCGATGGCCTGCTGTGCCCACATGGAACCGATATTAACGATGGAGCCTTTAATGCCGGCTTCGACCATATTGCGCACCACGTCACGGGTAATAAAGAACGTCGCGCGGTTAATGCTCATGTACATGTCATAGTCTGACGCTTCATGTTCGGTGAACGGTTTCGGGAAAAACACGCCAGCCGCATTGACCAGCAGGCTGATATCTTTGTGTTCCGCGTTAATGGTATCCGCCACGTGCTGCATACCTTCTTCTTTCATCAGGTCGGCAACGATAATGGAAACCTGACCATTTGCGGCCAGCACCTGGCGGGCCTGCTCGGCTTTGTCCTGACGATTGCCAACCAGCACAACGCTGCCACCGTTTTTCAGAACCAGCTTCGCTGTTTCGAAGCCCATACCGCTTGTACCGCCGACCACTAACAGTTTTTTACCGGCAAAAGATGCGTTCATCGCTAACCTCTTTAAATTCATATGGCTGTTATTGATGAAAAGCCGCGCTCCTCATCGTGTGAAATCAGAATGCCACCCGGGCCCCTGATTGACGACTGAGAAGAAATTGCGACCCAGGAAAGAAAATCTTTCTCGCTGGCGTATACTGAGGAAAATAATGAATCAGGATGACCACAATGCGATCGCTAAACCGACTTAAATGGCTGCATGCTTTTGAAGCCACCGCCAGGCATGGCAGCTTTACCGGCGCGGCACATGAGCTGGGCGTTACGCCCGCCGCCGTAGGCCAGCTAGTACGTTCGCTGGAAGACTGGGTCGGACACCCGCTTCTTCACCGCACCCGCTCAGGAAAAGAGCGGCTGACGCTGGTTGACGAAGCGCAGGAGGCGCTACAGGACATCACGCAGGGGCTCGACAAACTGGAAACCGGATTAAACAAGCTTCGTGGTCGCCGGTCACGCTCGGTGGTGGTGGTGACGGCATCGCAGGTACTGATGATGAACTGGCTGATGGATCGCCTGAACCGGTTTTCGGAAACGCACGAAAATATCGATCTGCGGCTTAACGTCACGGAAAAGCTAATGGACGTGTCGCATGGCGAGGCGGATATCGGTATTCGCTGCGGCCAGGGCGACTGGCCAGGCGTGAATAAAACCTGGTTGATGGATGAGGAAGCGGTGCTGATCTGCAGTCCGCACATGGTGCCGCCCAGGAAAATGGCCTGCCGTGACTGGCTCGCCACGCAAAAACTCATTCACGATGACACTCCCCATCCCGGGGCGGATTTTCCGTCATGGAATGATGTACTGATGGCAGTCGGTGCACCCGACGCGCTGGAAAGCGGGCTGCATATCAACTCCACCTCGGCCGTGATCCTGTCGGCCCTGAGCGGCAGAGGCGTGGCTATTGTCCGGTATGCTCTGGTGAAAAAGCTTATCGAAACCGGGCAGCTGGTCCAGCTGCATCCCGACCATCGGTGGCCGCTCAAGTGGTCCTATTATCTGGTCACCCCGCAGCAAAAAGTCATGCGTGATGAAGTAAAAGTTTTCCACGACTGGCTTCTTCAGGATGTCGTCTCGGACCGTTCATAAACTGCCCCCTCAGGTATTACGCTGCCCCGACAATCACGCGGGGCGCGTGACACTTATTCCCCGACAAACCACGACATAGAATTTCTTCTCTGCCTCGCAAGATTATCTGATTTGTTGAAGCTGTCTGGCTTGCTGATAATCGCCCTCAACGAAAGGTAATACAGACCGGGTTTTTCACCGGGCGTGTTACCTCAACCCTGAGCGA
The DNA here is from genome assembly GCF_052886895.1 of Enterobacter sp. C4G1. Lineage (NCBI taxonomy): Bacteria > Pseudomonadati > Pseudomonadota > Gammaproteobacteria > Enterobacterales > Enterobacteriaceae > Enterobacter > Enterobacter sp. C4G1. The sequence goes on along the minus strand of NZ_JBQVVV010000002.1, from coordinate 486,517 downwards.
AGGAGAGAACGATGGCTTATCTGCAAATCACCCTGGATATCAGTAATGAAAACCGTGCGGCAGCCGCGGGGGTATATCAGAAGTACAAAACCCCGTTTCTGACCACCATCGAGGGTGCCACCTCTAAAGAGCTGCTTGTCCGTGAAGAGGACGTCCAGGTGCTGCACGGCTTTACGACTGTGGCGCAGGCGCAGGCATACCTTAGCAGTCCGCTGTTCACGCAGGATGTTGTTGCAGGATTAAAACCGTATTTAAACAGCGCGCCTGACGTACGTATTTTCGACGTCATGTAATGACTTTTCTGAGACAAAAAATAACCGGAGTTTGGAATGTTCTTAAACTGGAATGAATATCGCAGTGGCCTGCTCGCCACCATCGGCAAATTTGCCAAACTGCAGCCAGAGTTTATGAAAGGCTTTCAGCAGATGGATAAAGGCGCGTCAGAAAACAAGCACCTCGATCCCAAAACCCATGAACTGATTGCACTGGCCGTGGCCGTAACCACCCGCTGTGACGGTTGCCTGGCCGTACACGTGGACGCTGCAGTTAAGCTCGGTGCCACGCGTGAAGAGATCGCCGAAGCGCTGGCCGTTGCCATTAACCTGAATACCGGCGCAGCGCTGACGTATACCGCGCGAGCTCTGGATGTGTACGATAATCTGCCGAGCAAATAGGCCTGCAGACGGCCCCCTGTGGGCCGTCTAATCAATGACTATGATGTTACTGAATTCTGATTTTTCGCAGTGTTCGATCGTTACCCCGGATGATTATCAGTGGGTACCTTCTCCACAGCCCGGCGTTGAGCGCGTGATGCTTGACCGGATTGGTCACGAGCAGGCCCGTGCAACCAGCCTTGTCAGGTATGCGCCCGGATCCAAATTTCCCGTACACAGCCATCCCGGCGGAGAGGAGATTCTGGTACTCGAGGGAACTTTTACCGAAAACGGTGTCGATTACCCTGCCGGCTGGTACCTGCGCAGCCCGGACGGTTCTTCTCACCAACCCTCAAGCCGCGACGGCACAACCATTTTCGTCAAGCTGCGCCAGATGTCTGCCGATGAACGCCAGCCGGTCAGGATAAATACCCAGGAGGCAGTTAACTGGCACGGTCAGCCACAAAGACAAATCTGCCTCTTATTCTCCGGTACTTCAGAAATCGTTCTGCTTCAGAAGCTTTCTCCGGGCGAGCGGATCTTCTGTGGGCCGCTTGTTGGCGGAGCAGAGCTCCTTCTTCTGAAAGGGCAACTCGGGGCACCGGAAGGTTGCTATGAAGCAGGAAGCTGGCTGCGGTTTCCACCAGGTGATATGCCTGCTCTTATGGCCACCGCCACTGGCGCACTTTTTTATCTGAAAACAGGACATCTCAGTTCGATAACCCTGACCGGAGCGAAATTATGAAGCAGAGCGCTGTTATCATTGGTGCAGGCATAAGCGGCCTTTATGCCGCCACGCTGCTTGAAAAAGCGGGTGTTGATTATGTGATCCTTGAGGCACGTGACAGAACGGGCGGACGCGTGCTGTCAGGTCTGGAACTGGCGGGCACATCCGATGGCATTCATGTAGATATGGGGGCAGCGTGGTTCTGGCCTGATATTCAACCGGACTTCGCGCAACTGATCGAGCGGCTTAATCTTCCGGTAATAGCACATGGCCGTCCGGGAGACATGCTCTACGAACGCCAGCTGAATTCGCCCCCCGAACGATACCCGGCATGGGAGAGCTCCCCGGTGTCTTTCAGGCTGAAGGGAGGAATGCAGGTGCTGAGGGCGGCACTTAAAAGTCAGATCCCGGATGAGAAGATTAAAACCGGACATCAGGTGGTGGCTGTTTCCCGGGCTGGCAAGGAAGTGCAGGTCCATACCCGATCCAATGGCAGTAAAAAAGCAGTGTTTCCCGGTAAGCATGTCTTCCTCGCTTTGCCTCCTGCCCTGGCAGCTAAAATAGATTTCAGACCGGCGATGCCGGAACAGGTGCTGTCAAACTGGCGGAAAATCCCGACATGGATGGCCCCCCATGCGAAATATGTCGCTGTATATAAAACAGACTTATTGCATGCACGACAACTTTCCGGGAATGCAGGAAGCCGCGTGGGGCCAATGGTTGAGATCCACGATGTATCCGAGCCAGATTCGGGTAAAACGGCAATTTTTGGTTTTATTGGCGTACCGGCAAAATCGAGAGGGACTGTCAGCGAAACTGTTCTCAAAAGCCTTTGCCGGGAGCAGCTCGTACGCTTATTTGGGCAGGATGCGGCAGAGCCCGAAGCTGAGTATATAAAAGACTGGGCGGCCGATCCGTATACTGCGACGAAATTTGATCTCCTGCAGGAAGTCGGGCACGCAATGCCTGAGCAACTTCCCGCCAGGGGAGAGTGGTCCGGTGAGATAACAGGTATCGCCAGTGAATGGTCGCCGCAGTTCTCGGGCTATCTGGCAGGCGCTATTGACGCTGCATCATCGGGCGTTCAACGCTGGCTACAACAGAATTAACCTCGGGAAAATAGTTTTTACTCTTTCGAACCGGAGACGGGTTGTTTAAAATATAAGAATCCGGTTCAATTATACATCAGCTATTGGAAACAGCTGGCTTCTGAAAGGTCCACTCACGGCACGAAAGCAAACAAGTTAACCGCTCTGAAGACCCAGTCGTAACGCCATCATTCGGCATTACGAGGTGCGTGTAAGCGTGTCAAGCAACCAGCCTTCAAAGCTTTCCAGTGCGGCCTGATTCACTCCCGTTTCCGTCGGTTTGACTAAACAGAATCGTTTGTTCAGCCTGTCTGAAGCAGGCCAGGGTGAAACAAGCAGGCCGCAGTTCAATTCCTTCTCGACATACATGCGCGGCACCAAGGCTACGCCCTGTCCTGCCATCACGGCAGCGATGGCCATTTCATGGAGATCGTACCGCACCCCCTGAGCCGGATTATCGAGGAGTATTCCACTTTCCCGGGCATAGTGATGCCATGCATCGGGATTCTGTCGACGGTGGATGCGCGGCAGTTTGTTTAACTGTTGATTGACGTCATTACGGGCCAACAGTGCCGGATGGCAAACAGGCACCAGATTTTCCTGAAACAGAAATTGCGTACGCATTCCTGCCCATGCGGAATGTTCAAAATGAATGACCGCGTCAAAACCACTTCCCGGCAAGATAAAAGGATCCGTTCTGGCAGCGAGATTTAACGTGATATCCGGGAATAAAGAGGTAAAACCGTTAAGACGGGGAATAAGCCAGCGGCTGGAAAAAGTCGGCAGCACAGCGATATCCAGACTCTTACTGCCTTCAGGCATTCCCATTACGTACTGCGTATCTCTTTCGAGCCTGTCGAGCGTTTCACGCACGTGATGTGCATAGCGCGTGCCGACAGGGTTAAGCTTTACCCGGCTTCCCACACGATCGAACAATTTACAGTTCAGCAATGCTTCAAGTCGCGCAATCTGACGGCTAATGGCCCCTTCCGTTAACGATAACTCCTCAGCGGCGCGGGCAAAATTACCGTGCCTTGCGGCGGCCTCAAACGCCTGAAGCGACGCACTACTGGGTATTTTTCTGCGCATTCAACCTGTTCCTGTCTCTGTGCCTGTAGCTCGCACGCATTGACTTAATGTCACTAATTCATGACTTATTATCGATTTTACGGTGTAAAACTAGCTTGTAGCATGATGAAAAATCATTGAGCAACTGTATTTGCTTGCGCCTGCGACTTATGTGGAGATGAACTGATGTGGTACACCGTGGAATGTTCGTATAACGATGCTGGAAGCGAGGCAGAATGGAATGCCTTTTACAACCAGCAAAAATTACCCGCATTGCTATCCGTTACCGGGTTCGCGACATCGCAACGTTTTCGTGCAGTTACATCCGGCTGCCCTGTTTACCTTGCCATTCATACTGTTAAAAATGCAGAAACACTCAACAGTGATGATTACGCTTTAAAAGGAGGCGGTAATTTCGCGCGTTGGCAGGCCTGCATTACGGACTGGCATCGTAACCTGTATGAAGCTGATAGCCTTGCTCCAGCCATATCGTCTGATGAAATTCTGTTATTGAGTTCAACGCAAATAGACTTTTTGGAAACAGAAATGGGATATCGGGGGCTGGAAATGCGTGCTACAGGGCTGGATAAATCTCCTGAATATCGCGTTGCCTATGTTTTACCTGTTGAAATTAGAGCGTTATTTACGGATACACCCGGGGTGTACCTCTACGAGCCTCTTACTCCGCAGTTGCAGCGTGCTGAATAAGACACTGCCCTGGAAACACCTATTCACCCACAACTAATCCCGAGGTAATGATGAGCCACCCCCTTCCATTCCGGCAGATTGGCGATTTTCAGATAACGGCGCTGAGCGACGGCACGATGTCAGCCAGTCTGGAATTACTGTCAGGTATTGAAAACGCTGATGCGGACGCAATTCAAAAGAGTGCCGGAATCGCTGAGCCAGGCGATATCCATATCAACTGTTACCTTATCCGTGGTCGGGGTCGGGTCATTTTGGTCGACGCCGGCGCAGGGCCTCTGCACAATGCAGGGGGGCAACTCAACGTAAACCTTGCAGCCATTGGAGTCAGCCCTGACGACGTCGATACTGTTTTGTTGACGCACTGCCATCCGGACCATATTGGCGGTCTGCAGGATCCTGAAAAACAGCCGGTTTTTAAACACGCTGAAATAATGCTTCATCCTCTTGAAGCGCAACACTGGCAGGATGATGAAAAACTCAGCATGGCGAATGAACGCGCGCAACGTAATTTCAGGCTGGCCCGCCAGACGTTAAACGCTTATGCGCAGAAGCTGCGTTTTTTTAACGGGGATAAAATAGCAGGCGCTATTCTCCCGGTAGGGTTACCGGGGCATACGCCTGGGCATACAGGGTTTCAAATCGATGCGGATGACCAATGCTTATTAATATGGGGAGACATCGTCCATTATCCGCATATTCAGTCCGCGCACCCGGATGTTTCTATTTTATTCGACGCCGATCCCGCTCAGGCCGAGGAAACAAGGAAGAACATTATGGAACACGCTGTCAGCAAAAAAATGCTCATTGCAGGTATGCACTTAGGCCAGACAGGGTTTGCCAGTATTCTCAGGGCGGGTAATGGCTACCGCATGTTCTGGTCTGAGCAATAAATGGGGATGTCCGACTGTCTTGTTATTGAATAGCGCCGTTAAACGACAAAATTGTCCGCTTTAGAATCGTCATTCTTCAAAGAAGAAGCGCTATAATGCAGACCGTTTCTCAGCGGTTAAATGCAGGTGATAAAGTTGGATAAAATAGATCGGGCCATTCTTGCGGAATTACAGAAAGACGGCCGGCTCCCCAATAATCTTCTTGCTGAAAAAGTCGGCCTGTCTCCATCCCCATGTCTTCGACGTGTAAAAGCACTGGAAGATGCAGGGATCATCGATCATTACGTGGCAGTACTCAACCCGCAGGCTGTGGGAATGAAACTGACGGTTTTCGTTCGGGTCTGGCTGAACAGTCAGGATGCTGACACAACTGACCATTTTTCCCGGGAGGCCAGTCTATTGCCGGAGGTCATGGAGTGTCACCTGATGGTAGGAGACTGTGATTTTCTACTACGTGTTATGACAACTGACCTGGCGGCCTATCGTCAGTTTCAGACACAGCATCTGACGCGTATTAAGGGTGTGAAAAGCGTCAAGACCGAACTGCCGATGCAGACCATCAAGCAAACGACTGAAATTCCGCTGAGCTGAACCACCGGGCTCATTGGCCCGGTCTAGTCTGTTAATCTTTATAGCGCTCTATCCGGTAAACGCCTTCCAGGGCTGGCGTGCCGCATCTCAGATACAGGCCGTTCTGTTTTCTTTTGAGCTCAGGCTTCGTTAGCGGTAAACCACAGATCTCCCTCAAGGCCTGCGGCGTAAGCAGAGTGACATCATCGACATAGCGAACCTGAGCGAGCACGGCAGGATAGCTGACGCAAGTGCGCCACATCAGGTATTCCATTCCTGTAAACAGTACCAGTGCAGCAGCGGCCAAACACGGATAAAGCACCGCTCCGGGAACAGCGGTTCTTTGAATGTTCCTTGTTCGACTCATCTTCAGCTTTCCCTGCTCAAAACCGGGCGCGCCGCACCTATCAGCCTGTCAATCGCAGCGGCGACGAACATGACAGCCAGTACGGGCAGCAGCCATGCAAGCCCTTGATTGTGTAGTGGTAGCTGCCGGGTCAGCGTAAATGGCCATTGTGTCATCCCGGCGGCTTCCAGTGCATCAGCCACGCCGAAGAGAAAGGCAACAAACGCAGCTGGCACAACCACACGGGGTGCAGACCTGAATACTCCCCTCAAAAAATACGTCAGGATGAGCACCACAAATACGGGATAAACTGCCGTCAGCGCCGGAACTGAAATATTGATAAGCTGCGTAAGACCCAGATTGGAAACCAGCGTCGAAAAGGCGGCGAAAAACCAGGCATAGGCTCGATAACTGATACGGGTAATACTGCTGAAGTAGCCAGCGCAGGCACAGTTCAGGCCGATAGCTGTGACCAGACAGGCAATGGTAATCAGCACCCCAAGGAAAATATTGCCTCCGGTGCCATAGCTGAAATGCACATAGGCGCTAAGAACCTGAGCACCATTAGTGGCATTCTCAATCAGCCCGGTACTGCCGGTGCCGAGCCGGAACAGGCTCAGGTATACCAGGGCCAGGCCCGTACCAGCAATGAGACCGGATATAACAGCGTATCGAGTGATGAGTCGGGCAGACGTGATCCCGCGTGACTGAATGGCACCGACAATGACCAGTCCGAAAGCCAGCGCGGCCAGGGTATCCATGGTCAGGTAACCATTCGTCAGCCCTTGTGAGAAAGCCGAAGAAGCATAGGCTCCTGAAGGCTCCTGGGGTTGGCCGGCAGGCAGAAACATCGCTGTTACAGCAAGAATAATAAGAGCGACAATTTTAACAGGGGAAAGTAACTTGCCTACCGTATCCAGCAATCTGCCAGGGTTAAGTGAGATCAATAAAACGAGACCAAAATAGATCACGCTCCAGAGCGGCAACCAGCGCTCACTGCCTGTAAATGGCAGCAAGGCAAGCTCGTAAGAGACAGTGGCAGTTCGTGGCGTGGCAAACAGCGGACCAATACAGAGATAACAGATAACCGTTAGCAGGATGCCGCACAGACGCCCCACTGGCTTCGTAAGAATAGCCATAGACCCACCCGCTTTTGCCATGGCAATCGACGTAATGACTGGCAGCCCTACCCCCGTCAGAAGGAAACCGGCTGCGGCAAGCCAGACTGATGTGCCGGCCTGCAGGCCGATAAAAGGCGGAAAGATGATGTTCCCTGCCCCGACGAACAGGGCAAAGTTCATGAATCCCAGGATGAATATGTCTCTGATGCGAAATGTTGTCATTTTAATGTCTGTGTTGGGTTTGAATGTAGTCACCGGTTCATAGCAGGTGACGTAAAAAAGCAGTGGCTACCACACTGATAATGACCACTGGCAACAGCGAAAAACGCATAGCTGCCACCAGGGATATCGCGAGCGCCAGTAAGTCGGCCGGATGCGTGGTCACAAAATGCGGCGCAATGACGGTGATAAGGACGCACCCGGGGGCTGCATCCATGACGGCCCGGGTGCGTGGGCCCAGAGTTCGGTTTCGCAGTAGCAGATAGCCTGCTACTCGGGTCAAATAAGTGGTCAATGCCATCAGCAGAATGGTTACGGTAGTCAGCAGGCTCATGCTTTTCTCCTCGTCAGCAATATCGCCAGAATCCCGCTTACCGCACCTACAGGCACGTAGGCCGCCCCCGGAACAAAATGATACGCTGCGGCGGCACAGACCAAACTCACCAGCCACGGGAGTGCAACACGCAGGCCTTTCCACATTCCTTTTAGCAGCACAAAAAATACAGCAGGAAATGCCATATCAAAGCCCCAATGCGTCACGTCACCCAACGCTGGGCCGATAATCACGCCCGACGCAGTGGAACTTATCCATAGCAGCCACATAGCACTGACCATGCCGGCGTAGTAGCCCATACTGAAATACGGAGAAAGGCCCACTGCTCGCCGGCGTGCCGCGTCCGCCATGCTCATAGCCCAGCTTTCATCGCACATAAAAAACAAGGCTGGCATGACCTTACGTGCAGGAAGATGAGCGAGATAAGGAGCAAGGGATGCCCCCATGACCAGATGCCTGCTGTTAACGAGCAGGCTAACCAACACAATCGTCAGCACGTGCGGCGGAGAGGTCCAGAGAGCAAGGGCTGCAAACTCTGAACCACCACCGAAATTAAGGCCAGTCATTAGCGACAGGCTAACGACAGAAAATCCTTTTTGTGCCGCCTGCGCCCCTAACAGCAGGCCAAAAGGAAGCACGCCGACAAGGACCGGCACGCAAGCTGTAGCCCCGCGCACCATTTCTGAACGAAAAGAAGGATAATGAGTAAAATCAGAATACTGAGCAGACATGAGCGACCTCCGTAAAGGCCGAATATTGTATAAAACTTCTGTTGGCAGCAGGTTGCGATAATGCGTTATAAACACCGAATTAAGGTTGTGGATTTCAATAATAATTAGATTAGTGACATTAGATTTCTCAATGGCATTGCTGATTGTATTTAGAATGCGTGAGAGTGAAGCAGACCCAATTGAAATTAACTAATAAACGCCTCGATTTGCAACGACAGGGAGCGAGCCACATTCCGCCCGCCCCTTGCCATGACCTTAAGATGCCGTAGCGTCATTAACCGGAGTTGCGCAGAACGACGGCAGAACATCCTCAATCAACTCCTGTAGTACCTCTTTCGCCGGACGCTGGCTTGGCTTGAGGTTCAGCGTGATATGCGATACGCCCACACCTTCCTGCTGCTTCCAGAATTCCATCAGCGTGTTACGCCCAGCGCGCAAGAAAATATTGTTGAACAGGCGTAAAGGCTCATTTGGATTTTCACTCAGCTCAAGGAAGTTTGCATAACCAAAGGGATGCCAGGTTTGACCATCGCCCAGCTCAGCAATTTCCTTCACGATAGCGCCGGAGCGTTTAGGATCAACACCGTGCCAAATCCAGGCATCGGAGTGATTCGCGATCCAGGACATATCCTGACGCGCACGACCAATCGTGATCATTGGCAGGCGCGGAACCGCGGGTTTTGGCACTAAATCAATCCCACCGTTGAAATTGCCGTAATATTCCGTCGTGCCTTTTGGAAAACTGTTCTCCGTGAGCAAACGAATAACATCCCACGCTTCCCTGAACCGGTCGGCACGATTGTTAAACTCATAACCAAACGCCGGGTACTCTACAGGACGGTCACCGCTCGACATGCCCAGCAGCAAGCGGCCGCCTGACAAGCGATCCACACTTGCCGCCTGTTTTGCCGTGAGTACCGGATTTCTCAGCGGGGAGACTATTCCGGCAGTACCCAGCGCAATATTTTTGGTCACAGCGGCCAGGTAGCCCAAATCAACCATCGGGTCATACACCTGACCTGCGTCACCAAAGTTGGGGTCGTAGAATGGGACATCACGCAACCACAAGGCAGAAATTCCGCCTTCATCCGCCATTTGTGCTAATTCACGGTGATCGTCCATATTCGGGATGGGACCTTCCGGATAACCCTTGAAGGGTGCGATAAGTCCGAAGGTCAGTTTGCCGGGCTGGAACACGCGTTTGAAAGCAGAATGCTGTTGCAGATGCGATGGTAATGTGAGTTGAGTCATTTGAATTCCTGCTGTTTAATTTAATTAGGTCTGTTGCAATAAAGTAAAACAAATATTCGGGAATGTGCTTCCCATGTGACGGGACGAATTTATTCAGTTAAGTAATAGGCAATAAAAAGCCCGCTACAGGAGCGGGCTTTGAGGGAAGATAATCAAAGATAGGTGACGTTATCTATCTGCCGTTTTGAGTCGTCATTAAGACCCAGAATATCAAATCCTGGCATGTCGCGTATAAATTCCAGGAATGGCGGTTTGATCCCTAAATCATCAAAGTCGGCGGCGTGGAGCTGGTAACGAATAGCCTCTTCATCGCCGGAGATAACTTTTTCCACCCAGTTAGGTTCAATAATGAGCTGGTGTCCAAGCGCGACAAAATCGATATCAGCTTGTACCACTTCCTCGGCTTGTTGAGGCGTGCGAACATTGCCAACGGCGATGATCGGCTTTTTCGGGCTAACTTTTTTCAATTGGGTAATAATAGGTTCAACGTTACCCTTATCACGCATCGACGTACGCCATACCGAGCCCATAGAAACGTGGATATAATCAAGCTCAGTATGCTGCAACTCGCCAATGAAATATTGAGTATCGTCCAGCGTAATGCCGGGTTCTTCCAGCTCTTCCGGCGACAAGCGGTACCCGACAATAAATGACGGAGAAGCGTATTTATTTTTTACTTTCATCACTTCGTCAATCACCGCCAGTGGCAGATTAAGTCTTTTATCCAGGCTGCCACCCCATTCATCGGTACGACGGTTTGAGTGTGGAGAGACGAACTGCTGTAACAGGTAGGTGTTTGCGCCATGAAGTTCGATGCCATCAAATCCGGCCTCAATGGCACGACGTGTAGCCTGGGCGAAATCTTTGATGAGGTTGACCACTTCATCTGCACTTAATTCTCGCGGTATTGCTGCCCCATTACGCGGGGCAGCAACAGCACTGGCGCTGACCGGCTGAAGGCCGCGAGTGATCCATGGGTTAGTCATACGACCTGCACTGAAAATTTGCAAAATGGCTTTAGCCCCGCGCGCCTTAATCGCATGTGCAAGTTTCGCTAGTCCTGGGATTTTGCTGTCGTCATCAGCACCTAATTGCCCTTCAAAGCCTTTCCCTTCTTTATTAATATAGGCCACAGGTGTAATAAATAACCCAACGCCACCTGCGCGCTGCTGCATATAATTAATTTCTTCGAGAGTCACCGTCCCATCTTCAAATGACATTTGCTCAGTCATCGGTGGCAGTACAACACGATTTTTAATGACGACACCATTAGGCAACGTGAAAGGTTTTAAAAAGCGATAATCCTTCATTTCAACTCCAGAATGAATGTGAAAACAACAACGTGATTTATCAAGTTTTCACATACTAGAGTAAATATTCGGGAAAGTGCTTCCCATAACCGGGGAATATAAGGAGCAAATTGCGGCAAACACATCATAGTATTCGCCGCATAGCTGTCAGGTTCAGGAGGCCTCAGCAATATCTCGCATCACTTCAGCGGCCAAAATATGAGATCGCTGACGGGCCAGCGGGTCATAGATGCGGCTGTCGATAATCAGTTCGTCAAACCCCGTGCTCGCGATAACCTCACGTAACCACGTGCCGACTTTCTGCTTATCTCCCGCAGCGGTAAACGCCATAACCTGATTTAACACCTGCCGCTCATGCGATGGCAGGCTGGCTATATAGTTTTCTACCGGTGGCTGAAGCAACCCAGGGCGTCCCATGTGTAAATCCAGCATCCATCGCTGATGTGAACTGGCAAGGTACTCTGCTTCCTCATTCGTGTCCCCCAGGAACAGATTCACGCCCGCCATCACGTAGGGTTCAGCCAACTGTGCTGAAGGCTTAAAATTGTTACGGTAATGCGCAATCGCCTGCATTAAGAAGCGTGGTGCAAAATGCGAAGCAAAGGCATACGGCAGCCCAAGTTTTGCCGCCAGATCGGCCCCGTGAAGGCTGGAGCCAAGTATCCACACAGGTACATCGTGCGGTTCCGGTACGGCACGTACGGGGCGTCGATGATTATCAGCCAGATAATCCATGACCTCCACGACATCCTGATTGAAGTCTCGCTCAGGCGTCAAACCACGCAAGGCGCGTACTGTGGCACCACCACTACCCGGCGCACGACCGACACCGAGATCAATACGACCTGGATAAAGCGCATCAAGCGAACCAAACTGCTCTGCCACCACCAAAGGCGCATGATTTGGCAGCATGATGCCGCCGGAGCCAACCCTGATAGTGTTTGTTGCCGCGGCAAGCTGAGCGATGATGAGGGAGGTAGCAGCCGAGCCAATACCCGGCATGTCGTGATGTTCGGCAATCCAGTAGCGACGAAAACCGTGCTGCTCGACAGTTACCGCCAGTTCACGCGATTCATTAATCGCGGTAGCCAGGTCCTTGCCTTCACCAATCATGACAAGATCTAATACAGATAAAGCGGTCATTGTAACTCCAGAATGAATGTTAAAAATAATAAGTAAATATTAATTTTTCACATACTAGAGCAAACATTCGGGAAAGTGCTTCCCATCATCAGGGAAACACTGGCGCAGATTAAGGTCAGACATTACTGTCTAAATAATAATGCCAGAACAATTAAATAAAAGCGTGAGAATTAATTTTGTGGCCTCTTCCAGGGCACACCATTTTCCGTCCAGTCTTCGGCAATCATATCGACAAATCCGCGTATTCTTGGCGATAGATGGCGTTTACTGGGATAAATGATTCTCACGGGTTCTGGGTCAACTTTGAATTCCGTCAGAATAGCGGTTAACTCACCGCGCTCCAGTGACTGGAACGCCAGGTAATCAGGCAACTGAATAATGCCAAACCCGGCAATAGCGGAAGAAAGCATCGCCTCTGAACTGTCGATGTCCATTCGGCCCGGTCCGTCGTAGAGGTAGTACCCATCAGGTGTTTGATACCGCCAGACACGGCGTTTATCGGCGCTGCGGAAAAAGATAGTGTCATGCCTGGAGAGATCTTCGGGCACGGCGGGTACACCGCGTAAAGAGAGGTATTCGGGTGAAGCGCAGGTCACCATGTGCTGAGTGGCAATAGTACGGGTTAATATCCTGGAGTCATCTTTCGGCTCGCCAATACGAATGGCGATATCGAACCCTTCTTCGATCAAATCAACATAGCGATCGCTGAACACAATATCTGCTCGTAATTCTGGCCATTTTTTTAAGAATCTGTCGATAACCGGCAGTATATGCCGCTGTCCAAGAGACAGTGGTGCGGTAAGGCGAAGCGTACCCGTCGGTTTTTCCCGCCGCAGCGCCATGGTGGCATCGACCTCTTCCAGATCTTCCAGAATCTGTTTACACCGGTCATACATAATCCGCCCTTCTTCCGTCAGGCTGAGCTGTCGTGTTGTTCTGTTAAGAAGGCGCACACCCAGCTGCGCTTCCAGCCGCGTAATACTCTTGCCAATAGCCGAACGTGAAAGGCCAACGCTTGACGATGCGCGGGTGTAACTCCCCGAGTCGACAGCCGCGACAAAGGCAGCAATATCACCAATACGATTCAGTTCCATCAGTTCACTCCCTGCATGGAAGCGTCTGCTTCCCGTGATATGGGAATCACATTCCCCAAATTTTCGATTACTCTTCGCATTAGCTTAACAACAAGACGTTAACAGAGAAGCTTTATTTTTCGTACATCTGCTATGCAGCACGTTTGACTAACAGACTTCCCACAGAACAGCTGGCGAAGTCATACTCAGGAAGTGAGAAAATTCATGATGTTAAAAGAATCTGATGCCATCCTTGATGACATTATTACCGCGTGGTCGGGCAAACGCCACTGGCCATCATTTATGGCCGATAATGTCGTTTACGAAAGTAATCACCAGGGAAGTGCTACCGGAGAATTTGCCGTCAGACAGCTGTTTGAAGATAACTTTCCCGGTGGAATGACCGTACAAGTCAATACCACCAATAAAGTTGTCCGGTCACAAACCCAATCCAGCACTATCGCTGCCTATTTTTACGGGAATACAACGGATACACGTTTGCAGAATAACGACGACGTGAATTACGGTGGAATGATTGTGATTAATACCTTTAGCGGGTCTGTCGAACGCGTACGCGTCCATTTGAACTGGCTAAAAGGTAACAAGAATATTGTGCATCACTGGCACTTCCCCTACGAGCGCCAATGGCAACCCGGTGACCGCGTTTCCCCTCTGATCAGTGAAATTGACGCCCCGTGGCACGCCTATAAGCAAGCGCCTACCCCTTTAAGTGACGAAGACGCAATTGCCGAAGCCTGGTTCCAGTATGCATGGGCGCTGGATATGGCGGATTATAGCTTGTTTACTGGCGCGTTTTCCGGCGATGCGACCGCAGACTTACCCCCTATGGGAAAACTAAAAGGGCGTCGCATGCTGGTAGCAACGCTAAAAGCCTTCAGAATGCCCTGGCCCTGGATTCAGCATTACGGTGTCCCATTGCAAATCGACATCGCTGAAGACCGCCAGTCTGCTTCATTGCTGCTTGGCCGCATTATTCCGGAGCAAGATAAAACTGCCGACGGCGAATCATTGTATGGTGCGCATTATAAAATTGAGCTGAAAAAAGAAGACGGCGAATGGAAAATGTCGCGCATGGATTATTTCCCTGGATGGTTCACAGTCAAAAACGAGGATTAATCTTGCATTTGGCAGGAATACCCATCATGAACAAAATAATTGGATTAACTGGCGTTATGAGCACCCCCTCAAGAACTGAAGGCCTGGTCGGTCATTTAACCGAAGCATTCGTTTCCCAAACGGGATATGAGCATTCTTTTATCAACCTGAAAGACTTTGGCGAGAGTCTGCCATTAGCAAAAACATTCACAGATCTCGACCAGAACGCACGGAAACGGGTTGATGAAATCATCAATGCAGATGCGCTGATCATTGGTGTTCCAACATGGAACGCCGGTTATCCGGGGATATTCAAGCATTTATTCGATCTGATTCCTCTGGATGCCCTTGTCAATAAGCCTGTAATGTTATCCGCAACAGGTGGTTCCGATCGTCACGCATTAATGCCCGAGTATCAGTTGCGGCCATTATTTACCTATTTACGGACGCGTGTTGCGACAACGACATTATTTGCCACTACGAATGATTTTGATGGTAACCAATGCTCACCAGAATTTGAAAATAGAATGCTTCGGGCAGTTGATGAATTAAAAGCTCTTGTTCATTGATTCCAAAGCAAACCATACGATCAGAAACAGAAACGAAGGTAAATTTATGCTCAGCAGACAGTTCATGCAAAACGGCAATTACCTCCGTTATCACAAGGAGATAATTGTCAGGAAAGGATAATCAAAATACCGTTTGTCGTTCCCGCCTTTACGCCCTCACCCTGCCGACTTCGGCCGTAAATTTTCATCAAATTCCAGCCGTTTGCGGCCAGGTTCTTCCTCACGCAGCGGCTCGACCTGGTACATGGTCAACTTACAGCGTTCAACCAGAACCTGGTATTCCCGTGTCCCCTGCATTTTCCACTCGATTTCCTGAGCGCTGAGTTCGCGTATCGCTTTAGCCGGGCTGCCAATAATCAAATGGTTTGCCGGCATCTCTGCCTTCGATTTCACGAATGCCGCAGCGCCAACAATGCTGTTTTCGCCGATCACAGCCCCGTCCATCACCACGGCATTCATGCCCACCAGCGCGTTACGCCGGATGACGCAGCCATGCAAAATCGCGCTGTGGCCGATATGTCCGTCCTCTTCCACCACGGTGTCTTGTTCTGGAAAGCCGTGCATCACGCAGTTATCCTGGATATTCGCCCCATCTTTCACCACGATACGACCAAAGTCCCCGCGCAGGCTGGCATTAGGGCCAACGTACACCCCTTTGCCCAGGATCACATCGCCAATCAGCACGGCGGTCGGGTGAACATAACTCTCTTCAGGCACAACCGGCGTCAGGCCGTCAATTTGATAAACAGGCATTCCCACTCCTTATGCGATAGTCAGGCCACCAAAGCGCTGGTAATAGAGCGTGCCAGGCACAGGCAATTCGCCTACCGAGGTTTCACCTTTCTCGCTGACAAACGCCAGCGCCCCCGGTGCTACGCGCTGGTAGATATTAATGCACAACTGTCTTGCGCTTTGTCCTGCCCAGTGCGCCGGGAGCAACTCCTCCGGCAGCAGCGGATCTTTAAGCACAACACGACGATAAAAGTGAATCAGTAGCAGCTGGATCTGGAAGCAACGTTCCGGCGTCAGCTCTTCCGGCGCTGCCTCTTTAAGCAGCGGCAGTAACGGACGGAATGAGTCGATAAACGCCTCATACATCGTATTCTGTTCAGTCAGTTGCCAGCACTCCTCCACGCGCGAGCGTAGAGCTGCGCGGGAGAGCGCCAGCGGTGAATGCGCTTCAAAAAAGATAACGTTTTCCGCCACACCCGCGTCATGCAGCAACGACTGCACATCTGCCAGATGCTGTGAAGGCGACGCCATCAGGCTCGGGGCCAGCGTGCCAAACCCCTGCCAGATCAGCTGTTTTTTCACGTCAGCGAGAGTGGTTTTATCCAGCCCTTCAGACAGTAACAACAGCCATTTTCCGTCCCAGGCGGGCAGCTCTGCGCGGTAAATTTTATTTTCCGCGCGACGGGTCAGACGTAGCCCTTTATCGCTCAGGCGGTAAAAACTGCGACGTCCGATGCGGGACACATCCAGCCAGCCCTCTTTGTTGAGGCGAAACAGCGCGGTACGCACAAAACGTTCGCCAAAGCCCATACCTTCGAGTAGTGCGGCAAGGCTCCCAAGCCAAATCTCGCCGCCGCGATGGGAAAGCGCATCACCATAGAGGGAAGAAATAAGCGAAGTACCGCTGATGGGAACCGAGCTGACAGCGTGCTGGATAAAGGCGTCGAGTTTATTCATGTGATTCATTCTGTTGTGATTTTTTTCCTGGATGAATCATAGCACAGTTTTAAAACACCCCTCTCTCCCCAGGAAAGAGGGGTGACGGTTAGCCGTTAGCGGCCACTTTACGCAGGTCGAACACGCGACACGCTTTACCTTCGGAGCGTGGGATACTGCCGCAGTTGACGATAGTGACGTCGGTTGAGATCCCCACCATCGACTTAATGCGGTGGCGCAGGTTATGGCACACCTGGCAGCGCTGCTCGTGGGTTAACGTCAGGCTACTCTCTTTCAGCTCGACCTTCACAGAAAGCGAATCAAGATGACCACGACGATTCACCTCCAGCTGGTAGTGCGGAGACAGGTGCTCAAACTTGACGATCTCCTCTTCGAGCTGTGACGGGAAGACGTTTACGCCGCGGATAATGAGCATGTCGTCGCTGCGTCCGCTAATCCGGTCCATACGACGCATGGTGCGTGCCGTACCGGGCAGCAGGCGGGTCAGGTCGCGGGTGCGATAGCGAATCACCGGCAATGCCTCTTTAGTCAGCGTGGTGAACAGCAGTTCGCCCAGTTCGCCATCTTCCAGTGGCGTGCCATCGTTCGGGTTTACAATTTCAGGATAGAAATGGTCTTCCCAGATTGTCGGGCCATCAGCGGTTTCAATGCATTCCATCGCCACGCCCGGGCCCATCACTTCTGACAGACCGTAAATGTCCAGCGCGGTAATGCCCAGACGTTTTTCGATTTCACGACGCATGGCCTGCGTCCACGGCTCTGCGCCAAACACGCCCACGCGCAGGGAACACTGGCTGGCATCGCCACCCATCTGGCGCTCAAGCTCTTCAATCAGGTTGAGGCAGTAAGATGGCGTCACCATGATCATGTCCGGCTGGAAATCACGGATAAGCTGCGCCTGTTTCTCGGTCTGACCGCCGGACATCGGGATCACCGTGGCCCCTAAACGTTCTGCGCCATAGTGCGCGCCCAGCCCGCCGGTAAACAGCCCGTAACCGTAGGCCACGTGGATTTTATCTTTCGCGCTGCCGCCTGCGGCACGCAGAGAGCGGGCGACGATGTTGGCCCAGGTATCAATGTCATTCTGGGTGTAACCCACCACGGTCGGTTTGCCGGTCGTGCCGGAAGAGGCGTGGATACGCACCACCTGCTCCATCGGCACGGCAAAGGTATCGAACGGGTAGTTATCACGCAGATCCTGTTTAGTGGTGCACGGGAATTTGCGGATATCGGCCAGCTCTTTGAAATCATCAGGGTGAACGCCCGCCGCATCAAACTTGCGTTTGTACATTGGTACGTTGTTATAAGCATGGTTCAGCGTCCATTTCATGCGCTCAGTCTGCAACGCCTGTAACTCATCAAAGGACGCGGTTTCGATCGGATCAAGCTTTGTTGTATTTGTCATTGTAGGGTACTCACATTGTTTTTCGCTCAAACACGCTCAAGGATCATGGCAATGCCCTGACCCACACCGATGCACATCGTACAAAGCGCATAGCGCCCGTTGCGTCGGTGCAATTCGTTGCTCGCCGCCAGCGCCAGTCTGGCACCGCTCATACCGAGCGGGTGGCCTAACGCAATCGCCCCCCCGTTCGGGTTAACATGCGCGGCATCATCCGGTAAGCCCAGTTGACGCAACACACCCAGCGCCTGCGAAGCAAAAGCTTCGTTAAGCTCAATGACATCCATATCGTTAATGCTTAGCCCCGCACGCTCCAGCACTTTACGGGTCGCCGGAACCGGTCCCAACCCCATCAAGCGCGGTTCAACGCCTGCCGTTGCCATTGCCACAATGCGCGTGCGTGGCACTAAACCTTGTGCCAGCGCCATGTGCTCGCTGGCGATAATCAACGCTGCCGCACCGTCGTTCACGCCAGAGGCGTTCCCCGCCGTGATCACACCGTTTTTACGAAACGGCGTTTTCAGCGCAGCCAGCTGTTCCAGGGTCGTCTCGCGAGGATGTTCATCAACGCTGATTTCCGTTACGGCCACTTTTTTGCCCGCCACCAGCACCGGCACAATTTCCTGAGCCAGAATGCCGTTCTGCTGAGCCAGCGCAGTACGCTGCTGGCTACGCAGCGCGAAGGCATCCTGGTCGGCACGGCTAATATTTAACAATTCAGCTACATTCTCTGCCGTTTCCGGCATACTGTCAGTTCCGAATTGCTGATGCATGAGCGGATTCACAAATCGCCAGCCGATCGTGGTATCGAACATCTCCGCCTGACGCTGAAATGCCGATGTCGCTTTGCCCATCACAAACGGGGCGCGGGACATTGACTCCACACCACCGGCAATCAGCAGATCGCCGTCGCCTGCTTTAATGGCGCGTGCCGCAAAGCCAATGGCATCCAGCCCGGAGCCACACAGGCGGTTAATCGTGGTGCCAGACACCGTTTGCGGCAACCCGGCAAGCAGCGCCGACATACGTGCCACGTTGCGGTTGTCTTCCCCGGCCTGATTCGCGCAACCGAAGATCACATCGTCTATGCGTTCTGCGTCCAGCTGTGGGTAGCGTGTCAGCAATGCACGCAGCGGCACTGCACCTAAATCATCGGCACGGACGCCCGACAACACACCGCCATAACGCCCCACCGGGGTACGAACACCATCACAAATAAATGCATCACGCATCAGGCTTCTCCTGTCACACTGCCGCCAATGCGGTGAGATTTACCGCGAAAGAGAGCGACCGTTTTTTGTTGTTGGTTTTGGATTTCAATGTCGTACACGCCGGTCAGTTTGCCCTGATGCTTAACCCGCGCGATGGCGGTCAGCTTGTCCCCGGCAAATCCCGGACGCAGAAAGTCGATGGAGCAGCCAGACGCCACTGCCGCCAGCCCCTGGCTGTTGCAGGCATAAGCGAATGCAGTATCTGCCAGCGAGAACAGCTGGCCGCCGTGGCAGGTTTTGTGGCCGTTGAGCATCTGCGGGGTGATGGTCATCGTCACCACCGCGTACCCTTCGTCCATTTCGATAATGTCGATCCCCAGCGCCTGGGCGCAGGCATCCTGTTCATACATCGTACGGGCGTTATGCCAGGCGTTATGACTCATAGCTACTCTCCAGAAGCGCACGCTGGCGCAGCAGTGAACAGGGGCGATAACGTTCCTCGCCGTAGTGGCGTTGCAGGTTTTCCAGCAGCACTAACAGGCGTTGCCAGCCCAGACGTTCGCCCCAGGCAATCGGTCCGCAGGGGTAATTCACGCCAAGGCGCATCGCGGTATCAATGTCTTTCTCGCTGGCGACCCCTTTTTGCAGGGCGTCCAGCGCTTCGTTAGCAATCATCGCCACCGTGCGCCAGATGAGCAGGCCAGGGTAATCTGCAATCTGCACCACCCGTTTTCCCTGCTGTTGCAGCCAGAAAATGGCTTTTTGCGTGGCCGAATGCGGGTTACTGGCGGCAGCGGCGATCACCGCCACATCGCCTTCCATCCGATCGACCACCACCACCGGGCTGTTTAAACGCAGCGCCAGCGCCTGGGCGGTCTCCCCCTGGGTTTCAATCAGCAGCAGCTCATCAATTTCAGTGACACCGTCACTTCTTCGCTGCGTGTTCATCGGGCTAAAACTGTCGCTGACAGCATCGAGCCACTTCACGTCAGGTTTATTCCCATTCCAGTCGTACACGCCCTTTCCGCTCTTTTTACCCAGACGCCCGGCCAGCACCAGCTCTTGCTGGACCAGTGATGGCAGGAAACGACGCTCCTGCCAGAAGGCGTTGAATACCGAACAGGTCACGGCAAAATTGACGTCCTGACCAATCATGTCGGTCAGCTCCAGCGGCCCCATTGGGAACCCGCCGCCTTCGCGTAACGCGGCATCGATGACTTCGGGCGCAGCCACCTGTTCTTCCAGCGCACGCCAGGCTTCAGAATAGAAAGGACGCGCCACCCGGTTAACGATAAAGCCCGGCGTGGACTGGCAGCGCACAGGCTGTTTTCCCCAGTTTGTTGCCAGCTCGCACAGTTCGTCCGCCACTTCCGGAGATGTCGCCAGCCCGCTGACCACTTCGACCAGCTTCATCACCGGGGCCGGGTTGAAAAAGTGCAGCCCGGCTACGCGCTCAGGATGACGAATATCTGCCGCAATCGCGGTGACGGAAATGGACGAGGTATTACTGGTCAACAGCGTCTGCGGCTGGCAAATCTCGGCCAGTTGAGCAAACAGCGCCTTTTTCACTTCCAGGCGTTCGGATGCGGCTTCAATCACCAGATCCGCCGCAGCAAGCGCGTTAATATCGGTTACCGGAATGAGCCGGGCGAGGATCTGGCCGCTGGCATCCGCAGACAGTTTTCCGCGCGTCACGCGGGATGCCAGGCGCTGACGGATACCGTCAATGGCACGCGAAATGGCGGCAGCGGCGATGTCGTAAATCAGGACCTGATGGCCGTGGCTGGCTGCCACTTCAGCGATCCCGGCGCCCATCGTGCCGCTGCCAATCACGGCAACAGTGCGAATATTCATCACCATTTTATTTCCCCGTGAAGTTCGGCGTACGTTTTGCCAGGAAAGCGCTCACGCCTTCGCGATAGTCGTCGCTGCGCCCGGCCAGACGCTGGTAATCACGCTCCAGGTCGAGCTGCGCATCCAGCGTATTGGTTTCGGCGGCGTTAATGGCCTGCTTGATAAGCCCCAGGCCAAAGGTCGGCTGGGAGGCAAAGTGCAGTGCCATCTGCTGGGCGGTACTGGAAAGTTGCTCGTCATCCACCACCTGCCAGATCATCCCCCACGCCTGCGCCTGCTCGGCACTCAGTTTGTCTCCGAGCAGCGCCAGGCCCATGGCACGGGCGCGTCCTGCCACGCGTGGCAGCAGCCAGGTACCGCCGCAGTCCGGCACTAAACCAAGCTTACTAAAGGCCATGACGAAATTTGCTGAACGCGCGGCAATCACCATATCGCAGCCCAGCGCCAGGGTTGCACCCGCGCCCGCCGCCACGCCGTTTACCGCGGCAATGACCGGTTTTGGCAGTTTCGCCAGGCGGCGCACCAGCGGGTTGTAGAAGGTTTCCACGGACATTCCCAGATCCGGCGCCGGGCCGTTCGGGTCGACGTTGCGGTCGTTAAGATCCTGCCCGGCGCAAAAACCGCGCCCCGCTCCGGTTATCAGCAAACAGCGGATGGTGTCATCACGCTCGGCCTGTTTCAGGCATTCGGAAAGTTGCTGATGCATGACATCGTTAAAGCTGTTTAAACGCTCCGGGCGATTGAGCGTAATGGTCATTACGCCTTGCTCTACTTGACTCAGAATAAATTCCACAATTAGCGTCCTTTAAAGTCGGGGGTGCGTTTTTGTAAGAAAGCCTCGATACCTTCACGGCGATCGTCAGTGGCTGAAAGTAACGTAAACAGCTGTCGCTCTTGCGCCAGCCCGGCCTGGAGCGGCACTTCCTGAGACTGACGCAGTGCCTGTTTCGCAGCCTGTAACGCCAGCGGCGAGTGGCGCGCCATCAGCGCCGCCTGCTTCAGGGCATATTCCAGCGTCAGCGGCGCAGGGAAGATATCGCTCACCAGCCCGGCGTGTTTCGCCTGCTGCGCGGTAATGCTTTCACCGGTCAGCACCATTTTGCTGGCCAGCGATTTCCCCACGCTGCGAATAAGCCGCTGCGTACCACCAGCACCCGGCATAATGCCGAGGGTGATTTCCGGCAGCCCAAAACGCGCGTTGTCACCGGCGATCACCACATCGCACAGCAGCGCAAGCTCGCAGCCCGCACCCAGCGCAAAGCCGTTAACGGCGGCAATCAGTGGTTTAGGAAAGGCGTTAATCCGCGCCCACAGCTGGGGGCGAATGTCATTCAGCGTGGCAGGCAGATCTTTTTCCGCCATTTCGTTGAGATCAGCCCCTGCGGCAAAGCAGCGTTCGTTGCCGTAAATCACACAGGCCGAGATATCACCATCCACCGCCGCGGCTTCCAGTTCAGTGGCAAGCTGGGTCAACAGCGCATTGTTCAGGGCATTGCGCGCGGCCGGGCGGTTCAGCGTGAGCTGCAACACGCGGCCATGACGGGTGACAATCAGTTCGCTCATGCCATCCCCTTCGCATCAAAGTCGACAATGACGTCAGCGGTTAGCGGCAGCGCCTGGCAGCTCAGCACGTATCCGGCAGCCAGTTCGTCCGGCTCCAGGCTGTAGTTAGTTGCCATATCCACTTTGCCGCGCACCACTTTGCATTTACAGGTGGCGCACACGCCGCCCTTGCAGGCATACGGCAGGTCAGCGCCCTGACGCAGGGCCGCATCAAGAATGCTTTCGTCGTCAGCGGTCAGGGTGATTTCGCGGTCACGGCCATCCTGACGCACGGTCACTTTTTGCCCCCGCGCCTGCACGCTGAGGGTACGTTTCACGCCAGAGCCAGGGGTATTAAAGCGCTCAAGATGGATGGCTTTTTCCGGCATCCCCAGCGCTTTTAACGTCGCTTCGGCATCGTCCATCATTGCTGACGGACCGCAGATAAAGGCTTCGTCATACTGACGGAAATTGATCAGGGTCTTTGCCAGCGCCTGAAGTTTTTCGCCATCAATACGCCCGTGCAGCAAATCGCTGTCGAGGGTTTCCTGGCTGAAGATGCACACCAGTTGCAGGCGCTGCGTGTATTTGTCTTTCAGGTCAGCCAGCGCCTGACGGAACATCATGCTCTGGCTGCTGCGGTTACCGTAAATCAGGGTGAAATGGCTGTTCGGCTCGGTGGTCAGCGTGGCGGACAGGATCGCCAGCATCGGGGTGATCCCGGAGCCCGCGGCAATGGCCAGATAGTGACCTTCACGTTCGGCCTGCGGCTGGTAGCCAAAGTGCCCTTGCGGAACCATGACCTCCAGGGCCATGCCCTGTTTGATCTCATCCCTGGCGTAGCGCGAAAAGCGCCCCCCTTCGATGGCTTTCACGGCCACGCTGATTTCGCCAGGCGTCACGCTGCGACAGATAGAGTAGCAGCGGCGCAGTTCATCACCGCCCAGCGTGGCTTTAAGGGTCAGGTGCTGCCCCGGACGAAAGCGGTAAGCCTCCTGCAACGCCTGTGGTACCGCAAAGGTAATGGTCACCGCATCGCGGGTTTCGGGTTCTACTTTTGCCACAGTTAAGGAGTGAAACGTTGTCATGGCAACCTCAAATACATTTGAAATAGTCGAAAGGTTCACGGCAGCTATTGCAGCGATAAAGCGCCTTGCAGGCCGTCGAACCAAATTCACTGATAAGCGAGGTGTCGGTGCTGGCACAGCGCGGGCAGCTGACTTCAGCCGGTGCATGGGCGTGGCAGCTGTGGCCGACTGGCGGGCTGATGCCATATTCACGCAGACGCTCGCGGGCATCGGCGGTCATCCAGTCGGTGGTCCAGGCTGGCTCAAGCTGCAACACGATATGCACAGGGGTAAAACCGTGCGCCGTCATCGTTTCGCGAATGGCACCCAGCAGGTGTTCCGTTGCCGGGCAGCCCGAATAGGTTGGCGTAAAACCAATCACCCAGCCTTCGCCCTGCGCGGTAACGCTGCGAACCATCCCTAAGTCGGTGATGGTCAGAACCGGCACTTCCGGGTCCGGGATCTGGCTCAACAGCGACCAGATTTGCGGGATTTCCGCAGGGGCAATCTCGACGAAACGTTGCATAACCGCTCTCCTTACCACTGCTGGCCTGGGTTGACGCGCTGGAGATATTGCATCTCTGCCAGCATCGGCCCCAGGTGTTCGGTGTGCAGCCCTTTCTTGCCGCCGGTGCGATACGCAACTTCTTCTGGCACGTGCAGCTCGGCTTCCTGCAATCCGGCAAAGACTTCGCTTTCCCAGCCCTGACGCAGTTCGCGCGGATCAACGGCGATACCCTCTTCAATCAGCGCCAGCTCAACGTCATCGGCTTCAAACAGCTCTGCCGTAAAGCGCCACAGGTTATCCACCGCCTGCTGCATCCGCTGCGCGGACAGTTCCGTGCCTGCCCCCAGGCGGACCAGCCAGCCACGGCTAAAGCGCAGGTGATAACGCGCTTCTTTAATTGCTTTCGCGGCAATAGCGGCCAGTTGGCGATCGCGGCTCTGGGTTAACCGGCTGAACAGCTCCACGTGCCAGGCATCCATAAAGTACTGGCGGGCAATGGTATCGGCGAAGTTGCCGTTTGGTTGTTCCACCAGCAGTAGATTCTGGAACTGGCGCTCATCGCGGCCATAGGCCAGCGTGTCTTCATCGCCCAGGCCTTCCAGCTCTGCCGCGTAGGTCAGGAAATTGCGCGCCTGCCCAAGCACATCAAGGCCGATGTTGGCCAGCGCCAGGTCAATTTCCAGCTCCGGCGCATGGCCGCACCAGGCGCCAAGACGCTGTGAAAGCACCAGACCGTTGTCGCCCAGACGCAGGGCATATGCAGTTGTTGTTTTCATCCCTGACCTCACATGTGCTCGATGCCATCAGGGATGGTATAAAACGTCGGGTGGCGGTAGACCTTGCTTTCCGCCGGGTCGAAGAACTCACCGCTCTCTTCCGGCTGTGAAGCTACGATCTCACTCGCCTTCACCACCCAGATGGAACAGCCTTCGCTGCGACGGGTGTAAGCATCGCGTGCATTTTCCAGCGCCATGCGATCGTCGGCAGCGTGGAGGCTACCCACATGACGGTGGGACAACCCTTGTTTGGATCGCACAAAAACTTCGTATAACGGCCAGTAAACATTGCTCATTGTTGTTTCCTCTTATGCGACCTGACGGGCGCGCTGTTTTTCTGCGTGCACCAGTGCGGCTTCGCGCACCCACGCCCCGTCTTCCCAGGCTTTTCGCTTTGCGGCCAGGCGTTCGTGGTTACACACGCCGCGCCCGTTAATCACGTCTTCAAATTCGTGCCAGTCAATTTCACCGAAGCGGTAATGGCCGCTCTCTTCGTCAAAACGCAGGTCGGCATCCGGTACGGTCATGCCCAGCATTTCCACCTGCGGTACGGTGTTATCAACAAAACGCTGGCGCAGCTCGTCGTTGCCAAAGCGTTTGATTTTCCAGGCCAGGCTGCGGGCGCTGTTTGGCGAGTTGTCATCGTTTGGCCCGAACATCATTAATGCCGGCCACCAGAAACGGTTGATGGCGTCCTGCAACATCTGACGCTGGGATCCACTGCCCTGCGCCAGCGCCATGCAGGCTTCAAAGCCCTGACGCTGATGGAAACTCTCTTCTTTACAGATTTTCACCATCGCACGGGCATAAGGGCCATAAGAGGTACGGCACAGGGCCACCTGGTTGACGATGGCGGCACCGTCCACCAGCCAGCCGATCACGCCAATATCGGCCCAGCTCAGTGTCGGGTAGTTAAAGATGGAGGAGTATTTCATCTGACCGTCGAGCATCTTCTGGTAGATGTCTTCCCGCGCGCAGCCCAGCGTTTCAGCCGCGCTGTAGAGATACAAACCGTGTCCGGCTTCATCCTGCACTTTCGCCAGCAGAATCGCTTTGCGTCTCAGCGTCGGGGCGCGGGTGATCCAGTTCCCTTCAGGAAGCATCCCGACAATTTCAGAGTGCGCATGTTGTCCAATCTGGCGGATCAGCGTCTTGCGGTAGGCATCAGGCATCCAGTCCTGTGGCTCGATGGCCGTCTCCTGCGCTATGCGCTGCTCAAAGCGTTGTTCTTGCATCACATCATCACCTTTATGATTCGTTAACTGATTACGTTAAGTGAAATGGTGAATCACTTCATTTCTTAAAAGTTACACAAAGGTTAAATACAACCCCAAGAAACGTTTGTGTAATTTGTGACATCGCTCGCAAGGCTTTTCAAACCTGGGGGAAGCACACAGAAGAATGGAAGGGTGTTTCGTCAGGTGAGATCACAATGTTAACAATTCATTAAAACATCGCTTGATTTTTATGATTCGCGATCAAAGTATTTATAGTGAAATCACGTAACACTTGGAGATAAGAAATGCAGCAGTTAGCCAGCTTCTTGTCCGGCGCCTGGCAGTCTGGCCGGGGCCGTGAGCGCCATATTCATCATGCCATTAGCGGCGAAGCACTGTGGGAAGTGACCAGCGAGGGTCTGGATATGGCGGCGGCTCGCCGTTATGCCATTGAGCATGGCGGTGAATCACTTCGCTCCATGACCTTTATTGAACGCGCTGCCATGCTGAAAGCGGTGGCAAAACACCTGCTGAGCCAGAAAACAGTGTTCTATGCGCTGTCGGCACAAACCGGGGCAACCAAAGCCGATAGCTGGGTCGATATCGAAGGCGGTATCGGCACCCTCTTCACCTACGCAAGCCTTGGAAGCCGCGAACTACCGGACGATACGCTGTGGCCGGAAGACGAACTGATCCCGTTATCAAAAGAAGGCGGGTTTGCCGCACGCCATGTCTTAACGTCCAAATCCGGTGTGGCGGTACACATCAACGCCTTTAACTTCCCCTGCTGGGGAATGCTGGAAAAACTGGCGCCGACCTGGCTTGCCGGGATGCCTGCCATTATCAAACCCGCCACCGCTACCGCGCAGGTGACGCAGGCAATGGTGAAATCCATCGTCGACAGTGGCCTGGTGCCGGATGGGGCAATCAGCCTGATTTGTGGCGGTGCCGGGGATCTGCTGAGCCAGCTCGACAGCCAGGACGTGGTGACCTTTACCGGCTCCGCCAGCACCGGGCAGAGCCTGCGCGTACACCCGAACATTGTCGCCAACTCAATTCCGTTCACCATGGAAGCCGACTCGCTGAACTGCTGCGTGCTGGGCGACGATGTCACCCCGGAACAACCAGAATTTGCCCTGTTTATCCGCGAAGTGGTGCGGGAAATGACCGCCAAAGCCGGGCAGAAATGTACCGCCATTCGCCGCATCATTGTGCCGCAAAGCCAGGTGGATACCGTGAGCCAGGCGCTGATTGCCCGCCTGGAAAAAGTGGTGGTGGGCGACCCGACGCAGGAAAGGGTAAAAATGGGCGCACTGGTCAACCACGAACAGCGCGCAGATGTGCAGGAAAAAGTGGATCTGCTGATTGCCGCAGGCTGCCAGGTTCGCCTGGGGGGCAAAGCGGATATGCAGGCGGCTGGCGCGTTCTTCCCGCCAACCCTGCTCTTCTGCCCTCAGCCTGATGAAAGCCCGGCAGTCCATTCCACTGAGGCCTTCGGCCCGGTTGCCACGCTGATGCCATACCGCACCGCCGACCACGCCATGCAGCTTGCCCGTGCGGGCGGCGGCAGCCTCGCCGGGACGCTGGTGACAGCAGATTTAGCGATTGCCCGCCAGTTTATTGCCGGTGCCGCGCGCGCTCACGGACGCATTCAGATCCTCAACGAAGAGTCCGCCAAAGAATCTACCGGGCACGGTTCTCCGCTGCCGCAACTGGTTCACGGTGGCCCGGGACGCGCGGGTGGCGGTGAAGAGCTGGGTGGTTTGCGGGCAGTAAAACATTACCTGCAACGCACGGCCATTCAGGGCAGCCCGTCGATGCTGGCGGCGATCGGCAAACAGTGGGTTCGCGGCGCACAGGTGCAGGAAGACCGGGTTCATCCGTTTCGCAAATACTTCGAGGAGTTACAGCCGGGTGATAGCCTGCTGACACCGCGCCGTACCTTGACGGAAGCCGATATCGTCAACTTTGCCTGCCTGAGCGGCGATCATTTCTACGCTCACATGGACAAGATTGGCGCAGCGGAATCTATCTTCGGCGAACGCGTGGTCCACGGTTATTTCCTGATTTCCGCCGCTGCGGGTCTGTTTGTGGATGCGGGCGTGGGGCCGGTGATTGCCAACTACGGCATGGAAAACCTGCGCTTTATCGAGCCGGTCAAGCCAGGCGACACCATTCAGGTTCGCCTGACCTGCAAACGCAAAACGCTGAAAAAACAACGTGCCGCCGATGAAAAACCGACAGGCGTGGTGGAATGGGCGGTTGAGATCTTCAACCAGCATCAGCAAGCCGTTGCCCTGTATTCCATTTTGACGCTGGTCGCGCGCCAGCAAGGCGATTTTGCAGAGTAAGACGCTACGCGCTTTGACCGGGGATGTGATTTACCCCCGGTCTTTTTTTAACCTGGCAAGACTGACAAATAACCTGGCAGATGCAGGCAAACGCTTTTCACACAGCCCTGCCAGGATAACGCTGGCACAACACAAAAAACACAACAAAACAAAATGAGGTCAACGATGGGAAGCAACTCTTCTTTTTCTGCCCGTAAAACGGCACTGGCCATGGCAGTTGCTCTGATTTGCGCCTGGCAAACCCCTGTTTTCGCCCACGGCAGTGAAGCGCACATGGTTCCGATGGACAAAACGCTTCAGGACTTTGGCGCAGATGTGCAATGGGATGATTACGCTCAGATGTTTACCATCGCCAAAGACGGTGCATTTGTGAAGGTCAAGCCAGGTGCGAAAACGGCGATCGTCAACGGCAAAACCCTGAAGTTACAGGTGCCCGTGGTGATGAAGGGCAAAAAAGCCTTTATCTCTGATACCTTCATCAACGATGTTTTCCAGTCCGGCCTCGACCAGACCTTCCAGGTAGAGAAACGTCCTCACCCGTTGAATGCGTTATCTGCCGATGAAATTAAGCAAGCCGTAGAGATTGTTAAATCCTCTGCGGATTTTAAACCTAACACCCGCTTCACCCAGATTGCGCTGGCCGAGCCGGAAAAAGCCAAAGTCTGGGACTTTGTGCTGAACGGCACGGCGGTAGATTCCCCTCGTCAGGCGCAAGTCACTATGCTTGACGGTAAACACGTCATTGAAAGCCTCGTTGATCTGAAAGACAAAAAAGTGCTGAGCTGGGAGCCAATCAAAGATGCGCACGGTATGGTGCTGCTTGATGACTTCACCGCCGTACAGCAGATTATCAATGACAGCCCGGAATACGTTGAAGCGCTGAAAAAGCACGGCGTAACCGATCCGAAGAAAGTGATCACCACCCCGCTGACCGTGGGTTATTTTGACGGCAAAGATGGTCTGAAGCAGGAAGACCGCCTGCTGAAAGTGGTGAGCTACCTCGATACCGGCGACGGTAACTACTGGGCGCACCCGATTGAAAACCTGGTGGCCGTTGTCGACCTGGAACAGAAGAAAATCCAGAAAATCGAAGAAGGCGCCGTGGTGCCAGTGCCAATGGCACCGCGTCCGTATGATGGGCGCGATCGCATAGAGACGCCGAAAAAACCACTCGAGATTATTGAGCCGGAAGGCAAGAACTACACCATTACCGGTGACATGGTGCACTGGCAGAACTGGGACTTCCACCTGAGTCTGGATTCCCGCGTGGGGCCGGTTATCTCTACCGTGACCTACAACGATAACGGCAAAAAACGCCAGATTATGTACGAAGGTTCTCTGGGCGGGATGATCGTGCCTTACGGCGACCCTGACGTGGGCTGGTACTTCAAAGCGTATCTGGATTCCGGCGACTACGGTATGGGCACCCTGACCTCTCCGCTGGTGCGCGGCAAAGACGTCCCGTCTAACGCCATATTGCTGAATGAAACCATCCCGGATTACACCGGTGCGCCAATGGAGATCCCACGCGCCATCGCCATTTTCGAGCGTTACGCGGGCCCTGAGTACAAGCATCAGGAGATGGGTCAGCCGAACGTCAGTACCGAACGCCGCGAGCTGGTCGTGCGCTGGGTCAGTACCGTGGGTAACTACGACTATATCTTTGACTGGGTGTTCCACGAAAACGGCACCATCGGTATTGATGCCGGTGCAACCGGGATTGAAGCGGTGAAAGGCGTGCTGGCGAAAACCATGCATGATGCCACCGCCAAAGACGACACCAAATACGGCACGCTGATCGACCATAACATCGTCGGCACCACCCACCAGCATATCTATAACTTCCGTCTGGATATGGATGTGGATGGCACCAACAACAGCCTGGTGGCAATGGACCCTGAAGTGAAGCCAAACACCGCGGGCGGCCCACGTACCAGTACTATGCAGATTAATCAGTACAATATTGATACTGAACAACAGGCCGCGCAGAAATTTGACCCGGGCACCATCCGTCTGCTGAGCAATACCAGCAAAGAGAACCGCATGGGTAACCCGGTTTCGTATCAGATTATCCCGTATGCCGGCGGTACTCACCCGGTTGCCACTGGGGCAAAATTTGCGCCGGATGAGTGG
The DNA here is from genome assembly GCF_052886895.1 of Enterobacter sp. C4G1. Classification (NCBI taxonomy): domain Bacteria; kingdom Pseudomonadati; phylum Pseudomonadota; class Gammaproteobacteria; order Enterobacterales; family Enterobacteriaceae; genus Enterobacter; species Enterobacter sp. C4G1. Next base: position 455,850 of record NZ_JBQVVV010000002.1, on the reverse strand, counting down.
ATTTACCATCGTCTGAGCTTTATGGACAAGCAGCTGTGGGTCACGCGTTACCATCCGAACGAGATGTACCCGGAAGGGAAATTCCCGAACCGTTCCACCCACGACACGGGCCTCGGCCAGTACAGCAAGGATAACGAGTCGCTCAACAACGAAGATGATGTGGTCTGGATGACAACCGGCACAACCCACGTTGCCCGTGCCGAGGAGTGGCCAATCATGCCAACGGAATGGGTTCACACCCTGCTGAAACCATGGAATTTCTTCGACGAGACGCCAACGCTCGGCAAGAAAAAAGAGGATAAGTAACCGCAGACAAGCCGGGCATAATGCCCGGTTTATTTATCAGCCTGATGCGCCAAATCAGTACAATCGCAAGGATATATTATTCATCCTTCCCGAATTGTAAGGGTTAATTAACAACAACCTGCGAATAATTACCGCCATATCTTATTTAGCGCGCCCTCCTCTCTTTCAATTCAATAAGTTATTTTGCGTTCATTCACTTGCTGAATGAATTCCCTCGATTATATTTATTCATACTTTGCTCTCTATTTTATTTCTTGAACCACTTTCAGCCAGGACACGAAGTTCACACCCATGACGTCGTACAATCACTGAGAGGTTTAGGATGAAATTCAATTTGATAGTCAGGAGTCTCGCGCTGGCGGGATTTTTTATTTCAGCAAGTACCTCCATTGCAGCCGAAACCCAGAAGGACGCGTCCGCTGCGACACAACAGGCAAACAACGCCCTGTATAGCCAGTTACCGTTTTCTGATAACACCGATTTTACCAACGCCCATAAAGGCTTTATTGCCCCTATTCCGCAAGAGGTTATCAAAGGGGAGCAAGGGAATGTTATCTGGGATCCGCAACAATATTCTTTTATTAAAGAAGGCGATAAATCTCCGGATACGGTTAACCCAAGTTTATGGCGTCAATCTCAGCTGATTAATATTAGCGGGCTGTTTGAAGTGACGGAGGGGGTGTATCAAATTCGCAATCTTGATCTGTCGAATATGACCATCATTGAGGGTAAAGAAGGTATTACGGTTGTTGACCCGCTGGTATCGGCAGAAACCGCAAAAGTCGGGATGGATCTTTATTATAAAAATCGTGGTAAAAAACCGGTGGTGGCAGTTATCTATACCCACAGCCACGTTGACCACTATGGCGGTGTGCGCGGCGTGATTGACGAAGCGGATGTGAAATCCGGCAAAGTGAAAGTGTACGCACCTGCCGGGTTTATGGAAGCCGCTGTTGCGGAAAACATTATGGCCGGTAACGTGATGAGCCGCCGCGCCAGCTACATGTACTAAAACCTGATGCCAAAGGCCAGGTGGGCGCCGGGCTGGGTACGACAACCTCTGCGGGGACTGTCACCCTTATTGCCCCGACAAACATCATTGAAAAAGATGGCCAGAAAGAGGTTATTGACGGCCTGACCTATGACTTTATGCTCGCGCCAGGTTCGGAAGCGCCATCAGAAATGCTCTGGTATATCGAAGAGAAGAAACTGATTGAATCCGCCGAAGACGTAACCCACACGCTGCACAACACCTACTCCCTGCGTGGGGCGAAAATTCGTGAGCCACTGCCGTGGTCGAAATACATCAACGAAGCCATTGTGCGCTGGGGTGATAAAGCTGAAATCATCATGGCACAGCACCACTGGCCTACCTGGGGCAACGATAACGTGGTCAAACTGCTGAAGAGCCAGCGTGACCTGTATCGCTATATCAACGACCAGACGCTGAGAATGGCAAATGAAGGCCTGACGCGCGATGAAATTGCCGCCAACTTCAAGCTGCCGGATTCGCTGGCGCACACCTGGGCAAACCGCGGGTATTACGGTTCAGTCAGCCACGACGTGAAAGCTACCTATGTGCTCTATCTGGGCTGGTTCGACGGCAACCCGGCAACGCTTGATGAACTGCCGCCGGAAGAAGGCGCGAAGAAATTCGTCGAGTACATGGGGGGCGCGGACGCCATCCTGAACAAAGCGAAAACCGATTTTGACCAGGGTAACTATCGTTGGGTGGCGCAGGTGGTCAGCAAAGTGGTATTTGCCGACCCGAACAACCAGGCGGCACGTAACCTGGAAGCCGACGCTCTGGAGCAGCTTGGTTATCAAGCGGAGTCTGGCCCGTGGCGTAACTTCTACCTGACCGGGGCGCAGGAGCTGCGTAACGGCGTGGTGAAAGGCCCAACCCCGAACACCGCCAGCCCGGATACCGTGCGGGCCATGACGCCAGAAATGTTCTTCGATTATCTGGCGGTGCATATCAACGGCCAGAAAGCCGGGGATGCGAAATCGGTGTTTAACATCGATCTCGGCAACGATGGCGGCAAGTATAAGCTGGAGCTGGAAAACGGCGTGCTGAACCACACGGCAAATGCCGAAGCCAAAGACGCCGATGCGACCCTGACGTTAAATCGCGATACGCTGAACAAGATCATCCTGAAAGAAGTCACGCTGAAGCAGGCGCAGGATAGCGGTGATATCAAGATCACAGGTGACAGCGCGAAACTGGACGCTATGCTGGGATATATGGATAAATTTGAATTCTGGTTTAACATAGTGACACCGTAACGTTAAATACTGACGGGCGGATTATCCGCCCGTTTTTCTTCCACTCCATTTGATACGGAAATCGGCTTTGATGGAAAAAAGACACAATACAACGTCCGACCTCGCCACCTGGCCTACCCGTAAATCGATGGTGCGTCACGGCCTGGCAATGAATCTGCCGTGGCTGGCTTTTGTGAACGTGAGCTTCGCGCTCATGCTCCTGCTGCGCAACGTCCTGTTTGGTGATATCGACAGTCTGATTGGTACGACGAAGCAGCTGGCGTTGATGGTGGATACCTCAATGCTGGGGATTGTCATTATCTCGGCGGCCCTGCTGGTCATGGCCTGGCAACATATCGCCGGGATCAGCATCGTTTTGTTTATTTGTAGCCTGCTGTGGGCGATATGCGGGTATCTGTTAATCGTTTTAGTGCAACTTCCTCACGCATGGCCAATCTTCATTGTGCTGCTTTTAGCGGGCATGACGGCACTCTATTTTCACCCTTCCGGGCTGTTGGCTTTTGTTATACCGCTGTGGCTTAGCTTGCCCGTTTCCAGTATCGCCCTGAACCAGGGTGTTAACCTGCGTTTTGCCGTCATCTGGATTGTGTTTACCCTTATTCTGATCTGCGGGCGCTTTATCCTGTTGAGCTGGTTCGAAGAGGCCTGGCGGCGCAACCAGCAGAACCAGCGCTTAATTTTGCGGCTCGATGCGCTGGCACATCTGGATGCATTAACCCAGACGGCAAACCGGCGGGCGATGGAAACCGTGCTGGAGAACGCGGTTGATCAGAAAAAAGCCTTCTCGCTGATTATGCTCGATGTCGATTATTTCAAGCTTTATAACGACACTTACGGCCACCAGGCCGGTGATGACTGCCTGATGCGCGTGGCGCAGGTGTTGAAGAAATCGGTGCGTACGCCGCACGATGTCGTGTCTCGCTACGGCGGCGAGGAGTTTGTGGTGATCCTGTTCGACTGCCCGGAAAACATGGCGGAACAGGTTGCCGTGCGTATTCAGGATGGACTGCGCGAAGCGGCTATCCCGCACAGTGCCTCAAAAGTGAGCGGTGTGGTTACCGCCAGCATGGGCATTGCGGCCATGGAGGAGGGGCTGGCCGGGACGGAGATTATCGCTCGCGCCGATGCGGCGCTGTACCGGGCGAAAGAAGCCGGTCGGGACCGGTGGTCGCATTAAAAAATGCCGGGTGGCGGCTGCGCCTTACCCGGCCTACAACACTAAAATAACAGAGTGGCTTAATACCGCACACAAACCGACTTCGTCTCACACCAGCCATCCAGCCAGTCCGGGCCGAAATCACGCCCGGTGCCCGACTGCTTCATGCCGCCAAACGGCAGGTTGGCGTCTATCAGCGTATGGCTGTTCACCCACACGGTGCCAGCCTGGAGTCTGTCGGTGTACTCCAGCGCTTTGCTCATGTTCTGTGTCCAGACGCTTGCCGTCAGCCCATATTCCGTATCGTTCGCCAGCTGTAAAGCCTCTTCGCCATCAGCCACCCGGACCAGGTTAACCACCGGGCCAAACACCTCTTCACGCGTCAGACGCAGGCTGGCCTCCGGGTTCACCACAAGCGTTGGCGAGACATAATAGCCCTGCCCATCCGGGCCACGGTTGCCGGTGATAAGCTCCGCGTTGCGCGACTTCGCTTCATCGAGGAATGTCTGAACCTTGTCACAGTGAGCGCGCGACACCAGCGGGTTAATAAACGCCTGCTGTGACATGCCCGGGCCCACGCTCAGGGATTTTACTGCCTGCTCAAAACCACTCACCAGGGTATCAAACAGCGGTGCTTCAATATAAATACGCGAGCTTGCCGCACACACCTGCCCTTGGTTAAGGAAGCTGCCGGTCATCAGACCTTCAATCACCCAGGCCGGGTCGGCATCTTTCAGGACGATGGCCGGGTTTTTACCGCCCAGCTCAAGCGTTACGCCCGTCAGCGTATCTGCCGCGGTGCGGGCAATCTGTTTGCCCGTCGCCGTGGAGCCGGTAAAGCTGATTTTGGCAATGTGCGGATGAGAGGTTAACGCCGCTCCACACACGGCGCCGCTGCCGGTCACCACGTTAAACACGCCATCGGGAATGCCCGCTTCGCTTGCCAGCTCCGCCACGCGCAGCATGGTCAGCGGCGTGGTTTCGGACGGCTTAATCACAATCGAACACCCTGCCGCCAGCGCTGGCATCACTTTCCACATGCCAATCATTAGTGGGAAGTTCCACGGCACAATCCCGGCGACCACGCCAACCGGCTCTTTGCGCGTCCAGGCCTGATAGCGTGCGCCCTGTGGCAATGGAATAGAAAGGTCGAGCGTTTTGCCCGCAATTTTGGTAGTCAGCCCGGCGGTGTAACGCATCCAGTTAAGGGTGCATCCCACTTCAAAGGCGCGGGAAATATTGATGGATTTGCCCTGCTCCAGGGTTTCAAGCTGCGCCAGCTCTTCGCTGTGTTGTTCGACCAGATCGGCGAAACGCAGCAGAATACGCTCGCGCTCGGCGGGCAGTTTTCCGGCCCAGCTGCGGGCCACAAAGGCACGCCAGCCAGACATCACCGCGCGATCGACATCCGCTACGCTGGCATCGGCGGTGGAGGCAATGACTTCACCGGTTGCCGGGTTATACACGTTCAGGCGTTTTTCACTGTCGGATGCAGCCTGACGGCCTTCGATCCACAGTCCATGATGTCTATCTAAAAACTGCTGTACGCCTGGCAGGACTGCGACCTGTGATTCAGACATAGGGTACTCCTTCGTTATTATTCGCAGGGTGTTATTGCAGTCTAAGAGGCGTTTTGCATTACCGCTTTTGTCTGTGTGACATTCGCTTTGCCACCTGTGACAGGCTCCGCAAAACATGATAATTCCCGCTTATAACACTGTTCCCGGTGAGTGTTCTTTCCTATAGTCAGCCTCATGGCTCTGACAAAATGCAACACAAATGCAACAATGCAAAAACATTGAAAGTGCAGCGAGATAAACGATGGCGTGTGCAAGCGAGCAGGAAAAGTATCAGCAGTGGCTGGCGCAAATTAACCAGGTTTGTGGGCGTTTTGACGCTCGCCCGTTAGAGGGTGAGTTCATTGGCGAACTGGAAACCAGCTATGCCCGTAGTCTGAAACTCAGCACCGTTACCGCCGGTGGTGTGAACCTGTTTCGTACCCGACAGGAGATTAAAAACGGCAACGATGCCTGGTTTTATACCGTGTTTCAGCTTGAAGGCAGCGCGGAGCTGGAGCAGGACGATCGCCGCTCCATTCTTAAAACGGGTGATATCACGCTGATTGATGCTTCACGCCCCTGCTCGATTTACTGGCAGGAAAAATCCCGCCAGATTTCGCTGCTTGTTCCCCGTCAGATTATTGAGCAACAGTGCCGTTTCCAGGAAGTTAGCTGTGCGCTTACGCTATCGCGCAGCCTGCCAACGGTGCAGCTGAGCCACCGCCTGTTGCAGGAGAGTATGGGCAACGCCGACCTGAGTGATTTAGAGAGTGAAGCGGCACTTGAGGCCATGGTTTGCCTGCTGCGTCCTGCATTTCAGCAGCGCGAAGCGGTCCAGCCGCGCAAAGAGCGTCAGTTCCAGAACGTGCTGTCCCTGATTGATGACCATATTCAGTCTGAAGCTTTACGCCCGGAATGGATCGCCACTGAAAGCGGGATGTCGGTGCGCAGTCTGTACCGTATGTTTGCCGATAAGGGACTGGTGGTTGCGCAGTATATTAAAAACCGCCGTCTCGACCTGTGTGCGCAGGTGTTGCGCGCCGCCAGCGATGATGAAAAGCTGGCGGGGATTGGCTATAGCTGGGGGTTTGCTGACCATAGCCATTTTTCAACGGCGTTTAAGCAGCGCTTTGGCGTGTCGCCTGGCGAGTATCGTAAGCGTTGCCGCTAACTACTTTTTCAGCCATTTCCCGTTAATGCCCTTCACGTACTCACCCGGCTGCGCCCTGGCGACCAGCTTTTGGCCTGCCATTTTCGCCACTTCATCCACCGGCAGATTGTTGCTGTCGGCCAGTTTCTGATAGCTTTCGGTCCGCGCGGCATTGATCTGATTTACCAGGGCCAGGGTTTCTGCATCCTGACGCAGTGGCGCGATATAGCCGCTCAGCGTTTCTCCTACACGCCCCTCGGCTCGCGCCTCATTCAGGGTGAGTGTTGCAGCCTGCACGTTCATGCCCAGCGCCAGTAAAGTCAGAGCTAATATTCGTTTCATGGCGTCCTCAGAACAGATCGCTGCGCGATTTCAGCAAGGTTTCGACGTCTTTATCGACCTTGATATGGATCTCATGCTCAATTTTCACGTTCATATTGATGGTAATTGGCTCTTTTGGCGCCGCAACTTCAATACGCGGCGTACAGCCTGTCAGCAACGCGACTACGGCCACGGTGAGTACACCCGCCATCTTTTTCATTGTTGTTCCTCACTTTCCTTGCCTGTCGAACTGCGGCTGATATTCGGTAATGCCGCGTGTTGCTCAAACCATGTTTGCAGATTGTCCCCAAAACGCAGACTGCGCCAGAGGGTAAAGACGTTCTCGTCATGGGTGTAATTAAGGTGAACGGTACTGCTTTTCCCGTCCACACGGCTGGTTCCACTGATCGTAGCCTGCATGGTTAATTCACCCAGATTATCTAAATTGATTCTCGTCCACGAACGCGAAATCTCCATATAGCGGAGCCAGTTAATTGCCGCCCCCGCAACCATATTATCGTTCACAATGGCATCGGCCGTGTCTTTGTCGATACGCAGCGTCATGGGGCCGGGGTTGGTTAACCAGCCGTCCTTGATTATCCATTTTTCGTTGTCCAGCCAGAAAGGCAACGCCCCGCTTACCGGGCCGGACACCGCAAACTGCTTCGGGTTTACCGCGCTGATAAGTTCGCTGGAGGAAATATTATTCACCCGCAGCAGAGCCGGATCGTGCTGCGGCATTCGCAGCTGTTGCATGGTGATTTTGCCACCCAGCGCGTCGACGCTGACGTTGGTTAACAGCAGAGGATTATCTTCGCTCCACGGGTAGTCACCCTGTAAATCCGCCGTGATATTACGCGCAGTGATCAGGTTGACGACCTCGCCAATACGTAACGTGACCGGGCCGCGCGTGCCAAGTGACCAGGTGCCTTCGCTAAAGCGGAACGGCAGCACAAAATCGACGCCGTTGATCTGGTTATCTGGCATCCAGGCGCTACCGGATTTCAGTACCCCATGCCCGCCCGCTTCGAAGCCTTGCCCCGCCGCGGCAGAGAACGCCACCTGCGCATAGAGATTGCCGTCCCGCAGCATCATTTTCCAGTCTGGTGGAAGAAGTGGCTGGAACACGGTGAGGGACTGTTTCGGCCACCAGGCCTGGCCGCGCAGGCGTTCACCATCCCAGCGCCCGTTCACCTGTACTGGCCCAATTGCGCCCGCATGAAGGGAGCCTTTGTACTGGAAAATCGTCGGGTCGTTGCCCTCTACGCTAAAGGTCAGCACGGATGGAGGAAGCACGCTGCCGCCGGAAAATGAGGTTTGTCCAGCATTCAGTGACAGCGCACCGCTGAACTGGGGGTTAGCCGGATCGCGTAGCCAGCGAACCGGTTTATCCAGCACCAGACGTGGCGTGGTGACCAGCATCGTTCCGTACTGAAGTTTGTCGAACCCCGTCGACAAATCGGTAAGCTCGATAACGTTGTCGCGCCATTCGCCTTTACCGGCCACATCCCAGCGCGCGTTCATTGGCGTGAAGTTCCCTTTCCCCCAGTAACGCCAGCGCCACAGGCCGTTATCGGGTAGGAAGTCATTGGCCTGGCCATCCAGATGCAGCTCAAAATCCCCCATTTCATTTTCGTGGGCGCGCAAGATGGCCTGTAAACGACCGTCTACGCCCTTCCGGGCAAGCTTAACACCGGCTAAAGGCCAGCGAATTTCATCAATATTCAGGGAGTCAATCACACGCCCGCGCGAACGCAATAACGCCCCTGGCTCGAACGCCAGCTGCGGGTCGTTCAGGCTTCCGGTCAGTTTTGCCGGTAGCATGGCGTAAAGGATCAGATCATTTTGTTTGGCTTCACCACTCAGATGCAGCGGCATATCGCTGTTATCCATACTGAGCTTACCCGGCCCGATGATCAGCACGGCGTTACCTTTGCCCGCATCGCCCTTCGTCAGCACGTTAAGACGGCCTGAGAGGGTTGCTTTCTCCAGCCCCTGCTGCCAGTTATCGATATTCAGACCAATGCGCCCGCTCAGTGGCATTCCGGAGAGGAGCCAGTTCCAGCGACCATCACTGATGGACAGCTGCTGAGGCGTAATTTTCCATGGCAGGTCGAGGAGCGGGTCGGGGTTATCGCGCGACATCACAACCAGTTGGCCCTGATTTTGCTCCCAGTCCAGGTCTGCATCTACCAGCGAGGAGAGCTGCGGCACATTAAAGGTTGCCACCGCATGACCTTTAACCGGCACGCCGTCTGGCACCAGTGGCAAGGTGAATTCCCCCACCAGCGACACAGGCTGCGGGTAATCGGGCAGATGGGCTTCAAACTGGCTGATGGTCAATGTTTGCCCGTGCAATTTGCCCTGCACGTTGACCTGCTCGCCCTTATAGCTCAACTCTTGTATGGCAGGCGTTAGCGACGCCTTGAGCTCACCCTGCCATTGCTGCCAGGGAGAGAGCGTCAGCCGGTGGACGCTAATCCAGGTGTTGGGAAGCAGCGCCTGCCATTGTGCCAGCGTTTTGGGCGCGACCGTTGACGGCGCGGTTTGCGGTAATTTGCTCAGACAGGCGGTGTTGAGATCCAGCGCACCAATATCCATCTTCCAGCGGCTGGGATGTGACAGTGTCGCGTTTTCGACTCTGGCAATCTCACAGTCTTCAACCAGATATCGGAGATCCGGGATAACTATCGAATGGCGAGTCAGACGGGGGCTTTTTTCAAAGGCGATACGCGTCCCCACGGGTAGCCAGACTCCGGCAAGCGTAGGCACCCACTGGGCGAGCGTCATCAGCAGCGTCAGCGGCAAAAGTATTATCAGCAGTAGAAGCGCGAGCGCGGCTTTGTATTTACCCTTCATGGGCAGTTAATATCCTGATTTATTGTAAAAAATAAGCCGACAGTGCCGATCATTGTCGCATGTTTAGCCAGTCAGTTGAAGAGAACGCCATTCTTTAGGATAGATGCACCATCGGGCATAGGTAAAATTTCGTTTATCGTCGCAGGGTTTCGAATCCGTACACTGCGGACCTGCTGATTAGAAGTCCGTAGCGCCGGATGTCGCAAAACCAGCGGTGACATTCCCTGTGCAAAATATCTGCGAAAGAAACCCCTGTGGTTGGAATACCCTAGGGTTATTGCCCGCAGATGCTCTAGAATTATCCATAGAACCTATTGAATTCAATAATATTTTATAAATTGTAAGATTATTTTAATCATGCTAACGTGAATGCAAAATCACTGGAGAAAGTCTTATGAAACTCGCGGTATATAGCACAAAGCAGTACGATAAAAAGTATCTGCAACATGTTAACGAGACTTACGGATTCGAACTTGAATTTTTCGACTTTCTGCTGACTGAAAAAACGGCCAAAACGGCTCACGGCTGTGAAGGTGTCTGTATCTTTGTGAACGACGACGGTAGCCGCCCTGTTCTGGAAGAGCTGAAAAGACATGGCGTGAAGTATATCGCCCTGCGCTGCGCGGGCTTTAACAACGTTGACCTTGATGCCGCTAAAGAACTGGGCCTGAAGGTCGTTCGCGTTCCGGCTTACTCACCTGAAGCGGTCGCTGAACACGCTATCGGGATGATGATGTCGCTGAACCGTCGCATTCACCGCGCGTATCAGCGTACCCGTGATGCGAACTTCTCTCTTGAAGGCCTGACCGGTTTCACCATGTACGGCAAAACCGCTGGCGTGATTGGCACCGGTAAAATCGGCATTGCTACCCTGCGCATTCTGAAAGGCTTTGGGATGCGTCTGCTGGCATTTGATCCGTACCCAAGTGCAGCCGCGCTGGAGCTGGGCGTGGAATATGTCGATCTGCAAACGCTCTTTTCCCAGTCTGACGTGATTTCCCTGCACTGTCCGCTGACGCCGGAAAACTATCACCTGCTTAACCAGACGGCGTTTGACCAGATGAAAGACGGCGTGATGATCATCAACACCAGCCGTGGTGGTCTGATTGACTCGCAGGCGGCTATCGAAGCGTTGAAAACCCAGAAAATTGGCGCGCTGGGTATGGACGTGTATGAGAATGAACGTGACTTGTTCTTTGAAGACAAGTCTAACGACGTTATCCAGGATGACGTGTTCCGTCGTCTGTCCGCCTGTCATAACGTGTTGTTCACCGGCCACCAGGCGTTCCTGACTGCCGAAGCGTTGATCAGCATTTCAGAAACCACGCTGAGTAATTTGCAGCAGCTGGAAAAGGGTGAAGCCTGCCCTAATGAGCTGGCGTAAAGGTGTGATGCCGGGTAGTGACGGCGAGAAATAAACAAACGGCAACCTTCGGGTTGCCGTTTTGCTGTATGCCGCTGATATTTCCCCGGCTTCCTTTGTCTTACCAGGCGATAACATTACACCATTGAAATAAAAGGCTTACAGCGATGCCATGGTCCGGCCGAAAATCGCCGAAGCGTTTACGGAAGGCCGGGGCGACGCGCATGGATGCGCGGCGAGGGCGGCTTTACAGGGACGTTTCATCCGCCCGTCCCCGATTAGCCTGGAGCAAACGCTGAGGACAAAATTGCCGGGAGCAATTTTGGACAGCGCTCGCGCTGGCCCCGAAGGGGTGAGCCCCAGGGATGGGGCGAACAATTCGCGTAGCGACGATTTTCTTGCCGGGAGCCCGGGTCGCCAGGGTGGTGGCGGTGAGCCACCCTGGCACGTTCACCGGTAATGTGGTGACAGAGTAGCAAGGAACATAAAGTGAACGGAATGACCACCACAGCTGTATGTTCCCCCTCACCCCAGCCCTCTCCCCTGTACAGTCCGGGGACATAGTGAACGCTTGTTCGGGGACATGGTAGACACTTACAACTAAGGCATAAGAACCCGTTTATGGAGTCGCTTATGCCCTGGGATGCGAGAGATACCATGTCATTACGTACCGAGTTTATATTGTTCGCCTCGCAGGACGGGGCGAACATCCGTTCCCTTTGCCGTCATTTCGGCATTTCACCTGCCACCGGCTACAAGTGGCTTCACCGCTGGGCGGAGGAAGGTGCTGCCGGTCTTCAGGACCGTCCCCGCATACCTCATCACTCTCCGAACCGCTCATCAGACGATATTGCTGACCTGCTGCGTATGGCGCATGAACGCCATGAACGCTGGGGCGCGCGCAAGATTAAGCGCTGGCTCGAAGACCAGGGGCACGTCATGCCTGCCTTCAGCACCGTCCATAACCTGATGGCCCGTCACGGCCTGCTGCCGGGCACAGCACCGGGTATTCTTGCCACGGGCCGCTTCGAACATGCTGCACCCAACCGGCTCTGGCAGATGGATTTTAAGGGGCACTTCCCCTTTGGCGGGGGCCGCTGTCATCCGCTCACCCTGCTGGACGACCACTCCCGTTTCTCCCTGTGTCTGACACACTGTTCCGATGAACGGCGTGAGACCGTACAGCAGCAACTGGTCAGCGTGTTTGAACGCTACGGCCTGCCGGAGCGGATGACAATGGACAACGGCTCGCCGTGGGGTGACACCACTGGCACCTGGACGGCGCTGGAGCTGTGGCTGATGCGCCTGGGTATCCGGGTGGGTCACTCACGGCCTTATCATCCGCAGACACAGGGCAAGCTGGAGCGTTTTCACCGCAGCCTGAAGGCGGAAGTACTGCAGGGTAAGTGGTTCGCAGACAGCGGTGAAGTGCAGCGCGCCTTCGACCACTGGCGCACCGTCTATAACCTGGAACGGCCACACGAGGCCCTGGATATGATGGTGCCGGGGTCGCGGTATCAGCCGTCTGCGCGGCAGTACAGCGGCACCATGGCGCCACCGGAATACGATGAAGGGGTAATGGTCAGGAAGGTGGATAGCAGCGGGAAGCTGAGCGTCAAAGGTATCTGTCTGAGAGCAGGTAAGGCCTTCAGGGGGGAAAGCGTCGGGCTGAAAGAGACACGGGAAGAAGGGTATTACGAGGTGTGGTGGTACAGTACAAAAGTGGGGGTGATCGACCTGAAGAAAAAGTCGATCACCATGGGTAAAGGATGTTAAAAAGTGTTCACCATGTCCCCGAACACCTGTCTACCATGTCCCCGGACTGTACACCCCAAAGAGGAGAGGGAGCGGATTATGCTCGTCATTGTTTGTAGGGCTACCTCAATCCTGTGGTAGCTGCGCACACGTACTAACTCAACCCACGATTCTTCAACATCGGCTCAATCTTTGGATTGTGCCCGCGCCAGTCACGGTACAGCGCTTCCAGGTCACTGCTGTTGCCGCGCGATAGAATTGCGTCACGGAATATCTGCCCGTTTTCACGCGTTAACCCGCCCTGCTCAACAAACCACTGATAGCCATCGTCTGCCAGCATTTGCGTCCACAGATACGCGTAATACCCTGCCGCGTAACCGCCACCAAAAATATGGGCGAAATAGCTGCTGCGATAACGCGGGGGAACAGCAGGAAGATCCAGTTCTTCTTTTTTAAGCGCGGCAGATTCAAACGTATCAAAATCTTCCACCGGTTCAGCAATCCCATGCCAGTTCATGTCGAGCAACGCGGCACTCAGCAGCTCCGTCATGTCGTAGCCTTTATTGAACTGGGTAGCATTTAACATCTTATCACGCAGCGCTTCCAGCATCGGTTCGCCCGTTTCGTAATGCCGCGCATAATGGGCAAACACCTGCGGATGGCTGGCCCAGTGTTCGTTAATTTGCGACGGGAACTCTACAAAATCACGCGGCGTATTGGTACCGGAAAGCGTGGCGTAGCGCTGGCTGGCAAACAGGCCATGCAGGGTATGGCCAAATTCGTGGAACAGCGTGACCACATCATCCCAGGAGATCAGCGCCGTTTGCCCGTTAGCCGGTTTTTGATAATTGCAGACGTTATAAATAACCGGACGCGCGGCGAATTCGTAAGATTGTTCCACGAAATTGCCCATCCACGCCCCACCGCCTTTTGAGTCACGGGCAAAGAAATCACCATAGAACAACGCCATCCCTTCGCCCGTGTGGTCGAATATTTCCCACACACTGACATCAGGGTGATATGCCGGAATATCAAAACGTTCGACGAAACTAATGCCAAACAGCTGGCTGGCGGCCCAGAACACGCCATCTTGCAGCACGGTATTGAGCGCAAAGTAAGGTTTAATTTGCGACTCATCGAGGGCGTATTTTCCTAAGCGCACGCGCTCAGCGTAAAGCGGCCAGTCCCAGGCCTGCGCGGTGAATCCGCCTTGTTCGTCGTCGATCACTTTCTGGATATCCGCCAGCTCCTGTTCCGCCCGGCCACGCGCCGCCGGGACAATACCGCGCATAAACGCCAGCGCAGCGTCAGGTGTTTTGGCCATTTGATCGGCGGTGCTCCAGCTTGCGTAGCTTTCGAATCCTAACAGGTGGGCCTGACGCGCACGTAATGCTGCCAGGCGTAGTATCAGTTCGCGGGTATCATTTTCATCACCCTTCTGAGTGCGCAGCCAACCAGCTTTGAACAGGTTTTCACGCGTCTGACGGTTTTCGAGTGCCGAAAGCGCAGGCTGTTGCGTGGTATTAAGCAACGGGATAAGCCAGCGATCGTTCAGCCCCTTTTCAGCCGCTGCCTGGGCGGCAGTCGCAATTTCATCGGCACTGAGGCCTTCAAGCTGGTGAACATAATCCACCACCAGCCCACCCGTTTTATCCGCCGCCAGCAGGCGCTGGTTAAACTGGCTTGTCAGAGAGGCGGACTCGGTGTTCAGGGATTTCAGTTCAGCTTTTTCACCAGCGTTCAGGCGCGCACCTGCCAGCACAAAGTGCTGATGGGTTTCTTCCACCAGACGGCGGGATTCCGCATCCAGCGTTGCTCTTTCCTGCCAGACGGCTTCTACGCGGGAAAAGAGCGTTTCGTTCAGCCAGATATCGTTGGCAAGCCCTGCCAGCTCGGTTGAAAACGCCTCGTCCAGCTCCTGTAAATAATCATTGGTGTGCGCCGACGTCATGGCGAAAAACACGCTATTGACGCGCGACAGCATGGCGCCGCTTTTTTCCAGCGCCAGCACGGTGTTGGTGAAATCGGGTGGTGTTGTTTGCGCAATGATGGCATCAATGTCGGCGCGCTTCTGGCGCATAGCTTCATCAAATGCCGGACGATAGTGGCTATCGTTAATGACGTCGAAACGCGGAGCCTGGTAAGGTAACAGGCTGATTTCAAAAAAAGGATTACTGGCCGACATCGTTGACTCCTGAGAACGGGATATCCCCCCAGAGTAGGACAGCCGCTCACCGCCTGCAATCCTGACATAGAAAAGTTGCCTTAACGCGCTCCCTGAGAGCGTGCTATGTTAGTACAACATAAAAAGCGTTGAGGAACAGTGAGATGATTATTTTAGTTACCGGGGCGACGGCAGGTTTTGGTGAAAGCATCACGCGCCGTTTCGTTGCCAACGGCCATAAAGTGATTGCAACAGGCCGTCGTCAGGAGCGTTTGCAGGAGCTGAAAGACGAGCTGGGCGACAGCATCCTGACGGCGCAACTGGACGTCCGCAACCGTGCTGCAATCGAAGAGATGATTGCCAATCTGCCTGCTGAATGGCGCGCCATTGACGTGCTGGTCAACAATGCCGGTCTGGCGCTGGGCCTGGAGCCTGCACACAAAGCCAGCGTGGAAGACTGGGAAAACATGATCGACACCAACAACAAAGGCCTGGTGTACATGACGCGCGCGGTTCTGCCAGGAATGGTTGAGCGTAATCGTGGCCATGTGATTAACATCGGCTCCACCGCAGGCAGCTGGCCTTACGCGGGCGGTAACGTCTACGGTGCGACCAAAGCCTTTGTTCGTCAGTTCAGCCTCAACCTGCGCACCGACCTGCACGGAACGGCAATTCGCGTTACGGATATCGAGCCGGGTCTGGTGGGCGGTACTGAATTCTCCAACGTGCGCTTCAAAGGCGATGATACTAAAGCCGACAAAACCTATGAAAACGCCAATGCGCTGACGCCGGAAGATATTACCGAAGCGGTCTGGTGGGTGGCAACGCTGCCAAAACACGTCAACATCAACACCGTTGAAATGATGCCGGTTAGCCAGAGCTTTGCCGGACTTAGCGTGCATCGCGGTTAATCGACCCCTACCCGGCCTGCGGGCCGGGTCTGTGATGGCAGGCAAAAGAATGGTAGTATGTTCGCGTTAACTCTCTGAGAAATCACAACCCATGGCCGCTGAATCGCAACTCAACCCTACCCAGCCTGTTAATCAGCAAATCTATCGCATTTTGCGACGTGATATCGTGCATTGCCTGATCCCGCCGGGGACGCCTCTTTCTGAAAAAGAAGTGTCGGTGCGTTTTGACGTTTCTCGTCAGCCCGTTCGCGAAGCATTTATTAAACTCGCTGAAAACGGTTTGATTCAGATCCGCCCTCAGCGCGGCAGCTATGTGAATAAGATTTCACTTTCTCAGGTACGTAACGGCTGTTTTGTACGCCAGGCCATTGAGTGCGCCGTCGCACGCCGTGCCGCTTCGTTTATCGACGACAATCAGTGTTACCTGCTGGAGCAAAACCTGCATCAGCAACGAATTGCTATCGATCGCAAGCAGCTAAATGACTTTTTCCAGCTTGACGATGAATTCCATCAAAAACTGGCGCAAATTGCCGATTGTCAGCTTGCGTGGGACACTATCGAGAATATCAAAGCTACCATCGACCGCGTGCGTTATATGAGTCTGGATCACGTCTCGCCGCCGGAAATGCTGCTTCGTCAGCACCATGATATTTTTAAGGCGCTGGAAAAACGCGATCCTGATGGGGTAGAAAAAGCGATGACGCTGCATTTACAAGAAATCAGCGAGTCAGTGCAGTTAATTCGACAAGAAAATAGCGACTGGTTTAGCGAAGATTAATGTCTGCCGCATCCCTCAACTTTCGGGGGATGCGGCGGTGATATTAGCGAACCACTAATACCGGGATTCTGGCGTAGCGTAATATCGATTCCGCATTTGAACCAAGCAAATGCGTTGTAATGGTTGGGTTTTTCGAACCAATAACAATGATGTCATATTCGCCTTCTTTGCTCATGGCGATAATTTCATCGCGGACGTTACCAAAGCGTACCGTGCAATGAATATTCTCTGGTGCTATATCAAACAAGCGTTTTAATTCGCCCATCTTTTTTTCTGACTCATTCGTCATGTATTCTTCAAACTTCTTGATATCCGCGTTGAAGCCGCGCAGAAGAGAGCGACTGCTGCTGGGCAGGATGTTCACCAGCGTGATCGCCGCCCCTTCTGACTTCGCCAGATTTTCTGCGTGGCGCACCGCTTTATCGCTCAAATCCATTTCAAACACATCTACAGGCATCAAAATGTTTTTATACATAAGCCTGGCTCCTTATTCCGCTGAAGAGTTATTTTCTGAATACAGAGTGACATTCGCTATATAAACAAACCTTAAACAGTCACATGCAGAAACTATCAATAAAAGAAAATAACTGTCCGCTTTGTAAATACCTGTTGGGTTACGTCAACCCCTACGAAAATTGAGAAAAAAGTGTGAGTTTGATCAAAAACAAAAAAATGCGTGGCTGAGAGGCGTATTTATAGTTCTCCGAAAGCGGCAAGAGATGAATATCGCCGTAACGGCTAAGCAAGAGAGGAGAAAATACCATGATGACTTACGATCGTAACCGTAACGCAATTACCACTGGCAGCCGCGTGATGATTAACGGCACAGGCCGCACCGGCATTATTAAAGCGATTCACAGCAACGGCCTGGATGCCGCACACATGCGTCGTAGCAAAACGGTTGAAGTGGAAGGATGCGAAGGGAAGTTTGAACCGATAGAACTGATTCGCCTTGGTATGCACTAAAACGTGCGGAACATGCCGCCGCGAACGGCGGCATGTGATGGATTACAACTGCCCGGCGTAGGCTTCAACCGTGGCTTTCGCACCGTTCGCCAGTAATGACTGATAGGCTTTCATCACCGCATCAACAAAGACAGTCTCCTGCGGCAATTCCTTACCGAAGATGGCGTCAATGCCCAGCAGCGCTTTCACCCGGCTTTCACCTTCGGCACTGCCTTTCACTGCGGCCTGAATCACCGCCAGCTGCGGATCGCTCACCTCAATGGCGTTACCCTGCTCATCCACACCACCGACATAACGCATCCAGCCTGCCACACCCAGCGCCAGCAAAGGGAAGCTACGCTGATGAACCAGATGCCAGCGCACGGAATCCAGCATCCGCTGAGGCAATTTCTGGCTGCCGTCCATCGCAATTTGCCAGGTACGGTGACGCAACGCCGGGTTGCTGTAACGTGCAATCAGCTGATCGGCATAATGTGCCAGATCGACCCCTTTCACTTTTAACGTCGGCGCTTGTTCTTTCAGCATCAGCGCGTGCGCCGCATGGCGATAGTGGACATCTTCCATGCAATCGTTGATGTGCTGATAACCGGCCAGATAACCCAGGTACGCCAGGAATGAGTGGCTGCCGTTCAGCATCCGCAGCTTCATCTCTTCAAACGGGATGACGTCTGCAACCAGTTCTGCACCGGCTTTTTCCCACTGCGGGCGACCAGCAACAAACTTGTCTTCGATAACCCACTGACGGAACGGTTCGCAGGCCACACCTGCCGGGTCACGTACGCCGGTCAGTTGCTCAATTTTATCCAGCGTTTCAGCCGTTACTGCCGGAACAATACGATCCACCATGGTGGACGGGAATGTGACGTTCGCTTCAATCCACTCCGCCAGTTCGCTATCCAGCGCGCGGGCATAGGCACAGGTGACATTGCGCATCACATGGCCGTTTTCAGGCATGTTATCGCAGGACATCACCGTAAAGGCCGGTACCCCTGCCGCTTTACGTCGTGCCAGCGCTTCGACAATCACGCCAGGCGCAGATTTTGGCTGGTGAGGATTTTGCAGGTCAGCAACGATGAACGGATTGTCGAGCATCAATTGTCCGGTCGCCGGAGAGTGGCAATAGCCTTTCTCTGTAATGGTGAGCGACACAATCGCGATCTGGGGTTCGCACATCACCGCTAGCACGGTTTCCAGGCCATCAACCTGAACATGCAGCGCCCTGTTCACCACGCCTACCACGCGTGAAGTCCAGGCATCGGCAGACATTTCAGCCACGGTGTAGAGATTATCCTGAGCCTTGAGATCGGCAATTTGCTGCTCGCCACCAATCAGGTTAACTTCGCAGTAACCCCAGTCGCTTCCCTGTTCAGCGGCAAGGATATCGGTATACACCGCCTGGTGCGCACGATGGAAGGCACCAAACCCTAAATGAACAATGCGCGTCTTCAGGCTGTCGCGATCGTACTGAGGAAGCGTAGCTTTCGCCTTTAATAACCGGTTTTCCATGATTGAGACTCGTTGTCGTAAATGAAAATGTAACCCCGCAGCGGCAATATCATCACCGCTGCGGACTTGCTGACTACACCAACTAGAATGGCAGTGTGTATAAATTCGAATAAGCCATAACCATACTGAATGCTCCGGGCCGAATATTGATTTACATTAACTTTCGTCTAATTGGTGTGATATAAAAATTAAGTTGTGTGACATCTAAGACAGAAGCTATAAACCACTCTGCTTCGCGGAAAATGTCCCTTGCGGAATGCTGCCCGCCCAGGCGTTCTCCCCCAGACACAGCGTGTCATAAGAATACCCCGTCAGATCTTCCACCACCCGGCGTGCTTCAGGCGTGGCCTGCTGCGCTGAGCCATTCGCTTTCAAACGATCCAGTTCATCAACAAAAATCTTGTGGGTGCGTTTGTTGAGGTGGAACGTCAGCGCCTGCCACAGAGCCAGGATCAACAACCCGGCAGTGCCGATGAACAACAGCATGGCGATGGTATGAATCGCTTCCGGCGGCTGGGTCTGGCTCCCCTTCACGAAACCACCATTTTGCAGCAGCAAACCGACAATAAAGGTCGCAACTGCAACGGTTGTTTTCCGGGCAAAAGTCATAACGGCAGCAAAAAGCCCTTCGCGTCGCTGGTGACTGACCATTTCGTCAATATCCGGAATGAACGGGAACACATTCCACGGTGTGAACTCCAGCACCGAACGCCCGACCTGGTAAAGCCCGGCCAGAATAACCAGCGTGGACACCGTGTTGAGCGCCGGGATTTGGTACACCGCGAAGAAACCGCCCAGACACAGCATCATCAGCGAATACGCAAAGATATAGAGTTTTGACGGGCCAAATTTGATGATCCCGATACCTGCAAGAAGCGTAACGGGCAGCCCGACAATACTCATCGACAGCAAGCTTCCCGCCAGCGATGAAGAGACATTCAGGCAGTAAACGCAAAAGAAGACGAACACCGTGTTGTAAACATCTTTGCCGGTGAAGGAGAGCAGATAGATAGCCAGATGTTTTCTGAACGCGCGGATCTTAAGAGTGGAGCCGTAATCCTTGAAAAGCTGGCAAAAGGCCGCCAGTTGTTCCACCCGCGTTTTACGTGGTTCGCGTTTATCTATACTCGCTTTCATTTCTGGCGTCAGTTCGCGTTCCCAGGTGACTTTCCAGGAAATGAACACGCAGACCATAAACAGCACCGCAAAGATAACCCCGTTAATCAGGTACGCATGGGCACTCTTTTCGCCAAAGTAACCGATGAGCAGTCCTGGAATAAAGGTGGCGAGAAACGTACCGGACGCCGATAAAAACATTCGGCAGGTCGATAGCTTGGTACGTGAATTGAAGTCTTTGGTCATTTCTGATGGCAGAGTTTCCCACGGGATGAGAACCATTGCCGCAATAATTTCGAAGGCTAAATATACGGCAAGATAAAAACCATAATTCATACCATCAAGCCAAAGCAGTGCATATACCAGCATTAAGGGCGCGCCAATCAACAGGAAAAAGCGTCGACGGCCAAATTTCTTGCCAAAATAGTTTTTATAAAAGTGGTCGGTAAAACTGCCCATAAAGAGACTGACGATGGCATCGACGATACGCGCAATCGCCACAATAGATGCCGCCTCTACCGGGGATAAGCCAACAAAAGTGGTGTAGAAAAAGAGTAGCCAGGCGCCAATAACGGTAAAAGCACCGCCACCCATAATATCCGTCAAGCCGTATCCGATACTAACCGGAATGGTTATTTTTCTGTTTTTCCGTGACATGATCCATTCTCACAAGATAAATAACATTTAAAAATCGAAATAGTCCCTGGCATTATCGTGACAAATATTTATTATCATTCTGGAAAGCACTTATTTATTGTCTGGTATACCTCCTTTTAATTCATCACCCAGCCAACGCCGGGTGATGAATGCTGAATGACTATTATCGGTTAGTAATAAAACTCATGGCTGCACCCCGTATTTATGCGCGTTAACGTTTAACGCTTTAGCCTCGGCGGCATCTTCGGCTTCGCTCAAATCCCGGTCGCACACTTCCGGCATCAAAATTGCGGACAACAAGCCTATCAGTGAGTACACCACCATCATCACCACAATTGGCCACCAGGAGCCGGTCATGTTGCAGAAGATACCCGCCAGCACCGGACCAAAGCCAACCGCCACCAGACCGCCCGCCTCTTTCGAGATAGCCATGCGGGTAAAGCGGTTACGCGAGCCGAACATTTCCGCCATGGTGATGTTTTCCAGCGCGAACAACCCCAGTACGGCGAAGTTGTGGATAATAATGATCGAGAGCATGATCACACCCGGGGTGTAGGTTTTATCGACGATGATCGACAGCATCGGGTACGCCAGGATGATGGCCGAGATGTTAAGAACAATGTAAGGCAGACGACGCCCGATTTTGTCAGACAGCCAGCCCAGCAGCGGAATGGTGATGAACCCCAGAATGGAACTGATCATCAGCGCATCGGTTGGAATGCTTTTATTAAACAGCAACGTCTGCACCAGATAGCCCGCCAGGAAGGTCTGAATCAGACCAGAGTTACCCGCCTGACCAAAACGCAGACCGGTTGCCAGCCAGAACGATTTGCTTTTGAACATCGCACCCAGCGTCGTTTCCTGCTCAGGGACCTGCGCCACGCTGTCTTGATCGCTGACCTTCTCAAAGACCGGGCTTTCTTTCAGGTTCATTCGCAGCCAGATAGCAAATATCATCACCACCACGCTTGCCAGGAACGGAATACGCCAGCCCCATGCCACCAGCTCTTCACGATCGAGGACAAAGAACATCAACGCCCAGATGGCTGTCGCGCTCAGCGTTCCGCAGTTGGTCCCCATTGCCACCAGTGAAGAGATGATGCCGCGCTTACCTTTCGGTGCATATTCGGCAAGCATGGTTCCCGCACCAGAGATTTCTGCCCCGGCGCCAAGCCCCTGGATAATGCGTAATGTGACGAGCAGAACAGGGGCAAAGATACCTATCTGTGCGTAGGTCGGTAATACGCCAATCAGGGTGGTACAGATCCCCATCATCGTGATGGTGATGAACAGCACTTTTTTGCGGCCGATTCTGTCGCCCATTCTGCCGAAAATAAACGCCCCGACGATGCGCGCAATATAGCCTGCACCATAGGTTCCCATCGCCAGGATCAATGCCATCGCAGCGGATTGCTCCGGGAAAAAGATCTCATGGAAGACAAGGGCAGCACCCAGCGAATAAAGCTGAAAATCCATGAACTCGAGCGCGGTGCCAAGCCAGCCGGAAACAGCGGCTTTCACCAGATCCGAGGTCGTTCTTTGAGGTTGTGTCTGAGTCATAATGGCTATCTCTGAAAGGTAAGATGCGTACCACGTAGAGCCTGTCTGTGCAGGCTCTTAACCGCACTTGTTGTTATTGGTCGAATGTGAGCAAGACTTTGCAGCACTGCCGCTGGTCTTTCTCAAACAGTTCAATGGCGTCTGTTACGTGGTGATAGTCAAAGGTATGAGTAACCAGTTTTTCCGGGTCGATAAGCCCTTTTTCCAGCCACTCAATAACAACCGGGAATTTGTGTGCATTCAGGCGCGACGAGAAAATCGACAGTTCTTTGCCGGTAATACCCTGCTGCACAATCTGGCTGGGTTCACTGGAGAAGCCCATCAGCACAATGCGGGCTGCCGGTGCGGCCAGGGTGATAGCCTCCTGTAGAATGGACGGATGACATGCGGCATCAATAATCAGCGTGGGTTTGATGCCTTTTTCTTCCAGTACGGACTGCACGGAGCGTTCGGCGTTGTTGAATACCCAATCCGCGCCGCTACGTTCGGCCATCGCCAGGCGTTCGTCGATCCTGTCGACGACGATGACCTGCTTCACCTTGTAAACCCCTTTCAGCGCTTGCACGGTGACAAGACCCATCGGGCCAGCACCGAAAATCAGGGCCACATCCTGTTCCGTGGGTTTGGCCTGCCCAGTTACGTTCGCCGCAATGGTAAAAGGCTCGACCATGACCGCATGTTTATCGGGGATGGCATCGGGAATAACCCACGCATTTTTTGCTGGCACCACGGCGTACTCGCTGAAGCCGCCGTCACGGTGCACGCCCAGCACCACGAGGGATGCACAGACGTTTGGTTTACCGACTGAGCACTGATAGCAGTGACCACAGCTAATGACCGGGTCAACCGACACGCGCTGTCCAACACGTGAGGCATCAATCCCCTCACCCACAGCATCAATCACGCCAAAGAATTCATGGCCGATCACTCGCGGATATTTGGCGAAGGGGTTGTGGCCACGATAGATATGACTGTCTGAACCACAGATCCCGGCAAGTTTGATTTTGACGCGGACCTCACCCGCTTCAGGAGCCGGGAGCGGGCGCTCTTCAATCACCAGTTCGTTCGGTTTTTGAATCACTACGCTTTTCATTGTTCGCTCCTCTATTACCAGTTCCACAGCGTGCCATCTTCGAGACGTGCAACCGGCAGGTAGGCCGGATCGTACGGATATTTCGCTGCCAATTTTTCGTCGAACTCGATGCCCAGCCCTGGTTTTTCGCCCGGGTGCATATAGCCGTTATCAAAACTCCAGCTATGCGGGAACACTTCCAGCATCTGTTCGGAATAGCCCATATATTCCTGCACGCCAAAATTCGGCACCCACAGGTCAAAGTGCAGTGCAGCCGCGTGACATATCGGTGACAAATCAGACGGGCCATGCGAGCCAGTGCGCACCTGATACAGCGAGGCGAAATCAGCAATACGACGCATCCCCGTGATCCCACCCGCATGGGTGATGGTGGTACGGATGTAGTCGATAAGCTGCTCTTCAATGAGCTGTTTGCAATCCCAGATGCTGTTGAACACTTCGCCCACCGCAATCGGGGTAACGGTGTGCTGGCGAATCAGACGGAAGCACTCCTGGTTTTCCGCAGGGGTAGGATCTTCCATCCAGAACATGCGGAATTCTTCGATGCTCTTGCCGAAACGCGCCGCTTCAATTGGCGTCAGGCGGTGGTGCATGTCGTGCAGCAGGTGTTCATTAAAGCCATACTTGCTACGCACGGCATCAAACAATTTCGGCGTGAAATCGAGGTATTTTTCCGTTGACCACAACTGCTCTTCCGGCCAGTGGCCCTTGGTGGCAGGTTCATAGGCCAGCCCTTTTCCTTTAGACATGCCGTAAGTGGTTTTCATTCCCGGTACGCCGCACTGGACGCGAATGGCTTTGAAGCCCATCTCTTTGTGACGCGCATAGTCTTCCAGCACATCATCAATGGTGTGACCCGTGGTATGGCAATACACCATCACGCCTTCACGGGATGCGCCACCCAGCAGCTGGTATAACGGCATATTGGCTGCTTTCGCTTTGATGTCCCACAGCGCCATATCAACGGCAGAAATCGCCGACATGGTGACCGGCCCGCGACGCCAGTAGGCGCCTTTATAGAAGAACTGCCAGATATCTTCGATTCGGTGGGCATCGCGACCAATCAGCTGCGGGCAGAGATGATCTTTCAGGTAAGAGGCAACGGACAGCTCACGCCCGTTCAGCGTGGCATCACCCAGGCCGACAATTCCCTCATCGGTGGTGATTTTAAGGGTGACAAAGTTGCGCCCCGGACAGGTCACAAATACTTCAGCCCCGACAATCTTCATAATCCAGTTCCTTACATCGCTCGTTGTGATGCAGGAAATTTACTCAACTACACTACTACCATACAAGTATAATGATCACAAAATAAGCGAGCGATCACAAAATTGGGGCACCTACGTGCGCCCCCATCCTGCCACGATGATCAGCATCCCGCACAGTGCAACCAGCGCGCCAGCCCAGTCGTACAGGCTCAGTTTGACGCCGTCCACAACCCGAAGCCAGAGCAGCGCCGTGCAAACGTATACGCCACCGTAGGCCGCGTAGACCCGGCCACTGGCGGCGGGATGCAGCGTTAACAGCCAGACAAAAAGTGCCAGCGCTATCCCGGCGGGAACCAGCAGGAATACCGAGGCCCCCTTTTTCAGCCAGAGCCAGGGTAAGAAACAACCGATGATTTCACACAGTGCGGTGGCAAAAAAAAGCAGCGTTGTTTTAATCATATCGAACATCTTTTGAGGATTGATTGAGACATCATACGCGATAATCTCCTTTACTTTTCCATACCTGCCGCACGGGTATGCCGTCCTTTTGGATTGGTGTAGAATCCGGGTTGGGTAAAACGTTTATCTGCACCCATTAAAAAGGAAACGCGATGACTACATTAAGCAAACGCCTTTGTCTGTCAGCGATACTCGCGCTGTCAACGTTCGCCTTCGCCGCCACCGCATCAGCCGAAACCAGCAAGCTCGTTATCGAGTCTGGTGATAGCGCGCAAAGCCGCCAGAACGCTGCTATGGACAAAGAACAATGGAATGACACCCGCAACCTTCGTCAAAAGGTGAACAAGCGGACTGAAAAAGAGTGGGACAAAGAAGATGTCGCTTTTGATGCGCGTGATAAGTGCCAGCAAAGCGCGAACGTCAATGCCTACTGGGAACCTAACACGCTGCGCTGCCTGGATCGCCGTACCGGCCGCACTGTTGCCCCCTGATGTCACGGAGTCAGTATGGCCGATATGTTAGCCGTTAAACTTCGTCCACTGGAACGCGAGGATCTGCGCTTCGTCCATCAGCTCGATAACAATGCCAGCGTGATGCGCTACTGGTTTGAAGAGCCTTACGAAGCGTTTGTCGAGCTGTCAGATCTCTACGATAAGCACATTCACGACCAAAGTGAGCGGCGTTTTGTAGTGGAGTGTGAAGGCGAAAAAGCCGGTCTGGTCGAACTGGTTGAGATAAACCACGTTCACCGTCGGGCAGAATTTCAGATAATTATTTCGCCGGAATACCAGGGTAAGGGCCTGGCGTCACGGGCGGCAAAGCTGGCGATGGATTATGGGTTTAACGTCCTGAATCTCTATAAGCTGTATCTCATCGTCGATAAAGAGAACGAAAAAGCGATCCATATCTACCGCAAACTGGGCTTTATGGTGGAAGGTGAGCTGATTCATGAGTTCTTTATCAATGGTGAGTACCGCAACACCATTCGCATGTGTATCTTCCAGCATCAACACCTGGCCGGACACAAAGCATCTTCTGCAAGCCTGCTAAAACCAACCGCGCAATAACCTGCGCGGTTTTCATTTTCATCAATAGTAATCAATGCTGTTCTTGATGGTGTACTTGCGTTCAACTGCCGGTTTTACGCTGTCGTCGGTGATAAGCAATTGGCAGGTGACCGGGTTGTTATGTCGATCGTAATCACAGCTCTGTTTTACGTGCCCGAGCTGCTTGTCGTTCAGCAGGCTGATTGCCGTGTAGTCCAGTTTTTTACGCACATCTTTTGACGGCGTGGCCTGAACAGACAGATGTTGCTCACCGGATACCGTTGTTTTTCCCAGCGGATACCCTTCTGCATCATAGCGATATTTCACTTCCATCTCTTTTCCGTGCGCGGCCACCACAAACCCATTGTCGTCGGTGTCCCAGGTCACACCTGCCGAAGGCAGTTCCGCGAGCTGGCATTTGCCCTGCAATTTCACCTTACGTTGCTGCGTTTCCGCGTCGAGATAGTAGTTGGCATCAAGTACCAGCGCGACACCGGTATTGGCCTCCAGGTCGTGTAATTCCAGCGTATCAAAGCACCCTTCTGTTGATACCGTGCCCGTTACCCGTTTCGAGACTTCACCCTTATCGTTGAGCAACGTCTGGGTAAAGTCTTTTACCGGCCCGCGAAGGGGATCAAAATCAAACTCATTTGAGAAACTGGCCATCTCCGGCGAAAAAGACAACGGCGTAGAGGCGTTATCGCACCCCACCAGCACCGTAGCCAGAAGCGTCATCACTGCGTATTTCTTCACATTATTTACCGATACAGGGAGATAATTCCCAATCATATTAGCAAATACATATGTTTACGCGAACCCTGCTAAAATCATTCTATATACAGAGAAGAGAAAAGGAGCTACAGATGAAACGGTTACCCTGGATTACCGCCCTGCTGTTGATGAGTGTTTCCCCGGCCATTCTGGCTGCCCCGGATTCGTGCGAGCGAATTAAAAGCGACATCCAGCAGAAGATTGTTAACAACGGCGTGCCTGAAACCGGCTTTACGCTGAACATCGTGCCGAACGATCAGGCCGACCAGCCGGATGCACAGGTAGTTGGGCATTGTGCCAACGATACCTTCAAAATTTTGTACATCCGCACAGGAAGCGGTGCGGCAGCGGGCGCTCAGGACAGCACGCAAAGTGAACCGCAGTGATTTTTATCCAATTTCGCTGCAACAATACCCTTTGATTTGATGAGGATTAATATTTAGTACCCTCAAATAAGTAAAACTCACCCATCATTAGCCCGGTTGTAATAACGGGCGTAAATAATTCCCACTACAATGATGGAGTGAGTCATGTCCGAGGCAGATATCCACGGCGGGATTAGCCGTCGAACGCTGGTTAAATCCACCGCAATTGGCTCACTGGCGCTTGCCGCCGGTGGGCTTTCATTACCTTTCGGTTTGAAAAGCGCAGCCGCAGCGGTGAAAGATGCCGTGTCTCCCGCTGAAGATAAAGTGGTCTGGGGAGCCTGCTCCGTAAACTGTGGTAGCCGGTGTGCGCTGCGCCTGCACGTGCGCGATAACGAAGTGTATTGGGTGGAAACCGATAACACCGGCGACGATATTTACGGCAATCATCAGGTTCGCGCCTGCCTTCGCGGACGGTCAATCCGTCGTCGTATCAACCACCCGGACCGCCTTAACTACCCGATGAAACGCGTGGGTAAACGCGGCGAGGGCAAGTTTGAGCGCATCAGCTGGGATGAAGCCCTGAATACCCTGACTGCCAGCCTGAAAGGCGTGGTGGAAAAGTATGGTAATGAAGCGGTGTACATCAACTACTCCTCCGGCATTGTCGGCGGTAATATCACCCGCTCCTCCCCTTATGCCTCGTTAGTGGCGCGTCTGATGAACTGCTACGGCGGTTTCCTGAGCCATTACGGCACCTACAGTACGGCTCAAATTGCCTGTGCAATGCCTTACACCTATGGCAGCAACGACGGCAACAGCACTTCCGATATCGAAAACACCAAACTGGTGGTGATGTTCGGCAATAACCCCGCGGAAACGCGCATGAGCGGCGGCGGGATCACTTACTATCTGGAACAGGCCCGCGAGCGTTCCAATGCCCGCATGATCGTTATCGATCCGCGCTACACCGATACCGCCGCCGGACGCGAAGACGAGTGGATACCGATTCGTCCGGGCACCGATGCCGCGCTGGTCGCCGGGATTGCGTGGGTACTGATCGACGAGAACCTGGTTGACCAGCCATTCCTGGATAAATACTGCGTAGGATACGACGAAAAAACGCTGCCGGAAGGCGCGCCAGCCAACGGCCACTACAAAGCCTATATCCTCGGCCAGGGCGATGATGCCACCGCCAAAACGCCGGAATGGGCGTCGCGTATCACGGGTATTCCTGCCGACCGTATCATCAAACTTGCCCGTGAAATCGGCTCCGCAAAACCAGCCTATATCTGTCAGGGATGGGGGCCACAGCGCCAGGCGAACGGTGAGCAAACCTCGCGCGCTATTGCCATGCTGCCAATTCTGACCGGCAACGTAGGGATCAACGGCGGCAACAGCGGCGCGCGTGAGTCTACCTACACCATCACCATCGAACGTATGCCGCTGCCGGATAACCCGGTAAAAACGCAAATCTCCTGCTTTAGCTGGACGGACGCCATTGTGCGCGGCCCGGAAATGACGGCGCTGCGCGACGGCGTGCGTGGCAAAGATAAGCTCGACGTGCCGATTAAATTTATCTGGAACTATGCCGGGAACACCATCACCAACCAGCATTCCGATATCAATAAAACCCACGACATTTTGCAGGACGAAAGCAAATGCGAAATGATCGTCGTGATCGACAACTTCATGACCTCGTCCGCGAAGTACGCCGACATCGTGTTGCCAGACCTGATGACCGTAGAGCAGGAAGACATTATTCCTAACGACTACGCCGGTAACATGGGTTACCTGATATTCCTCCAGCCGGTTACCGCACCGAAGTTCGAACGTAAACCGATCTACTGGATCATGAGTGAAGTCGCTAAACGACTCGGCCCGGATATTTATCAGCAGTTTACTGAAGGGCGCACTCAGGAGCAGTGGTTACAGTATCTCTACGCCAAAATGCTGGAAAAAGACGCCAAACTGCCTTCGTATGATGAGCTGAAAAAAATGGGTATTTATAAGCGCAAAGATCCTGCCGGGCACTTTGTCGCATACAAGAAATTCCGCGATGACCCTGCGGCGAACCCGCTGAAAACCCCTTCCGGTAAGATTGAAATTTACTCCAGCCCGCTTGCGAAAATCGCCTCGACTTGGGAGCTGGAAAAAGACGAAACCATCACCCCGCTGCCGGTGTATGCCTCCACGTTTGACGGATGGGATGCACCTGAACGCAGCACCTACCCGCTGCAGCTGTTTGGCTTCCACTTTAAGGCCCGCACCCACTCAAGCTACGGCAACGTCGACGTACTGAAAGCGGCGTGTCGCCAGGAAGTCTGGCTGAACCCGGTCGATGCGGCGCAACGCGGGATTAAAAACGGCGATATGGTGCGCGTCTTCAATAGCCGTGGGGAACTGCGTATTCCGGCGAAAGTCACGCCGCGCATCATGCCGGGCGTGAGCGCCATGGGCCAGGGTGCCTGGCACGATGCCAACATGAATGGCGATCGGGTTGACCACGGCTCCTGCATCAACACGCTGACCACGCACCGCCCTTCTCCGCTGGCGAAAGGTAACCCACAACACACCAACCTGGTGCAGATCGAGAAGGTATAAGGAGTAACCGATGACAACCCAGTATGGATTTTATATTGATTCCAGCCGCTGCACCGGTTGCAAGACCTGCGAA
The DNA here is from genome assembly GCF_052886895.1 of Enterobacter sp. C4G1. Taxonomy (NCBI): domain Bacteria; kingdom Pseudomonadati; phylum Pseudomonadota; class Gammaproteobacteria; order Enterobacterales; family Enterobacteriaceae; genus Enterobacter; species Enterobacter sp. C4G1. Next base: position 425,818 of record NZ_JBQVVV010000002.1, on the reverse strand, counting down.
CTGGCCTGTAAGGATTACAAAGACTTAACCCCGGGTGTCAGCTTCCGCCGTATTTACGAATACGCAGGTGGCGACTGGCAGGAGGATAACGGCGTCTGGCATCAGAACGTGTTTGCCTACTACCTGTCGATTGCCTGCAACCACTGCGAAGATCCGGCCTGCACCAAAGTGTGTCCGAGCGGGGCGATGCACAAGCGTGACGATGGTTTTGTGGTGGTGGATGAAGATGTCTGTATCGGCTGCCGCTACTGCCACATGGCCTGCCCGTATGGTGCGCCGCAGTACAACGCCGCCAAAGGCCATATGACCAAGTGCGACGGCTGCCACACCCGCGTGGCCGACGGCAAAAAACCGATCTGCGTGGAATCCTGCCCGCTGCGCGCGCTGGACTTTGGCCCGATTGAAGAGCTGCGCCAAAAGCACGGCCAGCTTGCAGCGGTAGCGCCCCTGCCGTCTGCGCACTTCACGAAGCCGAGCATTGTGATTAAACCTAACGCCAACAGCCGCCCGACGGGTGATACCACCGGCTACCTGGCAAATCCGAAGGAGGTGTGAGATGGGAAGTGGATGGCATGAATGGCCGCTGGTGATCTTCACCGTCTTTGGGCAGTGCGTGGCAGGTGCGTTAATTGTCAGCGGATTTGCCTGGTTCAAAGAGGAAGACGCAGTTGCAAAAGCGCGCATTGTGCGCAGCATGTTCTTTTTATGGGTTGTGATGGGGATTGGCTTTATCGCCTCGGTGCTGCATCTGGGCTCCCCGATCCGCGCGTTTAATTCGCTTAACCGCGTCGGCGCCTCCGCGCTCAGTAACGAAATCGCGGCCGGTTCGGTGTTTTTTGCCGTTGGCGGGTTCTGGTGGCTGGTGTCTGTTATCGGTAAAATGCCCCCGGCGCTGGGCAAAATCTGGCTGCTGGTGAGCCAGCTTCTTGGCCTGGTTTTTGTCTGGGCGATGACCCGTGTATATCAGATAGACACCGTCCCCACCTGGTACACCGGCTACACCACGCTGGCGTTTTTCCTGACGTTAGTTCTTGGCGGCCCGCTCTTTGCCGCACTGTTGCTACGAGTGGCCAGGGCACCCTTTAAGGGTTCTGCCGCCGCGACGCTGAGCGTCCTGGCACTGCTGGCAAGCGTGGGTGTGATTGTGCTGCAAAGTAACGAATTAGCCACGATCCACAGCTCAGTCCAGCAGGCCAGCGCCCTGCTACCGGAGTATGGCACATGGCAAATCTGGCGTATCCTGTTAGTAACAGCCGGATTAGGTTGCTGGCTGTGCCCGCTTATTCGCCGCCAGGAGCCAAAAACGCTCGGCCTGTTCGCCGGGATTGTGCTGGTGGTATTCGGTGAGCTGATTGGCCGCGGGCTGTTTTACGGCCTGCACATGACCGCAGGTATGGCGATTGCCGGTTAATACACGCGTGCGGGGCAACCCGCACACGCGCAAGGAATGTCGTAATGATTGAATTATCACAACGCGAGTCTTTCGCTTTCAGTGCCCGGGTTCTGGGCGCACTGTTCGGGTATGCCCCGGACAGCGAACAGGCTGCACCGCTGGTGAGTGCGCTCACCACAAGCGACTGGTATCAGGACTGGCCGTACGCCCATCAGTCGCTGGTTAGTATCGCGCAGACGTTTAAAACCCCTGCCGATGAGCCGTTATCAGAGGCCTGGCAACGCCTGTTTATTGGCCCCTATGCACTCCCGGCCCCGCCGTGGGGTTCCGTCTGGCTGGATCGTGAGTCCGTTTTATTCGGTGAGTCGACCCTGGCCCTGCGCCAGTGGATGCGTGAAAACGCGATAGCTTTCGACATGCAACAAAACGAGCCAGAAGATCACATCGGCACGTTACTGATGCTGGCAGCCTGGCTTGCGGAGAATGGTCGTGATACGCAATGCGACCAACTGCTGGCATGGCATCTTCTGCCGTGGAGCCACCGCTTCCTCTCGGTGTTTATCGACAATGCCGGGCACCCTTTCTACGTTGCCCTCGGAAAACTGGCGCAGCTTACGCTGGCTGACTGGCAATCTACCCTGCTGATCCCGGTCGCGGAAAAACCGCTTTACCGTTAAACCCTCGCAGCCAGTGTTTCCACTGGCTGCCCTTTTCAGCTTTTTATTGCTTACTGCTGGCAAGCCACGCGCGCCACCCGCCAAACTCCGTAATGTCCCGCGCATTCTGCAATCCATACTCTTCGCAGATAAACCCGGTTAACCAGCGCCCGTCCTCCAGCTCGATTTTGCCTAACCCCAAAGGCGCGGGAATACCGGCCAGAAACGATCCCACTTCGCTGTGCGGCACGTCCCACACCTCAACCGCGATAGCTGCCCCCTGCTCCCGGGTACGTACCATGCCGGGCCGTTTACCATCTGCCAGTGCATACAGCCGGTAATGCGGCGCACTGCGGGTGGCGTTCTGCAAGGTGGCTCCACGCTGACGCAACTGGTTATTTAGCGCCAGTCCGTCGAGATGCGCGCCGCAAACTACAATGGCCATTTTGTCGTGGGTTGCACAGTTTGCCGGGGCTTCAGTGCGCATTTCCCGCCCGCCAGGCAAAGCCAGCGGCTGAGTGCGTTGTAAGGCATCGGCAAGGCTCAGCAAATACTGGTCTGTAAAAGCACGGCCAAACAGCGTCACGCCAGAAGGCAACCCATTCGCCATAACGCCCGCCGGAACCGCAACCGCCGCGTAGTCGAGCAGGTTCATAAAGTTGGTGTATACCCCAAGGTCGGAATTGCGTTTCACCGGCTCCGCCGCCAGCTCCGCCAGGGTCACAGGCCGTGGATAGGTTGGCGTTAATACACATGAAACCCCTGCCATAATGGCATCACACTGCATTTTGTAATGCTGCAATTTGTACTGGGCATCAAACGCCGCCACTGCATCCGTTGACGGTGCTTTTTGCAGGACATCGCGGATCACCGGCAGCACGGCATCCGGTTGCTGCTCAATCAGTTTACCCGCCACGTGGTAACGCTCTGCCACCCACGGACCGTCGTATAACAGCTTTGCCGCGGCCAGGAACGGCGAGAAGTCGATGATTTCCGGCACGCCACCGAGCGCAATCAGGCGCGTTTTGGCGGCATTAAACAGCGCTTCACTTTCGGCGCAGCCCAGGAATTCCAGGGTGTCCGGGATCCCAAAGCGGAACCCGGGCTCCGGCGCGCCAAAGGCCTGAATACCATTCCAGGATGGGTTAGCGCGGCTGTAATCATCACGCGGGTCAAGTACCGCCGTCAGCGCCAGCAAGCGGCTGGCCTCTGCGGCGGTAGCGGTAAAGAAGGTTACGCAGTCCAGGGTGCGACAGGCTGGCACCACGCCAGCCGTTGAAATTAACCCTTTGGTGGCTTTCAGCCCCACCAGGTTATTCAGCGAGGCTGGAACGCGACCGCTTCCCGCGGTGTCCGTGCCAAGGGCGAAACTCGTCATTCCCAGGGCTACTGCCAGGGACGACCCGGCACTGGAGCCACCCGACGGATAATCCGCATGAACGCTATTACGACACAGGCCATACGGTGAACGAGTGCCGTTTAACCCGGTGGCAAACTGGTCAAGGTTGGTCTTTCCGAGCGGTACTGCACCCAACGCAATCAACTGCCCGACAATGGTCGCATCCTCTTGCGCCCGGTAGGCAAACGCCGGGCAGGCCGCGGTGGTTTCAATCCTCGCCAGATCGATGTTGTCCTTGATGGCAAAGGGGATGCCATAGAGCGGTAACGATGCAGGATCAGCCCCTTCCAGCGCGGCGAGATACGGCTCCAGCTCGGCTGACGTCAGGATATAAATAAAGGCGTTAAACTCCGGGTTTAACGCCAGCGCACGCTCACGCAGCGTGGTAATAACTTCACGCGGCGTAAAACGCCCCTCACTGTAGGCCTGAGCCAGAACATCAAGACGTAAATCAAATGGATGCATCATGCTGTTTTCTCCAGAACGACCACACACTGCCCTGCGCGAACCGATGACCCCGGCTGCACGCGCACCTGGCTTACCACACCGTCCTGTGTGGCAAGCAGCGGGATCTCCATCTTCATGGATTCCAGCACCACCAGCACATCACCTTCCCGTACCGGCTTGCCGACTTCAACATTCACTTGCCACAGATTGCCAGACACCGGGCTTTCAACCCCTTCCTGGCCGGGTTTGAGCGGTGCATCGTCCCCTTCATCCACCAGCACATCACTGCTGTCGAAATGGGCCTGACCGTTGGCAATCCAGCGTTCGCGCTCAGCGTCAAACGCCCCCTGCTGATGCGTGCGAAACGCGGCAATTTCTGTGGCTTCATCGGTAAGGAACTGCTGATATTCCGCCAGCTTCAGTGTGGTGTGCTCGATGCGTAGCGGGTAGCGTCCCAGCGGGAAATCACGCCGGATGGTCAGCAGCTCGTCGGCAGAGACAGGATAGAAACGGATCTGGTCGAAGAAGCGCAGCAGCCAGGGCTTACCGCCGAAGTCCTCAACCGCGTGATAGCGATTCCACATCTGCAACGTGCGCCCGACAAACTGATACCCGCCAGGTCCTTCCATCCCGTAAACACACAGATATGCCCCACCGATACCCACCGAGTTTTCCGCAGTCCAGGTACGCGCCGGGTTGTACTTGGTGGTCACCAGACGATGACGCGGGTCGAGCGGCGTGGCCACCGGCGCACCGAGGTAAACATCCCCCAGCCCCATCACCAGATAGCTGGCGTCAAACACCGTTTTGTAGACCTGGTCGATATTCGCCAGATCGTTGATACGGCGAATAAACTCCAGGTTGCTCGGGCACCATGGCGCATCACGACGCACGGTGGTCATATATTTGTCGATAGCCTTCTGGCAGGCAGGATCGTCCCATGACAGCGGCAGCCAGACAATACGCGAAGGCACATCCAGATCCTCGCGCTCGCAGACGCTTTGCCACAATCCGGCAACCACATCCAGCAGGCTCGCCAGGCTCAGCTCTTCCGGCTGATAGTGAACCTGCAACGAGCGAATCCCCGGCGTCAGATCGATAACCCCGTCAAGCGCGCGACTTTCCAGAACCTGCATCAGCGCATGGGCGCGAAAACGCAGCACCAGATCCAGCTCCGGCTCACCAATCTCCAGCAGCAGGTGCGTATCGCCGGACAGCCGCGCCACCAGACGTTTGTCCGCATGACCCTGCTCAAGAACTATGGGTGACGTGAGCTCTGACGGTTGCCACGCCACATCCTGCGGATGCAGGTTGTTGACTAGCGCTTCCTGCGCCTGCGCCAGCCGCCGTGCAGTGGCAATATCCACGGGCACAAAGCGCACCTTATCGCCAGCTTTCAGCTGTCCGACGGCGTGTAAATCGGCTTCGATGATGGTGACCGGGCACACAAATCCACCCAGACTCGGGCCATCCGGGCCGAGGATCACCGGCATGTCACCCGTAAAATCAACAGCGCCAATGGCGTACGGGTTATCGTGAATGTTCGACGGATGCAGCCCCGCTTCGCCACCGCTTTCACGCACCCACTCTGGTTTCGGGCCAATCAGCCGCACCCCGGTGCGGCTGGAGTTGAAATGCACTTCCCACTCGGTTGCGAAAAAGGTCGCCACATAGCCCGGAGTAAAATATTCCGGCGCGCCGTGCGGCCCGTAAATCACCCGCAGTTCACGCACGGGCGCAAACGTGGTGCGCAGCGCCTGGGGTAAAACGGCCTCGCTGCCTGCAGAAGTAAGCGGCGTAAGGTGCAGTACATCCCCGGTACGCAGCGCGCGCCCGGCGTGCCCGCCAAACTGGCCCAGGGTGAAGGTACTTTTGCTGCCCAGATAATCCGGCACGTTAAACCCGCCGCGCAGGCAAAGATAACTGCGCACGCCATCACCGCGAATATCCCCCATGCGCAGCGTCATCCCGGCACGCACCGTAAAGACGGCGTTGTTTGCCAGTGGTTCGCCGTCCAGCGTCAGGTCTATTTCAGCCCCGGTGACGGCCAGCTGCGCGTCGCAGTTGAATTTCAGCGTGGGGCCGCTGAGGGTGATTTCCAGCGCCGCAGCGCTCTCTTCGTTGCCGAGCAGGCGGTTACCCAGGCGCAAGGCACGGCTGTCCATTGGCCCGGAGGGCGGCACGCCCACGGCCCAGTACCCCACGCGTCCCGGATAATCCTGAACCGTGGTTTGTGTCCCGGCGCTAAGCACCTCCAGGGTGGAAGCCTGGTAAGTCAGTCCTTCCAGGCAACGCGTCCAGGGTTCGCCGCTGGCAAATGGCGTGAAGGTTAAAATCTGTCGGAGGTAACTGCGGTTCGTCTCCACGCCGTAGAGCCGCGTTTCGCCCAGTGCCGCGTGCAGCGCGCGAATGGCCTCATCCCTTGTCGGTTGCCACGCAATAATCTTCGCCAGCATTGGGTCAAAAAACGGTGGTACCTCACAACCAGATTCCACCCAACGGTCGATACGCAACGTGGCGCGGTCATCTTCCGGGAAGACCACTTCGGTCAGCAGGCCGGGCGAAGGCTGAAACTGACGACCGGGATCTTCAGCATACACACGCGCCTGAATGGCGTGCCCACTGGCGGTGAGGCTTTCGCGCAGCGCAGCAAGCGATGGCATCTCGCCTGCGGCAAGCGTAATCATCCAGCGCACCAGGTCGACGCCCCAAACCTGCTCCGTTACGCCGTGCTCGACCTGCAAACGGGTATTCACTTCGAGGAAATAAAAACGTGCGGTATCGCTGTCGTAGACGAACTCGACCGTGCCCGCGCTGCGGTAATTCACCGCTTTACCAAGCTTAATGGCCGCCTCGCACAATGCGCTTTCCATGCCTGCAGGCAGGTTGGGCGCGGGGGTTTCTTCCAGCACTTTCTGGTTACGGCGCTGTACCGAACAGTCCCGCACACCCAAGGCAATCACCTCGCCCTTGCCGTCACCAAACAGCTGCACTTCAAGATGGCGAGCCCGCTCGATGTACTTCTCAATAAACACGCCCGCATCGCTAAAGTTGTTTTTGCCCAGGCGCACCACGGCATCAAATGCCTCGCTGAGTTCGGCGGCGGAATAGCACACGCGCATCCCGATACCGCCGCCCCCGGCCGTGCTTTTTAGCATCACCGGGTAGCCCACGGTTTCAGCGGCCTGAAGCGCTTCGCCAACATCCGCCAGCAGTTCCGTGCCTTCCAGCATCGGTACGCCATGCGCTTTCGCCAGTGCGCGGGCGGTGTGTTTCAGGCCAAACAGACGAAGCTGTTCCGGCGTAGGGCCGACAAAGGCGATCCCTGCGGCTTCACAGGCTTCGGCAAAGGCGGCATTTTCCGAGAGAAACCCGTAGCCCGGATGAATAGCCTGTGCGCCGCTGGCTTTCGCCGCCGCGATAATTTTATCGGTGACCAGATACGTATTCGCCGCCGGGCCCTCGCCCAGACTCAGGGCCTCATCGGCTTCACGAATATGCAGGCTGCTGATATCAGCTTCAGAATAGACTGCCACACCGCCCACATTCATGGTGCGCAGCGTACGAAGAATGCGGCAGGCAATGGCCCCGCGGTTAGCGATCAAGAGTTTAGTAAACATAGTTAAGACTCAATCGGGGCGGGTCGTCCCGCCGAAAATCGGCTCGCCGCATGGTCGTCCATGGGGAAAAAGCAGTTACGGCAGGATGCGTCCGGCGCGTACTTCAAACAGGCGATAAATCATCTTTCGCAGACGCTGCCAGCGCCCTGGCGTCAGTTCCATACCAGCACCTCGGCAGGCGTTGGGTTCCAGCCGTTGCAGGGGTTGTTGAGCTGCGGGCAGTTGGAAATCAGCACAATAACGTTGCACTCCGCGCGCAGCTCAACGTATTTCCCCGGCGCGGAAATACCGTCTTCGAAGGTTAATCCCCCCTGCGGCGTAACCGGCACGTTCATAAAGAAGTTGATGTTGGCACCAATATCGCGCTTTTGCAGGCGACCATCATGCAGACAGGCGCAAAGGAAATTATCGCGACAGCTGTGCATATGGCGTTTATCGAGGGAATAACGCACGGTGTTACTTTCCTGAGCACAGGCCCCCCCGAGGGTATCGTGGCGTCCGCAGGTATCGGCAACGATAGTCAGCAGCGGGTTACCAAGGTTGGAGTACAGTACGCTGCCGGTGGTGAGGTAGGCATTATTCTGGCGGCGCAGTGTGCGCTGGGCATCGTAGCGTTCGCGCGGGCTATCGGCGTTATAAAACAGCGTGTCGACGGCCTGGTTACCTTCCAGGTCAAGCAGGCGCAGGGTCTGCCCTTTTTTCACTTCGAACAGGTAAGGTTCGCCCGCCGGGATCACATGGCGGAAGCTAGCGTGTTGGGCGTGTTTTTCGCTGGCAACGGTCATTTGCGGCTCCTTACAGGGCAAAAAGTTGAGTGTTGGTGAAGGCGCGGCCATTTTCCGGGCGCGTGAGCAGCGCGTTAATGGCCGCCTCTTCGTCTTGCGCCTGTCGCCAGCTTAGCGCTACCGGGCGAGGCGCATACTCGGTGGAAGGGTCCATCGGATGCTGCAACGCCGTCATCACCACCAGCACGTCCATCGGCGCAAACAGTTCGACATAACTGCCGGGCTGAGAATGACCGCTGTGGAAGCTGAACTGGCCGTTGTTGTCTACCGACACTTTGCTGAAGAAGTTCACCACCATCAGCAGGTCTTCCAGGTTGAGATCCCACTTGCCCATCTCCACCAGCAGGTTATCCGCGCCGTTACGGAAGTAGCCGTTACGTAATTCCTGGTAACGTCCCTGACCGTATTTTTCGGCTACTTCGACCGCGTTGAGCACGCCGCCAAACGGATCATGCCAGCCGCAGGTATCGGCGGTGATCCCCGTCAGCACGCGGCCCATATCGGAATAAAAGCAGTGCCCCGCCGTCAGGCGTGCGGTGTGCTGGCCTTTCAGGGTGTCTGGCAGGTTCAGACGTTCACTTTTCTGGTGGGCGTTGAGCATCATCAGGCTGACGTTTGCACCACCGTCGGTGTCTGTCATGCGCAGGATCTGCCCGCGCTTGAGGATAAAAGAGAGATGGCCGCCGCCGGGGAGGATCTCTTCGCGTAATGTTGTTGTATTCACAGGATTAACCCCTTAATGCGTAAACGTTATCTTGTGCGGTACCGCTCAGCGCTGAAAGGCGCGTCTCGTTGAGCGGGATGTCGTAAGTAATGCGCGCGCCATAGGCATTAGGCGCCTGCGGATCAATGCGCACTTTGTCGAACACCAGCAAACGGGTGCCAAGATTGAAGCCTTCAGAAAGATCGTGCGTGACCATAAAGACCGTCATGCGGGTTTCACCCCACAGTTGCAGCAGCAAGGCGTGCATGTCTTTACGAATTCCCGGGTCGAGCGCACCGAAAGGTTCATCAAGCAACAACACGCGCGGCTGCATAATGAACGCCTGGGCAATAGCCAGACGCTGCTGCATCCCGCCGGAAAGTTGCGCGGGGTATTTGTGCAACGCGTGACCAAGGCCGACTTTTTCCAGCATCTGCGCGGCCCGTTCCCGCGCTGCGCGTTTTTTCGCGCCAAACAGCCGCCCGAACAGCGGTGATTGCGGCAGCTCAAGACCGATGGCAACGTTATCCAGCACGCTGAGGTGCGGGAAAACGGAGTAACGCTGAAACACCACGCCACGGCTGCTGTCGGGTTCAGCGGCCAGCACGTTGCCATCCAGAGTGATGGAGCCCCGGCTTGGAGATTCTTGCCCCAGCAACAGGCGTAAGAATGTCGATTTCCCGCAGCCAGACGCCCCGACCATCGAGCAGAACTCGCCCTCTTTCACCGTTAAATTCAGGTTCTCCAGCACCACGTGTTCGCCGTATTCCTGCCAGATATTGTTGATGGTGATAAAACTCATGCTTTTCCTCCTTCCGCCCACGGGAAACAGGTCTTGTGAAGCTTGCGCAGCGCCAGATCCATCACCCATGCCAGCAGCGTGATCCACAGGACATAGGGGATGATGACGTCCATGGCCATATAGCGGCGCACGAGGAAAATACGGTAGCCAAGCCCGGCGGTTGACGAGATAGCCTCTGCTGAAATCAGGAACAGCCACGCCGAGCCCAGCAGCAGACGCAGCGAGGTTAAGAGGCGGGACAGCAGCTGCGGCAGCACCACCCGCAGCACCAGCGTCCAGCTGTTTGCTCCCAGCGTCTGGGCCTTGATCAGGATCTCCGGCGGGATTTCACAGGCACGATGTTCAAGGTCACGGGCCAGCATAGGGGTGATGCCGATGACAATCAGCATCACTTTTGATAGCTCGTCCAGCCCGAACACGATAAACAGCACCGGTAAAATCGCCAGCGGTGGGATCATCGACAACACCGTCATCAGCGGTGACAGCGAGGCCCGCCACAGCGGGAATACACCGGCGGCGACGCCAATGCACAGGCCAATCAGCGACGCAATCGCCAGCCCGGTAAGCAGACGGGCAAGGCTCACCAGGGTGTCCACCCAGAACAGGTACTCACCGCTGCGTTTATCCGGGCTAAACGCCATCCGTGAAAGTGCATCCAGCATCTGTTGCAGGCCGGGCAAAAGTTTGTCCTGCGGGTTGGCTTCCAGCCGCACTGCGGAGCCAAAAAAGTAGGCGGCCAGCAGCAGGACAAAAGGCAACATCACAAGCATCAGCCTCATGCCTGAGGTGGGATGGCGGTTAATTTGTCGCATGGCGAACTCCGTCAGTTATCACAGCTTGCCGGCAGCGGCCATTTTCACGAAGCTGTCGTCAAAGCGCAGTTTCACGTTGTTCGCGTCACCCTGGGTGATATTGCCCGGGAAGCTCATGCCGATAAAATCAGCACTCTGCGCCCCATCGCCCAGCAGCCCTTTCTCGAAGGAGAATGACGCCACGCGCTGCATGGTTTTCGCCAGCTCTGGCGAGGTGACAAAAGCGATGTTGTCCTGCGGGGTGTAGAACAGGTGCGTCGTTTTCAGCTGCGCCTGATAACCCGCCAGATCGGTTCCCGAGGCGGCGGCCATCTCATTCAGGGCGTTTGCGTCCTGCGCTTTCATCAGCCCCATCATTTCGTACCATGCGCCGGTCAGCGCTTTACCCAATGCCGGGTTGTCTTTCAGGGTTTCACTGTTGACGACCATCATGTCGATGAGCTCGCCCGGTACCTGAGAGGAGCTAAAGACTTCGGTGGTTTTCGGAGTGCCTTTGATAACGGAAAGCTGCGGGTTCCAGGCCACGGCTGCCTGCACGCTTGCCGTGCCAAATGCCGAGACGATATCCGCATCAGAGGTGTTCACCACGGTGACATCTTTCTCGGCCAGCCCGACTTTTTCCAGGCCGCGCACCAGCAGGTAGTGGGAAACGGACAATTCCGGCAGGTAGACCTTCATCCCTTTCAGGTCCTTGAGGGTTTTGCCCTCGCCTTTCATGACTACGCCGTCATTGCCTTCCGAGTAGCTGCCGAGGATAAGCGCAGTGGTATCAACCCCGCCCGCCGCAGGAATGGTCAGCGCGTCCATGTTGGTCATGGTGCAGCCATCAAACTGGCCTGCGGTGTACTGGTTGATAGATTCGATGTAGTCGTTGAGCTGAACGACATTGATTTTGATGCCGTATTTACTGGCCCATTTATCGATGATTTTGCTACTGCTGATGGTGCCCCAGGGCATCCACCCGGCGTAGATGGTCCAGCAAACGTTGAATTCTTTTTTAACAGCAGCAAACGTGGGGAGACTGACCAGCATCGCCAGCGACAGTACAAGAGAGCGGAGTAATGGCGTTTTCTTCATTCTTGACCTCTGAGTGGCACAAAATTAGGGGGCAGCGCGACACCGTTGGTGCTGCTGTCTCCCGGGTTTTTGTCCCGCCGTGTAACCTCTCAGAGGTCGCCAGCTCTTGGACCAGCCATTCACCTTAGTGAACCGGAACCCTAGCCAGCTATTGTTCAAATTGTGTGGAGCTGCCCTTCAGTGAAAGAGTTTGCAAAGGGTGTGCCAGAAATTTTTATGTTGTTTATTAGTGATTTGGAGTTTTGCGTCGGTTGGATTTCACCGTTTTGGGGAGGGAGCGCGGGGTTGGTGCACTGTGGTGGGGCGTTTGAACGTTGAAAAATCGACTCTATTTTTCGGGGATAGATCCGCGTCAGTACCTTCTGCCATTCAGCAAGCGCTTTGCGGGTAATGAATCCTGGGTTTAGCATGTCTCTTCCTGGTCATCCGTTGAGCCCAGCCAGATTAACAGATACGCCACCACACACAATTACCAGGAAAATGTAGTACTGAAGGATACGTATCACCATGGATTAAATGCCGCGGGATTTCTCTAATCTGATATCCGTGCCATTGATGTTCTTTTTTTTACCCCAGCCGAGTTGCATATAGAATTGCGCCGCACGACTATTTTTATCCGTTTCCAGCCAGGCCGTTTCATGGTGTTTGAATAATTCATGCTCGGCTAGCTCAACAAGGCTAAGGCCAATACCCCTGCCCTCGTATTCTGGCAAAACAAACGCTGCAAAAAGACAGCCCTCATCCGGCAAAATCATCGAGAAACCAATGATGTTGTCGTTTAGGGTTGCAACCCATGCGCATTGGCTCTGCTCAATCATATTGGCAACGGCACTTTCGGTAATCCCCATCAGTTGCATTTCTTCACGGCTCAGATGATTCTCGGTAACCGACGTTCTGACGACGAAAATACTATCAACATCAGAAGGTTGAGCTGTTCTTGTATAGATAGTCATAGGGCTTAATCCCTGTATGGCAAAAATACATATTGAGAATATGCTCGAAGTTCCTTATTCAGGAGGCAGTATCAGGCATGATTTTTCTCCACCAGTCAGGTTTCATATCCTGAAACGAGTGGGACTGGGGCGAAAATATAGCGCATTCGTTGTGGTCAAAAACACCGCTGAGTAAAGCCGTCACCGGCGCGTCATCGATAGCATCCATTGATGTGAGTTCAACGGGTCGATACAACGCTATCCTTAAAGTACACCACGCACGTTGGTGCCAAAATTACAGTATAAATTGGCTTATTAAGTCTCCCGGTTACGGTGAATGACCTACCCGCTGCGCTATTTACTGATAAAAACGCGGGCGCTCGACAACCTGCCCTCGCTAATTGTAAATACATCTTCACCCCTGACCAGATACGGATTGTCTTTCGGGCCGTAGCCCCAGGTCACCCGGGCAATGCCGTGATTCCACTCGACAGGTGCCGGAGTGAAGATAAAGCCTGGGTGCTGTGACTGAACCTTGCTGATAGCAGCATTCACGCGGTCCGCGCCTTCGTTCAGTCCGTCATAATCGGCCACGAAAAAATCTGAGGAATAAACCGCAGCAAACTCTTTCTCCCGCTCAGCAGCATCGGTGTTATTCCAGATTGCGAAGTGACGTTCTATAAGTTGCTGCAGGCCTGCGGGCTCGATGGTCGTGATATTCATGGTTATGCTCTCCGCTAATACGTTATGTGTGCCAGTCAGCAATGCAGCCAGCAGCAGGGTTTGGGTGAATACATTTTTCATGTTCGAGTCCTGTCAGTTTGCTGATTTCGCTTTACCAACCAGTTCAATCTGCGAGCCCCACGGCGTCAGGAAATAAAACCACTGCGTGCCATCGGCGTTGGTTACCGGCTCATTCAGGGTTTTAAGTCCGGCTTTTTGAACAGCCTTAAAGCTGGAAGGCACGTCATGCGTTTTCAGCGCGACATGTGTCGCTGCGTCATCATCCTGATGAGGACGTGCGTGGTCGATTTGCGCACCGCTGTACTGGAAAAGTTCTACTCCAGTGCCATCCGGCAGGCGCATCATGACAAAACGCTTGAGGTCACTGGATTGATGCCAGTTAAACGCAGTTTTCCATTCATCCGGTATAGCTCCGGGCGTGATGTCTGACTCCAGTCTGGCTCCAAAAGTCGTCTGGAAAAACGCGATGGCTTTGCTCAGGTCTGGCACGTTAATGCCAACATGATCTACCCCTGAAATGGTGACCAGTGGCATCGGGGCAGCGCCAAAAGCCGGCTCAGAGATACTGGCAACTCCCAGCAGCAAAGAAGAGGCGAAGAGCGTTGAAGCAATACGGCGAGTTTTCATATCTCTATTCCTGTAATGAGTGAATCAACTGACGACAGCGGTTGTTGTCGGGATGAGAGAAGCATATCGACGTGCGATCACTTTCAAAATAGAATGATTTGAAACTCATCATTGCAGATTTGAAATGAACAGATTCCCCGATTTCGAAGGGCTCGCGATGTTTGCGAAAGTGGCAGAGGAAGGTTCTTTTGTGGCAGCAGCCAGAGCCATGGGCGTCTCCGTCCCCACCGTATCGCGTGCGGTTGCACGACTGGAACAGCGACTGGGCGGTCGGCTGTTTAACCGGACGTCACGTCAGCTGGCGCTGACGGAGTTCGGTCAAAGCATGGCGGCAAAGGCATCAGAGATGTATCGCCAGGCAGAAGAAGTGGAAAGTGAGGCCCATGAACTGTCGGTGCAGCCGCGTGGTCAGGTTCGTTTAGCGGTACCCATGTCGTTTGGTTTACGCTGGGTAGCCCCCCTGATGCCAGAGCTTATCCGCCAGTTCCCGGAGCTGAGTGTGGATCTGCATTTATCTGATGCGTCCGTCGACCTGATTGCCGAAGGTTTTGACGCCGCGTTACGTATTGCTGCGCTACCGGACTCATCTCTCGTGGCTCGCAGGCTGTGTGCTGTGACGCAATTTCTGGTGGCCTCACCAGTCTATCTCGCGGAACAGGGCATACCGCAGCATCCGCGCGAACTCACAGCCCGGCAGTGTTTCAGCTATGCCTATCGTGCCCGAAGTCAGGTATGGCGCTTTACTCATGCTTCCGGCACGCAGGAAGATATTGTCCCCAGCGGTCCACTTAGGGTCACCAACTCTGACGCGCTGCTGCCGCCCCTGCTGGCAGGCCTTGGGATTGCGGAGTTGCCGGAGTTTATGGCAGCAGAGTATCTGAAAGATGGTCGACTGGTACACCTGCTGAAAGAGTGGTCGATGACACAAGGCGGGCTCTATTTTGTCACGCCTACCTCGCGTAGCCGTCCGCTGAAGGTCAAAGTGCTGTCGGACTTCTTTGCCATGCATCTCAGCGATCCTGAATGGCGTTGGCCACAATAACGCGCTTCTTCAACGTCTGTATTGTTGCATTAATGAAATGATGAGTTTCATCCTTTGCTATTTTGATGGTCCCTGAGTTGCATTACTGTTATTTCACACCGCCGGCAGACGTCCGGCACTGAAAACAGGAGCACTCTTACCATGAAAACAGCCGTGCAGTTACTCCAGAGCTACCTGGACAGTATCCAGGATCCTAAAGCTGCCGCTCGTCTTTTTTCCGCAGATGGCGTGCTGGAACTGCCCTATCTACAGACGCTTGGCCTGCCGCACCGTGTGCAGGGCCCGGCCGAAATCGAGCGCTTCATCGCCGGATTGCTGGTTAAATTGCCCGATTTTCGCTTTCGCAACATCCAGTTCTTTATCGATACCCCGACACAGGCTTTTGGCGAATACAGCGTAGAAGCCGATGTGGCTGGCACCGACCGGATATATAAGCAAACCTATGCCGGAAGACTGGTGGCGGAAGACGGGAAAATTAAACTGCTGCGTGAATCACTGGATACGCTCGCCGCCTGGCATGCATTTAACGGCGAGCCGACAGCCTGAATTTGATTCTGCACCTGACAACGTTATCTGGAGATAAAAATGAGTCTGAACACAACTGAGACATGTATTTCTTCTGCGGGCGATCATGATAAAACCGAATCGACCGAAATCATCGTCAGCGCTTATTATCGCGTGCACCCCGATGACCGGGAAACCTTCATTGAAGCGGTAAGACCGGAAATGCTGGCCGCGCAGCAACTCCCGGGCTGCGTGTATTATGCTTTTTCTCAGGATCTGGTCAATCCCGACGCTTTTCATCTGTCCGAGGGCTGGGCGGATATTGAGGCCTATGAACGGCATGAGCATTCGGAAACGTTTTTGAAAGCGCTGGCTACCGTGGTTAAACACGTACGTATCCTGCGCCGTGAAGGCATTCGTTATGATGTTGCGAAGCAGCATATTGATGATCCGCGCGGCAAGGTCTCATCCTGATTGATAAGTTAAAAAACGCTAGATAACTAATGATTTCCAATGTCCGCTTCGTGCTGTGAGTTCAACCAATGTGTTGCATCCATCGGCTGAACTCACAACCAGGAGCGGACATGCCCGGAGTAAAGGTATGTTGTTCTTACTACCGGACAGAAATTAAACCAGTTCAGATCAGCAACTGAGGCTTATACAAACCTGAACGTAATAAAGTTGAAAGCGCAGCGCACTCATTCACAGCCAGAATTTGAAGGGCTCTTTGTCAAAAGCCGCTTTCTGAAACTTCCGGGGGACATCCCCATCATGGCGCTAAAGGCGCGTCTGAAAGACGTTTCATCGCCGTACCCGCAAGCATTTGCAATCTGAGAAATAGTTTTTCCCGGGCTTTCCAGAAGCACGGATGCCGTTTCAATACGAACCCGCGTAATGAAGTCTTTCGGGCTTTCCTGGATGAGCGTTTTCATTTTACGGTTCAGTGTCCGGGTAGTCATATTCAGAGCTGCAGCGAGTTGCTCTACCGTCATTGCAGGGTTTTGATAACGAAGCAGATTCTCTGCTTTAGTCAGTAGAGGATGTCTTGAGTTGAGGAAACCTGCGGGCGCATAAATTTGCTGTGACAAAGGCTGGCTGTCAGCAACGGCCATGTCAGCTGTCAACTTTGCCAGCTCATTACCTGCATGATTGCGGACGATGTATATAACCAGATCGACCCATGAGAGTGGTCCGCCTGCGGTTATCACATTGTCCTGTTCGGCCAGGGCTTTTCCCCATATGGGTTTGGCAAGTGGATAGCGTTCAGCGAAAGTTGGATATAACCACCACGTTGTGGTGCAGATCCGTCCGTTGAGTAAACCCGCCTCTCCCAGCACAAAACCGCCTGCACAGGCTGAGGCAATACAGCTTCCCTCTGAATACTTAACTCTCAGCCACTCGGCCGCACTCGATACAGCGGCTCTGTCAGCCGGAAATTTATGCTCATCCAGCTGCATACCGCTGGCAATAATCAGCCCGAAGTTGTCAGGTTCACTAAATGAGCCATCACTTTCAATAATCCTTCCCTGAACGTCCCTGACAGGCTGACCATCAGCGGTAATCGTCCTGACGTCAAAAAATGGAATATCCCTGGATATTTCAGGGTTCACCGTAGGATTTAGCCTGATCACCTGATTCGACAGCCAGAACATATCAGCCAGCCCCGCCAGCGCCGAACGCATGTTGCCCGGAAGCGCAAGTAATGCAACTCGCATTTAAACCCCAGTACCGAAGAATGTCTTATTTCGCATGTTACCTGTCATTAATGACACTTCATACCCTCTGTCAGGATGATTACACTGCCCGAAACTAAAAAACGCGGGAAATACAGTCATGCGTAAGCAAAATTTAATGTCCGGCGCGCTGCGAAAAGGAGCATTTGCTTTGTGGCTTTTATTCATGAACAACCCGCCGCTTATGGCACAGGATTCGGGTGTAAAAAATATCGTGCTGGTTCACGGTGCCTTTGCTGACGGCTCGTGCTGGTCAGCCGTCATCGCTCTCCTTCAGGGCCGGGGCTACCACGTTACGGCTGTTCAAAATCCCCTGACTTCATTACGAGATGATGTTGCTGCAACTGAGCGTGTACTTGAGCGCCAGAATGGTAACGTTCTGCTCGTTGGCCATTCATGGGCCGGGGCGGTGATCACCCAGGCTGGTAATGCGATGAACGTAAAAGGACTCGTCTATTTGTCCGCCCTTGTCCCGGACAGCAATCAATCAGTTTCTGACGCACTGGCGCGCCTCAATGACCCAATGGAAGGTATGGAAGCCGATAAAAACGGCCTTATCTGGCTTGATAAGCCAGAGTTGTTTCATCAGGTTATGGCTAACGAACTGAGCATAAAACAGAGCCTGCTGCTTTCTGCGGTGCAACAGCCTATCGCCGCTGCCGCTTTTAACGAAAAAGTGGATGCAGCTGCCTGGCGAGAGAAACCCTCCTGGTATCTCATTACAGAAAACGACAACGCGCTGACCCCTTCAGTACAGGCAGGTTTTGCCCGTGAAGCAGGCGCACATATCACGCGAATTCACTCAGATCATATGTCCATGGTTTCTCATCCCGAAGAAGTTGCCGCACTGATTGTAAAGGCGGCACAGAGTATCCACTGATCCTTACACACCAGGAAAATCTGCAATGAAAATTCTCCATCTTGATTCCAGTATCAACCATGAATTTTCAGTAACCCGACAGCTGTCGGCTGAAATCGTGAAGCAACTGATGGCAACTGGTCAGGAGCATCAACTGACTTACCGGGATCTTGTGAAAGACGAAATCAGTCATCTCACCGGGGAGATCGCTTCAGGATTCAGGCCTGTTGCCGGACGGCCAATAGCTACAGCCGAGCTGGAGTCTGAGCGACAATTATCAGATGCTCTGGTCTCAGAGTTTCTTGAAACCGAGATGATTGTTCTCGGTGCGCCAATGTACAACTTTTCTGTTTCCAGCCAGTTGAAGGCCTGGATGGACAGAATCGCTCAGCCAGGGAAAACCTTCAGCTACACTCCAACGGGGCCTGTCGGTCTTGCGGAGGGCAAAAAAGTCATCATTGCCTCAGCGCGGGGTGGTTTTTATAGCGGTACGACACTGGAAAATATGGACTTTCAGGAGCAATTCCTGCGTAAATTTCTGGGCTTCCTGGGCATCTCGTGCGTTGAAATTGTTCGGGCTGAAGGCGCATCGAAAGGCGAGGAAGTCAAGCTCAGGGAAATTTCCCGTGCTTTGTCCTTAATTCCACGGGCCATTAATGCTGTTTCTGCCGCGAAGGAATAAACCATGCTGCACGCCGTAACGCTGACTTACTTGAAACAACCCGACGCAATTGCTTCTCACCTTGACGCACATAAGCAATGGCTGGTCAGGGGTTTTAATGAAGGCAAAATCCTTTTTGCCGGCCCGCTCAGTAATCATGCTGGCGGCTACATACTTTTTCAGGGGGATAGCGTAAGTGAAATTCAAAATTATCTTCAGGATGACCCCTTAATCATGCATAACATTGTCGATGCAGAAATAATCGGCATTGAGCCGACGTTATGCGCGCAGGGATTCCCTGCGAAATGGGCGGAGAAAGCCCGTTTCATATGACCATTACTCACTGTAAAGCGTCCTGAAACCTGTGAAATGAGTCTGTTTCAGGTATTTAGAGGGCGCTTTCACTTTACATGGCTATGTCCGCTGCTCGCTCACGGCGGACCTTCAACTCAGTAAGTTCTTCCGCTCCGAGCCAGAAGCGGAC
Source organism: Enterobacter sp. C4G1 (assembly GCF_052886895.1). Taxonomy (NCBI): domain Bacteria; kingdom Pseudomonadati; phylum Pseudomonadota; class Gammaproteobacteria; order Enterobacterales; family Enterobacteriaceae; genus Enterobacter; species Enterobacter sp. C4G1. The sequence goes on along the minus strand of NZ_JBQVVV010000002.1, from coordinate 406,538 downwards.
GATGTTCACGCGTCAGGAAAGTTGACTGGAGAAAGAGTATCACCGAATGACGGCCTTAATACTCTATTGCTCGGATTTCGTACCAATAACCGGCAGCACAGCATCTGCATGCCAGATTTCTACCGGCACCACGTCTATCACACGTTCGGCACCTTCGAACGTCTTGATGCGTTCGGGGTCCCAGTCGATGGAACCGCGCCCCGTAAGCACTATTGCCTCTCCCGTTTCAAAATCCGGAACGAACAGGCCGACCCGGCCATCACTCTCAATGTTGCCCAGTGTGTTGAAAAAGCGATTGCCAGAGAAGTCGGGAAAGGAGAGCGTGCCATTTCCGTTGATACCAAGAAATCCCGGGTTCCCCCCTCGGTGCGAAGCATCGACTCCGGCACTTCCACCATCCAGAGAACCAGCCGCACGCGAGGCGATGAAAAAAGTGTCTGCGGCCTCGATAATTCGCCGAACTTCCGGATCGGTTATGCTGCCGCGTCGGCGGGCCACAACAGCCGGTTTGTCCTGGCCTGAGGGCAGATGTCGGGTCTGAATGTATTGCGGACAGTTTCCGTAGCTCTGATCAACCACAATGGTCATTTCACCAGGTGAGGCATGTTGTATCCGGCCATTCAGCCGATTGCGACGTCTGCTGGTCAGATCAATCCCGAGTATGCCAACACTGGCGCCGACTGACCGACCCAGGCCAAGTTCACTCAAGAGCATCGGGTCCCGATGAATTTCGAGTGTATCCGGAGTGGGGGAAACCAGGAATCCTGGTGGCCCGAGCGCTGGAACGCACCATGGCCGGCCATCAGAATCGAGCAGCCCCAGAAACAGCATCTGAAGATTCTCAAAGAAGTTACGATGCTGCTGAGGCATCTCGGAGCGCACAAAGCTTTCCGACCGATTAAGCCACTCGCCTGAAACTCCGGCACGCGCCTGCACTGCACGCTCACCGTCATGAAAGATACTCCGTCTCTGCTGCATAGGGTCTCTCCTGGGATCATTTACCGTTGCTGGAAGGCCAGAACCCGCTACGATGAAGCGCAATATTTGCCGGTACTCGAAGCGAAAATGCCCCTGGCACTGGAAATCAGAAATTACTCAACCAGGGTAATAAAATTCAATTCGTATTCCACTCGGCTCATAGCACATCATATGCATAGACGGCCCCTCGCGGATCAAGGTGGGTTCGAATTCAATTTCGACCTGATTTGCCTTCAACACTTCAAGGATCTGATACAGACCCTCTTTGGTTTCCACCCGCAAAGCCAGGTGATGGAGCCCGACATTGTTTTTACGATTGAACTGAACAGGCTCTTCTGTTTGCGTTTTCCAGAGCGTGAGCGTCATCGCGCCGTCTTTTACAAAGATGGCCGGATAGTCTTCGCGTCGTTTAACTTCCTGCCAGCCCAGTAAACCAGTGAAGAACGCGGCGCTAGCTTCAAGATTTGATACGGCTAAGCCAATATGTTGTACACCATGAGTCACTGACATTGTTCCTGTCCTCTTTCTTAAAGGTTTCCGTTTTTTTAAGTGAGTCCATTCACCATTCTGCTCGCCCGGCCCCGGGCCGACGAGCCTCTGAAGGGAATCACCCCGCCTGACGGACATTACGATCAAGAAATTCCCGAACGTCATCGCCTATCTCTTTCGCATGCGTTTCAAGCGCGAAGTGGCCGGTGTCATAGAAGTTTATCTCGGCATTCGGGATATCGCGCTTCCAGGCTTCGGCACCTGCGGCCATGAAAAACGGGTCGTGTTTTCCCCAGACCGCCAGCAGCGGTGGCTGATATTCCCTGAAATACTGCTGAAACAGAGGGTACATTTTCACGTTTGAAGCGTAGTTCAGCAGCAGGTCCAGCTGGATCTCCGCATTGCCCGGCCGCACTACCTGCATCCCTTCAAGTGAATAGCCGTCCGGGGAAACCAGACTCGGATCGGTGACACCTTCCAGATACTGCCATTTGATTGACGCAGGAGTTGGAAAATCACTCAGCGCGCTCCGGTTTTCGGGGGTCGGGTCGGCCCAGTATTTCTGAATAGGTGCCCAGGCTTCTCCCAGCCCCTCTTCGTAAGCATTTCCATTCTGGGAAATGATAGCGGTAACCCGCTGAGGATGCGCCAGCGCAAGACGCCATCCGACGGGAGCACCGTAGTCGTGAACCATCAGGGCATAAGAGTCGAGGCCCAGCGCTTCCGTGAACACGTCGATGGTCTCAGCCAACTGGTCAAAGGTATAAGCATAGTCACCCCGCTCTGGTGCCTCGGTAAACCCAAAGGCGGGCAAATCCGGCGCTATCAGACGATAACGATCTGCCAGTTGGGCAATAAGGTCACGGAACATAAATGATGAGCCCGCGAAACCGTGCAGCATCAGCAGGACTGGCGATGCCGGATCGCCTGCTTCACGGTAAAAAACGTTAACATCGCCCGCCTGTTTATAGCGGTAATGAACCTGTGCTGGCGTGTTATCTGCAGTTGATAACCCCGAGAATGAAGATGTCATAACAAACCTCATGTAACCGTTAAAGTGTGAAATTGAAGGTTACACACAATTATGGTAACCTGTCAAAAATATTTAATGGGTTACAGGTGCGTATGGAAATCAAAAGTCCTTCTTCCCCGCCGCTCTTCCTGGCCGACAACCTCGCGCTGGACTTTATCAACAGCGAGTACGGGACAGGCGACGATCGACACGATTGCTTTGATGACGATCGAAGCGTTATCGACTGGCTGCAAACGGCGGGCCTTGTGCCGAAAGGAACTGTGGCTCCGCCTGAGTTACTGGGGGAGGCTCGCCAGCTTCGCGATGCAGCAAGAGCAGTCGTACATGCCGCGATGAAGTCCAGTGAGGCAGACCTGACGGTGATTAACAGAATGCTTGAAACAGGGCGTCCTGAAACGAGGCTGGAATGGGATCAGGATACGCAGCGCTATCGTGTGGATGTTCGCTCAGTCGCTGACAGCCCCGCAGGCCTCCTCTGGCCCGTTGCCAACGCGCTGGTAAAACTGCTCACAGATGACAAATTCGAATACGTTCGGCAGTGTGAAGCCCACAACTGTATTTTACTGTTTCACGATTTGAGTAAATCCCATCGCCGGCGCTGGTGCAGTATGGCCACCTGCGGTAATCGCATGAAAGTGGCCGCATTCCGAAACAGAAAAAGCTCATAGCAAACCAGGCCGCACATGCAAACGTGTGGCTTCAGGACATGCTCGTAAGAATATACAGTGCCAGGCTGGTAGGCAGATTTAGCGCTTCGCGTATTGAATGGATTGAAAGTGAACTGGATTATCTGGAATGATCGACGATATCTAATTTCCTCGATGCCATTACATGGCGAGTACAGGCTCACTGTCCCCGGCGAGCGCATCAGTATTATTCTCGACAAACTGCAAATGAAACGCGCTGTCAGGGAGAGCCTGGGTTTATCAGGCAAACCTCAAGTAAAAGCCATCAACCGGAGTTGATCGGCAGGACAATAGTAAAAACATTCCCCTTTTTTTCGATTTATATCCGCTCTCACCAGTGCCACCCTACCCCTGCCTGAAACGTAATTTATCCCTGAAGAAGGTGTTCTTTTCAGAAAACCCTCTTTCGTTAAAGATATTTTTCTTTATCTACTCATTGATTTAAATGAATATTATGAATTTTTAACCCATTTCAAAAAATATAATTCATAATCAACGCTTGACCAAGTAGAACGATCGTTCTACCTTTAAGGCATGAACAAGAGGCAACTGATAAACCATGAACAAGAAGCCAACTGATACGCGAGAAAAAATCCTCGCAACCGCCGAGCAACTTATCTATCAGAACGGGATCCATGCTATGGGCATGGACCTTCTGGTAAAGACCTCTGGTGTTGCAAGGAAAAGTATTTATCGCCATTTCGCGAACAAAGAGGACGTGGCATCGGCCGCGTTGAATGAACGTGACGAACGGTGGATGCAGTGGTTCAGAACCGAGTCTGATAAAGGCAAAACGCCTCAGGATCGCATTCTGAACATGTTCACGGTTCTGAAAAGCTGGTTTGAGTCTGAAGGCTTCCGGGGCTGTGCCTTTATCAACACAGCCGGAGAAGTAGGAGACCCGGAGGATCCCGTTCGCCAGATAGCGAAAATGCATAAACAAAAACTGCTGGATTATACGCTCGAACTCTGCGGGCAGCTGAACACTGAGCACTCTGCAGATCTGGCAAGACAACTGCTGATTCTGATTGAAGGGGCTATCACCATGACATACGTGATGGGCGACCGGAACGCCGCTGACAACGCACGGGACGTTGCGAAAGTTTTGCTGGAAAGGGTCTCAGCCGGGGCCTGAGTATCGAATATTGCTATTACCTATAAACCAAATTAACAGGAGTTTTACCATGACAGATACACAAGTTCGTCCTCCGCTTCCGCCATTTACGCTGGAAACTGCTATTGAGAAAGTTCGACTGGCTGAAGATGGCTGGAATTCCCGAGACGCGGCAAAAGTCGCGCAGGCTTACTCGCTGGATACCAAATGGCGTAACCGCGCCGAGTTCGCGAATAATCGCGAGGAAGCCGAAGGATTCCTCGCCCGTAAGTGGAAAAAAGAGCTCGAGTACCGCCTTATCAAAGAACTGTGGGCTTTTGGCGGAAACCGGATCGCCGTCCGTTACGCTTACGAATGGCGTGATGACTCAGGTAACTGGTTCCGCTCTTACGGCAACGAAAACTGGGAGTTTGAGGCCGACGGCCTGATGAAGCGCCGATTCGCATGTATCAATGACATGCCTATCAAAGAAAGCGAGCGCAAGTTCTTCTGGCCGCTGGGGCGTCGTCCAGACGATCACCCAGGCCTGTCTGACCTGGGTCTGTAAGTCATTGAGTTACCCCGCGTAAGACCCGCGACTACTTTCCTGGTCGGGGTTTTACTCAGCCAGTTGATGTAAAAGCAAGCTGGTTGGTGCGGGGAGCGCTTAAGTTTTCTCAGCGCGTGGTTTTTCAGGATCAAGTACACGTGATGTACTTCACCCTCATAAATCGCGCACTATTTAATAGTAAACAATATTATTAAGGCCGTATTATGAATATTAAATCTGTGTTGCTGACTGCCGCAATGGCAGCCGTTTCCGCCAACAGCTTTGCCGATGCTTCTCAGCCGGATCGTCACGTGCAGGAATTTCTCAATGCCCTGAACGGTGCCGGAGGTAAGCCTATTGAACAATTGTCTCCACAGGACGCACGTCAGGTGCTAATCAACGCCCAGAAAGGTGCGAAACTGCCTGCTGCCGACGTCACTGAAAAAACGATCAACGTTGATGGCAGCTCCATCAAACTTCACATTGTGAAGCCTCATAACACACAGGGGACCCTGCCAGTCTTCATGTTCTTCCACGGTGGTGGCTGGATACTGGGCGACTTTGCGACCCACGAACGCCTCGTTCGTGACCTGGTCAGTGAGTCCGGTGCTGCGGCCGTTTTTGTCGACTACACGCCATCGCCGGAAGCGCATTTCCCGGTTGCGATTAATCAGGCTTATGCAGCAACCCGCTGGGTTGCCGAGCACGGTAGCGAAATTGGCGTTGATGGTGGTCGCCTGGCGCTGGTAGGTAACAGCGTAGGTGGGAACATGGTTGCAGCCGTAGCGCTCCAGGCCAAACAGCATAAGGCACCAGCCATCCGCTATGAGGTGATGCTCTGGCCTGTAACTGACGCGAATTTCAACACCGGTTCTTATAACCAGTATGAGAACGGGTATTTCCTGTCGCGTAATATGATGAAATGGTTCTGGGATGCCTACACAACAAAAGAAAGCGATCGTAACAACATCCTGGCATCGCCGCTGCGTGCCACGCCTGAACAGTTGAAGGGACTGCCACCCACTCTGATTCAGACTGCTGAATTTGACGTATTGCGCGACGAAGGTGAGGCGTTTGGCCGCAAGCTTGATGCCGCCGGCGTCAACGTGACGGTTACCCGCTATAACGGGTTGATTCATGACTACGGTCTGCTGAATGCACTGAGCGACGTGCCTGCCGTGCGGACCGCACTTGGCCAGGCCGCCTACGAACTGAAAGAACACCTGAAATAACTGCCAGTTGGCCGGTCGTTTTCCTCGGCCGGTTGTTTTTGCCCTCTGCCCGTTGTCCGGATTGCGCGTAATATTTTTTGGAACCGGACCATTCAACACTTTCACACTTCCCCCGTTAAGCGTGCGGTCTGTTACCTGTCGGGGGCTTTTTTCTACTTAGTAATAACTGATAAACAGCCAATCACACGGCATGTCGTTCCGCTGCAGGTAACGATGTCATGTACCTGTCTGGCGGTAGCGCGCCTCGAGTTTGTCGAGAAACGTGAATAATGCTCTGTTCATTTCGCTGTAGTCGTGGCTCCGCAATTCTTCCGGTGTCTGAACGAATCGATAGTCTGCGGCCCGACGTAAATCCCTGTCAGAATGCGCGATCAGCAATTCGATAAGGGGCTGTGTAAGTTCCATATGGCACTGAAACCCGTAGACCAGCTCAGAATAAGCAACTATCTGTCGTGGGCAACCTTCGCTCCAGGCGACGATCTCCGCCGCGGGAGTAAGTCCCGGCATGTCGTTATGCCAATGCCCGACATCAAGCTTATTACCGAAGTGAGAAAACAGCGGGTTCTGCTCGCTCTCAGCGGTCATAAAAATTGGAAACTTGCCGATCTCTTTTTCCGGGCTGTGCGCAAAGCGTGCGCCCAGGGCTTCCCCAATCAGTTGGGCACCCAGGCAAACGCCGACGACGGCTTTATCCATACGCACAGCAGAGGCAATAAGCGCCTGTTCAGCTCTGGAATCAAAATGTGCACATTCATCAGGGGTGACGGACGGATCCTGTGGCCCCCCCATCACTACCAGCAGATCGATATCCCCTGCATCTTCAGGAAGCTTTTGACCCGCATAAACGCGCGAGAAGGTTGCTTCGTGGCCACGAATCATGGCCCAGGTTTCAAACGCGCCGGGTGCTTCAAAATGTTCATGTACAATAAAATGTACTCGCATAGGTTTATATCCTTCTGAATCTTGTTAAGTAATAAGTCAGGCGCACATCCCCCTGCGAAATACCGGTCGGGTAACGCCAGTCGGATCATGATAGACGTGAGGTTTGAATCTGAAATGCCAGTAAGTATCGATAAAGCGCCAAGACACGATGACTCAACAGGCTGGTCAGCAACGGCCATTTCCTACCGGCGCGGGGAAGCGGATCCTCCCCATTACCACCTGGAAGGACAACTTTTATACGCTAGCAGTGGCGTTCTGCTGGTTGAGGCCGCAGGCAGGCGATGGGTTATTCCCCCTCAGCGGGCGCTCTGGCTCCCACCGTTGATGGAACACTCATACAGACTTCTGTCGCATACGGAGCTGCGCGCGATTTACCTCAGCGGTAGCCTGATTTCTGAATGCACACATTTCACAAAGAATGATCGGGTACATGTGATCGACGCAGTTCCGCTGGTAAAGGAGTTAATAGCCGGCCTGTTTATTAGTGATTACCACACGCTGACGAAGCGAAAAATGGCACTTTTACTTCTGGATATTATCGGCGAGGCAGCATCCGTACCCGCAGAACTACCGATGCCGCACGATGACCGATTATTCCGTGCCGCAGGAGAGCTGATGCTCAGCCATCGCTGGGAAACCTCGTTAACTGATATGGCTGACATAGCAAATATGTCGGAAAGGTCTTTCTCCCGCCTGTTTTTACGTGATACGGGGTTCAGCTTCCGGACATGGAAGCAGCGAGCAAGAATATACGCATCACTGGATCTTCTTTCTGAAAACGTACCTGTTAAACAGATTGCCTGGCAGCTTGGCTTTTCTTCGCCAGCCGCATTTTCTGCTGCGTTTCGCGCAATTATGGGTGTAACACCCGGTGAGTTTTGACAGGAAGTCAGGTGGTGAACGGTGACAAATCGGATATCGCTGCAGCCCGGCTCTTAGGTTGCCGGGCTGAGTCAGGAGGGGATCAGAAAGGCCTGGTCGGCAGGTATTTGCCGTCCAGGGTGATCACCGCGCGGTGGCCCCCCTCTGGATCTTCAACTTTCTTGATATCCAGTTTGAAGTTAATGGCGCTGATGATGCCGTCACCGAACTTCTCATGGACAAGAGCTTTAAGGGTGGGTCCGTAAACTGACATCATTTCGTAGAAACGGTAGATTGTCGGATCGGTCGGAATGCCATCGGCAAAGCTGCCGCGAACAGGCACTGACTGCAACAGTTTAACTTCATCAGCATTCAGGTCGAGCTTCTTGCCGACAACTACTGCTGCGTCGGCAGGTAACGGATGCTGACCAAGCAAGGCCGCGGTAACGAAGGCTTCCGACAAACCGGTCCCGTCAACGATTTCTGCGAAAGAGAGTTCCTTGCGGGCTTTAGCCTGAATGATGGTTTCAGTAAGTGCCTGACGTGCAGCCTGAGTGACTTGGGTCTGGATCATGGTCTTTTCTCCTGGTAAGTAAGAGGTTCAGGCAACATGCCTGGCTTGTGAGGAAACGGCGTTTACTTCTGGATTTTCAGCAAGGGTTACGAAGGTACCGGTTCTGCCATCAAAAGCATCAATACGACCGCTCTCAATGTCATAGATCCAGCCGTGCAGCGATATCCGGCCTTCTTCAAGCGCCAGACGAACGGAAGGATGAGTCTGGATATTAGCCAACTGAGCGATGACGTTTTCGCGCACCATAGCCGCGACTTTAGCGGACGGGTCGGGATGCTGTCGGGCCTCATTCACCACACGGGCAGAGTCGGCATAGCGCAACCAACTCGACACGGCGGGCATATGATCGAGGCATTTGCAGGTGGCAACGGCAGTCATAGCGCCACAGTCAGAGTGGCCGCAAATCACGATGTCATTTACCTTGAGCGCGGCGACCGCATATTCCACAGAGGCTGAAACGCCGCCGGGCTCCGGGCCATAAGACGGTACAATGTTCCCGGCGTTACGGATCACAAACAAATCGCCGGGTTCACGCTGGGTAACCAGCTCTGGTACCAGACGACTGTCAGAGCAGGAAATGAATAATGCTCTCGGACTCTGCTGATTGGCCAGACTTTTGAATAGTTTAACTCGCTCGGGGAAGGCATTTTTCTGGAACTTCAGAAAACCTTCAATAATCTCTTTCATGGTTGCGATCTCAGTGTCGGTTGTGTGCGACAAAGAGTAAGCAATCTCTGGTATAAGATAAAAGTCTAAAATATTATGGAGTAATTCAGATAATCTTATGAGGTAAATTATGCTCGCCCGGCGTATACGGTATTTCCAGGCGGTTGCTGAACATCTCAGCTTCACCAAAGCTGCAGCATCGCTGCACGTTTCTCAGCCAGCTCTCTCACAGCTCGTAAAACAACTGGAGGAAGAACTTGGCACCCAGTTATTCGATCGGTCTGGTCGTACAACACGTCTGACAGATACCGGGCATGCTTATCTTCAGTATGTTCGCCGTGCGTCTCATGAGCTGCGGGAGGCTACGCGCGCGATCCACGACGTAAACGATCTCAGCCGTGGATCGCTTCGCTTAGCCGTGACGCCAACCTTCACAACGTATCTTGTCGGGCCGCTGGTCGAGGCATTCCACCTTCGCTACCCAGAAATTACCCTCAACGTGCGGGAGATTTCGCAGGAAAGCATGGAAGAGCTTCTCCAGGAAGGAGAGCTGGACCTGGGGATAGCATTTGGTGATGTTCACTGTCCGGACATCGACGCGATACCGTTGCTGGACGAAACGCTTGCCCTGGTGGTCAACACCGGGCACAGGCTTGCGAAGGAAAAATCCGCCGGGTTACAGGCTCTGAACACCGAGTCCCTCGTATTACTCAGCAAGGAATTCGCGACCCGCGAACAGATTGACAGCTACTGCCGTAAACACAACATTCATCCAAAGGTGCTGATGGAAGCTAACGCTCTCGGAGCGGTAATAGAAATTGTCAGCAGGACATTTTTATCCACGCTCCTTCCCGCCAGAACCGCCCTTGCCCAGGATAATCTGGTGGCGATCGCGCTCGAACCCGAGCGCCTGACGCGAACCGCGGTTCTCATGCGGCGAAGGGATGCTTATCAGAGTTTTGCTGCACGCGCATTTACTGAACTGGCAGTAGAAGTATCCGCTCAACTGAACGGGTAACCGCCCTAATAACAGTTACAGACAGGCACTGCTAATCTCTTAAGACCCGCAGCCAGGTCAGCGCAGTCGCAGTAATGCTCTGCGCAAATATTGAGGCTGACTTCAGTAAAAGAGTGGTTACGGCGGCGATTGAAAAAGTTTTGATAATTTTCATGGATGGATTGAGAAGCTTGTGAGGGCTGCAACAGCAGTCCTGCGCCAGGAGCGGACATTGTTTACCCGCGAAGCCAGGGGGTTATCGTAAGCCCTGTGAGCAACCCTTCAGGACTAAGCAGACGAGTAACGGTTTGCCCCCAGGGTTCTGTGCGGTTAGCCACCAACAGGCGATAACCCTTCTCACTCAAAATACGGGTAGCAGAATCGAGATCCTGAACTTCATATTCAATCCATCCCTGCGGTATTGGGTGTTCGGTTGGCCACTCCCCAGTGCCAAAACATGAATTTGCGGCCTGTGATAACGGCCAGACGGCAAAATGCTTGACGCTATTCAGCATGTTTTCCGATAACAGGTAATCGCAGTTACCCTCCATTGGCTTAAGTGGCAGACCGAGTACCTGTACATAAAACTCGAAGCTGTCTTCAGCATTCTGCGAGATGGGCCCAAACCCAGCGACAAACAAGACGTCAACTCCCGGTAAATTCTGCGACATACCAGCTTCCTTAATTGTCTGAAATTGAACACTGAATTTATCCTACCACTCACTGAATCACCACGCCCAATTTTGGCATCTTAGTGCCTTATAAGCGGCAACAATAACGTCTTCTCCTCGCTGTGAGTTCAACCGAGGGATGCAACACGGTTAAGTCTTTGCTGACTGTGAACCGATAAGTCAGTACCTTTTGGAAAATATTGTCTGAGCAGCCTGTTCGTATTCTCATTTGAACCACGTTGCCAGAGAGACTGAGGATCACAGAAATAAATCTGAATGTCCGTCACTACAGTAAACCAGCGCCCTGCCCCCGTATCGAGTAAATCTCAACGGAGGTGATCCGTCATAGTGTGATCCCCCCCGGTTCTGTGTAAATCGTATCTATTCTTGCCATGTTCAGTAATTTATCATCCGTTCAGCCATCCGGGTGTTTAAATGGTTAAAATAAATAACATATACATTGCAGAATTATTTTTTCTATGTCTTAATAGCGACATCGGTTTGGAAAACAGACCTTATGAAAGCAGTTTTAGTAAAGCAGTCCTCTGTTCAAGAGCTATCCATAGATATCCCTTCTTCATGAGCCTCCTCCTAAGTGCCAAATAAGTAACTCTCTAAATACAGGCCATCTTCGCCGCTTTTAAGTGGCTCATAAATTAAGGAATTATCAATGTCTAATAAAATGACTGGTTTAGTAAAATGGTTCAATTCAGATAAAGGTTTTGGCTTTATCACCCCTGACGACGGCAGCAAAGATGTATTCGTACACTTCTCTGCTATCCAAAGCGACAATTTTAAAACACTTGATGAAGGCCAGAAAGTCTCCTTCACCATTGAAAATGGCGCTAAAGGTCCCGCAGCTGGTAATGTCTCACCGCTGTAATCCGCGCTAATTATAAGTAATACTTGCGATAGCGATGAAGACAATAGTCTGAGCAGTTAAGTATTACTGATAGTAAAAGAACCCGCTCTGTGCGGGTTTTTTATTAACCACTTCTAATATGAATTCTGATATCGTCTCTTACTGTCAACCAGAATAAACTCACCGAAATTTTTAACCCAGAAGCTAAACATCTTTCTTATGCAGGAAGGATGTCCATATCAAAAAACATTCATCTGGTAGTTTATCTGCTGTTTCTGTATCTTTTTTGTCAAAAACCTTGTTTTTCTGCTGTTTTTAACATTTATAAAGTTATCTAAAAAAAACACAAGTAATTATCATATTTAACGTGTATCGTTGTCGTCCCTTATCGTAGGAGATTCAGATGTCAGAACGTAAAAAAATGCAAAATCGTCGTAATTACCTGGTCAAATGTCAGTGCCCAAACTGTTCAAAAGATTCAGAACATAGTTTTAGCCGCGTTCAAAAAGGTTCTCAGCTTGTCTGCCCATTTTGTAGCACTTTGTTCAAGTCTTCAAAATGATTGCCGGAGCGTTCTTGTTGACAATTAAAGTTAAAAAAATCAAGAGCCCCACCGTTATCAATATTTAATAAAAAGCCATAAAATCAGTGCAATGATGCTGTTGCAGGTCGTCTGTTCATTAACACACTTTATTGTTAATACAGCCCGTTAACGTCTGCTTTCAGGCCGTTCATGCGGGAGACCTGCACTCGATTATACAGAACAGCACACCTGTAAATCGGTATAAATTACTGTTCTGATTTTAAATTATTGGTCTCTCGTTCAGCTTGCGGTTCTTTTTGTTCAGGCCTAATAACTGACTTATATCACCGAACCACACATATTTATTTATCACAAAGAATTACTTTAGACGCTGCGGGCCCTTTGTTACCGTTATAAACGGTGTACTCAACCTTCTGCCCTTCAAACAGAGTGTTAAAATTATCACCCTGAAGCTCCGAAACATGAACAGAGATATCTTTGCTTCCATCAAGAGGAGAGATGAAACCAAAACCTTTGTCTTCCTTAAACCATTTTACCAGGCCAATAAATCTTGAGGGCATACTGACTCCAATAACACATGATAAGAGTGGTTATAAACGTATAATATTAAACTTACGGACTCAAAAGGAGGGGGTATCAGTGATAGCACCTGGGAATGAGTACTGTCCGGAAAAATGTTTACGTTTGCGTGTACTTCAAACAAATCATTTCATTAAGGCACGGACTCTGATAATAAGCAAAATATTCTTTCACGTCCGACTCTCCAGGTCCAGGGCGCTGTACCGACTTTTTTCAGTATGGCTCCCAGGGTCTGACCTCTCGCGTCTTCATAAAATGCTATCTTTTCTGCCGTTTGAGTGGAGTTCACATCAAGTTTTGTTCTTGTAAAAGAAGGCTCAACCAGCGTGACGCGAACGCCGCTCTCACGTAGCTCGTGATCCAGCGTTTCAGACATCTGATCACCACAAATAAACCAACAATGAAATAGAAACGCCTGATAACATTCCACCAGGCGTTTTTCTACTTCAAAAATAAGCTTTGAGTATATACGTAACAGTACTTATATCTGGTTGTCTCGGGTTACTTCTTTGGCTTCCACTTCACGATACCAGCGCGGGTGATGTTTCTTCGCCCAACGGCGACTCACCTTACCTTCAATCATTCCTTTAATTGACCCTTTCACCCAGAATGCCATATATATGTGGATGAGGATGGCGTGGATCAACACAATCGCCACCGTCGCATGAGTCAATAGACACCAGCGGATGAGTTTTATCGGAAAATAATGAGCAAAGTACAGACGCCAGATAATAAAACCGGTCACCAGCAGGACAAATATCATGCTCATAATGGTCCAGAACATCATCTTCTGTCCGGCGTTATATTTTCCGACATCCGCCACCTTATGCTCGTTGCCCTTCAGAACCTCCACAATACCTTTAATCCACGGAAGGTCCTGTTTATCGGGAATATTGTGATGCACAAAGCGGGCAAACATAAACATCAGCACGAAAAAAATCACCACACCAAAGAAAGGGTGCAGAATGCGCCCCATCTGCGGTGTACCAAAGGTTTCCGTCAGCCACTGTAATGTCGGGAAGAAAAGCGCAATGCCTGATAATGACACCAGGAAGAAGAAAATCACTACCGTCCAGTGACAGGCGCGATCGATAAATTTCGTGCGCAGAATCATCTTACTTTTACTCATGATCATTCTCCTCTTCCTCGTCATCGATCTCCTTGTTTGGCCCTATTCCCACATAGTGGTAAATCAGCCCGGCAAAGGTGGCAATAAACCCGGCAGCAGACAGCGGCTTGAGGATCCCTTTCCACAGGTTAACTGGCAGATCGATTTTAGGGTCGTTCGGCAGATTGTGGTAAAGCGCCGGTCTGTCGGCATGATGCAGTACGTACATCACATGCGTTCCACCCACGCCCTCAGGGTTATAGAGCCCGGCATTACGGTAACCTCGCCTTTTTAGCTCCATTACGCGCGTTTTGGCAACTTCCAGCATCTCCGCCTTGGTACCAAAGTGAATTGCTCCGGTCGGGCAGGTTTTCACACAGGCTGGTTCCTGGCCGACGCTGATACGATCAACGCACAGCGTGCATTTGTAGACACGGTTATCGTCCGGGTTCAGGCGTGGAATATTGAAAGGGCACCCGGCAATACAGTAGCCGCAGCCAATGCAGTGCTCAGACTGGAAATCGACAATCCCATTGGCGTACTGAATAATCGCTCCGGCGGACGGGCAAGCTTTCAGACAGCCAGGATCGGCGCAGTGCATGCAGCCATCTTTGCGGATGAGCCACTCCAGCTTGCCGTTGCTGGAGGTTTCGCTAAAGCGCATCACCGTCCAGGACTTGGCGCTGAGATCGGTCGGGTTGTCGTAGACACCGACACATTCACCCACACTATCGCGAATGTCATTCCATTCGGCGCAGGCCACCTGACACCCTTTACAACCGATGCAGGTCGAGACGTCGATAAGTTTCGCCACCTCCTGCTTGTAGTTACGCGCCTGCGGCGGCGGGGTCAGATCGTTGGTGGCGGAACGCTTGATAATATCCTGTGATTCCATTGACATAATTCGCCTCCTTACGCCTTCTCAATGTTGACTAAAAACGCCTTAAACTCTGGCGTGTTTGAGTTGGCGTCACCCACGGACGGCGTCAATGTATTGGCCAGGAACCCTTTTCGGGTAGCACCTTCAAAACCCCAGTGGCATGGAATACCGATGGTCGGCACGGCTTTCCCGGCGACGTTCAGGGTTTGCAGACGCGCGGTCACCACTGCTTTAGCTTTGATAAAGCCACGTCGGGAGGAGACTTTCACCCAGTCACCCGCGTTGATGCCTTTTTCCTGCGCCAGTTGCTCGCCAATTTCAACAAACTGCTGCGGCTGAGCGATGGCGTTGAGTCGTGCATGCTTGGTCCAGTGGCGGAAGAGTTCGGTAATCGAGTAAGTCGTGCCGACATACGGGAAGTCTCGCGCCTCACCGAGCATCGCTTTATCGCTTTCATAAAGGCGCACCACCGGGCTGTGGATCACATTCGGGTGCAATGGATTAGTGCCAATCGGGCTTTCCATCGGTTCGTAATGTTCCGGGAACGGGCCGTCCGCCAGTTTGTTGAGGGCAAACAGATGGCCCAGACCATCCGGCAGCATAATAAATGGCCCTACTTTGTCTTCTGGCGCAGAGGTCGGCGGGAAGTCCGGCACATCGAAGCCCTGCCATTTTTTACCGTTCCACTGCATCAACGGACGTGTTGCATCCCACGGTTTCCCCTGCGCATCCGCTGATGCGCGGTTATAGAGAATGCGGCGGTTGAGTGGCCACGCCCACGACCAGTTGTTTACCGCACCGAGACCAGATGGATCCGCGTTATCGCGATTCGCCATCTGATTGCCCTGCTCGGTCCAGCTACCGGCATAAATCCAGCACATGCTGCTGGTTGAACCGTCAGCGCGCAGATGTGCAAACGAGCTAAGTTGCTGCCCCGCTTTCGCCAGCAATGTACCGTCTTTATCATGAACATCTTTCAAGGCACGACCGTTGCCCTCGCCCGCCAGCTCTTCCGGCTGAGGGTCGAGTGGGTCAGCGTAGTTCCAGTCAATAGCCATCAGCGGCTCAGGCGCAACGCCCCCCTCCTGGCGGTAGAGTTCACGCAGACGCAGGAACAACTGAGCAAGAATTTTGCTGTCGTGCAGCGCTTCCCCCGGCGGTGTAGCTGCGGAATAGTGCCACTGCAACCAGCGGGAAGAGTTGGCTACTGAACCATTTTCTTCAGCAAAGCAGGAGGTCGGCAGGCGGAACACTTCGGTCTGGATTTTGCTGCTGTCTACATCGTTCATTTCTTCATGGTTTTGCCAGAAACTGGCAGTTTCAGTCGCCAGCGGATCCATCACCACCATAAACTTCAGCTTCGAGAACGCTTCAACGGCTTTGTTTTTATTCGGGAATGAAGCCAGCGCGTTAAAACCCTGCACCAGCAGGCCGTTGAACTGACCATCGACCATCATGTCGACCTGGCTGAGAACGTCGTACTTTTTGTCCCACTTCGGCAGATAATCGAAGCCCCACTGGTTTTCTTCCGTGGCGGCATCGCCATAAAAACCTTTAAGCAGGCTAACCATAAACGCAGGCGTGTTCTGCCAAAAATTCACCTGACCAGGTATCGTTGTTTTCGGTGTCGCCTGTTCAAGCAGCATTTGCAGCGTGGTCTGTTTTTCACTCGGCAGTGGCAGATAACCCGGCAGTGAGCCATCGAGCAAACCGAGGTCGGTGTAGCCCTGAACGTTTGAGTGACCACGAAGGGCGTTAATCCCACCGCCCATCATGCCGATATTGCCCAGCAGAAGCTGAATAATCGCGGCGGTGCGGATGATCTGCGCACCGTTGGTGTGGTGCGTCCAGCCCAGCGCGTAGAGAATCGATGCCGTTTTATTGGTGGCGGCGGTTTCCGCCAGCGTCTGTGCGACGCGCAGGAATTCTCTGCGTGGCGTGCCGCAGACGTTTTCGACCATTTCCGGCGTATAGCGGCTGACGTGCGTTTTCAGCAGATTAAAGACACAACGCGGGTGGCTCAGCGTTTCATCACGTTTGACCTGGCCGTCGTCGCCCAGCTCATAGGCCCAACTGCTGCGATCGTACTGGCGCGTAGCGTCATCGTAGCCACTGAACAAGCCGTCATCGAAACGGTAATCTTCACGAACAATCAGACTGGCATTGGTGAAATCACGCACGTACTGATGCTGAATTTTGTCATTCGCTAACAGATAGTTGACCACGCCAGAAAGGAACGCGACATCGCTACCGGGGCGAATCGGCGCATACTGATCGGCAACGGCAGCAGAGCGATTGAAGCGTGGATCAACCACCACCAGCTTCGCGCCTCGATTTTTCTTCGCTTCGATAACCCATTTAAAACCGACCGGGTGCGCTTCTGCAGCGTTGCCGCCCATAATCAGAATGACGTCGGCATTGCGGATATCAATCCAGTTGTTGGTCATCGCACCACGCCCAAAGCTCGGCGCCAGTGCGGATACTGTCGGCCCATGGCACAGCCGCGCCTGGTTTTCTACGGCAACCATTCCCAGGCCACGGGAAAATTTATTGTCGATGATCCCGGTTTCGTTACTGGCGGCAGAAGAGCACAACATGCTGGTCGTCGCCCAGCGGTTAACCGTGATACCTTGCTGGTTTTTCACCGCAAAGTTGGCGTCGCGGTCATCTTTCATCAGGCGTGCAATGCGCGTAAATGCCTCTTCCCAGCTAATACGCTGCCACTTGTCGCTGCCCGGGGCGCGATATTCCGGGTAATGCAGACGGCTTTCACTGTTGATGAAATCCACCACGCCCGCGCCTTTCGGACACAGTGAACCGCGGCTGACCGGATGGTCCGCATCACCCTCTACGTGATAAATACTTTCGCTGACGTTTTTTGCGTTATCGCCAAGGCTGTACAGGAGCATTCCGCACCCGACAGAGCAATATGTGCAGTTGTTACGCGTCTCTTTGGCTTTTAAGAGTTTGTATTGACGAGTTTCCGCGTGAACGGAAAATGAGGATAGAAATCCGAGAGAGGCAACAGTTGTTCCTGCCATACCACCCGCGCAGATTCGGAAGAATTGCCTCCGATTAAGCTCCATGTAACCTCCAGCTTAAACTTAAGACTTGAAAAGGAACGGGTATTATCGTCATATGCACGACAATAAACCTGTAGTGGTCAACAAAAACTGGCCACGGCTTTGGAGTTTTTCCAGAACAATCGTTCTGATTCATTCGGCGTCAAGCCACCATTATATTGATGGGGTCTGAGCTGGCTGTAATATCCCGTGATGTAGTTCGTTATCGCTGCGCTGGCTTCGCTAACATTAGCGTATCCATTATCCGGCACCCATTCTGTTTTCAGACTTCTAAAAAAACGTTCCATCGGACTGTTATCCCAGCAATTTCCCCGGCGACTCAGGCTTTGCTTTATCTGATATCTCCACAGTAACTGCCTGAAATTCCTGCTGGTATAGTGGCTACCTTGATCCGAGTGATACAGCAAATTAGCTGGCTTTCCTCGCGCTTCCCAGGCCATGGACAGCGCTTTCGCTGTCAGTGCTGAGTCCGGGAAAAATGACATCGCCCAGCCAACCGGTTTACGTGAAAACAGATCAAGCACTACGGCCAAATAAGCCCAGCGTTTACCCGTCCAGATATAAGTCACATCACCACACCAGACCTGATTAGGCTCTGTTACAGCAAACTGGCGTTCCAGATAATTAGGGATCTCAACGTGTTCTTTAGACACCTTTTTATATCGATGACCTGGCTGCTGACAGCTGATGAGACGAAGCTCTTTCATCAGTTTTGTTGCCCGCCAGCGGCTAAGTTTTACACCTTTGTTCGTGACCATCGCGGCAATATTACGAGCACCTGCGGAACCATTACTTTCGCGATAGCTTTCACGGACAAGACTGAGTAATACCACGCGTGTGGCATCAGGCTTCTTTGGCTGCCGCCAGTATTTATAGCTGCTGCGGTGAACCCCAAACACGTTGCACACGACGGCAACGGGAAACCGCGCCCTGAGCTTCTCAACTAATGAGAACTGTTCAGGGAGCCTGACATCAAGAGCGCGGTAGCCTTTTTTAATATATCTCTTTCCATTTCAACGCGTTGAAGTCTTTTCTTTAGCTCGCGTATTTCAATCTGCTCAGGTGTCATGGGTGAAGCTATGGGTGATTTTCCCGATCGTTCTTCTTTCAACTGGCGGACCCACTTATCCATCGTGGATTTGCCGACATTCATTGCCGTGGCAGCGGCGGCAACGGTGTAATGCTGATCGAGTACAAGCTGGGCAGCTTCAAGGCGAAACTCGGGGCTAAAATTGCGTCTGTTACGTCCGGTCATAATGTCACCTGTTTTTGACTATGAGGCGATGATATCACCTCTATTCAGGTGGCCAAATTTAGTGTGCCACTACAGTTGCTAAACTCAACGAGATATATGCAACCTGAATATGGAGCACTTTATGGTCACCACACATGTTTTCATCGCGGTCAGTCTTGATGGTTATATCGCTCGACAGGATGGCGATATCGACTGGCTATTGAAGCGCGATGACCCGACAGAAGATCATGGCTATGCCGCATTCATCGCGGACAAAGATTGGATCATTATGGGGCGAGGCAGCTATGAGAAGGTGCTGACTTTTGACGGATGGCCTTATGATCGACCCGTACTGGTGCTTTCCCGGCAGCTAACCGATACCCCCGTGCCCGAGGCGCTGAAGGGTAAAGTGCAGTTTTCATGCCGCACGCCAAGGGAGGTTCTTGCTGAACTGAAGGAGAAGAACGTGCATCGGGTCTATATCGATGGTGGGCAGTTAATACAGTCGTTCCTGCGCGAAGGTCTGGTTGCCGATATCGTTATCACTATCGTTCCTGTCCTGCTTGGTTCGGGAAAACCTCTGTTCGGAGTACTGCCCCATGATATCGATTTGACGCTATTATCCAGCCGCAGCTTCCCTTCGGGTCTGGTGCAGTCGCACTATCGGCTGACGTCATAAGTTGAATTAACCCGAAGCCGACTCAGTGGTCTTTGTTCAGTTGAGCCACACAGGGCAGATTGCGGAACTTGTTCTGCCAGGGCATCCCGTACCCTATGAGCAGCTCATCATTCTCCATTTCATAAGCGTAATAACAGTGTGCAGGAATGGATACGCGTCCGGGCTTAACGAAAAGGACAGCAACCGAGACTGACTGTGGGTTATATTTTTCGTTAAGATGCTCCACAAGCCGTTTCATTGTCCCCCCGGACTCGATCGCGTCATCGATAACAATCACATTTCGTCCTTCGATGCCGATGTTATTATGGAAAACAATCTCTGATGAATTATTACGTTCACCAGGCGTGTGCGGGCAGGAAATATAATCCATCTCAATATCAAATTTCAGTTTTCTGGTTAAGTCAGCAGTGAAAAATATACCGCCCGGTATGACGGTAATAATCACAGCATCGCTGAAGTCAGAATTAAGCCTGTCGGCAACACGACTGACACCTTCAGCGATTGTGGATTCGTCGAGAATGATCTTTCCAGCATGTGTATGTTTCATTTTAGCTACGTTCCTTTATTGAATATGTCTTAACACCCTGACCGGCAACCCACTGATGAAAAATACGGCCGGACCTTGTCGACCCTCTCACAAAGCATCACGAAAGAGCATAAAACAAATCAAAAAACATCACAATAGAGCATAATCAAGCTATCATATAGCATCAGGCTCTGATGACGATGGCTCATGGTGGCGTTGGGCTTCCCGCATCGCGCGTTCGCGTGAAAAGAATATGATGTTCGATCACGAATGCCGCAGATTGCTTCAAAATAATTACCGTATTTGTTATATTGTTGTTTATTGCTTATTCACCTCTGCGGTGCCAAAAAGAACAAGATTCACCGCAACCCAGGACAGAAAAATGTTAGATTACCGCTTCCCGACAGCTTTGCAGATGGTTCTCAGCGTAGCGATGGCGGAGCAATTGGGTGAACGTTCGACGAGTGCAATTCTGGCCTACGGCCTGGAAGCAAACCCGAGCTTCATCCGCAAATTGATGGTTCCGCTCACGCGTGACGGTATTATCGTCTCAACGCTTGGCCGTAACGGCTCAATTCACCTTGGTCGCCCACCGGAAGAGATCACCCTGCGCGACATCTACCTCTCCGTTATCGAAGATAAAAAGCTGTGGGCGTCGCGCCCTGATGTACCGCCCCGCTGCGTGGTCAGCGCTAACGCCTGCTGGTACTTTAAATCGATTTCTGAAGAAGCTGAGCAGGCGTCGTTAGCGGTATTAGCCCAACATACCGTGGCAAGCGCCCTGGAAACGGTGAAAAACGCCGATAGCAGCGGATGTGATCAGCTCCCCGAGCTTATTGCCCAGTATCAAAAAACCTCTTAACGCTTTCCTTGTTGCGAAAAAAAACCGCCTTCACAATGAAGGCGGTTTTTTATTATCTGCAACGTTCCTACGCAGGCAGAACTTCTCTTTCCACTTTGCCGCGCGTCACGAATTTACGCAGCGTCACGTAGAACACCGGCGTCAGGAACAGACCAAACAGCGTCACGCCCAGCATCCCGGAGAATACGGTGATCCCGGTAACGCCGCGCACTTCGGCCCCCGCGCCGTGGCCGAGGATCAGTGGAATGGTCCCGGCAATAAAGGCGATTGAGGTCATCACAATCGGGCGTAAACGCAGGCGGCAGGCCTCCAGCGCGGCTTCCATAATGCCTTTGCCCTGAATTTCCAGCTCGCGGGCAAACTCCACGATAAGGATCGCGTTTTTACACGCCAGCCCCATCAGTACCACCAGCCCCACCTGCACGAATACGTTGTTATCGCCACCGGTCAGCCAGACGCCAAACAGCGCCGACAACATGGTCATCGGAGCGATAAGGATAACCGCAAGCGGCAGCGTCCAGCTCTCGTACAGCGCGGCCAGCACCAGGAACGCCAGCAGCACCGCGACCGGGAAGACAATCAGCGCCGTATTACCCTGCGTGGCCTGCTGGAAGCTCAGGTCCGTCCATTCAATATTCATCCCGTTCGGCAGGATTTGTTTAGACATCGCATCCAGCTGCGTCATCGCCTGCGAGGACGAGAGCACGCGCGGGTCGGCATCACCAATCAGATCTGCCGCCGGGTAGCCATTGTAGCGGATCACCGGATCCGGGCCGTATGTGGTTGTGATTTTCACCATACTGCCAATAGGCACCATTTCGCCCTGGTTATTACGGGTGCGTAAATTCGCAATATCTTCCACGCTGTCGCGGAACGGCCCGTCTGCCTGCGCCATCACGCGCCAGGTACGCCCGAACTGGTTGAAGTCATTCACGTATGACGAGCCCAGATAGGTTTGCAGCGTACCGAAGAGATCGGTCAGCGACACGCCCTGCGCTTTCGCCTTATCACGGTCGACCTGTACGTCCAGTTGCGGAACGTTAGCCTGATAGGTTGAGATCGGGAAATGCATCCCCGGCGTCTGTATAATCGCACCGGACATGGTATTCACCGCGTTTTGCAGCGCGCCATAGCCCAGACCCGCGCGATCCTGAATGTACAGGGAATAACCCGACCCCTGACCCAGCCCTAAAATCGGCGGCGGCAGGATGGAGAAGCCAAAGCCCTCCTGAATTTGCGCAATCTTGGCGTTGATCTCAGCGTTAATTTCCGCCGCAGTATGTTTACGCTGATCAAACGGTTTCAGGCCAAAGAAGACTGTTCCGGTATTCGGCGTGTTGGTGAACTGCAACGCATTCAGCCCCGGAAACGCGACCGCATAGTCCACGCCTTCGGTGTTCATCCCAATTTCGCTCATTTTGCGGATCACCGCATCGGTGCGCGCCAGTGATGAACCTTCCGGCATTTTCACGCCGCCAATCAGGTACAGCTTATCCTGCGTCGGAATAAACCCGCCGGGTACCGCTTTAAACATCACGCCCGCCGCACAGAGCAGCAGCAGATACACTGCAAACACCGCGCCGCGTCGGCCCAGCGTTTTACCCACAAGCCCCTGATAGCCGTTCGAGCTGCGGTGGAAAAAGCGGTTAAACGGACGGAAAATCCAGCCGAACAGACGGTCGATAAGTCGGGTCGGAAAATCCTTCGGCGCACCGTGCGGCTTCAACAGCAGTGCCGCCAGCGCCGGAGAGAGCGTCAGCGAGTTAATGGCGGAGATCACCGTTGAAATCGCAATTGTCACCGCAAACTGCTTGTAGAACTGACCGGTAACGCCGGACAGAAACGCCATTGGCACAAACACCGCGCACAGCACCAGCGCAATCGCGATAATCGGCCCGGACACTTCCCGCATCGCCTGATGCGCCGCCGCAAGCGGAGCAAGCCCCTCTTCAATATTTCGCTCGACGTTTTCTACCACCACGATGGCGTCATCCACCACGATACCGATGGCCAACACCAGCCCGAACAGGCTCAGGGTATTTAGCGAGAAGCCCAGCAGGTAGAGAATACTGAAGGTACCCACCACTGATACTGGCACCGCGATCAGCGGAATGATCGACGCACGCCAGGTTTGCAGGAACAGAATAACCACCAGCACCACCAGCACGACCGCTTCCAGCAGCGTTTGTACGACCGCACGGATGGAGTCGCGGACAAACACCGTCGGATCGTAAGGTGCCGCCCACTTCATATCTGCCGGGAAACGCGTAGACAGATCGTCCATTTTGGCGCGCACCGCGTTAGACAAGTCGATGGCGTTTGCCCCCGGTGACTGGAAGATACCAATCCCGACCGCGTCTTTATTGTTCAGCTGGGAACGCAGCGCATAGCTGCCGGAGCCCATTTCGATACGCGCCACGTCGCGAAGGCGCACGACTGAACCGTCTTGCGCCGTTTTCAGGACAATGTTGCCAAACTCTTCTTCAGTATGCAGACGGCCCTGAGCATTAATGGAAATCAGAAAATCGCTCTCTTTCGGCAGCGGCTCGGCGCCAAGCTGCCCGGCAGAAACCTGCACGTTCTGCTCCTGCATCGCAGTGACCACATCCGAGGCGGTCAACCCACGTGACGCCACCTTGTTTGGGTCCAGCCAGATGCGCATCGCGTATTCGCCGGAGCCGAAAATCTGGATCTGGCCGACACCAGGCAGACGCGCCAGTTCATCCTTCACTTTCAGCGTGGCGTAGTTACGCATATACAGAGAGTCGTATTTCCCGTTGGGTGAAAACAGATGCACCACCAGCGTCAGCGTTGGTGACTGTTTCTGGGTGGTAATGCCCAGACGCCGCACATCCTCCGGCAGACGTGCTTCAGCCTGCGCGACCCGGTTTTGCACCTGAACCTGCGCCTGATCCGGATCAGTCCCCGGACGGAAGGTAACGGTGGTCACCAGCACACCGTCCGAGCCCGCAACGGATTTCATGTACATCATGTTCTCAACACCGTTGATCGCCTCTTCCAGTGGCGTCGCCACGGTTTCGGCAATCACTTTCGGGTTGGCACCCGGGTACTCCGCGCGTACCTGCACGCTTGGCGGCACGACGTCAGGATATTCGCTTACCGGCAACAGCGGGATGGCGATCAATCCTGTGATAAAAATCAGAATCGACAGGACGGCGGCAAAAATCGGCCTGTCGATGAAAAAACGGGAAAAGTCCATGGGTTGGATTCTCAGGTCAAGGGATCAGTTAAGGGCGGTGCTGTCGGTCATGGCAACGGTTTTCGCGTTAACCGGCATCCCCGGCATAAACACTTTTTGTAAACCATCGACGATGACTTTATCGCCAGGGTTCAGCCCCAGCCGCACGATGCGTAAACCGTCTGCCAGACGCCCCGGCGTAATGTCGCGGCGCTGCGCTTTCCCTTCTTTATCCACGATATAAACGTATTTGCGATCCTGATCGGTCAGCACCGCTTTGTCGTCGATAAGCGTGGCTTTGAATTCCGCGCTGCCCGGCAGGCGTACGCGGGCGAAAAGTCCCGGCGTGAACTGCCGCTGCGCGTTATCCAGCAGCGCGCGCATACGGATCGTGCCGGTACTCGGCGTGAGCTGATTATCAAGGAAGTCTACTTTGCCCTGATGGGGATAGCCGTCTTCGCCCGTCAGGCCAATCTCAACGGGAAGCGCCATGTGATTACTGGACGCCCCCTGCCCGTTGCGGGCCAGATTTTGATAGTGAAGGTAGGTCGACTCATCCACGTCAAAGTAAACGTAAACCGTTTTCTGCGAGACCAACGTGGTCAGCACGCTGGCGGTGTCGCCCGCAGTGACCAGGTTACCGCTGGTGATCAGTGCACGACTGGCGCGGCCGTCGATAGGTGCGGTGACTTTGGTGAAATCCAGGTTGAGCTGTGCGGCATCCACCGCCGCCTGCGCGGCGCGAATATCGGCCTGCGCCTGAGTAGCGGCCGAACGACGCTGCTCCCACTCTTCACGAGAAACCACGTTGGTATTGACCAGTTTATCGGTGCGGTTTGCCTCACTTTGCGCCAGGCTGGCCTGCGTTTTGGCTCTCGCCAGGTTCGCCTGAGCCTGTTCCAGCGCCGCACGATAGGTTCGGTCATCAATGGTGAACAGCACCTCGCCCTTTTTCACTTCCTGGCCGTCGGTGTAATTCACTTTATCAATGTAGCCGGAAACGCGCGGGCGCAGCTGAACGCTCTCCACCGCTTCAATCCGGCCGTTAAAACTGTCCCACTGGCTAATGGATTTCACGACCACATCAGCGGCGCTGACGGCGGGCGCAGGTGGCGCGGCGTTTTGCGCGACGCTGTTATCACATCCGACGAGCAGCAGGGAGAGCAACATCGCCCCCAGTGCGCTCGGATAAACGTTACCCCAGGTTTTTTGCAGGCTCATTATTTTTATTCCGGTATTGGTAGCCGCCGGGCAAGACGCTGCGGGAGACGCCGCGCCACTTCCTTTGTCCGGTAGCTGGCTTAAGGCCATTTGTGTCGTTCATCGCCACAAAACTGTAACAGTTGCGAATACACTATTCGCGGCGATTGTAGGAAGGCGCTTAATTAAGTGCAAGAATAATTGTTGCACTTTATGTGCTATTTGTATCGATGTGAAAAGACCCGTTTCGGGCAGGGATTTAAATGCAACAATAAAACTTGCAATTAATACAAAAACACGCCACCTTTAAATGCAACAAACAAAGATACCTTTAGATATACTGCGTGGGGTAACCAGATGAACACTGGCGCATTTATGCATGATTTACTTGACTGGATCGACAACAACCTGGATAGCCGTCTGGACATTGAGTCCGTCGCCAGGCGATCCGGCTACTCAAAATGGCACCTCCAGCGCCTGTTCAAAGAACATACGGGGTATCCCCTCGCCGGGTATATTCGCGCGCAAAAGCTCCAAAAATCAGTTGAGCGCTTAACCCGCAGCGATGAACCCATTCTGAACGTGGCGATCGCGCTGGGCTTTGACTCCCAGCAGTCCTTCAACCGCAGCTTCAAGCGTCAATATGGTCAGGCGCCTGGGGCATGGCGGCGCAGTATAGGTAGCCCGGAAGCGCAGCAGCTGCGCCAGTAATCCAGGTCGTGCGGGTCACTAACTCAGGAATCATCACTCGCAATCGACGGAAATACCCTTTCGGATGCTGGCAATAAAATTGTCACGGATGACATCCTCCTTGCTTGCGTCCCATGCGATGCCCACCTGCCAGCTTATCGACGCCCCCGTTAACGGCATAATCACCAGTTCCGGCGGCGCGATATGCGTAACGCTGGTGGGCAGAATGGCAACACCGATCCCCGCAATCACCATCGCGACGATAGTTTGAATATCGTCAGTCAGTTGCGTTGATGAGATGAAAAGATCGTTGTCGTGCAGATAACGGTCTATCTGCGTATTTAAACCCCGTCCTCGCTCATCATAAAGGCGTAACAGGGGACGTTTTATTAGCCACTCAGCAGCAGACATAGTCGGCGACGTTGCGGGCGCCACCAGAACCAGCCTATCGGTAAATAACGGCAGGTATTCAAGCGCCACGGGGGGAGGAACCCTGACAAAACCGACCTGAAGCTCATCATTTTGCAAAAGCTCGTACTGCTGGAATGAGGGAAGATCCGTCAATGACATCTCTACGCCCGGGTAATCGCGGCGAAAGTCAGCGATACAGCGCGGTGCCAGATAAAAGCTTGAGAGACCGAACCCAACGGCGATATGCCCCTCCATTCCTTTTGATACCCACTCAGCATGTTGCATAAATGACTGGGTTTTCCTGACCACTTTTTCAGCTTCTGGAAGCAAACGCCTGCCAGAGGCCGTCAGTATTGCGCCGTGACGACCGCGTGAAAAAAGAGACATATTCACCTGAGATTCGAGGAGATTAATCTGTTTGGTCAGCGCCGGTTGCGAGATAAACAACGCCCGCGCCGCATCGGCATAATTTCCTTTTTCAGCCAGTACCATAAAGGCTTTGAGCAAACGGATGTTCAATTTTACATTCCAGATGGTTATCGAAATCAGAAATCATTTGATTATACAGTTATTGATTATCGTTATGTAATTCAGTTTCGATGACAACTGGAGACGCATCATGAACGAACTTCAATCTTTAAAGGTGGCAACCGTACAGTTTCAGCACCGGGCCAATAACAAAAAATACAACCTGCTGATAATGGAGAAATTTATTGAACAGGCGGCGCTTGAGCAGGTGAAAATTCTCACGTTCCCTGAAATGTGTATCACCGGGTATTGGCACGTACCCAAGCTCACCGCAACTGAGGTGTCTGCTCTGGCAGAGCCGATTGCTGATAGCCCTTCCCTGACATTAATTCGCTCTCTGGCGATAAAACATCAAATGCTGATTGGCGCCGGTCTTATTGAAAGAGCCGACGATGGCCGCCTTTATAATGCCTATGTTGCCTGTATGCCGGACGGCTCAATGCATACGCATCGCAAACTCCATGCGTTTGAACATCCGGCCATCAGCAGCGGAGACAGTTTTACCGTTTTTGATACCCCCTGGGGAGTGAAAGTCGGTATCCTGATTTGCTGGGACAATAATCTGGTCGAAAATGTGCGCGCAACGGCGCTGCTGGGTGCAGATATTCTTCTCGCGCCACACCAAACAGGCGGTACCGATTCCCGCAGCCCTCATGGGATGAAGCGTATTCCGCTGGCACTCTGGGAGGAGCGGGAAACGCGCAAAGAAGAAATTACGGCTGCATTCAAAGGACCAGGCGGTCGGGAATGGCTCATGCGCTGGCTGCCTGCCCGTGCTCATGACAACGGGTTATTTCTTCTTTTCAGCAACGGTGTCGGTGCAGATGATGACGAAGTGCGTACAGGGAATGCAATGATCCTCGATCCTTATGGAAGGATTATTGATGAAACCTGGGCGGCTGAAGATGCTATGGTGAGCGCTGAACTGGATTTAAGCCTGCTTGCAATGAGCACCGGACGCCGCTGGATCCACGGTCGCCGTCCTGATTTATACCAGATACTGACACAGCCGCAGGGCTATGAACGTGATGCGATCAGTGCACGATTTTCGAATGAACCCCCTGCCCGCTAAAAATGTAAGCACTTTTTAGCTGCAACTTAAATCCGGAATCGATATACTGTACATAACTACAGTGTGAGGTGCGCATAATGGCTGTTGAAACAAAATTTGTTGTCGTAAGAAAAGGTGAAGAGAAAATGACATTTGCCAGTAAGAAAGAGGCTGACGCTTACGACAAACTGCTCGATATGGCAGACGCGTTCACCGACTGGCTGTTGCAAAGCGGAATGCAGATGGATGAAACGCAGGCTGAAAATCTTGGCCTGTATCTCGCCGAGCAGAAAGAGACCGTGCAGCATATTCTGCGTACCAGCAAGCTTCCCGATCTCAATGTCCCTGTTGAAACGGATAAAACAGAATCCGATGCGGCAGACACGAAAAAAATCAAAGCCGTGAAAGCGGCCTGATTGTCAGAGAAATAAGCACCGTTCCTCCAGCCGTAAGCAGGCAGCTGCTTACGGCTTTTTCAGTTGTCTGAAGGGATCAGCAACGAGGTGAGAGGAAACTGTCTTGCTTATATTTGTCCCAGATAATCGCTTTCTGTTCCGGCGTGTAGTTAATACGCGTTCTTCGTTTCATGGCAACGTCCCCCTTCAATTAAGGATAGCGTTGCACCAACCCCTTGAACTCACAGCCAAAAACGGACGTGACTAACATCATGCTGAAATAATCTCATCAGAGCAGACAAGCCCACTTTTTTCCTCCTGGAGTAGTGGGCCTGGGCATGTATTAGTCATTAGCGCTGACCAGCCAGTTCATGACAAAGCGCACCGATCTGTTCCACTGCATTTAGCAACCTGGGCGAGGGTTCATTCGCACAATTTAGCCGCAGGAAGTTCTGAAATTCCGCCCCCGGGGAAAACAGAAGGCCAGGACTGACACCAATGCCCAGCGCCAGCGCGCGACGGTGTACCACCAATGCATTCAGTGGATGCGGAAGTTCTATCCACAACAAGAAACCGGCTGTCGGCACGGCAATACGAGTGCCAGGAGGGAAGCTTGCTTTGACCCGAGCGATGACGGCTTGTACCCCCTCTGTGACCCGAAGCTTCAGGCGCCGCAGATGACGCTCGTAGTCTCCACTTGCCAGTATATCGCTCGCAGCTGCTTCAAGCAGCGGTGCGCCTGCCCAATCCCCGGCCATGCGAGCCTGCAATACCTGCGTGTGGTAGCGTCCTGCCGCAACCCAACCGATTCTCCAGCCAGGTGCAAGGGTTTTGGATAATGAACTGCAGTAAATCACACTCCCACTCTGGTCGAACGCCTTACAGGCCGGAGGACGCTGCCCCTCACCTGCCAAGTCACCATACACATCGTCCTCAATTAAAGGGATGCCTGCACGTTCAATCAGAGCAACAAGTTCCTGCTTGCGAGTGACGGGCATACTGGCACCGAGTGGGTTTTGCACAGTGGGCGAGGCTAGTACGGCTGCGGGACGGTGGCGCTGGATAGCTTCATCCAGAGATGCCAGTAACAGACCTTCAGCGGGATCCGTGGGGATTTGTAATGCCTTGAGGCCTAAGTCCTCCAGCAGCAGGAGCGTACCGAAGTAGGCGGGTTGCTCAATTGCCACTACATCACCTGGCTGACATACAGCTCGAAGAGCCAGACGCAGTGCCTGCGTCGCTCCAGCCGTGATGACGAGATCTTCCGGACCAAAATGGGCCCCCCACTGTGCAGCGCGTACGGCTATATTTCTACGCAGGTCTGCCCTTCCCGGCGGTAGGCTGTAGCTCTGCCCGTGTGCTTCCAGGCGACGGCTTGCAGTCTGTAGCGCCCGCTGTAGCGTATCTGTTGGCAGCCATATTGGATCGGGCAGCGCTGCTCCAAGTGGTACCAGACGGGCTTCTGCGCTACTGAATATTGAACGGGCTACTGCCGACATGGTCACGGGGACTGGGCCAGGTAAATGATGGGAAGACTGCATGTTCTGAGGTGTGTTTATCTGGCAAACGAAGTAGCCCGAACGCGGACGCGCAACGATCAGGCCTTCGGCCTCAAGACAACGGAGTGCTTCCAGAGCCGTCGGGAGGCTAACTTGCTCGCGTTCGGCCAGTTTGCGCGCGGAGATCATCCTGTCTCCGACTCGCAATACACCTGATGCAAGGGTAAAGCGCAGCATTTCAGCAATACGGCGGTAATGTGGGGACAACAGACGTGGGACGGACATAGCGAACTGTATAGTCTGATTTTCGATAGATCTGACTATACAGACAATGATGTGGCCCTTCTATAGTGGTGCCGAACCCAATCAAGGAGGCATTATGCATAGCGACAACTTCGACCTTTCTACTTATTTCCGTCGTATAAACTACACTGGGCATGCAGCCGCTGATACCACTACGTTGCACGCGCTCATGCGTCATCAACTCTTTTCGGTGCCCTTCGAGAATCTGGATGTACAGGCTGGCAAAGTCGTCTCCCTGGTACCCGAAGACATTGCAGACAAACTGCTACAACGAGGTCGTGGTGGATACTGCTATGAGGTCAATGGGCTATTTGCCATGGCGTTGGGCGCTTTAGGTATTCCCTACCGTTTCGTTGCAGCTCGTCCGATGTTCTACCCGGCACTCCGACCGAAAACGCATATGGTATTAATTGCTGAGGTCGATGACCGCCTGTGGCTTTGCGATCTAGGATTCGGCAGCTATGGTATTCGCGCACCGATCGCCATCGACATGCTAGACACGGATATCGAACAGGATTTCGACACTTTCCGACTTATCCGTGATGTTAATAGCGAGTACCTGCTACAAGCGAAGGTGGAAGGCGAATGGGCCAATCAATACAGTTTTAATCTGTCACCCCAGGAATGGATTGATTTCATCCCGGCCAATTACCTCAACTCCACCCATCCTGATGCCATCTTTGTGCAGAAGTTACTGATCGTGCAGCACAGCTCCGAGGGTCGCCAGATTTTGCTGGGTAATGTGCTGAAGACAATCACTGCAGATGGCGTAGAAAAGCAGCAACTGACGGAGGACGATATCGCCCATGTACTGAAAAAACGCTTTGCTCTTCCTGTACCGCAATAAATGGGGAATACAGTTTAATCCCGGGCACAGCCTTCCCTTTATTTATCCTGATGAAAATATACAGAGGGCTGGCTGGCATATCTATCGCAGACTACTGGCGAAGCCAGGGTGTTATCGTCCGTCCGGTGAGCAGCCTTTCAGTACTGAGCATACGAGTGACTGTGTGTACCCATGGCTCTGTGCGGCTAGCCATTAACAGGCGATAACCCTTCTCGCTCAAAGCAGGCCTTGCTGTTTTCACACATGTCCGCAAAAACCGCGTTCAAAAGAGTAACCACTGAGGGATGTTTAGATGACTTTTCGGGTGAACTGTTGCTCAGTAATGGTACTGCCCCACTGATCGCCTTCCCATTCTTTCGACAATTCAAATCCGAATGATTCGTACAATCGCCTTGCCGCTGTAAGTTTATTAAACGTCCATAATTGTACTGAAGAGAACTTTTGCTCATCGCAAAATTTCATCGCCTCGGCAATGAGTTTTCTGCCCACCCCGCTGCCACGACATCCGTCGTCAAGGATGAACCAGCGCAGATGTGCCTCATTATCTCCCAGGTCTTCCCCGTCAATTGCAACTGAGCCGACTATGCGATCGTTCACCATTGCCAGCCATATCTGATTACAGGGCTTTTCCAGGCGGTCAGAAAAATCAACAAGGCCTGCGGCAACCTTCCTTTCAAAAAAAGAACCGAAGTGATGCTCTCTGGCGTAATAGCGGCCATGCATTTCAGTAATTCGGCCAATCATACCGGCATGATAACCCGTGACTATTTCGACGCTGTTTCGCAATTTGCATTCGCTGTTTTCGCGGCTTGCTTTCAGCGCGCTGGCATATGAAGAAAGGCCCTGTGACACAGCGTGCTGGGTAAAGTGATCCAATTTCCCGAGTGCCGCTGCGACCTGTTCGTCAGCGTAAGTATTAATGTTGCGTACGGTCTCTCTGCCCTTCCCGGTAAGGCTTAGCAGCTTCGTCCTCGCATCTTCAGCGGACGGGTTTTCTTCGAGTTCTCCAGCTTTGACAAGTTTAGCAAGCATCCGGCTGACGCTGGATTTTTCTAACCCTATAATCTGAACCAATTGAGCGGCAGTCATTGACCCGTGCGCGTCAACCTCAAGCATGGAGTGAACGGCTGAAGGCGGATAGTCCGTTGTCGCCAGGTTTTGGTTCATGAACCCCAG
The DNA here is from genome assembly GCF_052886895.1 of Enterobacter sp. C4G1. Lineage (NCBI taxonomy): Bacteria > Pseudomonadati > Pseudomonadota > Gammaproteobacteria > Enterobacterales > Enterobacteriaceae > Enterobacter > Enterobacter sp. C4G1. Next base: position 374,110 of record NZ_JBQVVV010000002.1, on the reverse strand, counting down.
CTCTCGCACCATTAAGCGTGATGCCGCACGTATAGTTTGTATGTTCTTCAGTTCAGAAATCATCAGTATTACCCTGCATAGATGGTTGTGCCATACAACCATCTATGCAGGGAATGTGTCAATCACTTCATGTCTGCTTCATGCCCGGTGCGGTCTTTGGTGTCAGCCCGCCAGTTCTGGCATTTGCGCCATCACAAACGCTAAAACTTTTTCCGCATCGAGTGAGGCATAGGGAAGACTTTCAATCACAGCAATAGAACGGGAGTCGCCAACAATTCTTTCAATCTCCTCGGCCTTATACTGAATATGCGGGGCAATGAGAAATGCGTCGAAAGCGGGAGCCACGCTCGCAAAATTATCCAGGCCTACCGCACCTACAATAAGAGGATGCCCCTTGTGTTCCGCCAGTAACTGCATCTTTTTGGCGAGAGAATTTGCTGTGTTTCCAAACAAACAACATATCAGTAGCTTTTTCATCTTTTTACCTCCTGAGAATTATGCACAGGATATGACTCGCCATGTTCATAAAATGAGCACTACCTCATATTTGTGTGAAGGACCCATAATTATATTGATGAACTTTATGGCAAAGATGACGGGGCATATTGGTGAACGACAAGATTGGGTTATCTCTTTTAAGTCACAGATTGTCTGCTTGTTTAGCGATTGTGGTTAATGACCAATGGTGCCGCCAGTATTGGTGCGGTCATCCAGCCAGGTACCCAGTTCGCTCCCGCGCGTACCCGTGATTGAGTATTGTGCCAGGTCGACACTGAACAGCAGTACGCCATTAATCACGCGCGGTCGCTCTACCAGATGACCGTCATAACGAACCTCGTGCGGCTTCACGACAATCACCCGATTACCGAGACGCTGGCCGTTTGCGGCAAACACTGAGTAAGTGCCTTTGAATTTGGTGAAGTCCTGGCTTTTCTTCTCCGCTGCGGCATTCTGGGCCGGGGTTTTGTGGATATCGCAGGTAGATCCGGCGTTCATTTCATTACAACCGGAGCGCTCCAGCTGCTCGCGGTATTTGGCACTGATGGCGTGAGCCGGGGCTGCGGCGACGGTCGCCAGCGTGAGTGCAATCATCAATTTTTTCATGGTCAGTCCTTAGCGGTTAGCGTCTTTTTCAATAGCAATAATTTGAGAGCGTGCGGGTTTCACAAAACTGTTTCAGCAGCGTGTTTTCCTGCCGTGATTTCCGGTGCTGGAAAGACAACACCCGGACTGCTTCATGCAGCGACTCATCGAGTCTGGTACTGAACATGACCCGCTTTGACGCTGGCGTGTCCTTATTCCCTTTTCCTTTTTGGGTTGCTTGATTATGTTCGGTATTCATAACGCCTCATCGTGCTGCTGTTGAACCGTATTCGCGTTTCGGGATTGGAAATTGAGGCTTTTGTGGAAACATGTCAACACACAAAAGTGTTTTCAAATTGTTAATATAGCCTTGTATATAATTCATTCACATATCCAAAAACCGTTCAAATGAAAACCAAATTAAAGTCAATACAAAATAGTAATATTAGTGACTATTATTTATTCAAACTTATATTTCAATGTAATTAAATAGTCTATAAAATGTCTATTAGGCTACCCAATACCGCGCACTGCAACACTTCGTAACACCTGATGGCCACCCTCCAGTGCTTCGCCGCCCCCATATTGAAGCCCCGTGAAGTCAAATTTCCAGTAATTTTAGCCAGCAGAAATGCGCTCCCTATAAGCTTCCGGTCTTTGTTTTAATCTGGTTAATTTTTTAAAATTGATGTAAAAACACGTAATCGCAGACTGTATTTGAAGTGCAAATAAAACACTATAAAGTTTGATGTTAGTCATGTTTCAGTGTGAGGTGTCTGACAGAAATTGACTGGCACAGTGTGTGTAATGACAGGGTAAACATAAAGATCACCACTTGCGGTGATCTTTTATAGACATTTTATGAGGATGATCTCCGGGAAAAAAAGAGAAATTAGTCAGTCAATAGTGTACCATGACGAGACATTTCCTTTTGGTCATTGACGACGAAAATCCCCCAATTTATCACCAGCGCGGCGCAGTGGTCAGCAACGTCAAAGAGGCATCCTCAGTGTAAAATTGGGTTGAACCCTATGCCCGATTGCGGGTATACCGTGACGTTACGACCGCGATCATTGCACAAGGTTACTTTGCCGGTTTGCGAGGCATCTTCCAGAACAACAGCGCCCGGCCTACATTTTCAGCGTATCGATCACCGCTCTCAGCGCGGGCGACACGTTGCGGTGCGGATAGTAAAGGAACAGTCCCTCCATGCGCAGGCTATAGCGCAGCAACACCCGGATAAGCGTTCCGCGTTCAAGGTCGTCCGCCACCAGCTCTACCGGCACATACGCCAGCCCCAGACCCAGCCGTGCGGCTTCAGCTTCCATATAGCTGTCGGATAACGACCACTGTCCTTCTGGGCGATGGGTAATTATCTTCTCATCCTGCACCAGTTCCCAGTGGTAAAGACTGCCGTCGGCGAACTGATAAGCAATACAGGGGTGAGCCGTCAGTTCAGCAGGCGTTTGCGGGAAACCGTAGCGGCGAAAGTGATCCGGCGTGCCCACCACCGCCATATCCATGTCGGGCGTGATGCGCACCGCTATCATTCCCTGCCCCACTTCCGGCCCCAGGCGCACGCCGGCATCGAACCGCTCGGCGATGATGTCGACAAAGCGGCTCTCGTTCATCAACTCCAGCCGGATATCCGGGTAGCGCTGCTTAAATACTGCGAGTTTCGGCAGCAAACATTTGTCGATAGCGTGCTGGCTGGCATTAATGCGCACCGTGCCGGAGGGTGTCTCACGAAAATGCGCCAGGGTGGCAAGACCGTTATCCAGCGCATCAAATCCCGACTCAGTGGTGCGATAAAGTTGCTCGCCAGCCTGAGTCAGGGACAGTTTTCGTGTGGTGCGTACCAGCAACTGAACGCCCAGCCGCGCTTCCAGTTCGCGCACCGAACGGCTGATCCCGGATTGTGCCAGGCCAAGACGTTGCGCGGCTGCCGTAAAGCTTCCTTCCCGCACTACCTGCATAAACAGGTAAAGCTCATTGTAGTTTTCCCGCTTCGCCATCTCACACCCACATTTATAACAACATGGTATGAATCCTAGCAGTTTTAGCCCTCTAATCAGCACTATTTCTGCTAACTATAATGGCCGCATCACAACAACGCACGGTACCTCTTATGAAAAAATTCACTCAAAAACTATCAGTTGCGATGCTGCTCTGCGCATCATTAAGTGGAGTCACGACAATGAGTTATGCAGAAACTACCAACCCAAACGCCCCCGTTTCAATGGTGACCACCTGGGACAAAACCTTCGCCGAAAGTGACAAGGTCGATCATCGCAAGGTGTCATTCCAGAACCGCTATGGGATAACCCTGGTGGGAGATTTGTATCTTCCTAAAGATCGTGGCGACCGCAAACTGGCGGCGATTGCCGTCAGCGGGCCGTTTGGCGCGGTTAAGGAGCAGTCCAGCGGCCTGTACGCACAGACTCTGGCTGAAAACGGATTTGTGACCCTGGCATTCGACCCGTCCTATACGGGCGAAAGCGGCGGTCAGCCGCGCAACGTTGCCTCGCCAGATATCAACACCGAAGACTTTAGCGCGGCGGTGGATTTCCTCGGTATTCAGAAAGAGGTGGACCGAAACCGTATTGGCATTCTCGGCATCTGCGGCTGGGGCGGCATGGCGCTCAACGCGGCATCCATGGATACCCGCGTGAAAGCGGTCGCCACCAGCGTAATGTATGACATGAGCCGCGCCATGGGTCACGGTGTGGGCGACGGGAAAGATCGTTACACCACCGCGGACCGCCATGCCGTATTGCAGTATCTGAACGAACAGCGCTGGAAAGATGCCGAAAGCGGCACCTTCGCCCATGCGGGCCATGACATTTATGTCGATGAGCGCGGTAAGGTGACTGTCGCCGACCGTATCCTGCCGGAGTCATTACCTGCAAACCCGCATCCGGTGCTGAAAGAGTTCTTTGATTACTACCGGATGCCGCGTGGCTACCATGCGCGTTCCGTCAACTCAACCGGCGCATGGACGGCGACAACGCCGTTATCTTTTATGAACATGCCGCTGCTGAGTTATGCCAAAGAGATAACCATCCCGACGCTTATCGTCACTGGCGAGAAAGCGCACTCCCGCTATTTTGCTGAAGATGCGTTCAACGCCGTGGGCAGTAAACAGAAAGAACTGGTGATTGTCCCGGGTGCAAACCATGTTGATCTCTACGACAACGTTGCCGGAAAAATTCCGTTTGCCCACTTTGAGCAGTTCTTCAAAACCAGCCTGAAATAACCTGCAACGCCACCCGTTTTTACGGGTGGCTCTTTGTGAAATCTGACTATGTCCACACTGAACCATACCTCATCAGCAAACGCTGAACCTGCGCACTGGGGCGGTATTTTTGCCATGACCCTGTGCGTGTTCGTCCTGATAGCCTCGGAATTTATGCCCGTCAGCCTGCTCACTCCCATCGCCCGGGATCTGGGGGTGACAGAGGGACTCGCAGGCTATGGCATTGCCATCTCCGGTGCGCTGGCGGTGCTGACCAGCCTGAGTCTTTCTCAACTAGCCGGGAAGATGAATCGCAAATATCTGCTGCTGGGCATGACGATGTTGATGGCGATATCGGGGATCATTATTGCCTACGCGACTGGCTATCTGATGTATATGGCAGGCCGTGCGCTTATTGGCATCGCGATCGGCGGATTCTGGTCGATGTCCGCCGCGACGGCTCTCCGTCTTGTGCCGCAACATCAGGTATCCCGCGCTCTGGCTATCTTCAACGGCGGTAACGCGCTGGCGACGGTCATCGCCGCCCCGCTTGGCAGCTATCTCGGTGCGACCATTGGCTGGCGCGGTGCCTTTCTGTGTCTGGTGCCTGTCGCCATCATCGCCGTTATCTGGCAGTGTTTTAGCCTGCCTGACATGAAGAGTCATCAGAGCCCGCGCGGGAGCGTATTTCGCCTGTTCCGCCAGCGCGTGGTACGTACAGGGCTGATGGCCTGTGGCCTGTTCTTTATGGGACAGTTTGCGTTATTTACCTATATCCGGCCGTTCCTGGAAAACGTCACCCGTGTCAGCCCTTCCGGCTTATCGCTGATTCTGCTCGCCATCGGTATGGCGGGTTTTATTGGTACGCTGATCGTTGCCCGTGTTCTGAACACCGCATTTTACCCAACGTTAATAGCGATCCCGTTACTGATGGCGGTCATTGCCGGCGCGTTAATCCTGGCCGGACACAGCGTGTGGATGGTGGCGGTGCTGGCCGGCGTGTGGGGGATGCTGGCAACGGCGGCACCCACAGGCTGGTGGACATGGCTTGCCCGCACCCTTCCCGATGACGCAGAGGCAGGCGGCGGACTGATGGTTGCCGTGATCCAACTCTGCATTGCGCTGGGCTCAACGGTGGGCGGCATGGTGTTCGACCATTCCGGCTGGCAGAGCACCTTTGCGATGAGTGGCCTGTTACTGCTGAGTGCCGTTGTACTGACCTTTTTCACGTCACGGCCAAGGTGAGGTAACCTAACAGGTCAGAGCCTTGCTCGGGGATGTGCATAAAATACGGCAACATATCCGTGAAGGATCCGTCAGTTTGCCCTTCCCGTTGTGCTCTGCCATTTCTGGTAGCTTTGCGGTAAAAACGCAATCTGGCCTATTGTTTGAATTAATTCATCCCCTAAAGGACACCTGCACCATGCTCAAGATCCTCGGCAAAACCACCTCGATAAACGTTCGCAAAGTACTCTGGACCTGTGAAGAAGCCGGGCTGGACTATCAGCAGGAAGATTTCGGCATCGGTTTTGCCTCGACGGAAACGGAAGAATTTCGCGCCCTTAACCCAAACGCGATGGTGCCGGTGCTGATTGATGCGGAATTTGTATTGTGGGAATCCAACTCCATTTGTCGCTATCTGGCGCGCAAAGCCGGACGCGACGACTTGCTACCTTCTGAGCCAAAAGCCTGCGCGAATGTTGAACACTGGATGGACTGGCAAGCCACGGAATTCAACAACGCCTGGCGCTACGTCTTCCCGGCGCTGGCGCGCAAGAACCCGGACTATAACGACCCAGACCGCATAGTCGCAGGCATTAAAGAATGGAACCACTGCATTGGCATCCTTGAACAACAGCTCCAGCGCACAGGGGCGTGGGCGGCGGGCGATACCTTTACCCTTGCGGATATCGTGCTGGGATTGTCGGTAAACCGCTGGAAAATGACGCCGTTCGAGCACCCTTCTGTCCCGGCCATCGATGCCTGGTTTGCGCGCCTTAACCAGCGTCCGGCATTTTTACGCCACGGCAATAACGGAATGGTGTAAGGCTTATGCGCCGTCTTCTGATTGCCGCAAATCAGTCCGGAGACGGCCCACGCTCCAGGAAGGTGGAGAGCGCGATATAACTGCGCACGGAACGCACGCCGTCAACGCTCTGAATTTCCATCAGGAAGTTCTCCAGCGACTCGGTATCGGCAGCCCGCACCTTAATCAGTACGCAACCATCCCCGGCAACAGTATGCAGCTCTTCAACCTCTTTTCGGCTGGTGAACTGGAGCAGATCCCTGGTGGCTTTATACGTGCTGGTGTCGATAACTAGAAAGGTCAATAACGTCCTTCCGAGCTTGCAGCCATCCAGCACTGCAACCGTGTTTTTAATCACCCCGTCGCGTTTCAGGCGCTTCACGCGGTCGTGAACCGCCGGGGCTGAAAGATGCACAATTTCGCTCAACTCGACGTAACTCCGCCCGGCGTCTTCAGCCAACGCGCCTAATATTTTTCGGTCGATCGCATCAAGATCCGCCGGTTTGTGCTTCACCGGCTTAATGCCATCTTTTTCTTTATCAACGTCACCCATACAACCTCGATTGCAGAATAAAAATATGAATATACTTAATTTTACTTAATAACATTCATCCTGCAATCATTACCGGAGTTAACATGCCTGTCGCACTTTTCGCCCTCGCCATCGGCGCATTCGGCATCGGTCTTACCGAATTCGTTATCGCGGGGATCCTCCCACAAATCGCCGCTGAATTTGCTGTCAGCATTCCCGCTGCCGGGCAAATGGCCACCTCCTACGCGCTCGGTGTGTTTATCGGTGCGCCGCTGCTGACAATTGTGGGGTCACGTATTCCGCGTAAAACCATGCTGATGAGTCTGGCGCTGATATTCACGCTCGGCAACATCATCACCGCACTCGCCCCGACGCTGGCGCTTGCCGTGACAGGCCGGATAATCACTTCCTTCAACCACGGTGCTTTTTTTGGTATCGGCTCGATTATTGCGGCTTCGCTGGTTGCACCAGGGCGTCAGGCCAGCGCTATTGCCTTTATGTTTTCCGGGCTGACGCTGGCAAATCTGGTGGGTGTCCCGGTGGGAACCTGGCTTGCTCAGACATTCAGCTGGCGTTTGGTTTTCTGGGTGATTGCCGGAATTGGTCTTGTCACCATTGCCAGCATTGCCCTGCTGGTGCCGCGCATTGAGAAAGCTAAGCCGATCGCCCTGAAAACGGAGCTGCGTGCGTTTGTTGATCCTCAGGTATTACTGGTGATGGGCATTACCGTATTCGGCCCGGCCGCTTTTTTCACCTCCATTACCTACATCGCGCCGATGATGGTCGAAGAAGCCGGTTTTTCTGCCGGTGGCGTCGCCTGGCTGATGGTACTGTTTGGCCTTGGGCTGGCAGTCGGAAACTGGATCGGTGGACGCTTTGCAGACCGTTCGCTGTTTGGCACCCTTTTCGTCACCCTCGCCGCACAGGGAATTGTCCTGCTGGTGTTCTGGGCCGGCGTCGATAACCAGATTGTCGCGGCAGGCTCCGTATTCCTGATGGCGGCCTTCGGTTTTGCGACAGTGTCACCGATTCAGAAACTGGTGATGGATCGCGCAAGCCATGCCGGTGCACCCACAATGGCGGCATCCGTCAATATCGGCATGTTCAACCTGGGGAATGCGCTGGGTGCCTGGGCGGGCGGTGCCGCCATCGCGGCCGGTTTTGGCCTGGCATCACCCAACTGGGCTGGCGCTATCCTGTCGGTTATTGCACTCGGGCTTGCGCTGATTGCGTGGCAGAGTGCGCGCAAAGAATATGTTTTACAGGTGAATGCGGAATAACCACCACTCGTTTTTAAAGCAACTGCCCCAGCAAACGTTGCATATTGTCGTCACAGGAAATCTCGTCAGGCCGGTTAACAATACTGCCGACCAGGCTCAGCAACGCTTGTTTGTTCTCCTCGAGCTGTTTTTGCATCGTCTCAATTTCCGCAATACGTGTGTTCAGGGACTGGATCAGTCCCTCATGATCCCACTGTTTTTGCGGTTGTGGCAGAAAGCGGCGAATTTGCTCAAGCGAAAAACCGGTGCGCTGCGCGTTGTCGATAATCTTCAGCAGATTTGCCGCTGGCGCAGAATAGGTGCGATACCCGTTGCCTTGTCGCGAAGGTCTGGGAAGCAGACCTTCCGCTTCGTAAAAACGAATTCGCGATGGTGTAATTCCCGTGATTTTTGCCAGCTCGCCAATTTTCATTTCATCCGCCCTTGCCTGTTGACCTTAAAGTTAACTTTAAACTTATACTTTTTGCACGGTCAACTGACGATCGCAAAATGCGTCTTCACTGAGGAGCTGAAATGCAAACCATTCTGGGTGCCAGCGGGCAAATTGCCCGCGAACTGGCCCGCGAGTTAAAGCGCAATTACACCGATAACCTGCGACTGGTCAGCCGTCACCCGCAGAAAGTTAACGACAGCGATATGACGTTTGCCGCCGATCTGCTTGATGCGCAGCAAACCCGGAACGCGGTGAAAGGCAGCGATACGGTCTATTTTGCTGCGGGTTTGCCGCCCGACACCACCCTGTGGGAGCGACAGTTCCCGGCCATGCTGAAAAACGCGCTTGAAGCCACCCGAATGGCCGGGGCGAAATTCGTCTATTTTGACAATACCTATATGTACCTCCAGAGCAACGCACCGCAAACCGAAGAGACGCGCTTTGCCCCGCGCGGGCGAAAAGGAAAAGTGCGGGCAGCGATGGCAGACAGGGTGCTTGATGAGATGAAACGCGCAGAGATCCCCGTGCTTATAGGACGTGCACCTGAATTCTACGGGCCCGGTAAGACGCAAAGCTTTACCAATGCGCTGATCCTCGACACGCTACAAAGCGGCAAACGGCCACGCGTTCCGGTACGTGACGATAAACTCCGCACGCTCATCTGGACACCTGACGCCAGCCGTGCGCTGGCTGTGCTGGGCAATACGCCCGACGCCTACGGTCAGAGCTGGCATTTGCCCTGCTGCGATGACCGTCTTACCTACCAGCAATTTGTCACGCTCGCCTGTGACATCTTCGGCCAGCAGGCGGATTACAGCGTCATCAGTAAACTGGCGTTTACTGTGGCAGGAGTCGTTTCGAAGGGTGCCCGTGAAATACGCGAACTGCTGCCGAGGTATGAGTTTGATAACCTGTTTGAGTCAGCAAAATTTAAACAGCGCTTCCCCGATTTCGCCGTCACCACCTACCGTGAAGGGCTGGAGAAAATCAGGCAGGAATGGAACAAGTCCGGCACGTTGTAAGGTAAACCGCGTCGCCCGCACACCGGGCGCGCGGCCCAATATGTGACGGTGTCACATTTCATTTTCGTCTTTAGGACTATTCTGCCTCTCCCATAGCCAGCCCTTACCCCATCTGGCCTGACACAAGGTTTACTCATTAATCATAGGGTTACTGATTTCCCCTCTTCGCTGGAACCCTTCCCGGTCACTTGCTATAGCTCATCTACCCCTGCCAAAACATGGCATAACAACAGGCAACCTGTGGTTGCTATAACGCATGAGCACAGGGAGACACACCGCAATGCACGCGTCATTACTAAAACGTTCTCTGCTTTTTATCGCCGCCATTATCGCTGTTCTTGCTCTTCTGGCCTGGGGCATTGGGCTTGAGACAATCAAAGCGCGCCAGGTTGATTTGCTCTACCTCGGGCAGCAGCACCTGATACTGGTTTTCTCCTCTATGTTCTTCGCTCTGCTGATTGGCATCCCAAGCGGGATCCTGCTGAGTCGCCCCGCAGCACGCGGGATAGCAGAATACGTGATGCAAATCTTTAACGTGGGCAATACCCTGCCGCCGCTGGCCGTTCTGGCACTGGCGATGGTGGTGATCGGAATTGGCGATAAACCTGCCGTTATCGCGCTGTTCCTGGCGTCTCTGCTGCCGATTGTGCGAAACACCTACGCCGGATTGTGCTCGGTTCCAGCATCCTTGCTGGAAGCCGCGAACGGCATCGGAATGACGCGGCGGCAACGTCTGCTTCAGGTCGAAATCCCCAACGCCTGGCCGGTGATGCTCTCCGGTATTCGCATTGCCACAGCGATCAACGTAGGTACGGCACCATTGGCCTTCCTGATTGGTGCCAGCAGCTACGGTGAGCTGATTTTTCCCGGCATCTACCTTAACGATTTCCCGACGCTGATTTTAGGCGCAGCGGCCACCGCCCTGTTCGCCCTTATCCTCGATACCCTGCTGGCTGCGCTGGGTCGCGTGATGAGTCCGCATCTCGCTCGATAACAATAACAAGGAGCTTTTATGAGATTACTTTCCGGCCTCACGGCCCTCTGTGCTGCAGCGCTTTTTTCCAGCCAGACGCTCGCCGCCCCGCTGATTCTGGCGACCAAGAGCTTTACCGAACAGCATATTCTCTCGGCTATGACCGTACAGTACCTGCAAAAGAAGGGCTTTCAGGTGCAGCCGCAAACCAATATCGCAACGGTGATTTCCCGTAACGCGATGATCAATAAGCAGATTGATATGACCTGGGAGTACACGGGTACGTCCCTCATCATCTTTAACCACATCAACAAACGCATGTCGCCGCAGGAATCTTACGAGACGGTAAAACGCCTGGACGCGAAGCACGGTCTGGTCTGGCTCAAACCTGCGAATATGAACAACACCTATGCCTTTGCCATGCAGCGTAAGCGCGCCGAGGCCGAGCACATCAATACCCTGTCGGAGTTAGTGGCCAAGATTGAGCAGATCCGAAAAACCGACCCGGACAACAACTGGCTGCTGGGTTTAGACCTGGAGTTTGCCGGGCGCAGCGACGGGATGAAGCCCCTACAGGCAGCGTACAACATGGCGCTGGATCGCCCGCAAATCCGTCAGATGGATCCGGGGCTGGTTTATAACGCCGTGCGCGATGGCTTTGTCGATGCCGGGCTGATTTACACCACCGACGGGCGCGTGAAGGGTTTTGACCTCAAGGTACTGGAAGACGATAAAGGCTTCTTCCCGAGCTACGCAGTTACCCCGGTGGTGCGCAAAGACACGCTGGCGGCCAATCCCGGGCTGGAAGAGGCGCTGGATACCCTTTCCGGCCAGCTCAATAACGACGTTATCACCGAACTGAATAAAAAAGTGGATATCGATCATCAGTCACCGCAGCAGGTCGCCCGTGATTTCCTGCGTAGCAAACAGATGCTGTAGGAGGCGCTATGGATACCGTTCATTACATCCTTGATAACTGGAGCTACCTGTTAACCCTGACGCTACAGCACCTGTGGCTGGTGGCGCTCGCCGTTGGCTTAGCCATCATCACCGGCGTGCCGCTGGGTATTTTGATTGTCCGCCATAAATGGCTGGCCACGCCCGTACTCGGTGTTGCCACTCTTGTGCTGACAATTCCGTCTATTGCCCTGTTCGGCCTGATGATCCCGCTCTTTTCGCTGATCGGTCAGGGTATTGGTGCCCTGCCCGCCATTACGGCGGTGTTCCTCTACTCGTTACTGCCGATTGTGCGCAACACCCATACCGCGCTCGACAGCCTGCCGCCGGGCTTGCGGGAAGCAGGACGCGGCATCGGTATGACCTTCTGGCAACGTCTGCGCTGGGTCGAAATTCCGATTGCGCTGCCGGTGATTTTCGGCGGGATCCGCACCGCCGTGGTGATGAACATTGGGGTCATGGCGATTGCCGCAGTCATCGGCGCGGGTGGGCTGGGCCTTCTGCTGCTTAACGGCATTGGCGGCAGCGATATCCGAATGTTGATTGCGGGCGCACTGATGATTTGTCTTTTAGCAATTGTGCTCGACTGGCTGCTGCATCGCCTCCAGGTCGTGCTGACTCCGAAGGGGATTCGATAATGATAAAACTGGAAAATCTCAGCAAACACTTTTCACAGAAACAAGGGCAGACCGTGAAGGCTGTCGACAACGTCAACCTGAATGTCCCCGAAGGGGAAATGTGCATCCTGCTTGGCCCTTCCGGGTGCGGGAAAACCACAACCCTGAAGATGATTAACCGCCTGATACCCCCCAGCAGCGGGACGATCCTCATCAACGGCGAAGACACCAGCACCATGGATACCGTCACCCTGCGCCGCAACATTGGTTACGTCATCCAGCAAATCGGTCTGTTCCCGAATATGACCATTGAAGAGAACATTACCGTGGTGCCGCGCATGTTGGGCTGGGACAAAGCCCGCTGTAAAACCCGCGCGCAAGAGCTGATGGACATGGTGGCGATGGATCCGCATAAGTTCCTGAACCGCTATCCCCGTGAGATGTCCGGCGGGCAAGCAGCGTATCGGGGTGATCCGCGCTCTGGCGGCAGATCCGCCAGTGTTGCTGATGGATGAACCTTTCGGCGCCGTCGACCCGATTAACCGTGAGGTGATCCAGAATCAGTTCCTGGAGATGCAGCGTAAGCTGAAAAAGACGGTAATGCTGGTGAGCCACGATATCGATGAAGCGCTAAAACTTGGCGACCGGATCGCCGTCTTCCGTCAGGGGCGGATAGTTCAGTGCGCCAGCCCGGACGAGCTGCTGGCGAAACCGGCGAATGAATTTGTCGGCTCGTTTGTCGGGCAGGACAGAACCCTGAAACGCCTGCTGCTGGTTTCTGCCGGTGATGTGACCGATCAGCAGCCTACCATCACGGCGCGTGAAGCGACGCCACTGTCAGAAGCCTTTGCCACAATGGATGATAACGATATCCGCGCCATTACCGTGGTGGATGACCAGGGCAAACCGCTGGGCTTTGTGAAGCGCCGTGAAGCGCGCAACGCCAGCGGAACATGCCGCGATATCCTGCACCCGTTCCGCATGACGGGCAAAGCCGAAGATAACCTGCGTGTGGTGTTGTCCCGTCTGTACGAGAGCAACGCCAGCTGGATGCCGATTGTCGATGAAGATGGGCGCTATAACGGCGAAATTTCTCAGGATTACATTGCAGAGTACCTGAGCTCAGGCCGCACACGTCGGGCGCTGAATATTGCTAGCGAGAGCTAATACCGGGCCGGGCAATGCCCGGTTTTTTTTCGCACGCATACCTTTTGCTAACCTCGCGATTTCCCATCACAATATTGTATCTTTCCCGTTTACGCGTGCCCCATGCAACGTCTTCATACTTACCCCGACATTCGTGCCATGTTTCGCCGGCTCCTGATTGCCACTCTTACAGGCGTGCTGGCCGCGTTGGCTGTTGCTGTTTTTCGCCACGCGATGTTTCTGCTTGAATGGCTGTTTCTGGCTAACCAGAGCGGCAGCCTGGTGAATGCTGCGGGTGCGCTTTCCCCTTGGAGACGGGCGCTCACGCCAGCACTGGGTGGGCTGGCGGCGGGGTTATTGCTGTGGGGATGGCAACGACTGACCGCGCAACGCCCGCAGGCGCCCACCGATTACATGGAAGCCCTCGAAACGGGTGACGGGCAGTTCGACTACGGCGCCAGCCTTGTTAAATCGCTGGCATCTTTGCTGGTGGTATCCAGCGGCAGCGCCATTGGCCGTGAAGGCGCGATGATCCTGCTTGCGGCGCTCGCCGCATCGTTTTTTGCCCAACGCTTCACCCCGAAATCAGAATGGAAATTGTGGATTGCCTGCGGTGCCGCGGCCGGGATGGCCAGCGCCTACCATGCGCCGCTGGCCGGAAGCCTGTTCATCGCGGAAATTTTGTTTGGCACGCTGATGCTGGCCTCACTTGGTCCGGTGGTGATTGCGGCCGTTGTGGCATTGCTCACCACGCGTCTGCTCAGCCCGGGTGCCAGTACGCTCTATGAGGTGCATCTTAGCGACACGCTGACCGCCGTTGATTATGCGCTCATGCTGGGGATGGGACTGCTGGCGGGCGTGTGTGGCCCGTTGCTGATGTGGCTGATGAACGCCAGCCACTCTCTTTTTCTGCGGCTCAAACTTTCGCCGCCGTTCCAGCTTGCGCTTGGCGGCCTGATTGTCGGGCTGTTGTCGCTACTGACGCCAAAAGTCTGGGGCAATGGCTACAGCGTGGTACAGGCATTTCTGCTGTCACCGCCGTTGCTGGCGGTAATTGCCGGGGTCTTTATCTGCAAATTGCTGGCGGTGCTGGCAAGCAGCGGTTCGGGCGCGCCGGGCGGGGTGTTCACCCCGACGCTGTTCGTCGGTATGGCGACAGGAATGCTGTTTGCGCAGATCTTCGCGCTATGGTTTCCCGGTTCAGAAACCGCGATTTTGCTGGGGCTGGCGGGAATGGCAACGCTGCTGGCGGCCACCACACATGCACCGATTATGTCGGCACTGATGGTCTGTGAAATGACCGGACAGTATTCGCTGCTGCCCGGTTTACTGGTTGCGTGTGTGATTGCCTCGGTGCTGTCTAGGACGTTACGCCACGACTCTATCTACGGACAACATGCTACCGAGCGCGGAGAGATTGATATACTGCGATAGCTCACGCTGTTCGGCACGGGGCAGATAAGGCAACTCGCCAACTAATGGCCCAGGCAGTTTTTTGCTCAGCACATCGATAATTTCAGCGTAATGCGCCAGCCCCGGGTTGATGCGGTTTGCTACCCACCCCATCAATGGCAGGCCGTCATTGGCAATCGCCTGTGCTGTCAACAACGCATGGTTGATGCACCCTTCCTGAATGCCCACCACCATAATGACTGGCAGTTGTTCCTGAACAACCCATTCTGACAGCGGGCGCAAATCGTTCATCAGGCTGCGCCAGCCGCCCGTCCCCTCGACAACAACGTGGTCAACCTTTTCACTCAGGTTTGCCAGGCCGTCTGACAAAAGGGTGTAATTGATAAGGCCGCTGTGCGCCACGCTGCTCTCATCTTCGCTTAACGCGATAGGATTTACGGCGTGATACGGCAATTCCAGCGTTGAGACACTTTGCAGGACCAGCGCATCTTTATTACGCAATCCTTCAGGCGTCTCTTTACTGCCTTTTGCGACCGGTTTGTACCCTGCTACACTTTTACCGTTTGCCGCCAGGGCTTGCAGCAAAGCACGGGACACAACGGTCTTGCCGACAGAGGTATCAGTACCCGTTACAAAGAAACGCTTAAGCATGACTCATCCCACCTCTTGGTGATGCCTCGAAAATATAAACCAGGTAAATAATTCAGTGGGGGAAGTCTAAGGGATGCATACGCTACCCGGCTTGAGATAGCGCAATTTTTCTTACATCTGTGGAAATGAGTTAGCCCTGGAGCAAACGAATCAGTAACGAACCGTTGTACATAGCGTCTTTTACCAGCGCCGCACCGGCCATGGTTCCCTGGTTCGAGAACTGGGTGCTTTCGACCACGATATTCTTACTGTATGCAGGGAGTGACTGCTGGCGAATGCAATCCGAAATAGCCGGGAACAGGATGTCCGCCGCCTGGCTGAGCGGTGAGCCAATCAATATCTTTTGCGGGTTAAACAAATTCACCATGATGGCGAGAATGCGGCCGACGTTATTGCCCACACCGGTGATGATATCTTTTGCCAGCAGATCGCCCTGCCTCGCCGCCGCACACAGAGCATCGACCGTTAACGGCTGGCCATGCAACGTAGAACTCATCGACTGGCTCAGTCGCACCTGCGCGAGTTCCATCACGCTTTCAACGCTGGCGATGGTTTCCAGGCATCCGTGGTTACCGCAGTAGCAGCGCTTACCATAGGGATCGACCTGAGTATGGCCAATTTCCACCAGGCTGCTGCTACCGGCATGAAGCAAACGACCATCAGTGATGACCCCGGCCCCCACGTTATGATCGATAACCACCTGAATAACATCGCGTGCGCCGCGGGATGCGCCAAACAGCGCCTCTGCCATTGTCCAGGCACTGATATCGTGCTGAATATAGACCGGCACGCCGGTATGGTTTTTCAGCACTTCGCCAAGCGGCATCTCTTTGACGCCATCGTAAAACGGCATCCGATGCACAATCCCGTTTTCCGTGTCGATGATACCCGGCATGGTGATGGCAATCGCCGTTAAGCGCTCAAGACGCTGCTGATGGCGAATAAAGAACTGGTCAATATGCGTGAGGATCGCGTCCAGAAGTGACTGTTCGGTATCAAGCGGCAGCTCCAGGCGGTCTTCAACCACCAGTTTGCTGCTCAGATCGCGCAGGGCGAGGAAAATTTCGCCACGGCTGATACGCAGCGACAGGTAGTGCCACGCCTCGGTTTCCACCACCAGCCCCACCGCAGGGCGGCCACGGCTGCCCGGCTCCTGAATTTCGGTCTCCTGAACCAGATGTGCTTCCAGCATTTCACGAACAATTTTGGTAATACTGGCAGGTGCCAGTTGTGCCAGGCGCGAAAGATCGATACGCGAAACCGGACCAAGCTGATCAATCAGGCGATAAACCGCGCCAGCGTTGGTCTGCTTAATCTGATCAATGTGCCCTGGCTGACTATCAGCAACCACCTCGTACTCCCTTATTTTCGAGCTTCGAAATAAACTGTGGGCTATGGTGAAGCACTTCAATGGTGCTCGTCAAATATTTACTTAGCCATGTGATTTACTGCACATTTTTTCCCGCTTTCCTTATACATTTCGCCCCCGCGAAGCCGTCATCAACTGCGTTTTGAAACGCTGTGCCGCATGACTGAGTTCCCGGTGTTTTGACCATACCAGCCACATCTCAGAAATGGCGTCGTCTTCCTCAATGGCCACCCAGCGCATTTCCCGCAGCTGTACCCGCTTAAACGAAGCTGGAAGGATAGAAACGCCAAGCCCGGCGGCTACCAGGCCGATAATGGTCATCGCCTCGCCCACTTCTTGCGTAATGGTCGGGGTAAGACCGTAACGACGCATCAGCCCCAGAATGTCGTCATATAACCCGGTTCCTACCTGCGGGTCGAAAAAGACGAACGGCTCGTTAGCCAGTTCTGCCAGCGAAACCGTGGAGCATGAGGCCAGCGGATGGTCATGCGGGATCATCGCCATCAGCGGCTCGCGCAGGATAACCTGCCATTCAAGCGAGTCCGGCAGCTGGGTGTTTCGCATCAGGCCCAGGTCAAGCGAGCCTTCATTCAGCGGGGCAATTTGTTCGCGGGTGTTGATTTCACGGGTCTGAAGATGGACATCCGGGAAATGACGGCGAAACGACGAAAGCGTGGCCGATACCGCGCTGATAAAGGGGGCGGATGAGGTAAAACCAATGCGCAGTTCACCGGCCTCTCCCAGGTAGAGTCGCTCTGCCCTGGCGGCAGCGTCATCAACCATGCTCAGGATCTGGCGGCTGTCGATAAGAAACTGTTTCCCCGCCGCCGTCAGGCTCACACTGCGGTTGGTCCGTGCCAGTAAGCGCGCCCCAATTTGCTGCTCCAGGATCTGAATTTGCTGGCTTAACGGTGGCTGGGAGATATTCAGACGGGCGGCAGCGCGACCAAAATGCAGCTCTTCTGCCACGGCAATAAAGTAGCGCAGGTGACGCAGTTCGATATTCATATTTTTAAAGTATCATTTGAGATTATTAATATATTAGACAGAATATTTACATTTTCCTACCCTGATCATGTGGTCATACCCGTCACCAGCCAATCACGGGGATGTTTAAGCAAGGAAACTGTGTGAGTCGTACAACAACCATTGATGTCGCGCCGGCAAGCGATATCGATGATTTACCCCCAGCATCACAGCCGGTTCAGTTCATTAAACGTGGTACTCCTCAATTTATGCGCGTCACGCTGGCGCTCTTCTCAGCAGGCCTGGCAACCTTTGCCCTGCTGTATTGCGTTCAGCCTATTCTGCCGGTCTTGTCCCATGAATTTGGCGTATCCCCTGCCAGCAGCAGTATTTCGCTCTCAATTTCCACCGGGATGCTGGCTATCGGTTTGCTGTTTACCGGGCCACTTTCAGATGCCATTGGCCGCAAGCAGGTCATGGTAACGGCATTAATGCTGGCCTCCGTCTGTACGCTGCTTTCAACCATGATGACCAGCTGGCACGGCATCCTGGTGATGCGCGCCCTGATTGGTTTATCGCTTAGCGGAGTCGCCGCGGTCGGGATGACCTACCTCAGCGAAGAGATCCACCCCAGTTTTGTGGCCTTCTCGATGGGGCTGTATATCAGCGGTAACTCGATCGGTGGAATGAGCGGACGCTTGCTGAGCGGGGTGTTTACGGACTTCTTTAACTGGCGTATTGCGCTGGCGGTCATTGGCTGCTTTGCCCTGGCCTCTGCGCTGATGTTCTGGAAAATTCTGCCGGAATCACGCCATTTCCGCCCGACGTCCCTGCGCCCGAAAACGCTGTTTATCAACTTCCGTCTGCACTGGCGCGATAAAGGGCTGCCGCGGCTGTTCCTGACCGGCTTTCTGTTGATGGGTTCGTTCGTGACCCTGTTCAACTACATTGGTTATCGGCTGATGCTTTCTCCGTGGCATCTTAGCCAGGCGGTGGTCGGCCTGCTCTCTGTTGCCTATCTCACCGGCACCTGGAGCTCACCTAAAGCCGGGGCGATGACCGCACGCTTTGGACGTGGCCCGGTCATGCTGGTCTCAACCGGCGTGATGCTGCTCGGTCTGCTGATGACGCTGTTCTCTTCGCTGTGGCTGATTTTCGCCGGGATGCTGCTCTTCTCCGCAGGCTTCTTCGCCGCGCACTCGGTCGCCAGCAGCTGGATTGGCCCACGTGCGCGCCGCGCCAAAGGCCAGGCCTCTTCGCTGTACTTGTTCAGCTATTATCTGGGATCCAGTATCGCCGGGACGCTCGGCGGTGTGTTCTGGCATAACTACGGCTGGAACGGTGTGGGCGGGTTTATTGCGCTGATGCTGTGTATGGCGCTGCTGGTGGGGAGTAGCCTTCACCGGCGTTTGAAGTAACCGAACGATATCCCCCTGCATGAGTACTTAAGTGCAGGGGATCTTTTCTCTCGTTAGTTTCTCTTAATTTAATATTAAGTAAAATCAATATATTATAGCCATTTCGTGCATCCAGCACTCCTCTCTCGTCCTGTAAACTCATCAATTCCATCACATGAAAGAGGTTTTTTAAAAATGGCAATTCCAGGCAATATGTGGTTGTACGATGACGGTGGTGCACTTATTAAAGGAGGTTGTGATGTGCAGCACAGGGAATACAGCATTGAGTTCAAAGGATTTCATCACAATCTTTCGACGCCAACCGATAACCTGACAGGTAAACCTACTGGTAAACGTATCCACTCTCCGATGATGATCATAAAGGAATTCGATTACTCATCACCTTATCTCTATAAAGCCGTCGCCACTGGTCAGGCTCTGCAAAAAGCCGAACTCAAGTTCTACAAGATTAATGATGCTGGTCTGGAAGCGGAATACTTCAATATTCTTCTTGAAGGCGTGCGGATAGTTTCTGTATCACCTGCCATGGCCGCTCCGGGCGACAACAATAACAATCACCTCGAAACTGTTGAATTGCGCTATGAGAAAATTACGTGGAAGCATAACGACGGCAATATTATTTTCTCTGACGCATGGAATGAACGGGCGACGGCTTAACTGGGGTATTGGTATGGATACGACCGAAGAGATTAACGGAACCTACTTCTACAGAGGCCATTCAAACGTCACTCCGGGTGAGTTACTCGAGATCATTTTTCTGGAGGAGTTCTGCCTGGAATTAGGGATAGATGCCGTTTCAGGTGCGGCAATTTTGGGTGGGCAACCATGGCTAGGTACCCGAACTAAGCCAGGGACAGCCATTAAAGGACAAGCGTAATTTCAAAGTACGCACGAATGATTTTGAAGGATGTTAAAACCCCATTCGGAATTCGAGTAAAAACGCCGGTGGGAGTCAGGATGAGAACAACAACCAGCCTTGCCGCTGTTATTGCCCGCTATTGTCCCTGGTTGGGTTGGGGATCATTAGTTACCTCCCTTTACAGGATTTCGACGCGCACTCAGGAGAAATATAACCTGATTGCACGACCTAAAGACCGTATACAGTGGACCTCATTCTAATGTTAACTGACGAAATTACCTCTAAAGTTCTTGATATGTTCAACGATGAAATTTCACGTGAACTTGACGATGACTGGAATGAGATATTGCTGGAACTCGATTCTGATTTATTCGGTTCTCCAGGTGATGACTTTCATGATGCATTAAACCGGTACGAGAAAGAGTTTAATGTGGATTTGTCTGGTGTGAATTGGTCTCGCTATTTCCCCTGGCAGAACACGCCTTTATTAAAGCGCTGGTTCAAGTTAAAACGGGAAGAAGTAGAAGCAAACCGCATCCCGTTAACCGTAAGAATGTTTGCAGAGTCCGCAAAAGCAGGCAAATGGCTCTATGACTAACTGACGAGAGGCTTCACGCCCCTTGCATTAAAAAGCATTAATCCTCTAAAAATCGCGTTAAACTCCCCTGAATACTTCACCTGAACGAGAACAATAACGATGACGAAAAACGTGTCTTATCAGCAACTCACCCGCACCTTCCAGCGTCTCTCCCGCTTCTCGCATCTCTCCTCCATCGCCAGTTGGGATATGTTCACCATGATGCCGCCAGGCGGCAGCGCTGCCCGGGGTGAAGCCCTGGCTGAGATGAGCGTCTTGCAGCACCAGATCCTGACGGACAAGAAAGTGGGCGACTGGCTGGCCGCAGCGCAAAGCGAAGATCTGAATGACGTGGAACAGGCAAACCTGCGTGAAATGACGCGCCACTATCAGCAGGCGTCACTGCTGCCGGAAACGCTTGTAGAAGCGAAGTCTCTGGCGGGCAGTAAATGTGAGCACGCCTGGCGTTCGCAGCGTCCGGCAAATGACTGGCAGGGTTTTTCTGCAAATCTGAAAGACGTGGTCAGGCTGAGCCGGGAAGAAGCTCGCCTGCGTGCAGAGGCGAAAGGTTGCTCACCTTACGATGCCCTGCTGGATATTTTTGAGCCGGACATGACCAGTGCCCGTCTCGATGTGCTGTTTGCTGACATGAAATCCTGGCTGCCAGACCTGCTGGCGAAGGTAGTGGAAAAACAGTCCCAACAGTCGTTTGTCCCACCGCAAGGCCCCTTCGCGACCGCCGATCAGCGGGAGCTGGGTCTGGAAGCCATGAAAATGCTCGGCTTCGATTTTAACGCCGGTCGTCTGGACGTTAGCGCTCACCCGTTCTGCGGCGGCGTGCCAGAGGATGTGCGTATCACCACGCGTTATGATGAAGACGAACTGCTGAGCGCGCTGTTTGGCGTGGTTCACGAAACCGGTCATGCCCGCTACGAGCAAAACCTGCCGCGTGCCTGGGCGGGTCAACCCATCGCGCAGGCGCGATCCACGGCAATCCACGAATCACAGAGTCTGTTCTTTGAAATGCAGCTTGGTCGCAGTAACGCATTCCTGAAACATCTGCTCCCTGCCGTACATGCCCGTTTCGGTAGCCAGGCCGCCTTTAGCGAAGAGAACTTTATTGCCTGGAACCAGCGCGTGAAGCCTGGCTACATTCGCGTCGATGCCGATGAAGTGAGTTATCCGGCGCATGTTGTGCTGCGCTATGAAATTGAACGCGCACTGATTAATGGTGAGATTGAAGTTGATGATATCCCGGCTCTGTGGGATGAGAAAATGCAGGCCTGGCTTGGGTTGTCCACCAAAGACAACTACCGCAATGGCTGTATGCAGGACATCCACTGGACCGACGGCGGCTTTGGTTACTTCCCGTCTTACACCCTCGGGGCAATGTACGCCGCACAGCTCTTCCACGCGGCGAAAACCGCGCTACCCGGGCTTCAGGCGTCTGTTGCAGACGGTGATTTCTCTGCCCTGTTTGACTGGCTGCGCCAGAATATCTGGCAGCATGGCAGCCGCTTTAGCACCTCGGAGTTAATTACCCAGGCGACCGGGGAAGATCTGAATATCCGTTATTTCCGTGAACACCTGACCGCGCGTTACCTGTAATGCATTCTGCCGGAGTTCGCTCCGGCCATCCCCCCTAATTTACGCACTAAGAATATGATTTTGTGCATATCCTGACGCTTGCGCTTAATGCCATAATTCCTTTTCTGGCCCAGAAATAAACCGTTCTCAGGCCAGGCATAAAAAATAAATAAAGGGATGAATGATGAAAGGCAAAATGAAAACGATGGCCTTAGCCATGCTGTGTGCGACGAGTCTAAGTACCTTCGCCGCCACGGATAACACGCCAAAAGAAGCGTACGACGATATTACACACTCTCTGGCTGACCTCCAGCCCATCACGTTTCAGGCTCCCGCTGAAAAGTACAAGCTGCTGGTGTTTATTGATAACCAGTGCGTCTACTGTAGCAATGTGGTGAAAAACGTTAAGCAATATACGGATGCCGGTCTGACGATGTCGTTTGTGACCATCGCCCCCGACTCTATTCGTGATTCTGTGATTGAAGACATGGGGCGCGTCTGGTGTTCCGCCGATAAGGTGAAAAGTCTGCAAAAAGCGATGACCGGTTTTTTACCCGATAACGACTCGACTCCGGCCTGTTCTGCGCTGGTCGAGCGGCAATCAGCGCTGGCTGCAAGACTGGGTATTAACATCACGCCATTCATGGTGGTGATCGAACCTGAATCACGTTCAATCGTAGGCAGCCTGCCACCCGCGGCCATCCTTGCCGGCCTGAAGAAATAGCCCCGCAGTGTACGAACAGGCGCGTGCAGCCTTGTTCGTACACCTTGTACCAGCCTTTGTACATTACGTTACACGCCGATACCAATCACTCACGGAAACCTCGGGTTTACAGGGATATAGTTCTTTCAACGGCCCCGCAGTGGGGTTAAATGAAAAGCCAAATTCGAGGGTATGAGAATGAATAAAGTATTAGCTCTGGTTGTTGCCGCTGCTATGGGTCTGTCTTCTGCTGCATTTGCTGCTGAAACTACTGCAACTCCTGCACCAGCTGCTGCTGCAGCTGCAACTACCACCGCAGCGCCAGCAAAAGCGGTTCACCACAAGAAACATCATAAAGCAGCTGTGAAAAAAGAAGCAGCAGCTCCAGCAACCGCAGCGCCAACTGAACAGAAAGCGCAGGCTGCTAAAAAACACCACAAAAAAGCCGCTAAGCCAGCTGTAGAGCAGAAAGCTCAGGCTGCTAAAAAGCACCACAAAAAAGCCGCTAAACCAGCTGTAGAGCAGAAAGCTCAGGCTGCTAAAAAGCACCACAAGAAAGCCACTAAACCGGCTGTAGAGCAGAAAGCTCAGGCTGCTAAAAAGCACCACAAAAAAGCAGTAAAACACGAAGCTGCTAAACCAGCTGCACAGCCAGCTGCGTAAGAGTACAAGCTTAACCGTGCCCTTCGGGGCACGTTGGTAAACCGGCGCTGAACCGGAAAGGTACAGCGCCGTTTTTTTATCCGGAGGGCGTATGCTGCGACGCTATCGGTTTGAGCTCATTCTTATTCTGCTTATTTTATGCGCGCTCATCGCAAGCCACTTTTATCTTTCCTGAATGTAGCACGCTGATTTTACTCCCACTTTAACGCCGTCCCGTCTATAGTATTTTCATAGGGTTCACTTTTAATAATCATAATTACCCCCACCAGAGTGTGATATGCGTAAATCTGTAGTGTTGTTACTGGGAACGTTTACTCTTTTTTCTGGCTTTTCACATGCGGATGATGGTGGCGATGACACCATGAGCGCTAAAGATGTAAAGACGCTTTTTTTTGGTCATGACGATCGTACGCGTGTTGCCAACCCTACTCAGCCCCCGTGGGATGCTATTGGCCAGCTGGAAACCGCCAGCGGCAACTTATGTACTGCCACCTTAATTACCCCTCAGCTTGCACTGACCGCAGGCCACTGCCTGTTAACACCGCCAAACGGCAAACCGGATAAAGCCGTTGCGTTGCGCTTTGTGTCGCAAAAAGGGGTGTGGCGATATGAGATCCACGGAATTGAAGGCCGGGTCGACCCGTCGCTGGGCAAACGCCTGAAACCGGATGGTGATGGCTGGATTGTGCCGCCAGCTGCGGCTTCCTGGGATTTTGGCCTGGTGGTGTTACGTTACCCGCCGTCAGGCATTACGCCGCTTCCGCTGTTTGACGGTGACAAAGCCGCACTGACTGCCGCGCTGAAGGCCGCTGATCGCAAAGTGACACAATCGGGTTACCCGGTTGATCACCTGGATTCGCTTTACACCCATGCGGATTGTATTGTCACGGGCTGGGCGCAAAACAGCGTGTTGTCACATCAGTGCGATACCTTACCGGGTGATAGCGGTTCGCCGCTGATGCTGAAAACAGACAACGGCTGGCAGCTGATTGGCGTTCAAAGCTCTGCGCCTGCCGCTAAAGACAGATGGCGTGCCGATAACCGCGCGTTGTCCGTTACCGGTTTTCGCGACAGACTCGAAGCGCTGGCGCAACAGTAGGTCAGCACTGTCTGACCTGACGTAACTCAATGATTGCCTCAATCGGCATCGGCTGGCTGAACCAGAATCCCTGCAACTGATCGCAGCCAGCCAGCCGTAAGAGTTTCATCTGTTTTTCGTTTTCCACACCTTCCGCCACCACCGCCATCCCCAGCGCGTTAGCGATGCGCACCGTGCCACTCACCAGCGCGGCGGCCTGTTCGTCGTTATCCACCAGCCCAGCCAGCGATTTGTCTATTTTGATGGTGTCGAAATTGAATCGGCGCAGATAGCCGATGCTTGAATAGCCCGTGCCAAAATCATCCAGCGCAACCGCCGTACCCAGCGCTTTCAGGTTAACTATCGCTGAACGTGCACGCTCCGGGTTTTCCAGAACATAGGTTTCCGTCACTTCAAGCTGGAGTCTGTTCGCCGGGAAATGGGTGATATCCAGCACGTTGGCGACCTTATCTTCAAACTCAGGGTCGCGGAACTGCGCCGGAGAGATATTAACGGATAATTTTAAATCACCAAAAGGCTCCAGATCGCTACAGGCCCGGTGCAGGACAAACTGACCGAGTTTATAAATCAGGCCACTGGTTTCAGCAATCGTAATAAAGGTGTCCGGGCCAAGTTCCCCTTCCGGGCGGCGCGGCCAGCGTACAAGTGCTTCTACGCTGGTCATTTTCTGGCTACGCGCATCAATAATCGGCTGATACCAGACCTCAAACTCATCACGTTCAAGACCGCTACGGATCTGGTTTTCAAGTGCCAGCTGCCGTTCCCGCACGCTGTTCAGCTCTGCATCGTAGTGTGTAACCCGCCCTTTTCCGGTCATTTTGGCGTGATACATGGCAATATCGGCCCGACGGAACAGCTCAGAGCTGGTGCACTCAATTAAGGTTCCACTGGCAATTCCGATGCTGGCGCTGATATGAATCGTGCGCTCCCCCAGGCGAATCGGGCTATTCAGGAAGTCGAGCACCGCCCCGGCAAAGGCTGACGCCTGCGCCTCCGAGCGATCGCCACCTATGGTCATGGCAAACTCATCGCCCCCCATACGCGCCAGCATCCCGCCAGGCGGGACCCGTTCACGCAGTGTTTTTGCAATGGCGATGATTAAGTCGTCACCGACGCTGTGGCCATAGATATCGTTCACATCCTTAAAACCATCAAGATCGATGAATACTACGCTTTTCACGTCAATATCACCGCGCAGGCTGACCTTATCCAGCGCTTCTATCAACGCGCGTCGGTTGGGTAAGTGGCTTAACCAGTCCGTTCGCGCCACCAGCCGGGCCTGACTTTCCCCCCTGGCAAGCTTATACAGCCCCACGCTACTCACAAGAATAAACAGCAAGATCAGGGCAGCCGCCAGGACCACGATTTGCGTGATGTCTGACGAGGCCGCTATCGCCGCCTGCGCCCCCGGAAGACGCGCCTGCCAGTTGAGATAGCCCAGAAGCTCCCCGGCCGAACTGTTAAGCGGCATACTCATATCGTTGATCTTATTGGGCGTATAATTGAGACGGTCTATCTGAAACGTGGCACCCAGATCGGACAAAATCTGGGAATTAAGATGGCGGGTAATGACCAGATAACGGCGCGTATCGCCGCTAATCTGGAGCGGCCCTACCATCGGGCGAACAAGCCCGATACCAATAAACGCCACGCCGTTACGTGTGCGGGTGATCCCGGCGTAAATATTCTTGTCTTTGGCTAATGCGCTGCTGTGCTTATCAATCAACGCTTTCAGGCCTGAACCAAAAAACGAAAGATTCTTTTCCGTAAAAGGTTGGCTCTGAAATGATCCCCACAGCACATTGAAATGTTCATCCAGTACAAATGTACCATCGTAAAGATTATTGATTTTAAAACCAGCGCCCCAGGTTTTATACAGCCATTCGGTATCCAGTTTAGGGCTATAAAGCTCACGTACGGCGTCGTCCCAGACGGCATTATCAATCACCAGCGAAGAGACACGATTAACAGATGTCTGGATCGCCCCCTGAACCGATAGCGCAGTGCGGTGTTCATCAATTTCATTGGTTTTGGTACTGATAAGATGAAGAGACAGGTAAAGCAACGCGATAACAGACACGATTAAGCCGATCCCCGCCATGAATATCATGACGAACAGCGTTTTTGCCGTGGGGATATTACGCCAGCTAAAGGTGAGATACATCAGCCATCCTCTTTAAAGTCATGCTTTTATAAGAGTAATACAGGCAGCGGATTTCGCTGCCCGTAAACACTGACTGTATTCGTGTCAGGCAAGTTTGATCATCACCATACCTGCTAACAATAGCACCAGCCCTATCCAGCCTTTGTTATTTAAACGCTGGCCGAAAAGTATCCAGCCAGCGGCAAGCGTTGCGGCGATACCAAACCCGCCCCACAACGCATAGGCCACTGACAAATCGATACCTTTTACCGCCTGCGACAGTGCACTGAACGCGCCCAGCACAGCGGCAATGGACATCAGGCCGTAAAATTTACGGCGAAAACCATCGGAGAACTTCAGAAAGACGTTGGCCACAATTTCCAGCACAATGGCGAACGCCAGCCAGGCCGCGTGGATCCATTCAAACTGCTGCATGGGTCTTCTCCTTCAGCTGTTTTGTCGGTTTACGTGTACCCGATTTAATCAGCACAATCCCGGCAACCAGGGTCGTCAGTCCGGCAATTTTCATGGTTGATAATGCTTCGTCAAATAACATGACGCTGAACAGCGTAATCAACAAAATACCGACACCTTCCCACAATGCATAGGCCACACCCAGCGCGATTTTCTTTACCGCAAAGGACAGGAAAATATAGGAAAGTGAAATCATCACCAGCATTAAAATAAAGCCAGTGTTGCCATCACTGACACTTGCCCATTTCATAGACAAGGTGCCGGTAATTTCAGCGACGATAGCCAGAGCTAATAAAATCCAGTAAAACATGTTCTTCTCCTGCTTGAGAATATAATCCATCGTGGCTCGCCTCAGACGGAAAACCAAAAAAATATGAAATTAAATCAGATAGCTAAGCGCATAGCGCCAGCTCAGGCAGAAGACGTGACTATAGCGCGGTGCGCCAGTGTTGCTCACCAGACAGAAGGCAGAAGGAGGTAGAAAATACAGCGGTGTTTTTTGAAATGTACGTCCTGAACAAATTGTCCATAAAATTACAATTATCCGCGATCTTGCTTCTCGTCTTTGCGGATGAAAATTGTCCTCGGTAGTTGAACACGCCTGATTTGTACCATAAGCCAGGAATTTACTCAAAGTCTTTTCATTTCTTTACCCATCCTGTTTGACCCCGGTTAGTTTATTGAATCGGCATTCGCATCTATTATAAATAAAAGAATTATTTCAGGAATCTCCATGGCTAAACCCATCATTACCCTGAACGGGCTTAAAATTGTCATCATGCTGGGCATGTTGGTGATCATTCTGACGGGCGTCCGTTTTGCGGCGGACATCATTGTGCCCTTTATTCTCGCGCTTTTTATTGCCGTGATACTCAACCCGCTGGTTCAGCGCATGGTCCGTCTCCGCATACCTCGCGTGCTGGCCATTACGCTTCTGATTGGCATCATCATTGTCGCCATGGTGCTGTTGGTGGCGTATCTGGGAACCTCCCTGAACGAGCTGGCACGTACGCTGCCTAAATATCGTTCATCGCTGGTGATCCCGCTGCTGCAAATTGAGCCCTGGCTGCAACGTGCGGGTATTGAGGTGTCGGTTGAGGAGCTGCTGAAGTATATCGATCCCAATGCTGCCATGACCCTTGTCACCAGCCTGCTGGCACAGCTTTCGAATGCTATGACGTCTATTTTCCTGCTGTTTTTAACGGTGGTCTTCATGCTGCTTGAAGTGCCGCAACTGCCGGCAAAGCTGCAACAGATAATGACTCGTCCTGTGGAAGGCATGGGTGCGATTCAACGCGCGCTGGATAGCGTTTCGCGCTATCTGGTGCTGAAAACAGCCATTAGCCTGGTCACGGGGCTGGTTGTCTGGGGGATGCTCGTCGCGCTGGATGTCCGTTTTGCGTTCGTATGGGGGCTGCTGGCCTTTGCGCTTAACTATATTCCCAATATCGGCTCGGTGCTGGCGGCTATTCCGCCCATCCTTCAGGTGCTGGTCTTCAGCGGGTTTTACGATGCACTCATTTTACTGGCGGCCTATCTGGTGATTAACCTGGTCTTCGGCAACATCCTGGAGCCGCGAATGATGGGACGCGGGCTTGGGCTTTCCACTCTGGTGGTGTTTTTGTCCCTGATTTTCTGGGGCTGGCTGCTCGGCCCGGTCGGTATGTTGCTTTCCGTGCCGCTGACCATCATTGTGAAAATTGGTCTGGAGCAAACGGCGGGTGGGCAAAGCATCGCCATTTTGCTCAGCGACATGAGCCATAAGTAAGTGTGGCCCCTGCCTGTCAGGGGCTTACAGGTTCATATCCAGCAGCGGTTTACTGACTCTCCCGGCCTGGCGGTAGCACTGTAGTGCCGCCTGCCATTGCGTCAGCGGATAAACCGTGACGTCGCTGTACTGGCTTGCACACAGTATCGGCCAGATGTGCCGGAACTCTGCCTGCCACGCCTCCACGCTCAGCGCATCCAGGTAATTGCGAATGTGGAACCACTCAACACGTGGAAAGGCCCGTTGCTGCCGGAACGTTTGCCCGCTAAGCAGCCCATAACAGACAAATACCCCCTCTTCGTGCATCAGGATCAGAAGGGTTTCTGCCAGGCTGCCGCCCGTGGCATCGTACACCACGTCCGCACGCGCGGCGATAGCGGTCACCATCGCCGTATTACCTTGTTCTATCGGAGTAATGCCCATTGCAGCCAGCCGTTCGCCATGAACAGGCGAGCGGTGAATACCGTATACCTCTGTCGCCCCGGCACTGCGCGCCCACTGCCCGAGCAAAATAGCGCAATCCGAACCTGCGGCCGTTAGCAGCACCCGTTTCCCCTGCGGCGGATAGAGGTTTAGCATCATCCTGGCGGCCAGCGGGTTAATGTATGCCCGCGCGGCAAGGTGCGAGTGAACCTCTTCCGGCACCGGGATCGCATATTCCGCCGGACAATCAACATACTGCTGCCAGGTGCCTTGCCCCCGCAGCGGCAGCACGCGCTTGCCCAGAAGATGCGCGAACGCAGCGGGCGCTTCTGTCACCTCTCCCACCCCTTCATAACCCGCTACAGCCGGTAATGGCGTGCGGTGACGATAGGCACCGGTAATGGGGATAAGATCGGAGGCATTGACCGGGGAATAGCGCATACGCACCCGCAGCGCCCCCGGTTTTAGCACGCCAGGTACAGTGATTTCAGGTTGCAGGACGGACGCAGGTTCGCCAAAACGGCGATACCAGAGAGCGAGGTTATTCATGACTTTCTCACCGAACAGAATCAGACCGGCTGATACGCCGCCAGAAGCTGCGTCAGCAAATGCACACCCTTTAGTGCGCCCCTTTTATACCAGCCTGAGATAGGCTTTTACCGCTTCGCTGGGTTCTTTTTCCCGGCTGATAATCACCAGATTGGCGGTTAAATCCGGCTCATTCAGCCGACGATAGACCAGCCCTGGAATATGTACCTGTTGCAACGGGGCCGGGATTAACGCCAGACCCAGCCCGGTAGCCGCCATCGCCAGAATACTCAGCGTACTGCCGGAGCGGTAGGCAATATGACACTGCTCCCCAAGCCGTTGCGTCAGCATGATAAACAGATGTTCATGGGTATCGTGCGCGTCATATAAAACAAGAGGTTGCCCGGCAAGCATCTCTATCGTTAAGTCTGCATACTGTGCGAGAGGACTTTCCTCAGTCAGTGCGACCAGGATTTCCCAGTCGCCAATGCGCCTGACGGCAATGTCCGGCCCTGCGATATTGCTGTGCGCCGGGGTATAACCAATGTCCAGATGCCCGGCAAGAATGGCATCGACCTGCTCCTGCGGGCCAACTTCCTGAATCATCAGCTCTGCATCAGGAAAGCGTTGATGAAATAGACGCAGGTCCGCTATCAACTTCCCGCTAAAGATAGCATTACCGGCAAACCCTACCCTGACCCGCCCCGTTTCCCCACGCATGGCGCGCTCAACGGTGAGCCGGGTATGTTCTGCCTGCTCAAGCGTTCGTCTGGCTTCAGTGAGTAACAGCACGCCCGCCTCGGTAAGCTCAACCCGGCGGCTGGTGCGAATAAAAAGAGCGCCCCCCAGCTCGGTTTCAAGGGCCTTTATCTGCATACTCAACGCGGGTTGCACAATGTTGAGTCGTTCCGCGGCGCGGCCAAAATGCCCCTCTTCAGCGACGGCCAGAAAATAGCGCAGGTGACGTAATTCCATACTGAACCCCATCAATAACTAAAATTGATTGATCGGTAATATCTATATATTTCATTTTAGCTTTATCAGACGGCAAACTGAACCCCGTCAAACAACAGGAGCAACGACCATGCGTAATCAACAAAATGACCGCCAGCAACTTAATGACCTGATGAACGGCTGGATGCACCGGGATCTGGGCGAATGGGAGCAGCTAAATGAATTGTTCCATCCCGACGGCACGATTGAAATCACCTGGTTTGAAGGGCTGGGAAGCGATTTTGTGAAGGGTTCAATGCGTATGGGCACATCGGATTTACGGACCAAGCACCTTATCGCCTCTCCCGCGGTGACCTTTAATGCTAACGGAGATAAAGCCATCCTTGAAACGAATGCCATCATCATCGCGGAAAACGTAAAGCTGAATATCGGCTGTGAATGCCACAATCGTTTTTATGATCTGGCGGAAAAAAGAGAAGGTGTCTGGAAGCTGTTCCGCCGTCAGAGTATTTATGACATGGGTACGTTTACCTTCCCGCTGGGCCCGGTTGAAATTGATCGGCGTACTGCCGAAAAGTACCCCCGGGAATATGCAGCACTGGCGTATTTACTGGAGCAGAGCGGATTCCCACTCGGGCGCGTATTTGCCACCAGGGGCAGCGAACTGGAAACAAAAATGAAAGCGGATGCGCAACGCTGGCTGTCAGCCTGAGTGTTTTACGCCCTGTCGCCTGCGGGGATTAACACCGGTAACGGGTTAATCTCCTTTGAATGGCTTATCCGTCAAATGACTTCCGCCCCCGCCGCCAATACCACCGTTGAACCCGCCACCGCCCTGAGCGAAACTACCATGCTCGGATGGGAAAAAATCGCTCGGCGAAGCTGCCGTCATCGCTTTATCGATGAGATCTGACAACACAGCACGTTGCTGTGCTTCAGATACATCGGTATTCGCGCTGTCCTGGGCAGTTTTAGTCCCGGAGTCCGGATGAATCAGAGGATTACTTGACATAATAACCGCAGCCGAGATTAACAAGGGTACAACGACGGTCGAGTTATACCAGTTCACGATAACCGCCACCATGCCTTCTGAATGGGAGGGCACGGTCTTATTCGCGTTAAAGTTCTTAACATCATCTCCTTGCGTACACCCGGCGAAGGACAACCGTGGATATAACGTCAGAAACAGACAGGAGAACGATGATAGTAAAAAGCATCGGCGGTTCATGTTCATGATGGCATCCTCACTTTACATTCCCCATATAGGGTGTTGCAGTCACACCATATAACTGATTAAGGCCTGCCGTTGTCACCAGTGAAGATATTGCCGCACGCTCTGGGGTATAACTGGTATTTACTTTATCTATTGGCACATTCGATAATATCTTGTCCAGCATTTCCTGGATATCATTATAGTTTTTCCGTTGACCATCAAACTCAGTGCTAATACGGCCATCAAACTCATACTTATAAAGTGCTGATACTACTGACATCCTGTAGGCTGCTTTTATTTTTGCCAGTCTGATCCAAATATTTAAATCGTAATCATTACGGATAAAATTGGCCATCACCATACTTTTCCCTGACCTTAGCATTGGAACAACCTGAGTAATAAAAGTTTTTTCCGAGAACGGACACGTCAGGCTAAATATAAATATCCCACTGTTTTTATTCACACTCCCGACGGGAATAGCACAACTGTTCTCCAGGTCGTTATGAGACAGTTTTCGCCCCACACCTGACGTCAAATTAACGGTTGAGAAGTCACTAACCTTAAACTGTTTCGGATGCGCTGAAATATCCATGTATGACCTCAGAAAGAGAGTGGCACATAATAAAAATAACCACATCCGTGCAAAACGGCATGATATAAAAGTATGAGTTAAAATGAATTACGGGCATTCTCCCCCTACCGTGCCACCGGCAAATCCGCATACTTTGTCGTATAAGACGGGGACAGCATCTCACGCTTCATCGACCAGGCTTTCTCGATCCCCTGCCCGGCAAACCAGACTTTCCCTTTCCCGGAATGATTAAGCCTGTCTATCGCCTCCATCAACGCCATGCTATTGGCTCGCGGGCGGTTGTCATCGAACAAATTTAGCTGTGCGACCCCGCTACTGAAAAAGTCTGCCAGCATCACCCCCGCTTTCATATAGCGATACCCATCGAGCCATATCCGCTCTAACGCTTGCGTGGCAGCGCGGATGATATCGCGTGAGTCGTTGCTCGGCGTCAACAGGGTGACAGACGCCTGATTGCCGTAATACACCTCATTATCCGCATGAGGGCTGGTCCGCAGAAATACGCTGATGAAGCGGCAATACTGGCGCTCGCCACGCAGTTTTTCCGCTGCGCGTTCGGCGTAAGCGCAAATCGCCTGATGCATCTCAACATATTGCGTAATGCGGTGCCCAAAAGAGCGGCTACAGATGATTTGTTGCTTTGTGGGAGTAAATTCTTCCAGGTTAAGGCAACGCTCACCGCGAAGTTCACGAACCGTGCGATCCAGAACCACGTTGAAATGTTTCCTTATTACCCACGAAGAGCTGTCGGCCAGCTCAAGCGCCGTGGTAATGCCCATCGCATTTAGCTTTTTGGTGATCCGCCGCCCAACCCCCCATACCTCTTCCACCGGCACTGCGGCCAGCAGTTTGCGCTGACGATCGTGGTCTGACAAATCAACAACACCGCCCGTGCTGCGCCATTTCTTCGCTGCATAGTTCGCAAGCTTCGCCAGCGTCTTCGTCTGCGCAATCCCTACGCCTACCGTCAGCCCGGTATTTTTCAGTACCTGGTTGCGCATCTGGTGCCCGAAAATATCCAGTGGCATACAGCTGTCGATGCCCGAGACATTCACGAACGCCTCATCAATGGAATAGATCTCTATCGCCGGGGAAAGATCGGTCAACGTCTGCATCACGCGGCTGCTGAGATCGGCATACAGCGCGTAATTCGAGCTAAACACGTAGACCCGCGACGGATAGCGTTTCTCCTTGAACTTAAAGTATGGTTCACCCATTTTTATCCCCAGCTGCTTTGCCTCGCGTGAAAGCGAAATAATGCAGCCATCGTTATTGGACACCACCACAATGGGCTTTCCCTGAAGGTCGGGACGAAAAACCGTCTCGCAGGACGCGTAGAAGCTGTTGACATCAACCAGTGCGAACATGGTTATGCATTTCCGGGCCACCCACGCGATGGCTTTTTACTCCACCAGAATGTTGATGTGTTTTAAGCGTATGCGTCACCACACCGAAGATTTGCAGCTCCTCTTCGGAGTGAAACGTAATAGGCTGATAGCGAGCATTGTGGGGAAGCAATCTTAAGACCGGCCGGGTTTGTAGCTCTTTTACCGTAAACTCCCCGTCCACCGCCGCCACAACAATGTCGCCATGTCCCGCCGTTAACGAACGATCGACCACCAGCAGATCGCCATCGCCGATCCCGGCCCCGATCATGGAATCCCCGCTGACTTTCACGAAATACGTTGCACTGGGGTGTTTTACCGCCAGCTTGTTCAGGTCGATACGGTCTTCAACGTAATCCTGCGCAGGGCTTGGAAAACCACAGGCAACACGCTCCAGAAACAGCGGTAACTCCATGTCCTGCCGGGGATAATACGAAAAGAGAGTGCTCATCATTGCCTTTCCTGCCATGTACTGTATATGCATACAGTATTACGTATTATGGGTAAGGATCAAGGCACTTTCCGGGCGATCGCGCAAACACGTTGATGTGTGAAGGGATTTAATCCTGCACCTCATCCGGTCGGTTACTCCACCATGACTTTCACTTTAGGCTTCGACAGCAAAATTTGTATCAGCTCCGTAAACGGAACAGGCTTAAAGAAGTAATACCCCTGCTGGAAGACGATATTATTCCGGTTGAGGTAATCAAGCTGCGCTTTGGTTTCCACACCTTCGGCGACAATACTTATCGAGAGTTTACGCGCCAGATCCAGCACACAATCCAGGATCCGGGTGGATTCCTCATGCTCATTGACCCGGCTGACAAAGCTATGGTCAATCTTGATGTAATCGATATGCAGATCGTGCAGGTAAGAGAGCCCTGAATACCCGGTTCCGAAGTCATCCAGCGCGATGGCAAAACCATTTTCGTGCAGCGCATTCAGGGTATGAACCAGGTGTTCGTCAATATCCAGCGGTTCACGCTCCGTGACTTCAATCACCAGGTTCAAATCTTTGCGCTCAAAGCGGCTTTTGTAGTTCAGGCACTCATCCATAAAGGTGGGCATGGCAATATGAGATGCACTGAAGTTAATCCCCACATGAAAACCTTCCGGCAGCTTGCTGGAAATAGCATTCATCTGTATCACCACCTGCGCCATCAGGCTGCGCGTCAACGGTACAATCAGGCCGGATTTTTCAGCAAGCGGGATAAACGAGGCCGGGGAAATATAGCCCGCTTTCGGGTGTTTCCATCTCGCCAGTACCTCCACGCCCCGCAGGGTGCCCTCACGGCCATTAACAACGGGCTGATAAAACGGGATAATTTCCCCCTTTGCGATGGCGCGCTGTAGCGACTCCTCAGGCGGCGTACTTTTATTCAGATATTTATACAGCGCGTAAGCACCGAGACAGGCTACCAGCAGTAAAAAAAACAGGATGCCTGCACCCTGACTTATCAGCCTCTGCACGCTGAATAACGGAGGATAGTTATACTCAATACTGTAGGGATAATCTTTGGCTTCAAGCCGCCCGACATGCTTGCCTTTATTGTTTACCGGCGCGGCATCACCAGACAGGCCCAGCACGGTGTCACCAACCCTTAACCGATAACTGACGTCTTTTATCGAAATACCCAGGGCGTCGCGGATATGGCGATCGCTGACTGTGATCCCAATACGGCTGCCATCAAATACCGTCTGATACAGCAGCACAGGCAAACCATTTACCGTCTCTTTTGCTGGCAGCAGCATCAATGGCAAATCAGGTAATCTCATCACGTTAACCAACAGCACACGGTTATCCGGCAGGGATGAACACACTATTTGCCCATGCGTGAGAATGAAAATAGTCCTGAGATGAGGTTGTAGCGCCGCCTCAGTGCCAAGCCGGTATTGCCCTTCCTCATCACAGCCTGCTCCGGCGACATTCATCGACGTCCGGGTGGCGCGCTGAGCTTCACCCAGGATCGTATTCATATTCTTTACGACATACTTCGCCCCCGTCATGCTGTCGGCCCGTGCGGAATACCAGAGCTGGGTATTCAGAATAAAAATACCCATGATAAACAGGGCCAGAGCGGCAGCAGCAGGAACAATAAAATGACGCATTAACGTATCCTGGGCACGAGTGAGTAAGATGACGCTGACGGCATTTACGGCGCTTAATGGTGTAAGTACAAAGAGCATGGTCGACAAAAGTAAAAATAACCATGCTCCTTCAATAAGTTCTCCGGAAATTGTTTAGCAGGTAAACGCTTTATCCTTCGCCAGGAAGAAAGGCCGCAAATAAGCAACGGCACTGGAAAGCGGGATCACATCCGCGCTCAGCGCAATCTTAAGTACGTCGTTGAGATAACGTTTACGGGTTTCAATTCTGGCCCATAGCTCAGGGTAAGCGTGTTTGATCTCGGCCTGGAGCGCGAAATCCGCCAGCGCAACGCTCTCCTCGGCGCTGGCGCCGGTATAACCCGGCACTGACGGAATAATATCAATCTGCAAAATCATCCCGCTTTTCAGGGTTTGCGTCGAATGTTTATAAATGGGCGATGACATCCACTCTTCATCGGCGCTGAGATGCCCGGGGTTCAGATGCCAGCCATATTTCTCTTTTGGCAAAATAGACTCTATCAGGGAATACATCTCCCCGCCTTCCATGCCAATTCTGATATTTTCAAGCCAGGTCACCACACCAGAAAAATAAGGTTTTGCCACACGTTCAAGATAATCTTTCTGTGTATCTGGCAGCTCATTTTCGCTGGCAATCACAAAACCGGTACGGCTGGATAATCCACCTTTAAACCCGGTGGTCATGGACAGCGGCTGGCCCCTTTGCAGCGGTTTATGCGTGGGGTATAGATTGGCTTTTTCAAAACGCTGGCCCGATGCGGCAATGGTCACCACCGTATTGTACTGGCCTTCCGCCGCCAGATACGCCCCTAACGCCGCCTCACTCATTCCCGGTTCAACCGCGTTCATGGCATTCAGGATGCAGTTCGACGCCAGATTTGCACCATACTCATAATGGGCGATTTCATTCGCATTGTTGGTTACCCGCGCGCCGTTATCTCCGTCAATAAACAGATGTGCGGCATTCTCTAACACCGCCCCATCAGAGAGACTATTTTTAATGGCATCGACAATAAACCAGGGTAAATCGAAAAGCTGTTTGTTATCCACCTGGCCAGACGTAAACATTTTCCAGCCCACAACCCCCACGCGGTGCATATCGCGCAGGCCCGTCTCGACGAATAACGCCTCGAGCGGTTTTTCGTTATCCATTGGCTGATTCGGTAATGAGAAATACGGGCAGTGTTTAAGCGTGACCGGAATACGGGAATAGGCGGCCATTTTCAGGTTTTCATTACCGAGAATAACGGTTGCAGCGCCATTTTTCGCCAGCACCAGCAGCCCCTCTTCAAAGCGGGGAATAAATCCTGTCAGGTATTCAAAGTTACTGCCATGCTCTTTGTCGGCATAAATAATGAGGGCGTCGTATCCCTCAGCAGCCATCCGCGCCAGAAGCTTATCTTTACGCTCCTGCATAGTGGCATCGGTCAGGGGAACGGGCGCGACGCCCGAAAATTGGTGTGGAGCAACCGTCGTCTGAAGCTGAAGCGCACTAAAATCCATGTGTTTGACCTCACGTTCTGATGGGGAACCCTCGCGTAATCATCAGGCCAGCAGCTCGGTAATACAGTCCGAACTGAGCTGTACCAGCCCTTTCACGCCATAGTGATATCCCGTTTTATCATGCCGGATACGGATCTCGCGAATATGCTGGTTGGGAGTGTTATCAAGCATATCCTGTACCCGCGGTAATACCTCGTCGCCGTAATCTTCAAACAGCTCACCGGTGGCAATCGCCAGTTTGATGTTATGGATCGGCGCAGTACAACAGATAGCAAAATAGAGCGCCCGGGCCGTCGTTTGTACGGTTTCGGCTTTATTCTCTTCTTTCACATTAAAGGCTTGTTCAATGCCGCCTTCATAAGGCAAATGGACAATTTCAGGGTAAAAACCGTTCTCGCCAAGTCCCGGTTCGCCGTTGGTGCAGTAACCATACCCCAGGCTGCCAAAACCGGGCATAAATGCCACATAAGACAGCCCCGGCGAACGCTTCGCCAGCAGATAGTTGGTGCAATGGGCGATATTGTAAATCCGGGTGGTGATACCGACATGTCCCTGAATACGCGCCATCAGGTTAACGTTCGTGTCGGTAAATAACGGGCAATAACGCACCACGCCGGTGAAATGTTCAATACCGCCCTGCAATGCCACGCTGACGACGTTAATGCGGGATTGCGCAATTCCCGCCGCCTCGCAAAGCGCCTTAATGCCTTGCGCAATCAGCATGACCAGCTCGTCTGGCGTCATGGACTCCGGCAGCGAAAATTGATGGCTGGCCAGCGCATCACGCTGGGTATTGTAGTCATTCAGCGTGCCCTGAAAGCTGCCTTTACGCAGCATGATATTCACGCTGAAGGCGCAACCGCCCTTCACAGCCAGCAACTGCTGCGGGCGGCCAAAGGTAATATCTTTGATTTCCCGCTCCTCAATCAGCCCTTCCTGCAAAAGCTGCGAGGTCAGTTTGGTGATATAGGCTTTGGTCACACCCACCCGGCGGGTCATTTCCGCGCGAGACTCATGCTCGCTGTGCAAAATATTGAGGATCTGCTTTTTATAGTCCATGTCGTTTCGCCTCCGCCCGACCGGTTTCGTCCTGTGCGCGCATCATAACATCTCTTGTTTTCTGTTCATCCAGCCGGTAAAACCGCAGGATACCTGCCGTCAGGAACAGGCAACAGGCCGGGAACCAGATATACAGCACTTTGAATGCCGGAAGCTGTTCCGGCAGTGCCGCCGTCGCGTTATCCGGCTGATAGCCAAACCAGGCCAGAATGTAGCCCATCAGCGCCCCGCCCACGGCCATGCCCGCTTTGGTGGAAAACAGCATCCCGCCGCCAATCATGCCGTTGATACGCACACCGAAGCGATAAAAACCGTAGTCCGCCACATCGGCGACGCTTGCCCACAGGATCACCGCAATCAGCTCGGCCATCAGGGTGGCAGACACAAAGAGCCACAGATGCGGCCAGACGGCGCTGGCGGGTGTAAAGCCCATCGCCAGCGTGATGACCCCGCTGGCAAGCTGGCTGTAAACCAGCAGCGGGATGCGTTTTATGCGCCCGCGCCGCAGCAGATAGCCGGTCACCAGCGGGGCGACAATACCGGCCAGCGAGGCGGCCGTCAGCATCAGGCTTAAAAAGGTGGCGGGCATCTGGAGCACATATTTCACAAAATAGGCCGCCGCACCAAACTTTAGCGTATTCATCACCATAACAACGGCCTGCGCGGCAAACAGGATCAGCGCCTGGTCATTTTGCAGCAAGTGACGAAACTGCTCACGTACCCCGATCGTTGGCACACTTTCCGGGGGAACGCGCTCCTGGGTATTGAAATAACAAATCAGGACCAGCAGCGTGGAAAGCACGCCAATACCGCACATCACTGCCCGATACCCCAGGATTTCGTTATCAAACAGCGCAATAAGCACCGGAACAAACAGCGAACAGAGCAGATAAGCCAGCTTGGCAAGCGGGAAACGGATCGCGTTGATTTGAATGCGTTCATCGCTATCCACAGACATCGCCCCGAGGAGCGACACATACGGCACCACTACCAGACTGAAACTGAGCACCAGCGCCATATACGTCACATAGGCGTAAACGATACGCCCTGTCGCGCTCAGTTCCGGTGAGAAAAAGACTGCGGCACAGCTCAGGCCATAAGGGAGGGCAAACCAGAGCAGCCAGGGGCGATAACGCCCGCGCGGGGAACGGGTTCGGTCGGCCAGCAGGCCAATCAGGGGGTCGCCAATCGCATCGATAAAACGCGCCAGCAGAAACAGGCTGCCCATTGCCACCGGGCTAAGCCGAAACACATCGGTGTAGTAAATGGACAGGAACATCATCGTCATGCCCATAAAGATATTCGCTGAGGTATCTCCCAGCCCGTAGCAGAACTTCTCTCGCAGAGTGATGGCGGGTGCAAGAGCGGTTTTCATCATGGGTTCACCGACAATATTAACGATAACGCGAAATCGGGTGCCCACCGGCACCCGACATCACTAATACCTGAATTAATTGACGGAAACAATAATACGACGATAAGAGGTTAACGACGGTTTGCCGTTATCCGTTACGGCCAGGATCAGGTGCTCCGTCCCGGTGCGCAGGGCTTTCACTTGCACGCTCTGTTTGCTATTTTCACCCAGGGTCAGCACCGCTGGCGCATTGAGATTGTCTTCACCGCGACGCCCCAGAACATCTTTGACCGCCACCGGCTGCGAACTTGCTGAGCCTGCTTCCGGGTACAAGAACCAGTTATAGCTGAGCTTATCGCCGTCAGGATCTT
Organism: Enterobacter sp. C4G1; assembly: GCF_052886895.1. Lineage (NCBI taxonomy): Bacteria > Pseudomonadati > Pseudomonadota > Gammaproteobacteria > Enterobacterales > Enterobacteriaceae > Enterobacter > Enterobacter sp. C4G1. Next base: position 333,607 of record NZ_JBQVVV010000002.1, on the reverse strand, counting down.
TGCTGCCTGCGGCATCGACCGTCAGCGTCTCTCCGGCTTTCGCCTTAAGATAGACTACCTGCTGCCCCGCCTGACCGTTCACCACGACTTCCGGATTGTGATTGGCATGAGCGTAGTCTTTGATGCCCCACTCCATACGGGCCGCAAAATCATGCTGGAAAGCTTCGCGCCAGCGCCAGATGGTCGCCTGGTTCGAGGTGTATTGTTTCCCGTCTTTGCCGATCACCGTATCGGCAGCATTCGGGTTACCCGGATAGAAGTCACCTCCGCTGCTCCAGATAGGGTGCGTTTCATGCTGCGGCTGGCGCACAATGTAACGTCCGCCCCAGCCGCCCCAGCCCGGATTTCGTTCGCTGTTTAAACCGTTACGGATAAGGCCGAGGAACGACGGCGTATCCCCCTCCATAATAAACATGTACTTCAGATAGCCTTTACCCATTGGCCCTTTGCTGCGGATATTTTCATCCAGCCAGTGCTGGGATACGGTCGTAAAATCGGCACCAGGCGCATTACGGTAATACTGGTCGCCGCTGATACCGGTCCAGGTCGCACGCGCATAATCTTCACCATTCTGGCTGGACGGATCGACGATCCAGGTCATTTCCGGGTAATGTTCGCGGATCCAGAACCCGGCATCATCCTGATCGGAAATGGAATACGCCACCAGGTTGCGGGTCAGCGACTGAACAACATCCGCCGGGTGTTTTTTGGCGAGATCCTGAAGTGCCTGAGCAAGTGTATTCGCCCCGCCCCACAGGGTGATAAACAGCGGGTGATCCGCATCGGTACTTTTCTCAATGGCTTTCACCAGCAGATCGGAACCGGCAGTATTTTTACCTTCACCGGTTGCCGCCATACCGTAACTGGCGAGGCCTGGTGCCACCACAGACTGAAGCTGAGATACCGTCGGGAACCCGACCGCATGTTTCAGCAGGTTCGGCTGCACTTCACCATAGTGACCCACAACAAGGTCAATCATATCGGTGTGCACTTTTTCGCGCTGCCAGGTGGAGGTGGTCGCCACCAGCCCCTCAACGTTCATCTCATTTGAGTACAGTAAAAAACGCGTCAGGGACATCTGATCGTCGGGTTCATTACCGATGTCAGTCAGGACAAAGACGCGCGGTTTTTCCTGATAAGGCAGTACCTTACCGGTCGCTTGCGTGATCGCCGTTTCTGCCCCAATGGCCAGCGGAGAGGCAAATGCCATGACCCCTGCCATTGCCAGCAATACCCCTTTCGCGACCTTATTGATTTGTTGGTTCACCATGTTGTTCTCACTTTTTTTTTTGCTACAGACCGAATGCCTTCAACATAGTTAACACAGGAAACAAAGTAAAAAGAAAAAGATCGATTCTGTGATGACACCTGAATTTTTAGCGCCGCCATATCCGGTTATAAAAAGTCACCCCACAATAACTTTTCAATCACTTCTTGATGACTTAAATCAATATAGAAAAAATATGATATGTAACTAAATAATCACTGTGTATTGACTTAACGAATACTCTGGAGCATATTTCATAGCACGAATTAACAAGACAATTTTTAGAGGACGTTTTCTATGCCATCCCGTGATTATCCTGACAAACGCACTGCCCGCGGTTTAGCAAAGGATGCTGATCTGAAGATGTTAAGTGCCAGAGTAGAAACAGACTTAATGGAGTATGTCAGGATTACTGCGTATGAAACTCGCAAGAGCAAGCAGGAGATTGTGGCAGAAGCGTTAGCACTTCACCGAAAAAATCGCCGGGCAGAAGCCTCCGCCGAACAGACGTAATAGTGTAAGGTATGACGGAATGAAAAAAGCCCGAAAGTTGCTTCGGGCTTATTCGCGCTTACGCCACCAGCGCATTCAGCGTGTCGAGTGCCTCGGCCGGCAACACCAGATCCGCCGCAGCCAGGTTTTGCTGCAAATGCGCCACGGAAGAGGTCCCCGGAATCAGCAGAATATTCGGTGAACGTTGCAGCAACCAGGCCAGCGCTACCTGCATCGCCGTTGCCCCCAGCGAATCCGCAACCGCCTGAAGACCGGAAGATTGCAGTGGCGTAAAACCGCCCAGCGGGAAGAACGGCACCCAGGCGATCCCCTGACGAGCAAGCGCATCCACCAGGGCATCGTCACCGCGATTCACAATGTTGTACATGTTCTGCACACAGACCACTGACACCATTTTCTGCGCTTCGGCAACCTGGGCTGCGGTTACATTGCTCAACCCGATATGGCGAACCAGCCCCTGCTGTTGCAATTCTGCAAGCGTGGTCAGCGGTTCAGTAATCGATCCTTCTGCCGGGCCGTGGGTGCTGAACATGATCCGCAGATTCACCACGTCCAGCACATCCAGTTTGAGGTTACGCAGGTTATCATGCACCGCCTGCGTCAGCTCCTGAGCCGAAAACGCAGGGAGCCAGGAGGCGTCATCACCCCGCCGCGCCCCAATTTTGGTCACAATCGTAAGATTGTCCCGGTACGGATGAAGCGCCTCACGGATAAGCTGGTTAGTGATATGCGGGCCGTAAAAATCACTGGTATCAATATGATCCACACCCGATGCCACGGCTTCGCGTAGCACCGCCAGCGCGGCGTTTTTGTCCTTCGGCGGGCCAAATACGCCAGGCCCGGCAAGCTGCATCGCGCCATAGCCAAGCCGTTTAACCGTACGCGTCCCGAGCGTGTACGTCCCGCTTTTCTCAATACTGCTCATGTCTACCTTCCTCATAAAAATGATCCGGATTTACAACAGGTTCCCGAACGGAACAATTAGTTAAGCAATAGTTAAATTAAAGTTTAGTTTCATTGCGTCGATAGTATTTGGGCAACCCCTGCACCCACAACGGACGACCGCTATGCTGAAAAATCTGCACGTGATTACCGGTATTCTCTTTGCCCTCACCATATTCTGTCTGCTACAAGTTGTCACGGGCGGCTTGTTCTATTCTGCCGTCAGCAACGATCGCCATAACTTCCAGAACTCGGGGATGCTCAATGCCCAGCAGGAAAGCCTGAGCGACAGCGTTAATACGCTGGTGAAAACACGCGTAACCGTCACCCGTGTGGCGATCCGCTACCTGAAAAACCAGCGCGATCCCGCGTCTCTCGCCGCCATTAACAAACTTCTGGGCACGGCCAGCACGTCGTTAGGCAACGCCGAAACCTACTACAGCGCCTGGCAGAAAATGCCGCAGGTTAACGGGCAAAACGCCGCGTTAACCGAAGAGATGCAGAAAGCCTGGGGTCAGATGCATGAAGTGATGCGCCTGTCGATTGAGTATCTGCGTGCAGATAACTATCAGGCTTATGGCGACCTGGATGCCCAGCAGGCACAGGACAATATGGAAGCGGTCTATAACCGCTGGCGCGCCGAAAACAATACCTTGCTCAAGGCCGCCACTGAAGAGAACCAGAACAGCTTTACCCATATGCAGTGGACACTGGCGGCTATTTTCCTTGCCGTGGTTGCCGTGCTGGTGGTTATCTGGCAGGGCCTGCAACACCTGCTGTTAAAGCCGCTGAAGATCATTATGAACCATATTCGCACCATCGCAGGTGGCGATCTGACGCATAACATCAACCTGGGTAGTCGTAACGAAATGGGCCAGTTGGCGGTGGGTCTGCACGAGATGCAACAGTCGCTGGTGAGCACGGTCAGCGCCGTGCGCGGCAGTACCGACTCGATTTACACCGGCGCAGGTGAAATTGCCGCCGGGAGCAATGACCTGTCCGCCCGCACCGAGCAGCAGGCAGCTTCGCTGGAAGAAACCGCCGCCAGCATGGAAGAGTTAACTGCAACGGTGAAACAGAACTCCGATAACGCGCGTCAGGCCACATTGCTGGCGAAAAACGCCTCTGAAACCGCCGCACGTGGTGGTCATGTGGTGGACAACGTGGTGCGCACCATGACCGAAATCTCTGACAGTTCGCAGCAAATTGCCCACATTACCGGCGTGATTGACAGCATTGCCTTCCAGACCAATATTCTGGCGCTTAACGCGGCGGTTGAAGCGGCACGTGCTGGCGAACAAGGGCGTGGTTTTGCCGTAGTGGCCGGTGAAGTTCGCACTCTGGCCAGCCGCAGTGCGCAGGCGGCAAAAGAGATCAAAGGGCTTATCGAAAACTCCGTCAGCAGGGTCAGTACCGGCTCTGCGCAGGTCAGTGAAGCAGGCGAAACCATGCGAGAGATCGTCGCCGCCGTTACCCGTGTGACGGACATTATGGGCGAAATTTCATCGGCATCTGATGAACAAAGTCGGGGTATTGAGCAGGTCAGCCTTGCGGTTTCACAGATGGACAGCGTGACGCAGCAAAACGCCGCCCTGGTACAGGAATCCGCAACCGCAGCCGCAGCACTGGAAGATCAGGCCGAGCAGTTGCGCCAGGCCGTTGCCGCATTCCGTCTGAATGCCAAAGACCAGGCCGCGGCACCACGCCCGACCAATGTGAAAACGCCACAACTGTTACGCCCGGCAACCGCCACGGCAAGCGTGGCAGACGGTAACTGGGAAACCTTTTAAGGAATATGCGGGCGATAAGATCGCCCGCTATTTTACGTAGGCGCTAATATCCGGGACCTGTGCCAGCAGGAACGCACACAGCGTTGCTATCCCCTGCTGTTTCGGGCTGTTTTCCGGCCAGACCAGAAAATAGCCATCACCGGTGTTAATCGCCCGGCTAAATGGCATCACCAGTAACCCGTTTTCCAGTGCCGGAAGGCTTAGCGTCACATCCCCCACCGAAACACCATGCCCACCTACTGCCGCCTGATTTCCCTGATCCAGGGTATCGAAAACCTTTCCTTTGCTGATATCTGGCATGGCTTCAGGCGAACACTCTTTGAGCCAGCGCCGCCAGTCCCGGCGATCCGGTGAAGGATGGATCAGCTCGCAGATCTGGAGACTGTCTCTGGCCTTATCCACCAGCCCTGGGGCGCAAACCGGGGCAAGCCATTCGTCAAACAGCAGCTGTGAACGCGTCTGCTCCCCAAACTGCCCATTGCCGAGCAAAATCGCGCAGTCGAACGGCTCCTGATGAAAATCGACTTTATCAACATCCATCCAGACGCTCGAAACATGCACGTCCGGTGTTGAGTATTTATCAACAAACTCCTTCATGGTATTCAGCAGCCAGTTCAGCGTCAGGGTTGAAGGCGCTTTTAAGCGCAGCGCGTGCCGGGTGGCCCGAAATGCGTCGCAGGCGCTCTCCAGGGCGGCGAACCCCTGCCTCAGCTGGCTGGCTAATGCGCGTCCGGCATCGGTCAGTTCCACAGCAGGCCCTTTGCGCACAAAGAGCTGGCACTGAAAGCTCTCCTCAAGCGTGCGGATATGTCTGCTGATGGCGCCAGGCGTGACGTGCAGCGCTTGCGCAGCCCGGGTGAACGAACCGTACAGGGCCGCGACATCAAATGCCCGCAGCGCATACAAAGGGGGAAGTGGGGATGGCATCGCATTGCTCATTGTGAGTTTAACTCACATTAAAGCGCAGGATTTTCCGTTTTTCAATGCCGCGAACTTTAACGACACTGCCTGCCACTCTTCACAAAAGGATCCCCTTCATGGCGATGTCGCTACTGGGTACATATCTGCTGGCGGTGGTGCTGTTACTTATCACCCCCGGCCCTGTTATTGCGTTAGTCACCCACACCGCGGTACGGGACGGCTACCGACGCGCCTTTATTACGCTTGCCGGAACCAATCTGGCGTCTCTGGTTTTACTGGCGATGGCGGTGATGATACTGGCGGGCATCGTGGATATTCACCCGATAAGTCTGGCAGGGGTGGGTTTTATCGGCGCGCTGTTTATTGGCAGGATGGGGATTGGGATGCTGGCACATCCACAGCCCACAACGGCAACATCGGCGCGACAAGGCGGCTTTCTTACCGGTTTTTTAACCGCCATCGCCAACCCAAAAGATATTCTCTTTTTTGTCGCTTTCTTTCCGCAGTTTGTGCCGATTACGCGCAATTTTGCCCAGAGCATTACCCTGCTGACGCTCATCTGGATTGTACTGGATCTCCTGATCCTCACCTTGTGGATCATAGCCGTCATGCGCTACGTGTCGCTTCGCTACGAGCGCGCCATCCGGCTGGCGACGGCGCTGTTTATGCTTGTCGTCGCCATCTATGGCGCCGTGTGGAATGGAAACGCGATATGGACCGCCTTCAGCGCGGGCTAGCGGCTGCGTTTGGCGTGTCGCTCCCGGTTTTCCAGTTTGGCTTCATCTGATTTTCGCAGCGCCACATAGCAGGTGCCACTGCCGCCGTGGTGCGGCAGTGCAACGCAGAATGCCTGCACGGAATCGAACTCAGTGAGCCAGCGCGCCAGATAACTGCGCACCACATTCGGGTGCGATTGCTCTTCACGCCCTTTGCCGTGGACAATCACCAGGTTGCGCAGCCCGTCACGTTCGGCCTGACGGATAAACGAGAACAGCATCTGACGGCACTGTTCAACAGGCTGGCGTAACAAATTGATGCTGGCCTGGCGGGAATATTTACCGGAACGGAGCTTATCAATAACCCCCTGCTGGACCCCTTCCCGCTGAAACGCCAGAGGTTCCGCAAGCGGGAGCAGCTCCAGAAACCCCAGCGTTAAGAAGTTATCGAGCTGCTCAGTATTCAGCGCCTGCCGGGTGCGGGTATTACGGCTTGGCTGCCAGTGAATATCAGCACAACGCTTGAGTGACTGGACATCCTCCATGGCGTCAAGAAAGAGTGATTTGTCGTCAGGGTTCATGGCAATCCTCCGGCTACATCTGAGCCTGTACTATACCCGCGCCTGACAAGCGTCTCAACGTCCCCTGCCGGGCAACCTGCGCCGTGGAAGCGAAAATAATTACCCGATGAACGAAATAATATAGCAGCTAAAAAGTTAAACTTAACTTAACTAAAATTTCAGCCACGATTAAATGACTGTATTTAAGTTAAATTTTTGTGAACTTGAGCAACCTGAATACTACCATTTTGGGAAAAGTCTGTTATAACTTAATAAACCTGCCCCACGGATATAATATGCGGGACTTGCGGAAGGATAAACTGCTGTGTGTACTATAGGGCCTGCTGATGTCGGCAGTCCCTGTTTTTTTATTTGCTTCATTCTGAAATTAATGCCCGGGCTTCTCGCCTGAATTGCGTAATTAACGATTCAGTCAATGGCGTCTGTCGGGAATCACGGCGCTGAATTAAATAATAAGCCGCCTTAGGCAACGATTCGACCACCGGTAACATCACCAGACGGTGTGCCAGAAGTGGGTCGCAGCCAAGCTCCTGTGGCAAAATGCTGATAAAATCGCTCTGTGCGACCAGGCTTATACAGGACGAAAACGTTTCGCAGACAATACCTATGCGCGGTATTTGCGAGCGATGATGAAACACATCTTCCAGTTGCTTATAATAACTTCCCCGCGGCGTTGGCATCGTCCAGTTATAATGCAGAAGTTCGTTAATCGATTTTACACCTATCGCCGGATGCCCCTCCCGGCAAAATATCGCAAAGGGTTTTTCAAATAATTTTTCAAACGTAAACTCGTGGTCATACGGCCCCTGACAATAGGTATTAATGGTGAAGTCCAGTTCCCCCTGGCGTAATTCATTAATCATCGACACCAGCTGCCCTTCCATAATGCGGACTTTCACCAGCGGGTGCTGCGCGTGAAAACGGGTAATCACCGCGGGCATCAGAGTGCGTGAAATACTGGCGCCCATACCGATATTAATCTGCCCCGCCAGTTGCCCCTGCCTCTGACGAATGTCGTCCTGCGCCGCGCGCAGCTCTTCCAGGATCAGATTGGCATGTTGATAGAAGCTCTCCCCGCATTCTGTCAGCGCCACGCCTTTGCTACGCCGGACAAAAAGTTGCGCGGCAATGCCCTCTTCCAGCTCCTTGATCGATTTGGTCAATGCCGGTTGTGAGAGGTTAAGCGCCCTGCTGGCTCCGCGAATGCTGCCCTGACGCGCCACTTCCACGAAGGCCCGAATCTGATGAAATTTAACCTGAAATGACATAGCCCGACCGATAACCGTTGTTTATCAGAGTAAAGAAATTGTCATCTACTTTAATGGAAATGGATGTGCGAGGGTAATTCCTGAACGGTTAAAACTGTGAAAAAACGGTTAGTGATAAGTAAAAACTATCACGGCGTGAAGCAGTTCACATATTTTAATGATGACAGGAAGAGATATGGACACACTGGCGCACGACATTCAGACATTAACCCCGCAACTGACCGCATGGCGTCGCGATTTTCATCACTTTGCTGAATCTGGCTGGGTGGAGTTTCGTACCGCAGCCAAAGTGGCGGAAATCTTAGACCGCCTGGGTTATGAACTGGCGATGGGGCGTGATGTTGTTGACGCCGACAGCCGCATGGGCCTGCCGGACGCGCAGACGCTGGCAAAAGAGTTTGCCCGTGCCCGCGAGCAAGGTGCGCCCGAGAAATGGCTCGCCGCCTTCGAAGGTGGATTTACCGGCATTGTCGCCACGCTGCGTACAGGGCGTCCAGGGCCGACACTCGCCTTTCGCGTGGATATGGATGCGCTGGATCTCAGCGAAGCGCTTGACGAAAGCCATCGCCCGTTCCGCGACGGCTTTGCCTCCTGCAATCCGGGGATGATGCACGCCTGCGGCCATGACGGGCACACCACTATTGGCCTGGGTCTGGCTCAGGTGCTGAAACAAAACGAAGCCCAGCTCAACGGCACTATCAGGATTATCTTCCAGCCTGCGGAAGAAGGCACGCGCGGCGCTCGTGCAATGGTAGCGGCAGGCGCGCTGGACGGCGTGGATTACTTTACTGCTGTCCATATTGGCACCGGTGTTCCTGCCGGGACGGTTATCTGCGGTAGCGATAACTTTATGGCAACCACCAAGTTTGACGTGCGCTTTACCGGCGTGGCGGCCCATGCGGGCGGCAAACCGGAAGAAGGCCGTAACGCACTGCTCGCCGCCGCGCAGGCCGCCATTGCCCTGCACAGCATCGCCCCTCACAGCGAAGGTGCCTCACGCGTCAACGTGGGCGTCATGCAGGCCGGTAGCGGGCGCAACGTCGTACCGGCCAGTGCCTTGCTGAAGGTGGAAACCCGTGGCGAAAGCGAGGCTATCAACCAGTACGTGTTCGACCGCGCACAATCCGTGATCGCAGGGGCGGCGGCACTGTATGGCGTAAGCGCAGAAACACGCATGATGGGAGCAGCAACGTCCAGCACGCCATCTCCTGCGTGGGTGAATTACCTGCGCGAACAGGCAGGCCAGGTCACCGGCGTCCTCCATGCCATTGATAAGGTCAAAGCCCCGGCAGGATCTGAAGATGCCACCCTGATGATGGCACGCGTGCAGCAGAATGGCGGTCTGGCCTCCTACATGGTGTTCGGCACCGATTTGAGAGCCGGGCATCACAACGAAAAATTCGACTTCGACGAGCAGATAATGAGTGTGGCCGTCGAAACCCTGGCGCGAACGGCGCTTAACTTCCCGTGGGCGCGAGGTGTGTGATGCAGAAAAACTACGCTTTTATCGCGGATGCCATCGACACACGATGTCAGACCTTTAGCGCTATTGCCGACGAGATCTGGGATCATCCCGAAACACGTTTTGAAGAGTTCTGGTCAGCCGAACGGCTCGCCAGTGCGCTGGAAGCCGAAGGTTTTAGCCTGGCGCGCGAAGCCGGTGGTATTCCAAACGCATTTATCGCCAGCTTCGGCAGCGGCAAGCCGGTTATCGCGCTGCTGGGCGAATACGATGCTCTGGCGGGGCTGAGTCAGCAGGCGCACTGCGCCACTGCGCAGTCGGCGACGCCGGGCGAAAATGGCCACGGTTGCGGCCATAACCTGCTGGGTACGGCCGCAGTCGCAGGAGCCGTCGCTGTGAAAAGCTGGCTGGAGCAGCACGGTGGCAGCGGGACGGTGCGCTTTTATGGCTGCCCGGGTGAGGAAGGCGGCTCAGGCAAAACCTTTATGGTCCGCGAAGGATTGTTCGATGATGTCGATGCGGCTGTCACCTGGCACCCGGAAGCCTTTGCCGGGATGTTTAACGTCAGCACGCTCGCCAACATTCAGGCCGCATGGCGTTTTCACGGCGTGGCGGCTCATGCCGCGAACTCCCCGCATCTGGGGCGTAGCGCGCTCGATGCCGTGACGCTCATGACCACCGGCACCAATTTCCTTAATGAACACATCATCGAGAAAGCGCGCGTACATTACGCCATCACCGATACCGGCGGCATTTCGCCAAACGTGGTGCAGGCGCAGGCCGAAGTGTTGTACCTGATCCGCGCCCCGGAAATGGCCGACGCGCAACAGATCTACGAACGCATCGAAAAAATCGCCCAGGGTGCGGCAATGATGACGGAAACTACCGTCGAATGCCGTTTCGATAAAGCCTGTTCCAGCTATCTGCCAAACCGCACGCTCGAAGCGGCGATGTATCAGGCGTTGCAACATTACGGCACGCCAGCCTGGACGGAAAAAGAGCGCCAGTTCGCCAGTGAAATCCGCGCCACGCTGACCTCAAACGACCTACAAAACAGCCTGAAAAATATCGCCGCGGCCGGTGGTGAAGCGGGTAAAGCCTTTGCCCACCGTCATCAGGAAACACTGCTGGTCGATGAAGTCGCGCCGTATGCCATCACCGATAACGTGCTGGCAGGCTCGACTGACGTGGGCGATGTCAGCTGGAAAATGCCGGTCGCTCAGTGCTTTAGCCCCTGCTTTACCGTCGGTACGCCGCTGCACACCTGGCAACTGGTGACGCAGGGGCGCACCTCTATTGCCCATAAAGGGATGTTGCTTGCCGGAAAGGTCATGGGTGCTACCGCCCTGAATTTGCTTCTGGATGCAGCGCTGCTCCAAAAATGCCGTGACGAGTTTGAACAACAAATAACTGAAAGACCGTACGTGTGTCCGATTCCTTCGGGCGTGACGCCGTCACCTTTAAAATAAAAAAACACATAACACAACAACACAACAGTCCAGAGGAACGCCCATGAGTATGTCATCCATACCTTCGCATTCCCCAACCGGTAAGCTCTATGGCTGGGTTGAAAGGGTCGGCAATAAAGTGCCGCATCCTTTCCTGCTTTTTATCTATTTGATTGTGATTTTGATGGTGGCAACCGCTGCGTTGTCTGCCTTTGATGTGAGTGTGCGTAGCCCTGCTGATGGCAGCATGGTGGCGGTAAAAAACCTGCTGAGCGTCGAGGGGTTGCACTGGTTTTTACCCAATGTGATTAAGAACTTTAGCGGTTTTGCACCGCTGGGGGCGATCCTGGCGCTGGTGTTAGGCGCAGGCCTTGCCGAGCGCGTGGGGCTGCTGCCTGCGCTGATGGTGAAAATGGCCTCCAACGTTAGCGCGCGTTACGCCAGTTATATGGTGCTGTTTATCGCCTTTTTCAGCCATATCTCGTCTGACGCCGCGCTGGTGATCATGCCGCCGATGGGGGCGCTGATCTTCCTGGCCGTAGGTCGTCATCCGGTGGCCGGGTTGCTGGCGGCAATTGCCGGGGTGGGCTGCGGGTTTACCGCTAATTTGCTGATTGTGACCACCGACGTGCTGCTTTCGGGTATCAGTACCGAAGCGGCGAAAACCATTGATACCGCGATGCACGTCAGCGTGATCGACAACTGGTACTTTATGGCAAGCTCGGTGATTGTGCTGACGATTGTCGGCGGGCTTATCACCGATAAGCTTATCGAGCCGCGTTTAGGGAAATGGGAAGGCCGCAGCGACGAAAAGCTGGAGACACTCAGCAAAGAGCAGCAGTTCGGCCTGCGGGTGGCCGGGGTTGCCTCGCTGGCGTTTATCGCGCTTATAGCGCTGATGGTTATCCCGGAGAACGGCGTGCTGCGCGATCCGGTCAAACACACCGTCCTGCCCTCGCCGTTTATTCAGGGCATTGTGCCGCTGATTATTCTGTTCTTTTTTGTGGTGTCTATCGCCTATGGCATCGCCACCCGCAAAATCCGCAATCAGGCTGACCTGCCGCAGTTGATGATCGAGCCGATGAAAGAGATGGCGGGCTTTATCGTGATGGTGTTCCCGCTGGCGCAGTTCGTGGCCATGTTCAACTGGAGCAACATGGGCAAATTTATGGCCGTGGGGCTGACGGATGCCCTGGAAGCGGCGGGATTAAGCGGTATCCCGGCGTTCGTCGGCCTGGCTATTCTGTCGTCGCTGCTGTGCATGTTTATCGCCAGCGGCTCGGCAATCTGGTCGATTCTGGCGCCCATCTTTGTGCCGATGTTTATGATGCTTGGGTTCCATCCGGCGTTTGCACAAATTCTGTTTCGCGTCGCCGACTCCTCCGTCATCCCGCTGGCCCCGGTTTCACCGTTCGTCCCGCTGTTTTTAGGTTTCCTGCAACGCTATAAACCGGAAGCAAAACTGGGTACCTACTATTCGCTGGTCTTACCCTATCCGCTTATCTTTTTAGGGGTATGGTTGGTGATGCTGGTGGCGTGGTATCTTGTCGGCCTGCCGATTGGACCGGGAATTTACCCAAGGCTGCACTAAAGGAAAGAGGATGCTGAGGTTACTCGAAGATAAAATTGCGACCCCGCTTGGGCCGCTGTGGATCATTACCGACGAGGCGTTCAATCTGCGCGCCGTAGAATGGGAAGAGCACAGCGACCGGATGGTGGAATTGCTCGATATTCATTACCGTTCACAGGGTTATGAGCGCATCAACGCCACCAATCCAGGCGGGTTGAGCGACAAACTTGCAGCGTATTTCGAGGGCGATCTCAGCATTATCGACACCCTGCCTACCGCGACGGCGGGAACACCTTTTCAGCGTGAAGTCTGGCAGGCGCTGCGCCAGATCCCATGCGGACACGTGATGCATTATGGTCAGCTCGCAGAGCAGTTAGGTCGTGCGGGTGCGGCGCGTGCGGTTGGGGCGGCTAATGGCTCTAACCCCGTCAGTATTGTCGTGCCCTGCCACCGCGTTATTGGACGCAACGGCACCATGACGGGCTATGCCGGAGGCGTGCAGCGCAAGGAGTGGTTGCTGCGCCATGAAGGCTACCTTTTACTGTAGTTTCCAGGCTTTTAGTGCTTAATTTTCTTTCGGTTAGGTTAAAAATCCATAGTCAAGCTGTGGAATTTCAAGAAGATGCCAGCACAATGTCGACTCTTGTCTTTATTGATGGTTTGCCAGGCTTACGTAGTCTCCAAAAAGATGTTAAAATTGACCAATATCAATTAAGGCTTGAGCAAACCTATGATCCCGGAAAAGCGAATTATACGACGCATTCAGTCTGGCGGTTGTGCTATCCATTGCCAGGATTGCAGCATCAGCCAGCTCTGTATCCCGTTTACCCTGAATGAGCATGAACTCGATCAGCTTGATAATATCATCGAGCGCAAAAAGCCTATTCAGAAAGGGCAGACGCTGTTTAAAGCGGGAGACGAACTGAAATCGCTCTATGCTATCCGTTCTGGCACCATCAAGAGCTACACCATCACCGAACAAGGCGATGAGCAGATCACCGGCTTCCATCTGGCAGGCGACCTGGTCGGCTTTGACGCTATCGGTACCGGACATCACCCGAGCTTTGCTCAGGCGCTTGAAACCTCAATGGTTTGCGAAATCCCGTTTGAAACGCTGGACGATCTGTCCGGTAAAATGCCTAACCTGCGTCAGCAGATGATGCGTCTGATGAGCGGCGAAATTAAAGGCGATCAGGACATGATCCTGCTGCTTTCCAAAAAGAATGCAGAAGAGCGCCTGGCGGCATTTATCTATAACCTCTCCCGCCGTTTCGCAGAGCGCGGTTTCTCTCCACGCGAATTCCGTCTGACCATGACCCGTGGCGACATCGGTAACTACCTGGGCCTGACCGTTGAAACCATCAGCCGTCTGCTGGGTCGTTTCCAGAAAAGCGGGATGCTGGCGGTTAAAGGCAAGTATATCACCATCGAAAACGGTGAAGCGCTGGCGGTACTCGCCGGGCATTCCCGCAACGTAGCCTGATATTCCCCGCATTAATGCCACCCGGTCGAGTCTCGTTTTGAGTCATCAACCGGGTGGCATTATTCTTTGTTCTTCGGCAGGTCAGTAAACCAGCTCAACGTCGCGGTCTGATACAACGTGCTGTCTAACAACGGCTTTGCCTCAAGCCAGCCATCATTATTTTCTTTCTGCCACGCGTCACCCCAGCTATTAACCACCTTCAGTACATCCAGACAGTGATTGTTTTTATCGCACACGGTTTTAAATCCGCTAATCACAACGGCATGGGCATTATTACAGGATTTACCTTTAATCTTTTTATCCATACAAATCCCCTCCAGGGCGACCGGCCTGCCGCCATTAAGCACCGATTTAATGATGGTCATTGAATCAGCATAATTTCCTGTGGGAGGCGTGTGCTGTGTAGTCTGACCATCCTTTTTGTCTTCAACAGACTCAGGATAAATTGACATTTTTACCTTGCCCATATTTTCAAAAAGCACACTTGCAGACAGGCGATAACATGCCTTCGGCACCACCAGTTTCCCGAGGAAAAGATGATAGGTTGATTCAGTCAGTAGCTGAACCTGTTTGCGCTTATCATCCGGTAACAGGGGGAATATTGCTTTGAGCTGAAGAAAGTCAGCCTGATGTGCCTTCAGGAAAGCCTCAATGCAATCGGGACAATTCAGGTCAACCTTGCGCGCCTTTGGGTTGAGCAATACATATATTTTACGAACGTTCTGCCACATCTCGTATTCCCGCATCGTTGCGGCATCGTCGGTAAAATCTGGCATTACCTTTTCTTTCGCGGCGCAGGATAAGCTTCCTCCCGTACCGGTATCCAGGGCAACCACCTGCATGATCGTCGCCGCATTGCCACCTTCGTCTGCCTGTATTTTATTTTTCTGGCTTGTTACTGCTTTTTGTTCAGCATTATCGTCATCGCTATAATCCATAAACTTCACGAGTGAAAACGGTGAAAATATCTGGTCTGGCTTATATTGCGTGCAATCTTCATGTAGTGCGCGACAATTTTCAGCGGTGAGCATTACTGCCGATACATAGGCATAACAAATGCCAATCGCCCCCTGCCCCGGTATTTTTGGCAAATTCGTTATCTCAACCCTGTCATGCTCAGACACAAATTGTGACGGCGGCGACACGAACATCTTTAATGAAATTTCAGGGACTGCGGCCCCGGCAGAACCCAATGCCAACCACCACACCATACTGATAAATTTCATTTTATTAATTATGTTCATTATTCAGGGTTCTTTACGAGTCGGGACATGTTCAGAACATAGCACATACCTGAGTCATCTGGGGTCATGCGCCAGGCTGAACGTTTCGTGCCTGATGAGCGTCCATAGGAAGCAGGCTTTATTGGCAAATTAGCAGTGAATATTAGCCGGTTCATCGGCCAGTTGGCCCGCCGGGTTTGGTAAAACGAAGGAATCGCTTTTAAATCATTATGCAACCGGATCACACGATAATTTTTCGTGATTTATTGATCTGGTAAAAACTTCCCCCCTGTTTCATTCAAGATATATAGGTTACTCTTTTACTTACAGACTGTGGTGACAGTAGTAAGGAGACCTGTATGGCAAAGTATCAAAACATGCTGGTGGCCATCGATCCTAATCAGGACGATCAACCGGCGTTACGACGTGCTGTGTATTTACATCAACGGATTGGTGGCAAAATCAAAGCGTTTTTGCCGATCTATGACTTCTCATATGAGATGACCACCCTTCTGTCGCCTGACGAGCGTACCGCTATGCGTCAGGGAGTGATCAGCCAACGAACCGCGTGGATCCGCGAACAGGCAAAATATTACCTGGACGCAGGCGTTCCTATCGATATCAAAGTGGTCTGGCATAACCGACCTTTCGAAGCCATCATCCAGGAGATTGTGAGCGGTGATCACGATCTGCTGCTGAAAATGGCGCACCAGCACGACAAACTGGAATCGGTGATCTTCACCCCAACCGACTGGCACTTACTGCGTAAATGCCCATGCCCGGTGTGGATGGTGAAAGACCAGCCCTGGCCAGAAGGCGGTAAAGCCGTTGTCGCGGTGAACCTTGCCAGCGAAGAGGACTACCATAATTCGCTCAATGAAAAACTGGTAAAAGAGACCCTTGAGCTTGCCGACCAGGTCAACCATACCGAAGTTCATCTGGTGGGGGCTTATCCGGTCACGCCAATCAACATCGCCATCGAATTACCTGAATTTGACCCAAGCGTGTACAACGATGCCATTCGTGGACAGCACCTGCTGGCTATGAAAGCGCTGCGTCAGAAATTCGGCATCGATGAGAAAATGACTCACGTTGAAAAAGGCTTGCCGGAAGAGGTCATTCCTGACCTGTCCGAACACCTCCAGGCCGGGATTGTGGTTCTGGGCACGATTGGCCGTACAGGTATTTCCGCCGCCTTCCTGGGTAACACCGCCGAACAGGTGATCGACCACCTGCGCTGCGACCTGCTGGTGATTAAACCGGATCAATATCAGACGCCGGTCGAGCTGGACGACCCGGAAGACGATTAAGCAAAACGCCACCCGGCAATAAAAAAACCGCCGAGTTCGGCGGTTTTTTTTGTTTCAATGCAACTTACAGTGATTTCAGAATCGCATCCACGCTGGCTTTGGCGTCGCCAAACAGCATGTGGGTGTTCTCTTTGAAGAACAGCGGGTTCTGAACGCCAGCGTAACCGGTGTTCATTGAGCGTTTGAAGACAATAACGTTCTGCGCCTTCCACACTTCCAGAACCGGCATCCCGGCAATTGGGCTACCCGGATCATCCTGCGCGGCCGGGTTGACGGTATCGTTGGCACCAATTACCAGTACCGTGTCGGTATCAGTGAAATCATCATTGATTTCATCCATTTCGAGCACGATGTCATAAGGTACTTTCGCTTCCGCCAGCAGCACGTTCATGTGGCCAGGCAGACGACCGGCAACCGGGTGAATACCAAAGCGAACCTTAATACCGCGCGCACGCAGCTTCTCGGTGATTTCCGCGACCGGATACTGGGCCTGTGCCACCGCCATGCCATAGCCTGGGGTGATAATGACCGTGTGCGAGTTTTTCAGCATGTCTGCGGTATCTTCCGCAGAAATTTCACGATGCTCACCCACTTCTTCATCAGCACTGGAAGAAGAACCATCGGTTCCGAAGCCACCGGCAATTACGCTGAAGAAGGAACGGTTCATCGCCTTACACATGATGTAAGACAGAATCGCACCTGAAGAACCAACTAGCGCACCGGTAACGATCAGCAGATCGTTGCTCAGCATAAAGCCTGCCGCCGCTGCTGCCCAACCGGAGTAGGAGTTCAGCATTGACACCACCACTGGCATATCCGCACCGCCGATGGACGCCACCAGATGCCAGCCAAACGCCAGCGCAATAATCGTCATCACCAGCAGCGCCAGCACCTGCATTCCTACGCTTTCGGTACGTACGAAGACAACCAGCAACACAAATGACACAACCAGCGCCGCCAGATTCAGCTTATGGCGGTTAGGCAACATCAGCGGTTTAGAGGAGATCTTACCGCGCAGCTTACCAAACGCCACAATGGAACCGGTGAAGGTCACTGCACCAATGAAGATGCCGAGGAACACTTCGGTCAGATGGATGTTGACCAGAATCGGCTCCATGCCAGGTTCGTGATACAGGTAGCTATTGAAGCCCACCAGCACCGCAGCCAGGCCGACAAAGCTGTGCAGAATCGCCACCAGCTCTGGCATTTCGGTCATTTCAACACGTTTTGCCAGGCGAATACCGATAGCACCACCGATAATCATCGCCACCAGGATCCACGCAACATTGCCGGTGTCCGGCCCGAAGATGGTGGCAATCAGCGCAATCGCCATCCCGGCGATACCAAAGTTATTACCCTGCTGAGACGTTTCGTGTTTAGAAAGCCCCGCCAGACTGAAAATAAACAGGATCGCAGCAACAATGTATGCGGCTGTTACTAATCCTCCAGACATATGCTACCCCTTAGCCTTTACGAAACATTTTCAGCATTCGCTGAGTCACGGTGAAACCACCGAAAATATTAATGCTGGCGATCAGCACCGCAACAAAGCTCAGGAAGCTAACCCAGCCACCGTGACCAATTTGCAGCAACGCCCCGACCACGATGATCCCAGAGATGGCGTTGGTAACCGACATCAACGGAGTATGCAGCGCGTGCGATACGTTCCACACCACGTAGTAACCCACCACGCAGGAGAGCGCAAAGACGGTGAAGTGTCCGAGGAACTCTTTAGGTGCGACATCGGCCAGCCAGCCAAAGAGAATAATCACCAGCGCCATGATTGCGTATTTACGCCACGGCGAAGCCGGTTTTGCCGGTTCTTTTGGCGCAGGAGCCGCTTTCGGTGCAGCCTGAGGCTGTGCCGATACCTGAATTGGCGGCGCAGGCCAGGTGATTTCACCTTCACGGACTACGGTAACGCCACGGACAACTACATCCTCAAAATCAACAGTGATATTGCCGTCTTTCTCTTTGCAGAGCAGCTTCAACAGGTTAACGAGGTTGGTACCGTACAGCTGAGAAGACTGGGTCGGCAGGCGCCCCGGCAGGTCGGTATAACCGATCACTTTCACACCGTTGGCTGTCGTTGTAACCTGGTTTGCCACGGTATATTCGCAGTTACCACCGTTTTGCGATGCCAGATCGACAATCACACTGCCCGACTTCATGGAATCAACCATTTCACGGGTGATCAGCTTCGGTGCCGGTTTACCAGGGATCAGCGCCGTGGTCACGATAATGTCGACATCTTTCGCCTGAGCCGCAAAGAGTTCCATTTCGGCTTTAATGAAGGCTTCTGACATCACCTTCGCATAACCATCACCGCTGCCCGCTTCTTCCTTGAAATCCAGTTCAAGGAATTCGGCGCCCATACTTTGCACCTGCTCTTTCACTTCAGGGCGGGTATCAAATGCACGCACAATGGCACCGAGGCTGTTTGCTGCACCAATGGCAGCCAGACCAGCCACGCCCGCACCAATCACCATCACTTTTGCCGGAGGCACTTTACCTGCCGCCGTAATTTGCCCGGTAAAGAAGCGACCAAACTCGTGAGCCGCCTCAACGATGGCGCGATAGCCCGCGATGTTCGCCATTGAGCTCAATGCATCCAGAGACTGCGCACGCGAAATACGCGGCACGGAATCCATCGCCATCACGGTCACACCGCGCGCCGCCAGCTTTTCCATCAGTTCCGGGTTTTGTGCCGGCCAGATAAAGCTCACAAGCGTAGTGCCCGGATTCAGCAGTGGAATTTCGCTCTCTTCCGGCGCATTCACCTTCAGAATGATCGGCGACTGCCAGATGTCTGCACCTTCTACTATTTCTGCGCCAGCCTGAATAAAGGCGTCGTCATCGAAACTCGCCAGTTTGCCCGCGCCGCTTTCAACCGCGACGGTAAAACCCAGTTTAAGCAGTTGCTCCACCGTTTTCGGTGTAGCCGCTACGCGGGTTTCATTGGCTAACCGTTCTTTTGGTACCCCAATACGCATAGTTTTCCCTTCCATCGGTTTTTGATGATGGTTTGTCGATAAATACCCGTGGTTTGTATCAACTTTAGCCAGTTGTTAGCGCCGACACATGATTAACCCCGGAAAATAAAACAGTAACAAACTTTCTATAACCTACTGAAAATAGCGCCCGTGATCCACCGCCTGAAAACACTATTTCTTACTTTATTTGTGAAAAATAAGTGATCCGCATCGCTGACAGACATATTTACCTTAAATTCACCGCCTGAACCGATAAATAGCGCAAGCGAAGCGGTAAAAAGATGATATAGCGCCATAGGAGATCAACTTATTAACATTAAATTAACTTGTAAAAGTCATATGCTTTATCAGTTTTGCTTGTCAAACGCGTGTTTTTTCAACATATCACTAAATGTTATCGAAAAGGGTCCAGCACATCGCACTGGCTGTGAAAAATGGCGCAGACAGCGACGGGATTTAAATGCAATAATCGGGGCCGTCTCAAATTAACAACAATACCAGTATATGGTTTGCGCAAGGCGAAGGATTATTTTTATGAAGCTTAAGAACACACTCCTGGCGTCCGCACTTCTTTCTGCGACCGCCCTGTCCGCGAATGCCGCGACAGAGTTAACGCCGGAGCAAGCGGCAGCGTTAAAACCTTTTGACCATACGGTCATTGTGGGTCGTTACAATTCCATTGGCGATGCCGTCGCCGCCGCAACAAAAGCTGCCGACAAAAACGGTGCGGCGTCCTTTTATGTTGTTGACCAGTCTGATTACGGTAACAGCGGCAACCAGCGCGTAACCATCGCGCTGTATAAAGACGATGCGCCAAAAGCTGACGCACCGAAAAACCGTGTCATTAACGGCATCGTCGAACTGCCAAAAGATCAGGCAATCGAACTGGAACCGTACGACACCGTTACCGTGCAGGGTTTCTATCGCACCCAGCCTGAAGTAAATGACGCCATCACCAAAGCGGCTAAAGCAAAAGACGCTTACGCGTTCTACATCGTACGTCAGGTTGATGCCAACCAGGGCGGCAACCAGCGTATCACCGCGTTCATCTATAAGCAGGATGCGAAAAAACGCGTTCTGCAAAGCCCGGATGCCATTCCTGCCAACTCCGAAGCGGGCCGCGCTGCTATCGCGAAAGGTGGAGAAGAAGCGAAGAAAGTGGAGATCCCAGGCGTTGCGACTTCCGCAGCACCAAGTGCTGAAGTGGGTCGTTTCTTTGAAACGCAATCCACCAAGGGTGGTCGCTACTCTGTATCGCTGCCAGACGGCACTAAAATTGAAGAGCTGAACAATGCCACTGCTGCGCAGATGGTACCGTTCGACAGCATCAAGTTTAGCGGCAACTACGGCAACATGACGGAAATCTCTTATCAGGTAGCGAAGCGCGCTGCCAGGAAAGGGGCGAAGTACTACCACATCACCCGCCAGTGGCAGGAACGTGGTAATAACATCACCATCAGCGCTGACCTGTACAAGTAAGCAAACAGTTGAACAAGGGCGGCGTAATGCCGCCTTTTTTGTTACTTTTTTTCGAATTTCCGCCCCACGTCATTGCATGACTTCGTGACACTCCGTAAAATCCCGCGCCTTAGTGTGATCCACCATTTTTATGCGCCTGTGCGAAATAATTATTCTGGATTTAGAACTTTCATAACAGGAAGCCAATGGAAAAGAAACTTGGCCTGAGTGCTTTAACTGCACTCGTTTTAAGCTCAATGCTGGGCGCGGGTGTATTCAGTTTGCCGCAAAATATGGCGGCCGTAGCAAGCCCTGCGGCGTTACTCATTGGCTGGGGTATCACCGGCGCCGGAATATTGTTGCTGGCCTTTGCCATGCTGCTGTTAACCCGCATTCGCCCGGACCTCGACGGCGGGATTTTCACCTATGCGCGGGAAGGTTTCGGTGAACTGATTGGCTTCTGTTCAGCGTGGGGCTACTGGCTGTGCGCGGTTATCGCCAACGTCTCTTATCTGGTGATTGTCTTCTCTGCCCTGAGCTTCTTTACCGACACGCCAGAGCTGCGTTTATTCGGTGACGGCAATACCTGGCAATCTATTGTGGGTGCATCGGTACTGCTGTGGTTTGTTCACTGGCTGGTGCTGCGTGGTGTGCAAACCGCAGCAAGCATCAACCTGGTGGCAACACTCGCCAAACTGGTGCCACTCGGCCTGTTTATCGTGCTGGCCTTTATCGCGTTCCGCCTGGATGTCTTTAAACTCGATTTCACCGGTATCGCGCTTGGTGTCCCGGTCTGGGAACAGGTGAAAAACACCATGCTGATCACCCTGTGGGTGTTCATTGGTGTTGAAGGCGCGGTGGTGGTTTCTGCGCGTGCGCGCAATAAGCGCGACGTTGGCCGCGCTACACTGCTCGCGGTTATTTCGGCGTTGGGGGTGTATCTGCTGGTGACATTACTCTCACTCGGCGTTATTGCACGTCCTGAACTGGCCGAAATGCGTAACCCGTCAATGGCCGGGCTTATGGTTAAAATGCTGGGTTCCTGGGGCGATGTAGTGATTGCGGCGGGACTGATCGTTTCCGTGTGCGGTGCCTACCTGAGCTGGACTATCATGGCCGCCGAAGTGCCATTCCTGGCCGCCACGCACAAAGCGTTCCCGCGTCTGTTTGCGCGCCAGAATAACAACAATGCGCCGTCGGCGTCGCTGTGGCTGACCAACATCAGCGTGCAGGTCTGTCTGGTGCTGATCTGGCTCACAGGTTCTGACTATAACACCCTGCTGACCATCGCCTCTGAAATGATTCTGGTACCCTATTTCCTGGTGGGTGCGTATTTGTTAAAAATCGCCACCCGCCCGGCACACTATGCCGTGGGCGTAGGTGCCTGTATTTACGGGCTATGGTTATTGTATGCTTCCGGGCCTATGCACCTGCTACTATCTGTGGTGTTATATGCGCCGGGTCTGCTGGTGTTTATCTACGCCCGCCGCACGCATCAGCTGGATAATGCGCTAAAGCGCCGTGAAATGGCGTTAATTGGATTACTACTGGTTGCTGCCTTACCAGCAACGTGGATGTTAATGGGATAGCATCGTCTTTCCCATTGTTGAACTGAAAGGAGACTACGATGGGAAATACACAGCAACGCCCTATTCTGATTACTGGCGGAGGCCGCCGTATCGGCCTCGCCATCGCCCATCATTTTCTCAACCTTCACCAGCCGGTGATCGTCAGCTATCGCAACGAATACCCTTCCATTGAAGGGCTACGCAAAGCCGGTGCCGTCTGTATTCAGGCCGATTTTTCAACCGACGAAGGCATTCTCGCTTTTGCTGAAAAAGTGAAATCCACCACCAGCGGGCTGCGGGCGCTTATCCATAACGCCAGCGCCTGGCTTGCGGAAAAACCCGGCACGTCGCTCAGCGATACGCTCGCTGGCATGTTGCAAATCCACGTTAACGCCCCTTACCTGCTTAACCACGCGCTGCTGGACCTGCTGCGCGGGCACGGGCACGCTGCGGCCGATATCATCCACTTCACCGATTATGTGGTGGAGCGCGGCAGCGACAAGCATATCGCCTACGCGGCCAGCAAAGCGGCGCTGGACAACATGACGCGCTCCTTTGCTCGCAAACTGGCGCCAGAGGTTAAGGTCAATGCCATTGCCCCGGCGATGATTTTATTTAATGAAAGCGATGACGCGGAGTACCGCCAACAGGCGCTGAATAAGTCGCTGATGAAAATCGCCCCCGGCGAGAAAGAGGTGATCGATCTTATCGATTACCTGCTGACCAGCTGCTACGTGACCGGCAGAACCTTTGCGGTGGATGGCGGCCGTCCGCTGCGTTAGTGGAAACGGCTCCAGAAAAAGATAAGCACCCAGGCGCTGAGGCTCCAGCAGACAACGGCTCCGCCCAGCGCCAGCGGTAAACGCAGAAACCCGGTGAAATACCACAGCGACAGCAGATAAAGAAAATACGGGATTATCGACCACATGCCGAAGACGATAGTGGTTCTCAGGGCTTCAATGCCCCGCTCAGAGGCAACGATATAGTGTGCGATAAGCGCGAATGTCGGGAACAGCGGAATCAGCCCGGCGATGTAATAGTTCTTCGTTTTCGCCAGAATGCCAATCAGTAGTACCACCAGCGCACCCAACGCCGCTTTAATCACCAGCCCCATGCTTTTTCCTATAACAATCAAATAACAATGTGAACCAGAATAACGGAACTGACGTTAATTTTGAAAGATTAATGGAAGGTTAAGGTTGCGCGGTGTATGTTGGCTTTTTTCGCGATAACAGACGCTGTATGAATAAGATTGTTTATGTAGAAGATGAACCCGAAGTTGGGCAATTGATCGCCGCTTATCTGGGTAAACATGATATGGACGTCATCGTCGAACCTCGTGGCGATCGTGCTGAAGAGGTTGTAGTCCGCGAAAACCCCGATCTGGTGTTGCTGGATATTATGCTGCCTGGCAAAGATGGGATGACGGTGTGTCGCGACCTGCGCGCTCAGTGGGATGGCCCGATTGTGCTTCTCACCTCTCTGGACAGCGACATGAACCACATTTTGTCGCTGGAAATGGGGGCTAACGACTATATTCTGAAAACAACGCCTCCGGCGGTGCTCCTCGCGCGTTTACGGCTCCACCTTCGCCAGCGTGCAAGCGTTGAACGTGAAGCGCCGGCGCCATCACTTACGCCGCATAAAGCAATGCGTTTCGGTACGTTATCCATTGACCCGATTAACCGCCAGGTTCTGTTATCCGGTGAGCTGATTGCCCTCTCAACGGCAGATTTTGACCTGCTGTGGGAACTGGCAACCCACGCCGGGCAGATCATGGACCGGGATGCTCTGCTGAAAAACCTGCGCGGGGTCAGTTACGACGGCATGGACCGCAGCGTGGACGTAGCCATTTCGCGCCTGCGCAAGAAACTGCTGGATAACGCCACTGAGCCATACCGTATTAAAACCGTGCGTAACAAGGGCTATCTTTTCGCCCCACACGCCTGGGAAACCTGATAACTTCGTCATCCGGGATCGTAAAAAAACTGTTTGCGCAGCTTTAGTGCCCCCAATATTGCAACCTAATTTTTTAACATGAAAAACAGTAGGTTGTATAAACTTGCAGTTAGACAGCATCAAGCACCTGGAGCCAGTTCAGCGCCTCTTTTAACCTCCCCATCATATATTTCTCCCCTATTTTCACCCCAGGATTTGTTACCGGTTTATTCGGATATCGATCACATTTACACCGCCCCAATATATCCATGTCATCTATAGGTGATATCATCCGTCGCGTTAAACACTGCAAATCTACCGAGGCTTCGATGCTGGAGAATGTAATCATCTGATAATCAGCTTTCCGACCAATTATGGCCGGACTGGTTATCAATGCGCCGAAAATGAATGTGAACACGTCTTCGTGTTCGCACGTTTAGCTCATGATGATTATAAAGGTTTTCCAGTATGAATTTATCCCGTCAGGAACAGCGTACCCTACACGTTCTCGCAAAAGGTGGGCGCATCGTTCACGTCCGCAATTCTTCAGGCCGTATTACTAAAGTCGAATGCTATAGCCGTGAAGGCTTACTGCTTACCGACTGCTCTCTCGCCGTATTTAAAAAACTCAAAACGAAGAAACTCATTAAGTCCGTGAAGGGTCAGCCCTATCGAATTAATGCCACCGGACTGTGCAACGTACGAGCCCAGGTCGACAACCGTTAGGAGTAAACGATGAAAGACTCAATGGATATCCCACGTATCTTTACCATTAGTGAAAGAGAACACCGCATCCATAACCCTTTCACAGCTGAAAAGTACGCAACATTGGGACATGTTTTACGCATGAAATCAGGGACACGAATTCTCGATCTTGGCAGTGGCTCTGGTGAAATGCTTTGCACCTGGGCAAGAGACCATGGTGTTACCGGAACCGGCATAGACATGAGCCCGTTGTTTACCTCTCAGGCGATAACACGCGCCGAAGAACTCGGCGTAGTTGAGCACGTACAATTCATTCATAACGATGCCGCGGGTTTCGTCTCGGAAGAAAAGTGCGATATAGCGGCGTGTGTGGGGGCTACCTGGATCGCCGGCGGGGTGACTGGAACAATAGCCCTGCTACAACAAAGCCTGAAACCAGGGGGGATGATGCTTATTGGCGAACCCTTCTGGCGTAAGGTTCCGAAGACGGAAGCGGATGTACAAGCATGTGGTGTAACATCTATCACTGATTTTCTCACGCTTCCTGGGCTGGTCGCCTCATTTGGGGAACTCGGTTATGACGTGGTAGAAATGGTGCTGGCCGATCAGGAAGGCTGGGACCGGTATGAGGCCGCAAAGTGGATGACGATGCGGAGGTGGCTGGATGAAAATCCGGATGATGATTTTGCTAACGACGTTCGTAATGAGCTAACGTTGTCGCCAACACGTCATGTCACCTGGACGCGGGAGTACTTCGGCTGGGGTGTTTTCGCATTGATGTCACGGTAAAATGAGTCAGCCGGTATAGTTGAGAAACTATACCGGCACTGAATTAGCGCACTGGTGGATATACACATGCCCCCACAGTGCCCCTGAAGGTAAAAACCAGATAGTTAACGTATTGATTTTTCGGTGAGATTTAATGAAAAAACTGTTTGTGCAGTTTTACCTTCTGCTGTTTGTCTGTTTCCTGGTGATGACCATGCTGGTCGGACTGGTCTATAAATTCACCGCCGAGCGTGCAGGCAGGCAGTCGCTTGATGATTTGATGAAAAGCTCGCTCTATCTGATGCGCAGCGAATTACGCGAAATCCCGCCACACGACTGGGCGAAAACCTTAAAAGAGCTGGATCTGAATCTGTCGTTTGATCTGCGTATTGAGCCGATGAAGGATTTTGAATTAGATCCACCTGCCATGCAGCGACTGCGCGACGGAGATATCGTCGCGCTTGACGAAAAATACACCTTTATCCAGCGTATTCCCCGCAGCCACTATGTGCTGGCGGTGGGGCCGGTGCCCTATCTCTATTATCTGCATCAGATGCGGTTGCTGGATATGGCGCTGCTGGCGTTTATCGCCATTTCTCTGGCTTTCCCGGTCTTTATCTGGATGCGTCCCCACTGGCAGGACATGCTGAAACTCGAATCTGCGGCGCAACGCTTTGGTGAAGGGCATCTGACCGAGCGCATCCATTTTGACAGCGGTTCCAGTTTCGATCGTCTGGGCATCGCGTTCAACCAGATGGCTGATAACATCAATGCGTTGATAGTCAGTAAGAAACAGCTGATCGACGGCATCGCCCACGAATTACGTACCCCGCTGGTGCGCCTGCGCTATCGGCTGGAAATGAGCGAGAATCTTACCGAGGCGGAGTCTCAGGCGCTCAACCGCGATATTGGCCAGCTCGAAGCGCTGATTGAAGAGTTGCTGACTTACGCACGCCTTGACCGCCCGCAAAACGAACTGAACCTCAGCACCCCTGACCTGCCCGTCTGGCTGCAAACCCATATTGATGACGTGCAGAGCGTTAACCCGCAACGGGCGCTGCTGACTACGGTTACGCCCGGTGATTACGGCGCTCTGGATATGCGCCTGATGGAGCGCGTTCTCGATAACCTGATGAATAACGCCATGCGTTACAGCGAAAGTACGCTGCGTATCCGTTTAGATTTACAGGGCAGTCAGGCCAGTTTGTCCGTTGAAGACGACGGGCCAGGTATTGCCCCGGATGAGCGAGAAAAAGTCTTCGAGCCGTTTGTGCGCCTTGATCCAAGCCGCGACCGTGCAACAGGCGGCTGTGGGCTGGGGCTGGCCATTGTCTATTCTATCGCGCAGGCAATGGGCGGCACGGTTCACTGTGGCGAGAGCGAACTGGGCGGCGCGCAGTTCTGCTTTAGCTGGCCGGTCTATCACAACATCACCCTTCCCATCCCCGCCTGACATTAACCGCACGCTGGCCTGACCCGGCGTGCTGTGCTATATCATTAAGTATGTTGTAACTAACGAAGGGACATCATGGCAACTTACGACCTCATTGAACGGCTAAACACTTCATTTCGGGAAATGGAGCACGGCTTACTCACCCTGACAGAGCGTTTGCAGACCTGCCGCTTACTGGCGGCGCGTGTGTTTACCCTGCCGGAGGTCGGCAAAGGGGCTGAACACGACCCGCTCGACACCATTGAGGTGAAACAGCAAATCGGCAACGCTGCGCTGGAACTCACCCTGCTGCATTATCGTCGCCTATTTATCCAGCAGCAGTCAGAAAACCGCAGCAGCAAGGCTGCCGTCCGTCTGCCTGGGGTGATTTGCCTGCAAACCGATACCGCCACGCGGGAAGCGCTGGAAACCCAGATTGCGCATATCAATGCCCTGAAAGCGGCGTTTGAGAAGATAGTCACCGAAGAGTCGGGGTTAGCCCCTGCTGCCCGTTTTGAATGGGTGCACCGCCAGCTACCGGGGCTGATTACCCTGAATGCCTACCGAGCCCTGACAGTCCTGCGCCACCCCGCCACGCTGCGGTTTGGCTGGGCGAACAAGCACATCATCAAAAACTTCACCCGCAATGAGATCCTCGCCCAGCTTGAAAAAAGCCTGAAAGCCCCGCGCACGGTGGCCCCGTGGTCACGGGAACAGTGGATTGAACGTCTGGAGCAGGAATATCACAGCATTGCGTCTTTACCGGCGGATACGCGACTTAAGATAAAGCGCCCGGTGAAAGTGCAGCCTATCGCTCGCGTCTGGTATTCGGGGCAACAAAAACAGGTGCAATACGCCTGCCCGACGCCGCTGATTGCACTCTATGATGCCGACCAGGGCGCGGTGGTGCCGGATATTGGTGAACTGCTGAATTACGATGCCGAAAATGTTCAGCACCGTTATAAGCCTCAGGCGCAGCCGCTACAGCTGATCATTCCACGGCTGCACCTGTATGTGGCAGAGTGATTATTTCAGGCTGCCGACCATGTCCTGCGGGCGCACCCAGGTGTCGAACTCGGCTTCTGTCAGATAGCCGAGCGCCAGCGCCGAGGCCTTGAGCGTCAGCCCTTCTTTATGGGCTTTTTTAGCAATTTCAGCCGCTTTGTCGTAACCGATATGCGTATTGAGCGCGGTGACCAGCATCAACGACTCATTCAGCAACTGGCTGATACGGTCGTGATTTGGCGCGATCCCCACTGCACAGTGCTCGTTGAAACTTTCCATACCATCTGCCAGCAGGCGAACCGATTGCAGTACGTTATGAATGACCATCGGGCGGAAGACGTTCAGCTCAAAGTTACCGGACGCGCCCCCCATATTCACGGCCACATCGTTACCCAGCACCTGGCAGCAGAGCATGGTCATGGCTTCGCACTGGGTCGGGTTCACTTTTCCTGGCATGATTGAACTGCCCGGCTCATTCTCCGGGATACTGATTTCGCCAATACCGCAGCGCGGGCCAGAGGCCAGCCAGCGCACGTCGTTGGCAATTTTCATTAACGAGGCCGCCAGCCCTTTCAGCGCGCCGTGGGTATGTACCAGCGCATCGCAGGTGGCGAGCGCCTCAAACTTGTTTGGCGCAGTGACAAACGGCTGTCCGGTGATATCCGCCAGCTCTTTGGCCACGCGCACCGCATACTCAGGATGCGTATTCAAACCGGTGCCAACCGCCGTGCCACCCAGCGCCAGCTCCGCCAGGTGCGGCAGGCTGTTATCAATGTGCTTAAGATTATGTTCCAGCATCGCGACCCAGCCGGAGATCTCCTGGCCGAGCGTCAGCGGCGTGGCATCCTGAAGATGTGTACGGCCAATTTTGACGATCGTACTGAACGCCTGCGATTTTTCGTTGAGGGTCTTTTTCAGCACATTCAGCTGCGGGATAAGTTGCTCGCGTATGGCGATTACTGCCGCCACGTGCATTGCCGTCGGGAAGACATCGTTAGAACTTTGGCTCTTGTTCACGTCATCGTTCGGGTGAACCTTACGCTCCATGCCGCGCACGCCGCCCAGCAGTTCGCTTGCGCGGTTTGCCAGCACTTCGTTCATGTTCATGTTGCTTTGCGTGCCGGAGCCGGTCTGCCAGATGGCAAGAGGGAATTCATCGGGGTGTTTGCCTGCCAGCACCTCATCAGCTGCGTTGATGATGGCCGAGGCTTTTTCTGCCGCCAGCAACCCTAAGTCCTGATTCACTTTGGCTGCGGCGCGTTTGGTCAGTGCCAGCGCCTGAATCAGCGAAACGGGCATTTTCTCTGTTGAGATGCGGAAATGCTCCAGCGAACGCTGCGTTTGTGCGCCCCATAGCTTGTCGGCCGGGACGTCAATCGCGCCCATAGAATCTGTTTCGCGACGATGCGTTGTCATTACTTTCTCCTTGATAACAAAGATGGGATTGCTCACATGCTTAAGAGATAAGTATTGATGGCTTCTGAATTACTGTATGGCGCTTTGTGCGCTCTTTGTTTGTGTCGGGTGGCGCTAACGCCACCCGGCATTTTCTTCAGACTACTTCACACAGGCCGAACACTGGGAAGACTGGATCTGTTTGAAGAAGTCATTGCCTTTGTCATCCACCAGAATGAACGCCGGGAAATCTTCCACTTCAATTTTCCAGATAGCTTCCATACCCAGTTCCGGGTACTCCACGCACTCCAGGCTCTTGATGCTGCCCTGCGCCAGTACCGCCGCCGGGCCACCGATGCTGCCCAGGTAGAAACCGCCGTGTTTGTGGCAGGCATCCGTCACCTGCTGGCTGCGGTTACCTTTCGCCAGCATAATCATGCTGCCGCCGTTGGCCTGTAACTGGTCAACGTAGGAATCCATGCGGCCTGCGGTGGTTGGGCCTAACGAGCCGGAAGCATAACCTTCAGGTGTTTTGGCCGGGCCTGCGTAGTAAATCGGGTGATCTTTAATGTACTGCGGCAGACCTTCGCCATTGTCCAGACGCTCTTTCAGTTTCGCATGGGCGATGTCGCGTCCAACAATAATGGTGCCGTTCAGCGACAGACGGGTCGAAACCGGATACTGCGAAAGCTGCGCCAGGATCTCACTCATCGGGCGGTTCAGGTCAACGTGTACCGCTTCACCCTCGCCCGCTTTACGCAGTTCTTCCGGGATATATTTGCCCGGATTGTTTTCCAGTTTTTCGATCCAGATACCGTCGCGGTTGATCTTCGCTTTAATGTTGCGATCCGCAGAACAGGAAACCCCCATCCCTACCGGACAGGATGCACCGTGACGCGGCAGGCGGATCACGCGGATATCGTGGGCGAAGTATTTACCGCCAAACTGTGCGCCCAGCCCCAGGTTTTGCGCTTCCTGCAACAGTTCCTGCTCAAGCTGCACATCGCGGAACGCCTGGCCGTGTTCGTTACCTTCCGTCGGCAGGCCATCGTAGTATTTGGTTGAGGCGAGCTTAACGGTTTTCAGCGTGCTTTCGGCAGACGTCCCGCCAATCACAAACGCAATGTGATACGGCGGACATGCCGCAGTACCCAGGGTACGCATCTTCTCAACCAGGTAATTTTTCAGCTTGCCCGGCGAGAGCAGCGCTTTCGTTTCCTGATAGAGGTAGGTTTTGTTAGCAGAACCGCCACCTTTGGCGATGCACAGGAATTTGTACTCATCACCGTCCACGCTGTAGAGATCGATCTGCGCAGGCAGGTTAGTGCCGGTGTTGACCTCTTTGTACATATCCAGCGCCGCGTTTTGCGAATAACGCAGGTTGTCTTCGATATAGGTGTTATACACGCCGTGCGCCAGCGCCGCTTCGTCACCACCGCCGGTCCAGACACGCTGGCCTTTTTTACCGGTGATAATGGCCGTGCCGGTGTCCTGGCAGGTCGGCAGAATACCTTTGGCGGCGATATCGGAGTTACGCAGGAATTGCAGTGCCACGTACTTGTCGTTTTCGCTGGCCTGCGGGTCGCTCAGGATATCGGCAACCTGCTGCTGATGCGCCGGACGGAGCATAAAGGAGGCATCATGAAACGCGTGTTGCGCCAGTAAGGTCAGCGCCTGCGGATCCACTTTAAGGATCTCCTGCCCTTCGAATTCAGAGACAGAAACATGATCGCGGGTTAACAGGTAATATTCGGTCTGATCCTTACTGAGGGGAAAAGGATCTTGATAATGAAAGGGTTTGTTCGACATTGTTCTCTCACTTACTGCTTCGGTCTGATTATTTGGGCAGGCGTTCCGCTGCCCGCTTAAAAGCGAGTTAGCCTATCCTACACAATTTTTTAACAAAAACTGAGACTAGTACGACTTTTTACATCCGAAGGTTACTTCCACACGGTTTATTGCTTTAATACCCGGAGTTAATTCCACCTTTGAATCAGGGCTTGATAATGCAAAAACTCATCAACTCAGTGCAAAACTACGCCTGGGGAAGTAAAACTGCGTTAACGGATCTCTACGGTATCGCGAACCCCGACAACCTGCCGATGGCAGAGCTGTGGATGGGCGCCCACCCGAAGAGCAGCTCAAAAATTGAAAACGCCAGTGGTCAGACACGTTCCCTGCGTGACGTGATCGACGCCGATAAAGCGGCGCTGCTGGGCAGTAAGGTTGCCAGCCGTTTTGGCGAACTGCCATTCCTGTTTAAAGTGCTGTGTGCCGACCAGCCGCTTTCTATTCAGGTTCATCCGAATAAAAAAGCCTCTGAAATTGGCTTTGCGAAAGAGAACGCCGCGGGTATTCCACTGGATGCCGCAGAGCGTAACTACAAAGATCCTAACCACAAGCCTGAGCTGGTCTTTGCATTGACCCCATTCCTGGCAATGAACGCATTCCGCGAGTTCTCAGAGATTATTTCTCTGCTGCAACCCGTCGCGGGGGCGAATAAAGCCATCGCCCACTTCCTGCAAAATCCGGACGCAGCAGGGTTGAGCCAGCTGTTTGCCAGCCTGCTTAACATGCAGGGAGAAGAAAAAGCGCACGCGATCGCAGTGCTGAAAGCCGCGCTGAATAGCCAGCAGGGCGAGCCGTGGGACACCATTCGCGTGATCGCAGAGTTTTACCCGGATGACAGCGGCCTGTTCTCCCCGCTGCTGCTGAACGTAGTGAAGCTGAATCCAGGCGAAGCGATGTTCTTGTTTGCTGAAACCCCGCACGCCTACCTGCAAGGTGTGGCGCTGGAAGTGATGGCAAACTCCGATAACGTGCTGCGCGCGGGTCTGACGCCGAAGTACATCGATATTCCGGAACTGGTTGCTAACGTGAAGTTTGTCGCCAAGCCCGCTTCAGCGCTGCTGACGCAGCCGGTGAAACAAGGTGCGGAGCTGGACTTCCCGATCCCGGTGGACGATTTTGCCTTCTCTCTGCATGACCTGAGCGACGCTGAAACCGCCATCGCCCAGGAGAGCGCCGCGATTCTGTTCTGTGTGGAAGGTGAAGCCGTTCTGCATAAAGACGCACAGCGCCTGGTGCTGAAGCCGGGTGAATCCGCCTTTATCGCCGCCAGTGAGTCGCCGATTAGCGTAAGCGGCACTGGCCGACTGGCGCGTGTTTTCAATAAGCTATAAGCACTTACTGAATTTTTTAACAACTCTTGCTAAGCTAGTTGAAGACTTTATATCACCGGGCGGTTTTTACCGCCTGGTTTCATTTTAGGGATAGTCGCAATGAAAAAATCGGTCGTAGCGGTTGGGGTTATTGTTGCATTAGGCGTGGTCTGGACAGGTGCATCCTGGTTTACAGGAAAACAGCTGGAAGGCCGTCTGGCTGAGATGGTGACGCAGGCCAATGGCGAAATCAAACGTAGCGCGCCAGAAGCTGGCGTGGAGCTGAGTTATCAAAACTATCAGCGCGGCGTGTTTACCAGCCACATGCAGCTGGTCGTCAAGCCGGTGGCAGGAAATGAAACCGCCTGGCTGAAGCCTGGTCAAAGCGTGGTACTGGACGAAGTCGTGAGCCACGGCCCTTTCCCGCTGGCACAGCTGGCCTCTTTTAATCTGATCCCATCGATGGCGTCGGTAAAAACCGTTCTGGTGAATAACGACATCACGAAGCCGCTATTCGATATTGCGAAAAATACTTCGCCATTTGAGATAGATACCCGCATTGGCTATGCCGGAGATACCCGTTCCAGTATCGCGCTGAAAGCGCTGGACTACGAAAACGGTAACGAGAAAGTGGCTTTCAGCGGCGGCAATTTCCAGCTCGACGCCGATCGTGACGGCAACGTCTTCACCCTGACCGGTGAAGCACAAAGTGGCCTGGTGAATGCCGTTAACGAGTACGACCAGAAGGTTCAGCTCACATTCAATAACCTGAAAGCCGACGGCAACAGCCGCATGACCAGCTTTGACGAGCGTATTGGCGACCAAAAGATCAGCCTGGAAAAGCTCGCCATCGCGGTTGAAGGTAAAGAGATGGGCGTGCTGGAAGGAATGGATCTGACCGGCAAATCAGATGTATCCAAAGACGGTAAAAGCATCAATACCCAACTGGATTACAACCTGAAAAGCCTGAAGGTACAAAATCAGGATCTGGGCACCGGTAAACTGTCGCTGAAAATTGGCAATATTGATGGGGCCGCGTGGCACCAGTTCAGCCAGAAATACAGCAAAGAGAGCCAGGCGCTGTTGACGGATGCCGCACTGAAGCAAACCCCTGAAGTTTATCAGCAGCAGGCGATGGCGGTGCTGTTCAACAATCTGCCGATTCTGCTGAAAGGCGATCCGGTTATTACCGTTGCACCGCTGAGCTGGAAAAACAGCAAAGGTGAAACAAGCTTTAACCTCTCGCTGTTCCTGAAAGATCCTTCTACCGCCACAGGTGAGCCACAGACGCTGGCCCAGGAAGTGGACCGCACCGTGAAATCGCTCGACAGCAAGCTGACTATTCCGATGGATATGGCCACCGAGCTGATGACTCAGGTCGCGAAGCTCGAAGGTTATGGTGATGAAGATGCCGGTAAGCTGGCGAACCAGCAGGTGAAAGGCCTGGCGGCGATGGGGCAGATGTTCCGCATCACCAAACTGGAAGACAACACCATTTCAACCAGCCTGCAATATGCAAACGGCCAGGTGACGCTCAACGGCGACAAAATGCCACTGGAAGATTTTGTCGGTATGTTCGGAATGCCTGCGATGGGAATGCCGGACCCGGCTGAACCTGCCGACCCGACAGCACCAGCAGCACCGGCTGTGCCTCAACAATAAATATCAAAACCCCTCGCAGAGGGGTTTTTTATTGCCGGGCAATGTGCTGAGAGTTACTTCACCGGTACCAGCCGTGCCGTCACAATCTGATGCCCGGCCTGTACCTCGGTGTTCTCGATTCGCTGCATGATCCGGTCAGCCAGCGTGTGTCCCATCTCGCGTGCGGGTGTGGTTGCCCAGACAATGGGTAGATCGTCCAGCGCATTTTCGCTGACATCAGCAAAAGCACCTAACGCTACCTGCTGACCAAAGAACGTTTCAACGCCTCCTTCACCGCTCTGACGCCCCGCGCGCATAAGGCCAAACCATGCCCCCATCGCGATGGTGTCGTTGTAGCAAATTACGGCGCTAATTGTTGGGTTACTGCGCAGTAACGAACCTATCGCCTCGGCGGCTTTCTTCTGGCTGGATTCGCACTCCACCACCCACTCACTGTGGAACGGCAGCCCGTATTTAATCAGCGTGGCGCAATACCCCCCCACCCGTTCAGCCCGCGTCAGGGAGGAACTTTTCCCGCCCAGCCAGGCGATACGCTGATGGCCACGACGGATAAGATGTTCGGTCAGCATTTGTGCGGCCTGCATGTTGTCAGGACGCAGCGTATCCGCTTCGTCCAGGTAACTGGCGCGCGATGCAAACACCAACGGCACGCCTTTTGCGGCGGCGAGCTCGCACAGTTCACTGCCGACACCGGACGCCCCGGCGATAATCACGCCATCAACGCCCTGCGTCAGCAACATATCCAGACGCTGTAGAAGCTGATCGGCCTCGCGCCCGCCGTGCAGCAAAAACACCATCCGTCCCTGCGCTTCCAGCGCTTCGGTCAGCCCGGCGGTCAGTTCTGCGTAAAACGGTGAGGTCAGATCGCGCACAATCAACCCAATCACACCGCTTTGCCCGCCGCGCAACGCCGATGCCTGGCGATTACGCACAAAACCCAGCTGCTCAACAGCCTCGTTAACTCGCTGACCCGTGGCGGAAGAGATGCGCCCTTTTCCGCTAAGAACCAGCGAAACGGTACTGACAGACACGCCAGCCGCCAGGGCGACATCGTTGATGGTGATTTTTTTCGCTACAGCCATGTGTTGGCGTGACTCCCTGATAATGATATCGGTAAAACGTTTTATCAATACGTTATCTTTATACTCCCTGCGAAAGCCTGAGAATGTGATTTAGCGCGCACTAAAGTTTGATAAAACGTTTTATCTTCTCGCAGCATTGAAGCAGGCAAACCTATTTTAACAATAAAGGAGTCGTTTTATGACGACGAAAGCAGCACAAAAAATATCGCTGTGGGAGTTTTTCCAGCAACTGGGTAAAACCTTTATGTTGCCCGTGGCACTCCTCTCCTTCTGCGGGATCATGCTGGGGATCGGCAGCTCGCTGAGCAGTAACGATGTTATTACGCTGATCCCGTTCCTCGGCGCCCCTGTGTTGCAGGCGATCTTCATCTGGATGAGTAAGGTCGGCTCCTTTGCATTTAGTTTCCTGCCCGTTATGTTCTGTATCGCTATCCCGCTCGGGCTGGCGCGCGAAAACAAAGGCGTTGCCGCTTTCGCCGGGTTTGTCGGCTACGCGGTGATGAACCTTGCCGTTAACTTCTGGCTGACGGCGAAAGGCATCCTGCCAACAACCGATGCCGCCGTACTGAAAGCGAACAACATTCAGAGCGTCATTGGCATTCAGTCTATTGACACCGGTATTTTGGGTGCAGTGATCGCGGGCGTTATTATCTGGATGCTGCACGAACGCTTCCACAATATCCGCCTGCCGGATGCGCTGGCGTTCTTCGGTGGCACACGTTTTGTCCCGATCGTCACCCTGGTGGTCATGGGCCTGTTTGGTCTGATCATTCCTCTCATTTGGCCAGTCTTTGCGCTGGGCATTAACGGAATCGGGCGCATTATTAACGGTGCCGGTGATTTTGGCCCGATGATCTTTGGTACGGGCGAACGTCTGCTGCTGCCATTTGGTCTGCAACATATCCTCGTGGCGCTGATCCGCTTTACCGAAGCGGGAGGTACCATGGACGTGTGTGGTCACGATGTCAGTGGTGCGCTGACCATCTTCCAGGCACAGCTGAGCTGCCCGACCACTCACGGCTTCTCTGAGAGCGCAACCCGCTTCCTGTCGCAGGGTAAAATGCCTGCGTTCCTCGGCGGCCTGCCAGGTGCTGCGCTGGCGATGTACCACTGTGCACGCCCTGAAAATCGCCATAAAATTAAAGGCCTGCTGATTTCTGGCGTAATTGCCTGCGTTGTAGGCGGCACAACCGAGCCTATCGAATTCCTGTTCCTGTTTGTTGCCCCGGTGCTGTACCTCATTCACGCGGTGTTGACCGGTCTGGGCTTTACCGTCATGGCGGTGCTGGGCGTGACTATCGGTAACACCGACGGCAACGTGATTGACTTTGTGGTGTTCGGCATCCTGCACGGCCTGTCGACCAAATGGTATCTGGTGCCGGTTGTGGCGGCTATCTGGTTCGCGGTGTACTACGGGATCTTCCGCTTTGCTATCACCCGCTTTAACCTGAAAACCCCGGGTCGCGATACTGATACCGCTAGCGGCGTTGAACAAGCCGTTGCCGGGACAGTGGGTAAATCCGGCTATAACACCCCTGCAATTCTGGCGGCGCTTGGTGGGACGGATAACATAACCTCACTGGATAATTGCATTACGCGCCTGCGTTTGTCGGTTAACGATATGTCGAAGGTCGACACCAATGCCCTGAAGGCAAATCGCGCCATCGGTGTGGTGCAGTTGAATCAGCATAATTTGCAGGTTGTCATCGGCCCGCAGGTACAGTCAGTCAAAGATGAGCTGGCTACCCTGATGCGAACAGTAGAAGCCTGATGCCTCGCCCCCTCTTCGTGAGGGGGTTTTACTTTAAGGACCAATGTGATGTTTGATTTTTCTACCGTTGTAGACAGACACGGCACCTGGTGCACCCAGTGGGATTATGTTGCCGATCGTTTCGGCGCCGCCGACCTGCTGCCGTTTACCATTTCGGATATGGATTTTGCCACCGCCCCCTGTATTACCGAGGCATTACATCAACGCATCAGCCACGGTGTATTCGGCTACAGCCGCTGGAAAAACGATGAGTTTCTTGCCGCCGTGGCACACTGGTTCCAGCATCGCTTTAACAGCCGCATTGATACAGCGTCTATTGTTTATGGCCCATCGGTCATTTATATGGTGTCGGAGCTGATTCGTATCTGGTCAGACGCAGGTGACGGCGTTGTGGTACATACCCCAGCCTATGACGCCTTTTACAATGCCATCAACGGCAATCAGCGCACTGTTGTGCCCGTGGCGATGGAAAAAAATGCTGCTGGCTGGCTGGGCAATATGGCGGCACTGGAAGCCGCGCTCGCCAGGCCGGAAAACAAAATCCTGCTGCTGTGCAGCCCGCAGAACCCAACGGGTAAAGTATGGACACGGGAAGAGCTGCACCGGATGGCGGAACTTTGCGCGCGATATAACGTAGCGGTCATCAGCGATGAAATCCATATGGATATGGTGTGGGGTGAGCACCACCATACCCCGTGGAATGAAGTTGCGCGCGGAAAATGGGCCCTGCTGACCTCGGGCTCCAAGAGCTTTAACATTCCGGCACTTACCGGAGCATACGGTTTGATTGGCGATGATGAAAGCCGCAATGCCTACCTGAGTGCGCTGAAAGGCCGCGATGGGCTCTCTTCCCCTTCCGTGCTGGCGCTGACGGCGCACATTGCAGCTTATGAGCAAGGTGCCCCCTGGCTGGATGCGTTACGCCGTTATCTGGAAGAGAATCTGCACTACGTTGCGCGTGAATTGAACAGCGCTTTTCCGAATCTGAACTGGCAGCCCCCTCAGGCGACGTATCTTGCCTGGATAGACTTAAGCCCTCTGGACATTGATGACAAAGCGCTACAAAAAGTCCTGATTGAGCAGCAAAAAGTCGCCATTATGCCGGGATATACCTACGGTGAAGAGGGTAACGGTTTTGTCCGCATTAACGCGGGCTGCCCGCGCAGCAAGCTTGAGCAAGGGGTTCAGCGGCTTATTGCCGGGATTAGCGCACTCCTCTAATTGACTTGCGCAACGGAATATTACCTTGCGCAAATAGCTTTTTACCCCGTTTTGTTTTTATAATATGGCGCACTTTAACCAGAAAAGAGTGCGACCATGATTGATACAAGCCTTCCTTTAACTGATATTCATCGTCACCTTGACGGTAACATTCGTGCCCAAACCATTCTCGATCTTGGCCGCCAGTTCAATTTAACTCTTCCTGCTCAAACACTTGAAACCTTGATCCCACACGTTCAGGTCACGTCGAATGAACCGGATCTGGTCAGCTTCCTGAGCAAGCTCGACTGGGGCGTGAAGATGCTGGCCTCCCTCGATGTCTGCCGCCGTGTTGCTTTCGAGAATATTGAAGATGCCGCGCGTAACGGCCTGCACTACGTCGAACTGCGTTTTTCACCAGGCTACATGGCGATGACCCACAACCTGCCAGTGGCTGGTGTGGTTGAAGCGGTGATTGCAGGTGTGCGTGATGGCTGCAAGGCCTTCGATGTACAGGCCCGCCTGATTGGTATTATGAGCCGCACGTTCGGTGAAGCGGCCTGCTTGCAGGAGCTGGAAGCGCTGCTCGCGCACCGGGATCAGATAACGGCCATTGACCTGGCGGGCGATGAACTTGGCTTCCCTGGCAGCCTGTTCCTTTCCCACTTCAACCGCGCACGTGATGCCGGCTGGCATATCACCGTTCATGCTGGCGAAGCAGCAGGCCCGGAAAGCATCTGGCAGGCTATCCGTGAGCTGGGCGCTGAGCGTATTGGTCACGGTGTAAAAGCTGTTGAAGATCGCGCCCTGATGGATTTCCTTGCAGAACAGCGCATCGGGATCGAATCCTGCCTGACGTCCAACATCCAGACCAGTACCGTGCCAACACTTGCGCAGCATCCGCTGAAAACCTTCCTGGAGCATGGCGTACTGGCATCGCTGAACACTGATGATCCGGCGGTACAGGGTGTCGATATTATTCACGAGTATACCGTTGCGGCACCGCAGGCAGGTCTGAGCCGCGAACAGATCCGCCAGGCACAGATTAACGGGCTGGAAATTGCCTTCTTAACGCCTGCGGAGAAACAGGCGCTTAAAGATAAAGTGGCCCGCGGTTAAGCCATTTGCCGGGTGGCGATATGTTTACCACCCGGCCCTTAACATTTATGCCAGACAAAGCGTTGCGCGATGTTTGGCAGATTCCATCCCCAACTCAATCAGTTCCATAATCTGAATGGCCTGGCTTGCCGGAACCGGATTTTCCCCCGTCCCATTTAGCGCATCGCGGATCCCCGCATAATAAGCGGGGTAGTTGCCGGGCATCGTCAGTAAGGTTTCCTGAACCTGCTCCTCTCCTTCGAAACGCGTGAACACGCCATCGCGCATATCATAACCCCAGTCTTCCTGCGGCAAACGCTCGCCATTTTTGAGACGATCTTCTTGCGGATCAAGGCCAAACTTCACGTAGCTGCCGCGCGTGCCATGGATGATATACCGTGCAGATTCTGCTGCCGCAAGCATGGTGGCGTGCAGGACAATGCGCCGTTGCGGATAACTTAGTATCGCGTGAAAGTAGTCTGTTGTCTGTGCTCCCGGCCTTAGCTGGGCCAGGTCAACGGTCAGACTTACTGGCAAACCAAACAGGTTCACTGCCTGATCGAGCAAATGCGGCCCTAAGTCATACCAGATACCACTGCCGGGCCCAGCCTGCTCGCGCCAGCGGTCACGCACCTGAGGACGAAACCGGTCAAAGTGAGACTCGAAATACGCAATTTCGCCGAGCACGCCTTCATTTATCAGCGATTTAACGGTTAAAAAATCACTGTCCCAGCGGCGGTTATGAAATACCGACAGCAACCGGCCCGCACTTTTTGCCTGCGCATCCAGCTCTCTCGCTTGTGACAACGTCACGGTGAAGGGTTTATCCACCACCACATGTTTACCCGCTTCTATCGCGGCTTTTGCCAGC
Source organism: Enterobacter sp. C4G1 (assembly GCF_052886895.1). Lineage (NCBI taxonomy): Bacteria > Pseudomonadati > Pseudomonadota > Gammaproteobacteria > Enterobacterales > Enterobacteriaceae > Enterobacter > Enterobacter sp. C4G1. The sequence goes on along the minus strand of NZ_JBQVVV010000002.1, from coordinate 293,006 downwards.
GGGAAGTGGGTATCGTTTGGCGTGGGGATCACAATCAAATCAAGATCAGGATTGTTAAACAGATGCTTTGGCTCAGAAACAACAGGAACCGTCGGCCAGTCGGCATGGACTTTTACCGCATCACTGCTTGAAATCGCGGCCAGTTCCATTCCTGAAGTCCCGGCAATCAGAGGGGCGTGAAATGTTTTACTCGCGTACCCATAACCAATAAGCCCGACACGGATGTTGTCATTCATATAGTTACCCTCGCAGATGATGTTCTTATTTCACACTGGCAATTCTGATGTCTGAACAGATTAATAATGTGCGATATGACTTAAAATAGCATCCTGTGCCGGTTATTTTTGTTACATAGATTTAACCTGCTGATTTTCTTTAGGGAAACCGTTCCCAAAGCGCTTGCCGTGGCGAATGTTGCGCTGTAACATTTGCAATCTGTATTTATGGATAAATTACAAACACGAATCATGACGTCAATAATTAATCGAATCATTGAATTAGCGGGATGGATTGTCCTTGGAGTTTCGGTTGTGCTGCTGGGTGTTGCCAGCCATATCGATAACTACCAGCCGCCGGAGCCTGTCACAGTCGCACAACCGAAATAACCTCAATGCGGTAATAAAGAGTGACATATTATGTCAGTTTCATATTGCCAGCCGTGTTGAAGAGGGTTAACCTTCTCATCCAGGCATCGTCTGATGCCTGAATCATTCAGCAAAGAAAACTCCTAATTTAGTCGCATTACCTGAGTGGGCTGTTTACGTCTTTATTAATCCGTTTATTATTCGAACGAATTACCTTCACTGGTATTACTCACTTTTATATGGAAACTCATTAATATGACAGTTCAGGACTATTTATTAAAATTTCGCAAGATCAATTCGCTTGAGAGCCTGGAAAAACTGTTTGACCATCTGAACTACACGCTGTCGGATAATCAGGAAATCATCAATATGTATCGCGCAGCCGATCACCGCCGTGCAGAGCTCGTCTCTGGTGGCCGGTTGTTCAATGTTGGCGAAGTCCCTAAGTCTGTATGGCGTTACGTACTATAAGAAAGTAGCCATCCGCGCGAAATGTTATATACTCTGCGCCCTGCAAATTGGCTATATAACGTTTCGCGCAGACTTATGGGAGAGAACATGACCGCATCGCCTGGAGAAAAAATCGGAGGCTGGTTAATCGCCCCGCTGGCATGGCTGCTGGTTGCATTATTAAGCGCATCTCTGGCGCTTCTGCTCTATACCACCGCACTGATTACCCCTCATGCGATCCAGACCCTGATGTCCCAGAGTGCAGGCAAAATTGCGCTGTGGTTTGCGTCTTTCGTCTTTGCGATAGCCATGTGGTATTACACGCTATGGCTGACCATCGCCTTTTTTAAGCGCCGTCAAAGTGTGCCTAAACACTACATTATCTGGCTGCTTATCTCTGTGCTGCTGGCGGTGAAAGCCTTTGCTTTCTCGCCCGTATCTGATGCACTGGCCGTTCGTCAGCTGCTCTTTCCGCTGCTGGCGGCATCACTGTTGGTCCCTTATTTCAAACGCTCGTCGCGCGTGAAAAAAACCTTTGTGAACCCGTAATAACCTTACAGTTATCCTGTTGTCGCCTGTTCTGGTTTATCAGATAATAGGCGGCTTTTTTATTTCAGGCTGAATAATGACCGATTACTTACTGCTCTTTGTCGGAACTGTGCTGGTTAACAACTTCGTACTGGTGAAGTTCCTTGGCCTATGCCCGTTTATGGGTGTGTCCAAAAAACTGGAAACAGCAATGGGCATGGGGCTGGCGACAACCTTCGTCATGACGCTGGCGTCTATTTGCGCCTGGTGGATTGATACCTGGATACTCATCCCGCTGGGTTTAACCTATCTGCGTACGCTGGCCTTTATCCTGGTTATCGCGGTGGTGGTGCAATTTACCGAAATGGTGGTGCGTAAGACCAGCCCGGCGCTTTATCGCCTGCTGGGCATCTTCCTGCCGCTCATTACCACCAACTGCGCCGTACTGGGCGTGGCATTGCTGAACATCAACCTCGGGCATAATTTCATGCAATCGGCACTGTATGGTTTCTCCGCAGCAGTCGGTTTCTCTCTGGTCATGGTGCTGTTTGCCTCTATTCGTGAGCGCCTGGCGGCAGCGGATATCCCTGCGCCGTTTCGCGGAAATGCCATTGCGCTGGTTACCGCAGGTTTAATGTCTCTGGCCTTTATGGGCTTTAGTGGTCTGGTGAAGTTGTAATGAATGCTATCTGGATTGCCATCGCATCTATCAGCGTGCTGGGATTAGTGTTTGGCGTCATTCTGGGTTATGCCTCCCGCCGCTTTGCGGTTGAGGACGATCCGGTTGTTGAAAAAATTGATGAGCTTCTGCCGCAAAGTCAGTGTGGGCAGTGCGGCTATCCTGGCTGCCGCCCTTATGCAGAGGCTGTTGGTGTGCAGGGTGAGAAAATCAACCGTTGTGCGCCAGGTGGCGAAGCGGTAATGCTGAAAATCGCCGCGCTGCTTAACGTTGATCCGCAGCCTGCTGATGGCGATGCAGATGTGCAGGAGCCCGCTCGCGTATTGGCTGTTATCGACGAAGCAAACTGTATTGGCTGCACCAAATGTATTCAGGCGTGTCCTGTCGACGCCATTGTCGGCGCAACCCGCGCTATGCACACCGTTGTGGCGGATTTGTGCACCGGCTGTAACCTCTGCGTCGCGCCTTGCCCGACGCAATGTATCGAGTTACGTCCGGTCGAAACGACTACCGATAGCTGGAAGTGGGATCTTCAGACCATTCCGGTTCGCATCATTCCTGTGGAACAACATGCTTAAGTTATTTTCTGCTTTCAGAAAAGAGAAGATTTGGGACTTTGATGGCGGCATTCATCCGCCAGAAATGAAAACCCAGTCTAACGGCACCCCGCTGCGTCAAATTCCGCTGGCGACCCGCTACGTTATGCCACTAAAACAGCATATTGGCGCTGAGGGTGAGCTGTGTGTGAAAGAAGGCGATATCGTGCTGCGTGGCCAGCCGCTGACCTTTGGTCGCGGACGTATGCTGCCTGTTCACGCGCCGACGTCCGGTAAAGTGGTGTCGATTGCACCGCACACCGTTGCGCATCCTTCTGCACTCTCTGAGCTGAGTGTCATTATTGACGCTGACGGCGAAGACCGCTGGATCGATCGCGATGGCTGGAGCGACTACACTGCCCATAGCCGCGACGCGCTCATTGAACGTATTCATCAGTTTGGCGTGGCCGGTCTTGGCGGCGCAGGCTTCCCGACGGGAAGCAAACTGCGTGGCGGTGGCGACAAAATCCAGACCTTAATTATCAACGCTGCGGAATGCGAACCTTATATTACCGCGGATGACCGTCTGATGCAGGATTGCGCGGCACAGGTCGTGGAAGGTATTCGTATCCTCGCGCACATTCTGCAACCACGCGAAGTGCTGATCGGCATAGAAGATAACAAACCGCAGGCGATTTCCATGCTGCGTGCGGTGCTGGCAGGCAGCCACGACATTGGTTTGCGCGTTATCCCAACCAAGTACCCTTCCGGTGGCGCAAAGCAGCTGACGCAAATTTTGACCGGCAAACAGGTTCCGCACGGCGGGCGTTCGTCCGATATTGGCGTGCTGATGCAAAACGTGGGCACCGCCTATGCGGTAAAACGTGCGGTTGTTGACGGCGAGCCGCTGACCGAACGTGTTGTCACCCTGACCGGTGAATCGGTTTCTCGCCCGGGGAACGTCTGGGCGCGTTTAGGGACACCGGTGCGTCACCTGCTGGAACAGGCCGTTTTTTGTTGCGGCAGTGAACAGATGGTGATTATGGGCGGCCCGCTGATGGGCTTTACTCTGCCGTGGCTGGATGTCCCGGTCGTTAAAATTACTAACTGCCTGCTCGCCCCTTCTGCCACAGAGATGGGTGAAGAGCAGGAAGAAAAAGGCTGTATTCGCTGTAGCGCCTGTGCTGACGCCTGCCCGGCAGATCTTCTTCCCCAGCAGCTGTACTGGTACAGCAAAGGCCAGCTGCACGATAAAGCCACAGCACACAATCTTGCCGACTGCATAGAATGTGGCGCCTGTGCCTGGGTGTGCCCGAGCAATATCCCATTGGTACAGTATTTCCGCCAGGAGAAGGCCGAAATTTACGCCATCTCGATGGAAGAGAAACGTGCCGCCGAAGCAAAAGCCCGTTTTGAAGCACGTCAGGCACGTCTTGAGCGTGAGAAAGCGGCTCGCCAGGAGCGCCATAAACAAGCGGCCGTGCAACCCGCTGAGAAAGATCAGGATGCGATCAATGCCGCTCTGGCGCGCGTTCGTGAGAAAAAAGCCTCGGCTGCCCAGCCGGTGGTGATCCCGGCGGGAGCAAAACCGGATAACAGTGAAGCGATTGCCGTGCGTGAAGCACGCAAGGCAGAAGCCCGTGCTCGTCAGGCGGAAAAAGCGCAAAACGCACAGCCGGAAACAGCAGTTGACCCACGCAAAGCGGCCGTCGAAGCAGCCATTGCCCGGGCAAAAGCACGCAAAGCAGTACAACAGGACGTTGTGGCGGTGCCAGAAGCGCCCGTTGACCCGCGAAAAGCCGCTGTTGAAGCCGCCATTGCCCGTGCCAAAGCGCGCAAAGCTGAACAACAGGACGCTGTAGTGGCACCAGAAGCACCGGTTGATCCACGCAAAGCCGCAGTTGAAGCCGCTATTGCCCGGGCCAAAGCCCGTAAAGCGGCACAGCAGGAAGAGCAGCCTCTGGCCGCAAACGACGATCCACGCAAAGCCGCAGTCGCAGCAGCGATTGCGCGCGTTCAGGCAAAGAAAGCCGCGCAGCAAGCAGTTAACGAGGATTAAATGGTTTTCAGAATCGCAAGTTCCCCTTACACCCATAACCAGCGCCAGACTTCGCGCATTATGATGCTGGTCTGCCTGGCGGCCCTGCCGGGCATCGCCGTGCAGTTTTGGTTTTTCGGCTGGGGAACCCTTTTCCAGTTAGTCCTGGGTTGTGCTACCGCTTTTGCAGCTGAAGCACTTGTGCTGACGCTACGTAAGATGGATGTTACCCGCATCCTCAGCGACAACTCCGCGCTTTTGACTGGCCTGCTGCTGGCCATCAGTATCCCGCCTTTCGCTCCGTGGTGGATGGTGGTGCTGGGCACCGTATTTGCCGTCATTATCGCAAAACAGCTTTATGGCGGTCTGGGGCATAACCCGTTTAACCCGGCGATGATCGGCTATGTGGTGTTGCTTATCTCTTTCCCGGTGCAGATGACCAGCTGGCTGCCACCGCATGAAATTGCTGCCACCGTGCCTGGCTTTATGGATGCGCTCCACGTTATTTTTACCGGCCACACGGCGATGGGTGCGGATATGAACGCGCTGCGCTTGGGTGTGGATGGCATCAGCCAGGCGACCCCACTTGATACGTTTAAAACCTCACTTCATGCCGGGCATAGCGTTGAGCAGATCATGAAATCGGCCATCTACAGCGGCGTACTCGCCGGTGCAGGCTGGCAATGGGTGAATCTGGCATATCTGCTGGGTGGCGTGTTCCTGCTGTGGCAGAAGGCGATTCGCTGGCATATTCCGGTCAGTTTCCTGGTGACGCTCGCCGTCTGCTCGACCCTGGGCTGGGTGTTTTCTCCTGAATCCCTGGCCAGCCCGCAGATGCACCTGCTCTCGGGTGCGACCATGCTGGGCGCATTCTTTATTTTGACCGACCCGGTGACCGCATCGACCACCAACCGTGGCCGTTTGATCTTCGGCGCTCTGGCGGGGTTGCTGGTGTGGCTTATCCGCAGCTTTGGCGGCTATCCTGATGGCGTGGCGTTTGCTGTACTGCTCGCCAACATCACCGTTCCGCTTATCGACTACTACACGCGTCCCCGCGTGTACGGCCACCGCTAGGAGCCTGCTATGCTGAAAACGATGCAAAAACACGGCGTCACGCTGGCCATCTTCGCTGCGGTGCTGACCGGGCTGACGGCGCTGGTGAATGCGATGACCAAAACGACCATTGAAGAACAGGCGACGAAGCAACAGAAGGCCCTGTTCGACCAGGTTATCCCGGCGGATTTCTACGACAATGACCTGCAAAAAAGCTGTTTTGTCGTTCAGGCTGCTCCGTTAGGGAAAGGCCCGCACCGAATTTTTATTGCCCGTAAAGGGGATAAAGCCGTCGGTGCCGTGATGGAAGCCACCGCGCCAGACGGTTACTCAGGGGCAATACAGCTGCTGGTCGGCACTGATTTTTCCGGTACAGTGCTGGGTACGCGTGTGACTCAGCACCACGAAACACCGGGTCTTGGTGACAAAATTGAGCTGCGCTTAAGCAACTGGATTTTACATTTCGCAGGCAAAGTGATCCATGGTGAAGATGATACCGCCTTTGCGGTGAAGAAAGATGGCGGTGAATTCGACCAGTTTACCGGCGCCACCATCACCCCACGTGCGGTGGTCAACGCCGTAAAACGTGCCGGGCTGTATGCCGAAACGCTGCCCGCGCAGATCAACAATCTTCCGGCCTGTGAGGAGTAATCATGAGCCAGGTTAAAGAGGTTATTGTCCAGGGGCTGTGGAAGAACAACTCTGCACTGGTGCAATTACTGGGGATGTGTCCGCTGCTGGCGGTTACATCGACCGCAACCAACGCACTCGGGCTGGGCCTTGCGACAACGCTGGTGCTTACCCTGACCAACCTGTCCATCTCTGCACTTCGCCGCTGGACACCATCGGAAATCCGCATTCCGATTTACGTGATGATCATCGCCTCGGTGGTGAGTATCGTGCAGATGCTGATTAACGCCTACGCGTTTGGTCTGTACCAGTCGCTCGGGATCTTCATTCCGCTTATCGTAACCAACTGTATTGTGGTTGGGCGTGCTGAAGCCTTCGCGGTGAAAAACAGCCCTGCGATGTCTGCGCTGGATGGTTTTTCCATCGGTATGGGCGCAACCTGCGCCATGTTTGTCCTCGGTTCCATCCGCGAAATTCTGGGGAACGGCACGCTGTTTGACGGCGCAGATGCCCTGCTGGGTGGCTGGGCAAAAGCATTGCGCATCGAGGTGTTCCATACGGATACACCGTTCCTGTTGGCCATGCTGCCGCCTGGCGCATTTATTGGCCTTGGCATGATGCTGGCGATAAAATATCTCATTGATGAGAAACGTAAACGCCGCGCCGCTGAGCGCAGCGTGCAGGAAGGGATACCCGAGAAAGCCTCATGAACAAAGAGAAACGCATTGCGATCCTGACGCGGTTGCGGGATGAAAACCCTCATCCGACTACAGAGCTGAACTTTAACTCGCCGTTTGAGCTGCTGATTGCCGTGCTGCTCTCAGCACAGGCTACGGACGTGAGCGTCAATAAAGCCACTGCCCTGCTCTACCCGGTCGCCAACACGCCGCAGGCGATGCTGGAGCTCGGTGTAGAAGGTGTTAAGTCCTATATCAAGACTATCGGTTTGTTCAACAGCAAGGCCGAGAACGTCATTAAGACCTGCCGAATTTTGCTTGAACAACACGGTGGCGAGGTGCCAGAAGATCGCGCGGCGCTCGAGGCGTTACCCGGTGTAGGCCGGAAAACTGCGAACGTTGTGCTTAACACGGCATTTGGCTGGCCAACGATTGCTGTCGATACCCATATCTTCCGTGTTTCTAACCGCACCAACTTCGCCCCCGGTAAAAATGTCGAGCAGGTTGAAGAGAAACTGCTCAAAGTGGTTCCCGCCGAATTTAAGGTTGATTGCCACCACTGGCTTATCCTTCACGGACGTTATACCTGTATTGCGCGCAAACCGCGCTGCGGCTCCTGCATCATTGAAGACCTCTGCGAATTTAAAGAAAAAGTGTATCCCTGACCCCTTTTTCTCTTTCTGACCTCATATCAAATCGTTATGAAAGGAAGGCCTTACTGTGAACCTTCCTTTCGGCCACTTATTGTCCGCATTAGCCATCCTTAACCCTGTCGATTGTTCGGTCATTTAACACTCAAACAGGTTAATTGTTTTTTCATCACCAAAAATTTCTATACATCTGTGATCGAGATCACTCTGATAACTCCATGTTGGTTTTTTGTTGTGAAAAGCTGTGTAAACCCTTTGCCAGACAATATTTAACCGATCCTTTACCGCAGATAAGACCAGTCATTTTTCAGAATATGGGCTATATCACTGCCAGTAAGGTCAAATAGCAGAACATATTGCCAAATACGGTCTTTTTGGGGTTTGTGGCAGTGAAAAAAACCAACAATCCTTAACCAATGAAATTTAACGCTGAATAACATTTGAATGAACCGAGTATTATGCCGCATCAGTTATATGTAACAGATTATTACAAACGTATTGCCAGATAGGTCAGGATAGTGAACATTACCCGCCGTTTCCCCTCCCAATATAACTATAAGGCGGATGGACTACGGCCATCACGCTATGAACACCCCCGTTAATATGGGATGTAAAAAAAGAGGTATATGTGTCTACTGCAAACAATAAACCAACAGATGAGAGCATAAGTCTTAACGCTTTCAAACAACCTAAAGCGTTCTATCTCATCTTCTCTATCGAGTTATGGGAGCGTTTTGGTTACTACGGCCTGCAAGGGATCATGGCGGTTTACCTGGTTAAGCAACTGGGTATGTCCGAAGCGGATTCCATCACGCTGTTCTCTTCATTCAGTGCTCTGGTGTACGGTCTGGTCGCTATCGGCGGCTGGCTGGGTGATAAAGTTCTGGGTACCAAACGTGTCATCATGCTGGGCGCAATCGTCCTGGCAGTAGGTTATGCACTGGTTGCATGGTCCGGTCACGATGCGGCTGTGGTCTACATGGGTATGGCGACCATCGCAGTAGGTAACGGTTTGTTCAAAGCGAACCCGTCTTCCCTGCTCTCTACCTGCTACAACAAAGATGACCCGCGTCTGGACGGTGCATTCACCATGTACTACATGTCCGTGAACATCGGTTCCTTCTTCTCTATGCTGGCAACGCCATGGCTGGCCGCGAAATTCGGCTGGAGCGTTGCGTTCTCCCTGTCTGTTGTCGGGATGCTGATCACCGTTGTTAACTTCGCCTTCTGCAAGAAGTGGGTTAAAGACTACGGTTCAAAACCAGACTTCGAACCTGTGCATGTGGGCAAGCTGCTGGCAACCATCGTGGGTGTTGTGATCCTCGCGGCAATCGCCACCTGGCTGCTGCACAACCAGGGCGTGGCACGTGCTGTGCTGGGCGTGGTTGCACTGGGTATCGTCTGCATCTTCGCGAAAGAAGCGTTCGCCATGCAGGGCGCTGCTCGCCGTAAGATGATTGTTGCGTTCATCCTGATGCTGGAAGCGATTATCTTCTTCGTGCTGTACAGCCAGATGCCAACTTCTCTGAACTTCTTCGCTATCCGTAACGTTGAGCACTCCATTCTGGGTATCGCGTTCGAGCCGGAGCAGTATCAGGCCCTGAACCCATTCTGGATCATGATTGGTAGCCCGATTCTGGCCGCTATCTATAACAAGATGGGTGACCGTCTGCCAATGCCGCACAAGTTCGCGATTGGTATGGTGCTGTGCTCTGGCGCGTTCCTGGTACTGCCACTGGGTACCAAATTTGCGACCGATGCAGGTATCGTCTCCGTTAACTGGCTGATCCTGAGCTATGCTCTCCAGTCTATTGGTGAACTGATGATCTCCGGTCTGGGTCTGGCGATGGTTGCTCAGCTGGTCCCACAGCGTCTGATGGGCTTCATCATGGGTAGCTGGTTCCTGACCACTGCCGGTGCAGCGATTATCGCCGGTAAGATTGCTAACCTGATGGCCGTTCCAGAGAACGTGACCGATCCGCTGGTTTCTCTGAACGTCTACGGTACGGTCTTCATGCAGATTGGTATTGCCACCGCAGTTATCGCCGTGCTGATGCTGCTGACTGCGCCTAAACTGAATCGTATGACTCAGGACGACGACAAAACTGCTAAAGCGACCGAAACCGCAACAGCATAATGTCATCGGGGAACGACTGAACAGAAGCCGTTAACTTTGTGTTAGCGGCTTTTTTTTATTCGTTCGCGCACTAACATAGCTGAAACCTCAGCAAAAAGGAGTTACCGATGAAACTGTTCTACAAACCGGGCGCCTGCTCTCTTGCTTCCCATATTACCCTGCGCGAGAGCGGCAAAGATTTCACGCTGGACGGCGTTGACCTGATGAAAAAACGCCTGGAAAACGGCGATGATTTCTTTGCTATTAACCCGAAGGGACAAGTTCCGGCGCTGCTGCTGGATGACGGTACACTGCTGACGGAAGGCGTTGCCATTATGCAGTTCCTGGCGGATAACGTCCCTGATCGCCAGCTGCTGGCACCGACCGGCAGTATCTCTCGTTATAAGACGCTGGAGTGGATGAACTATATCGCGACCGAGCTGCACAAAGGCTTTACGCCGCTGTTCCGCCCGGACACACCGGAAGAGTACAAACCTACCGTGCGTGCCCTGCTGGAGAAAAAACTTCAGTACATTAATGAGTCGCTGAAAGACGATCAGTGGATTTGTGGCCCGCGTTTCACCATTGCAGATGCCTATCTGTTTACCGTCCTGCGCTGGGCGCGTGCGGTTAAGCTGAACCTGGAAGGGTTAGAGCATATTGCATCGTATATGGAGCGGATGGCGGCGCGCCCTGCGGTCGCTGCGGCGCTAAAAGCGGAAGGTTTGAATTAACCGAACGGCCTGTGTTGCCGGGTGGCGCTGACGCTTACCCGGCCTACAAATTCCGTAGGCCCGTGCAAGCGTAGCGCCGCCGGGCGGTGTCTAAAGCTGCGTTGCGCTGAAATAGTGCTCCGGCTTCGCGATACGATCCTGTGCCGCAACCACCTGCAACTCATACTCCTGCATATTTTTCGTCGCCGTCATAATTTCATACACCGCGGCAGTTACATGCTCCAGGGCATCGCGAAGCGTTGCGCCTTGCAGCAATTTCACCAACAGCAGGCCGCTGGTCACATCGCCAACCCCAACCGGCTGACGCACGCCAAAATCAACCAGTGGACGGCTAATATGCCAGGCTTCGTCTTTCGTCACCAGTAGCATCTCAAAACGGTCACGGCTCAGCCCTGCGCGGGCCAGGTGCTTCACCAGTACAATTTCAGGTCCTTGCGCAATCAGCTCGCGAGAGGCGCTCACAGCCTCTTCTACGCTGTTCACAGGATGCTCGCAAAGGATCTCCAGCTCAATCAGGTTTGGTGCAATGATGTCGCTCGCGGGGAGCGCGTGTCGTACGTGAAACTCAGCCACGCCAGGCGCCACGATGCAGCCCTTCTCAGGGTGCCCCATTACCGGATCGCAGAAGAATTTCGCCGCAGGGTTCGCCGCCTTCACCTGACGCACGATACCAAGAATATGTTCGCCCTGCTCTGCTGAGCCCAGATAACCGCTCAACACCGCGTCACAGCGTTTGAGCTGGTCGATATCAGCGATGCCCTGCACAATCTCCGTGAGATGCGAAGGCGGCATCACGCAGCCGGTCCATTTCCCGTACTGGGTATGGTTAGAGAATTGAACGGTATTAAGCGGCCAGACATTGGCACCAAGGCGACGCATCGGGAATTCCGCTGCGCTGTTGCCAGCATGTCCGAATACAACATGGGACTGAATGGCGAGGATATTCTTCATTTTTTGCTTACCACAACCCTGAAAAAACAAAGGGGCGTGGTTTCCCACGCCCCTGCATACTTTTGATTACTTCCAGCACACCAGACAGTAATTCTTCTTACCGCGACGCAACAGCGAGTAGCGGCCATACAGACGATCGCTGTCAACAAAGGTGTATTCAGGATCGGTCTGTTTTTCACCGTTGATGGTAATGGCGTTAGAGGCAATGGTCTTACGAGCCTGACCGCGGGACGGTTGCAGCTCAGAATCCACCAGCGCCTGCATCAGGTCTGCGCCTTTTTCCATCTCAACCATCGGCACGCCATCCTGCGCCAGCTGTTCGAAGTCCGCTTCGCTTAAATCGCTCAGCGTACCGTTAAACAGGCTTGCGGTAATGCGTTTTGCCGCAGCCAGGCCTTCTTCACCGTGAACCAGTTTGGTCACTTCATCAGCCAGAACATACTGCGCACGAGGTGCTGTACCACTGTTTTTGTCTTCTTCTTCCAGCGCATTGATGGCTTCAATGTCCATAAAGGTGAAGAATTTCAGGAAGCGGTAGACGTCAGCATCTGCGGTATTGATCCAGAACTGGTAGAACTTATACGGGCTGGTTTTCTTCGGATCGAGCCAGATTGCGCCACCCTCAGTTTTACCAAACTTGGTGCCATCGGCTTTGGTGATCAGTGGAACCGTCAGGCCGAACACCTGGTTCTGATGCAGACGACGGGTCAGATCGATACCAGAGGTGATGTTACCCCACTGGTCAGAACCGCCAATTTGCAGGGACACGCCGTGCAGTTTGTTCAGGCAGGCGAAGTCATAACCTTGCAGCAGGTTGTAAGAGAACTCGGTGAAAGAGATGCCCTGATCGTCACGGTTCAGACGCTGCTTCACGGCTTCTTTATTGATCATCTGGTTAACAGAGAAGTGTTTACCGATGTCACGCAGGAAAGTCAGCACGTTCATGCCGCCAAACCAGTCATAGTTGTTCGCGGCAATTGCAGCGTTTTCGCCACAGTTGAAGTCGAGGAAAGGCGCAACCTGTTTGCGGATCTTGTCCACCCACTCCTGCACGGTGTCTTCGGTGTTCAGTTTACGCTCAGCGGCTTTGAAGCTCGGGTCACCAATCAGACCGGTCGCGCCGCCAACCAGTGCAACAGGCTTATGGCCCGCCATCTGGAAGCGTTTCAGGCATAACAATGGAACAAGATGCCCCAAATGCAAGCTGTCAGCGGTGGGATCGAAGCCGCAATAGAGCGCGATCGGGCCTTGCGCCAGTCGCTCTGCTAACGCTTCCTCGTCCGTCACCTGGGCCACAAGGCCCCGCTCTTGCAATTGTTTAATCAAGTTACTGCTTGCCATCAAATTCTCCATGTATAAACGACTGCACCTTTGCCGGTACACGACTTTTCGCCTGATGCGAAAGGTACATAGAATAAAGCGCTGTCGCACGTAGCGCTAGCGCTTAAAACAACAATTTCGGGGATTACGGCGCCAGTCTGTCGATTTTCCAGCCACCATTCTCGCGCTGGTATAAAAAGCGGTCGTGAAGGCGATGTTCGCCGCCCTGCCAGAACTCCATTTGCTCGATTGGGATGCGGAATCCGCCCCAGAAACTCGGCAACGGGACTTCACCCTGCTGGAACTTTTGTTTTAACTCGAGGAATTTGCTTTCAAGTACACCGCGGGCAGAGATTCGACTGGACTGTTTAGAGACCCAGGCACCAATCTGGCTGTCACGCGGGCGGCTGTGGAAATATTTCAGCACATCCAGGGTGGAAAGACGCTCGGCCTTCCCTGTAACCATGACCTGACGTTCCAGCATATGCCACGGGAACAGCAGGCTCACGCGTGGGTTGTTTTCAATCTGGTGTGCTTTACGGCTGCCCAGGTTGGTATAAAACACCAGCCCTTTCTCATCGTAATGCTTCAGCAGCACGATGCGCTGATACGGCTGCCCGGTCTCATCAACCGTGGCAACAACCATTGCGGTCGGGTCGGCAAGTTTTGCTTCACAGGCCTGTTTCAGCCAGCGTTCAAAAAGCACCAGGGGTTCAGCGGGAAGATCCTGGCGACGCAGGCCGCCTTTGGTGTATTCACGGCGCAGATGCGCAATTTGCTGCAATTCGTCGTTATCTGACATGGCGTTAGCTGAAATTGACATTAGGTGGCGCTATTGTGCGCCGCCCCTGTAAAAATCTCAACGCTTCGGATTTTGTAGCTGGCAATTGTTCAGCACAATGCGGTCACGTTTATAGACCGTTGCTTCATCGCCTTTAGACCAGAAAACATAAATGCCATCGGTATAACGCGCACCTGATGCAGACATGCCCTGCTTCAGATTCAGCAGTTTGTTGTCAAATACAAAGCTGGCTTCCTGACGGGGGTTGTTGATCTTCACGGTCAGCGTTTTTTCGTCGCAACGATACTCCAGGGTATCGGTCTGCATACGTTCAACGAACTGGTTATAGACGCTGCACCCTGACAGCAGTAGAGGCACAGCAATAAGAAGAAGTTTTTTCATGGGCGTATTCCGAAGACTATCCTGGTCCTGGAGGACATTGCTGCCCTCCTGTTTTCTTTCCATTTTAACGGCTACACGCAGTGCTGAATTTCAGTTAACTCTGATTATGACGTGGATTTGCCGGGAAAATAGCGCCAAGCACGCTCGCTTCACGCGCACCGGTTACCGAAGGGAGATTTCCCGGTAACCCGGCGATGGTGCGCCAGGCTAGCCATGCAAAGGCCAGCGCTTCCATATCATCACCGCTGATCCCGGCATCGTCCGTCGTCGTGACTTCAGTGCCTGGCAGTAGCCCGGCCAGACGCGCCATCACCAGCGGGTTGCGGCTGCCACCGCCACACACCAGCAGGCGTTCACATCCGCCGCTGAGGAGAACCTGTTCGGAAATCGAGGTGGCCGTCAGTTCCGCAAGCGTTGCCTGTACATCTTTTGGGGAAAGTGCGGGGAATGGCATAAGCTGACGTTCAAGCCAGCCATAGTTGAAATACTCTCGCCCGGTGCTTTTTGGTGCAGGCGCTGCAAAATATGGGTCGCTCAGCATGGACTGTAAAAGAGGAATAATCACTTTTCCTTCACAGGCCCACTGGGCGTCTTTGTCGTAAGGTTTTCCGTACTGACGCCAGATCCAGGCATCCATCAGCATATTACCCGGCCCGGTATCATAGCCACGCACAGGCTGGCCCGGGATTAGCATTGACAGGTTGGCGATGCCGCCGATGTTGAGCACCATCCGGCGTTCTGTTGGGTGCGCCAGCAAGGCCTGGTGAAATGCGGGAACCAACGGTGCGCCCTGACCACCCAGCGCGATATCCCGACGGCGAAAATCGCCCACGACGGTCACACCGGTCCTGGCGACAATCTGGTTGTTATCGCCAATCTGCATCGTGTGCGGCGCGTCGCCGGTGGGTTCATGCCAGACCGTTTGCCCGTGACAGCCGATAGCCACCACATCCTGCGGTTGCAGCTTCTCTTTTTGCATCAAAGCCAGTATCGCATCGCCAAAGAGCGCGCCCAGACGCACATCAAGCTGACCAAGCTGTGACAGCGTCAACTGCTGGCCCTGACAGATGCCCAGGATAGCCTCTTTCAGCGAAACAGGGATCGGCCATGTCAGACTCGCCTGCTGTGCCACCATGTTTTCATCTATGGCAGCCAGAACAACATCGACACCATCAAGACTGGTACCTGACATCACACCAATGTAGCGACCCGATTTCATGCGCTTTCCTTACGTTTCGTGAGCGAGTTTCCCACACTCCACCATAAACGGCGTCGCTTTGCTATGCAGCGATAATATTATTTAACAATGTCAGACACGTAACCGGGGGGCTTCTTGTTTATGCCTCGTTAAGCCAAATTCAAGTACAATTTTCCTATTGTTAGTGCAAAGATATGAACTATGGCCTCTTATGCCATATAATTTAGCCATAACGGATGCCCTCACTGGGCGTTTTTGGTGAACAGGAGATTCAAATGATTTTACGTGTACTGGGCGTTTCGCTGATTGGATTGACGCTTGCGGGTTGTGTGAATAACGATTCCCTTTCCGGTGACGTTTATAGCGCGTCTGAGGCTAAACAAGTTCAGAACGTGACTTACGGTACTATCGTTAATGCACGTCCTGTACAAATTCAGGGCGGCGATAACAACAATGTTGTAGGCGCAATCGGCGGTGCAGTACTGGGTGGCTTCCTGGGTAACACCGTAGGCGGCGGTACGGGTCGTTCTCTGGCAACCGCAGCAGGTGCCGTAGCCGGTGGTGTCGCAGGCCAGGGCGTCCAGGGTGCGATGAACAAAACTCAGGGTGTTGAACTGGAAATCCGTAAGGACGACGGCAACACCATTATGGTTGTGCAAAAACAGGGTAGCACCCACTTTGCAGCCGGTCAGCGTGTTGTTTTGGCCAGCAACGGTAGCCAGGTTACCGTTTCCCCGCGTTAATACCAAAGAGGATGCGGCCAACTGGCTGCATCCTTTTACAATATTCATCATTTAAATATATATATTTACAAAATACTTTTCCCGCTAATTAATTTCCCCTTCTTATATTGCTCCTGCGCAAAGTATTTGTTCATGACGTTGTTAAACTAAGCAGACTCACACCTCTTTAATAAACTATTATATTTTTGTTAACAAAAACGTATGAACACGATTGAACGTTACATAAAGAACCGCTATATCGCTTTCTTCTTTGGCTGCATAATTGTCATTGGGATATTACAGGGTTCATTTTTAAAACTGGTCGAGTTAGTCCCGTCGTTTTCACCCTTATTATTCCCCACGCTCACCATATTTTTACTCGTGTTTCATCTGTTTATTGCTTGTTTTATGTCGATAAAATACTGGTGCGATCGCAGACGCTTGTATTTGGTCGCCATCGCCTTCGCCTTCGCCGGGTCGATGCTGATGATGACAGGGACGCTGTCGAGCTTCCCTGCCTGGCTTGACCTCTACCAGTTCGACGTCGTTAACTATAATGACACGATGATTTTCTTCACGTTTCGTCATATCCTGATGGCGGTGTTGATTATCCTTGCTGCGCTACTGTATATGGTCCGGGATTACCCTTTTTCGCGACTGGCGCATATCAGTATTATTATCGCTATTTTTGTATTCACCGCCTGTATGGTTTTACTGGCATGGCTTTTTTCCGGTCACTCATCAGTATTGATGATTGATTTAGTGGATAATGAAACCCGGCAGTTTATGGTTCTCTGGAGCCATTTTATCAATATCCTGCTTATCATTTTATGGGTGGTGGCATTCATCACGCTGTTAGCTATTACGCGTTTGCGCAATCTTTTCTGGGTTGGTGGTAATTTTTTATGTGTCTGTTACATCGTGACACTGTGCATGTTGTTTTTCGGTGGACACGCGGAGGATATCGTCTGGTATCGCGCCCGTTTATTTGAAACTGCGGCAACCTTACTCATTATTCTGGTTCTGCTTTATGATGTCTTTAGTCTCTATCGTGACTCACATTTAAAGTACCAACAGTCCTATCAAAATTCGATTCGCGATCCGCTTACCCGACTCTATAACCGCAGCTATTTTTATGACGCGTTAAACCAGTCCCTTGCGGCAGCGAAAGCGACCCGACCAGTTTCCGTTATCGTCAGTGACCTCGATCGTTTCAAACGCATCAACGACTGTTATGGCCACCTACAGGGCGACAAGGTATTGCAGTTTGTCGCCAATTTACTGATGGATTCCGTGCGCCCTCAGGATATCGCCGCACGCATTGGCGGTGAGGAGTTCGTCCTGATGTTGGCCAATACCGATTCCGATGCCGCACGCCAGGTGGCAGAGCGTATTCGCCTCAACTTAAGCAGCTTTGATAAGAGCAGCAGTAACGGACAGCTTCCGGAGCCCATTACCATCAGCATGGGGGTGTTTACCGCGACATCTTCACAGATAACCGCAGAGCAGTGTGTGGAAAGCGCGGATAAAGCGATGTATGAGGCAAAAGAGACGGGACGTAACCGTGTGGTGGTCTATCAGTAAAAAAAAGCCTTGCTGATGCAAGGCTTTTTTATGTTATCAGTCGCGGGACTGCAACTCACTGATGTTCTGCTCAAGACGAGCAATAAGACTAATGAGCATTTCAAGTTCCGCCGGAGATATCCCGGACAGGATCTCCCCTCGCGTTTTGCTGATCACAGCTTCCATCTCATCAATGATTGGCGCTGCTTTTTCAGTGAGTTTAATCCGCTTGGCGCGACGGTCACTGGCGCAGGTCTGCCGTGATATCAGCCCCTTTTCTTCCAGCTGATCGAGCGTTCGTACCAACGACGGCTGCTCAATACCTATCGCTTTGGCCAGTTGAATTTGCGACTGTTCGGGTGGCAGCTGATGAATGTTATGCAGCGTGACCCAATGCGTCTGTGTCAATTCCAGAGGTTTCAGGCGATGGTCAATCAGAGCACGCCAGACGCGTACCAACCTTGCCAGATCAGAACCTAATGGCGATTCCAATTTCATCTCCTTATAATTAGCTTGCTAAGTTATTATACTGATTTTAGAATAGTGTGCAGCATTTATATTGCCAAAACAAATGCAATACTGCATTCATCGATGTTGAAAGTATGATTTACACTGAATACTGACGCTTCATCGTGTAATGACCGGCCATTGTGGCCACCCTTTCAACTGCAAAGGATCTCTGCTCGTGAAGTTTTCTTACAGCTCTGCGGGGTTACCCCTCCAGGACTTGATAGTCGGTGCATCAGTCTATTTCCCTCCTCTTTTTAAAGCCGTTTTTGTCGGCTTTTTGATTTGGCTCGTCGCGCACCGCCTGCTGCGTGACTGGATGTATTCCGGTGAAATCTGGCACCCGATGCTGATGGATCTCTCCCTGTTTGCCCTTTCCGTATGTCTTGGCCTTGCCGTGTTGATTGTGTGGTGAATATGTCTCTGAAAACGCTAAAATATTTTTCCACTCTTTTGGTTCTTGCTCTGGCACTGGTTGCTGGTTGGTGGATGTGGACTTACTACATGCAGTCCCCCTGGACGCGTGACGGTAAAATCCGCGCCGAGCAGGTCAATATCACCCCACAGGTCTCCGGCAGTATCACGACGCTTCTTGTTAAAGATAATCAGTTTGTTAAAGAAGGCGATGTTCTGTTCCGTATTGACGAGACGCCCTTTCATATCGCTATCCTGAATGCACAGGCGCAGCTTGCCAAAGCACAGTCTGACCTGGCGAAAGCCAATAACGAAGCCAATCGCCGCCGCCATTTATCGCAAAATTATATCTCTGCGGAAGACCTGGACACCGCCAACATTAATGTGAAAGCCATGCAGGCAAGCGTCGATGTTGCCGAAGCAACGCTGAAACAGGCCCAGTGGCAGCTGACGCAAACGGTGGTGAAATCTCCGGTTGATGGATGGGTGACGAACCTTTCTACGCGTGTGGGGAATTACGCCACCACGGGGCAACCCGTGTTTGCGCTGGTAGACAGCCACTCTTTCTATGTTGTCGGCTATTTTGAAGAGACGAAACTGCGCCATATTCAGGAAGGTGCGCCGGCGCGGATAACACTGTACAGTGGCTCACAAACGTTACAGGGTCACGTATCAAGTATTGGCCGGGCCATATACGATCAAAGCGTAGAGACAGATTCCGGCCTGGTGCCAGATATCAAACCGAATGTGCCCTGGGTGCGTCTTGCCCAACGCGTTCCGGTTCGTGTGGAGTTTGATAACCTGCCGAAAGACATCACTCTGGTTTCAGGCACAACCTGTACCGTCTCTGTCGGAACACGTTAATGAACCTCTCCGCTTTCTCCTGGCGTAACACCCCATGGATAAAAGCAACCCGCCCGCAGTGGCGTTATGCGCTGCGTAACGGCATTGCCATGTGTCTTGCGCTCATGGTGGCCTACTATCTGAACCTGGACGAGCCCTACTGGGCGATGACCTCTGCGGCGGTGGTGAGCTTCCCCACCGTTGGCGGTGTTATCAGTAAAAGTCTGGGACGCGTGGCGGGTAGCCTGCTCGGTGCAACTGCTGCGTTGATCATCGCTGGCCATACCCTGAACGATCCCTGGCTCTTTTTACTGAGCATGGCAACATGGCTGGGCTTTTGTACCTGGGCCTGCGCGCATTTTACCAATAACGTGGCCTACGCGTTTCAGTTGGCAGGCTATACCGCCGCCATTATTGCTTTCCCGGTCATCAACGTGCTGGACACCACCGAACTGTGGGATATCGCCCAGGCGCGTGTGTGCGAAGTCATCATCGGTATTCTTTGCGGTGGGGTCATGATGATGATCCTGCCCAGCACGTCGGATGGCACAGCACTGATCACTGCGTTAAAAACCATGCACGCTCGTTTGCTGGAACACGCAAGTCTTCTCTGGCAGCCCGACACCAACGACGAAATTCGCCTTGCGCACGAAAAAGTCATCGGCCAGATCCTGACCATGAATTTACTGCGTATTCAGGCGTTCTGGAGCCACTACCGTTTCCGCAGGCAGAACGCGTTGCTTAACTATCTGCTGCATCAGCAACTGCGCATGACAAGCGCAATTTCCAGCCTGCGCCGAATGTTGCTTAACTGGCCCAATCCGCCGGAAAACACCCGCGACATTATTGAAGCTCTGCTGGTTGAGCTTGCGCGACCGACGGCAGACTCCTATAGCGTAGCGCGCATTATTGCGCCGCTGGCTCCGGTGGATGAATATGACTATCGCCATCGCGCCTTCTGGCAACGGCTGCGCTATTTTTGTCGGCTTTACCTGTTGAGCAGCCGCTGGATCCGCGCGGTAGAAAATGCCACGCCCATTACGGAGTTCTCTGTTCCGCAAAGCCCTGCACTGGCGCGGCATACTGACAACATGGAGGCACTCTGGAGCGGTTTTCGTACGTTCTGCGCGCTGACTCTGGTAGGGACATGGGGCATTACAACCCAGTGGGACAGCACCTCCGCCGCGTTAACCCTCGCCGCCATTAGCAGCGTGCTTTACTCTGTTTCCCCCTCACCCTTTAACTCGCTGACGCTGTTACTGCGTACGCTGATACTGCTGTCACTGTTCAGTTTTGTGGTGATGTTTGGCCTGATGGTGCAAATCACGGATCTTTGGCAGTTTCTGCTGTTTCTCTTCCCTTTGCTCACTACCATGCAGCTACTGAAGCTACAAATGCCAAAACTCGCCGGGCTCTGGGGGCAGCTTATCGTCTTCATGGGATCGTTTATCGCGGTCACCAACCCACCCGTTTATGATTTTGCTAACTTCCTCAACGACAACCTGGCAAAAATCCTTGGTGTGGCATTAACCTGGCTGGCGTTTGCGGTTCTCCGCCCGGGTTCTGATGCGCGCAAAAGTCGGCGTCATATCCGCGAGCTTCGCCGGGGATTTGTCGATCAGCTCAGCCGTAAGCCCCATCTGCGTGAAAGCGAGTATGAATCCCTTGTGTATCATCACGTGAGCCAGTTGAATAACAGTCAGGATGTTCTCGCGCGCCGCTGGCTGCTGCGCTGGGGCGTGGTATTGCTTAACTGTTCACATGTCGTGTGGCAGCTGCGTGCCTGGGAAACCCGTTCTGACCCTCTGGCGCAGGTTCGGGATATCTGTATCGCGTTACTGCGTGATGTGATGAGTGAACGCGGTGTTCAGCAACGTCCGCTGGAAGCCACTCTCGTTGAGCTCCAGCGTATTTGCGACACCCTCGCGCGCCACCATCTCCTGGCTGCGCGCGATTTGGCCTCGATAATCTGGCGACTGCACTGTTCGTTGTCACAGCTAGAGCGGGCCCCACCACCAGGTACGATAGGCGATCAGATAACGCCGCAGGCATAACGTGCGCCGCCACCGCCCAGAGGTTTAGGCTTGTCGGACATATTATCGCCGCCTACGTGGATCATTAGCGCCCTGCCTTTGATTTCATCCAGTTTTTTCAGCCGCGGCGCAATGACCGGCGTCGTGGCGTTGCCGTCTTTATTCACCACCAGCACGGGCAGGTCACCCAGATGCCCCATACCATTCGGCCCCTCGTGCTTACCGTAGTGTTCTGGATCAAGGTGGCCACCTGCGGCTTCAGCCGCCGAGGCTTTCCCCTCTTTCAGGGCAGGCTGACAACTACCGTTGGTATGAACATGAAAACCATGCTCGCCGGGTGGAAGTGAGTTGAGATGAGGAGCAAACTCTAGTCCTTTGTCGGTTTCAGTAATTTTTACTGTTCCGATGGACTGACCTATGCCAAGTGGGGAAACGAGGTTCATTTCTACTTCGTCACTGGCAGCCTGCGCCCCTGCGCATACCACCAGTGTCACGAGTGCCAGAGCAAAACGCTTCATGTGACCTCCTGGGTTTCTTTTTGCCCCTTAAGTCTATACCAGAGGCTGCATGTTCACCGGGAGGTCACGTTGCGGCGGATTACGGGACGTCGTAACCCAGTGCCGCTTTACGGATGCGGAACCACTGCTGGCGGGTCATTTCCAGCGCTTCAGCAGCAATTGCTGAGCGCACACGTTCAATTTTACCGGAACCGATAATCGGCAGTGGTTTTGACGGCAGACGCATGATCCACGCATACACCACCTGCTCAATGCTTTCCGCATTCAGCTCTTGTGCAATAGTGGTCAGTTCATCACGCAATGGCTGGAAGGCATCATCATTAAACAGACGCCCGCCGCCCAGGCACGACCACGCCATCGGACGAATGCGCAGCTGTTGCAGCTGATCGAGCGTACCGTCCAGCAGCAGCGGCTGGTGAACAGGTGAAATCTCAACCTGATTAGTGGCCAGCGTAAATGGCAGGCGCGACTGAAGTAAGGCGAACTGCGCAGGGGTAAAGTTGGATACGCCGAAATGACGGACTTTGCCGCTCTGGTGCAGATTCAGGAAAGCCTCAGCCACTTCGTCTGCATCCATCAACGGATCCGGGCGATGAATCAGCAGCAAATCGATATGGTCTGTCGCCAGATTAACCAGTGATTGCTCTGCGCTTTTTACAATGTGGTCGCGGTCGGTGATGTAGTGGCCAAGCGCGTGCTCTGGTTTAGCGGTAGTGGCGATACCGCATTTGGTGACAATCTCCATACGAGAACGAAGCGCCGGAACCAGCTTAAGTGCCTCACCGAATGCGGCTTCACACAGGTAGCCGCCATAGATGTCCGCATGATCGACGGTAGTAATGCCTAAATCGAGATGCTCTTCAATGAAGCTCGCGAGCTGAAGGGGGGACATATTCCAGTCCATCAGCCGCCAGTAACCCATCACAAAACGGGAAAACTCCGGGCCCTGGGGGGTAAGTGTAATACGCTGAACCATAACAATTTCCTCAAGGAAGTAATGTCATGAGTATACGCAATTACGCTGCTAAAAAAGTGAAGGTTGCTGGGGTTCTTCGGTTTCACCCGCTTTGTTTGCGCGTATTTTGCGCAGCAAACGCTGCCGACACAGGCGCAGGATTTCCTGTTTTTGCGTATCGCTAAAATTTTGCCAGTTAAAACGCTCGTCGCGGGTACGCATACACCCACGGCAATATCCGCGCTCATCTACCTGACAAATTCCCCGGCACGGGCTCTGGATGGGGAAAAACTCCAGTTGCTCTGCCACACACACCTCCAGAAAACGATTATCACCTACAGTGAAGACGTTAAATGCCGCTCATGCAAGGGCTTTACCACAGAAATATGGCATTAAGGTTTCACTAATCTTCTCCCCCTATACTCGCCGCATCACTATAAAGAATGGTTTGATAATGATGTGGTTTCTTAAAAAGTTACAATGTAACGACATTAAATTTACTCTGGGTTGTGCCCTCTTTTTTACCGCGCTGAATGCCCTGTTCATACAGCGCAGCTGGGCCATCATCGCCCCTGCACAGTTGCATGATGTGCTCTTTGCGGCCTCAGTCCCGCTGGTGCTGTTTTGCGGCTGGGTCATTGTTTTTAGCATTCTCAATATTCCCTTTATCCGCAAGCCGCTGCTGATCCTCTTAACCATGGGATGCGCCGCAGCGACCTATTTTATGTATACCTATGGCGCGGTTATCGATCAGAACATGATTGTTAACGTGTTCGAAACCAACTCCCAGGAAGCGACCGCCCTCGTGACACCACAGATGATCATCTGGATTGTCGTTGCCGGTCTTATTCCTTCCGTGGTATTAGCCCTGACGCGTATACGCACCGGTAAATGGTGGTACGCGATGCTGACGCGTATTGCCGCAATGCTCGGCGCACTGCTGGTGATCATTTTGGTCGCATCGGTGTTCTATAAAGATTACGCATCGCTGTTCCGTAACAACAAAAGCATCGTCAAAATGGTGACCCCTGCTAACTACGTCAGCGCGATCATGAAATACAGCAAAACCCGCTGGTTTGCAGGCGATCAGACCCTGGTTCGTATTGGCGAAGACGCCCACAAAGGCCCGGTGATTGCCGGGCAGCAGAAAAAAACGGTGCTGGTGTTGTTGGTCGGTGAAGCGTCCCGTGCAGCGAACTACTCGCTTAACGGCTACGACCGTGAAACCAACCCTGAACTGAAAAAACAAGACATCATCAACTTCCCTCAGGCATCCTCCTGTGGGACAGAAACCGCGGTCTCTGTTCCTTGCATGTTCTCTGGAATGACACGTAAGAAATACGACGCTGACCTCGCTCGCCACCAGGAAGGGTTGCTCGACGTGCTGGGACATGCAGGTATCAACCTGCTATGGCGTGATAACGATGGCGGATGCAAAGGCGCTTGTGACCGTATCCCGCATACGGACATGACCCAGTGGAAGCTGGACCAGTTCTGCAAAGACAAATCCTGTATTGATGACGTCAATTTCTACCGCCTTGATAACGTGCTGGACGGCCTGAAGCAGGACACAGTTCTGGTCATTCACCTGATGGGCAGTCACGGCCCGGCATACTATCGCCGCTACCCGGATAACTTCCGCAAATTCACACCAACCTGCGATACGAATGAGATTCAGGATTGCGATCATCAGGCGCTGATTAACACCTATGACAACACAATCCTTTATACCGATAGCATCGTGAGCAAGACTATCGATACCCTGAAAGCTCGCCAGGGCAGCATGAACACGGCGTTGATTTACCTGTCGGATCACGGTGAATCGCTGGGCGAAAGCGGTATCTACCTGCACGGCACGCCGTACATGCTGGCGCCTGAACAACAAACGCATATTCCGTTTATGTTCTGGCTCTCTCCTGACTACGCGAAAAATTACGGCGTTAACGAGCAATGCCTGCGCGACCATGCGGCAAAAGATGCGGTTTCACAGGATAATTTATTCTCAACGGTTCTTGGGATGATGAACGTAAAATCAAAGGTTTATCAGCAACAACTGGATATCCTGAACGCATGTCGTCAATAATCCTGCTTGCAATAGACCGATTGGTCTATTAGAGTGCCGACATGAGCAGAAATACTGAACACGATACGCGCGAACACTTACTGGCTACAGGCGAGCGTCTTTGTATGCATCGCGGTTTTACCGGTATGGGGCTTAGCGAACTGTTAAAAACCGCTGAGGTGCCGAAAGGGTCGTTCTACCACTACTTTCGCTCCAAAGAAGCCTTTGGCGTGGCGATGCTGGAACGGCACTATGCCAGTTACCATCAGCGCCTTGCTACCCACTTTGCCAGTGGCGAAGGTAACTACCGGGATCGTGTTCTTAACTACTATCAGGAAACGCTGACCCAGTTCTGTCAGCAGGGCATTATCAGCGGATGCCTGACGGTAAAACTCTCTGCTGAGGTGTGCGATCTTTCCGAAGATATGCGTGCCGCAATGGACAAAGGTGCCAGCGGCGTTATCGCCCTGCTGGCCCAGGCGCTTGAGAAAGGCCGCAATGAAAAGACGCTGGCCTTCCCCGGTGAGCCACTGACCCAGGCGCAGGTGCTCTATGCGCTCTGGTTAGGTGCAAACCTGCAAGCCAAAATTTCTCGCAGTGCCGTGCCGCTGGAAAGCGCACTGGCACATGTGAAAAGCAGTATTACAACGTCTGGCGTTTAGCAGGCGTTTTTATTTACCCAATTACTAGTCGACTGGTCTACTCAGGAGTCTCTATGTCAGCTGAAAAATTATTTACCCCACTGAAAGTGGGTGCCGTTACCGCGCCAAACCGCGTGTTCATGGCCCCTCTTACCCGCCTTCGCAGCATTGAACCGGGTGACATCCCAACCCCACTGATGGGTGAATATTACCGTCAGCGCGCAAGCTCAGGGCTTATCATCTCTGAAGCTACGCAGATTTCTGCTCAGGCAAAAGGTTATGCTGGCGCACCTGGCCTGCACAGCCCGGAACAAATCGCGGCCTGGAAAAAAATCACCGCCGGTGTTCACGCTGAAGATGGCCGCATCGCCGTACAGCTGTGGCATACCGGTCGTATCTCTCACAACAGCATCCAGCCTGGCGGTCAGGCTCCGGTTTCCGCCTCCGCGCTGAGTGCCAACACCCGGACCTCGCTGCGCGATGAAAACGGCCATGCGACCCGCGTAGATACCTCTATGCCGCGTGCGCTGGAGCTGGACGAGATCCCGGGTATCGTGAATGATTTCCGTCAGGCCGTTGCGAATGCGCGGGACGCCGGTTTCGACCTGGTTGAGCTGCACTCTGCTCACGGCTACCTGCTGCACCAGTTCCTGTCACCGTCTTCTAACCATCGTACTGACCAGTACGGCGGCAGCGTTGAAAACCGCGCACGTCTGGTTCTGGAAGTGGTTGATGCCGTTTGCAAGGAGTGGAGCGCAGACCGTATCGGTATCCGAGTTTCCCCAATTGGTTCTTTCCAGAACGTTGATAACGGTGCGAATGAAGAAGCAGATGCCCTGTACCTGATTGAAGAGCTGGCAAAACGCGGCATTGCTTACCTGCATATGTCTGAACCAGACTGGGCAGGCGGTCAGCCGTACACTGAGGCTTTCCGTCAGAAAGTGCGCGATCGTTTCCACGGCGTGATTATCGGTGCCGGTGCATATACACCAGAGAAAGCAGAAGACCTGATCAGCAAAGGGCTGATCGATGCGGTGGCATTTGGTCGCGATTACATCGCCAACCCGGATCTGGTTGCCCGTCTGGAACGTAAAACCGCACTGAACCCGCAGCGCCCGGAAAGCTTCTACGGCGGCGGCGCTGAAGGTTACACCGACTACCCTTCCCTGTAATTCCTCCTTGTGCATTGATAGCGGCGACATTTCGCCGCTATACTAAAACATCGTTTCTGTTCAAAAACATAATCCAATCCATTGGTTAATGAGGAAATTATGCGCCTACTTCACACCATGCTGCGCGTTGGCGACCTGCAACGTTCTGTCGATTTCTACACTAACGTCCTGGGCATGACGCTGCTGCGCACCAGCGAAAACCCGGAATACAAATATTCACTGGCGTTCGTAGGCTACGGCCCGGAATCGGATGAAGCGGTTATCGAGCTGACCTACAACTGGGGCGTAGACAACTACGAGCTGGGCACGGCATATGGCCATATCGCGCTGGAAGTGGAAAATGCCGCTGAAGCCTGTGAACGCATCCGCAACAACGGCGGTAACGTGACCCGTGAAGCGGGCCCGGTCAAAGGTGGCACCACGGTTATCGCTTTTGTTGAAGATCCAGATGGTTACAAAATCGAGCTGATTGAAGCCAAAGACGCTGGTCGCGGTCTGGGCAACTGATCCCGCAGGGCGCAATATGCGCCCGTAGTTTTACTGCATCCCCTCTTAAAATTTGCCATAATGCGCACTGCTTTTTTCCCCATGTAAGAGACCCTGATGTCCGATAACGCTCAATTTACCGGTCTGTGCGACCGTTTTCGTGGTTTTTATCCCGTTGTCATTGATGTAGAAACAGCCGGATTTAACGCTAAAACCGATGCGCTGCTTGAAATTGCCGCCATCACGCTGAAGATGGATGAACAGGGCTGGATTTCACCGGACACCACGCTGCATTTCCATGTTGACCCGTTTGAGGGCGCCAACTTACAGCCAGAAGCACTGGCCTTTAACGGCATTGACCCGCATAACCCGCTGCGTGGCGCCGTAAGCGAATACGATGCACTGCACGCCATTTTCAAAATGGTGCGCAAAGGCATGAAGGACAATGATTGCAGCCGCGCGATCATGGTGGCGCATAACGCCACCTTCGATCACAGCTTTATGATGGCGGCAGCCGAACGCGCTTCGCTCAAGCGCAACCCTTTCCACCCGTTTGTTACCTTCGACACCGCTGCGCTGAGCGGTCTGGCGCTGGGACAAACGGTATTATCCAAAGCCTGCATTACAGCAGGGATTGCGTTTGACGGGACTCAGGCGCATTCCGCGTTATATGACACCGAACGCACGGCTGAGTTGTTCTGTGAAATTGTGAACCGCTGGAAACGTCTTGGCGGTTGGCCGCTACCGATGGGCGATGAGGCAGATATTCAATCGTAGGTCGGGTAAGCGCAGCGCCACCCGACAAAAAAAAGCGACCTCGACAGGTCGCTTTTTTATTTTCGCAGATAACTTACTCTGCGTCTGGTTCTTCAGTTTTGTACTTAGCAGCAGTTTCTTTGATCAGCTGTTGCAGTTCGCCACGCTGATACATTTCGATCAGGATGTCACAACCGCCAACCAGCTCGCCATCAACCCACAGCTGCGGGAAGGTCGGCCAGTTAGCGTATTTTGGCAGCTCAGCGCGAATGTCCGGGTTTTGCAGGATATCAACGTAAGCAAAGCGCTCGCCACAGGCAGACAGCGCCTGAACTGCTTGTGCGGAGAAACCGCAGCTTGGCAGTTTCGGAGAACCTTTCATGTACAGGAGAATTGGGTTTTCAGCAATCTGGTGCTGGATTTTTTCAATAGTGGTGCTCATGTCTTGCTTCCTTTAACTTCTGTTACGGCATTCGTCTGACATTGTAGCGGTTCAGAGCGGCATCGGAAAATAACATTTTTTTCACGTCTATATATTTTAAACGTTACCGGCATAAGTTGCATTCCAAATGTAGCTTAACCCTACTGCAGATAAGGTTTTGCTTAAGGAGTAAGCAATAGTGCTACAGATTGATGTTTTTTTTTGCACTTGCTAACGAAACACAATTTTAGATTGAAAAATGCTATTAACTTCTCGGGTTTTTATAGATTAGAATCGACGGGTTTTGAAAATCACACGCGGGTATGATTGATGACCTGCATTTACCAGGGGACTGGCCAGTGGCGCGGATAAATAAAATCTCGATCACGCTCTGTGCTTTATTGTTTACAACACTCTCTTTCACGCCAGTGGCTAACGCCTCCCAGCAGGCGCGGCATTCTGCTGTACAAAAAACGCACCTGGCTAAAGTCACAGAACGTAAGAAAAAAACCACCAGTAAGAACGAAAAGAAAAAAACTACCACACAGACTAAACGTACTGCCTCCAGCAAAGCTAAAACCACTCACACCACTTCGCGCAAAGCCCAGCAAACTGCCGCTAATCTCGTTACCGAAAAATGCACTGCCCGCAAAGGTCACAAAGCGAAGTGCGTCAAAGTCACGAAAGTAGCGGAAGTCCATAAGGTACGCGTCCAGAAAGCGCAAAAAACCGCGATGAACAAGCTGATGGGACAAATTGGCAAGCCTTATCGCTGGGGCGGAACCTCACCCCGTACCGGTTTCGATTGCAGTGGTCTGGTGTACTACGCCTACAAAGATCTGGTGAAATTCCGTATTCCGCGTACTGCGAACGAAATGTATCACCTGCGCGATGCTTCACCGGTCGATCGTGGTGAACTGGAAAGCGGCGATCTGGTTTTCTTCCGCACTCAGGGTCGCGGCATGGCCGACCACGTGGGTGTTTACGTGGGCAACGGGAAATTCATCCAGTCACCACGTAGCGGCCAGGACATTCAAATTACCTCTCTGAGTGAAGATTACTGGGTACGCCACTACGTTGGCGCACGCCGTGTGATGACCCCGAAAACCATCCGTTAATCCCTGCCCTGCCGCGTCTGCGGCGGGGTAAGTTCCTCTTTTGCATACCCTTTCAATTTGCTACTCTATCCCTGTTGTCTTTATGGTTATTGGCAACGTAAAAAATAATAAGGAGAGAAGCAATGTCGTTCGAATTACCTGCACTACCGTATGCAAAAGACGCCCTGGCTCCACACATTTCCGTGGAAACCCTGGAATATCACTACGGCAAACATCACCAGACGTATGTCACCAACCTGAACAACCTGATCAAAGGCACTGACTTTGAAGGCAAAACGCTGGAAGAGATCGTGCGTAGCTCAGAAGCTGGCGTGTTTAACAACGCCGCTCAGGTCTGGAACCACACGTTTTACTGGCACTGCCTGGCACCTAATGCAGGCGGAGAACCCACCGGTGAACTGGCCGCAACCATCAATGCCGCGTTCGGCAGCTTTGCTGATTTCAAAGCGAAATTCACTGACGCAGCAATTAAAAACTTTGGTTCTGGCTGGACCTGGCTTGTGAAAGAAGCCGATGGCAAACTGGCTATCGTATCAACATCCAACGCGGGTACACCGCTGACCACCAGCGCAACCCCGCTGATGACCGTCGATGTGTGGGAACATGCTTACTACATCGATTACCGTAACGCACGCCCGAACTACCTGGAGCATTTCTGGGCGCTGGTTAACTGGGAATTTGTTGCGAAGAACCTCGCAGCGTAAGAGACACGCAGAAGGGTTCGCTCTTCTGCGTTATGATTATTCAGCCGCGCAGGCCGTTTCTGGCTGTTTACGACCCGACATCAGTACCAGCAGTAACCCCAGAGCCGCAATAATCGCCCCCATTACCGGCACAAAGCTGTACCCCAGGCCACCCGAAATCACCGCACCACCGGCCGCAGCGCCCAGTGCATTACCCAGGTTAAACGCACCAATATTCACGGATGAAGAGAGTCCTGGCGCTTCATGCGCCACACGCATTACCCGCATCTGCAACGGCGGAACCACGGCAAAGGTCGCCGCACCCCATACCACCATCGCAATGGCTGCACCAAATTCGTTACGCGCCAGCCACGGAATGGCCACCATGATGGCAATCAGCAGCGTTAAGAAGCCTTTCAGCGTGCCACTCACGGAACGGTCTGCCAGCTTACCGCCCAGGTAGTTACCGATAGAGAACCCTACGCCAATCAGCACCAGCATCGCGGTAATAAAGACCGGCGTGGCATGAGTAATGTCGTGCAGCACGGGCGAAATATAGGTATAGAGCGTGAACATCGCCCCAGCCCCCAGCACGGTGGTCAGCAGTGCAGACAATACCTGAGGACGAACCAGCACGGACAGCTCTTTGCGTACATCAGGGCGTTCGCCTGCGCTGCCTTTTGGCAACGAGAAGAACAGTGCGACCATAGCAATCACGCCCAGTGCAGCGGTTGCCAGGAACGACATACGCCAGCCGATCGCTTCACCCAGCCACGTGGCCGCAGGTACACCGCCGATGTTGGCAATGGTCAGACCCATAAACATGGTTGCCACGGCGCTGGCCTGCTTATGTTTAGGTACAACGCTTGCTGCAACAACCGATCCCAGTCCGAAGAAGGCACCGTGGTTAAGGCTAGTCAGGATACGTGACAACATCAGCGTGGTGTAATCCGGTGAAAGCGCGGAAAGTACATTCCCAAGGGTAAAAATAGCCATCAGGAAAATCAGCGCATTACGGCGCGCACGGTGTGAAAGCAGCAACGTCATTAACGGTGCCCCTACCATCACGCCAATCGCGTAGGCGCTAATCAGCATACCGGCCGCCGGGATAGAGACGTCTACACCCCGGGCGATAACAGGCAATAACCCCATCGGGGAAAATTCGGTGGTGCCAATCCCAAAAGCGCCAATCGCCAGGGCCAGCAGAGGAAAATTGATTTTCATGAGTCAACTCCGGATGC
This sequence comes from Enterobacter sp. C4G1, assembly GCF_052886895.1. Classification (NCBI taxonomy): domain Bacteria; kingdom Pseudomonadati; phylum Pseudomonadota; class Gammaproteobacteria; order Enterobacterales; family Enterobacteriaceae; genus Enterobacter; species Enterobacter sp. C4G1. Next base: position 261,544 of record NZ_JBQVVV010000002.1, on the reverse strand, counting down.
CGTGTCGTACCACGACACAGAACAAAGAAGTCAAAAGCATGACACCAATCACAAAAAATGAGAAGTTAACAATTTGGCAAAAGATTATTGCCGGAGAAGTAACAATAAAAGGAAATCCGGAGGGAGAACGCTCTCCCCCCGTCTGAATCAGTGCAGAATAGCCGTAAACGATGCAGCAACTATCAAACCCAGCACGATAACGGTGGTCGTCAGCGAAAACTTAAGATCGGTACTCATCAATTTTTCTCCTTTTAATCACCTTACGAAAAGTGAGCTTGCTCATTTTTACACAGTTTACGTCAAAAATCTTCCTGGATTTAAACTGATATCCACTTTTGCTCTTCCCCTTTTCATCAAGATAGGACAAAATTCCACGCTAAATTTATTAGCGTACCGGCCATTGACCCCCTCCTGACGTCCTGTGTCGTTTTCCCGGCGTGTCGCAATTCCAGATTGCGTGATAAGGGTGAGAGAAGGCAAACGTTTACCTTCAAGTTTTTCAGGAGCTTAGGATATGGTCTGGAGTGACATTTAATGGCAACAATTAAAGACGTGGCAAAACGCGCAAACGTTTCCACTACAACCGTATCACATGTAATTAACAAAACCCGTTTTGTAGCGGAAGAGACGCGTAATGCCGTCTGGGCGGCGATCAAAGAACTGCACTATTCGCCAAGCGCGGTCGCACGTAGCCTTAAAGTTAATCACACCAAATCCATTGGTTTGCTGGCCACCAGCAGCGAAGCTGCATATTTCGCAGAGATAATCGAGGCGGTCGAGAAAAACTGCTTCCAGAAAGGCTATACCCTGATCCTGGGTAACGCGTGGAACAACCATGAGAAACAGCGCGCTTATCTGTCTATGATGGCGCAAAAACGCGTGGATGGCCTGCTGGTCATGTGTTCCGAATACCCGGATTCTGTGCTCTCCATGCTGGAAGAGTACCGTCACATCCCAATGGTGGTGATGGACTGGGGTGAAGCGCATGCCGATTTTACTGACTCAGTAATCGATAACGCCTTTGAAGGCGGTTACATGGCCGGTCGTTATCTGGTAGAACGGGGTCACCGCGAGATTGGCGTGATTCCAGGTCCACTGGAGCGCAACACCGGTGCAGGCCGTCTGGCCGGATTTATGAAAGCCATGGAAGAAGCACTGATCACCGTTCCAGAAAACTGGATTGTTCAGGGTGACTTTGAGCCTGAATCCGGTTACCGCGCAATGCAGCAAATTGTCTCCCAGCCGCATCGTCCGACTGCTGTCTTCTGCGGTGGCGATATTATGGCGATGGGTGCGCTTTGTGCTGCCGATGAGCTGGGTCTGCGCGTACCGCAGGATATTTCTGTGATCGGGTATGACAACGTGCGCAACGCGCGTTTCTTCACCCCGGCGCTGACCACTATTCATCAACCGAAAGATTCTCTGGGTGAAACAGCCTTCAACATGCTGATGGACAGGATCGTTAACAAACGTGAAGAGTCGCAGTCAATTGAAGTCCACCCGCGTCTTATCGAACGTCGCTCCGTGGCGGACGGTCCTTTCCGCGACTACCGCCGTTAATCGTGCACGGAGCCAGTTAATCTGGCTCCCGTAACCACTCCCTGTTCAGCGTTTCACTGTCCCCCAGGTAATCCAGCAGCCAGGCCATCGCGGGCGATACGTCACTTTGCTGCCAGGTCAGACAACAGGCCGCGTCCGGGAATGGGTTTTCAAGCTCAAGGGCAACCCACTCCCCGGCATCGATTCGTGGTCTGGCAAAATGGACCGGCACCATTGCCACACACAACCCGGCAGAAAGGCAGGTCGCGGAGGATTCCCAGTCGGGCGCAATCACCCGTCGCTGGTTATCCAGAAGCCAGGTCACACGCTTGGGTAACGAGCGTGACGTATCTTCCAGTACCAGCGATGGCCAGTTACGCAGGGTATCATCGCTTAACGGCCCTGCCATTGCCGCCAGCGGGTGATCGCTTGCCACCACGCATTTCCAGCTTAACATTCCCATATCGCGAAATGCGTAACGTCCCCCAACGGGTATGGCCTGTGTTGCGCCGATCGCCATCTCAGCCCTGCCATCTGCCAGCGCATCCCAGACACCGTTAAAGACTTCCTGCGATACCCGCAGCTCGACATCGGAGAAGTGGCGATAAAAATCGACAATCATCTGCCGGGTACGTTCGGGTTTTACGATGTTATCCACCGCAATAGAAAGATGACCTCGCCAGCCATTAGCAATCTGCTGACACTGTTCACGAGTGATCTGCATTTTTTTGATAACAGAACGCCCTTCTTTCAAAAACCACGCCCCGGCAGGCGTTAACTCCACGTCGCGATGGCGGCGTTCAAACAGCGGAACGGCCAGCCACTCCTCAAGCTGACGCACCGTGTAGCTAATGGCCGAGGGGACGCGGTGTAGTTCCTGCGCGGCTCCGCTGAAGCTGCCGTTACGGGCGACAGCATCCACAACTTCAAGAGAATAATCTGACCACATTTTCTGCCTGCAAAAAATTTGAATGCACCCGCCAAATATTAGCGTTTCACAAGCCGCTTTGCACTCCCTACACTCTGCGCCAACGTACCCTGCCTCCTTAAGGAGAATAAAACAATGCAACCCAGGAAAGGTTTTTTAGTCTGGCTCGGCGGCTTAAGCGTGCTGGGCTTTTTAGCTACCGATATGTACTTACCCGCATTCGCTGCAATGCAGGAAGATTTGCAAACGCCTGCCGCGGCCATTAGCGCCAGCCTGAGTTTGTTCCTCGCCGGTTTTGCCTTTGCACAGCTGCTGTGGGGGCCGCTCTCCGACCGTTTTGGTCGTAAACCAGTGCTGTTACTGGGTCTGGCAATTTTTGCCGTAGGCTGTCTTGGGATGTTGTGGGTACGCGATGCGACCTGGTTACTGGTGCTGCGTTTTGTTCAGGCCGTCGGCGTTTGTGCCGCAGCGGTCACCTGGCAGGCGCTGGTGACGGATTACTATCCGGCTTCACGGACCAATCGAATTTTTGCCACTATTATGCCGCTGGTAGGCCTCTCTCCCGCGCTTGCACCACTGCTGGGCAGTTGGATCCTGGCGCATTTCGACTGGCAGGCGATTTTCGCCACCCTGTTTGCCATCACTCTGGTGCTGATGCTGCCCGCATTCGCCCTGAAACCTGCGCATAAAAAAGAGACACATCCGGAAGCGAAGCCAACTACCTTTACCTCTTTGCTGCGCACCAAAGCGTACCGCGGCAACGTGCTTATCTACGCCGCCTGTTCAGCCAGCTTCTTTGCATGGCTGACCGGCTCACCCTTTATTCTGCACGATATGGGGTACAGCCCGGCGGCCATCGGCCTGAGCTATGTTCCACAGACTATCGCCTTCCTGGTGGGCGGTTACGGTTGCCGTGCGGCGCTGCAAAAATGGCAGGGGCAGCAGATGTTACCCTGGCTGCTGGCGCTGTACGCTTTAAGCGTTATTGGTACCTGGGCCGTCGGCTTTATTCCGGGGGCTGGTCTGGCGGAAATCCTGATTCCATTCTGTGTGATGGCAATTGCTAACGGTGCCATTTACCCGATTGTGGTGGCGCAGGCTTTACGGCCGTTCCCACAGGCAACGGGCCGTGCGGCAGCCTTGCAGAACACACTGCAACTGGGGCTGTGCTTCCTGGCAAGCCTGGTGGTATCGGCACTGATTGCAACACCACTGCTCACCACCACCAGCGTGATGCTGGTTACCGTTGCACTTGCTGGCATCGGCTATCAGATGCAGTCATCGGCACACCGTGAGGATAATACGGCAGCCCAGGCTGAAACATCGCACGCATAATCGCACCAGCAATTATGTTACATTTCAGTGATTAGGTTGCTAAGAATTTTCTATTGAATCACCAAATTTTGAGGCCTATACTAAATTTGGTTCGATTAAATACGATAAATATTAAGTGTTAACGGGAGCCGGAGTGCTCCCGTTTTACCATGGAAGGCCTTTCGGCAAGGGTTATCTCCCTTCCTCTGTTCTACGTCGGATACTAGCCTCACGGGGCGTAATACCGTGAGATTTCTCACAAACCAAAAAAAGCGTCTACGCTGTTTGAAGGTTCTGATCACAGCAAGGTGATGGAGAAGCTATGAGTTCATCGTGTATAGAAGAAGTCAGCGTTCCGGACGACAACTGGTCCCGGATCGTCACTGAACTATTGGGTCGTGCAGGCATCACTATCAACGGGCCTTCCCCATCCGATCCCCAAATCAAACATCCCGATTTTTTCAAGCGTGTATTGCAGGAGGGATCGTTAGGACTGGGTGAAAGTTATATGGATGGCTGGTGGGAATGCGAGCGGCTGGATATCTTTTTCTCAAGCGTTTTACGCGCCGGGCTGGAGAGTCAGCTTCCCCGTAATGTGAAGGATACCCTGCGTGTCGCTGCTGCCCGCTTGTTCAACCTGCAAAGCAAAAAACGGGCATGGATCGTGGGTAAAGAGCATTACGATCTAGGTAATGACCTCTTTAGCCGGATGCTTGATCCCTACATGCAATACTCTTGTGCCTACTGGAAAGAGGCCTCGACGCTTGAAGAGGCCCAGCAGGCGAAACTGCGTCTGATCTGCGAGAAATTGCAGTTACAGCCGGGGATGCGCGTGCTGGATATCGGCTGCGGCTGGGGTGGTCTTGCATACTATATGGCGAAAAACTACGGTGTCAGCGTGGTAGGTGTGACCATCTCTGCAGAACAGCAGAAAATGGCGCAGGAGCGGTGTCACGACCTGGACGTCAATATTCTGCTCCAGGATTACCGCGAGCTACACGATCAGTTCGACCGCATTGTCTCTGTCGGGATGTTCGAGCACGTTGGGCCTAAAAACTACAGAACCTATTTTTCGGTAGCAGACCGTAATCTGAAACCGGATGGTATCTTCCTGCTTCACACCATTGGTTCGAAAAAGACCGACCATAGTGTTGATCCATGGATCAATAAATACATCTTTCCGAATGGCTGTTTACCGTCGGTTCGCCAGATAGCGAACGCCAGCGAACCCCACTTTATTGTGGAGGACTGGCATAACTTTGGCGCAGATTACGACACCACGTTGATGGCATGGCAGTCGCGTTTTCTCGATGCCTGGCCAGAGATTGCCGACAACTATTCCGAACGATTCAAACGGATGTTCATATATTACCTGAACGCCTGCGCGGGTGCATTCAGGGCGCGTGATATACAGCTATGGCAGGTGGTTTTCAGTCATGGTGTTGAACATGGTTTGCGGGTCGCCCGCTAAAAAATAACCCCGGATATCCGGGGTTATACCAGTCAGTTAAGCGATATTAAGCCACTCTGTTATTTTAGTGGCATCGTTCCGTTCACTCAGACTCTCCTGCTACCTGCCTAATCCGCTGTGGTGAACGTGCTAAGGGGGTCGCCGCCCCCTTAGCAATCCCGGCTCCCGGCAAAGAAAATCGCCGCTTCGGCGATTTTCAGCCGGACTCACGCTCCCTCAACCTTCTCTGCGGCCTGAAAGTGGCACGGATGTTGAGTCCCGCAGAAATCGGCGAACCGGAGGCCGGATGACAAGGGCTGGACGCCAGGGATGGCGGCCAGAGGCGAAATGAGACAGGATGTCGAGTCGAGCCGACCGCAGGCAAACGGTCGGGAGGTGAGCGCAGTGCGAAGCACCGATTTCTTTGCGGGCCGCGGGGATTGATAAGGGGGCCGCGGTGGCCCCCTTATCCCGTTCACGTGTTCTGAACGAATTATTTTCTGCGGGTATTAAGGTGAACGGAACCCTGCACCGAGCTTAACTGACAAGCATTACGGATAGCCGGGGTTATTTTTTATTCTTCTTCTGATTTTATTACTGCGGCTTCTTTTGCCGCCAGCACGCGCTCAACGGTATCCACAACCGCCTGCGTTTGCGGATCTATTTCAATATTCACGCGATGCCCCAGTTTTTTAGCGCCCAGCGTGGTGCGCTGTAATGTTTCAGGAATTAAATGCACGCAAAAACGCGTTGGCGTCACTTCACCTACCGTCAGGCTAATACCATCAATGCCAATATATCCTTTGTAAAGGATGTATTTCATTAATGTCGTATCCTGCACTTTAAACCAGATTTGGCGGTTATTTTCAGAGGTCAGGATTTTCGCAACTTCAGCTGTCGTCATGATATGGCCAGACATCAAATGCCCGCCGATCTCATCGCTGAACTTCGCCGCACGCTCGACGTTGACGCTATCGCCAACCACCAGTTCACCCAGATTAGTGATGCGCAGTGTTTCTTTCATTAAATCAAAGCTGATGTGGTTGCCGTTTATTTCAGTGACCGTCAGGCAGCAGCCGTTATGCGCAACCGACGCCCCGGTTTCCAGGCCGTCGAGCATATATTCCGGCAGCTCGACAACATGGGTGCGGAAATTGGGTTTTTCATCAATGGACACCAGTTTAGCCGTGCCCTGAACAATACCAGTAAACATGCTTACAACTCCTGTTTCTTCGGACGGTGCTGACACCGTTTAATCCCACCACAATAACAGTTGGAAAAACAGGTTGCCAGTGGAGCGCATTTTCTGGCTATTTTTTCACTAGATAATTAGTTAAAGCCCGCTACAATAGCTGCCATCCCCCTGCATTTTCTTCTTGCTGCCAGTAACGGCGGCTTTTTTAGTCTCTCAAATAACTACAATACAAAGGTGTTCACGTGCAGAAGTACATGAATGAAGCGCGTCAGTTGTTGGCACTGGCGATACCAGTGATCATCGCGCAGGTTGCCCAAACCGCAATGGGATTTGTGGATACGGTGATGGCAGGTGGCTATAGCGCCACCGATATGGCCGCCGTTGCAATCGGAACCTCTATCTGGCTGCCGGCCATTCTCTTTGGCCATGGTCTGTTGCTGGCCCTGACCCCGATTATCGCGCAGTTGAACGGCTCCGGGCGTCGCGAGCGTATCGCACACCAGGTGCGTCAGGGATTCTGGCTGGCGGGTTCAGTTTCTGTGCTGATTATGGCCGTGCTCTGGAACGCAGGCCACATTATCCGATCCATGCATAATATCGACCCTGCCCTCGCGGATAAGGCCGTGGGCTATCTGCGCGCATTACTGTGGGGCACGCCGGGATATCTCTTCTTCCAGGTGGCGCGTAACCAGTGCGAAGGGCTGGCAAAAACCAAGCCCGGTATGGTGATGGGTTTCATCGGCCTGCTGGTGAATATTCCGGTGAACTACATCTTTATTTACGGGCACTTCGGGATGCCTGAACTGGGTGGCGTCGGTTGTGGTGTGGCGACTGCGGCGGTGTTCTGGGTCATGTTCTTTAGCATGATGACCTATGTCAAACGCGCGCGCTCAATGCGTGATATCCGTAACGATGAGCCTTTCAGTAAGCCTGATATGGCTATCCTGACCCGTCTTGTGCAGCTCGGTCTGCCGATTGCGCTGGCGCTGTTCTTTGAAGTGACGCTGTTCGCGGTGGTTGCGCTGCTGGTGTCTCCGCTGGGCATCATAAATGTCGCCGGGCACCAGATAGCGCTGAACTTTAGTTCGCTAATGTTCGTCATGCCGTTGTCACTGGCTGCGGCGGTCACCATTCGTGTCGGTTTCCGTCTGGGGCAAGGTTCAACCATTGATGCGCAAACGGCGGCGCGTACCGGGTTAGGCGTGGGCGTTTGTATGGCAGTGTGTACCGCACTGTTTACCGTCACACTGCGTGAGCAGATTGCCCTGCTCTATAACGACAACCCGGAAGTGGTTCTCCTGGCGTCGCACCTGATGCTGCTGGCGGCGGTATACCAGATTTCAGATTCGATTCAGGTTATCGGCAGCGGGATCCTGCGTGGGTATAAAGATACGCGTTCTATCTTCTTTATTACCTTTACAGCGTATTGGGTTCTTGGGCTGCCTACTGGCTATATCCTGGCGCTGACCGACCTGGTGGTTGACCGTATGGGGCCTGCCGGATTCTGGATGGGCTTTATCATCGGCTTAACGTCAGCGGCTATCCTGATGATGCTGCGTATGCGCTTCCTGCAACGTCAGTCTTCGGCCGTCATTTTGCAACGCGCAGCACGTTAAATGCACAGTAGCCGCTGGCAAGCGGCTACTTTCTCTTCATTTTGCGCGGGAATAAAGCAATTACGTGAAATCTGAGAGAAAATTGCATTTTCCCTCTTGCCTCATCCGGGCAGTGCCGCTAATATTCGTCCCCGTTGTCGCCGACAACACGTTGCGTTCATAGCTCAGTTGGTTAGAGCACCACCTTGACATGGTGGGGGTCGTTGGTTCGAGTCCAATTGAACGCACCATTCTGCGTCCGTAGCTCAGTTGGTTAGAGCACCACCTTGACATGGTGGGGGTCGGTGGTTCGAGTCCACTCGGACGCACCATTTCAGTCCTGAAATGGTGCAAATCCACTCTTAGTATTCTGAATAATCCCAATTTCCTGATTTATTAATTCTTCACCTGCTACGCTTTTCTCATGAAAAAACGCAGGAATACCGTCGATGAAGAAAATCGCCATTATCGGTTCGGGTCCCACCGGGATATATACCTATTTTGCTCTGCTGAATAACAAAACACCCCTCTCGATCTCCGTCTTTGAGCAGGAAAAGGAAGCCGGAGTTGGGATGCCATACAGCGTTGAGGATAATTCGCGCCTGATGCTGGCGAACATTGCGAGTATTGAAATCCCCCCCATCTTCATCACCTATCTCGACTGGCTTAAGACACAGAGTCAGACCCATCTCGCCCGGTATGGCGTTGATAAAACTTCACTGCATGACCGCCAGTTTTTACCGCGTATTTTACTGGGCGAGTATTTCCGCGATCGATTTTTAGCCATTGTTGCAGAGGCCAGAAAGCGTGGTTTTGAGGTGCAGGTATACGAATCAACCTGTGTGACCGATATCGATGCCCACGCAGACGGAGTCGCCCTTTCGGTAAACGATAAACCCTTCAGGGAGAGCGTGGACCTTGCCATCGTTGCCACCGGCCACGTCTGGCCCGACGATGATGAAGCCACCCGCGCCTACTTCCCAAGCCCATGGTCCGGGCTGATGGACGCGAAAATCCGTCCCTGCCGCGTCGGCATTATGGGCACCTCTCTGAGCGGACTGGATGCCGCCATGGCGGTGGTTATGCAGCACGGAACGTTTGTCGACGACCAGTTCAGGCTGGCGGAAAAAAGCCAGGGGCTGAAAATTACATTAATGTCGCGCACCGGGATCCTGCCGGAGGCCGATTTTTATTGCCCGATCCCGTATGAACCGCTCGCCATATTGACCCCCGCAGTCGCAGAGGCTGAAATCAAAAAAGGCGCTGACGGACTGCTCGACCGGATATTCGCTCTCATGGCGAAAGAGCTCAGGAATGCCGACCCGCAGTGGTGCGACGCAATTGTGCTTCACAGGTTGAATGCCGACACACTCCTTGATGCCTGGTTTGCCGATCGTAAAAAGCACGATCCATTCTTATGGGCAGAAGACAACCTACAGGAGGTGGTGCGGAACAAACATGAAAAACGCACCGTCGCCTGGCGCTATACCGTCCTGCGGTTACACGACGTGGTGGGGGAAATTGTCCCTCACCTTAACGAGAAAGACAGTGAGCGTTTTAAAATGGGGCTGGCGCGGGTATTTATTGATAACTATGCCGCCATCCCGCCGCAGTCCATTCGCCGGTTACTGGCACTTCGAGAGGCGGGGATCATTAGCGTTCTGACACTTGGGAATGAGTACGAGCTGAATATCGGCAATGACCATACGGTTATCACGACCCAGGACGGCACCTGGCAATTCGATGTATTTATCGATGCGCGTGGACAAAAACCACTTAAAAACAAAGACCTGCCCTTCCCGACACTTCGTAAGCAGCTTCTGACTACAGGAGATGAAATACCGGACGTAGGAGAGGACTATACATTGCAGGCGCCTGAATCGCAGTGCGGACGGGTAGCCTTTGGCGCAATCCCCTGGCTCATGCACGATCAGCCTTTTGTACAGGGGCTGGCGGAATGCGCAGAGAGAGGAAAAGCGATGGCAAAAGCGGCAGAGAAACCCGCGTCCCGGCCACGCAGAAAAGTGTTTTTTGCGGAGAATTAACAGGGCGTCCCTGCCCTGATTAGCCGGATTATTCGAAGAACACTTCCGGGTTATCAGACAGGGACACGAAGGTTTTGGTCTCTTTATCCAGAGAGCGAATATCACCGCTTTCGATATCGTAAACCCAGCCATGCAGGCGAATAGAATTATTGCGCAGGCCGACCGCCACAGATGGATGCGTTTTGATGTTGCTCAGCTGCGCGAACACGTTTTCCTGCACCATCGCATTCACTTTTTCCGTGCCATCGGTCCAGGTTTTGTTTTCCACAACCGCTTTCGCTGCATCGGAATAACGCAACCAGTGGGATACCGCTGGCATAGGATCCAGGTTTGCGTTGTCGGCAATCGCTTTCATTGCGCCACAGTTGGAGTGGCCACAGATAACAATATCGGTCACACCCAGCGCTACTACCGCGTATTCGATCGTCGCAGACACACCGCCTGGTTCAGGCCCGAACGGCGGAACGATATTACCAGCATTTCGAATGACAAAGAGCTGTCCAGGTTCTTGTTGAGTCACCAGCTCTGGTACCAGACGACTATCGGAGCAGGAAATGAACAGCGCTTTGGGATTCTGGCTGGACGCTAAACTGCGGAAGAGTTCTTTACGTTGCGGGAAAACTTCTTTTTGAAAGCTCAGGAAACCTTCAATGATATGTTGCATAGCAATGTCTCTTTATCTGTTTTAGTTTAGGCGTGACAGTGATCACGTTCGTAAAGTTTAACTACCCCGCTTAACATCATACAAGAATTATATTGTTGGCCCGACCACATCGCCTGTCGCCACCCGGCATTTTGCACTTCGGGCTGTTCTGCCGCCCGTGGGATACATCCCCCCTGTTTTTGCCCTATACTGTGCTGACCGCAAAAACTGAACAAAGCAGGTAAATGATGGAAATTGATCTCGACAATCTGGTGTTTAACGGACTGGATGAAGCCGAAGAGCGCAACGCTGAACGTCTGGATGACGCAGATAAAAAGGCTCAGGCTATTGTGGCTGACGATGACTGCGGCGACGCCTGCAAAATCTAATTACGCAATTGACCCGCACCGGATGCAACACCCGGTGCGGGTCAGCCGTTACAGCTTCAGGCTATCAATCGCCTGCTGAGCGCACCCTTCATCAAGATGGCCGCCCGGCGCACGATCGGTTGTCTTTTCAAGTGCCAGAATATGTGGGAATTTTTTACGCGGCGCGGTGATATCTTCATCGCCACTGAGGAGCGGCAGCACCGATTCGTTTTGCGTCAGCACGGCACCGTTCGAGGAATAGAGCGTCAGAAACTCGCGATGCTGCGTTTAATCAGGATAGTATTACTTATCGTGGTAACGGGTGTCGTCATTCAGACAGTCGACATTACCAGCTAACCCTTATGAGAACAAAAAAACAGTGCCGTTACCCAATAACCGGGGGGGGTTAACGTCCTCTTTTCCTCAGCACCCTTCGCACAGCTCATTCCAGTACATTTCGCGCTTTAGGCGCAATTCAGCGTGACGTTTGATCATGAAACCACTCCGGGTCTATGTTCGCGATATCCACGCCATACAGGCTGGCAACAGGCAGTATCGACTCAAGAACACGTTGCGCGCTGTTCTCCGCACTTGCTGATGAACCCGCAAAAAACCGCCGTAACGTGCTTATCCACTTTTTCATTGTCTTTACCCCTCGTTGCTAAACCTGCCTTAAGTTAAACACCCCTTTCCCGCGCAAGTGAAATATCAATATCGACTGTTGATGTGCAGGAAGTGCAAATAGAGCCCTTTCATTTACCTGACGATAACACCTTGTTCACTAATGCTTTTTCGTTAATTACAAAGCACGATTTCTTATTTGGCGATAGGGTTCACTTATGGGAGCGTGAAAGGACAAAACAAAACGATGAGATAACACTATGGCAGCTTACACAAAATTGGCACTGGCTCTGGGTTTACTGGCGGCAGGCGGCATTCTTTCTACTCAGGCTCTGGCCGATCAACTGGCCGATATCAAGGCCGCGGGCGTGGTGAAAGTGGCCACCTTCGATGCCAACCCGCCGTTTGGTTCCATCGATGCGAAAACCCATGAAATTGTGGGCTACGACGTTGATTTCGCCAAAGCCCTGGCAAAAACACTCGGCGTGAAACTTGAGCTGGTTGCCACTAACCCGGCGAACCGTATCCCGCTGCTGCAGTCCGGTAAAGCGGATCTGATCGTGGCCGATATCACCATCACACCAGAGCGTGCACAGGTTGTTGATTTCTCGACCCCCTATTTCGTGACCGGGCAGCAGTTCCTGGTACCGGCGAAATCCGCCGACAAGCTGGACGAATACAGCCGGGCGCGTATCGGGGCGGTGAAAGGCACCACCGGCGAGCAGACATTACATCAGCGTTTCCCGCAGTCTCGCGTGCTCTCTTATGACGATATCCCGCTGGCACTGACGGCGCTGCGTAATGGCAACGTCCAGGCGATCACCCAGGACAGCACCATTCTGGCAGGGCTGCTGGCACAGGCACCGGATAAAGCAAATTTCAAAATCCTGCCTGATTTGATAAGCAAAGAAGAGATTGGCGTCGGGGTGAAAAAAGGGGAAACCGCGCTACTGAAAGTGGTTAACGATGAGCTGGTCGCTCTTGAGAAAAATGGCCAGGCCGCCAACATTTATGATGTATGGTTTGGCCCACAAACCCAATCTCCACAGCCTCGCGCCTTTAAAATAGAAGCTCAGTAATATGCTCTCAGGTTTATTTTCACGCTCCGCGGCCAGTGCCGCGGATTTTTCACATCTGGAACAGGCCAGCGTTGAGTTTCGTGACGTGGTAAAAAGCTACGGCGACCACCACGTGTTAAAAGGCATTGACCTCAGCATTACCCCTGGCGAAGTGGTTGCCATTCTTGGCCCTTCCGGTTCTGGTAAATCCACCCTTATCCGTCTTATCAACCAGCTTGAATCCCTGAACGGCGGTGAGATCCTTATTGATAACAAACCTACCGGACACCTCACAGGGGCGGTGCTTCGTAAGCTGCGCAGCCGCGTTGGCTTCGTTTTCCAGCAATTCAATCTTTACGCCCATCTTACGGCCAGCCAGAACATCACCCTGGCGCTGGAGCATGTTCATGGCTGGAAACCGCAGCCTGCCGAAGAACGTGCCCTGGAATTGCTGAACAACGTCGGGATGCTGGAAAAAGCGCACCACTTCCCTGCCGAGCTTTCTGGCGGCCAGCAACAGCGGGTGGCGATCGCGCGCGCGCTGGCCTCGTCACCCCAAATCATCCTCTTCGATGAACCCACTTCCGCGTTGGATCCGGAGATGATTGGCGAGGTGCTCTTTGTGATGAAAGCGCTGGCTCACAGCGGGATCACCATGATTGTAGTAACGCATGAAATGCAGTTCGCCCGCGAAATTGCCGACCGGATTGTCTTTATCGACGGCGGGCAAATTCTGGAAACCGCGCCACCGGAGCAGTTCTTTACTAAGCCAACACATCCGCGCGCGCAGCGTTTCCTGCAAAAAGTGCTTAACCCGCTGCATCAGGAGCATCTGTAATGCCTGCGCTCGACTGGCACGGGGTGCTGACCGGGCAACCCCTGCAATGGATCGTCTCCGGTTTTCTTACCACACTGTGGGTCACGCTCGCCGGTGTGATCCTGGCAAGCCTTCTGGCACTCCTTTTTCTGCTGCTACGTCTTTCCGGTGGGCGCGCCGGACATGCCATCGTCAGCAGTTGGGTTTCTCTGTTTCGTAATACGCCCTTGCTGGTGCAACTGCTGTTCTGGTATTTCGCCGCCTGGAACGGGCTGCCGCAGGCGTTTCGCGATCTGGTAAATGCCGATCACAGCTGGTCGATTTTGCCCGGCAACGTCTGGTGGTTCACGCCGGAATTCCTGTGTTCAGCCTGGGGACTGGGGGTTTTCACCTCGGCCTTTTTGATTGAAGAGGTGGAGTCCGGGTTACGCTCCGTCCCTGACGGGCAGCGGGAAGCCGCGCTGGCTCAGGGATTCTCAACCTGGCGGCTTTTTCGTTACATCCTCCTGCCGCAGGGGCTTGCTAACGCCTGGCAGCCCATCGTTGGGCAGTATCTCAATCTGATGAAGCTGTCATCGCTTGCCAGCGGGATTGGCTTCGCCGAGCTAACGTACCAGGTGCGGCAAATCGAGAGTTACAACGCACATGCGCTGGAGGCGTTTAGCGTGGGAACCGTGCTCTATCTGGTGACCGGGGTCGCCATTGGGTTGCTGCTCGCGAGAACTGGCCCGTCGATGAAAAAGCGCACCCGCCGCCAGCGGGCTGCGACCACCAGCACAGGGAGTGAGAACGCATGATTACCGGGCTGAGTGTTATTACTGATAACCTGGATTATTTACTGTGGGGCCGTCTGGCGGCTGGTGAACCCGGCGGAGTGCTTCTGACACTGCTGATGGCGCTGGGTGCCGCCGCACTCGCGCTGCCGGGTGGCATCGGGCTGGCGTGTCTCGCCTGGCGTTTTCCGGGGGTGGTACGCAACACGCTCTTTTTGTGGGCAGAGCTTATCCGCGGTATCCCGCTTATCTTTGTTATTTTCTGGATGTGGTATCTCTTGCCGCTGATAACCGGTGCGGATTTACCCGGCGCAATGACCGTCACCCTGGCGCTGGCGTGGTTTAGCGCGGCGGCAGTGATGCATTCGGTGCTGTCGGGGCTGAGCGCATTGCCCACCGGGCAGTATGAAGCGGCACTGACGCAGGGATTTAGCACGGGGCAGACGCTGTGGCGGATTTTATTGCCGCAGGTTTTACGCAATATTCTGCCGTCACTGCTGGGTATTTTTATCAGCCTGATGAAAGACACGTCCCTGGCCTTTATTGTGAACGTGCCTGAACTGACCACCGTGGCGGGGCAAGTGAACAACCGGGTGCAGATTTACCCGGCCGCCATTTTTATCTTTACGGGTGTGGTTTATTACCTGCTGTGCTGCTCCCTTGAGCTACTTGCAAAACGCTGGCGCGTTACCCGGCCAGCGCTTTAACCACCGTTTCCATTGCCTGAGTGGTCAACTCGCTACGCTTGACGCGCTGGTTCGCCAGCGCGGTACGCAGCACCCCGGCAATAACAATATGTTTCGGCTCTTGTCCTAAATCACGCATTTCAAGCACGACCTTCCCTACCACCCGGCACATTTCCTGATAAAGCGCGTCGTCTTTAGTCACATTGCCCATTGCTCTCACTCCATTGCTCTAAAGGCTCAGCTTAAATGATTCGTCGGCGAGATACAAAAAAGAAGCCCGGCGAGAAACTCGCCGGGCTTCATCTGTGAAATCAAATAATTAGTTGTTTACCGGAATAACCGCGCCTTTGTATTTGGTGCGGATCCAGTCCTGAATTTCTTTGGAGTGCAACACGTTCACCAGCGCCACGATATCTTTCTTCTTCTCGTCACCACGGTGTACCGTAATGATATTGGCATACGGGTTATTTTCACCGCTCTCTACCGCGATTGGATCGTGAACCGGGTCCAGACCTGCGTCAATGGCGTAGTTCGCGTTGATAACCACCGCAGCGCCTTCGTCGTTGTTGTACATCTGCGGTAACAGAGACGCTTCTACGTTAGGTGTGAATTGCAGTTTTTTCGGGTTCTCAACGATATCGCTGATGCGTGCCGTCACTTTGTCGATACCTGGCTTGAGCTTAATCACCCCCTCTTTTTCGAAGATGGAGAGAATACGGCCTTCTTCAGACACTGCATCACGCATGATGATTTTGCCACCTTCCGGCAGATCTTTCAGGGACTTGTATTTTTTGGAGTAAATACCGATTGGCTCGATATGGATAGCGCCAGCGCTGACAAAATCGTAATCCTTGTCGCCCGCATGATCTTTCAGCACGCTGTTCAGATAAGGAATGTGCTGGAAGTAGTTCGCATCAATGTCGTGCCCTGCCAGCGCGGTGTTTGGCAGAATGTAGTCCTGGAACGGTTTAATCTCCAGGTCGATACCTTGTTTTGCCAGAATCGGCTTCGCCTGCTCAAGAATTTCGGCATGCGGGGTGTTGGACGCGCCCACGGTCAGGGTATCAGCCCAGGAGGCAAAGCTCAGGGCACTCAGGGTTGCCGCGGCGATCAGTGTCAGTGTCTTTTTCATGATGATGGTTCCTGTGTGTATTTATTAGCGTTTATCTAACAGTGAAGTAATGACATCGCCGCAGAACTGGATAATGAAAACGATGATTAAAATGGTCACCGTTGCCACCAGCGTGACGTCACCGTGGTTGCGCTGGAATCCTTCCAGATAAGCCAGATTTCCCAAACCACCGGCGCCAATCACCCCTGCCATTGCGCTGTAACTCACCAGCGCAATCAGCGTCACCGTAATACCTGATACCAGTGCAGGTGATGATTCCGGCAGTAAAACCCGAAAAACTAACGTGCTCAGCCGTGCGCCCATCGAGCGCGTGGCCTCAATGACCCCTTTGTCCACTTCACGCAAGGCAATCTCTACCAGACGCGCGTAAAACGGTGCCGCGCCCACAATCAGGGCGGGTAGCGCGGCGTTCGCGCCAAGAATGGTGCCGACGATGGTCTTGGTGAACGGGATCAACAAAACAATCAGGATGATGAACGGGATTGAGCGGAACACGTTCACCACAATCGAAATCACGCTGTAGACCGTCCGGTTCTGGAATAGCCCGCCGCGTGCGGTCAGGAACAACGCCAGGCCAAGCACAATGCCCAGCACAAAGGTCGCAACACCCGAAAGCGCAGTCATGTACAACGTTTCCTGCGTTGCCGCCCAGAGCTGGTCCCATTTCAGATGGGGGAGCAGATTTTCAGCCATGTTTAATTACCTCGCCTTCAATATCGCTTTGCTTCAGGTCGGCGAGGATATTGTTCAGTTGTTCGTCAGATGCCACCACGTGTACCCATAACTGGCCAAAAACACCGTGGGCGGTTTGCGTCATTTTCCCGTGCAGAATGTTAAACGGCAGGCCGTAGCGTAACGTCAGCTCACCGACCACCGGCTTGTGCGTGCTGTGCCCGGTGAACGTCAGTCTGATCACCGTCCCTTCCAGTTCGCTTGTCAGCTCGGTATTAAAGGTCTCTTCTTCCGCATACTGGCTCACCTGGCGCACAAACTGTTGGGTGATCGGCTGTTGTGGATGGGTGAAGACGCTCAGCACGTCCCCTTCTTCCACCACGTTGCCGTTTTCCATCACCGCCACACGGTCACAGATTTTGCGCACCACATGCATTTCGTGGGTGATCAACACGATGGTCAGTTTGAACCGGCGATTAATGTCCAGCAGCAGATCGAGGATCTGATCGGTGGTCTGCGGGTCGAGTGCAGACGTTGCCTCGTCGCACAGCAATACGTCAGGGTTGTTTGCCAGCGCACGCGCAATACCTACGCGCTGTTTTTGCCCGCCGCTCAGCTGTGACGGATAGGCATTCTCGCGGCCTTTCAGCCCAACCAGCTCCACCAGTTCGGCCACACGCGCTTTGATGTTGGCTTTCGGCACACCCGCTATTTGCATTGAGAAGGCGATGTTCTCGTTCACCGTGCGCGACCACAGCAGGTTGAAGTGCTGGAAAACCATACTGATTTTCAGGCGAGCCTGGCGCAGCGCTTCACCTTTTGCGGCAGAGATATCCTGCCCGTTGATGGTCACGCTGCCGGTGCTGGGTTTTTCCAGGCCGTTCAGCAGGCGGATCAGGGTGCTTTTGCCTGCGCCGCTGTAACCAATGATTCCGTAAATCTGTCCCTGTTCAACCGTCAAATTGACGTTATCAACGGCAGTGAGCGCCACCTTCCCGTTGTCAAAAATCTTCGAAATATTCCTGAGAACTATCATTCTTCTTCGTTATCCGTTACGCATATAGCGGTTTAGCAGTATGGATGTCCAAACGATAGTAATCAGCGATTATCCGCTTTTAAATGACCAAAAAAGAATTTGTTATAACCAAAAGAAATAAAAGGCGGATTTACTGGGCGGGAAGTAAATAGCTCAATTTCAGCAATGATTATCTGCCAGACGCATATATCACTGCCCTAAGAGAGATAATTTGCTCATTTTTACAGCATTTTATACCGGTATAGCCATCCTCACTTCCAGACCACTTTACGTCTTGCTAGCTATACTGCCGGAGCAGTCATTAATATTACTTTTCGTTCTAAAAGGCAGTTAAACGTTCTTTATCGCTAAATTTTCGCCGCACTATCATCCCGCCATGACCTTCATACAGGAAAAAACCATGGCGATTTATCACTCTGTCACTGAATTGATAGGCCGTACTCCGCTTATTCAGTTGCACAAGCTCAATACCGGTCCTTGCGCCTTGTTTCTGAAGCTGGAAAACCAGAACCCGGGTGGCTCTATCAAAGATCGCGTTGCGTTATCGATGATTAACGAAGCAGAGCGCAACGGCCTGCTACAGCCCGGCGGGACGATTATTGAGGCCACCGCTGGCAATACCGGGCTTGGCCTTGCGTTAATCGCCGCACAAAAAGGCTATTCGCTGATCCTCGTGGTCCCCGACAAAATGAGCCGCGAGAAGATTTTCCACCTGCGGGCGTTGGGCGCACAGGTGGTGCTGACGCGTTCAGACGTTAATAAAGGCCATCCGGCTTATTATCAGGATTACGCACAGCGCCTGGCGAACGAACTTCCCGGCGCGTTTTACATCGATCAGTTTAATAATGACGCCAACCCGCTGGCTCACCGCACCACCACGGCCCCGGAGTTGTATGAACAACTTGATGGCGATATCGACGCCATTGTGGTTGGCGTGGGCTCCGGCGGCACGCTGGGCGGCCTTCAGGCGTGGTTTGCTGAACATTCTCCCCATACCGAATTTGTACTCGCCGATCCCGCTGGCTCAGTTCTGGCCGATCAGGTCGAAACCGGGCGTTATCATGATGCAGGCTCGTGGCTGGTCGAGGGAATTGGGGAAGACTTTATTCCCCCGCTGGCCCATATCGAAGGCGTTAATCGCGCCTGGCGTATTACTGACCGCGAAGCTTTCGCTACCGCCCGCGAGCTGCTGAAAACAGAAGGCATTCTGGCGGGCTCTTCCAGCGGGACTCTGCTGGCGGCGGCGCTGAAATATTGCCAGGCGCAAACAACCCCCAAACGCGTGGTGACGTTCGCCTGCGACAGCGGGAATAAGTATCTGTCGAAGATGTTCAACGACGACTGGATGCGCCAGCAGGGGCTTATCTCTCGCCCGCAGGCAGGCGATCTCTCTGACTATATCGCCCTGCGCCATGATGAAGGTGCCACGGTGACCGCCGCGCCGGATGACACGCTCTCCACCGTGCTGGCACGAATGCGTCTGTACGACATCTCACAACTCCCGGTGCTGGATGATGGCAAGGTCGTCGGCATCATCGATGAGTGGGATCTGCTGCGCCACATCGGCGGTGACGGCGACCGTTTCACCCTCCCCGTCACCGATGCCATGACGCGTCAGGTGGAGTTTCTGGATAAACGCGCCCCGGAAAGCGCACTGAACACGATTTTCGATCGTGGGCTGGTGGCGGTCATTAATGATAACGCTCGCTTTCTGGGTCTGATTACGCGCAGCGACGTTCTTACCGCCTGGCGCAACCGCCTGCAACAATAAAGGAAGAGACAATGAAAAATTTAGCCACCCTCAGCGTACACAGCGGTGAATTTAACGACCAGCACGGCGCGGTGATGCCGCCGATTTATGCCACATCGACGTTTGCGCAACCGTCACCGGGTGAACATACCGGCTACGAATATTCCCGCAGTGGCAATCCAACCCGTCACGCCCTTGAAACCGCCATTGCCACGCTGGAAAGCGGCACCCGCGGTTATGCCTTCGCGTCCGGGCTGGCGGCGATCGCCACGGTGCTGGAGCTGCTGGATAAAGACAGCCACATCGTTGCCATTGATGATGTCTACGGCGGGACGTACCGCCTGTTTGAAAATGTGCGCAAACGCAGCACCGGGTTGCAGGTCAGCTGGGTTAAGCCGGGCGATGTGGTGGCGCTGGAAGCCGCAATCCGGCCCGATACGCGTATGGTGTGGGTCGAAACGCCGACGAATCCCCTGTTGAAGCTGGCCGATCTGGCCGCCATTGCGGATATCGCCCGTCGCCATCGCCTTCTCAGCGTAGCCGACAACACGTTTGCTTCGCCGGTGATCCACCGCCCGCTGGAGTCGGGGTTTGATATCGTGGTGCACTCCGCAACCAAATACCTGAACGGCCATTCCGATGTGGTTGCCGGGGTAGCCGTTGTGGGCAACAACCCGGAACTGGTCGATAAACTGGGCTATCTGCAAAATGCGGTGGGCGGTGTACTCGATCCGTTCAGCAGTTTCCTCACGCTGCGAGGAATACGTACCCTTTCACTGCGCGTGGAAAAGCACAGTGCCAACGCCCTGGCGATTGCGCAATGGCTGGAGCACCATCCTCTGGTCGAAAAGGTTTTCTATCCCGGCCTGGAATCGCACCCGCAGTATCAGCTTGCCCGCAAGCAGATGGCGCTGCCCGGTGGGATGATTTCCGTCGTGGTGAAAGGCGATGCGCAACGCGCCACAGATGTGATTCGCAACCTGAACGTTTTTACCCTGGCGGAAAGCCTGGGCGGCGTTGAAAGCCTGGTCAGCCAGCCTTACAGCATGACCCATGCCTCGATTCCGCCCGAGCAACGACGGGCAAACGGCATTGTGCCGCAGCTGATCCGTCTTTCTGTGGGTATTGAAGATGTACAGGATTTGATTGCCGACCTGGATCAGGCGCTAAAAATTTGAGCTAAATGCGGCGGGTGACGAGCCTGCCGCCATAAGTTGTCATTATGCTTTAACGCCTTGATAACAATCTTATGTGAATCTGCACAGATTATTTTTGAAACGCTGTTTTCATTTTCCTTTTATCAGAAAATCAGCGTATAATGCGCGCCTAATCCCTGGTGAATGGTTTCAGCGCTTGGAATACAAAAAACAACGTACAACTTTTCCTCTCCTCCGTTGGGCTGACACTCAGGCACACTTTCTTCTGCACGCTCATTTGATGTCTCCTATCCTTAGTGCGTGTCATATACTCTTTTGCAACACAGGTTTGACTCCGCGGCGGTGCGCCCCCGGAGCGAGATTTCCATATCCTTCCCAACTTAAAGACTAAGACTGTCATGAAAAAGACGAAAATTGTTTGCACCATCGGCCCGAAAACCGAATCTGAAGAGATGCTGACCAAAATGCTGGACGCCGGCATGAACGTTATGCGTCTGAACTTCTCCCACGGTGACTATGCTGAACACGGTCAGCGTATCCAGAACTTGCGCAACGTGATGAGCAAGACCGGTAAAAAAGCCGCTATCCTGCTCGATACCAAAGGTCCTGAAATCCGTACCATCAAACTGGAAGGCGGTAACGACGTCTCTCTGAAAGCTGGCCAGACCTTCACCTTCACCACTGACAAGTCTGTTGTCGGCAACAACGAAATCGTTGCTGTGACCTATGAAGGTTTCACCAGCGATCTGTCCGTCGGTAACACCGTTCTGGTGGACGATGGTCTGATCGGTATGGAAGTTACCGCTATCGAAGGTAACAAGGTTATCTGTAAAGTGCTGAACAACGGCGACCTGGGTGAAAACAAAGGCGTTAACCTGCCTGGCGTTTCCATTGCGCTGCCAGCACTGGCTGAAAAAGACAAGCAAGACCTGATCTTCGGTTGCGAACAAGGCGTTGATTTCGTTGCAGCGTCCTTTATCCGTAAACGTTCCGACGTGGTTGAAATCCGTGAACACCTGAAAGCGCACGGCGGCGAGAAGATCCAGATCATCTCCAAAATCGAAAACCAGGAAGGCCTGAACAACTTCGACGAAATTCTCGAAGCGTCTGACGGTATCATGGTTGCTCGTGGTGACCTGGGTGTTGAGATCCCGGTTGAAGAAGTTATCTTCGCGCAGAAGATGATGATCGAGAAGTGTGTTCGCGCGCGTAAAGTGGTTATCACTGCAACGCAGATGCTGGACTCCATGATCAAAAACCCACGCCCAACCCGCGCTGAAGCAGGCGACGTGGCGAACGCCATCCTGGACGGTACTGACGCAGTAATGCTGTCAGGCGAATCCGCTAAAGGTAAATATCCGCTGGAAGCCGTGAGCATCATGGCCACCATCTGTGAACGTACCGACCGCGTGATGACCAGCCGTCTGGATTACAACAACGACAGCCGTAAACTGCGCATCACTGAAGCAGTGTGCCGTGGTGCGGTAGAAACTGCTGAGAAACTGGAAGCACCACTGATTGTGGTTGCGACCCAGGGCGGTAAATCTGCCCGTGCTATCCGTAAATACTTCCCGGATGCCACCATTCTGGCCCTGACCACCAACGAAACCACTGCTCGTCAGCTGGTACTGAGCAAAGGTGTTGTTCCTCACCTGGTGAAAGAGATCGCGTCTACAGACGATTTCTACCGTCTGGGTAAAGAAGTGGCGCTGCAACTCGTTGAACGCGGCCTGGCACAGAAAGGCGACGTTGTGGTGATGGTTTCTGGTGCTCTGGTACCAGCTGGTACAACCAACACTGCATCTGTTCACGTACTGTAATAATTCTCGAACGAATTAATTTTTGATAAAAGCGCCCTTCGGGGCGCTTTTTTTATTCCAGGCATTAGCCAGATTTATTCAAAAAGCAAATCGGGTTTTTCTATTTAATAGCGAATTATCTAAGATGAATCCGATGAAAAATGCCTTTTTTAACATAGCTTTTTCGACAAAAATGCCGAATTCGTTGCTTCTTTGAGCGAACGATCAAAAATAGGCGTATTCCCATCAAAAAAATATTCTCAACCTAAAAAACTTTGTGTAATACTTGTAACGCTACATGGAGATTAACTCAATCTAGAGGGTATTAATAATGAATCGTACTAAACTGGTACTGGGCGCGGTAATCCTGGGTTCTACTCTGCTGGCTGGTTGCTCCAGCAACGCTAAAATCGATCAGCTGTCTTCTGACGTTCAGACTCTGAACGCTAAAGTTGACCAGCTGAGCAACGACGTGAACGCAATGCGTTCCGACGTTCAGGCTGCTAAAGACGACGCAGCTCGCGCTAACCAGCGTCTGGATAACCAGGCTACTAAATACCGTAAGTAATAGTACCTGTTAATAAAATGGCGCACATTGTGCGCCATTTTTTTTGCCTTCACATTCCTACTGCGTAACCTTCTCACCCTCGCCTTCTGATACCGCCGCAGACACCCGGCTGTTCTGTACCGATAACACCGCATTATTCGCTGACGGACCATTGCCAGCTGACACCACCACAGGTATCCCCGCGCGGCGCGATAACGCTTTGTTGATGAGACCTTTATCACTCCCGGACTGAGTGACAAAAGAGGCAAAGTCTGTTGAGTGGTTAATTGGCGTTGTCTGTGGGTTCTCCCCTTCTTGCTGCGCCAGAGGACGGTGGACTTCGACGTAACGTCTGCCATCAGGTTCAACGGAGTATTTCACCGGCTCGTTGATGATCTGCACACGCGTACCGACGCGCGCCTGTTCAAACAACGCCTTAATATCCGGCGCGTTCATGCGCATACACCCGGAACTGACCCGCAACCCTACACTGTCGGGCGCACTGGTTCCGTGAATGAGATATTCCCCATGACCCACACCTAAACGCAGTGCAAAGCGTCCTAATGGGTTATTTGGCCCAGCGGGGACTACCGGGGGCAGCTTAATACCCTGCGCCAGTGAGCGCGCTCTGATGCCGGGTGTAGGTGTCCAGGTTGGATTAGGGATTTTCTGACTCACGCGCGTAGTGGTGACCGGGGTTTCCAGACCCAGTTGCCCAATGCCCAGCGGGAAAACCTGAACAATGTTTTCACCTGGAGGGAAGTAGTACAGCCGTAGCTCAGCCAGGTTCACGACAATGCCTTCGCGCGGCGTGTCTGGCAGTAGCATCTGTGAGGGGATCGTAATTACGGTTCCCGGCGCGGGATTAACCGGGGCTATCGTATTATTGGTTTCGAGGATCAACTGTGCAGCCGTATTAAATCGTCGGGCAATGGCCTGAAGTTTATTGTCCCCTTCCTGAATGGTGTAGGTTTGATTTTGACCAATAAGTCTACTGCCGACAGGCGGCAATGGATAATCAAGCGCCCAGGCCGAATTAAGCGCACCGAGCGAACCGAGGAGTAATAGAGTAATAATAGACGCGCGCTTCATGCTGAGATTCCTTATTCACTGGCAGAAAGCCAGAAAGCTGAAAAACCAGCGAGGCGGGAACCACCTCGCGAAACAGAATGAATGCTGTCTGTTAAGTCTAGCTAATGATTGACGCTTTGGAGCGAATTGCGCGAATCATCGCTTCGAGTCCCTGAGAACGGGACGGGGTGAGGTGTTGTGTCAGCGCCATTTTTTCAAACCACGGGCGCACGTCAAAAGTGACAATATCCTGTGCTGACATCTGGTGATAAAGAATAAACACCACCGCGATAAGCCCCTTCACAATGGCCGCATCGCTGTCGCCCTGCAATTCAATTACGCCAGCATCGTTCTGGCGCATGACGATCCACACCTGGCTCTGGCAGCCCTGAATACTGTTTTGTGGGTTATGCTCTTCCTCACCGAGTGGGGGCAAACGCTGCCCCAGCTCGATAATATAGAGATATTTCTCTTCCCAGTTTGCACAACGCCCAAAGTTACGCAGCAGTTTATCTCTGTCCGGCAAATCGGCCATCTCTTGCCTCTCCGTTATCCAAGCAGCTGGTGGATACGTTTAAGTCCCGCCACCAGTCTGTCGACCTCTTCCATTGTGTTATACATCATCAGCGATGCCCGGCACATCGCCGGCACCTGGTAAAATGCCATCAGCGGCATGGCACAATGATGCCCGGTACGCACGGCCACGCCGTAATTATCCAGGAAACTGCCCACATCGTAGGCATGGTGTTTACCCAGATTAAAGGCAATCACCCCTTTCCTGTCGGCCGGGCCGTATAAGACCAGATCCGGTACACTGGAAAGCTCCTGTAAGGCGTAGTGCATCAGCACCTGTTCGTACTCCTGAATGGCATCAAGACCAATCGAGGAGATATACGCAATTGCCGCCCCAAGGCCGATAATCCCGCCCGTATTAGGCGTGCCCGCCTCAAAGCGCCACGGCGCACGTGTGTAAGTGGTACCTTCCGTCAGACTGACGGTGGCAATCATTGACCCGCCCCCTTCCCAGGGTGGCATAGCCTGCAAAATCGCGTCTTTGACATACAGCACGCCGATGCCGGTTGGCCCGTAGAGCTTATGCCCGGAAAAAACGTAGAAATCGCAATCCAGCGCCTGCACGTCAATGGCGTGGTGCATCACGGCCTGCGCGCCATCAACCAGCACTTTCGCACCTACCTGATGCGCTTTTTCGATAATCTCCGCCACCGGGTTTTCGGTCCCCAGCACGTTAGATACTTGCGTGACAGCCACCAGCCGGGTGCGTTCATCAAGCAACACGTCGAGTTGCGCCAGCTGTAGGGTGCCGTCCTTGTTCAACGGGATCACGCGCAGCTGTGCGCCTGTGCGCTCGCAGAGCATCTGCCAGGGAACGATATTCGCGTGATGTTCCATCTGGGTAATGATGATGTTATCCCCGGCGTGGACCTGTGCGCTGCCCCAGCTGTTCGCCACCAGGTTTATCCCTTCGGTGGTGCCGCGCACAAATACCAGCTCTTCCGGCGAGCGCGCATTGAGGAACGCCGCCACCTGGGTGCGCACGTTTTCCATGCTCTGCGTTGCCTCAGCGCTGAGCGTATGAATACCGCGATGCACGGCGGCATAGCCGTGGCGGTAGAACTCCGCTTCAGCGTCAATCACCTGATTCGGTTTCTGAGCGCTGGCAGCACTGTCGAGATAGGCCAGCGGCAGACCGTTCACTTCACGGGTCAGAACCGGAAAATCCGCCCGTACTTTCTCTACGGGAAAACTCATGCTTCGCCTCCAGGCAGACGCTGACCAATACGCTCCAGCACCTGCTGTTTTAACGCGTTATCACGCAGCGCTTCCGTCAGTTCTGCCGCAAACGCGTAAATAATCATCTTCTGCGCCGCCTGTTTGTCGATCCCACGCGAGCGCAGATAGAACATCTGTTCATCGTCAATACGGCCAACCGTGGCGCCGTGGCTGCACTTCACATCGTCGGCGTAGATCTCAAGCTGCGGTTTGGTATCCACTTCCGCCAGGCGCCCTAACAGCAGGTTGTTGTTGGTCATTTGCCCGTCAGTTTTGATGGCGTGTTGCGCCACGTTAATCAGGCCGTTAAATACCGCGCGGCCTTTATCGCTGACGATGGTTTTATGCAGCTGGCGGCTGTTGCAGTAGCCTTTGTTGTGCTCAAGCCAGGTGCGGGTATCGCACACTTCCGATTTAACCGGCATCGCCAGACTATTAATGCGAAGCGTGGTGTTTTCACCATTCAGCTGCGTGCTGGTGTTGTGGCGCAGCACTGCGCCGCCCAACAGGAAGCTGTGGCTATATGCCGCCGCATCGGCTCCCAGCAGAATATCGTTATGGGCAAAGTGGTGGCTGGCCGGGTTTTCAAACGCCAGCTTGATATGGTGAAGTTGCGCATTTGCCGCCACGTTCATCGTCAGGCGTGCGCCGGTAAAGTGCGGCGCGTCATTCAGGCTAACGTAGTGTTCGATGATCGTCGCCTCCGCCCCTTCGGCCAGTTCAAGATGGTGGCGATAATGCGCGGTGTTGATCTCTTCGCCCGGCAGCCCCTGAGTGATATGCATCAACAGCAACGGCTTCGCCGGGCGCTGGTTACGTTTTACGCCGATATGCGTGACACTCTGCGCCAGGCTTTCGGTAAGGTGCAGGAACACCTCCGGCTGTACCGGCACCGCGAGCGGCTGGCGGTCGTTATTCACGGTTATCTCAAAGCCGCTGTTCTGTGTATCGTCACTCAGTTCCGGGTGGAAGCACCCGTCAACAAATACCAGACGCACTGCCGCCACGCTCAGCGCCAGCAGATCGCACTGAGCCTTGCTGACATCCGCCAGACGGGTCACGAACTGGCCGTTCAGCAATCCGTCGAGCGGGGTGTATTTCCAGTTTTCATGCTTACGCGTCGGCAATCCCAGGCGCAGCATCTGTTGAAGGTGCTGTTGGGCATGTTCAGAGCGCGAGTCGCCCTGCGCTTCAAACAGGCGATGCCACTGCTGGAGCGCGTTACTGCTGTTCGGTAAGCCAGCCATAGCCCTGCTCCTCCAGTTGTTTGACCAGCGTAAAATCGCCGGATTTCACAATGCGCCCTTGCCAGAGCACATGGACGTAATCCGGTTTGATGTAGTCAAGGATTCGCTGGTAGTGCGTAACGATAATGAACGAACGTTTACCGTCGCGCAGGGAGTTTACGCCGTCAGCCACAATTTTCAGGGCATCGATATCCAGACCAGAATCGGTTTCATCGAGAATGCACAGTTCCGGCTCCAGCACCGCCATTTGCAGAATATCGTTACGCTTTTTCTCACCGCCGGAGAAGCCGACGTTCACAGAGCGGGTCAGGAGATCTTCCGGCATTTTCAGCAGTTTGATTTTTTCTTCCATCAGATCCTGGAAGTCAAATCGGTCGAGCGCCTCCAGCCCACGGTATTTACGCACCGCATTGAGCGCCGTTTGCAGGAAGAACTGGTTACTGACGCCAGGGATTTCTACCGGGTACTGGAAGGCCATAAAGATGCCCTCTCCCGCACGGTCTTCCGGTGACATCTCGAGCAAATCTTTGCCGTTAAACTCGACAGAACCGTGGGTGACTTCGTAATCTTCACGTCCTGCCAGCGTCGCTGAAAGCGTACTTTTCCCGGAGCCGTTTGGCCCCATGATGGCGTGAACTTCTCCCGGTTTGACGTCAAAATTGAGGCCACGCAGGATCTCTTTGTCTTCAACGCTTACCTGTAAATCTTTAATGCTTAACATGTGCTTTCCTTAACCGACGCTGTGTTCAAGACTAATGGCGAGGAGTTTTTGGGCTTCAACGGCAAATTCCAGCGGCAGTTCAGAGAACACATCCTTACAGAAGCCGTTAACAATCATTGATATCGCATCTTCTTCACTGATCCCGCGTTGCAGGCAGTAGAAGAGCTGATCTTCACCAATACGCGACGTGGTCGCTTCATGCTCCAGTTGGGCGCTGTTGTTTCGGCATTCCACGTACGGGAAGGTATGCGCGCCGCTATCAGGGCCAATCAGCATCGAGTCACACTGGGTATAGTTACGGGCGTTGGTGGCCGTAGGCATGATTTTCACCAGCCCGCGATAGCTGTTCTGGCTGTGCCCGGCGGAGATCCCTTTCGAGATAATCGTTGATTTGGTGTTTTTACCAATGTGGATCATCTTGGTGCCGGTATCCGCCTGCTGGCGTCCGCTGGTGAGCGCCACAGAATAAAACTCACCGATGGAGTTATCTCCACGCAGAATGCAGCTTGGGTACTTCCAGGTGATCGCAGAGCCGGTTTCCGACTGGGTCCAGGACATTTTGCTGTTTTCGCCTTCGCACAGCGCGCGCTTGGTGACGAAGTTCAGGATGCCGCCGGTGTTACCATCGCCCGGGAACCAGTTTTGCACGGTGGAGTATTTCACTTCGGCGTCTTTGTGGATGATGACTTCCACCACTGCCGCGTGCAGCTGATAGCTGTCACGAACCGGAGCAGAACAGCCTTCGATGTAGCTGACGTAGCTTCCCTCATCGGCAATCAGGATCGTGCGTTCGAACTGGCCGGTTTTTTCGGCGTTGATGCGGAAATAGGTCGACAGCTCCATCGGGCAGCGCACGCCTTTTGGCACGTAAATAAAGGTGCCATCGGACGCTACCGCAGCGTTGAGCGCGGCAAAAAAGTTATCGTTACCCGGTACAACCGTCCCCAGGTACTTCTTCACCAGATCGGGGTGTTCGTGGATGGCTTCGCCAAACGAGCAGAAGATAATGCCCTGCCCGGCCAGCTTTTCACGGTAGGTGGTGGCAACTGAAACGGAGTCAAAAATGGCATCAACCGCCACCTCTTTACCTTCCCGCACCGGCACGCCCAGCTGATTAAATGCCTCTTCGACTTCTTTGCTCAGGAAGCTGTTCTCGGCACCGGTTTGCTGTACGGCTCCCGGCTGCGAGGCGCAGGTATCATCACAACTGCCGCAGGATGGCGCGGAGTAGTAGCTGTAATCCTGATAGTTCAGCTTGTCATAGTGCGCTTTTAGCCAGTGTGGCTCTTCCATTTCAAGCCAGGCACGGAAAGCATTCAGACGGAACTCAAGCATCCACTCCGGCTCATTACGCTTGGCCGAAATCGCGCGGATGACATCTTCATTGATGCCTTTTGCCAGTTCATCTGTTTGCAGGTGGGTGAAGAACCCCTCTTTATAGTTGAGGTGCCCGCCGCTCCAGGTGTTGACATCATCAGTTGCTTCAGTATTACGAGACATAGTACCGCCTATACGCCAAAGCTTTCGCCGCAGCCGCATTCGTTCTGGGCTTTCGGGTTATGAAATTTAAAGAGCTGGTTTAACCCTTCGCGAACGTAGTCGACTTCAGTTCCGTCGATAAAGGGCATGACCTGTAGCGCGACGTACAGTTTCGCGCCATCGGTTTCAAATACCAGGTCGTCTTTTGCGGGTTCCGTGACGGTATCCAGCACGTAGCCGAAGCCTGCACAACCGGTCTGCTTAACGCCTAAGCGCACGCCGAGGATCCCGGTTTGTTTAGCCACCAGCTCGTGAATATGTGCCGCAGCCGCTGACGTTAGCGTTAAACCACGCCAGGCAAAGTCGGCAGGATTGAAGGTTTCTGAATGCAATTCCATAGGTCCACCTCATGTATTGAGCCACCAGGGCATAACATCATGTTAGTGATAACGATTATCACTTCAACCCCCTGACAGCAGGGGCTTTCCGCTAAATCGCCCTTTTTGGCTACTTTTATTAAGCATAGACCCTGTTGCGACAGGCCGGAGGGATGGATTTAATTGTTCAATACATTGATAAATAATGCATTTAACATTCTAAATAGACGTACAGGTGGGAATGAAGAAATATGTATCGAAAATACCTATTTATAGGATAGATTTTTTAATTTCTACTAAATCAGTCGATTACATTAAAATCAGCAACTTAAGATTTTGGGGATGCGGACAATATCGGACAATTTATCGCTCCCCAATTTACCCCCACGTAGTTCCTTCCAGTTACTGCCACCATGGCGGCCCGGTATAGGAGGCTCGCGCGACCACAGCCACAGCGGAAAGCAGCATCAGGTCGATCATTCCGGCATGCCGCGACAGAAAATACAGGATAGTTTGTTGGTGAGGCATTTTATTCTGTCCATAAACAAGCCTCGGCAGATACCGAGGCTTGTTATTGTTCGCTTTTTAAAGCCCACTTTCCGCTGCGGCCTTTTCCCGGGCAATAGCTCCGGTATTGAAAATTGGGTGCTCGTGATTGTTCGTTACGTCACGAACGCGGTAGATTTTCCATGCATCATCTTCACGACGAAGAAAAACTTCAAGGTGTATGCTTCTCCCGTCACCCGCCCCCTCAATGACCTGGACCACTTCACCGTTTAAAAATGGCCTTGCGTTTTCCACTCGTAACGCAGCTACCCATTCACGAGAGTAATCCTGGGTATACGTAAAATAGTCAGACTCTATTAACTCCTGTTCAGAGATTTCCTGAATGGCATCAATGCGAGCAATAGTATCAGCAGAAACATATTTACGTAGTTCGTCGGCAGGGTAAAGCCTGGTTTCATCGCTGCCGAATACGGAAAGATAGGATTTATAAAATGATTCAGTAGCGTCTTTTGCGCCCTGATCTTGATTGGCAGCTGAAGTGCATCCCACCAGCAAAATAACGAATGATAAAAATATCCTTTTCATCAACGCATCCTGTAAATTTTAAAAGGTGGTTGCATTTTTCTGTACCCAGGCCCCGGATACATGCTTTTTTGAACAAAGTCTGAAATCCACTGCGTGCCATCATACATGGTCATATGACCTATGCCATTTCCGCCGGGATAAGGCTGTATCACAGCCACATCGCCAGAAATTAAAGTTGAACCGGGCGGCAGTTCACTGAATCCAGCACGTAATAATTCCGCCCCATAATCTTTTGCATAATCTGTGTTCGGTACCTTAACACCTCCAGCCAGGATGGCCAAGGCGGGTAAACTTAGCACATTCACTATGAGATCGCCCCAGAGCGTGTGAACGGAGATACGAAACTGCGGCTTCTTTATTCCAACTCATTCTTAGTTCCTTTAAGTAAGTAAGAGCGGAATTATCACGTTAACCATTAAAGTGTTGTGGGATTAAAAATGCTGTTCTGAATAATTAGATCGCGATATGACTGGGGCTCTGATGCAATGCATCTTTATGAATATCCGGGGAGACTTTTGCGTATGACCAAAGAAAGCCCAGTTGATATTGTTCACGCTCATTTCGCCATAGACGGAGGGGCGCTCCGTCTCCTGTAATCAAAGCAGGCTAAATATAATCGCCGGGATAGTCATATCTTTGGTGAACTCCGCCAGCGCCTCGGTATTCTCCCGGAAATGCTGCAACATCCTATCTACCGCGTCTGATTCATCCTTTGCCTCGGTATCAAACGGCAATCTATGAAATCCTTCGGCCTTGAGACTTTTTGCGCGTTCGGCGGTGAGTGTCTTTTTCTCATAAACATTGACAGCAATATCATTCATATAGAACAGCCAGGTTTTCATCGTGTTTTCCTTACGCCCTATCCGGTCAGAACCCTTTCTGCACATCAGATTATTCATCATATCCGAAATGATTTTTACCCAATAGCTCCTGGAATTTAGCTGACGAATCATCGTCAGATTTGACGAATTCACTGCCGACGACAGACCCGACATCGAAATAAATGCCCATATGACAACCTTTTCAGATTTGGCACGGATCCTGCTAATGACGCTAACGGGACTGGGTTAACCAGTTAAACATCTCTTCATTTATTAACAGGTCTGTTATTGATGAAAAAAATCGCAAGCGTCTGCCCTTACTGTGGTGCAGGCTGCAAATTAAACCTTGTCGTTGAAAATAACCGCATTATCCGTGCCGAAGCCGCCGATGGCGTAACAAACCAGGGCACGCTGTGTCTGAAAGGCTTTTACGGCTGGGATTTCCTTAACGACACCCGTCTGCTGACTCCTCGCTTAACGCAACCGATGATCCGCTACCATAAAGGAGAAGCGTTCACCCCCGTTACCTGGGAAGAAGCCATTCGCTACACCGCCCACAAACTGAAAAGCATTAAAGAACAGTTCGGCCCACGGTCGATCATGACTACCGGTTCCTCTCGCGGGACAGGCAATGAGACGAACTACGTGATGCAAAAATTTGCCCGGGCGGTGCTTAACACCAACAACGTAGACTGCTGCGCGCGTGTCTGCCACGGCCCTTCCGTTGCAGGCCTACAGGAGACGCTTGGCAATGGTGCCATGAGCAACTCCATCAACGAGATTGAAAACTCAAAATGCCTGCTGGTCTTTGGCTATAACTGCGCCGACTCACATCCGATTGTGGCAAGACGCGTGCTTAAAGCGCGTGAAAATGGCGCGAAAATTATTGTCTGCGATCCGCGCCGTATCGAAACCGCGCGCATTGCCGATCAGCATCTACAGCTGAAAAACGGCAGTAATATGGCGCTGGTGAACGCCTTCGGCTATGTACTTCTGGAAGAGGAGTTGTGCGACAAAAACTATGTTGCGCGCTTTACCGAAGGGCTGGATGCCTACCGCGAGGCGGTAAAAGATTACGCCCCAGAGAATGTCGAACATCTGACCGGCATTGCCGCCAGCGACGTTCGCCAGGCAATGCGTACTTTCGCGGCAGCACCGTCTTCCACCGTTATGTGGGGGATGGGCGTCACCCAGTTTGGGCAGGCCGTCGATGTGGTTAAAGGGCTTTCCAGCCTCGCCCTGCTGACCGGTAATCTGGGGCGCCCGGCGGTCGGCGTCGGCCCAGTGCGCGGGCAGAACAATGTTCAGGGTGCGTGCGATATGGGTGTGCTGCCTAACATGTTCCCGGGTTATCAGGATGTCACCGATACTGCGGTCCGGCAAAAATTTGCCGATGCCTGGCACATCGATGTCAACCAGATGGATGACCGCGTGGGGACACGCATAACGGAAGTTCCGCACCTCGCGCTGGAAGGCAAGATCAAGGCCTATTACATCATGGGGGAAGATCCACTCCAGACGGAGGCCGATCTTGGCCTGGTGCGCCAGGGGTTTGAGGCGCTGGATTTTGTGGTGGTGCAGGACATTTTCATGACCAAAACCGCCGAAGTGGCTGACGTGCTGCTTCCGGCGACCTCCTGGGGCGAGCACGGCGGCGTATTTACCTGCGCTGACCGTGGCTTCCAGCGATTCGGCAAAGCCATTGAAGCCCGCGGCAACGTGAAGCGCGACTGGGAAATTATCAGCCTGCTTGCCACCGAAATGGGTTTCCCGATGCACTATATGTCTGACCAGCAGATCTGGGATGAGATGCGCGAGCTGTGCCCACTGTTCTATGGCGTGACGTACGAAAAAATGGGCGAGATGGGTCATGTCCAGTGGCCGTGTCCAACCCTGGAACATCCCGGCACGCCTTATCTGTATAAAGACAATCAGTTCGACACACCAACCGGCAAGGGGCAGCTTTTTGCGACCGCGTGGCGTCAACCGGCCGAAATTCCTGATGCGGAATATCCTCTGGTGCTCTGCACGGTAAGGGAAGTTGGCCACTACTCCTGTCGCTCAATGACCGGTAACTGTGCCGCCCTGCAAAGCCTGGCCGACGAGCCTGGTCGCGTGCAGTTAAACCCGGCAGATGCCGACACGCTGGGCATCCGCGACGGGCAACTGGTCTGGGTGCGCTCGCGCAGGGGGAAAGTGATTACCCGTGCCAGCATCAGTGAGCGCATCAATACCGGTGCGGTTTACATGACGTATCAATGGTGGATTGGCGCCTGTAACGAACTGACGCAGGATAACCTCGACCCGATATCCAAAACGCCGGAAACGAAATATTGCGCGGTACAGATTGAGGCCATTGAGGACCAGCGCTGGGCGGAGGATTATGCGGCGTCGGCCTATCAGACCATGAAAACGCGGTTGATTAATGCAGTAAACGTCTGACGCGTACCGGCCTGCGCGCGCGCAGGCCGACCGGGATATCATACCGCCAGCGCGTTCCCCTGATGCAGTTTGTTGAGAAACAGCACCAGTTCAAAATCGCTGCGCAAATTAAATTTTTTCATCACTGCATACTTGTGGTTGTAGACCGTCTTGTCGCTGATGTGCAGTTCATCGGCGATTTCCACCACAGTTTTACCTTTATATAACGCGTTCATTATCTGATGCTGTTTACCGGACAGCGCCTTGTGCGGACAGGTCTGACAAGATAGGGCACTTATCTGCGTTCCCAACAGCTGTTCTTTTTTCCAGGCGAAATAGAGTATCTGGCTAAATCTGTCGCAGGTAATTTTACGCGGCAGCACAAGAATATCGTCGATGCAGGGGGTCAATGCCGAGGCGCGCGCCCTGTCGTCCACCAGCCCAATAACAATGCCTTTTTTACGCATGCTTAATTCCGGAGCACAGTGGAAGTGCCCTCCCGTATGCAGTGAGAGGACAATAATATCCGCTTCTCGAATATTTTCCGGTGTGTAGTGATACTTGATGATCGGCGGCTGAATGAATTCTCTGACAAATGCCCGAGCAATAATCGCCTCCAGCCCATACCGATAAAGTACATCCTCATCTTTAATTAAAACGTTTATCATCCCTGCCACCGATAGTTAAAAAATCAGTTATATTGCATGGTCAGAACGACCACACTATTTATGGTTCCCGGCGTAACGGCGCCTTCAGTGGAATAAACCCAGGCCTTCATGTCAAGCGTAATCGTTTTGTCGGTATCGACAGGGCGATTTATTCGCGTTCCCGAGCCGACTGCGTTACCAGTGAGAAGATCCTGTAACCCAATAGCCACATGCCCCGCCGTGCCACTATTTTTGTAATAACCGTCGCCTGCAACCGGATCGGTTACCCCAGAAAATTGCACATCGACGCTTCGCGTTCCCGCCGGGCATTGCGTAAAGCGCAGCGCAAAGTCGACGGGCACTGATTGCGAATGCGGGGTAG
Source organism: Enterobacter sp. C4G1 (assembly GCF_052886895.1). Lineage (NCBI taxonomy): Bacteria > Pseudomonadati > Pseudomonadota > Gammaproteobacteria > Enterobacterales > Enterobacteriaceae > Enterobacter > Enterobacter sp. C4G1. Next base: position 226,370 of record NZ_JBQVVV010000002.1, on the reverse strand, counting down.
CCATATTCGAGGCGTAAATATCGCCGAGATTAACGTTTAGATTGTTATCACCGCCGTTAAAAATACAGGGTGAGGCAACGATATCGCCGGTTATCTGAATATCTACTCTATCCGCTGAGCAAGCAGGAAATATCGCCAGACAGGCGGTAAATACGACGGTTTTAAAAGCATGCATTTTCGACCTCCTGTTTATTGATAGGTCAGCGTTAGCGTGGCTGAGGCATTGGCCGAGCCCGTGGTAACTGAAGAACGCGTCTGATAATAACGAGCGGTAATGGGGAACAACTCCTGTCCACCCGCGCTTCTTTTCAGCACCAGATTGCTGTTCAGGGTGAGCGGTGCGGCGTTGTAAAGCAGCTGAACGCCTACGCCTTCAGCCACTCCCGCATTGCCTTGCCCGCTCAGCGCCAATACGCTGCTGTCGCTGACGTCAGGTTGCTGAATTCCTGTCAGCATCATATTAATATTGGCTCCCGCGTCACAGTCCAGGATAAGACTCTGCGTTTGCTGCACAGTGGGCAGCGTCGTTCCTGGCGTTGAGCCAAATTCGCTGACCCTTACCTTTCCTAAGGCAAATGTAATGTTCGGCGTTTTGATCGAGCAAGCCACCTGGGTTATTGAGCCACGTCCGGCAAGCACCGGAATTTCGCCCCCTATTTCACCGCCACGCCAACGGGCGGTATAAGCAACGAACGACGCCAACTGACCGGTCACAGAGCCCGACACAATATTTCCCGTTTTCCAGAACTGAATAATGGGCTGGAAATCATTGATATCGAGATCTTTGGCATTTGAGCTCCAGCTGAACGTCGCCATATCCTCACCGGTCATCCAGGTTACACCTGAATATTGGATAGAGCCCACCGTCGTGTTTTTGTAAAATCCGAAGGAAACACCTACGCCGGGAATATTGGTCGCATACACCCGACGACCGCTTGACGAGGTGAAAACACAAGGTAATACGCCGCTTTTCATTCCGGCACTCGAACCTTCATCCGCCGCGGTCACACAGGTAAAAGCATGTACCAATGCGCCGTATATCTCATTGCTTATAGCCTGTCCGACCGGAACATCACGCTGGACAATAATATTGCCGTAATCCACGGTATAGGGTGAGCCGATAAAGTTATAGGCACAGCTCCAGCCGCTTAGTGGAAATAAAACGGTTAACATCAGAAAGGCATATTTAATGATTTGCATCTGACTCATTTCTCTTAAATAGTGATTATCGGCACAGGGCATTTGCCACAGCGATGTCGTTAACCCGCGCTATCTCAGGAATGAAATAGTGCGCCCGGCATGACTGACCCGGTTCATCACCCCATTTCACTAGCAGGTTTCCCTCCGGCTCTAATCCGGTTAAATAGACCTGTCCGCTATTGCCGACGATAAACCCATTGCCCGAGGCTCCCGCAACGGTAGCCATCGCGCCAAAAGGAATAACCTCCCCGGCGGGTTTGGTCAGGGTTAACAGCAGGCGTATGCCAACGTGTGAAATATAATCAGCGCGCACAATCGCCCCGCGCGTGGGCACTACGGTTTTCACGGTTTGCTCCAGTTCGACGTTTCCCGGCAGCGTTTCAGTGACCAGTCCGACGTCATTTTTACGATACGGCATCAGGTTCGGAGCCAGGGTGTAGCCTCGGTAGTCTGTCTTAACGCCCGTCATGTTCTGCACCCCAACGCCTGCCGCCCCCGGTGCGCGGATCAAAACGCTGGTTTCCCCTGGCGGCTGGGAGAAAGTCACGCCGTCGGCATGGGCCAGCACCCCACCCTGTAAGCCATAGCTCAGCCGATCGCTGTTTTTGTCATAGCTGTACCCGGCGGTCATTTCGCCGTAAGCACTTTTGTAATCGCCATTCATATTGCCGGAATAGCTCACACCGCTGGTGCCGTAGCCCTGCTGAATATTCCAGCTCAGGGCATTACCCTCCAGCGCCACGCCGTTAACCCCCAGGTATTGCGTGTTGCCCGCATGTCGGCTGGCGTTTAGCCCGCAATTTGCCCAGGCTTGCGGTAAAAACGCGCCCAGCGGCACGCTGATGCTCAGCGCCAGGAGTTGATCCGTGCCCGCTTTGTTACGGTTACCTGACGAGCCAGCCCCGCCGTTCTTGCTTAAGGTCCAGGTCAGGCCGTAGTTGATGCTACGCCAGGCGTTACTGTAGGCCACGCTCCAGGAGGCCATCGATTTTTCCCCGCTCCAGTAATCTTCTCTTGCGGCGCTCAGCATCACCGATCCAAGCTGATTGCCAAGCGACTGGCTCATGGTCAGCTCTTCCCTGTTTCGCCGTCTTTCCCGAAGCGCGGTGCTGTCGCCGTAAGAGTCGAGAACATCCTGCATGGCGTAGTAGCCACTTGTCGAATAACGATATCCCGCAATCGAAAACTGCGTGCCGGTAGCAACAATATTTTTGCTATAGCGGGCGCGCCAGGATTGCCCGTTGGATTTTTGGCCGCCCTGCGGCGTGGCCCAGCCCTGCGTCATGTCCACAGACATCGCGCCAAAATCACCCATGTTTTTTTCCCATGCCCGCCGCTAAAGACTGGTATTTACTCGACTCCTGCAATCCGTTGTAAAACGTTAATCCATAAGGCAGACCAATAATTCCGGTCAGTTGTGCGAAAGGCGTGCCCTGAACATCGCCGTTGTAAGAGCGATACTGCCCGCCGGTCAGCGCGAACTTTACGTGTCCTTCGCGTTGTAGCACCGGGAGCGAGGCATAAGGCACGGTAAACCGCTGCTCGCTGCCGTCCACTTCCTTGATGGTGACATCCAGATCGCCCGCCCCCCCCGTTGGATACATATCGGTGATTTCAAACGCGCCTGGCGCCACGAAGCTCTGATAAATCTGATACCCGTTCTGGCGAATAATGACCTGGGCGTTTGTTCGTGCGATCCCGCGCACCACCGGCGCATAGCCTTTAAGTGAGTCCGGCAGCATGTCGTCGTCAGAGGCAAGCTGAACGCCACGAAACGGCAGGCTATCGAACACGTCGGCAGGTGCAGAGTTTTCTCCCAGCGTGAGCTGAGCCCTCAGCGGCGTCACAGAACGTTGTACATAGCTGTACACCGTGTCCCAGCGATTCTGACCATTGGCGTCACGCGTCCAGGTAGAGTAATTTCGCAATCGCCACGGCCCGACGTTTATCCCTGGGCGCAGGTTGGCATACTGGCTGTGCGCGTCGCTGCTGCTGCCGTTTCGCCCCCAACTGTTGGCCCCGCTCAGGCTGTAGTTGAGCATTGCTGCCGTGATACCGTCGTCCCATTGCTCAGGGGGGACATAACCTCGTGCCTGCCCTGACAGAGCCGCCTGCGGAATGCTCAGGACTAACCGTTGCTGGCTAAACTGAAAATCAACACTGGCCTGAGGGATCACCTGTATATTCGCGCAGGTTTTATTATCGGAACCTAACGCTGGGAAAAGCGTTGTTTTCACACCCCAGAGCGCCAGTTGTTCAACGCTCAGACAGGGTTCGAGCTGTTCGTTGCCTTCTGCGTTCCGGGTCGCGCTGAACGTGACATCGCGCGACTCCAGCCATTGATCGTTAAGCAGAATATCGACATGATAGGTCCCCGGTGACTGGGTGCCAGATTCAAAATGCGACAGGTCAACTTTGCCCGCGCTGGGGTTATCAAGTTCAACCAGCTCCGGGTTAAAAAGATCGCGGCTGTACGCATGTTGTGTATATCCAGCAAGCGCAATAGCGATAAATAACGCCAGTCTGGCTGGCCGTCTTTTTCTGTATTCCGTTACCATGTTGATATTCCTTTCAGTTAGTTAACTGAAGCGCTGTATTTGCAATGTATTTTTATGAATGGCACCCGGACTTCCGTAATCATTAATAATGTTGAACGTCACTTCTCCAGCCTGAACGCCGCTGGGAAAATCAAAAAATGTGGAGGCGCGCGGCAGCACATAGCTCGCCTCCGCTAGCGCTTTTCCCGCCACGGATATACCGTTAAAATTCATCACAAAGTCTGTCGGATTGGTAACCTGAAGCTTATTCCCCACTCGACGCCAGACTAATTTATCCGCCTGTTCTTCAGGCATGCGGCCTTTTATTGCCGTCGGGCGATAAATTAGTTTTATGCGCGTTTTGACCGCAATCTGAAGGGTGTTTTCTTGGTTCGAGGATGCAGGAATGGCTTTAATATTAAGCCAGAACAGGCTTTCGCGATCTTGTGGCAATGCACCTGCCATCACAATGCGCTCGACGTTTTGCTGGCCTTTATCAAGGCGATAAAGAGGTGGAGTGATAATAAATGGGGCTTTCTCCGCCCCACCGCTTACAGTCTCAATCCACGACTGAATAAGATAGGGTGATGCATCAGGATTATTAATGTTGATGGCCGCTTCTTTTTTATTTCCATCAAATACAATTCGGGTGCCACCAATAATCACCCCAGCATGGGCAGTAAAAAGCGGTCCACCTACTAAAACGGCGGCAAATAAAGTGCGGCGTAAACAGATCATTTTAAAACCTCAACACAGAGGAGCCAGACCCTGCTCCCCTGAAATACTTATCAACAATTAATTGTAATCAACGGAGAAGTTAGCAACCGAGTTTGCCGGGCCAGCAATAACCGTTGACGCGGTGGAAATATACTGCGCGTAAAACTTCAGCGTATTATCCTGGGTACTGCTCAGCGTATAGCTGTAGTTATTGGTGCCGTGAAGCGGCAAATCCGCTTTATCCGCCGTCATCAAATTAATCGCCACTCCGTTTGCCGCCCCAGCAACGGACGTGTCAATCGCCAGCAGGTTTGCATTGGTCAGATCGGGCGTACCGTCGAAACGAATCTTCGCCGTCGTTACCGTCACCGGGCAATCTTTCAGCACGATATTGAATCCCATTGCGGCTGTTTTCGAGCCGGTGGATGGAAATTCAGTTTTATAAAAATCACCCATTGGGACAATCTGATTTTGAGAGTCCACATTCACTTCACAGGCTTTATCCAGAATGTTGCCTACAAAGTTCACTGTGCCCGCCGCGGCGAAAACAGAAGGTGCTGATAACGCTACGGTTGCCGTAAAAGCAGCAACAACGATATTTCTCTTCATGAATTGGTTTCCTTATTAACTTTATTCATTACTGATATTCAGGTAACACCATCCCGCTGGTGTAAACACCTTTACTATCCTTTTATTTTATTTTTTGTCGGCAGATAAAATTATATACCCTGGTCAAGCATCTCTCCTTTACCTGCTGACCGAGTAGAATTTATACAATCACTTTTACAAACTCAATGGCTTTATGGGTCTAGCTGTAGACTTAAAATTAACAAAATTGAAACACCAGTACGCTGCCACAATTCCATCACAGGTTTTGTTTCCTGGTAATTTCGCATCCAGTACACCGTTGCGGTCCACATTTAGACTGACAATAAAAAACAAATAATTTCATACAGTTAAATAAACATTGGCGCCCATGGTCTATTTTTAGACCCGTCTTTAACATTCCCTGACGGCAATATTTTTAAGATAATCCCGAAATAATCCTGAATATCCATCCGCACGAGTAAAAAAGAGATTGATCATGGCGAATCTAACGATCCCCCCCATCACTGAAAAAAATGTGACGGCACTGGAATTAAAACCGTTTGCCCATATTGATATTCTTATTACTCATGTCCTGCCCTTCGCCGAGAGAACAATCGTGTCGAAGGGGGATATCATTCACTATTTCAGTGATGATGTTCGACAGTGCCTTTTATTAATGCACGGCAGCGTTGCCCTGCACCGCAGTGGCGATGGTATTGTATTAAATTCTGAATCATCTCCTTTTGTGCTTGGCATCAGCAGCCAATTATCCTCCGAACACCTTTATGTCCGGGCACTGGAAACGTCGGAAATAGCGTACGTATCGCTGGATTGTTTTAATCAAATCGTCGCCAATGATGATTTGTGGCAGCATTTTGCCCGGCTGCTGGTTTATACCGCATCGCGGGTTTACGAACATTGCGCGAAGATTTCCCAGATGTCGGCCTACGATATTATTCGCTTTCAGCTGGTGGAATTAATGCAGGAGCCTTCTGCCATTCGCCAGAGCACCACCGCCGCGACCTATATCAAAAGTCGTACCTATCTTTCCCGCAGCGGGATCATGCGCATTCTTGCAGAGCTTCGCACCGGTGGCTACATCATTATGCAGCGTGGGATTTTGCTTGAAATTAACCATTTACCGCGTAAATATTAAGGCGTAAAACTATAATCGAATAGGTTCTAAAGAAGGTTAAAGCCTATGTCTTCCGCTGAAAAAACGCGCCGCAGTTCTCCCTTTGCCCGAGAACTCATTACTCACCTCCAGCCTTACAGTACAGTGCGTCACTTTTCCCGTGGGGAACAGTTGGATCTTCAGGTCAACGGCAAGGCAATGTGCTACCTGATTCTGGAAGGAACGGTTGCCGTCTACCGCCGCTCGGACCACCTGCTGCTCTCGACGGCCAAGCCCCCTGCCGTTTTTGGCGTGGCGAACATTTCCGCGATTTTTTTCGATGATTACCTGAAGGTCGTTGAACCGAGCCAGATAGGGGTGATTTCCGCCGCGCAGGTTAATGCGGTTATTGAAGAAAAAGCGCTGTGGAGTTTACTCTCCAGCCATCTGATGTACATGTACAACCGACTCTATAACACCATCATGCCGCAGGGGGCGTTGACCTCTTACGAACTGATTTGCCAGCAGTTGGTGCAATTGATGAATGAAGATGAAAGCTACCGACGCGGTATCACCGCCGAAAGGTATATCCGCGACAAAACCCAGCTTTCCCGCAGTGGTGTGATGCGCATTCTGGCCGACCTGAAAGCGGGTGGGTATGTAGAGATGGAAGAAGGCAGGCTCCTTAAAATTAACAAACTCCCGGCGAAGTACTGAATGCCAGAGACAAAAAAGGCCGCAAGCGCGGCCCTTTTTCAGCAATTAATGGACATGAACGCCCAACCGCCAGGCAAAATAGATCTCTTCTTTCAGCTCGCTGGAAGAGAGCGCCAGCAAATCTGCAAACTCCAGCTCAAGCTGTTTCAGCTTTTTCAGGTACTGCGCCGGAGACAGGTTGCTCTTATCGCGACGTAAATATTCAACCGCCAGTTGGGTTGGGTTCAATTCGGTATCCATGATGTCCTCGCTTGTGTACAAAACCTGAGCAGTATAACACGTTTTACTGCGCAGATTTTGACCAAAGGCAAAACATCCTGGATGTTTACACGCTTTACACCACCGCCGTCGTCAGACGCGATGAGCAGCACAGACGTTCCTGCTCGTCCAGAATATCAATCTGCCACACCTGATGACGGTTGCCTGCGTGCAATGCGCGGCAGACACCGCGCACGCGTCCACTGCGAACAGAGCGAATATGGTTGGCGTTCACTTCCAGCCCCACCACTTTGTGTTCCCCTTCGGTACACAAATAGCCTGCGACTGAGCCAAGCGTTTCAGCCAGCACCACCGAGGCACCACCGTGAAGCAGGCCAAACGGCTGATGCGTGCGGCTATCGACAGGCATGGTCGCTTCCAGCGAATCTTCACCAATGCGGGTAAACTGGATATCCAGCAAACCCACCATATTCCCTTCACCCATGGCATTGAGCGCCTGAAGCGTCACTGCTCGTTTCCAGATCATCCCATAATCTCCAGTAAAGCCTGCAATGGATGGCGTACACCGTTACCTTCAACGCGTTTCACCTGGCTGCGGCAGGAGTAACCCGTCGCCAGGCAACGGTTGCGCGGTAAACGCTGCATGGCCTGATGCCATGACAACTCGTAGATCCCAAGTGAGTTTTCATGATTTTTTACTTCATGCCCGTAGGTTCCCGCCATGCCGCAACACCCAACGCTGACGCTCTCCAGCTTCGCACCGAAGCGGGCGAAAATAGAGGCCCATTGTCCAGGTGCGCCCGGCAATGCCGTCACCTCGGTACAGTGTCCAAACAGATACCATGACTCACCGCTGACCTCTTTGGTCGCTGTTTTTTGCAACGCCGCAGGCAGCCATTCATGCACCAGCATAACGTGGAAATCCCCACGTTTTTCGCCAAGAGTCTGCTTGTACTCATCGCGATAGCAGAGCACCAGCGCCGGGTCGACGCCGACCATCGGGATCCCCAGCGTGGCAACACGGTTAAGGAAGTCCGACGTTTTCTGAGCGGTTTTCGCAAAGCGGTTCAGGAAGCCTTTAATGTGCTGCGCCTTACCGTTTGGCGAGAATGGCAGCACCACCGGCTGATAACCGATTTTTTCAGCCAGACGGACAAAATCGGCCACGACCTGCGCATCGTAGTAGCTGGTGAACGGGTCCTGCACCACCAGTACCACGTTGGCTTTTTGCTCTGCGCTTAGCGCTTCAAGCTGCTCCAGGGTCATGTTTGCAGAACGATGCCCCACCAGCTGACGCTGTAACGATGGCGTCGACAGCAACGGCAGATCCACCATGCCGATATGTTTTTCGGAGAGCTTACGTACCAGCGGTTGATTGATAAAGAAGTTGAACGTCTTAGGCGCTCGCGCCATCAGCGGTGCATAGCTTTCCACCGTGGCGACCAGGTGATCGCGCACCGGGCGCAGATAGCGCGTGTGGTAAAGTTGCAGGAAACGCGAACGGAATTCCGGGACGTCGATTTTAATCGGGCACTGGGTCGAACAGGCCTTACAGGCCAGGCAACCGGACATGGCTTCTTTGACTTCATGAGAGAAATCATATTCGCCTTTCCGGGCGTGCCAGCTGTTCCGCGTGCGTTCGATAAGCGTGCGCAGGCTGGCCGCTTTTTCCGGTAGCTCACTTTCCAGCTTCAGCGGATCGACACCGCGATCGGCCAGCAGACGCAGCCATTCGCGCACCAGGGTTGCACGCCCTTTTGGCGAATGAATGCGGTTACTGGTGATTTTCATCGACGGACACATTGGGCTTTTCGCGTCGAAGTTAAAGCACAGACCGTTACCGTTACACTCCATGGCACCGCGCCAGGACGTGCGCACGGCGATGGGGATTTGCCGGTCATAGGTACCGCGTTTTACCGCATCCACGCGCAGCATCGGCGCATCCACACCTTCTGGCGGGCAAATCTTGCCCGGGTTAAGGCGGTTATCGGGGTCAAACGCCGCTTTGACTTTGCGCAGTTCCCCGAACAGTTGCTCGCCGAAAAACGCCGGGCTGTATTCAGCGCGGAAGCCTTTTCCGTGCTCGCCCCACAGCAGACCGCCATATTTTGCCGTTAACGCAACGACATCATCGGAGATCTGTTTCATCAGGATCTCCTGCTGCGGGTCACACATATCCAGAGCAGGGCGCACGTGCAGTACCCCGGCGTCCACGTGGCCAAACATGCCGTAGCTCAGCCCGTGGCTATCCAGCAATGCGCGGAACTCAACAATATAATCAGCCAGATGCTCCGGCGGTACGCAGGTGTCTTCCGCAAACGGGATAGGTTTAGCGGCGCCTTTGGCATTGCCCAATAACCCCACCGCTTTTTTACGCATCGCATAGATACGCTCGATACCGGAAAGGTCGTTACACAGCTGCCAGCCAATGACCCCGCCCTCACCTCTGGCAATAAGCTCGTCCAGGCGCTGACAGAGCATCGACACTTGGCTTTCAATCAATTCGGCATCATCGCCTGCAAATTCAACGATGTTCAGGCCAAGCATCTCTTTATCCGGCACGTCGGTGATCAGTTCGCTCACGGAGTGCCAGACAATGTCTTCCCGCGCCAGGTTAAGCACTTTTGAGTCGACGGTTTCAACCGACAGCGCCCGCGCGTCAACCATAAACGGCGCATTGCGCAGCGCAGAATCGAAAGAGTTGTATTTCACATTGACCAGACGGCGGACCTTCGGCAGCCGGGTGATATCCAGACGCGCCTCGGTAATAAATGCCAGTGTGCCTTCCGAACCGGTCAGAATGCGGGTCAAATCGAACTGGGTCAGGTCATCGTTAAACACATGACGCAGATCGTAGCCCGTCAGGAAGCGGTTCAGTTTGGGGAATTTATCGAGGATCAACTGACGGTTGTCGCGACAGCGTTCCAGTACGGTGCGATAAATTCGCCCGCTGGCGGTGTTATCTTTGCCCAGCGTTTCGGCCAGCGCAACGGGCATTGGCTGAGTATCAAGGATGTCGCCACCCAGCAGTACCGCGCGGACGCCCATCACATGATCGGAGGTTTTGCCATACACCAGCGACCCCTGTCCGGACGCATCAGTGTTGATCATCCCGCCAATGGTCGCACGGTTACTGGTAGACAGCTCCGGTGCGAAAAAGTAGCCATAGGGTTTTAAATACTGATTGAGCTGATCTTTGATAACACCCGCTTCAACACGCACCCAGCCCTCTTCAGGGTTGATTTCAATAATGCGGTTCATATAGCGGGACATATCAATGATGATGCCCTGATTAAGCGCCTGGCCGTTTGTGCCGGTGCCGCCACCACGTGGGGTGAACACCAGGGAAGTAAAGCGCTCCTGCGCCGCCAGACGGGAAATTAATGCCACATCTGCCGTCGAGCGGGGAAAGACGACTGCATCGGGAAGAAGCTGGTAGATACTGTTATCGGTCGCCATCGTTAGCCTGTCGGCATAATTTGTGGCGGTATCACCTGTAAAACCCTGTTGCTCCAGTGCCTGCAAAAAATTAAGCACCAGCTGAACGACGCCAGGTGCCTGAGAAATCTGTGGGATCATTACGGTCGACCCTAATTAGAGGTGTGAAATCGTTTGCGTTGTGTCTGGAAAGTTTTATCACATTTTTTTCTTATACGCTCAGCAGAATTACATGCAGAATCTGCCTGTCAAAAATCGCTGAAATCACTAATGATTAGAGTGACGCGGTTTCATGTTCTCGCCAGCCTGGCTGGTGTTATCAAAGGAAAGTTTCATTTATGGTCAATCTTCGTCAGCCGAGGGATGTTGCGCAAATTCTGCTGTCAGTGCTGTTTCTGGCAATCATGATTATTGCGTGTCTGTGGATTGTTCAGCCTTTTGTGCTCGGCTTCGCCTGGGCCAGTACAGTAGTCGTCGCCACCTGGCCATTACTGTTGCGTTTACAGAAACTGCTGTTTGGCCGCCGTGCGCTTGCCGTACTGGTCATGACCTTACTGCTGTTCCTGCTATTTATTATTCCCATTGCCTTACTGGTCAATAGCCTGGTTGATACCAGCGGCCCGGTTATTCGCGCCATCAGCACCGGCGACATGACGCTGCCGGACCTTGCCTGGCTGAACAGTATTCCGGTGGTGGGTTCAAAACTGTACAGCGGCTGGCACGGCCTGCTGGAGATGGGCGGCAGCGCATTGATGGCGAAAGTACGCCCCTATATTGGCACCACGACTACCTGGTTTGTCGGCCAGGCCGCGCACATTGGTCGCTTTATGATGCACTGTACGCTGATGCTGGCCTTCAGCGCCCTGCTGTACTGGCGTGGTGAGCAGGTTGCACTGGGTGTGCGACATTTTGCCACCCGTCTGGCCGGTAAACGTGGTGATGCGGCTATCCTGCTGGCGGCTCAGGCCGTACGTGCCGTTGCGTTGGGTGTGGTGGTGACGGCGCTGGTTCAGGCCGTTCTGGGTGGTATCGGCCTTGCGATTTCTGGTGTGCCTTACGCCACTATCTTTACCGTCATCATGATAATGACCTGCCTTGCGCAACTGGGGCCATTGCTGGTGTTGATCCCCTGCATTATCTGGCTCTACTGGACCGGGGATACCACCTGGGGCACCGTTCTGCTGGTCTGGAGTTGCGTAGTCGGTACGATGGATAACGTCATTCGCCCAATACTTATTCGTATGGGTGCGGATCTGCCGCTGATTCTGATCCTGTCTGGCGTTATCGGCGGGTTAATTGCATTCGGCATGATTGGTCTGTTTATTGGCCCGGTGCTGCTGGCTGTCACCTGGCGACTGTTCTCTGCCTGGGTGCATGAAGTGCCACCACCAGGCACCGACCCCGACGTGATCCTCAGTGAACTGGAAGAGCGGGAAGACAAGAACAGGTAATAACGATATTGCCGGGTGGCGCTGCGCTTACCCGGCCTGATTTCCTCGCAATACTTAAACATCATTAATCATTTCCCTGGTCAGACCCGCCACATCGCCTGTAACTCTGTCATTCACTTCAAAAAATCTTTACGTCTCTTTAACTATTGAGACGAATCTGATCGACGCAAAAAAACTCAATGCCTACTATTAGCTCACGGTTATAAATCAACACCTTGATTTATAAGCATGGAAATCCCCTGAGTGAAACAACGAATTGCTGTGTGTAGTCTTTGCCCATCTCCCACGATGGGCTTTTTTTTATCCTTCTCAGACGCTCTTCGTCTCACAATGACTTAGCATCCGCCAGTCGGCAGGCAACACACGTGTCTCACCCGTGACATTCACCGTGACCACCTCGCGAATATCTGCCGATGACGTGCCGATCTGTAGCTCAAACTCGCCCGGCTCGACAATTCGCTTACCATCGCGGCGGGTGAAGTTGAACATATCGACCGGCAACGTGAAGGTCAGCCGGGTTGTCTCTCCGGGTGAAAGCGTCACCCGCTGGAAGGCTTTCAGCTCCTGCAACGGGCGCACCTGGCTTGCCACTTTATCGCGTACGTAAATCTGCACCACTTCGCTGCCGCTGCGTTCGCTGCTGTTGGTCACATCAATACTCAGGGTCACTTCCCCTGTAATATCAATCTTATTTGATGCCAGCATCGGGTTGCTTAAGCCAAATTCGCTCCAGCCCAGACCAAATCCGAAGGGATAACGCGAGCCAAAGTGAAACGCAAATGGCGTGCCGCCGCTTTTGAGTTTGTGGTTGTAGTAATACGGCATCGCCCCCGCGCTTTTCGGCACGCTGACCACCAGCCTGCCCTGCGGCTCTGCACGGCCGGTCAGCACATCGGCAATCGCCCAGCCGCCTTCCTGTCCGGGTGCCCAGGCCAGCATAAATGCCGCAACCTTGTCCTCCAGGCCTTGCAGGTTGTACGGCCGGCCCCCGGTCATCACCACCACTACCGGTTTACCTGTTGCGACAAGCGCTTCCAGCAATTGCTGTTGCACCCCAGGCAGGTTCAGGGAGTCCGTGTCGGAACCTTCCCCGACGGTACCGCTCTGGAACAACCCGGCAAGATCCCCGACACAGGCCACCACCACATCACTCTCTTGTGCCGCGCGCACGGCCTCGGGAATAAGGGCGGTACTGTGTGAAACCGGGGATTGCTGCATCGGTTTCCCGCCGCTGTCGCCCGGGAAGACTGGCGCGCCCGCCATGCGTTTTTCGATGATGTGACAGCCTTTGGCATAACGGACCTGCGATGCCCCCAGGTAGTGCTCAAGCGCCGCGCGCGGTGTCGTCACCTGCGAGGTTTCTTCCACCATATCGCTGATGATTAAGTGCACCGGGAAGCTATAACCACTCAGCAATGCCAGCGGATCGTCCGCCGTTGGCCCCACCACCGCCACACGCGGTTTTCCGCTGAGCGGCAGAATGCCGTTATTCTCAATCAAGGTTAGCGAACGGGTCGCTACCTCGCGCGCAACCTGCCGGGTGGCGTCATTTTGCAGATCAATGGCATTTTCATCGGCATAAGGTTTTTCAAACAGCCCAAGACGGAATTTCTCGGTCAGTACGCGGCCTACGATTTCATCCACTTTCGCCATGGTGATAAGCCCACGTTCAACCGCCTGTGCCAGATGGCGCGCGCAGTCATCTTTTGGCAGCTCAACGTCCAGCCCGGCATTAAACGCCAGCGCCGCCGATTCAGCGGCGTCATGCGAAATACCGTGGTGCTGATGCAGAAGGCTCACGCCACCGTAATCGGCAACGATAATGCCGTCAAAACCCCACTGCTCACGCAGCACCGTTGTCAGCAGGAAGCTGTCGCTGTGGCCTGGCTGGTTGTCGATATCGTGATAAGCAGGCATCACCGACCCTGCGTGAGCGAGCTTTACCGCCATTTCGAATGGCAGCAGGAAGGTATCATTTAGCTCGCTGAATCCCAGATGCACAGGCGCATGGTTACGCGCTCCTTCGCTGAACGAGTGGCCAACATAGTGTTTCAGGGTGGCCAGCAGGTCGCGTTTTTCGCCCTGTAATCCCTCCACATAGGCGCTGGCCATCACGCCTACTAACCACGGGTCTTCACCAAACGTCTCTTCGGTACGCCCCCAGCGGACATCGCGCGAGACATCCAGTACCGGTGCCAGCCCCTGCTGACAGCCGACTGAGCGGGCCTCGGCACCAATGTGTTCTGCGGCATGCCTGACGAGCGCCGGGTCCCAGCTTGAACCATAGTTCAGCGATGAGGGGAACAAAGTGGCGTCCTTACAGAGCAAGCCGACCAGGCACTCCTCGTGGAACAGCGCCGGAATGCCAAGCCGCGTCTCTTCCATCATCATACGCTGCAAGCGGTTTGCCGCCCGCACGCCCGTTCTGGCGTCAACAATATGCGTACCCAATGGCCGGGTTATCTGCCCGACACCCAGCTTCAGCCTCTCGCCCAGCGCTGCCTGCTCGCTGACGCCCGCAAACTCATCACTCAAATCCGTCCGCTCGCGATGGTTGCCGTGTTCGTCGAGGATCAGCCAGTACGCGTGCATCTGGGCAAATTTTTCTTCTGGCGTCATACGGGCCAGTAAATCCTCCACGCGTTCATGCACGGGACGCCTCGCATCCTTATAGATTGCAGTCATATTTTACTCCTTGATTACATGATGAAGTGCCGGGTTGAATGCTTCCGCGTCCGGGCGCGCCTGGCGCTTGCTGGCAAGTTCGCGGGCAATAGTGTCAACCAGTCGGCTATTGAGTTTGTAAACGGTGAGCAGCGCGACCATACCAATGAACAACGCGCAGGGGATCAGGGTAAAGAGTGCGTTGATGGTGCTCAGCACATGCGGAGCCTGTATGGCCTGGCCCGGCACATAGTCCACGATGCCCAGCACCCAGCCCACCACAGCGCCGCCCAGTGCCAGGCCAAATTTGATGGCAAACAGCGCGGTGGAAAACACCAGCCCATCCAGTCGACGACCGCTACGATGCTCTTCGTAGTCCACCACGTCAGAGAACATGGTCCATTGCAGCGGCGTGGTCAGGTTTTGAATAAAGCTGAAGATAATGTTCAGGCCGAATATCAGCCAGACCTGTGACGGCGGCAGGAAGAAAATAAGTGCACCGAATACAACGAAGATGATAATCGTCCACTGATAAGCCCGAACCCGGTCGAATTTACCCAATAACCGTTCAGACAATAATGCCCCACTGAGAGAGGCCACCATACCGGAAACAATAAAGGCGAAAACCAGTTCCGGGCGCAACAATACATAGTTAACGTAATACAGGGTTGCCGAGCCGCGCGTAACCACTGCGGTCAGCAATAAAATATTAAACACAAACACTATCCGCCACTGGCTATTTCCCGCCAGGCGTTTTAAATCGGTAATCATCGAGCCGGAAGTATCACTGCGCGGAGAATAACGCTCCCGGGTCATCAGGAAACAGCAGAAGAATAAAACGATGCCCAATAACCCCATTAAACTCATGGCGTAGAAATAGCCTTTCTGCACATTGCCATCACCCAGTTTTGCCACCAGCGGCAGGGCAATTACCGTGACAATCAGACCGCCGATAAAGGACAAACCAAAGCGCCAGGATTGCAACGAGTGGCGTTCACGCGGGTCAAGGGTTAGCGCTCCGGGCATCGCGCAATAGGGTACATTAATGGCCGAATAGATAAGACTCAGGATGGTGTAAGTCACGCAGGCATAAATGATTTTCGCCGTAGCCCCTACATCGGGAACATAGAAGGTAATCAGGCAACTCACGCCAAAAGGAATGGCAAACCACAGCAGCCACGGGCGAAAGCGGCCATGCCGGGTTTGCGTGCGATCCACCAGCGCGCCAATACAGGGATCGACAAAGGCATCAACCACGCGCACAACTAAAAACATGGTTCCCATTATTGCAGCCGGTAGACCAAATACATCCGTATAAAAATAGGCAAGAAATAAGGTTGCGGTTTGCCAGACCAGCGCGCTGGCCATATCACCTAAACCGTAACCTATTTTATCTTTCGTACATAAGACAGGAGAGATGTTCATTTTTATGGGCCTTTTATCAGGTTAAAACGTATTTCAACCAGTTGCGCATCATGTAGGGCAATGCGCAGTTAAGGCTCAAGTATTAGCAACGCTTTGCGCGCTAACAATTGTCTAAATTAACAGACAAATTATGATATTTGGTTTTTTGCTTTATTTGTGACGGGGAGCATGTCAGCGGGGAAATAAAAAAGGTGAGGATAAATATCCTCACCTTTCAGCATACAGGGATTACGACATTACTTTTTCAGTTCGGCCAGGCTCAGCCAGGTTTGCACCACAGTGTCCGGGTTCAGGGAAAGACTGTCGATCCCCTCTTCCATCAGCCAGGCAGCAAAGTCTTCATGGTCGGATGGACCCTGACCACAAATCCCGACGTATTTGCCCTGTTTCTTCGCCGCCTTGATGGACATTGACAGCAGCGCTTTTACCGCGTCATTTCGCTCATCGAACAGCTCGGAAACCACGCCAGAATCGCGGTCCAGACCCAGAGTCAGCTGCGTCATATCGTTTGAACCGATAGAGAAACCGTCGAAGTACTCCAGGAACTGCTCAGCCAACAGGGCGTTGGACGGAATTTCGCACATCATGATGAGCTTCAGTCCGTTTTCACCACGCTTCAGACCCTGACGCGCCAGCTCTTCCACCACCGCTTTGGCCTGCGCCACGGTACGCACGAACGGAATCATGATTTCAACGTTGGTCAGCCCCATATCGTTGCGCACGCGTTTCACCGCATCGCACTCCAGCGCGAAGCAGTCACGGAAGCTGTCAGACACATAACGTCCGGCACCACGGAAGCCCAGCATCGGGTTCTCTTCTTCTGGCTCATAACGCTCGCCGCCCACCAGGTTGGCGTATTCGTTAGATTTGAAGTCAGACAAACGCACGATGACGCGTTTCGGATAGAACGCAGCCCCCAGCGTCGCGATCCCTTCGGTCAGGCGGCCAACGTAGAACTCTTTCGGCGAGTCGTAGCCTTTCATCATTTCGCGAATTTCGTTTTGCAGTTTCGCGTCCTGATCGTCGAACTCCAGCAGTGCACGCGGGTGCACGCCAATCATACGGTTGATGATGAATTCCAGACGCGCCAGGCCAACACCTTCGTTTGGCAGGCAGGCGAAGTCAAACGCCCTGTCCGGGTTACCCACGTTCATCATGATCTTCAGCGGCAGATCCGGCATGGTATCCACGCTGGAGCTTTTCACGCTGAAGTCCAGCAGCTCGGCATAGACATAACCGGTATCGCCTTCCGAACAGGAGACGGTCACGTTCTCGCCATCTTTCATGCGTTCGGTCGCATCACCACAGCCAACAACCGCCGGGATACCCAGTTCACGGGCGATGATCGCCGCATGGCAGGTACGGCCACCACGGTTGGTAACAATCGCCGCAGCCTTCTTCATGATCGGTTCCCAGTCCGGGTCGGTCATGTCGGTGACGAGGACATCACCCGGCTGAATGCGGTTCATCTCGCTGATATCCTGGATAACTTTCACCGGGCCTGCACCAATACGGTGACCGATGGCACGACCTTCAGCAATCACTTTGCCCTGCGCATGAAGCGTATAGCGCTCCATCACCTGACCACGAGAGCGGACGGTTTCCGGTCGCGCCTGCACGATAAATAGCTTGCCGGTGTTGCCGTCTTTGGCCCATTCGATATCCATCGGGCGGCCATAGTGTTTCTCAATCTGCACTGCCTGCTTCGCCAGCTCCTGCACTTCGGCATCGGTCAAAGAGAAGCGGTCGCGCTGTTCCTGCGGCACGTCTTCAATTTTAACCTGCTTGCCGTGCTCCTGAGTCGGGGCGTAAATCATGCGGATCTTTTTCGACCCCATGGTCCGGCGCACGATAGACGGACGGTTTGCCGCAAGGGTTGGTTTGTGCACGTAGAATTCGTCGGGGTTAACCGCACCCTGCACCACCATTTCACCCAGACCCCACGCAGAGGTGATAAACACCACCTGGTCGAAGCCGGATTCGGTATCAATGGAGAACATCACGCCGGATGAGCCGACATCAGAGCGCACCATACGCTGAATGCCTGCCGAGAGCGCCACGCCACGGTGGTCATAGCCCTGATGCACGCGATACGAAATGGCGCGGTCGTTGAACAGGGAAGCAAACACGTGCTTCACCGCCACCAGCACGGCATCGTAGCCCTGCACGTTGAGGAAGGTTTCCTGCTGACCGGCGAAGGAGGCATCCGGCATATCTTCTGCAGTGGCAGAAGAGCGTACCGCAAACGAGGCCTGCGCATCGTCAGAGGAAAGCTGGTCGTACGCGTCGTGAATCGCTTTTTCCAGCTCCGGCTGGAAAGGTGTGTCGATGACCCACTGGCGGATCTGTGCGCCGGCTTTCGCAAGCTCAGCAACATCATCGATATCCGTTTTATCCAGCAGTTCGTAAATGCGCTGGTTTACACCGCTTTGATCAAGAAACAGGTCAAACGCTTCGGCGGTAGTGGCAAACCCATTCGGTACGGAGACACCCATACCGGACAGGTTAGTAATCATTTCACCAAGGGAGGCATTTTTGCCCCCAACTCTGTCTACATCATTCATGCCGAGTTGGTTATACCAAAGCACCAGCGGTGACGAGCCATTGTTGGACATCGAAACAATCCTTTTGTGATATTTGAACGGGATTAAGAAACACCTTAATGCGTATTTATCCTCGCATATTTGTTGTCGTGAAAAAAACGGTGAATCGTGTAAGCAACTTTATTTTTTATTTTTTCGGACACTTCCCCATCAACCTCTAACCCAATGATTCCAATGGATTCCCACAAAAATGTTCGGTTTATATCGGTTTTTCAAAAAATGAAATCCACTTTTCATTAAAATTAAAAATACCGTTTCATTTATAATTAAGACGATTCCCTCTCTGTTGTATTTTACTTTTTTAATTTATGCTTTCAGTCAATTAGGTCCGATATTCAGGGTGAGAAAAATGGATAATGCTGTCGATCGCCACGTTTTTTATATTTCTGATGGTACGGCGATTACCGCCGAAGTGCTGGGACATGCGGTCATGTCGCAGTTCCCGGTTTCCATCAACAGCATCACACTGCCGTTTGTGGAAAATGAAAGTCGCGCAAAAGCCGTGAAAGACCAGATTGACGCCATCTACCAGCAATCGGGCGTGCGTCCGCTGGTCTTCTATTCCATTGTGATCCCGGAAATTCGCCAGATCATTCTGCAAAGTGAAGGGTTTTGTCAGGACATTGTGCAGGCCCTGGTAGCCCCGCTGCAGGGTGAACTGAAGCTTGATCCCACGCCGATTGCCCACCGCACCCACGGCCTTAACCCCGGAAACCTGATTAAGTACGATGCCCGTATCGCGGCCATTGATTACACCCTGGCTCACGATGACGGCATCTCCCTGCGTAATCTCGATCAGGCGCAGGTGATCCTGCTTGGCGTATCACGCTGCGGTAAAACCCCGACCAGCCTGTACCTGGCCATGCAGTTTGGGATCCGCGCGGCAAACTACCCCTTTATTGCCGACGATATGGATAACCTGGTTTTACCCGCTGCGCTTAAGCCACTGCAACATAAGCTGTTTGGCCTGACAATAAACCCGGAACGCCTGGCCGCTATCCGTGAGGAACGCCGCGAGAACAGCCGCTACGCCTCAATGCGCCAGTGCCGTATGGAAGTCTCAGAAGTTGAAGCGCTGTACCGGAAAAACCAGATCCCGTGGCTTAACAGCACCAACTATTCGGTAGAAGAAATCGCTACCAAAATCCTCGATATCATGGGACTGAATCGTCGCATGTACTAATATGCTAGTACATTAATCCAGATTAAGGTATCATTCTGCACATCATCGGGGCGGCTTCGCCCCGAACTTGAAATCAGCAGGGATTGGTTTAAGGTGATGCCCATCACTTCCCGGTAGTCTGCCGATGAAGCAAAAATTTTCTGAGATATTCCATGAATAAAACCGACGAACTCCGCACTGCGCGTATTGATAGCCTGATTACCCCGGCTGAGCTGGCGGTGCGACACCCTGTTTCCGCAGACGTTGCGGAACATGTCACGGCCTCCCGCCGTCGTATTGAAAAAATCCTGAATGGTGAAGACCGCCGTCTTCTGGTGATCATCGGCCCTTGCTCCATTCACGACCTGGATGCCGCGATGGATTACGCCAAACGACTTCAGGTTCTGCGTGATAAGCACCAGCATCGCCTGGAAATCGTGATGCGTACCTACTTTGAAAAACCACGCACCGTTGTCGGCTGGAAAGGGCTGATTTCAGACCCCGACCTGAACGGCAGTTATCGCGTGAATCACGGTATTGAGCTGGCGCGTAAGCTGCTGTTGCAGGTCAATGAACTGGGTGTCCCTACCGCGACCGAATTCCTCGATATGGTGACCGGGCAATTTATTGCCGACCTTATCAGCTGGGGCGCGATCGGCGCGCGGACCACTGAAAGCCAAATCCACCGCGAAATGGCGTCTGCCCTCTCCTGCCCGGTTGGGTTTAAAAACGGCACCGACGGCAATACCCGCATCGCGGTTGATGCAATCCGCGCGGCCCGCGCCAGCCATATGTTCCTCTCGCCGGATAAAAATGGCCACATGACCATTTACCAGACCAGCGGTAATCCGTACGGCCATATCATTATGCGCGGTGGCAAAAAGCCGAATTACCATGCAGAAGATATCGCTGCCGCCTGTGAAACGCTGGCTGAGTTTGATCTGCCAGAACACCTGGTGGTGGACTTCAGCCACGGCAATTGCCAGAAACAGCACCGCCGCCAGCTGGATGTCTGCGATGAGGTTTGTCAGCAGATCCGCAGCGGTTCAACGGCCGTGGCCGGGATCATGGCTGAAAGCTTCCTGAAAGAAGGGACGCAGAAAGTGGTGGCTGGCCAGCCGATCGTTTACGGCCAGTCGATTACCGACCCGTGTCTGAGCTGGGAAGACAGCGAGCTGCTGCTGGAGAAACTGGCGGCTGCGGTGGACTCACGTTTTTGATGTTATAGCCCTTCACCCTCTCCCTGTGGGAGAGGGTGAAGGGCACCAGACCGCACCCTTCTCCCCTCAAATTTGATCCCGTCACAAATTTTTCACAAAAAGGCTTGCTGTGAATTTTGACTTTGTTGATAATGATTATCATTGTTACATTGATTATTATTTGTAAACATTATGCCACGTATGGATAACACCCCGGCTACGCCTGTAAAAACACACACAGCGCCTTCCCCCTCTCCTGACGACCGCCGTATTGACAGCAAAAGTCTGCTGGGTGATGAGGGGCGGGTCATTATCGAGCATGACGGCCAGCACTACCTGCTGCGCCAGACCCATGCCGGAAAACTGATCCTGACTAAATAAATTACTCAAAAAATACGCCAGCCACCCAGGTGATCCCCAGGCAGCCAGCGCTTTCGATTCTTAATGGAGAGTTGCTATGCCACACCTGCATTCCGCGTCTTTGCGTCCATCACTTCTGGCGCTGGCCATTGTCAGCACCTTGCCGGGCGCCGCGTTTGCTGCCGCAGATGATATTACCGTTACCGCCACCGGTAATGCCCGCAGTGCCTTTGAAGCCCCGATGATGGTGAGCGTGATTGACGCTACCGCCCCGGAAAACCAGACCGCCAGCTCCGCCGCAGACCTGCTGCGCAAAGTCCCGGGCCTGACGCTCGACGGCACCGGACGTACCAACGGCCAGGATGTCAACCTGCGCGGTTACGATCGTCGCGGTGTGTTAGTGCTGGTTGATGGTGTACGCCAGGGCACCGACACCGGTCACCTCAACAGCACTTTCCTGGATCCGGCGTTGATTAAGCGCATTGAAGTGGTTCGCGGCCCGTCTGCCCTGCTGTACGGAAGTGGTGCGCTGGGTGGCGTGATTTCCTATGACACCGCCGATGCCAAAGACCTGCTGGAGCAGGGCAAAAACAGCGGTTATCGCGTATTCGGGACAGGGGCGACAGGCGATCACAGTATCGGGATGGGAGCGAGCGCCTATGGCCGCACCGATACCCTGGATGGCTTAGTCGCCTGGTCAAGCCGCGATCGCGGGGATATTCGCCAGAGCGACGGCACGACCGCACCAAACGATGAATCCATCAGCAATATGCTGGCGAAAGGCAGCTGGAAAATCGACACCGCCCAGACACTGAGCGGCTCGCTGCGCTACTACAACAATGCGGCGCAGGAGCCAAAAAATCCGCAAACTTCTGAAGCCAGCGATTCCAGCAATCCAATGACTGACCGTTCCACCATTCAGCGGGACGCCCAACTCGGCTACAACATTGCCCCGGAAGGCAACGACTGGCTCAATGCCGATGCAAAAGTCTACTGGTCGGAAGCGCGTATTAATGCCCAGAACGTCGATGGCTCGGGCGAATTCCGCAAGCAAACCACCAAAGGCGGCAAGGTTGAAAACCGCACTCGTCTGTTCTCTGATACTTTCGCATCGCACCTGCTCACCTACGGCGGCGAATACTATCGCCAGGAGCAGAACCCGGGTGGCGTAACCACCGGTTTCCCGGACGCAAAAATTGACTTCAGCTCTGGTTGGTTGCAGGACGAAATCACCCTGCGTGACCTGCCTGTGACGATCCTCGGCGGAACGCGTTATGACAACTATCGCGGCAGCAGTGATGGTTATGACGATGTGGATGCCGACCAGTGGTCATCCCGCGCGGGGTTAACCGTAAGCCCGACCGACTGGCTGATGCTGTTCGGCTCTTACGCCCAGGCATTCCGCGCCCCGACAATGGGTGAGATGTACAACGATGCGAAGCACTTCTCCATCGGCAGTTTCTACACTAACTACTGGGTGCCAAACCCGAACCTGCGCCCGGAAACCAACGAAACCCAGGAGTACGGTTTTGGTCTGCGCTTTGACAACCTGATGCTGGCCAGCGATGCGCTGGAGTTCAAAGCCAGCTACTTCGACACCAAAGCTAAAGATTACATCTCAACCACCGTCGATTTTGCTGCCGCGACGACCATGTCCTATAACGTGCCAAACGCCAAAATCTGGGGCTGGGACGTGATGGCGAAATACTCCGCTGACCTGTTCAGCCTGGATATGGCCTATAACCGTACACGCGGTAAAGACACCGACACCGGCGAGTACATCTCCAGCATTAACCCGGACACCGTAACCAGCAAGCTGGACATCCCGGTGGCGCAAAGCGGTTTCTCGGTGGGCTGGATCGGCACATTTGTTGATCGTTCAACGCATATAAGCAGCAGCTACAGCAAACAACCCGGCTACGCGGTCAACGATTTCTACGTGAGCTATAAAGGCCAGGAGCAGCTGAAAGGGGTAACCACCACGCTGGTGCTGGGTAACGCCTTTGATAAAGAGTACTGGTCACCGCAGGGCATCCCGCAGGATGGCCGTAACGGTAAGATTTTCGTGAGTTATCAGTGGTAATCCCCTCGCCCCGGTTCTCCGGGGCAACTATAAAGAAAGGAAGAGACAATGAATCACTACACACGCTGGCTTGAGCTAAAAGAAGAAAACCCGGGTAAGTACGCGCGTGACATCGCAGGCCTGATGAATATCAGTGAAGCCGAGCTGACCTTCGCACGCGTGGGACATGATACATGGCGGCTGCACGGAGAAATTCGTGAGATCTTAGGCGCACTGGAAACCGTGGGTGAAACCAAGTGCATCTGCCGCAACGAATATGCCGTTCACGAGCAGGTTGGCACCTTCACCAACCAGCACCTCAATGGCCACGCCGGGCTGGTGCTGAATCCGCGTGCGCTGGATTTACGTCTGTTCCTGAACCAGTGGGAGAGCGTGTTCCATATCAGCGAAACCACCGCCCGCGGTGAACGTCAGAGCATCCAGTTCTTCGACCATCAGGGCGATGCGCTGCTGAAGGTGTACACCACCGACAATACTGACGTTTCTGCCTGGGGCGATGTGCTCACGCGCTTTATCTTTGCCGATAACCCACCTCTGGCACTGAAAGCCGCAGAACTGCCTGTTCATGCTGAAAACGCGGACGGTGCTCTCGTGGATAAAGAGTGGCGCGCCATGACCGACGTCCATCAGTTCTTTACCCTGCTGAAACGCCATAATCTGTCCCGCCAGCAGGCCTTCCGCCTGGTGGGTGACGACCTGGCGTGTAAGGTCGATAACCGCGCGCTGGCGCAACTGCTGGATACTGCTCACCAGGACGGCAACGAAATTATGGTATTTGTCGGCAACCGCGGCTGCGTGCAGATTTTCACCGGCGTAGTGGAAAAACGGGTGCCGATGAAAGGCTGGCTGAACATCTTTAATCCGGCCTTTACCCTGCATCTGCTGGAAGAAACTATCGCCGAAACCTGGGTGACCCGCAAACCTACCGCTGACGGCCATGTGACCAGCCTGGAGCTGTTTGCCGCCGACGGCACGCAAATCGCACAGCTGTATGGTCAGCGTACCGAAGGTGAGCCAGAGCAAAGCCAGTGGCGCAGCCAGATTGATGCCCTGACACCAAAAGGGCTGGCCGCATGAAAAAATGGTTCGCCCTGCTCAGCACCTTACCGCTGGTCGCGTTTGCTGCCACGCCTGAGAAAGTGATCACGCTTGGCGGCGATGTCACGGAGATTGTCTATGCGCTGGGTGCTCAGTCATCCCTGGTCGCACGCGACAGTACCAGCCAGTGGCCGCAGGCGGCAAACGACCTCCCGGATGTGGGGTATTTGCGCCAGCTTAATGCCGAAGGGATTTTATCCATGCGCCCGACGCTGGTGCTGGCAAGTGCGCAGGCACAGCCTTCTCTTGCCTTAGAGCAGGTCGAACAAAGCCATGTGAAAGTCGTCACCGTACCCGGCATCAATGACCTGAGCGTGATTGATGAAAAAGTCCGGGTGATTGCGCAAGCCACTCATCAGCAGGCACAGGGCGAGATCCTGCGCGGCAAGCTGCGTCAGGCGTTAGCGGCACTGCCCACGACACCGCTTAACACGCGTGTGCTGTTTATCCTCAACCATGGCGGCATGACCGCAATGGCGGCAGGGCAACAGACCGGGGCCGATACCGCCATTCGCGCCGCTGGGTTGCAGAATGCCATGCAGGGCTTCACCCGCTATCAGCCACTCTCTCAGGAAGGGGTTATCGCAAGCCAGCCCGATCTGGTTGTGATTTCGCAAGACGGCGTGAAAGCGCTCGGTGGTGAAGAGAATCTGTGGAAGCTGCCAGGTCTGGCGCAAACACCGGCAGGGCGTAATAAGCAGGTGCTGGCTATTGATGATATGGCGCTGCTGGGCTTCAGCGTGCGCACGCCACAGGCCATTCAGCAGTTGCGCACTAAAGCAGAGCTACTGCCCTGATGACCCGGCGTATCACACTCGCACTGTGTATGCTGGCCATGGCACTACTGGTGATGACGCTTCTGGCAACCGGTTTTGGCGCGTTGCGTCTGCCGGTAAGCCTGCTGTGGAATAACAGCGATGATGCGCTTCGTCAGATCTGGCTTACCATCCGCCTGCCCCGCGTGCTGCTGGCACTGGTGATTGGTGGTTCGCTGGCGCTGTCGGGCTGTGTGATGCAGGGGCTTTTTCGCAATCCACTTGCTGACCCGGGTCTGCTTGGGATCAGCAGTGGTGCTGCGCTGGCCGTTGCGCTGTGGGTGGTCATCCCGCTATCGATGCCAGCCCTGGTGATGTTATACGCGCCCATGCTCGCGGCATTTCTCGGTGCGCTGGCGGCAACCGTGGTGATTTTCCTGCTCAGTCAGCAGCGGGAAAGCTCACTGTCGCGGCTGCTGCTGGTGGGCATTGCCATCAACGCGCTGTGCGGCGCGGCGGTGGGGGTACTTTCCTGGATCAGTAACGATGCCCAGCTTCGCCAGCTGTCGTTGTGGGGAATGGGCAGCCTTGGGCAGGCCCAGTGGTCAACGCTTCTGGCCGTGACCTCGCTGATGGTACCCACGGTATGGATTATCTGGCGTCTTGCGACTGCGCTCAATCTGCTGCAACTGGGTGAAGAAGAAGCGCATTATCTCGGGGTCGATGTGAAGGTCGTTCAGCGCGTTTTACTGCTGTGCAGCGCGTTGCTGGTGGCTGCGGCCGTTGCCATCAGTGGCGTTATCGGCTTTGTCGGGCTGGTGGTGCCGCATCTGATTCGAATGTGGCTCGGCGCCGATCACCGGGCGGTGATCCCCGGTTCCGCGCTGGCAGGGGCATTTTTACTGTTGATTGCCGATACGGTTGCGCGAACCCTGGTTGCTCCGGCGGAAATGCCGGTTGGGCTACTGACCAGCATTCTTGGCGCGCCCTGGTTCCTGTGGCTAATTTTCCGTCGGGGAGGCCAGCATGGCTGATTGTTTTAGCGCTGAAAATCTCACCTTCAGCGTGCCTCACCGCACCCTGATTAATGACGTATCCCTTTCGTTACCCCGGGGTGAGCTGGTGGCGCTGATTGGCCCTAACGGTGCAGGGAAATCGACGTTTTTGCGCCTGCTCACGGGTTATCTCAAACCTACAAGCGGGCAATGCTTACTGGCCGGAAAACCCCTTCACACATGGCACCCGGAAACATTATCGCGTCGCCGGGCAGTGATGCGACAGCAGACACAGCTTGGCTTTGACTGGCCTGTAGAAGCCGTAGTGGGAATGGGGCGCGCGCCCTGGACACGTCATCCTGAAGCAGCGCTTGTACGTGAGGTGATGCAGATAACGGGTTGTTTACCGCTCACCGGGCGGCAGTTCGCAGCGTTGTCCGGAGGAGAACAGCAGCGAGTGCAGCTTGCCCGCGCGCTGGCGCAGTTGTGGTGTGACGACGAGCCAGGCGGCTGGCTGTTTCTGGATGAGCCAACCTCGGCGCTGGATCTTTACCACCAGCAGCACCTGCTGCGTCTGTTGAAAACCTTAACCGGCCGGGGAAAATTACACGTTTGTGTTGTTCTGCACGACCTGAATCTCGCCGCGCTGTGGGCGGATCGGGTCGTGTTATTACATAACGGGCAGATAGTTTCCCACGGCACGCCAGAACTGGTCTTGCAGGCCGACACGCTGGCGCACTGGTATGGCGCGCAGGTTCACGTCGGCAAGCATCCGGCTCACCACGCACCGCAGGTTTTTCTCGCCCCTTAGCTTGAGCAACTGACTTCCAGCCGCTTGCCCCAGTCAGGTGGGCGGCTGACATAATCATCATCCCTGTCGGCAAAAGGTGTACGCAACGCCAGGTGCAACCGGTGCAGCTCCGCGTATTCGCCCTGCTCTGCCTGTTCAATCACCCGCTGCGCTAGCCAGTTGCGCAAGACCATCGCCGGGTTAGCCGCATTCATTTGCGCCTGACGGGTTGCATCATCCACATTATCGCGCTGCAAACGCTCACGATACTGCCGGTACCAGTCATCAAAAGCCGGGCGGTCGATGAACTCATCGCGCAGCACAGAAGCGCTGCTGTGCTGCTCCGTCTGGCCCAGCATCCGGAAGGTACGGGTGTAATCACTGCCCTCACGCGCCATCAGCGAGAAAAGCCCGTTCAGGATGTCGTTGTCGCCCTTCTCTTGTGTTACCAGCCCCAGTTTCCCGCGCATTAATACCCCATATTCGCGCAGCAGAACCTCCTGATAGGTATCGAGCGCATCGTTGAGGGCATCAACATCGATAAACGGTGATAAGGATTGCGCAAGGCGCTGCAAATTCCACAGCCCTACCGCCGGCTGGTTGTCGAAGCTGTATCGCCCCTGGTAATCGGAGTGGTTACAGATATAACCCGGCTGATAATCATCAAGGAAGCCGTACGGGCCATAGTCAAAGGTCAGCCCCAGGATGGACATGTTATCGGTATTCATCACGCCATGCGCAAACCCCACGCTTTGCCAGCGGGCGATCATCGACGCGGTGCGCGCCACCACATCACAGAACCAGAGGCGGTATTTATCCTCCTCGTCCTGCAATGCGGGCCAGTGGCAGCGAATGGCGTAATCAGCAAGCTGGCGGACCTTGTCCGGCTCACGACGATAATAGAAATGTTCGAAATGGCCAAAACGCAGGTGGCTTTGCGCAACGCGCATCAACATCGCCCCCTGCTCCATCGTTTCTCGCGCGACAGGCGTGTCGCTAGTCACGATTGATAATGCCCGTGTGGTGGGGATCCCCAACGCGTGCATCGCTTCCGACGCCAGACATTCGCGAATGGTTGAGCGCAGCACCGCGCGGCCATCCCCCATCCGGGAATACGGGGTAAGACCCGCACCTTTCAGATGCCAGTCGAATGATTGTCCGTCGGGAAGTTGTTGTTCACCCAGCAAAATGCCTCTGCCATCACCCAACTGACCCGCCCAGACGCCAAACTGGTGTCCACTGTAAACCTGGGCCAGGGGTTTCATGCCAGGGAGCAGCGTTTCGCCACCCCAGATGCCAGCACCTTCGGAAGGCTGGAATAACGCAGCCGGAACGCCCAACGTATCGGCAAGCAGGTCGTTATGCCAGATCAATCGGGCATTTTGTAATGGGGTTGGATTGAGCGCGGTGTAAAAGCCGGGCAACTCGTCATGCCAGTGTGCAGTAAAAGACAGGGTCATAAGTCCTCCTGCTTTTAGTGTAGAGGGTTTACCTGGACTTAAACACGGGCGAAAACAAGGGTTATCACTGAACAAGCTGGGTGACTTGTTCCGCCGTGACTGCAGGCCAGAGTGCGCCCTGCATTGCGCCGAACTCAAATGGCATCACGCGCTGCAATGTTCCGTGGTCGTCGATACCTGCCACAATCACCGACTTGCAGTGTGGTGTTATTTGCCAGAGGATTGCACGCATAAATGGCTCGAATGACAGCTCGGTTACGCGCTGTTGAATAAAGCTTCTGTCGATGATCACACGTTTAAACAAACCGTCATAAACAGGCTTCAGCGAAGCGGCCCCGGCACCAAAATTGGCCAGCGCTAGCGGATAACGGATCGCCATCCTTGCCATCTCCAGATCGTCCTTCCCGTTATTTAGACCCGGATAATTCTCATTAACGGTAAACTCCAGAAATGGGAAACGTTCGATTATTGAAACAGCGTTTTCATTTGTTAATAAAAACTCAACAATTGCAGGTGTAATATTAATCCATGCAATAAGTTGATGCTGAATAAAGAACAGTTTGCATGTCTCGAGCAGTTGCAGTTTTTCCTGAAACAGCGCGAGCTCTTCCGTAGGTGAAAGATGTGGGATAACAAGTTCAGTGGGGATTCGTACGTTTGTATCCACGCCAACAAAGTTAACCATAATTTCTAAAGCTTTAAGTTCCCCGGCACTATTACGTGCAGGGCAAAGTAAAAACTCAGACTGGTAAGCATTATCTAGCGTGATAATCATTGCGCTCGCCCCGCTTTAAAGATGATAGAGGACATCCTGGAGCAATTGCTGACACAATTCCACTGTATTGATTTTAATAAGATTAATTTCATTAGTTCCGTATTAATTTTCAGATTTATCCCTGAATCTAAAATAATCTTATCCTGGTTACTCATTAATAGCCAGTTTTAGATAAAACAGACACATACAGACATAATTAATTCGGCGCAAATTTAACTTTAATCAACATACATCTGAAACTCAGGCGCGTTTTTTAAGCCAGTGCACGCCAGGAAACTGACATGTTCAACGTTGCTAAATACGCCTGGCTTGCCAGAAGTTTTTGCGCCAGTAAACATTATCGAGAGATGAACGCATCACCCCGCGACTGGTTGAGGCATGAATGAACTGGTTATCCGTATCATAAATGCCAACATGAAGGCCGCTTTCACCCGAGCCTGTTTTGAAAAATACCAGGTCGCCAGGCAGTAAATCATCCTTATCAATTTCAGTGCCGATTTCAGCCTGTTTACGCGTTTCACGCGGTAGCTGCAAATCAAACTTATCGCGAAACGTCATGAGCACAAAACCCGAGCAATCCACACCGCCACGGCTCATCCCACCGTAACGATACGGCGTACCGCGCCAGTTGCTCAGCTGATCGTTAAGGCTGGCAATGACCGTAATGGAATCAGACAATCGCGCATTTGGTGGCGGTGCTCGATGGCTACTGCATCCCGCAAGAAATAACGCCGCTGCAAGGAGAAACCAGAATCGCATTTCAGACGAATCCTCTGCTTTTATTGTTCTTTTCGTAATTTAGCGTGCAATTGTGCAACCGCGCAAGAAACGGTTACTCCTGAGCCGTAGAAATCAGCATCTTATGCCCTTCGATATCCAGCCTGCGGAAATGCATGTTATAGGCGGTGGCCAGATGAGGAGGCGTCAGTACGCTATCCCGCGCGCCGCTGGCAATCATTTTCCCCCGAGCCAGCAGCCATACCCGGTGGGCATGGCGTAGCGTATGGTTCAGGTCGTGGCTGCTCATGATCACAGCGACACCCGCACGGGAGAGTGAGCTCAGGATGTTGTCGAGCGCAGCCTGTTGAGCGACATCCAGGCCGCTCATTGGCTCGTCCAGCAACAGCAAACATCCATGAGGATTGCCTGCTGGATGGATTTGAAGAATAACGGCCGCCAGACGCACACGTTGCCACTCGCCCCCAGAAAGCTGGCTGGCATTTCGCGACAGTTTGTCCTCTAAGCCCAATGCCGCCGCCACCTCTTCGAGAAGCGCTGTGTGGCTTTTATCATGCAGATGCAGCGTAAGATAGTGCCAGACCGGCATCGCAAACGGCGGGACTTGCTGTTGCACTAAATAACCCCGCCGGTGTGCCAGCGACACAGGTGACCATTGGGCAAGAGAGTGCCCCAACAGAGTTATCTCGCCTTGTCCGCTGGTCAGCCCCGCGATGCGCGCCAGCAACGTGCTCTTTCCTGCGCCATTCGGCCCCACAATATGCAGGATCTCTCCTGCATTGATTGCAGCGCTCATCGGCTCAAGGCGTCCTTTTTCAGCCACATCCGTAAGCTGCATCAGCAAGGTCATTAGTGAGCCAGCGCCTTTTTAATCGCATCAGTCACCACGGCATCTTCCGGCGTCATATCCGGTGAGAAACGCTGTACAACCTCTCCATCACGGCCTATCAGGAATTTTTCAAAGTTCCACAGGATATCGTCCGGGTAGAGCGGCGCACGTCCTTTACTGGCCATACGCTCGTAGAAACCACTGCCCTGCGGGGCAACAGCGGTCGGTGCAGCAGAAACCAGTTTTTCATACAGAGGATGACGGTGCTCGCCATTGACATCAATCTTGCTGAACAGCGGGAAGGTCACACCATAGGTGGTACTGCAAAACGTTTTGATCTCTTCTTCGCTGCCCGGCTCCTGGCCCAAAAACTGATTGCAAGGGAACCCAAGCACGGTAAAGCCTTCGTTCTCCCAGTTTTTTTGCAGCGCTTCAAGCTGCTCGTACTGCGGCGTCAGGCCACATTTAGAGGCCACATTAACCAGCAGCAAAACGTTGCCCTTGTAGCCCTCAAGCGTTGTCTTTTCGCCGTCAATGGTGGTCACTTCGGTATTCAGAATATCGTACTGCATAGCATCCCCTCAGTTTATCCCGTGGTTGGGTAGGTTTAACGTCCAGCTTTTAATAGTAGCCAGATAAATACTGGCGCGCCTAGCGTGGCGGTTACCACGCCAATTGGCAATTCAGCGGCAGTCAGTGCAAGCCTGGCGATAATGTCAGCCACCAGCAGCGTTGTCGCACCGGCTATGGCCGCGCTTGGGAGTAACGTGCGATGGTCCGTGACTCCACAAAGTCGTAGCATGTGCGGGATGACAAGGCCAATAAAACCAATCGCGCCGGCCAGCGCCACGCTCACCCCTACCATCCAGCCAATGGCAATGACCAGCACATTGCGCCATAAGTTCATCGACATGCCGAGCTGACGGGCAGAGGTTTCGCCGAGAGCAAGGATGTTCAGTGGTTGCGCCTGGCAGCACGCCCAGATTATCACCGGGATAAGCAATACCATCAGCCATCCCTGACGCCAGTCAACACCGCCAAACCCGCCCATGATCCAGTACATTAGCTGGCGTAAATCAAATGAGGTGGAAAAGTAGACCGCCCAGGTCATCAGCGCGCTGCAAATGATCCCCAACGCAACCCCTGCCAGCAGCAGACGGCTGGTCGATAGATGACGTCTTGCGAAGCGCAGGAGGATCACGGTAATGATTAGCGCCCCAACAATGGCGCTCAGGCTAACGCTCCAGGCAGAAAGCTCGCCGCCCCCCAGCATGACCGCCGCAATTAGCCCAACACCAGCCCCATTCGATACCCCCAGCAGGCCCGGCTCCGCCAGCGGGTTTTCAAACAGAGCCTGCATCATGGTGCCACAGAGCGCCAGCGCCGCACCAACGAGGATCACCGCCAGGGTACGCGGCAGACGGATTTGCCAGACAAATAGCTGCCCGTCTGCGCCAAACCAGCTTTCCGGCCCCAGCCACCGGTCGCCCGCACACAGGCTGACGGCTGCGGCAACAAAGAGCAGCAGCACAAGAACAAGCAAGCGGCGCAGGTCGGATTGGCGCTGGCAATGAGCGAAGTCAGGCATAGACATGATTTTATCAGGATGAGATGTAATTGATTTTACGGTGGGTTTACAGGAGAGCAAAGAAAAAAGGCCGCGAATGCGGCCTTTTTAGTTAGTTCATATTACTCTGCTTTGGGCGTTGCGTTTTCGACACGGCTTTTTAACTTCTGGCCGGGTCTGAAGGTCACCACGCGGCGAGCTGTAATGGGAATATCTTCCCCCGTCTTCGGGTTGCGGCCCGGACGTTGGTTTTTGTCTCGCAAATCAAAATTGCCAAAACCGGAGAGTTTTACCTGCTCGCCGTTTTCCAGAGCGCGACGGATCTCTTCGAAAAACAACTCTACCAACTCTTTGGCATCCCGTTTGCTAAGCCCAAGCTTATCAAACAGATATTCTGACATTTCAGCTTTTGTAAGCGCCATAGGTTCAATCCCTCAATGATGCCTGGAATCGCTCTTTTAATGCCTCTACACATTTGGCGACGGTAGCGGCAATCTCCTCTTCTTCGAGTGTACGGCTGGTATCCTGAAGGATAAGGCTGATAGCGAGGCTCTTGAAACCTTCTGCTACGCCCTTGCCGCGGTACACGTCAAATAAGTTTACGCCAACTACCTGATTTACGCCAACTTTCTTACATTCGACCAAAATATCTGCTGCGGGAACGTTTTCAGCGACCACAACCGCGATATCACGGCGGTTCGCCGGGAAGCGTGAAATATCCTGCGCCTGAGGAATGACGCGGTCTGCAACCGGGTTCCACTCCAACTCGAACACGATGGTACGACCATTCAGATCCAGTTTGCGCTCCAGCTCAGGGTGAACAACACCAATGAAACCAACGCGTTTGCCATCTAAATAAATGGCAGCACTCTGGCCTGGATGCAGGGCCGGGATGGATTCCGCACGGAATTCAATTTCAGATAATTTACCGGTTAGATCGAGAATCGCTTCCAGATCGCCCTTCATATCGTAGAAATCAACCGTCCCTTTTGCCAGGTCCCAGTGTTCTTCATAGCGGTTGCCGCTAATGGCACCAGCCAGCATGAGATCCTGACGGATGCCTAAATTTGCCTGATTATCTGGTACAAAGCGCAATCCACTTTCGAAAATGCGCACACGGTTTTGCTGACGATTCTGGTTATAAACGATAGTCCCGAGCAGACCCGTCCACAAGGACAGACGCATCGCTGACATTTCGCTTGAAATTGGGCTTGGCAGGATGAGCGCTTCCTGAGCCGGGTGGATCCACTGCTGTACCTTCGGATCAACGAAGCTATAGGTGATCACTTCCTGGTAACCTTTGTCGTTGAGCATGGTTTTCACACGCTTCAGGGACAGGTCGGCTTCACGGTGAGAGCCCATCACCAGACCTGCCTGTACCGGCGCGTCTGGGATGTTGTTATAGCCGTAAACACGCGCCACTTCTTCCACCAGGTCTTCTTCGATTTCCATATCGAAACGCCATGATGGCGCAACCGCTTTCCACTCGTCCTGACCTTCGGTGACGTCGCAGCCCAGACGCTTAAGAATGTCGCTAACCTGCGCATCTTCCACATGGTGGCCAATCAGACGATCCAGCTTACTGCGGCGCAGGGTGATGGTTGCGCGTTTCGGCAGAGTGGCTTCGTTTGTGACATCAATAACCGGGCCAGCATCTCCGCCACAGATATCGATCAGCAGGCGCGTTGCACGCTCCATTGCCTTGTATTGCAGTGCCGGATCAACACCACGCTCATAACGGTGAGAGGCGTCGGTATGCAGGCCATGGCGACGCGCACGGCCCGTGATAGACAGCGGGCTGAAGAAGGCGCATTCCAGCAGCACGTTCTGCGTTTCGTCATTCACACCGGAATGTTCGCCACCGAAGATGCCGCCCATCGCCAGCGCTTTACCATGATCCGCAATCACCAGGGTGTCAGCGTTCAGTTTTGCTTCGCTGCCGTCCAGCAGAACCAGGGTTTCGCCCTCTTTCGCCATACGCACAACGATACCGCCTTCGATACGATCTTTATCGAACGCGTGCATTGGCTGGCCCAGCTCCAGCAGAACGTAGTTAGTTACGTCTACAACCGCATCAATGGAGCGAATGCCGCAACGACGCAGCTTCTCTTTCATCCACAGTGGGGTTGGCGCTTTAACATTAATGCCTTTCACGACACGACCCAGATAACGCGGGCACGCATCGGCGGCTTCAACCTGAATCGGCAGAGTGTCGGTGATGGTGGCAGCAACCGGGGCAATTTCTGGCGCATTCAGTTCGGTCTGATTCAGCACAGCAACATCGCGCGCTACGCCGATAATACCCAGGCAATCTGCACGGTTCGGAGTTACGCTGATTTCGATGGTGTTGTCATCGAGTTTCAGGTATTCGCGAATATCAGTACCGATTGGCGCATCCAGCGGCAGCTCAATAATGCCGTTGTGATCGTCGGAAATACCCAGCTCAGAGAAAGAACAAAGCATCCCTTCTGACGGCTCACCGCGCAGTTTTGCGGCTTTGATTTTGAAATCACCAGGCAGTACCGCACCAACAGTTGCCACAGCAACTTTCAGCCCCTGACGGCAGTTTGGCGCGCCACAGACGATATCCAGCAGGCGCTCGCCACCCACGTTCACTTTTGTTACGCGCAGTTTGTCTGCATTAGGATGCTGACCACATTCGACCACTTCCCCCACAACCACACCGTTAAAGGCACCTGACACAGGCTCAACGCCGTCAACTTCCAGGCCTGCCATGGTGATTTGGTTGGAAAGCGCTTCGCTATCGAGAGAGGTGTTCACCCATTCGCGTAACCACAGTTCACTGAATTTCATTATTCTGTCCTGCCCTTATTTAAACTGTTTGAGGAAACGCAGATCGTTTTCGAAAAATGCGCGCAAATCGGTTACGCCATAGCGCAGCATGGTCAGACGCTCCATGCCCATACCGAAGGCAAAGCCAGAGTAGACTTCAGGATCAATGCCGACATTACGCAGAACATTTGGGTGCACCATACCGCAGCCCAGCACTTCCAGCCATTTGCCGTTTTTACCCATCACGTCAACTTCCGCAGAAGGTTCGGTGAACGGGAAGTAGGACGGACGAAAACGTACCTGCAAATCTTCTTCAAAGAAGTTATTCAGGAAGTCGTGCAGCGTCCCTTTCAGGTTGGTAAAGCTGATGTTTTTATCAACGATCAGGCCTTCCATCTGGTGGAACATTGGGGTGTGCGTCTGGTCGTAATCGTTACGATAAACACGGCCTGGCGCGATGATGCGAATTGGCGGCTCTTGATCTTTCATGGTACGGATCTGTACGCCAGAAGTCTGGGTACGTAACAGACGCGTAGCATCGAACCAGAAAGTGTCGTGGTCAGCACGTGCCGGATGATGGCCAGGAATGTTCAGGGCATCGAAGTTGTGATAGTCATCTTCGATTTCCGGGCCAGTCGCCACGGTAAAGCCGAGCTCACCGAAGAAACTTTCAATACGGTCAATAGTACGGGTAACCGGGTGCAGACCGCCGTTCTCAATACGACGTCCAGGCAGAGAAACATCGATGGTTTCTTCAGCCAGACGCGCGTTCAGTGCCGCATTTTCCAGCGCGGATTTACGCGCATTCAGCGCCTGCTGTACCTGCTCTTTAGCTTCGTTAATCACCGCACCCGCTGCCGGACGCTCTTCTGCTGGCAACTCACGCAGGGTAGTCATTTGAAGGGTCAGGTGCCCTTTCTTACCCAGATATTCGACGCGGACGTTGTCTAACGCGGCAACATCTGAGGCCTGGTTAATGGCGGCCGTTGCACTGGCAACCAGCTCTGCGAGATGTGACATGGTTTTCCTCATTATGTCGGTGCAGACACCGATTTGGTGGACTTAATCTCTCGAATTTAGACACAAAAAAAGCCTCCATCAGGAGGCTTATTCGGCGCTGTTTTTCGTTTCATCTTTCACGCGCTAGCCTCCTGATATCAGGTGCTAAAGTAAAAGAAGAAGCGGAAAATAGCAGCATTCATACTTGCGTTACCTTATAGGTTTAGAGCCGTTAAGACCTTATTGAAAAGCCTGGACGGGTAAAAGTCAATGTTCTGATAAGGTTAAAACAAAAGAGGGAGCAAAGCCCCCTCTCTCAACTGGCTTACGCCAGTGCTGCTTTCGCTTTTTCGACCAGAGCGGTGAACGCTACTTTGTCAAATACTGCGATGTCAGCCAGGATCTTACGGTCGATTTCAACAGAGGCTTTTTTCAGGCCGTTGATGAATTTGCTGTAAGAAATACCGTTCTGACGTGCTGCTGCGTTGATACGTGCAATCCACAGTTGACGGAACTGACGCTTACGTTGACGACGGTCACGGTAAGCATACTGACCAGCCTTGATAACAGCCTGGAAGGCAACGCGGTATACGCGTGAACGCGCACCGTAGTAGCCTTTAGCTTGTTTCAGAATTTTTTTGTGACGTGCACGAGCAATTACACCACGTTTTACGCGAGCCATGTGAGCTCTCCTGTATCTATATTCTTAGTAAAAAAAAATTAAACGTTAACGGCTTATGCGTACGGCAGGCACGCGATAACCAGACCCAGATCGCCTTTAGACACGAGGCCTTTTGGACGCAGGTGACGTTTACGTTTAGTAGATTTTTTGGTCAGAATATGACGCAGGTTTGCGTGCTTACGCTTAAATCCACCACCACCGGTTTTTTTGAAGCGCTTAGCAGCACCGCGTACGGTCTTAATTTTTGGCATCTTAATAACTTCCACTTCGCATTGTTAAATAAACGAAACATAGGCGAGCAAAACCTATGAGGCCCGAAGGCTCCACAGATTTTGCTGCTTGAAGGCCTTACTGTTTCTTCTTAGGAGCGAGCACCATGATCATCTGGCGGCCTTCGATCTTCGTAGGGAAGGATTCGACTACTGCCAGTTCACTCAGATCGTCACGGACGCGGTTAAGCACTTCCATACCAATCTGTTGGTGGGCCATCTCACGACCGCGGAAACGCAGTGTGATTTTGGCCTTATCGCCATCTTCCAGAAAGCGAATCAGGCTGCGGAGTTTTACCTGATAATCGCCATCGTCGGTACCAGGACGGAATTTAATTTCCTTAACCTGGATAACTTTTTGCTTTTTCTTCTGTTCCTTAGAAGACTTACTCTTTTCATAAAGGAACTTGCCGTAGTCCATAATACGACAAACTGGCGGTTCGGCGTTAGGGCTGATTTCAACTAAATCTACTCCAGCTTCTTCAGCTTTTTCGATCGCTTCTCTCAGACTCACAATCCCCAGTGGCTCACCTTCCAGATCTGTTAAGCGAACTTCCTGGGCGCGAATCTCGCCATTGATACGATTCGGACGTGCCGTTTGAACTCGTTTTCCGCCTTTAATACCTTATTCCTCCAGTTGTTGAAGACTGCGGCTGCGAATCTCTTGTTGCAGCTTCTCAATCACTTCACTTACGTCCAGGCTCCCCAGGTCTTTACCACGGCGGGTGCGAACGGCAACTTTGCCTGCTTCCACCTCTTTATCACCACAGACCAACATATACGGGACACGACGTAAAGTGTGCTCGCGGATTTTAAAGCCAATCTTCTCATTTCTCAAGTCTGCTTTTACGCGAATGCCCGCATTTTGTAGTTTCTGCGTCAATTCTTTAACGTAATCAGCCTGAGAATCGGTAATATTCATCACTACGACCTGCACTGGCGCAAGCCAGGTTGGGAAGAAGCCAGCAAACTCTTCGGTAAGGATGCCGATGAAGCGCTCCAGAGAACCGAGGATTGCACGGTGAATCATGACCGGTACCTGACGCTCGTTGTCTTCGCCAACATAAGAGGCGCTTAAACGCTGCGGCAGGGAGAAGTCCAGCTGTACAGTACCGCACTGCCATGCGCGATCGAGGCAGTCATACAGGGTAAATTCAATTTTCGGGCCGTAGAAGGCACCTTCGCCCAGCTGATATTCGAACGGAATACCGTTCTCTTCCAGCGCCACGGCCAGGTCCGCTTCTGCACGATCCCATGTCTCATCGCTACCGATACGTTTTTCCGGACGCGTAGAGAGTTTGACGACGATTTTCTCGAAGCCAAAGGTGCTATACATATCGTAGACCATACGAATACAGGCGTTAACTTCGTCACGTACCTGATCTTCCGTACAGAAGATATGCGCATCATCCTGAGTAAAACCACGAACACGCATCAGACCGTGCAGAGCACCTGATGGCTCGTTACGGTGGCAGCTACCGAATTCCGCCATACGCAGCGGCAGATCGCGGTAGGATTTCAGACCCTGGTTAAAGATCTGAACGTGACCCGGACAGTTCATTGGCTTAATGCAGTATTCACGGTTCTCAGACGAGGTGGTGAACATCGCATCTTTGTAGTTGTCCCAGTGGCCGGTTTTTTCCCACAGCACACGGTCCATCATGAACGGGCCTTTCACTTCCTGGTACTGGTATTCTTTCAGCTTGGAACGCACAAAAGTTTCCAGTTCACGGAAGATAGTCCAGCCATCGTTATGCCAGAACACCATACCCGGCGCTTCTTCCTGCATGTGATACAGGTCAAGCTGCTTACCGATTTTACGATGGTCTCGTTTTGCGGCTTCTTCCAGGCGCTGCAGGTAGGCGCTCAGGGCTTTTTTATCTGCCCATGCGGTACCATAAATGCGCTGCAACATCTTGTTGTTGCTGTCGCCACGCCAGTAAGCGCCTGCTGTCTTCATCAGTTTGAAGTGATGACAGAAACGCATGTTCGGCACGTGCGGCCCACGGCACATGTCGATGTATTCTTCGTGATGGTACAAGCCAGGCTTGTCATCATGAGAGATGTTTTCATCAAGAATAGTGACTTTATAGTTCTCGCCGCGTTTCACGAAGGTTTCACGCGCTTCGTGCCAGCTGACTTTCTTCTTAATGACGTCATAGTTGGATTCAGCGAGCTCGTGCATACGTTTTTCGAGCGCGTCGATATCTTCCTGGGTCAGGGTGTGGTCAAGGTCAACGTCATAGTAGAAGCCGTTGTCGATAACCGGGCCAATCGCCATTTTGGTGTTTGGCCAAAGTTGCTTGATCGCATGACCTAACAGGTGCGCACAGGAGTGACGAATGATCTCCAGACCTTCTTCGTCTTTCGCAGTGATGATTGACAGTTTCGCATCGTGTTCAATCAGATCAGACGCATCAACCAGCTCACCATTTACACGGCCAGCAATGGTCGCTTTCGCGAGTCCAGGACCGATGTCCAGGGCCACATCCATTGGGCTTACAGCGTGGTCGTATTGGCGTTGGCTGCCATCAGGAAGAGTAATTACAGGCATTTTATATCCTTATTTGCAGTGATGCCCCACACATAAGAGCATATACAAAGAAAATAATCGTTATTTAACAGTAGATTACAAAACCATCTGACCAACAATCGTCAAATTGGTTCGTTATCATGCACCTGACGAAATCAGACAAATGCGGATTTACGGCAGGCCTTGCAATGTTAACACTAACAAAAGGAAGAATGCACCTTCTGTGGCAGACAGAAGTACCTGGTACTTTCGCATGAGTTTGCACGGGGTCGCTTCCTGGCGCTCGCATTACAGTCGTGCTGAGCTATTCTTGAACAGGTCCTTAAACCTTAAGGGGCACAACATGAACGTATCCAGTAGAACCGTAGTTATATTGAATATACTTTCAGCCACCGGTTTATTGTTGATTCTCGCCGAAAGATTCCACTGGTTCTGAACCGTACCAGTATGATGTGGCATAACCTCATCCCCCGGATAATGCGCATTTCACCGCTCTCTTTGGTACACTGGCATTATCAACAGACAAGGATTAGGTTATGCCAACAAAACGATTTGCCGTGAAACACTGGAAAATGGTGCTGGTGTTAATTGCTATCTGCGGTGCGATGTTACTGTTGCGCTGGGCGGCAATGATCTGGGGCTAAAACGAACGTCATGGAATTGGATAAGCGAAATACCTTTACCGAATAATACATTTCGGTGAAGGTTTTTTTGCGAATACGAAATACAGGTAATGAATAAACTTTAATTATCTTTACATCATTCTGAACCGCAAAAAACCGGTACAACACAATCCGGTTTTTGACGGGTTGAGTTATTGGTTTACTTTCAATAACAACGCGACAAGGAACGTATCAGGACCACTCACCTGCAACCAGTTTATGCACATCAAATGCATCATTCATTGATTGACCAGTAGATTGTGAGCCTGGGGCAATGTTAGAGCCAGCCTCAACGTCAGAAGCTTTAGCAATGCCGACCTGGGTATTGATGTTACTGGCAGGTGGAGTAACTTCATCAGCAGCGAATACGCCAAAAGAAAGTGCAGAAAGCACCATTGCTGCTGCGGCAGTTTTGATTTTTTTCATAATCATTGTTCTCTTACTGAATTAATTCAAAACGACTTAAGGCGGAATTTTGCCTGTCTTACTAGTGTAGATCTGGATCACACTTTTGCCTAGTCGATTTATTTATCAATTCGTGTCAAATAAAATGAATGTAATACGAAGAGAGTCATTATGGAGAAATTATGGAGATATCAGCCGAATAAATATTTTAAAACACTGTTCAATATAAAATAGCACAGTTCACAAAAATAAAAAAAACGGGCCGATAATATTTCGGCCCGTGGAAATTACATTTTGTAGCCCAGAGAAATCGTGGTTCTGCGGTCGGTATGATCCGGTGCAGTATCTGGAGGCGAAGAGTTCCAGGTCACGTTGTAAGCCACTTTTAAACCAAAGTGTTCATTGATTGCGACATTCAGCGCCGTTTCGGAGTTTAGCGTTGTATCATCGGCACCGAATACAGAAACACCCTGAGTAAATTTGGTGTTGTCGGTCATCTGCCAGGCATAAGTACCAGACGCATAGCCTAACGGTTGGGTTTTGGTATCGCCGTCAGTGTACTCGTCATAACGTACGCCTGGACCGAATTCAAAACGGAAGCTGTGAACAGGCCCGTTCAGGAACTGGCGACCATAACCTGCGGTGAATATATCACGCTGGCGATAGCCGTTGTAA
Organism: Enterobacter sp. C4G1; assembly: GCF_052886895.1. Lineage (NCBI taxonomy): Bacteria > Pseudomonadati > Pseudomonadota > Gammaproteobacteria > Enterobacterales > Enterobacteriaceae > Enterobacter > Enterobacter sp. C4G1. Next base: position 184,868 of record NZ_JBQVVV010000002.1, on the reverse strand, counting down.
CGGTCGGTTAACCAGCTTGCCTGGCCAAACAGGTAGTCGAAATCGGTCATATTGTAACGGCTACGTCCACCTACTGCGTATTTTTCGGAAGAGCGTTCGTCGTTAGCGGAGGTGTTGCTGGCGTTACCCCACAAGGACCAGGCCGTGTTGCTGCCGTACCAGGTCAGCGTGCTGTCCGCCGTCAGCGAAGAACTTTTCGTGTTACCGGATTGCGCCAAATATCCGGCGTTCAGGTTACCTTCAAAGGGCTTTTGCGCCGTGGTGGGATCGTCCATGACAGTAAAAACGGTATCATCGGCGGTCGCATTCATTGACGCAAACACGCCACCCGCCAGCATCAGTGCAGCGGGTACTGTCTTCAAAAGCTTCATTTTATTAAGGAGTCCGTACAACAAAAAAAGAGACCATCTCGGTCCCGGAAACTTTCTTGAGGATCAATGACAAGGCGTCCAGAGAAAGGTAATAAATTATAAAAAGGCTCAAATAACATAGCAACGTTTTCTTATTTCATTTTTTGAATAAGAACGATCCCAAAACGAGTTTTATTTTATAAAACAATTTGGTTACTTTTCTCATTATTCATATTGAAAATCATGATGTTAATTACTTTGCCTTCTGGTGAATTGGTGCCAGGATTACTGATACCCATACTAAAAGGAGGTAATGATGGTTTCTATTTATACACTGACGCTCTCCCCTTCCCTCGACTCCGCCACCCTGACGCCGCAGATTTACCCGGAAGGTAAACTGCGCTGTAGCGCCCCTGTGTTTGAACCAGGCGGTGGCGGGATCAACGTGGCGCGTGCCATTACGCACCTCGGTGGAAAGGCAACGGCAATATTCCCCGCGGGCGGCGCTACCGGGGAGCATCTGGTCGCACTGCTGGCAGACGAAAAGGTCGCGGTTTCAACCGTCAACGCCCAGGACTGGACACGACAGAACCTGCACGTTCACGTGACGTCCAGCGGCGAACAGTACCGTTTTGTTATGCCTGGCGCGAAGCTCAGCGAAGATGAGTTTCGCCAGCTCGAGGAAAAAGTCCTGGCTATTGAGGGTGGCGCATTGCTGGTCATTAGCGGCAGTCTGCCGCCTGGCGTCAAAACAGAAAGGCTGACGCAACTGATTCGGGCAGCGCAGTTGCGGGGGATCCGCTGTATTGTTGATAGCTCAGGTGAGGCGCTTCAGGCCGCTTTAGCGCCAGGGCAACTTGAGCTGGTCAAACCCAACCAGAAAGAGTTAAGTGCGCTGGTCAATCGCGAGCTCACCCAGCCTGACGATGTTCGTACCGCGGCGCAAGAACTGGTTCGCAGCGGCAAAGCCCTACGCGTGGTCGTGTCTCTTGGCCCACAAGGAGCATTAGCCGTTGATGGTTCCGGTTTTGTGCAGGTCGTCCCGCCGCCAATGAAAAGCCAAAGCACCGTGGGTGCTGGCGACAGCATGGTGGGAGCAATGGTGCTCAAACTCGCTCAAGGGGCCTCGCTACTTGAGATGACACGTTACGGTGTGGCGGCGGGTAGCGCGGCAACCATCAACCAGGGTACGCGGTTGTGTTCCCTTATCGATACGCAAAAAATTGTGGATTACCTCTCCAGAAGTTAAGGCATTTACCCCTTCTTTATGGAGGGGAAATGCGCTCCGGATTCGCCAAACGCGTACTATCGACTATGCTAAGAAAACTTTCATGATAACAATGAGGTGAAATATGAGCAGTGGGGACATCACTCGCTACGTCATAACCGTTAGTTTTCATGATGCATCACTGACCGAACTCAATGAAATCAATAATGCCTTCACTCGCGCAAACTTTTTACTCACGCTGACGGATGAAGAAGGCAATATTCATGAGCTCGGCACGCTGACATTTGGGCTGATAAGCGCGTTAACCATCGATGAGGTAAGCGCGCTGGCAAACAGCCTGATTGAAAGTGCCACCCACAAAACAGCCGAAATTGACGTAGACACCTGGGAAAACTGGCAAAAAAAAGAACAATAAGTGCCCTGCATGGATCCAAACAGCTCAGGTGTGCGTTAGTTCGTATTTTTTTACAGCGGTTTTGCGCTAACTTTATGATCTGGCAGACAACATGGGAGAGACATCATGTGGCAGGCTATCAGTCATCTTTTAAGTGAGCAACTGGGTGAAGGTGAAATTGAACTGCGTAACGAACTGCCAGGCGGAGAGATCCACGCCGCATGGCACTTACGCTACGCAGGACGTGATTTCTTCGTGAAGTGTGATGAACGGGAGCTTCTCCCTATCTTCACTGCCGAAGCCGACCAGTTAGAGCTATTATCTCGCAGCAAGACGGTAACAGTCCCTCAGGTCTGGGCGTTAGGCAGCGATCGTGACTACAGCTTTCTGGTCATGGATTATCTCCCCGCCCGTCCGTTAGATGCCCATAATGCCTTTATTCTTGGGCAGCAACTGGCGCGTCTGCACCAGTGGAGCGACCAGCCCCAGTTTGGGCTAGATTTTGATAACGATCTCTCCACCACTCCGCAACCCAATACCTGGCAACGCCGCTGGTCAACCTTCTTTGCCGAACAACGTATCGGCTGGCAGCTTGAGCTGGCTGCGGAAAAAGGGCTGGAATTTGGCAATATCGACGCCATTGTTGAACATGTTCAGCAACGTCTTGCTTCGCATCAGCCGCAGCCTTCGCTGCTGCATGGCGATTTATGGTCAGGAAACTGCGCGCTGGGTCCAGATGGGCCATTTATTTTCGACCCGGCCTGCTACTGGGGCGACCGAGAGTGCGACCTTGCCATGCTGCCTCTCCATCCTGAACAGCCTGCGCAAATCTACGACGGGTATCAGTCAGTTTCGCCACTCCCGGCAGACTTCCTTCAGCGCCAGCCGGTTTACCAACTTTACACCCTGATTAACCGTGCGATTTTGTTTGGCGGTGAGCACCTCGTGAATGCCCAGCGTGCGCTGGAGCGCGTACTGGCGGCATAAGACAGGAACGGGTGGGCCAGATGCCACCCGTTAATTCTTATAAAAAACCGAGTAACGAGAAGAAGAAATATCCGGCCACGATAATTATCACCGGCAGGATGTAGAGCGGGAAAATTTGCAGGAAAATGGTGTGACGCGGGACCACAATGCGGGACTCAATTTGCTCACGGCTCATTCCTTCTGTCCCTTTCGCCTGCTCCAGAATCAGCTGGTCTTCCACACCTTCACGCAAAAAGCGTGTCTGACGGCTCATTCTGGCACCCGATGCCTGGAGCGCCATCGCCACAAAGATCAGGGCATAGATTATCCAGAATCCGACATTGAGCTTCTGATGAAAATCGGGTGTTGGCGAGTTGAACCAGAAGAAGTTTAAAAAAGGCGTATTAAAACGCATCATCTCAATCATAACATGCGCAAAATCAAGCATTACCGCATTGATACCCGGCTGTTTTTCGCTGTGATCGTACATAAACTTAAGCACAGAAATCAGCGTGGAAATCACGGCCGGAATAAAGATCACCCACCCGGCAATACGTTTTAAGACAGCAATGCGTCCAGCTTGTTGATACGTCATCAGTTCCCCTTCCAAAAGACGCGTTATTTGTGCCTAAGTCTACCTGCTGCCCATCATTTTCGCCCGCTCTTTAAAGGCAATATGCTAAATTGCAGACTGCACTTAGCACTTATCGTCTGTCGTACACCCTGAATTAAGGAGAAGTTGTGATGTCGACACCGCGCCAAATTCTTGCCGCTATTTTTGACATGGATGGATTACTTATTGATTCCGAGCCGCTGTGGGATCGTGCAGAACTGGATGTCATGGCCAGCCTTGGCGTGGACATTCGTCGCCGTAACGAACTTCCCGATACGCTCGGGTTACGTATCGACATGGTGGTTGAACTTTGGTACGCCCATCAGCCGTGGATTGGGCCCGACCGCGACGAAGTGACTGCGCGCATTATCAATCGCGCGATTGCCCTGGTTGAAGAGAACCGCCCGTTGTTACCCGGCGTGCGTGACGCAATCGCCCTGTGCAAAGCGCAAGGCCTTAAGGTTGGGCTGGCTTCTGCTTCACCGCTGCATATGCTGGAAAAAGTGCTGACGATGTTCGAGCTGCGTGACAGCTTTGATGCACTGGCATCGGCAGAAAAGCTCCCCTACAGCAAGCCGCATCCACAGGTCTACATGGACTGCGCCGCGAAGCTTGGGCTTGATCCTCTCAGCTGTGTTGCGCTGGAAGATTCCGTTAACGGCATGGTGGCGTCGAAGTCTGCGCGGATGCGCTCAATTGTCGTCCCTGCCGAAGAAGGCCGGCACGATCCGCGCTTTGCGCTTGCTGACGTTAAACTTGCCTCGCTGGACGACCTTACAGTGCAACACCTGCGCGGTGAATAACCCATTCTCTCAGGCAGCACTCGCTGCCTGAATCTGCAAATCACAAAAATAAAACATCGTTTCATTTTGTTTGCTTTTCTGCTTATTGCCTCCTATTCTTGGGTCAGAACGACAATAACCCTACTTCTGAGGCGCATATGATACAGGATACCTTCACTCTTTCTGGAAAAGTGGCCATCGTCACCGGGTGTGATACCGGGCTTGGACAAGGAATGGCCGTTGCGCTGGCTCAGGCCGGGTGTGATATCGTGGGGGTAAACCGGAAAATCCCTGAAGAAACGGCCGCCCGGGTCACCGCCCTCGGCAGACGTTTTCTGGCGATTCGGGCCGACCTCGGCCAGCAGGAAAGTATCCATGACGTCGTCACTAAAGCGGTTGCAGAGATGGGGCACGTCGATATTCTGGTGAATAATGCAGGCACCATCCGCCGTGCAGACGCACTTTCCTTCAGTGAAAAAGACTGGGACGAGGTCGTTGACCTGAATCTGAAATCTGTCTTTTTCCTTTCTCAGGCAGTCGCCCGGCAGTTTATTGCCCAGGGCCAGGGCGGTAAAATCATCAACATTGCCTCTATGCTCTCGTTCCAGGGCGGTATCCGCGTTCCCTCTTATACGGCCTCGAAAAGTGGCGTCCTTGGCATCACCCGCCTTCTGGCAAATGAGTGGGCGGCTCAGGGGATTAACGTCAATGCGATTGCGCCGGGCTACATGGCAACCAACAATACACAGCAGTTACGTGATGATGAGCAACGCAGCCAGGCGATCCTTGACCGTATTCCTGCGGGGCGATGGGGGTTACCCGAGGATCTGCAAGGCCCGGTAGTATTCCTGGCGTCACCGGCATCAGACTACATTAATGGTCACACCTTAGCCGTTGATGGCGGTTGGCTCGCACGTTAGCGCAGTTTGTGACAAAGAGTTACACCGTCACCTCTTCCGCCCACTGTATAAAAACCCTATACTGTATGAATTGACAGTTTCCTGGGTTTTATCATGACGGCGGAAGGCCACCTGCTTTTTTCTATTGCTTGTGCAGTGTTTGCCAAAAACGCTGAGCTAACACCCGTGCTGGCCCAGGGTGACTGGTGGCATATTGTGCCTTCAGCGGTGCTGACCTGCCTGCTACCCGATATCGATCACCCTAAATCATTTCTTGGGCAGCGGTTGAAGTGGGTTTCCAAACCCATCGCCCGGGCGTTTGGTCACCGGGGGTTCACTCACAGCCTGCTGGCCGTATTTGGTCTGTTGACCCTCTTCTATTTAAAGGTTCCTGAAAGCTGGATTGTGCCCGCAGATGCTATTCAGGGCATGGTACTCGGCTATCTGAGCCATATTCTCGCCGATATGCTGACCCCTGCGGGTGTACCGCTACTGTGGCCGTGCCGCTGGCGGTTCCGCCTGCCGATTCTTGCCCCGCAGAAAGGTAATCAGCTGGAGCGCTTTTTATGTATGGCGCTTTTTGCCTATGCCGTGTGGATGCCGCAAACCTTGCCCGAAAATGGTGCAGTTCGCTGGTCTTCTCAGATGATCAATTCGCTGCAATTTCAGTTCAATCGATTTATTAATAATCAAATTGAACATTAAACCCGCAAATTCAACGCATTTGTCATAACCCATTCCATTTGGATATAAGCGCTACATCACACTTCTGCTAACCTTGCGCCAACAGGTTCGGGAATACCGACCACATAATAAATCAGGAGAACGGGGATGAACTTTCCACTCATCGCGAACGTGGTTGTGTTCGCTATTTTGCTATTGCTTCTGGCTCAGGCGCGCCACAAACAGTGGAGCCTGGCAAAGAAAGTACTGATCGGTCTGGGTATGGGTGTCGTGTTTGGTCTGGCATTACAGGCTATTTACGGCTCAGATAATCCGGTACTGAAAGATTCTATTCAGTGGTTCAACATCGTGGGTAACGGCTACGTACAGCTGCTACAGATGATCGTTATGCCGCTGGTGTTTGCTTCTATTCTGAGTGCCGTTGCACGTCTGCATAATGCCACTCAGTTAGGTAAAATCAGTTTTCTGACCATCGGCACGCTGCTGTTCACCACGCTGATTGCCGCACTGGTGGGTGTTCTGGTGACCAACCTGTTTGGTCTGACCGCAGAAGGTCTGGTGCAAGGCTCTGCTGAAACCGCGCGTCTGGCTGCCATTCAGTCTAACTACGTGGGCAAAGTCGCCGACCTGACCGTTCCACAAATGGTGCTCTCCTTCATTCCGAAGAACCCGTTTGCTGACCTGACCGGTGCGAACCCAACCTCCATTATCAGTGTGGTTATCTTCGCAGCCTTCCTGGGTGTGGCAGCACTGAAACTGCTGAAAGACGATGCTCCGAAAGGTGAACGCGTTCTGACGGCTATCGATACCCTGCAAAGCTGGGTAATGAAGCTGGTGCGTCTGGTGATGCAGTTAACACCATACGGCGTACTGGCCCTGATGACCAAAGTCGTCGCAGGATCTAACTTGCAGGACATCATTAAGCTGGGTAGCTTTGTGGTTGCCTCTTACCTGGGTCTGGGCATCATGTTCGTGGTGCATGGCATCCTGCTGGGTGTGAACGGCGTTAGCCCGCTGAAATACTTCCGCAAAGTGTGGCCGGTACTGACATTTGCCTTCACCAGCCGTTCCAGCGCAGCATCCATTCCGCTGAACGTTGAAGCGCAAACCCGTCGTCTGGGTGTGCCTGAATCTATCGCCAGCTTCTCTGCTTCCTTTGGCGCTACCATCGGTCAGAATGGTTGTGCGGGTCTTTACCCGGCAATGCTGGCAGTGATGGTTGCTCCTACTGTGGGTATTAACCCGCTCGACCCGGTGTGGATTGCAACGCTTGTGGGCATTGTCACCGTGAGCTCCGCAGGTGTTGCTGGTGTGGGCGGCGGTGCGACCTTTGCAGCGCTGATCGTATTGCCTGCGCTGGGTCTGCCGGTCACTCTGGTTGCGCTGCTGATTTCCGTAGAGCCGCTGATTGATATGGGTCGTACCGCACTGAACGTGAGCGGCTCCATGACCGCGGGTACGCTGACAAGCCAGTGGTTAAAACAGACTGACAAAGCTGTTCTGGAAAGTGAAGACGACGTCGAACTGGCGCACCGTTAATCACTGGTGAATTAAAAAAACCGCCTGATGGCGGTTTTTTTATAGTTGTTATTCTTCAACATCTTCATCCTGGCGGGTCTGTACCGCCCAGCGCTGCGCCGATTCCGGCACCGTAAACACAGGGGAACGACGGAAGTGTTCGCCTATCAGCACAAAGGCCACGTATTTTCCCCGTAGCTGCCAGACATCGCGAAAACCATCCACTTTCAGAGCATGGTCAGGCGGAGCGGGTTCAACGCGGGGCACATAGCTAATAACCTGGCGGTTTTGTTGACGAAGAGGTTTCATAAGAGACTGGTTCACTAAAGCAAATTCTGGAAACAGGAAAATTCTATGATAGCCGATCCTTCCCCCACGCGTCGCGCCTTCCATGCTGTATGTCGTTTCTTTTGCTCGTATCGACCTAAAAACCGTACGACCTGATGCCCTCACCCAATCTCCCCACGGGAGAAAGAGAAAACAAAAAAAACGGTAACGCCTGTTACCGTTTTGCTTTTACCTCGTACCCGGCACTGTTTACAGATCCTTGAACGTCCCCAGACGATACCCGCGCTCGGCAATCGCATATTTCAGCGATGCCGATGTCAACACATCCAGCTCCGCCAGGCGTGGCCAGCAGTAGGCGCTTTTGCGCACGGTGTTGTCGACAAACGCCGGGTGCGCCATCACCTCCAGCGAGCGTTCACCGCGCGCAGCGGAATCATCCAGCACGCTCAGAAGCAGTGCTTCACTTATTTCATCGCCGTAAAATGTGCTGCTGAAACCGTCGGTCGTTGCCGCAGACGATAACAACAGCCCGTGCAGCGCCTGTACTTCACGATCCACACGCATCGCCACCCCTTTACGTTGGGAAAAATCCGCAACAATCGGGAAAATTGCCGGGATCATATGCACGTGATGATGGCTATCAATATGCGTCGGCTCACGACCGAAGAGATCGACAAACCGGTTGAACTGACAATCCAGTTCACGGGTAATTTCCTCGAGTGGCAACGTATTATGCTCGGCCATTTCCCAGATCCATTTACCCAACTGTCCATCGCGTGTCAGCCCTGGCATCGGTGAAATCGGCATCCCGAGTGTGAGGACAAAGTGCATCCCCACACCCAACTCCGGGACTTCACGGCTCAGGGATGCAGCATGGTCAACCGCCTCGCCGTTGACAAGCGCAGTGGTCGAGGTCACCACACCCCGACGACAGGCTTCAATGATGCCGTAGTTCTGCCCTTTCGACAGGCCAAAATCGTCGGCGTTTACGATCAACAGGTTTTCCATCGCTCTCCCTCTTAACGGTGGTTGAACTTCAGTTTCTCAACCGTTGCAGCAAAGTTTGGCAGCCATTTTTCATGCGCCAGGATCATCTCGCTCGCCAGCTGTTCTGCGTCACGATCGGAATGCACCAGCGGGCTCAGGTTCAGCGCCAGAAGCACATCATTCAGCTCGCCGCTCAGCGCCGCGTTGCTTGCTGCCACTTCAAACCCTTTGATTGTGTGGATGAGCCCCATCACTTTGTCATCAAAGTGAGTGATACGCGGATGTGGTTTCGCGCCATCGCGACCCAGGATGCAAGTCATCTCAACTGCCCAGTCAGCCGGAATGTTATCGATGTGTCCATGGTGCGGCACGTTGACGTAGTGCTCTGCCTGCTTGTCGTTGTAGATAGCGTTGATCACTTCACAGGCTGCGTCTGAATAGTACGCCCCGCCGCGCTGCTCCAGCTCTTTTGGTTTCACGTTCAGGTTTGGATCTTTGTACAAATCAAACAGTTGTTTTTCAACTTTCTGCACTACCTGCGCACGCGCGCCGCCTTTATAGTACTCGCCCATTTCGATGGCCAGCATCTCTTTCTGCTTGAAGTAGTAAAGCAGATACGAACATGGCAGCAGATTCAGGGAGCGGATCAGCCCTTCGCTGAACGGCAGATCGAAGATATTTTTAACTGATGCCGCGGTCAGGCGACCCGAAGCCACGCCGTCCAGCAGTTCAGCAAAGCGCGATTTACCGTTAACAATCACATCTTTGATAAAGACCATGTGGTTCAGGCCGAACAGATCGATGGAGAGATCGTCGCTGTCGCTCAGTTCCAGCACGTCGCTGATAAACATTTTCATGCCGATCGGAATGTTACACACACCGATAAAGCGTTTAAAACCGGTATGACGAAAGACGGCTTCGGTCACCATGCCAGCCGGGTTGGTAAAGTTAATTACCCACGCATTTGGGCAAATTTCTTCCACATCTTTGATGATGTCGAAAATTACCGGAATGGTACGCAGACCTTTAAACAGACCACCCGCGCCGTTGGTTTCCTGGCCCAGATAACCGTGGCTCAGCGGGATGCGCTCGTCCAGTTCACGTGCTTTCAACTGGCCTACTCGCAGCTGAGTTGTCACGAAGTCGGCATCTTTCAGCGCCAGACGGCGATCCAGTGTTTTATGCACGGTTAACGGTACGCCCGCTTTTTCGACCATACGCTTGCACAGTTCGAAAATAATATTCAGCTTCTCTTGCCCTTCTTCAACGTCCACCAGCCATAATTCGCTGACCGGCAATTCATGATAACGCTTCAGAAAACCTTCGAGTAATTCCGGGGTATAACTGCTGCCGCCGCCAATGGTTACGACTTTTAATTTCTGTTGCATAATATCTCCCTTAACGTATCAGGTTAACCGCCTGCAAAGTATAGCGCTCTCGTCCCGCTATTTTGGGCAAGCAATTACGTCAATATTTCTGGCGGATAATACCGCCGATAGTCAATTAATTACCGTTAAGTTTTTCCGGTAACTGTTTGGCGTGAATGAGGTGAATTTTTTAAATGTTTTAATAAACAGGCTGGGACTACTGTAGCCGGACTCATACGCAATATCGGTTACAGAGTAGTTGGTAATTTCCAGTTGTTTTTTTGCAAAGTTGATGCGGATCTCATTAATAATTTGCACCGGCGTCTTGCGATAGTAACGCTGCGTTGCCCGGGTTAAATATTCCTGAGATTTACCTGACAGGGTCACCATATTCTCCAGCGCGTTGTCGCTGAACTGGCCTTTATCGTGCATAAGCTCGACGGTGCCACGTAACCACTGTGGGATATCGTCAATCACCTGCTGCTCTTCACGATGGTGACGCAGGCGGTTCATCACGTAGAAGGTTACCGTTTCAATAAACTCGTCGAACTCATTGTCGCGGAAGTTAAGTGAAGCAATGACCGTTTCTATCCAGGTCATAAACTCGTTTTTAACGCGATACACCTGTGACGCCACAAAGCAGAACGGCACCAGCGGCAGATAGTGTTTCTCAAAGAAGCGTTTGCTGACGCCGACATTGAGAATACGCGTCGCGCCAAATTCGTAAAAGCTCTGGTGGTAGGAGCCCATCGGCAGGAAGACAAAATCACCACGTTCCAGCAGAACACGCTTACCGTTGATCTCCTGGTAGTAACGTCCGGTCAGAACAATCGTGAACTCGTAGTAGTCATGCTGGTGCAGGCCACTGGCGCTCTCCGTCTTGTTGTAAATAACCACGTGAAAATTCTTGCCATTAAACAGTTGCTGCTCAAGTGCGGTTTTAATTTCCATCGTGCTGACCTCCTGCTACTCAATCTGACTTAGTGCATTTTTTCGTGAAGCTCGATTAACTCCGCCACCAGCTCGCGCGCCAGCATCGAAGTCATCAGGTGATCCTGTGCATGAACCAGCACCAGACTCACTTTCATTTTCCCTTCGCCCTGGTCGCCTTCGATGAGCTTCGTCTGTACCAGATGCGCTTCATTCAGTGCGGTACGGGACTGATCCATCATGGTTTTCGCTGCGGCGAAATCACCCTGCTTAGCCTGCTTGAGTGCGGCATAAGCCAGGCTGCGTGCTTGTCCTGAATTGATGATAAGGCCCATCACCACTTCTTCCAGGTCGTTTTCTTCGGTTTCTTCAGCAACGATACTATCCAAATCTAACATCTTTTAGCTCCTTTTCGCTGGCGCGGGTTGCCCCGCGCCGGTCAAACTTAGAATTTCAGTGAGAGGGCAATATCTTCTTCGCTCTCTTCTTCATCGATGATGGTTGCGGCTTTGTTCGCAATCGCCACGAACGGCATATAAAGCAGTGTTGCAATCCCGAGGTTGAATATCGCCAGCAGGAAGGCCGCGATGCTACCGTTGGTGTTGAAGAACGCGCCCAGACCTGCCGGCATTGTCCACGGTGCAATGTTGGTGATTGGCGGGATAATACCCAGGTAATACGCCGTCAGGGTAATGGCGGCCAGCAGCGGCTGAATCAGAATGAACGGAATGAACATTACCGGGTTCATGATGATTGGCAGACCAAACAGAATCGGCTCGTTAATCTGGAAGATGCCAGATGGCAGCGCCAGTTTCGCAACCTGACGGTAGTCAGCGCGACGAGAGACAATAAAGACCGCGATGATAAGACCCAGCGTTGCCCCTGTACCACCCAGGAAGATATAGGAGTCAAGCATCGGCTTCGCCCACACATGGAAGGTTTTACCGGCTGCCAGTGCCGCATCAACGGAACCGTACTGCTGGTAAAGCGCAACGTTTTCCAGTGCCCACGGGGTCATGATGCCGCTGTCCAGCGCTGCCAGTGCCAGTGAACCATGCACGCCGAAGAACCACAGCAGAGAGGTGAAAATCACGTACGCCCAACCAACCACGCCACCCATCGACGCCAGTGGCGTAGAGATAGAGTCCATGATTATCTGGTGGAAGTTTGTACCCCAGTGAGAAAGCGCCCAGGCAATAATCCCCATGATGGAGAGAATAATGAAGCCTGGAATCAACGCGGAAAATGAACGAGAAACAGATTCAGGAACACTGTCCGGCAAGCGAATAACCCAGTTGCGGCGGACAATAAAGGTGAACATCTCGGCAACCACCAGACCGATCACAATACCGGAAATAATGTTTGCACCACCTAACCAGTTAGCGCCTACAGCATACGCTTCACCCACGCTGTAAGGGGTAACGGTCATAAAGGCAGCAACGGATAATAAGCCCGCTGCCAGCGGATCCACTTTACGCTCTTCTGCAAGCGCCATCCCGATAAAGAATGGCGCCATCAGCGACATAATACCCAACGTACCGTTGTATACGTTGCCGCCGATGGCTTTAAAACCATTAAGGGTTTCAATTGTAGAAGCGTCTAACCGAATTCCTAATGAATAAAAGAAGGAACCTTCACCAAAGCTCAGAAAAACGTTGTTAATTAAAACGAACATTGCCCCGGCCAGCGTCAACGGCATTAATTTAATAAAACCGTTTTTGATGGCATTAACGTGAGGCTGCTTTCCTATTTTAACAGCAAAAGGAAGGAGTACCTTTTCAAGTGAAGCGATGACTTTACTCATAGGAAAATACCCTTAAATGCCGTAACTCATGTTACGGCGTATTGTGTGTGAAATAACTCTTTGACGGGAAAAATAAAAAATTAATTAGCAGCTTTTTTAATTGCTGCAACAGCAGCTTTCAATACACCTAAACCATCGATCTTGCCGTACAGCCCCGAGTCGATAACTTCGACCGGTTTATTCGGTAACAGACGTTGAATTTCTGGCAACATGTAAGCAATTTGCGGCCCTAAGAGCACAACATCGGCACTCTGACCCTTTTCACCCGCCAGCGTTTCAGGAAACGCTTCAATCACCACAGGGACTTCATATTTTTCAGCCTGCGCACGCATCTTGGAAACCAGCAGTGAGGTTGACATGCCTGCAGAGCAAAACAGGTAGATATGTTTCTTTTCCATAGTAACTTCCCTCTTTTTAACCACCCGACGTCGCACTCTCACTCGACTCGCTATCCCGGCTGACGGATGGTTCGCTTACCATTGTTTGTCGTTGGAGTGAGTATACGCAATGGTACAGAGAGGGGATAATTCTGAACAGACGCAAATTGTCTCTCATTGACCTGGCTTGTTGACTACCTTCACATTTCGGGCAAATAATTCGCGCAAAGAAATAAGATTTTCCAATACATAAAAAAACCGGCCATCTGGCCGGTTTTTTAACATACTCAGGCAAGCAGGGTTACTGCGCCTTAGTTGCCTGCGGATCGGTATCGTATTCGGCACAGGTCTGATAACCGGAATTGATCACGTGTCCCGTGTCATCCAGAGCAACAAAGTAGGTTTCAGCCTTACCATCACGTTGACCCAGGATATAGGTCTGGCAGGTCCCTTTTGCATGAATCATGGTAATTTCAGAAGAAGGTGTACCGGCAATCGCTGCCACCTGCGAACGCGTCATACCTTTTTTGACATCTTTAACTACGGGCTGTGTGAATTGATCTTTGGTGCGATCGTAAGCCGTACACCCTGCCAGCATAGTCAGAACCGCCGCTGCACTTAGAATTCCTGCTACATTCTTGTTCATATTCCGTCCTCTTGTATATCAGCGTGTTATCTAAGCATGGAATAAAAAGTACTATTGTTCAACTTTGTGATTTCCGCCAGACGAATTTCGGATAATTCATCTAAAACAAAGATAACCTGCTAAATCGCCGTAAATTGCCGCACTCAAAACTGTGATCCTTGTCGTTTTACGCCCAAAGGGTTAATTTTAACGGATCATACATTCTGTTTAGTTCTGCATATGGAGGGCGTAATGGCTCTGCAACAAGAGATTATTCAGGCGCTTGGCGTCAAGCCAGCGGTCGATGCACACGAAGAGATCCGCCGTAGCGTCGATTTTTTAAAATCCTATTTAAAAACAAACCCTTTCCTGAAGTCACTGGTACTGGGCATCAGCGGTGGTCAGGATTCCACGCTGACCGGCAAACTGTGCCAACAGGCCATTTCAGAACTGCGGGAAGAGACCGGAGATATTGCGCTGCAATTTATTGCTGTGCGCCTTCCGTATGGTGTGCAGACCGATGAACAGGATTGTCAGGACGCCATTACCTTCATTCAGCCCGATCGTGTGCTTACCGTGAACATCAAAGGGTCAGTGCTGGCGAGTGAACAGGCGCTGCGCGAGGCAGGCATTGAGCTGAGCGATTTTGTCCGTGGTAACGAGAAAGCGCGCGAGCGTATGAAAGCGCAATACAGCATTGCAGGTATGACCAAAGGAGTCGTGGTAGGGACTGACCATGCAGCAGAGGCCGTTACCGGCTTCTTCACCAAATATGGTGACGGTGGTACCGACATTAACCCTATCTTCCGTCTCAACAAGCGTCAGGGTAAGCAGTTACTTGCCGCTCTGGGTTGCCCGGAACATTTATATAAGAAAGCACCTACGGCCGACCTGGAAGACGATCGCCCTTCCCTGCCGGATGAAGCTGCGCTGGGTGTGACCTATGAAAATATTGATGATTACCTGGAAGGTAAAACGCTGGATGCAGGTACCGCGAAGATTATCGAAGGCTGGTACCTGAAAACCGAGCACAAGCGTCACACGCCGATCACGGTGTTCGACAATTTCTGGAAGAGATAGTCCCATTTTCCCGGTGGCGCTTCGCTTGCACGGTCCTACTATATATAGGTCGGGTAAGCAAAGTGCCTCCCGGCAATTCCCCCTGCGCCACAGCCTCTTTTTTAACCACCCCACACCTGCTAGACTGTATGCATAAACAGTATCCGGAGTGCTATGTGAGCAGGCGTCAATCTGCCCCGCGTCTTGAGTTTGAAGCGGCGGCTATATATGAATATCCCGAACATCTTCGCCCCTGGCTTGAAGCATTACCGAAACAGCCGGGCGTGTATCTCTTTCACGGCGAAAGCGACACTCTGCCGCTGTATATCGGCAAAAGCGTCAATATTCGCAGCCGGGTTATGTCCCATTTCCGCACGCCGGATGAGGCGGCAATGCTTCGCCAGTCCCGGCGAGTCACCTTTATCAGGACGGCTGGCGAGCTGGGTGCGCTGTTGCTTGAGGCACGCCTGATTAAAGAACAACAACCGCTTTTTAATAAACGCCTGCGCCGCAATCGCCAGCTCTGCTCTTTACAGATACTCAACGGCAAGCCGCAGGTGGTTTACGCGCGTGAAGTCGATTTCGCTCATACGCCCAACCTGTATGGCCTGTTTGCCAGTAAACGTGCCGCGCAGCAAACATTGCAGACGCTGGCTGACGAACTCCAGCTCTGTTACAGCCTGTTGGGGCTTGAAGCCACAACCAGAGGTCGCGCCTGTTTTCGCTCCGCGCTAAAGCGCTGTGCCGGAGCCTGCTGTGGAAAAGAGAGTATTGCGGATCACCAGGCACGTTTGCTTGCCGGGCTGGCGGCCATCAGCATTACCTGCTGGCCGTGGGAAGGCGCCATTGCGCTAAAAGAAACCGGGGATGAAATGACGCAATATCACATCATCCGCAACTGGCTATGGTTGGGGACGGTCGACAGCGTAGACGATGCGACAACATTACTGCGCATACCCGCCGGATTCGATCACGATGGCTACAAAATTCTCTGTAAGCCATTATTCACCGGCGAGTATGAGGTTATTTCACTCAGTGACCTGCCAGCCAGATGATCTCACCAAACAGCAGCGTGCCTTCGGATTCAAGCAGACGCAGGGTATGCGTCCCGTCATCCCAACTGGCACCCTGATCCGCCGTCAGCAGTTTATCGCCAAGCTGCCATGCGCCGCTGAGCACAAACGCCACACCGCCGCGTGAAGCAAACGTGGTGAAGGTACGGTCGGCCACGCGCACTTTCGCTTTACAGCGATCGCGACGGGTCATGACGTTGAAGTCCATCGACATCTGGCCATCACTGAGCAGAGCCTTCACCGGCAGATCGCCTGTGAAGCTAAAGGGCTGGTGGTGCTTCAGGGTATGGCAAAATGCCTGACCGGCATCCAGCGTCACTTCTCCCCCTTCCAGCAGGGTAATAACCCGGTCGACCCCCGGGAAAGAAGAGAATTCGCCGTTGCTGGCGATAGTCGCAATACTGGCGCGCCAGGAAAAATCGCGCGTCGCGGGAGGAAAACAGCAAATTTCACGTGTCTCGCCGGCACCATTGCGCCAGAGACTGACCGGCATTTTACGGATATCAAAGAACTCCATCACCACTCCTGAAAGGCACAACATGTGCCAGGGCAGCAATATCGCTATCACTGCATTCTTGGTTGTTATCGTTGGGAACTCACAGACGTATTATCGGCAGCAGAACGCGCAGGCCTTAGACGGGCGGAAAGAAAAAAATAACGCCATGACTCTGCTGAACATTCTCTGGAGCGACTACAGGAGGATACCGCGCTTCTGGCGGCAGACAAGAGGGTATAAAAGAAAAAACCGCCGGTCCTGTCCACAGCGTTTGCGCTTTTGTGGACAGGATCCCGGCGGTCTTAAGATGTTGAACCGATTATTCGGTTGGTGCAGGCATTTTACCTTCCGGCGCCGGGCGTTCTGTCAGACGCTTCTCAAAATTGGCATTAAATTGTTTTTTCTGTTCCGGGGTCAGAATGTTGTAGATCTTGTTCTGGGTTTCCATGCGAGCCAGCATTCCTGCTTTGTGCTGCTCAGCCATTTTGTCGATCTGCGCTTCGGCTTTCGCTTTATCGAAGCTGTCGCTGGCGATGATGTCATGCATCGCGCGGCGTTCTTCCAGCGGCGGACGTTTCATCTGGTCACGCTGGCTTTTCATGATGTCGCGAACCTGCTGTTTCTGTGCATCGGTCAGGTTCAGATCATTGAACATCATCATGTCGTGGTGCATCCCCGGCTTGCCTTTATGATGCATCATCATTTTGCCTTCAGTTGGCGCGGCAGTCGTGGTGGTCGCGGTATCTGCGGCGAACGCCACGCTGGTAGCGCCCAGAGCCAGGGTAGAAGCAACAAACAGTGCAGTTAACTTACGCATAATTTATTTCCTTACTTTCAGTTATTCTTCGGCGCTATGCCGTGTTGACGAGATTAACTTTACGGGGTTTATCGTCAATAAGTCAGAGCAACGGTAAAACAATGAAAGTGTAAAAAACAAATTATCGCCAAATGTGGAGAAATTAAGGATAAAACGTGGAGAGTTGAAACAAAAATATACAACATGGTGATTTTAAAGAGATTATGAAGGAGTATATAGAATCGATGATTATTTTAAAAGCAAATAACCAGGAATAATCTGCAAAAAACAGCATTCCGCAATAATAGCTAAGAAAATAAGTTTGTCAGTGTCAGTGAAAATAACTATTCGGGACTGCGGCCCACAGCCTGCTGCTGAGGGCCACAACAGTATTAACGCATTTTTTCCAGCATCAGCCCTGCTCGCAGGCCAAATGCCACAGAAGGGTTTGGAAACAGCACATACTCTGTTGTTTCATGCACTTCATAACGTTCATCACCATCCTCTGCCAGTAAAACCCCCTGACGAAACGGCGTGAAGTTCAGCGTATGCGCGGCCATGTGCAACTGGAACGCATCGCTGCGCCGCGTGATCTGCTGTACCACCCGATAGCGCTCAACATGTTCCTGGCAATGTTCTGGCGAAGTGCCACCCAGCAACGCCCGCAGCGCCAGATGCGTAGGGGCAAAACGCGAGAGATCGTTCTGCCCGAACGGCAGCGCTTTGCCCAGCTCCAGCGTGCAGGCCAGCGCGCCAAATTTATCGCAGGTGAAGTGGGTAAAGGTCCCGCCAGGCGACTGATGGAACACCAGTGCCTCAAGGCCCGCATCGCCCAGCCAGGCCAGGAATTCCTCATCCCACGGCTGATTACGCTGCGGTAAAACGCCAAATCGCACATGGTATGAGGCGCGGATCGCCGTATGCAAATCGAGATGCCAGCGGTTTTCCCCGCCAGTGGCGAAAAAGTCTGTCACCACATTTTCCAGCCACTGCGCGCGGTCGGTTTCATCACTTTGCGGGAACTGCGACCAGCGGCCACCAAACATCCGGTTAATGTCGCTGACGACATAACGTTTGTTTTGCGCCAGCGCCAGCGGGTTTCCTAATACCACCAGCAGCCGACAATGCAGGGCGATATCACCGCCATACAGCGCGTGTAACAGCAAATCGACAATCTCAACCGGCGCGGTTTCGTTGCCATGAATACCGCAAGAGAGCACCAATGACCGCTCGCTTGTCTCCCGTGGCGTCAGTTCAAGAACGCCCCGCCCCAGCCACCGCCAGCGGAACGAGGGGCCGTCACCTTCTTGCTGCTCGGGTGTTTCATCCGCCAGCGTCAGCGCCAGTAAATTCTCCATAACTGCTCCTTTAACGCTGGAACGGGTAAACAGAGCCCAGTTGCAGAATGGTGGTGAGGTCATCCAGCGCCTCACGTCCTTCGCGCAACAGTTGTGGGTCGACCAGATCGGCCTGGGTTAACCTGTCGCGGTAGTAGCGATCCACCCAGTTATTCAGCGTGTTAAACAGATTTTCATTCATCATCACCGCGGGATTAACCGCCTGCATCTCCTGCTGGGTTAACACCACGCGCAGGCGCAGACATGCTGGCCCACCGCCATTTGCCATGCTTTCGCGCAAGTCAAACACCCGCAATTCATCGATGGGGTTATCCGCCTTCACCAGTTCGCTCAGATAGCGCCACACGCCAGCGTGATTGCGCGATTCTTGCGGCAGTACCAGCACCATACTGCCGTCATCCCGGCTCAAAAGCTGGCTATTAAAGAGGTAGGTTTCTACTGCATCCTGCACGCTTACCGCGTCTGTTGGCACCTGCACCGGCATAAAGCCTGGCACGCGTTCATGCAGCGTGGCCAGGAGTTTGTCCTGATGCGCAAATGCCTGTTCATGGCAGAACAACACCTGGCGGTTAGAGACGGCAATCACGTCGTTATGGAACACGCCCTGATCGATAACGTGCGGGTTTTGCTGGGCAAAAATCACCTGCTGCGGGTTAACCTGGTTCAGACGAGCTACCGCCTGGCTTGCCGCCAGCGTCTGACGCGCCGGATAGCGGGATGGTGCCGTACTGCCGCCCTCGTCACGCCCGTAAATAAAGAGTTGCAGACCCGGTTCCCCGTAATCCCCACCCAGACGATTGTGGTTAGCGGCACCTTCATCGCCAAACATCGCCACCTGCGGCAGCGCCGGATGCACACTAAAATGCGCATCATGGCTGAAAATGGCGCGCAGGACACGCTCGGTGGTTTCCGCTTCAGTGGCGCGATGGAATTTGTTATTCAGGTTTGCAACGGTCAGATGCACTTTACCATCCAGCGTATCTGCTGAAGGCGCGACGGTTGCGGCATTCGCCACCCACATCGAGGACGCGGAACTGGCGGCGGAGAGCAGATAAGGTGCCTGAGTTCCGGCTTTCTCGACAACCTGCTCATCACTGCCGCTGAACCCTAGTTGGCGCAATACCGGTACATTTGGGCGTTCCTGCGGCGGAATAACCGCCTGCGGGAACCCGGCATCCGCCAGGGCTTTCATTTTCAGAAGCCCCTGCTTCGCCGCCAGCTTCGGATTAGACATCTGAAAACGGTGCTTTGTAGAGGCCTCATTACCAAACGACAGCCCGGCGTAGTGGTGCGTAAGCCCCACAAGCCCGTCAAAGTTTACTTCACGCGCTTTCATGGCCATTCCCCTGCGTAAAATCCAGACCCGGGTTCAATGTTTCCGGCAGCGTCAGCGCTGGCGTTTCGAGGCTAGCCATCGGCCATGCGCAATAATCTGCGGCATACCACGCGCTCGCACGGTGGTTCCCCGACGCCCCCACGCCACCAAACGGCGCGGTGCTTGCCGCACCGGTAAGCGGTTTGTTCCAGTTCACAATCCCGGCTCGCGCTTCCAGCAGAAGCTGGTCGAATTTTTCACGCTGCGGCGAAATAAGCCCGCTCGACAGGCCATAACGGGTGTTATTCGCCATCACAATGGCGCTGTCAAAGTCATCGTAACGCCAGACGCACAGCAGCGGGCCAAAGACCTCTTCATCCGGTACGTTGCTCGTGCCGCTCATCTCAATAATGCCCGGCGACAACAGCGAGGTCCCCGCCTGCACCTGCCTGGGCTCCAGCAGCGTTTTCGCCCCACGCGCCACATGATCCTGCCAGGCTTTCAGCACGTTCAGCGCCGCGTGTTCAGAGATCAACCCGCCGATAAACGGCTGGGGATCGGCATCCCATTTCGCGGGCACCAGACGCGCAGTGACTTCAACCAGACGTTTCAGGAACGCATCACCTTGCGCGCCACGTTTTACCAGCAAGCGACGCGCACAGGTGCAGCGCTGCCCGGCGGTAATAAAGGCGGACTGAATGGTGAGATGCACTGCAGCATCGATATCATCAGGATCTTCAACAATCAACGGGTTATTGCCACCCATCTCCAGCGCAAGAATTTTTTCCGGCTGCCCCGCCAGCTGGCGATGCAACTGATACCCGGTTCCGGCGCTACCGGTAAACAGCAAGCCGTCGATATCGCTAAGCGCACTCAGCGCCTGGCCGGTTTCACGTCCGCCCTGCACCAGGTTCAGCACCCCTGGCGGCAGGCCAGCCTGCTCCCAGAGTTTGACCACGACTTCACCACTCAGCGGCGTTAACTCGCTGGGTTTAAAAATCACGCTATTGCCCGCCAGCAGCGCAGGCACGATGTGTCCATTCGGCAGATGACCCGGGAAGTTGTACGGCCCAAACACCGCCAGCACGCCGTGTGGACGATGGCGCAGGGTGGCCGCACCATCCGGCATCTCTGTCTGTTGCTCACCGGTACGGGTATGGTAAGCCTTCACTGAAATGGCGATTTTATTGATCATCGCTGTGACTTCAGTGGCTGCTTCCCAGCGAGGTTTACTGGTCTCTGACGCAATAATGCGCGTCAGCTCAGCTTTGTTGGCGTCGAGCAGTGCGGCAAATTTCTCAACCACCGCCTGGCGCACGGTAAAGGGCAGTTTGGCCCAGGCCGGGAACGCGCGTCTTGCCGCTCTACAGGCCTGTTCCACCTGCGCGGCACTGGCATCGTTCCCCTGCCACAGCACCTCTTTGCCCACCGGGTTGGTTTTAATGCGTTGTTCGCCTTCGCCCGTTACCCAGTCACCATTAATCCATAAACTCATGCTGTTTTCTCCTCAGGGCAGAGTCTCACCAGGCGAACCGTGTCGCCGGCATTACATTTCAGGGAATCCAGCTGCGCAGGCGTCAGCACCAGACGTTCACATTTCGGGTTGGTATGTACCAGCATGGCGCGGAAATTGTCATAGTGCTCGTTGGCAACCAGGCAGGCAGGCCACTCACCCGGAGCGGGCTGGCCTTCAGACACTTCTACCAGGCGGCTTTTGCGGATTGCACGAACCCGGTCGATATCGCACTCAAGCGTTGGCCCACCGTCGAAGATGTCCACATAGTTACGGTAGCGGAAACCCTCTTTCTCAAGCACTGCCCGGGCAGGCGCAGTTTGCGGATGCACTTGGCCAATCACCGCCTGCGCTTCGGGGCTTAAAAAATGGGTATAGATAGGATGTTTTGGCATCAGTTCGGCAATAAAGGCTTTCTGCCCGGTGCCGCACAGATAATCCGCACGGCTGAACGCCATCGAGAAAAAGCGCTCGCCCAGGCTTTCCCAGAATGGGGAATACCCTTTGTCATCGATAACACCGCGCATCTCGGCAACCACTTTTTCATTAAAACGATCGCGAAAAGCGGCCATAAACATAAAGCGCGACTTCGAGAGCAGATACCCGTTGCCCTCTTTGCGCCAGGCCGGATCCAGGAACAATGTGCAGAGTTCGCTTGCCCCGGTGTGGTCATTGCAGAGAAAAAGCGTTGGCAGCGCGTTATAAACGTTCAGCTCTTTCGATGCATGAACCATCGTGCCAACGCGGTAGTTGTACCACGGGTCGTTTAGCCCAACCGCCACCTCAATGGCGCAAATCCCGGCAACGGTTCCCGTTTCAGTATCTTCCAGTACGAACACATAGCCCTGTTCGCTTTTTGGCAACGTCCCCTGCCAGGTATGCAGGGCGCGCTCAATGCGCGCCGACAGCGTTTTTTCATCGGCAGGAAGCGAGGTCAGCCCGCCTCCCGTCTTTCCGGCAAGCAGCATGAGCCCGGCAAGATCGCCGCGCTCAACGGGACGGATGACCATCATGATGACACCCCGGATTTCACGTGTTCACAGGCCAGCGCAAAACGGTCTAAACCGGTTTTAACCTCTTCATCGCTAACGATAAGCGCAGGGGCAAACCGCACCACATTGGCACCGGCAATCAGCACCATCACGCCCATTTTTGCGGCTTCCTGTGAAATAAGTTTAGCTTTTCCGGCAAATTCAGGCATGAGTTCGCAGCCAATTAACAGCCCCAGACCGCGGATCTCTTTAAACAATCCCGTCTTGCTGTTGATGGCGTTCAGACGCTCAACAAACCAGTCATGACGCTGCTTCACGCCATTAAGCACTTCTGGCGTATTGATGATATCCAGTACCTGGCCAGCCACAGCAGAAGCCAGCGGGTTACCGCCGTAGGTGGTTCCGTGGGTGCCGACCGTCATCACGCTCGCACATTTATTGGTGGTCAGCATCGCCCCGACCGGGAAACCGCCGCCCAGTGCTTTAGCGGTAGAGAGTACGTCCGGCGTCACACCGTAGTGCATATAAGCATACAGTTCACCAGTACGACCAACCCCGGTCTGCACTTCATCGAAAATCAGCAGCGCGTTGTGGCGGTCGCACAGTTCACGCAAACCTTGCAGGAACGCTTTTTGCGCCGGAAGCACGCCGCCTTCGCCCTGCATAGGTTCAACAATCACCGCGCAGGTGGTATCGTCAATCAGCTCTGCGGCCGATTGCAGATCGTTGTAAACGGCGTGGCGGATATCCGGTGGCAGTGGCGCAAAATCTTGCGAATACGACGGCTGACCGCCTGCGCTCACTGTGAAGAGCGTACGGCCATGGAAGGCGTTCTTAAAGGCAACAATACCACTCTTATGCGCGCCAAATTTATCGTGGGCATATTTACGTGCCAGCTTCAGCGCCGCTTCGTTGGCTTCTGCCCCGGAGTTACAGAAAAAGACTTTTTCGGCAAAAGTGGCATCAATCAGTTTTTTCGCCAGACGCAGCGCAGGCTCGTTGGTATAGCCGTTACCGGTGTGCCAGAACTTCGCAGCCTGATCGTTCAACGCCTGACGCAGCGCCGGGTGCGCATGGCCCAGCGCGTTTACCGCAATCCCACCCGCAAAGTCGATATACTCTTTGCCCTGCTGATCCCACAGGCGCGAGCCTTCCCCACGAACCGGAATAAAAGCCGCCGGAGCGTAAACCGGCATCATCCATTCATCGAAATTTTCACGCGTAATTGACAGAGACATAGCGACCTCATCCGGTAAATAAAAGGTTGTTTAAATGTTAAATAATTGAGTGTTTGCACTGTGAATGTAGATTGCAGACTTCGTGCCAGCCAGCGATAAAAATGCATAAAAGGGGTGAGAGAACAGAATATC
The DNA here is from genome assembly GCF_052886895.1 of Enterobacter sp. C4G1. Taxonomy (NCBI): domain Bacteria; kingdom Pseudomonadati; phylum Pseudomonadota; class Gammaproteobacteria; order Enterobacterales; family Enterobacteriaceae; genus Enterobacter; species Enterobacter sp. C4G1. Next base: position 161,084 of record NZ_JBQVVV010000002.1, on the reverse strand, counting down.
AATAAGTTATGATATGGAGTTATTCACTGTTATTGCATAAAAAGTGAATATTTTTACGATAAGCGGCGGTTTGCCGAACGAAAACATGAAAGACTATTCACAGGCCAAATATAATTCTGGAATTGTGATCGCCAGCGAAATTTATTGGCCATTTACGCACCGTTTGAGGGCGTGGCGCGTTGGAATGGTGCAAATTTTGCACCGTTGGCATTATCTGTCGCAGTTATTGGTCATACCCGGTAACAGATGCGCCAAATTCTGCTACCATCCATGCACTATTCACCTTGCATTGGCAGCGACTATGAAATTTGTCTCTTTTAATATCAACGGCCTGCGTGCCCGCCCTCACCAACTGGAAGCCATCGTTGAGCAACATCAACCGGATGTGATTGGCCTACAGGAGACAAAAGTTCACGACGATATGTTCCCTCTCGAAGAGGTAGCAAAACTGGGTTACAACGTCTTCTATCACGGGCAAAAAGGCCATTATGGCGTTGCGCTGCTGACCAAAGAAACGCCGGTTTCCGTACGTCGCGGTTTCCCGGGTGATGATGAAGAAGCCCAGCGCCGGATTATCATGGCGGAGATCCCTTCGCCGCAGGGAAACATCACAGTGATCAATGGTTATTTCCCGCAGGGAGAAAGCCGTGACCACCCAACCAAGTTTCCGGCAAAAGCGAAATTTTATCAGGACTTACAGGACTATCTGAACACCGAGTTAAACAAAACAAACCCGGTGCTGATTATGGGCGATGTGAACATCAGCCCAACGGATCTGGATATCGGCATCGGTGAAGACAGCCGTAAACGCTGGCTACGCACCGGCAAATGTTCTTTCCTGCCGGAAGAGCGCGAGTGGATGCAGCGCCTGATGGATTGGGGCCTGGTGGATACCTTCCGTGCAGCTAACCCGGAAACGCAGGATCGCTTCTCGTGGTTTGACTACCGCTCGAAAGGTTTCGATGACAACCGTGGTCTGCGTATAGACCTGCTGCTGGCAAGCCCTCCGCTGGCCGAGCGCTGCATTGAAACTGGCATCGATTATGACATCCGCAGTATGGACAAACCGTCTGACCACGCGCCGGTGTGGGCTAAATTCAAACTGTAACTGCATGTGAAAATTAGAAAAATCATCTTCCTGTGCGCCCTTCTGGGCGCCTTTGTTTTGGCATTTTCCTTTCTGCCGCCGGGAGTGCTTTCCCTCGATTCGGTCCGAACCCATCACCAGGCGTTGCAGGCAACGGTTGCGCACTCCCCGGCGCAAAGCGCAGCACTCTATTTCGCGGTGTACGTGGTGGTGTCTGCTCTGTCTATTCCCGGGGCGGCCATTCTGACGTTACTGGGTGGCGCGCTGTTCAGCTTATGGCAAGGGATTGTGCTGGTTTCGTTTGCATCCACGCTTGGCGCAACACTGGCGATGCTCGTGAGCCGTTACCTGCTTCGTGACTGGGTGCAGCGGCGCTTCGCCCAACAAATGAACACCGTTAACGCCGGTATGAACCGCGATGGCGCTTATTACCTTTTTGCGCTTCGCCTGATGCCGCTATTCCCCTTTTTCCTGGTCAACTTGCTCGCCGGGTTGACCCGTCTTGGCGTGTGGCGTTACTGGTGGGTAAGCCAGCTTGCCATGCTGCCCGCAACGGCTATTTTTCTTAATGCCGGACGCGAACTGGGAAAACTGACCTCCCTGCGCGATATTCTGTCGCCGGGAATGGTAATTGCCTTTACACTACTGGGGTTATTACCGCTGGTCACTCGCTGGCTATTTTCCCGCTACTTTCACTCTTTGCATTAAACAGGGAGGCATTATGCGCCGTGTGCGTTTTTGCGCGTTTCTGACAGGCCTGCTGCTGGCAAGCTCATCCTTTGCCGCGGATAGCTGGCAAGACACCCAACACCAGGCCAGAGGACAAACTGTCTGGTTTAATGCCTGGGGCGGCGACCCGGCGGTAAACCGCTACCTCGACTGGGTAAGCGGCGAGATGAAATCGCACTACGCCATCACCCTGAAAATCGTCCACCTGGCAGATGCGGCCGATGCGGTTAAACGTATCCAGACCGAACACGCTGCCGGACGGAAAACCAACGGGTCGGTCGATCTTCTGTGGGTGAACGGTGAAAATTTCCGCACCTTAAAAGAGGCCGGTTTACTGCAAACCCAGTGGGCGCAAACGCTCCCTGCGTGGCGATTCGTTGATACCCGCAAGCCGGTGACGGAGGATTTCTCCATTGCCACAGACGGCGCGGAATCCCCCTGGGGTGGCGCACAGCTGACCTTTATCGCCCGTCATGCAAGCACCCCGGCACCGCTACGCGATCCTCAGGCGTTGCTGGAATATGCAAAAAACCATCCTGGCAAAGTCACCTATCCGCGCCCGCCCGATTTTACCGGCACCGCCTTTCTTGAACAGCTTCTGCTGACGCTCACCACCCAACCCGATGCGTTAAAAACCGCACCGGATAACCGCACCTTTGCAGCAGTAACCGCTCCGCTGTGGGACTATCTCGATACACTGCACCCACTGCTGTGGCGTGAGGGAAAAGATTTCCCGCCCTCACCGGCACGCATGGATGCGCTGCTGGCCAGCGGTAACCTGAATCTGTCGCTGACGTTTAACCCCGCCCATGCCCGGCAAAAAGTGGCCAGCGGTGAGCTGCCTGCCGACAGCTACAGCTTTGGCTTTGAGCATGGGATGATTGGCAACGTCCATTTTGTTGCGATTCCGGCAAACTCCGCGGCCAGTGCGGGCGCGAAAGTGGTGGCGAACTTCCTGCTTTCCCCCGCCGCGCAGGTGCGTAAAGCCGATCCCGCCATCTGGGGCGACCCGAGCGTACTGGATGCCCGGAAATTACCGCCTGCGGATGCTGCGCAACTGAACGCCCACACCACTGACGGGCTACCGAATATGCTTGCAGAGCCGCACGCTGCCTGGGTTAATGCGCTGGAGAAGGAATGGCTGCGCCGCTACGTCACGCGCTGAGCGGCTTTGTCTGGCTGGCAATGGCGGTCATTTATGTGCCGCTGATCCCGGCTGGCGTTATGCTGATAACGCCAGCGTTTTCTGTTGCCAGCTGGCAATCCCTGCTGAATGACCCTCAGTTGCCCCAGGCATTTATCGCCACCCTGGTATCGACCCTGATAGCCACGGCAGGCTCACTGTTTATCGCCCTGTGTCTGGTTACCGCCCTCTGGCCCGGCAAGCGCTGGCAACAGTTAAGTACGCGGCTGCCGTGGATGCTGGCCATTCCTCACGTAGCCTTCGCCACCAGCGCCTTACTTGTTTTTGCAGAAGGTGGCCTGTTTTATCAGTACGTTACCTTTTTATCGCCGCAGCAGGACAGCGCAGGTATCGGATTAGGGCTGACGCTCGCCATCAAGGAGAGTGCGTTCATCCTGTGGGCCATTTACGCCGTGTTGCCAGAAAAACAACTGGCACAACAAAACGTGGTATTGCAGAGCTTTGGCTACGGGCGTATTCAGCGCCTGTGCTGGCTGGTTCTTCCGGCCATTGCTCCCGCGCTGGGAGCCGTGATGCTTGCCGTGCTGGCCTGGTCGCTATCGGTTGTTGATGTGGCCATCGTTCTCGGGCCTGGAAATCCTCCGACGCTTGCAGTTCTGGCCTGGCAGTGGCTGAATCAGGGTGACGCGGAACAGCAAATCAAAGGGACGTTATTATGTCTGCTGTTACTGCTGCTGCTGGCGATCCTGGCCACGGCGGGGCTGTGCCTCTGGAAAATGTGGCGGCGAACGCTGCCGGATGTAAGCGGTGTTCGTCATAGCAGCCATCACGCTTTGCCGGTAAAAACGCTAGGCTGGTTAGTGCCCGGCTGCGGGCTTTTTTGCACGCTGGTGCTCGTTTTACTCGCCAGGGGCAGTGATACCGCCATTGCCCCTTACGCCACCAGCTTCTCATTGGGTATGGTATCCAGCCTGATGGCGCTGATCATTCTCCTGTTCTGGCTGGAATGGGGGCCGCAACGTGGAGTCTTTTGGGTCTGGCTTCCCCTGGCACTTCCGGCATTACCGCTGGTGTTTGGGCAATACCTTGTTGCACTGCGACTCGGGATCGACGGGCAATATGCCGCAGTGCTGTGGAGTCATTTACTGTGGGTGATCCCCTGGATGTTGCTGGTGCTTCAGCCCGCCTGGCGCAGGATTGACCCGCGACTGATACTGATTGCCAGAACGCTGGGCTGGTCACGCGCTAAAATCTTCTTGTTAGTCAAATGCCCGCTGCTGGTTCGCCCGGCGCTGCTTGCCATCGCGACGGGGTTTTCCGTCAGCATGGCGCAGTACATGCCCACCCTTTGGGTGGGTGCCGGACGCTTTGCCACACTCACGACGGAAGCTGTGGCACTCAGCAGCGGAGGCAGCCCATCTATTCTCGCTAACCGCGCGCTTGGCCTGCTTTTTCTGACGGGCACGATATTTGGTATTGCCGCGCTCTTATCCCGGCTTGCGGGCCGCTACCGACAAGGATTACGTTAATGCTGAGCGTGAACAATCTCACCATAGAGCCACTCTTTCGCGAGGTTAACTTCAGTGTGCCGCGCGGAGAAATCGTGACGCTGATGGGGCCATCCGGCAGCGGAAAATCCACGCTTTTTTCGTGGATGATTGGCGCACAGTCCCCGGATTTTAAGGCTCAGGGCGAACTGTGGCTCGACGAAAAACGCTGCGACACACTCCCGGTCGAAAAGCGCGGTCTGGGAATTTTATTTCAGGACGCCCTTCTGTTTGACAGTTTTAGCGTGGGGAAAAACCTGATGCTGGCCCTGCCTTCGCATATTACCGGGCAACAGCGCAAGGACGACGTGCAACATGCGCTGCACTCCGCGGGGCTTGCCGGACATTACACCAGCGATCCTGCAACGCTTTCTGGCGGGGAACGTGCCAGGGTGAGCCTGCTGCGCGCTTTGCTTGCGCAACCGCAGGCCCTGCTGCTTGACGAACCCTTCAGCCGTCTTGATAAAACGTTACGCGCATCGTTTCGGGCATGGGTTTTCGCTGCCGTTCGTGCGCGCAACATTCCGGTGGTGCTGGTGACGCATGATGAAGAGGATATTCCGCCCGGGGGTGATGTTATCCAGCTCTCTCGCTGGCAATAAACGCCACGGCCCTGTGCTAACGCAAGGTTTTCTGTTTCAGGTGAGATAACAATGAGCCCCTCTTTTACTGACGTCAGGCTTTTCGATGAAACGTGTTTCTCAACTGACTGCGCTGGCCCTGCTTTGCGGCCTCGCTTCAATGTCCTCTCTGGCGGCTGAGATGCCCCATTCCTTTACACTGGAACAGATCCAGCAACAGCATGGCGCGGTGATTGATACGCGCGCCAGTTCCTTCTACAACGGCTGGCCGCAAACCCTGACCGGCACATCCGGGCATGAACCTGCGGCGCTCAACCTCTCTGCCTCCTGGCTTAGCGCGATGAGTGACGAGCAGCTTGCAAGCTGGGCGAAACAGCACCAGCTCACGTCTGAAACGGCTATTGCACTGTACGGCAGCGATGCCGATAACCTGGCAATAAAAGCACGCCTGAATAAAGCCGGGTATAGCCGTATCTCACTGTTAAGCGATGCGCTGCAAACCGCTGACCGCCTGCAACGTTTACCGCATTTTGAGCAGTTGGTTTATCCGCAGTGGTTACATCAGTTGCAGCAGAAAAAACCGGTTGTTGCCGCCCCGGCGGGAGACTGGAAAGTGCTTGAAGCAGGCTGGGGAGCACCGAAATATTACCTGCTGAGTCATATTCCAGGTGCCGGCTACCTTGATACCAATGAGGTTGAAAGCGAGCCGCTGTGGAATAAAGTTTCTGATGATAAACTCAAAGCGATGCTGGCCAAACACGGGATCCGCCACGACACCACAGTGATCCTCTATGGTCGTGACGTCTATGCCGCCGCGCGCGTCGCGCAGATCATGCTCTACGCGGGGGTGAAAGATGTGCGCATTCTGGATGGTGGCTGGAAAACCTGGTCAGACGCCGGACTGCCTGTTGAACGGGGTACGTCAGCCGACGTGAAACCCGCCCCCGACTTTGGTGCACCGGTACCCGGCCAGCCGCAGTTGATGGTCGATATGGAACAAGCCCGCGGAATGTTGCATCGTCAGGATGCTTCGCTGGTCAGTATCCGTTCCTGGCCTGAGTTCACCGGCGTCACCAGCGGTTACAGCTATATTAAGCCAAAAGGTGAAATCGCCGGTGCGCGCTGGGGCCATGCCGGGAGCGATGCAACACACATGGAAGACTTCCATAACCCGGACGGCACCATGCGCAGTGCCGACGATATTACCGCCATGTGGAAAACGTGGAATATCCAGCCAGAACAGCATGTTGCATTCTATTGTGGTACCGGCTGGCGCGCGTCAGAGGCCTTTATGTACGCGCGGGCGATGGGCTGGAAAAACGTCTCCGTTTACGATGGCGGCTGGTACGAATGGAGCAGCCATCCGCAAAACCCGGTTTCCACCGGAGAGCGCGGGCCGGAAAGTTCTCGCTAACGGGTGAGCGATTTTAACGTTACATAACCGCTCCAGATGCGCGTTGTGGTGGTAAGCCAGCACAACGCGCCAAATACCCAGGCGAAGAGTGAAAAGTGCGCCGGAAACAGACAGCAAAGCACGAACAGCGCGATAGTCTCCGTCCCTTCCGTTAAGCCACCAATGTAGTAAAACGATTTGTGCGCATAGCCGGGGTTATCAATATTGTGTTTTGCTGCAAGCGCCGCAAACGCCAGAAAACTGCTGCCCGTCCCCATAAAAGCAAACAACAGCCAGGCCGCAGCCAGCGCATTATCCGCAGGTGCCGCCAGCGCAAAGCCAAACGGCACCAGCGCGTAGAAAAGAAAATCGAGTGCAATATCCAGAAACCCGCCTGCGTCACTCAACCCGCGACGTCGTGCCAGCGCACCGTCAAGCCCGTCCAGCATGCGATTGAGTACAATCGCGACCAGCGCCGCAAAATAGCTGTTCAGCGCCAGAAAAGGTAGCGCCAGCACCCCAATGACAAACCCCGCCAGCGTTAACCCGTCCGGGGAGATAAATGGCCTGTCGAGCAGCGCCGCAAGCTGGTTCAGCATCGGTTTCACGCGCGGATGCAGATGTCGGTCAAGCATCAGGTTTCCCTTTGAACGTGGCGCAAAGCCCCTGCGCCGGGATATCCAGCGCGGCATTAAAGCGCGCGGATAAGTTCTGAAATGCAATCAGCGCCGTCATCTCAGCGATCGCCTCATCGGTATAGTGGCACTTGAGCTGCGTTTTTATGGCCGCATCCACCTGCGGCGGCGTGGCGGTTACCGCTTCGGCATAGGCCAGCGCCACGCGCTCCTCTTCACTGAAAATGTCGGCATCGTGCCAGTTGCTCACCGCCTGCACTTTATCCATCGCACCGCAGCGCTCGGCCAGACGCAGGCTATTGGCATCAATGCAGAAATCACAGTGGCAAATCTGAGAGACTCGCGTCATCAACAGGGAACGCAGCACAGGGCTCAGGCGCGCGTCACGACGCTCCAGAAAACCCACAAACAGGGCCACCAGCCAGAACAGGCGCGGCATTCGTCCCCACCAGCGGGTGGGATTAAGCACCGCGCCGTAGTGTTTTTTCTGCATCGCTGCGATCGGTTTTAAACTGACGGGAAGATTTTTTAAGGGGGCTACCCAGGCGGGCGTCTCTTTCACCTGACTCTCCTGATGGCTGGACTCTTTGAAAGGGCACGATAATATGTCGTTTTTCGTTATCAATTATTGACGACCATGCTGAAAACCATCGATGTAGTGGCTGCCATTCTTGAAAAAGAGGGCAAAATTTTGCTGGCACAGCGCCCGCCCCATGCCGATCAGCCCGGTATGTGGGAATTCGCCGGCGGGAAAGTGGAAGCCGGAGAAACGCAGCCCGAGGCGCTTGTCCGCGAATTACGCGAAGAGTTAGGCATTAACGCCGGGCCTGCACGTTATGTGGCAAGCCATCAGCGAGAAGTCTCCGGGCGGCTTATCCATCTTCATGCCTGGCATGTCCCCACATTCAGTGGCGAGCTGACGGCGCATTACCACAGCGCGCTGGTGTGGTGTACGCCGCAGGAGGCGCTAACTTATGCCCTGGCGCCTGCGGATATCCCGCTGCTTAACGCGTTTATCCTTTTACACGACGCCAGACCAACGGATTAGTGCTGACAGCCCGTTCATCACGCTGACACTGCAGCAGCACACCGTCGGCTTTCACCACGGCCCCTTCTGAATAGTTCTGATCCTGATAGATACAACACTGGTTGCAGGGCTGCGTACTTTGACCGCTGGAGCTAAATACCTCCGGCGGGACATTCACTTGCACATCCGGGCGAATACGGTCGGCCTGCGCGCTTGCGGATAAAAGGGCAAACAAAGCAGTCATCACATAACGGTTCATAGAAGTCTCTTCCTGTTGTCTCCTGATAATGACTATAACGGTAAACCCGGCAGAACCTTTAATTTCTCTCATCATCGTTTTTTGTTATGACCCGGGCGCAATGATGAATTTCCTTTTAGGGGGAAATTTCTGCTTGCCTCACAAAGCGGTACGGGTGATATAGTCAAAAAAACGTCATAAAACGTCTACGCAACACACATAAAATACAATAAGAGGTTCTTATATCTATGGATCAGACACGCTCTCTGGAAACCTTTCTTACCCACGTTCAACAACGCGACCCGCACCAGAGCGAGTTTGCTCAGGCCGTTCGTGAAGTCATGACCACCTTGTGGCCATTCCTTGAAGAAAACCCGCGTTATCGTCAAATGTCTCTGCTTGAACGTCTGGTCGAACCGGAGCGTGTGATTCAGTTCCGCGTGACCTGGGTTGACGATCGCAATCAAGTGCAGGTTAACCGCGCGTGGCGCGTGCAGTTTAACTCGGCAATTGGTCCGTTTAAGGGCGGGATGCGTTTCCATCCGTCCGTTAACTTATCCATTCTGAAATTCCTCGGCTTCGAACAGACCTTTAAAAACGCCCTGACCACGCTGCCTATGGGTGGTGGTAAAGGCGGCAGTGATTTTGATCCTAAAGGCAAAAGCGAAGGTGAAGTGATGCGTTTTTGCCAGGCATTAATCACTGAGCTGTATCGTCATCTGGGCCCGGACACCGATGTCCCGGCAGGTGATATCGGCGTGGGTGGCCGTGAAGTGGGCTTTATGGCCGGGATGATGAAAAAACTCTCCAATAACAGCGCCTGCGTGTTTACCGGTAAAGGCCTCTCCTTCGGCGGCAGCCTGATCCGCCCGGAGGCCACAGGTTACGGTCTGGTCTATTTCACCGAAGCCATGCTGAAACGCCATGGTCTGGGCTTTGAAGGGATGCGTGTCGCGGTGTCGGGCTCCGGTAACGTGGCGCAGTACGCTATCGAAAAAGCGATGCAGTTTGGCGCACGGGTTGTGACTGCCTCAGATTCCAGCGGGACCGTCGTCGACGAAGCAGGCTTTACGGCTGAAAAACTGGCGCGTCTTTGCGAAATCAAAGCCATCCGCGACGGTCGCGTAGCGGATTATGCCCGCGAGTTTGGCCTGACCTACCTCGAAGGCAAGCAACCCTGGGCTGTGCCGGTGGATATCGCGCTGCCGTGTGCGACCCAGAATGAACTGGACGTAGACGCCGCGCGCACCCTTATCGCCAACGGTGTGAAAGCCGTTGCCGAGGGTGCGAACATGCCAACCACCATTGCCGCAACCGATCTGTTCCTGGAAGCTGGCGTCCTGTTTGCGCCTGGCAAAGCAGCGAATGCAGGCGGGGTGGCAACCTCTGGTCTGGAGATGGCGCAAAACGCCGCACGTCTGGGCTGGAAAGCGGAAAAAGTGGATGCACGTCTGCACCACATCATGCTGGATATTCACCACTCCTGCGTGGAGTTTGGTGGCGAAGCATCACAAACCAACTACGTGCGTGGCGCGAATATCGCCGGGTTCGTGAAGGTGGCGGATGCGATGATTGGGCAAGGTGTGATCTAAAGTTACGATCGTGCGGCCGGGTGCCCTCACCCCGGCCCTCTCCCTGTGGGAGAGGGAGAAAACCGGAGGTATCAGGCTGCGCTCTTTTTCTTTTTGAACGGCTTCTTCGCACCGCCGCCCGGTGCAACCATTCCTCTGAACGTCTTCACCGGCGTACTGCGCGCCTGATCTATCAGCTGATAAAGCGTCCCCACCAGCGGCTGCATAAAGTCCTGGTAACGACACTGCTTCTCGCTGATTTGCGTCAGGATGGATTCCCAGTGCGCCGTCATGTCCGGCCTTGCTGCAAGCTCAGGCAGCGAGTGGATCAGCGCCCGTCCAGGTTCCGTCGAATGGATATAACGCCCTTTCTTCTCCAGGAAACCACGCTTAAACAGCAGTTCGATGATCCCTGCGCGGGTCGCTTCCGTACCCAGTCCGTCGGTTGCGCGGAGGATCTTCTTCAGGTCTTTATCCTGCACAAACCGGGCGATCCCCGTCATGGCTGACAGTAGCGTTGCATCGGTGAAATGGCGTGGCGGCTGAGTCTGACGTTCAATTACCTCGCCCTTTTCACACAGCAGTTCGTCATCTTTAGCCACAACCGGCAGCGGCGTGCCGTCGTTCTCTTCATCGCGCTCTTTATTGCCAAGCAGTGTGCGCCAGCCCGCTTCCGCCAGGAAACGGGCTTTGGCGACGAACTTGCCTTTGGCAATCTCCAGCTCGATGACGCATTTGCGGAACACCGCATCCGGGCAGAACTGCATCAGATACTGACGGGCAATCAGGTTGTATACCTTAGATTCGTTTTCCGTCAGGTTCACATTGCTGGTGCGTGCCGTGGGGATGATGGCGTGGTGAGCATCCACCTTTTTATCGTCCCAGCAGCGGTTACGCGTGTCCGGGTTGACGGCGGGCTGCGGTAACAGATCCGGCGCGTGGACGCCGATCGCGTTCATCACCAAATGGCGCCCGGCATAATGTTCTTCCGGCAGATAGCGGCTATCCGAACGCGGATAAGTGATCAGCTTATGGGTTTCGTAAAGCTTCTGGCAGATATCGAGCACGTTTTGCGCGCTCAGACCAAAGCGTTTAGCGGCTTCAATCTGCAACGCCGAAAGCGAGAACGGCAGCGGCGCAGGTTCTGATTCCCGTTTATCGTTATAGCTGGTGACGATAGCGGGCTGCCCGGTAATGCGGTTGACCACGTGCTCCGCCAGCGGGCGATGCAAAAGGCGGCCTTCTTCATCCTGATACGACTCACAGGCATCGCTTGGCTGCCAGGTTGCCGTAAAACGTTCCTCTTTTGGCGTCACGATGTGCGCTTTGACCTCAAAGAAGTCTTTGGCGACAAAGTTTTCGATCTCTTCATCGCGACGCACCACCAGCCCCAGCACCGGGGTCTGCACGCGTCCGACCGAAAGCACGCCCTGATACCCGGCGTTACGCCCCAGAATGGTATAGGCGCGGGTCATGTTGATCCCGTACAGCCAGTCGGCACGGGCGCGCGCCAGTGCGGAAACGCACAGCGGGATAAACTCACTGTTGGCGCGCAGACGCGAAATCGCGCGCTCCACGGCCTGCGGGTTGAGGTCGTTAATCAGGCAGCGCTGTACCTGCTGACGCTTTGCCGGAGCCAGCTCCAGGTAATCCAGCACCTCGTCCACCAGCAGTTGCCCTTCTCTGTCCGGGTCACCCGCGTGGATAACTTCAGAGGCCTCATGCAGGAATCGCTTAATGACATTGAGCTGTTTGGTGACGGACGGACGTGGTTGCAGACGCCATTTTTCCGGCACGATAGGCAGGTCGTTCAGATTCCAGCGGGCGTAGCGGCTGTCGTAGACATCCGGCTGCGCCTGCTCGAGCAGGTGACCAATACACCAGGTGACCACCTGCCCGTTACCGCACTCGATAAAACCATCGCCCTTGCGGTGCGGCTTAGGCAACACATCGGCGATGGCACGGGCCAGGCTCGGCTTTTCGGCAATAAACAACCGCATCGAATTAACGGATCTCGATCATCGGGCGGCCACCGCGGGCGTCCACCAGTTCGCCGATGGCCGTCAGAGTGATACCAAACTCCGCGGCCGTTGCCTGTACTTCTGCTTCTGCATCCGGCGTTACCGCCAGCAGCAGGCCGCCAGAGGTTTGTGGATCGCACAGCAGATCGCGCCACGCTTCTGGCATGTCGCCCATCAGATGCCCATAGCTGGCAAAGTTACGCTGAGTGCCGCCTGGCACCGCGCCCTGGGCAATGTAGTCTTCCACGCCCGGTAGCTTCGGCACGTCCTGATACCAGACCTTCGCCTGCACGCCCGCGCCCTGGCACACTTCGCTCAGATGGCCAAGCAGACCAAAGCCGGTAACGTCGGTCATCGCCTTCACACCATCGATATTGGCAAACGCCGCACCGGCGAGGTTCATCTGGCACATCACTTCCGTTGCCAGACCAACGTGTTCTGGTTTAAGCAGGGATTTTTTCTCGGCGGTAGTGAGCACGCCAATGCCCAGTGGCTTGGTGAGGAACAGTTTGCAGCCTGCCTGCGCCGTACTGTTGCGTTTAACGCGCTCGGTTGGTACCACGCCCGTTACGGCCAGGCCGAAGATAGGCTCCGGGGCATCGATAGAGTGACCACCAGCCAGCGCAATTCCCGCTTGCTGACAGGCAAAGCGACCGCCTTCAATCACTTCTCGGGCGATTTCCGGGGCCAGGGTGTTAATTGGCCAGCCCAGAATGGCAATCGCCATAATCGGCTTACCGCCCATCGCGAAGATATCACTGATGGCGTTGGTGGCCGCAATACGTCCGAAGTCGAACGGATTGTCGACAATCGGCATAAAGAAGTCAGTGGTGCTGATAATGCTGGTGCCGTTACCTAAGTCATAAACCGCTGCATCGTCACGCGTTTCATTACCGACAAGCAGGTTCGGGTCGACAAACTTCGCCTGTTCACTGTGCAGGATGGTTTCCAGCACTTTTGGGGAAATTTTACAACCGCAACCGGCTCCGTGGCTGTATTGCGTTAAACGAATGGTTTGCTCGCTCATGGACATCTCCTGTCATTGCAATCGCGCTATGGTAGCGCTCATTCCATAAAGAGGTAAGTATGACTGTCTGAATTCTGCGGCAGATGCTCAGAATCCAGACAGTTTAGCGCGCGTTATCAGAAACGGCTGACGAATGGCGTAGTGTCCGGCACATTTATCGTGCTGGATGCTTTAAGCTGTGGGGTACCGAGATAGAGGAAGCCAACAATTTTGTCGTGCTCGCCGCAGGACAAACCTTCACGGACGACCGGGCTTTCGGTGAGTGCGCCAGTACGCCAGATGCCGTTAAAGCCCTGTGCGACAGCGGCCATTTGCATCGCCATTACGGCACAGCCCGCAGACATTTCCTGTTCCCAGACCGGCACTTTATGCTCAGCCTGACATTTTGCGACCACCGCGATTACCATCGGCGCACGGAACGGGCCGGTACGGGCTTTCTCGATACCCTTCTCGTCCAGACCCGCGGCTACCGCACCCTGCTCCAGCAACGCGCTGAAGCGATCGCGGCCTTCGCGTTCAATAATAAAGAAGTGCCACGGCTGTAATGTGCCATGATCTGGTGCGCGCATTCCGGCACGCAGAATGTTTTCCAGCTGCTCGCCCGCTGGTGCCGGTTCGGCCAGGCGCGAAGCACTACGACGGTTAACAAGCAGTTCAAGTGCGTCCATTGGTTAACTCCTGTCTTGAATTTTCCTAACAAAATTAACACGGCGGCAGATTTTGTTACAGCGTGGCGGGCGATTCCTGCTGACAAGTGGCGGTCGGGTCATTACGATAACCCCACATTGCCGTCCACTGGCGACGGATACAGTCATTTTCTGGTTAGGGAGTATACATGCGAACCCTTTGGCGAATCTTTGCCGGTTTCTTTAAATGGACGTGGCGACTGCTCAACTTTGTCCGCGAACTGGTGATGAATGTGTTTTTCATCTTCCTGATCCTGGTTTGCGCAGGCATCTGGATGCACATCAGCAGTACAAGCCAGGCGCAGCATTCCACGCGCGGGGCATTGTTGCTGGATATCACCGGGGTCGTCGTCGATAAACCCTCCACCAGCAATCGTCTGGGCGTGATTGGCCGCCAGCTGTTTGGCGCGACATCCGATCGCCTACAGGAAAACTCCCTGTTTGATATCGTTGAAACCATCCGCCAGGCAAAAGACGATCGCAACATCACCGGGATCGTGCTTGATCTGAAAGATTTTGCCGGTGGCGACCAGCCCTCCATGCAATACATTGGTAAAGCCCTGCGCGAATTCCGCGACAGCGGCAAGCCGGTTATTGCCGTGGGCGACAGCTATTCCCAGGGTCAATACTACCTGGCGAGCTTTGCCAATAAAATCTGGCTCTCCCCGCAGGGCACGGTGGATTTGCACGGCTTTGCAACCAATGGGTTGTACTACAAGTCGCTGCTCGACAAGCTGAAAGTCACCACCCACGTCTTCCGCGTGGGCACGTATAAATCCGCCGTTGAGCCATTTATCCGTGACGATATGTCCCCGGCTGCCCGGGAAGCTGACAGCCGCTGGATTGGCGAGCTGTGGCAAAACTATCTGGGCACGATCGCGGCCAATCGCCAGATTACGGCTGAACAGGTGTTCCCTGGCGCTCAGGGGATGCTCGACGGCCTGCGCAAGGTTGACGGCGACACCGCCAAATATGCGCTTGAGAACAAGCTGGTTGATTCGCTGGGTAGCAGTGCAGATATCGAAAAAGCCCTGACCAAACAGTTCGGCTGGAGCAAAGAGGACAAAAACTACAGCGCTATTAGCATGTATGACTACACGACGAAAAAACCGAGTGAAATCGGTGATAGCGTGGCGGTGGTCTTTGCTAACGGGGCGATCATGGACGGTCAGGAAACGCCGGGGAACGTAGGCGGTGATACCACGGCTTCGCAGATCCGCGATGCGCGTCTTGATCCGAAAGTGAAAGCCATTGTTCTGCGCGTCAACAGCCCTGGCGGCAGCGTCAGCGCATCGGAAGTGATCCGCGCTGAACTGGTTGCGGCACGTGCTGCGGGCAAACCTGTGGTTGTCTCGATGGGCGGTATGGCGGCCTCCGGTGGTTACTGGATCTCAACGCCGGCTAACTACATCGTTGCCAACCCAAGCACGTTGACGGGCTCAATTGGTATTTTCGGGGTCATCAACACGGTGGAGAACAGCCTTGATTATCTGGGTGTTCATACCGATGGTGTATCAACATCACCGCTGGCGGATGTGTCCGTGACCAAATCCCTGCCGCCGGAAGTGTCAGAGATGATGCAGCTCAGCATCGAAAGCGGCTATAAGCGCTTTATCACTCTGGTTGCCGACTCGCGTAAGAAGACGCCAGAGCAAATTGACCAGATTGCTCAGGGCCACGTCTGGACCGGACAAGATGCCAAAAACAACGGTCTGGTGGACAGCCTGGGTGATTTTGATGACGCCGTCGCGAAAGCAGCTGAACTGGCAAAACTCAAGCAATGGCATGTTGAGTATTACCAGGACGAGCCATCGTTCCTCGATTTGGTGATGAATAGTATGTCTGGCTCCGTGCGCGCCATGCTGCCAGAAGCCATTCAGGCATACTTACCTGCGCCCGTCGCCACCGCAGCTAAAGCGATGAAAGCCGAGGGCGATAAGCTTGCCGCCTTTAACGATCCACAAAGCCGTTACGCATTTTGCCTGACCTGCGCTAACGTCCGTTAAAACCTGTCCCCTCTTCTCATGAAGAGGGGATTTTTCTTTGAAGCAAAAGAACTCACTATCATGCAGAAGAAATCAATTTATGTAGCCTACACCGGCGGTACCATCGGGATGCAGCGCTCTGAAAATGGCTATATCCCTGTGTCCGGTCACCTGCAACGTCAGCTGGCATTAATGCCAGAATTCCATCGCCCTGAAATGCCTGACTTCACGATCCACGAGTATGAGCCGCTGATGGACTCCTCCGATATGACGCCGGAAGACTGGCAGCATATTGCAGACGATATCAAAGCGCATTACGACGAATACGATGGCTTTGTGATCCTGCATGGCACCGACACCATGGCGTTTACCGCATCGGCGCTCTCCTTCATGCTGGAAAACCTGAGTAAACCGGTTATCGTGACCGGCTCGCAGATCCCACTGGCGGAACTGCGCTCTGACGGGCAAATCAACCTGCTTAACTCTCTGTACGTGGCGGCTAATTACCCGATCAATGAAGTGTCGCTGTTCTTCAACAACCGTCTGTACCGTGGCAACCGTACGACCAAAGCCCACGCGGATGGCTTTGATGCTTTTGCTTCACCAAACCTGCAACCGCTGCTGGAAGCAGGTATCCATATTCGTCGCCTGGGAACCCCGCCTGCACCGCATACGGCGGGTGAACTGGTTGTTCACCCGATCACCCCGCAGCCGATTGGCGTGGTCACCATTTATCCGGGGATTTCTGCGGATGTGGTGCGTAACTTCCTGCGCCAGCCCGTTAAAGCGCTGATCCTCCGTTCCTACGGTGTGGGCAATGCCCCGCAGAACGGTGAGTTCCTGAAAGAACTACAGGAAGCGAGCGAGCGCGGGATTGTGGTGGTTAACCTGACCCAGTGTATGTCCGGTAAGGTCAATATGGGTGGTTATGCCACCGGTAACGCCCTGGCTCATGCCGGTGTTATCAGCGGTGCCGACATGACCGTCGAGGCCACGCTGACTAAACTTCACTATTTACTGAGTCAGGATCTGGATGTTCAGGCCATTCGTACCGCGATGACACAAAACCTGCGCGGCGAACTGACGCCAGACGAATAAGGAGTAAGTATGGCCCTACGTGCTCTGTTACTGGTTGATCTACAAAATGATTTCTGTGCGGGCGGCGCGCTGGCCGTGGCGGAAGGCGATAGCACCATTGATGTGGCTAATTCGCTGATCGCCTGGTGTAAAACGCGTGGTGACGCCGTTGTGGCAAGCCAGGACTGGCATCCAGCCAACCACGGTAGTTTCGCCAGCCAGCATAATGTTGCGCCCTACAGCCAGGGCCAACTCGACGGGCTGGCGCAAACCTTCTGGCCCGATCACTGCGTTCAGCAGACTGAAGGCGCGGAACTGCATCCGTTACTGAATCAGAAGGCCATTGATGCTGTTTTCCACAAAGGGGAAAACCCGTCCATCGACAGCTACAGCGCGTTTTTTGATAACGGTCATCGTCAGAAAACAGCGCTGGATGAGTGGTTGCGTCATCATGACATTGCCGAACTGATTGTGCTGGGGCTGGCGACCGATTATTGCGTGAAATTTACCGTGCTGGATGCGCTGGCGCTGGGTTACACCGTTAACGTGATCACCGACGGGTGTCGCGGCGTGAACATTCAACCACATGACAGCGCGCTGGCGTTTATGGAGATGTCCACCGCCGGTGCGACGCTGTATACGCTCGAAGACTGGCTCGAGACGCAGGCGTAGTCTTTTTAGCCGGGTGGCGGCTTCGCCTTACCCGGCCTACTTTCTCTGGTTTTGTAGGCCGGGTAAGCGCAGCGCCACCCGGCAATCCCCTCTCCGATCTCCCATAAAGTGAACTCCCTCGCATCACAAGCGCAGCGGCAATGCTATTCTCTTCAGGTTGTTTTTTCGCCACGCCTTTTCCGTGGCGTGGTTATCCCCTAAATAATTCGAGTTGCAGGAAGGCGGCAAAGGAGTGAAGCCCAGGAGCTTACATAAGTAAGTGACTGGGGTGAACGAGTGCAGCCAACGCACCTGCAGCTTGAAGTATGACGGGGATACTTTTATTAGGTCAAAGAGGAACTTATATGAAACGTATGCCATTGCTGGCAGCATTACCCTTGCTTTGCGCGTCAGTTGCCTCCGCCAATACCCTGATGTCCGTGGGCTACTTTAACGGAGGTGGCGATGTTACCGCCGGCCCGGGCGGGGATATCAATAAGCTCGACGTTCGTCAGATAACACACCTGAACTACTCGTTTGGCCTGGTCTATAACGATGAGAAAGATGAAACCAACGCTGCACTCAGAGATCCGGCAAAACTTCATCAAATCTGGTTATCGCCCAAAGTGGCCTCTGATCTGGCGTTGATCCCTGTCCTGCGTAAACAGAACCCCAATCTGAAAGTGTTGCTTTCCGTCGGTGGCTGGGGGGCTCGCGGTTTTTCTGGCGCGGCGGCCACCAAAGAGACTCGCGCCGTGTTTATCCGCTCCGCGCAGGAGATTGTCGACAAATACGGCCTGGACGGGATCGATCTCGACTGGGAGTATCCTGTGAACGGCGCGTGGGGACTGGTCGCAAGCACGCCCGCCGACCGGGATAATTTCACCGCGCTGCTAAAAGAGATGCGCGAGGCCTTCGGGCATAAAAAGCTGGTTACCATTGCGGTAGGCGCTAATGCGGAAAGTCCAAAAAGCTGGGTGGATGTGAAAGCCATCGCCCCGCTGCTCGATTATATCAACCTGATGACCTACGACATGGCGTACGGCACGCAGTATTTCAACGCCAACCTGTATAACTCCAGCGCCTGGCCGACCGTTGCTGCCGCCGATAAATACAGCGTGGATTTCGTGGTAAACAACTATCTTGCAGCAGGGTTAAAACCCAAACAGATGAACCTCGGGATTGGTTTCTACGGACGCGTACCGAAACGTGCGGTTGAGCCAGGCATTGACTGGACGAAACCGGATGCGCAAAAAAATCCGGTAACGCAGCCCTACTTCGGACCTCAGGAGATAGGTTTGTTCAAGGCACTGGGTTACGACCTGACCAAAGACACCTACGTGAAGTACAACGACATCGTGAAAAAACTGCTGAACGACCCGCAGAAACGCTTTACCGAACATTGGGACGATCAGGCAAAAGTGCCGTGGCTTTCAGTAAATTCTGCCGACGGCAAAGCGCTGTTTGCCATCTCTTACGAGAACTCACGTTCAGTTGCCATCAAAGCGGACTACATCAAGGAAAAGGGGCTTGCCGGGGCGATGTTCTGGGAGTACGGCGCAGATGACGAAAACCTGCTAGCAAAACAGCTGGCGGAGTCGCTGGGGATCCCACATAAGCAGTAAGACATCAAGCCCTCTCCCCGTGGGAGAGGGTTGGGTGAGGGCATCAACCCGCACCGTTATTGCATTTTCATCGTCGCAATCGGCTTCGGCGTAATGCCGAAGTCTTCTTTTAGTTCGCGCTTGCTCTTCATCACCATCTGACCCTGGGTGTCAATGGTCATGTGCTGGGCGTCGGTGTTGTTACGTGCCTGCCACAACATCACCAGCTGCAAACTGTTCTCTTTTTGATCCGGGGTAAGGGCTACACCATCAGGCCATTTTCCCAGTTCAACTGCCGTCACCAGACGCTGATAAACTTCCGGTGTCATGCCACTTATCATGTCATCAATATTCATGATGTCTCCCTTTCAAAGGAATAATTTGCTGAATCGTTTTTTCAGCCTTTAGTCTGGTCGCCATTTTCGTCATCAGTGAAGCTTAATGACGCTGAATTGACGCAGAACCGTTCGCCCGTTGGCTGAGGGCCGTCCGGGAAAACATGCCCCAGGTGGGCATCACATTTACCACAACGAATTTCAATACGTTGCATCCCATGTGATGAGTCATCAATGTAGCGGATCGCGTCATCGCTGACCGGCTCGTAAAAGCTCGGCCAACCGCAGCCAGAATCGTATTTAGTCTGGGAGTTGAACAGTGGCGCATCGCACACCAGGCAGTGATAGACACCGTCTCGCTTATTGTGCAGCAAGCGCCCGGTAAATGGGGGCTCAGTCCCGTGATTCTGAGTCACGTAAAACTGCATTTCTGTCAGGTTATTTTTCAGTTCATCAGGGTTACGTTGGTTCGACATATGCTTACATCTCGCTGTAGAAACAGGCATCTTTACCCCAGATTCTAACAAAACATTAACACCCACGCGTGCACTTTTGTTCTAAACTTATGTGTCGCAAAAAGGTGGTCGGCCAAATGTGATCAATTTCACATTTTTATACAGGCAGGCCTTTAAAATTCCGGGCGCAGCCCCCATGTGGTTGCTAGCTCAAAGGGAAAGTGAGGCGAGTCAGTCGCACAAACGTTAGTCACAGGATTGATTTGTCGCAATGATTGACACGATTCCGCTTGACGCTGCGTAAGGTTTTTGTAATTTTACACGCAACCTTTTATTCACTAACAAATAGCTGGTGGAATATATGACTATCAAAGTAGGTATCAACGGTTTTGGCCGTATCGGCCGTATTGTTTTCCGTGCTGCTCAGAAACGTTCTGACATCGAAATCGTTGGTATCAACGATCTCCTGGACGCTGAATACATGGCGTACATGCTGAAGTACGACTCAACTCACGGTCGTTTCGACGGCACCGTTGAAGTGAAAGACGGCCACCTGGTTGTTAACGGCAAAACCATCCGCGTTACTGCTGAGAAAGACCCAGCTAACCTGAAATGGAACGAAATCGGTGTTGACGTTGTAGCTGAAGCTACCGGTATCTTCCTGACCGACGAAACCGCGCGTAAACACATCACCGCTGGTGCGAAAAAAGTTGTTCTGACTGGTCCATCCAAAGACAACACCCCAATGTTCGTACGTGGTGCTAACTTCGAAAAATATGCTGGCCAGGACATCGTTTCTAACGCATCCTGCACCACCAACTGTCTGGCTCCACTGGCTAAAGTTATCAACGACAACTTCGGTATCGTTGAAGGCCTGATGACCACCGTTCACGCAACTACCGCTACTCAGAAAACCGTTGATGGCCCGTCTCACAAAGACTGGCGCGGCGGCCGTGGCGCAGCTCAGAACATCATCCCATCTTCTACCGGTGCTGCTAAAGCTGTAGGCGTTGTACTGCCAGAGCTGAACGGTAAACTGACTGGTATGGCGTTCCGCGTTCCAACTCCTAACGTTTCCGTAGTTGACCTGACCGTTCGTCTGGAAAAAGCTGCTTCTTATGAAGAAATTAAGAAAGCAATCAAAGCTGCTTCCGAAGGCGCAATGAAAGGCGTTCTGGGTTACACCGAAGACGACGTTGTTTCTACCGATTTCAACGGCGAAATTTGCACCTCTGTGTTCGATGCTAAAGCTGGTATCGCACTGAACGACAACTTCGTTAAACTGGTATCCTGGTACGACAACGAAACCGGCTACTCTAACAAAGTACTGGACCTGATCGCTCACATCTCCAAATAAGTTGAGATGAGAAACTGATCCAAAAAGGCGACTTCGGTCGCCTTTTTTATTGCTTTAAAGACAGAGGATTGCGTAATGATTAATAAAATTTTTGCACTTCCGGTAGTCGAACAACTTACCCCTGTGCTCTCCCACCGCAAAATCGATGATGCCGATATTATCGTTGTTGATCACCCACGCGTTAAAGCGTCAGTTGCGCTCAACGGTGCTCATCTGCTCTCCTGGAAACCAGAAGGTGAAGCAGAAGGTCTGTGGCTGAGCGATATTACCTCGTTTAAAAAAGGCGCTGCGATCCGTGGTGGCGTACCGATCTGCTGGCCTTGGTTTGGCCCTGCCGCTGAACAAGGCCTGCCGGCTCACGGTTTTGCACGCAATCAGCAGTGGACGCTGAAAGCGCACAATGTAGATGACAACGGTGCGGTATTGACCTTTGAGCTGCACAGCAACGATGACACCCGCAAACTCTGGCCACACGACTTCACGCTGTATGCGCGCTTCAAATTGGGTAAAACCTGTGAAATTGAGCTGGAAGCCCACGGTGAGTTCGAAACATCTTCTGCCCTGCACACCTATTTCAACGTGGGTGACATCAGCGCAGTAAAAGTCAGCGGACTTGGCGATACCTTTATCGACAAAGTCGACAACGCGAGAGAAGGGAAACTGAGCGATGGCGTGCAGACATTCCCGGATCGTACAGACCGTGTTTATCTGCACCCGGAAGCGTGCAGCGTGATCCACGATGCAAACCTCAATCGCCGGATTGAGGTTATCCATCACCACAACAGCAACGTTGTGGGCTGGAACCCGGGCCCTGCGCTCTCTGTGAGCATGGGTGACGTGCCGGATGACGGCTATAAAACCTTTGTGTGTGTCGAAACCGCCTGCGTTTCACCTCTGCAAAAAGCCAGTGCCGAGAAGCCTTCTCGTCTGGCGCAGACCATTAGCATTGTTAAAGGCTAATGGTCTCGAGCAGCCTCTCTCCCCATTGGGGGGAGAGGAAACCCCACACCGTTAAACCATATCTAATGGCGTTTTATGAGCGGGTGCCGGGAATGCACGCTCCAGTTTGAGCAGATCCTGCGCGGTAAGCGTAATGTCTAACGCCCCTGCATTTTCTTTTACATGCTCCGCTGATGCCGCTTTCGGTATCGCAATCACGCCCTGATGGCTAATCACCCATGCCAGCAGAATTTGTGCGGCGGTGGCGTGATGGTCGCGGGCAATCTCATTAACCACCGGATGATTCATTAACCCGCTGCGTAAGCGTCCGGCCTGGGCTAACGGGCAGTAAGCCATCACCGGCATTGCCTGTTGCTGAGACCAGGGCAGTAAATCATATTCAATTCCGCGTGAAGCAAGGTGATACAGCACCTGATTAGTGGCACAGGCAGCGCCGCCCTCTTCGCGCCACAACTCCTGCATGTCGTCATAATCCAGATTCGACACGCCCCAGCGGCCAATTTTTCCCTGCCGCTGGAGTTTCTCCATCAGTGCAATCGTGTATTCCAGGCTAAATCCGCCTCGCCAGTGCAGCAGATACAGGTCGATGCGTTCGGTGCCAAGTCGTTGCAGGCTGGCTTCACATGCCGCCATCCCCTTCTGCCCTCCGGCATTCCACGGATAGACTTTAGACACCAGATACACGTTATCGCGCAGGCCTTTGATTGCTTCGCCGACAACCTCTTCAGCCCCGCCTTCAGCATACATCTCTGCGGTATCAATCAACGTGAGTCCAAGGTCGATGCCCGCTCGCAGCGCATCCGCTTCGGTTTTACGCAGGCTTGCCTTTTCGCCCATATACCAGGTGCCCTGCCCGATTGCCGGAAGGGTATGTGCATCGGAAAATGTCACCGTTTTTGCGCTCATATCACTCTCCTGTTATCTGCACCACCGTAAAGCAAACGGGGCGCAAGCGCCCCGTTATGATGCATAGATTGCACTGTGAAAATGCACAATCAGAATTTGTAGCTCACACCGACTGAGAAGATACCGGACCAGGATTTGTCGACCATCGGGCTATCTTTAACTTCATCGCTCAGGCGCACATAGCGGCCAGTGCCGAATACGCTCCAGTCGCCGAGGAAGTTATAGCTTGCGGTGAGTTCCAGGTACGGATCCCAGCCGTCATCAGCACCGTAGGTTTTCAGGCCGCTACGACGAGACTCGTTTTTGGACACGCCATAATAGTAGTCGTTGTAGTTCTCGCTGCTGTATTGCACGCCGATACCAGGCGTCAGGGTCAGCCCACCGTTGGTATAGCGGTACAGCCAGGCCAGATCCCAGATAAAGCCGTTGCTATTATCCAGCGTATCGCCTGCCAGCGCTGTACGCAGGAAACCATACTGGGTGTTATGCACGTATGAAAGCCCGGCCATCATGGAGCTTTTACGTTTGTCGAGGCGGCGCAGTTGGTTGTTATCGCTATCGCCTGGTTTGAAGTGCTTCGGATCGTAGTACGCCATGACAGAGAGTTTGTCGGCATTATCGTTCCACAAATAGTAGCCGCCGCCCAGGCCGCGGAACCAGAAGTTATCGCCTTCATAGGTCACAACCGGAACCGGATAAATCTCGCGGTCATACTGTTTGTATGGGCTGTTAATCACGCCTACGCCAGCACCAACAGTCCACTGATCCTCTGCCTGTGCGGCGCTAACTGAAGTGGCGGCAAGTACGCCTAATGCCAGAAGTTTGAGTTTGGTCACAATCCATTCTTTCCTGTAGTCAAATAATCAGCGGGTGAAGTGTAACCGCCCTTCCCCTACAACCCAAAGTTTTTTGCCTGCTAATGAGTTTGATAAACCCGGTATTTTCCATTTTTCAAATGACCGCCCGCTTTCATTTATGTGACGACAAGATGAAAAGCGCAAAAATGCCTTATAACAAAGGCGGAAATTTTTGGATGAGTTATTGATATGTCATTGAAATTAGATTTTCCCAACATGCAAGTTTTGCAAATGCCATCTACGCTTTAATTTAAGAGGAGAAATTCCTGAGCGCCCTGTGATCCCTGGCGACCGACCTGGCACACAGGTTGCTGCTCTGGCATTACGGTGCGAGAAATTCTCTTCCGGGAGCCTCCACTACTCATACGAACGGCTCTTATCATGTGCTAAAAAACGAAAGGACGGCATGCCATGAATATATTCGATCACTATCGCCAGCGCTATGAAGCTGCCAAGGACGAAGAGTTCACACTGCAGGAGTTTCTTACCATCTGTCGGCAAGATCGCAGTGCCTATGCCAATGCGGCAGAACGGCTATTGATGGCTATTGGTGAGCCAAACATGGTTGATACTGCACTGGAGCCACGGCTTTCCCGTCTATTTTCGAATCGGGTGGTCGCCCGATACCCGGCGTTTGAAGAGTTCTATGGTATGGAAGATGCCATTGAACAAATCGTCTCCTATCTGAAACATGCGGCTCAGGGTCTGGAAGAGAAGAAACAGATCCTCTATTTATTAGGCCCTGTGGGTGGCGGTAAATCATCGCTTGCCGAACGTCTTAAAGCGCTGATGCAGCGCGTACCTATTTATGTGCTGAGCGCCAACGGTGAACGCAGCCCGGTTAACGACCATCCGCTGTGCCTGTTCAACCCGCAGGAAGATGCGCAGATTCTGGATAAAGAGTTTGGCATCCCGCACCGCTATCTCGGCACCATCATGTCTCCGTGGGCCGCAAAACGTCTGCATGAGTTTGGTGGGGATATCACCAAATTCCGCGTCGTCAAAGTATGGCCGTCCATTCTGGAACAGATTGCCATCGCCAAAACGGAACCGGGTGATGAGAACAACCAGGATATTTCAGCTCTGGTGGGTAAAGTCGATATCCGTAAGCTGGAACATCACGCGCAAAACGACCCGGATGCCTATGGCTATTCTGGTGCGCTGTGCCGTTCGAACCAGGGGATTATGGAATTCGTCGAGATGTTTAAAGCACCGATCAAAGTGCTGCATCCGCTGCTGACCGCAACCCAGGAAGGGAACTACAACGGGACAGAAGGTATTTCCGCCCTGCCGTTCAACGGGATTATCCTGGCTCACTCGAACGAATCCGAATGGGTCACTTTCCGTAATAACAAAAACAATGAGGCGTTCCTTGACCGTGTGTACATCGTCAAAGTGCCTTATTGCCTGCGGATCTCTGAAGAAATCAAAATTTACGAAAAACTGCTCAACCACAGTGAGCTGGTTCATGCACCTTGCGCCCCGGGGACGCTGGAAACGCTGTCGCGCTTCTCTATCCTGTCGCGCCTGAAAGAACCGGAAAACTCCAGCATTTACTCGAAAATGCGTGTCTATGATGGCGAAAGCCTGAAAGACACCGACCCAAAAGCGAAGTCGTACCAGGAATACCGGGACTACGCCGGGGTCGACGAAGGGATGAACGGTCTGTCCACGCGTTTCGCGTTTAAGATCCTCTCCCGCGTGTTTAACTTCGACCATGCTGAAGTGGCAGCGAACCCGGTTCATCTGTTCTATGTGCTGGAACAGCAGATTGAACGTGAACAGTTCCCACAAGAGCAAGCTGAACGTTACCTTGAGTTCCTTAAAGGCTATCTGATCCCGAAATACGCCGAGTTCATTGGCAAAGAGATCCAGACGGCTTATCTGGAATCTTACTCGGAATACGGTCAGAACATTTTCGACCGTTATGTGACCTATGCTGACTTCTGGATCCAGGATCAGGAGTATCGCGATCCGGATACCGGCCAGTTGTTTGACCGTGAATCCCTGAACGCTGAACTGGAAAAAATCGAGAAGCCGGCGGGCATCAGCAACCCGAAAGATTTCCGCAATGAGATAGTCAACTTCGTGCTGCGTGCAAGAGCACACAACAGTGGGCGGAATCCGAACTGGACCAGCTATGAAAAACTGCGCACGGTTATTGAGAAGAAAATGTTCTCTAATACCGAAGAGCTGTTGCCGGTCATTTCGTTTAACGCCAAAACCTCAACCGATGAGCAGAAAAAACACGACGACTTTGTCGACCGTATGATGGAGAAAGGCTATACCCGCAAACAGGTTCGCCTGCTGTGTGAATGGTATCTGCGCGTACGCAAATCGTCTTAACACAAGTGCCCGGTGGCGCCTGCGCCTACCGGGCATACAAAAAATGTCCGGCATTTCAGGACACTGCAAGTTGGCAAATGCAGTACGGGGGGTATATGACCTGGTTTATTGACCGGCGTCTTAACGGCAAAAACAAGAGCACGGTGAATCGCCAGCGGTTCTTGCGCCGTTATAAAGCGCAAATTAAACAGTCGATCTCCGAAGCCATCAACAAGCGTTCGGTGACTGACGTCGATAGCGGTGAATCCGTTTCTATCCCGACGGATGACATTAGCGAACCGATGTTCCATCAGGGACGCGGTGGCCTGCGCCATCGTGTCCATCCAGGTAATGACCACTTCGTTCAGAACGACAGAATTGAACGCCCGCAAGGTGGTGGTGGTGGTTCGGGAAGCGGTCAGGGACAGGCCAGCCAGGACGGTGAAGGACAGGATGAATTTGTTTTCCAGATTTCGAAAGATGAGTATCTCGATCTACTCTTTGAAGATTTGGCGTTGCCGAATCTGAAAAAGAACCAGCACCGTCAATTGAACGAGTATAAAACCCATCGTGCGGGGTACACCGCCAACGGTGTGCCTGCCAATATCAGCGTCGTGCGTTCATTGCAGAACTCACTGGCGCGGCGTACGGCGATGACGGCAGGGAAACGTCGTGAACTGCGCGAACTGGAAACCAGCCTGAAAGTGGTTGAGAACACAGAACCCGCGCAACTTCTGGAAGAGGAACGCCTGCGTAAAGAGATTGCCGAATTACGTGCGAAGATCGACCGGGTGCCGTTTATCGACACCTTTGACCTGCGGTACAAGAACTATGAGAAGCGCCCGGAGCCGTCCAGCCAGGCGGTGATGTTCTGTCTGATGGACGTTTCAGGCTCAATGGATCAAGCCACGAAGGACATGGCTAAACGTTTTTATATCCTGCTCTATCTGTTCCTGAGCAGAACCTATAAGAACGTGGAAGTGGTTTATATTCGCCACCATACGCAGGCAAAAGAGGTAGATGAGCACGAGTTCTTCTACTCGCAGGAAACCGGGGGCACAATTGTATCAAGCGCCCTGAAACTGATGGATGAAGTCGTGAAAGAACGCTATGACCCGGCGCAGTGGAACATTTATGCGGCGCAGGCGTCCGATGGCGATAACTGGGCAGATGACTCGCCGCTGTGTCATGAAATTCTGGCGAAGAAAATTCTGCCTGTAGTGCGGTACTACAGCTATATCGAAATTACCCGTCGCGCCCACCAGACGCTGTGGCGTGAATATGAACACTTACAGTCGATGTTTGATAATTTTGCCATGCAGCACATCCGCGATCAGGATGATATCTACCCGGTGTTCAGGGAGCTTTTCCACAAACAAAGCACAACCAGCAACGCATAATCCAACAGCCAGCGACATCGCTGGCTGTTTTCTTTATTCGCTCACATTAAGACAATCCTGCCGCCTGTTAATCAGAATGGTGCAGTTGCGGCCGCTCTTTTTGCCTTTATACAGAGCCATATCCGCACGCTCCAGCACTTCCCGCAGCGATTCATCCCGATGAACACGCGTTAAACCCGCTGAGAATGTAATGCGAATACGGTGCTCGCCCGCCACGGTTTCCACTGCGGCAATCGCCCGGCGAAGGCGTTCTGCCGCGATGGTTGCTGCACGATCGTTTTCGGCCTTAA
The DNA here is from genome assembly GCF_052886895.1 of Enterobacter sp. C4G1. Taxonomy (NCBI): domain Bacteria; kingdom Pseudomonadati; phylum Pseudomonadota; class Gammaproteobacteria; order Enterobacterales; family Enterobacteriaceae; genus Enterobacter; species Enterobacter sp. C4G1. The sequence continues at coordinate 133,196 of NZ_JBQVVV010000002.1, read as the reverse complement.
GCAGAATAATAAACTCTTCGCCCCCATAGCGATAAACGGACTCATCGCGGCGAATATTGTCTTCCAGATTAATCGCCAGCGATCGCAGCACCGTGTCACCTGCCAGGTGGCCGTGGGTATCATTTATCTTTTTAAAATGATCGACGTCGAGCAGCATCAGATATAACCCATTCTCACTGTACTGAGCATTCATACTGTCAAAAGACTCGTCCAGAATACGGCGCAGGGGCTGCCCTGTCAGCGCATCGTAGCTGGTTCGCAATTGCAGCAAATGCACTTTATAGCGCGTCAGCGAATCGGTGAACTCCAGTAGCGCAGTTTCAAACCGATCGAAATTACGCTGCCGTTGCGACGAATATTCCAGATCCGTAATAAGCTGACGACAGGCCTGATGCACCGCGATATGTTTTTTATTAATATCGAGAAGGTAATTTCTGTCCACACCTTCCGCGGCGAGCTGTTCATTTAGCCAGCCTCCGAATTCGCAGTGATTATGTGCTTCACCGCAGGTGATTTCTGGCAGGTCAACATCACGGCTGGCCACAAAACGTAGCACCTTCACCAGCCATTTAAAATGGGCATCGGTCGCGCGATTCAGCCCCCGAATAATTGCGTCTATCTCCTTGTATTTCCTGTTCATTACTTCACCACTCCTGTGATAATACCGGAGATTGATAATAACAAAATGAATTTCAACTTTTGTCACTCTGCGTATATAACCGCCAATTCTGAGGTACGCACCAGCGAAAAAATCTGTGTTAATGTACAACGCTGCGATTGGCATAAAACAGGTAAAACGCGATGTCTGATGAAGTAAAAGGTACTGATACCCACCAGCAACTTATCGCATTATTAACCCAGCAACAGGCGCAGTTTCGCGTGGTGGAACATGATGCGGTGGGAAAATGCGAAGCAGTAAGCGAGATCCGCGGTACCGATCTTGGACAGGGTGCAAAAGCGCTGGTCTGTAAAGTGAAGGGAAACGGTATTAAAAAGCACGTGCTGGCGATCCTGGCCGCCGATCAGCAGGCCGACCTCAGCCAACTTGCCAGTCATTTTGGCGGGCTTAAAGCATCTCTTGCCAGCCCGGCGGAAGTGGATAATCTGACAGCCTGCGTCTTTGGCGCTATACCGCCTTTTAGCTTCCACCCGGATCTGACGCTGGTCGCCGACCCGCTGCTGTTTGAGCGTTTTGACGAAATCGCCTTCAACGCGGGTTTACTGGAGAAATCCGTGATTATGAATACCCAGGATTACCTGCGCATTGCGCGGCCTGAGCTGGTTGCTTTTCGGAAAATATAACGACTGCGGCTGGCGAATCAGTCAGCCATGTTTTTCCAGAAAAATAACTGACGCCACCAGAATGATTGCAATGGTAAAAAATGAAGACGAGATAATCAGCGTTTCGATAAACATTTGATCGTTCATCATGCATACCCTTTTGCTGTGACTGGTACTTTTTTATCCTCCGCAAATGACAGAGACATGACAGCGATAAGATCTTTTTATAAAGGCTGTTTGTCGGAATTTTTACGCGTAAAGTAAGCAGGCTTACTTTTTTTTGGCAAGGATGACACATGTTCGACCCTACCCTGTTAATTCTTATGGGGCTCGCTGCACTGGGCTTTGTTAGCCATAACACCACGGTTGCCGTCTCAATACTGGTGCTTATTATCGTGCGCGTCACCCCGCTAAATACCTTTTTCCCCTGGATTGAGAAACAAGGCCTGACGGTCGGGATTATCATTCTGACGATTGGGGTGATGGCGCCGATTGCCAGCGGCACGCTTCCGGCGTCGACGCTGCTGCATTCGTTTGTGAACTGGAAATCGCTGGTCGCCATTGCCGTCGGTATTTTTGTCTCCTGGCTTGGCGGGCGCGGGGTAACGCTGATGAGTTCCCAGCCATCGCTGGTAGCCGGGCTTCTGGTGGGTACCGTCCTGGGCGTGGCTCTGTTCCGCGGCGTGCCGGTTGGCCCGCTGATTGCCGCAGGCCTGGTGTCACTGTTTATTGGGAAGTCCTAGAAAGCCCCGCCACATAGCGGGCAGGTGTTTGCCCTAACCCTTTTCTGAACATCGTGATAAACGCGGTGGTGGAGTCATAGCCAAGCGACTGCGCCACCTGTTGCACGGAACGCCCGCTAATCAGCAGCTGTAGCGCCACAATAAGCTGTAGCTGATGCCGCCAGCGTCGAAAGCTCAGCCCGGTTTCTTTTACCACCAGCCGCGCCAGGTTGCGTTCGCTCATCGCAAAATGGTGTGCCCATTGCGCCAGGGTCTGCCATTCGGCGGGCTCCTCGGCCATTCGTTCACTCATAAAGCGGATTTTAGGATGCGGTGATACCGGCAGTTGCAGGTGTTCCTGCGGCTGTTGCAATAGTTCGTCAAACAGCACCTCGACGAGCCTTGAGGTGGCCGGCAGCTGAAGTTCTTCGCGGGTTCTGGACGCAAGGGACAGAATAAGCTCCCGCACCAGCGGTGATATCTTGAGCGTGCTGCAGCGGTCCGGCAGGCTGACCGCGCCGGGTTCGATAAACAAAAAACAGAGCTGGGCGCTTGGCGTGGCTTTATTGCTGTGGGGAACCTGGCCCGGGATCCACACGGCATATTGCGGTGGTACCATCAGCATGGCGTTTTCAACTTCGCAGGTAATTGCACCACCTAACGCCAGAATCAGCTGCCCTTTGCGGTGCTGGTGTCGCGGTATGTGTTGTTCTTCTGCTACCACACGGATTCGAAACGCCACCGCAGCATCATGCTGGCTGTCAGGGTCGTAACCATCAAGTCCCAGGCCGATCATTAAGTTGTCCGATATTAGCGATAAACTGTCATTTTAGCTTGATTTCAACCCGCATAAAAATCGGTATCGTGTGCCCTCGCCTCAACGTTAGAGAAAATAATGACGACTGCTGAAATTCGACCTTCAGGGAAACAGGGAGCACTGCTGATCGCAGGTATCCTGATGATTGCCACCACGCTGCGCGTGACCTTTACCGGCGCGGCCCCCTTGCTTGACACTATTCGCCATGATTACGGGCTGAGCACCGCACAAACCGGCCTGCTCACCACCCTCCCGCTGCTGGCGTTTGCGTTAATCTCCCCGCTGGCTGCGGGTCTTGCCCGGCGTATTGGTATGGAGCGGAGTCTCTTTATCTCCCTGCTGCTCATTTGTGCGGGTATTGGCATTCGCTCTTTGCCTTCTGCTGCCCTGCTGTTTACCGGCACCGCGATTATTGGTTGCGGTATTGCGCTTGGAAACGTGCTACTGCCCGGGCTTATCAAACGTGATTTCCCCGGCCAGGTCGCCAGATTAACCGGCGCTTACTCCCTGACCATGGGCGCATCGGCAGCACTTGGCTCAGCGCTGATTGTTCCCCTGGCTCTGGGAGACGCAGGCTGGCACGGCGCATTACTCATGCTGATGACCTTCCCGTTGGTGGCCTTGCTGCTCTGGCTGCCGCAGTGGCAACGCACTCCCGTCGCCACGGTGACCGGCGCGGGGGCTCTGCAAAACCGCGCGATCTGGCGCTCTGCCCTCGCCTGGCAGGTAACCTCATTCCTTGGTATCAACTCACTGATTTATTATGTGATTATTGGCTGGCTGCCTGCCATTTTGCAAAGTCACGGCTACAGCGAAACGCAGGCAGGCTCCATGCATGGCGTGTTGCAGCTTGCCACCGCAGTGCCGGGGCTGGCCGTGCCGCTGATCCTCCCCCGTCTGAAAGATCAGCGTGGGATCGCAGGATGCGTGGCGTTGATGTGCGCTGTCAGCGCGGCGGGTTTCTGGTTTGCGCCCGGACTTGCCCTCATATGGACAGTGATATTTGGCTTTGGCTCAGGAGCCACAATGATCCTCGGCCTGACGTTTATCGGCCTGCGCGCCAGCTCGGCGCACCAGGCAGCGGCATTGTCGGGGATGGCACAGTCGATTGGTTATCTGCTGGCAGCGTGCGGCCCGCCGCTGATGGGGAAAATTCACGATTCGGCGGGCGACTGGCGAATTCCCTTGATGGCCTGTGCGCTCGCCTCCATCGTGATGGCCGGATGCGGCGTACTTGCCGGGCGCGATCGGGAAATCACGCCCCGCTAAGCACAAGGCAGACCGGGAGGTCTGCCTTATTTATCCACGCGCTGCGCGCAGCATGGCCTGCGCCAGCACCACAGGGCGGCCATCCAGCGCCGCGCGTTCGTGCTGGAACAGGGTGATCACGAAGAACGGATGCGTGACCAGCTCTGCCGCGCGAATTTCGCCCTGTTCGTCCCAGCCCGTGACGCGCATATCGCCACTTTCAAGCTCCTGGGCGAATTCTGGCGAGACACCGTAGTTGCAGTGATACCCTTCTTCAATCTCAGGTTTACCGTAGGCTTTTGCAATAAGTGTATTGTTGCGTAGTTCGATGGCGTCGGTTTTTTCCACCAGCGAGCAGGTTAATGGTGCAATCACCATCGTACCTTCGGTATCGGTTTCCGCATGTCCGGCGTCATCCCAACCCAGGACGTTGCGGGCATACTCAATTAGCGCGTGCTGGAATCCACCGCATGTCCCGAGGAAAGGCACGCTGTTTTCACGTGCATAACGCGCGGCAATAAAGGCGGCTTCAGCATTTTTATACGGGCTTGCAGGTACCAGCCAGATGGCATCGTAGCCCACCAGGTCTTCCGGACTGGTTAAATCCGTTGTGGCAAGCCAGTCGTAATCGGCGGTGAGTTCAAGTACAGCGGCAGCGTCATCAATTGCCAGCGGGATCGCCTGATGCGCAATCACGTCGGGATTGTAGTCGCCGACCAGGGCAATACGTAGCGTGGTTTTAACCGGGGAGTGTTCCATGAGAGGTTCCTTATGCCAGAGTATTATCAGATAACATAAGGAACCTCAGACTACCGATCTTTTGCAATAATCACAATACCTTAAAATTAGTTGGTAAAAACCAGAGTGCTATAGTGTGTAGGCCTACACATCATGGAGAGAGACGATGATTCAATGCAAACGTGTTTACGCCGAGGCAAGTTCAGAGGACGGTTATCGGGTTCTGGTAGACAGATTATGGCCTCGCGGGATCAAAAAAACAGACATCTCCTGCGATGAATGGTGTAAAACGTTGACGCCATCCAGCGAGCTGCGCAAAGCATTTCACAGCGAGAGCATTGATTTTGCTGCCTTCAGCCAGGCGTATCGGGAAGAGCTGGCGCAGCATCAGGACGAAGGACTTCGCCTTGCCGAACGGGCAAAAAAACAGACCGTCACGCTGCTGTATGGCGCTAAAAATACTGAACAGAATCACGCCCTGGTGTTAGCCGACTGGCTGCGCCATCTGAAAATCAGCTGATTGCCAGCTCGCTATGGGTTTGCGGCGCTTCGTCAGGCTGAAGTGGCATCAGGTGTTCGGGGCGCACGAACGCAAAACCATGCTGATTGTCGAAAGCGTAGACATCACCCGTCACCAGCCAAAGCGCTCGGTCTGCTGTCGCCGGCAACTGGGTCATTACGCCGTTTACCGGATTCACAAAACGTAAGCCAGGCTGGCACAGACCAAACAGCTCAACAGATTTACCGATATTACGACGACCAGCGGTGGTGCGCGCGCCAATGATCATGGCCAGGCTGCCCGGTTTTAACTGAAACATACTTCTCTCGCAGTGAGTATTGTTAGGTAAGAATAATCCTAAAGAGAAGTGTATCTCAGTCCTTATACTGCTGTCACCTGGCAGGTTGCGGGTGGTCGCGACGATACAGATCCCATTCATCAATCACTTCGCCGCCCGGTAATTTGCACTCCGTGCGTACCCCTTGTGGGCTTTGCACCGGAACCTGCTCTCCCCCTTTTTGCAGGCAGTAAACCGAGGCAGGATTAGCCATCCCCGTCTGCGGCGGTTTTGGGGCGTCTGGTGGCGTTGCTGTTGAGCAGGCCGCAAGCGGCAGCATCAGCGCAAGTAACAGATATCTCATTCTTTATCCTTTTTTTATTTACGAAACCTTAGCCTAATCAACTGGCGCTACTTTCTCCATGATTTCTCCATTAAACCTGCACTTTTCAACTTTATAGTGTGCTGGTTCTCGATATGACCAGAGAACATCATTCCGTAATCAAGATGTCTTTGCCCCGGTCTCAACAACGGGGCTTTTTTTTCGCCCTTTTTCCCGTCACCGTCTCCCATCAGATATATATTAAATTTCGTATATTCATGTTTTACTATGGCTGGAGCCGAAAATTTCAGCATAACATGCAGATGCAGACGTCTTCTGCATGGGAGTCTACCTACGTCATGTCAGATATCATCCTTGCCCGTGTTTCAGAAACTCTCGCCACGGAACAATCCCTGGAAAGTCTGGTACGTCAGTTACTGGAAATGCTGGAGATCGTGACCGAAATGGAGTCGACCTATCTGACGAAGGTCGATATCAGCGCGCGATTGCAGCATATTTTGTATGCCCGTAACAGCAAGCAGATGCAGATCCCGGAGGGGCTGAGCGTTCCCTGGGGAGACACGCTGTGCAAGCGCGCGATTGATAGCGATACGATTTTCAGTAACGACGTGGCCGAACGCTGGGCGGACTGTGATGCCGCAAAAGCCCTTGGCATCACCACTTACATGAGTATTCCCATCCATCTGGCTGACGGTTCGCTTTACGGCACATTGTGTGCAACCAGCACCCAGAAAAAACAGCTCAGCGATCGCGGCGAGCAGGTGCTGAGATTGTTTGCCGGGTTGATTGCCCAGTACATTCAGAAAGAGTCCCTGGTCGCTCAGCTGCGTGAAGCCAATGCGGCCCTGATTGCACACTCGTATACGGACGCCCTCACCGGCTTACCTAATCGTCGTGCTATTTTTGAAAACCTCACAACCCTGTTTTCGCTGGCGCGTCATCTTAATCGCACCGCCATTATCGCCTTTATCGACCTGGATAACTTTAAACTCATTAATGACCGTTACGGCCATGAAACGGGCGATCAATTCTTGGTTGAGGTGGGAAAAAGGCTGACTCAGAAACAGTCCCAGGACGAAATCATCGGCCGACTGGGTGGTGATGAATTTCTGGTTGCCTGTCTGAGCAAAGGTGAAAGCGATCACGCGCAGATAAACATACTCAAATCCCGTATCGGCGCCAGGATAGCCGGAGAATACTGGTTGGGAGACGTCCATATTGTTTATCCTGGCGCCAGTCTTGGCGTGGTGGAAGTTGACCCCAGTAGCACGGATGCCGACAGCGCACTGCGCGCCGCAGACGTCGAGATGTACCAGGATAAAAAAGGAAAAAGCAAAACTCGCTTTCTCACTATGGATTAAGCCCGTACACTCTACGGCGTTATGTAAACCGAGACAGGTGATGGTATGAGAATTGGAATACTCTTCCCGGTCGTTATTTTTATAACGGCAGTGGTTTTTTTAGCATGGTTTTTCGTCGGCGGTTATGCCGCGCCGGGGGCTTAAATGAGAAAAACAACCATCATTATGTTGATCATCGCCATCATGGCCGTCGCCGGGACACACTTTGGCTGGTGGTAATGCCGCACAGTAAAAAGGCCGCCAGTAGGCAGCCTTTTTTAACGCATGTCAGCTTTAGCTTTTGACTTTTCTGTAGATAAACAGAACAACCAGCGCGCCAATCACCGCAACGGCAAAGCTGCCAAAATTGAAACCATCAACTTTACCAAAACCGAAGAAGGTGCTGATCCAACCCCCAACGACCGCGCCCACTATCCCCAGGACTATGGTTACGATAAAACCACCGCCATCTTTGCCTGGCATGATCCACTTCGCCAGAATCCCCGCAATCAGCCCAAAGATAATCCAGGATATGATTCCCATAGCTTTCCTCTCTGTATGATTTTTTGTCATTAAATCAACGACACGGAAAAGGATAGCACAGGATGAGAGAAAGGAAATTTGTGATAAGCATCACGAATGGCATTTTGGTGGGTAAACCCTTCTTTACATGCCAGCCACAAGACGAGGGGTAACATCTCTTCTGGCAAACACACAATAAACGCGGGGTTGCATCTTTTGTTGAGAAAGATTATCTTTCTCAATACTGAATAGTTGAGCAAAACACTCAGGTATTCAGTACGACATTGCTCACATTGCTTCCAGTATTTCTTGCCCACTTTTGAGTGGGCTTTTTTTTTGCGTTCAGCACACCCCTTCTCTGACTGGCCTGCGCAAAACCAATGCGGTTAACCGTTTATTCTCTCGGAGTTTGGCGCTATCCTTAGCGACCTGTGCACAATGGAATGTCTTTGATAACATGAATGTATCAAGCAAGTTTGTGATTTACCTTAACCTTGTTTCTGCCAGCACGCTACTTCTGTTGCTGTCTGCCAGGTTTGAGTGGTTCTGAGCCGCCAACGCCCGGGCTAAACTCCGCCCGGCGTTCAGACTTTTTCTTCCTCATACACCCTGATCTCCTCTTTGGGTTTCGAGAGCAGAAATTTAATGAACTCAACATACGAAACGGGTTTACCGAAATAGTACCCTTGCAACAGGTTGATTTGGTTGCGGTTCAGATACTCTAACTGCTCTTTTGTTTCAACGCCTTCCGCCACAATGCTTAACGACATTTTCTTCGCTATCTCAATGACACAGTCCAGCAGAATGGTCGAATCTTTCTGTTCCGATACCCGGCTGACAAAACTTTTATCGATTTTGATGTAGTCAATGGCCAGCGCATCAAGGCATGAAAGTCCTGAATAACCGGTACCAAAATCGTCCAGGGCAATCACAAACCCCGAATTATGCAGCGTATTAAGATTTTCGATAAGTTCAGGGTTATCAAGCAAGGGCTCCCGCTCTGTCACTTCCAGAACCAGCTTGATCTTTTTCCCCTTGAATCCCTGGCCAAAGGTGTTGCAGTCCCCGATAAATGTCGGGGAATTGATATGCCGGGCGCTAATATTCACCCCAATATGAAATCCATCCGGTAATTTAGGTAACAGCGGTTTTAGCTGGCTGACCACTTTTTCCATCAACCCTTTCGTCAGCGGAATAATTAAACCACTGCGTTCAGCAATAGGGATAAATACGTCTGGGGGAATATAGCCTGATTTCGGGTGTTTCCACCTGGCCAGCACCTCGACACCGTATAGCCCACCGGTCTTTCCATTCATAATCGGTTGATAGAAAGGAACAATATCGCCTTTGATGATGGCTTTACGCAGGTCCTCTTCAAAGGATGTGCTTTTACCCATATAGCGACGCCACAAAATACCCACCGCGACGGAGAGGAAAAAGACTAACAGCATAAGGCTCCACCCCTGCTGGACCAGTCGCGTTATGTTGAAGAAAACCGGTGCCTGCCAGGCCATGCTGAAGGGAAAGCGCGCAGATGGCGCAAGCATTGTCGATGAATGCGATGACGGTAGCGGGCTAACATCACCCGCGCGCTCAAGCCGCTGTTGATTCACCACCAGCGCAAGGTTTTCGGACGTCCCCGCGATCACGTCACGTAAATGCGCATCGCTAACGCTAATCATGACCCGTCCGCCAGGTATCGGACGCTGAAAAACAAGCACCGGGATACCATTAATTAATCGGTTCCCGGGCAGCAGCATTAATTTTTCGTCCGGTAAGGTCATAGGATGAATAATTAACACCCCATTGCCCGGCAAAGAGGTACACATAATAGTACCGCCCTGCTGGATCATAATTGCACGCAGATGGGGTTTAAGCGCAGCCTCAGTGCCTAACTCCAGTTGCCCACCGCTGGTACAACCCTGCGCTGCAACACGTTGAGCAGTATCAGCTGCACTCACCGCTTCATTAAGGATGGTATCTATTTTAAGGGCGCTGGATTTGGCTGCCCCGGCAGCGTTTACCGTCGCCATGTGCCACAGCTGCCAGTTTATAATCAGCATCCCCGCCAGAAAGAGGAATACTGCACTCAGGATTGGGATAAAAGCGTTGCGCACGATTTTTCCTTAAAAAAAGAAAAAACAAGCATTTAGTTTTGTTGAATTAGAGGATTAGGCTAACTCAGCGCCGCTTATGAAGATGAATACAGCATAGCTGATATCTCACCCGCGAGCCCCGGGACAACAGGAAAAGTGATAGCGCCATCGCGAAACAAAACACCATCGCGTAAAGTAACCTACCGTTATTACCAGGCTTGTGCCTTTTACTGCCTGTGTTAAGATTCGAGAAATCAGGAGGCAGAAGGGACGCAGAAAAATGAAAAAGATCATTGCGCTAGCGCTCATTTCAACCTTTCTGGTGCTTCTGTCTTTTTATGCTATTAATGCCATTATTCTGGAGCAACAGAAAAACAAGCAGCTTGAGATTTCAGATACCCTCCTGCAATACTCCGAAGGTTTATCCCAAAGCGTAGCAACTGCACTAAAAAGTGTGACCACACAGGGATGTGATAAAGCAAGCCTGGATAATTACCGAAAGTTAAAACTTGAAAGCCTCTACTTCGGTGATATTGGTTTTATTGAGAACGGTAAAATTACCTGCACCGCATTCTGGGGAAAGCTGACCACCCCAGTTAACCTTCCCTCTGAATTACATAAAACACCTAATGGTTTTATCCTGGCGCAATTTTCGCAAAAAGATTTTTTTATCGGCAACGCCGCGATTTATAACAATATTATTATATTCACCTCACGACACGCCTACGATAAATTTACACCCGTCACCGCAAGCTACTCATTAAGTTCTACCACCAAAGACTTTGGCAGAACATTTTTTACCGTCAATCCGGTAATCGATAAAAGCAGCTGGCTGCCCTCCCGATTCTTTACCCTGACACTGACCCAATGCAGCTCACGGTGGGATTTATGTGTGATTGTCAAGCATCATGATACGGGCCTGGCGTCGTTATCGATTGCGATATTTATCCTGCTGACGGTCGTCTTATACTTTATCTGGATATCTATTTCTCTCTATTCGTTCAGGCTTTACGAGGATCGTTTCTCACTGGAAAAGACGCTAATCAAAGCCGTGAAAGCAAACACCATTGGTGTACATTACCAGCCCATCGTTCGCCCGGGCGATAAAAAAATAGTCGGCGTTGAGGTGCTTTCCCGCTGGCGGGACAGTAACTTTATAGATGTTTCACCCGAACTGTTTATCCCTCTCATAGAGAAGTTCGGTCTTTATGATAATTATTATACCAATATTATTAAGAAATCCTTCGCAGAGATATCCAGCCTCGCGAATGAACATCAGCTATTAATTTCATTGAACGTCGGACGCATTGAAATTGAAGACGGGATGTTCAGTAAAATTTTGCGCCGCGAGTGTCTGCTCAATAATATTCCGTTGTCGCTGATAAAAATCGAACTTTCTGAAAAAGCAGTTGCCCATCACGGTATTCTTATTGATTTTTGTAAAGAGTTAAAATCGATGGGAGTTAAAATATCTATCGATGATTTCGGTGTACAAAACTCGAATATTGCAAGGTTAGCCAACCTCGAATATGACGAAATTAAAATAGACAAGTCCCTCGTAGACGGCATCAGTGAAAGCTATAAAAAAGATATCTTCGTTATCTTTTGCGATGCACTTTTAAAGCTAAACAAAACGCTCGTTTTTGAAGGGGTGGAGAATGAAACACAATATGCGTTTATCTCTTCACGCTACCGCGATTCGCTGATCCAGGGCTGGTATTTTTCAAAATCACTCAGCCGAAACGAACTGTCGAAAATCCTCACAGGCTCAGTCAACTCCCCTAGTCGCTAGCGTAACGGGGTAACAACGCGTCCAGTTGTAATTGATGCGCACCAGTTTGAGTTTTCCTGCAACCTCTCCGTAACGCTGTGATTCACGCTCGAGGAAGAATGACCTCAGGGACTCGGGTAAGCGTTCCGCCCCATAGCGCAGCAAGGTTGTATGCCAGAATGGCGCAGGTAACAGTGTGTGTGCATGGCGCAACAGCAGTTCGTCTTTCCAGGGGGAATGAAGGACTTCCTCGCAAAATGTCTGGCGAAGTGCTGCCGCTGGATCTTCGGGAATTCCGGCGAGAAGTAACTGCCCCGGCAAGGCCACCAGCCGTAAATCCCGGATTTTGAGTTTTCCTGCAACCTCTCCGTAACGCTGTGATTCACGCTCGAGGAAGAATGACCTCAGGGACTCGGGTAAGCGTTCCGCCCCATAGCGCAGCAAGGTTGTATGCCAGAATGGCGCAGGTAACAGTGTGTGTGCATGGCGCAACAGCAGTTCGTCTTTCCAGGGGGAATGAAGGACTTCCTCGCAAAATGTCTGGCGAAGTGCTGCCGCTGGATCTTCGGGAATTCCGGCGAGAAGTAACTGCCCCGGCAAGGCCACCAGCCGTAAATCCCGGATAGTGATGCGTAAACCATCAAAAGGTGTCCAGGCTCCGATCAGCTGATCTGTTTTTGCCGGTAGCTGTTCATTTTCTTCATACAAGGGCAGCGTAAGTGGCACAAATGTGAAATGAAAACCATTTACCGGCTGAAGGTCGGCCTGCCTGTCGTTTCGGGTTAAAGACTGTAGTTCACTGAACAGCGATTCAATGCACCCGGACATCTGCGGCTGAAAACCTGTCGCCAGAGCAAACTTCTGCGGTGCATAATACGCTTGTATCGGGTGACCCGTATCTATACTCTCACGCCAAATCGCCCGCGTTTTCAGGTTAGTTGAGCTGTAGAGGTTGTCTAACGCAGGTGTTTGCATTTCATATTCCAACAATAAAGCCGTCATATTCAGGCTGTAGATTAGCCTGGCAAAATCACTCATTTGGTAAAAACGTGAAACTATCTTCAGCGGTTCCCTTGATACTCTTTTTTCTGACGCTTATGTTCGCCCTGTTCGTCGAACAGCCCTCTTCGCACGTGGTACGAAAAAAATGCCTGTGGTCCGATAGCGTCATGCTGAGCTGTATAGCAAAACATCAGGGCAAAACGTTTTAAAGGTACGACCCGGCGTTTTTTGCCGTTACTCGTTGCCCCATTGATTCAGGAAGTTGGCGATATCATCAATGCGCAACGCATTAATGCCAGCTTCACTGGCCATCTCTTGCTGCGCTTCTTCGCTAATTTCTTCGTTGTTCATTAAACGGGTGAGCAGCAGCTGGAAATAGTTCGCAAGCGAGTCACGCTCTGCCTCGCTCACCGTCTCAGCGGCCTCAGTCGAATACTCATCTACGATGTCGTAGTATTTCAGGGGGATGTCGTTGTTCATCTTGTCTCTCGTCTGGCGATTAGCAGGTTCTGCAGTGCGCATCTTAAGGGTAAACGTCTGCTTCTTACAGATAAACGACAAGAAAAAAAACGGGAACCCATCGGCTCCCGTTCTTGTTTAACCCAGAGTCTGGATTACATGTTCGCGATAATCGCGTCGCCAAACTCTGAACATTTCAGCAGCTTAGCGCCTTCCATCAGACGTTCGAAGTCATAGGTAACGGTTTTAGCGTTAATCGCGCCTTCCATACCTTTAACGATCAGGTCTGCGGCTTCGAACCATTCCATGTGACGCAGCATCATTTCTGCGGACAGGATGATAGAGCCTGGGTTCACTTTGTCCTGGCCTGCATATTTAGGCGCAGTACCGTGGGTCGCTTCGAACAGTGCGCACTCGTCGCCAATGTTAGCACCAGGGGCGATACCGATACCGCCAACCTGCGCCGCCAGGGCGTCAGAGATATAGTCGCCGTTCAGGTTCATACAGGCGATCACGTCGTACTCAGCAGGACGCAGCAGGATCTGTTGCAGGAACGCATCGGCGATCACATCTTTAATGATGATCTCTTTGCCGGTGTTAGGGTTCTTAATCTTCTGCCATGGGCCGCCGTCGATCAGCTCGCCGCCGAACTCTTCAGTCGCCAACTGGTAGCCCCAGTCTTTGAATGCGCCTTCGGTGAACTTCATGATGTTGCCTTTGTGAACCAGAGTCACAGAGTCACGGTCGTTGGTGATAGCGTATTCGATTGCTGCACGCACCAGACGTTTGGTCCCGTCTTCGGAGCACGGCTTAATGCCGATACCGCAATGTTCAGGGAAGCGGATTTTCTTCACGCCCATCTCTTCACGCAGGAATTTAATCACTTTTTCTGCGTCAGCAGAGTCAGCTTTCCATTCGATACCTGCGTAGATGTCTTCTGAGTTTTCACGGAAGATAACCATGTCGGTCAGTTCCGGGTGTTTCACCGGGCTTGGGGTACCCTGGTAGTAACGCACAGGACGCAGACACACATACAGATCCAGTTCCTGACGCAGAGCCACGTTCAGGGAACGGATACCGCCGCCGACAGGGGTAGTCAGTGGGCCTTTGATAGCAACACGGTAATCGCGGATCAGGTCCAGCGTCTCTGCTGGCAGCCAAACGTCCTGGCCATAAACTTGAGTAGATTTTTCACCGGTGTAAATTTCCATCCAGGAAATTTTACGCTCGCCTTTGTAGGCTTTCTCAACAGCGGCATCAACCACTTTCAGCATTGCCGGGGTAACGTCTACGCCGATACCGTCACCTTCGATGAACGGGATAATCGGATTATGAGGAACGTTAATTTTGCCGTTTTGCAGGGTGATCTTTTTACCTTCCGCCGGAACAACTACTTTGCTTTCCATTAACCTCTCCTTCGAGCGCTTCTGGTTGTTACTGATCTTATGTTAATAAATTGTAATGAGCCTTTCGATAGTACCTGATTGTCCTGCGCCATGAAAGGTCTTCGTTATTAGGCTATAATGCGGCAATTGATAACGCCTGAAAATACCATGAAGAAAACTTCTTTTACAAAACACCGGGTTGAGCGATTCAGCTCGCGACAACCAGCCAGAAGACCACAGGAAAACCAGCCGAAGCGGGTTATTTTGTTCAATAAACCCTACGATGTTTTGCCGCAGTTTACCGATGAAGCCGGGCGCAGCACGTTGAAGGACTACATTCCTGTTCATGGGGTCTACGCGGCCGGACGTCTGGATCGGGACAGTGAAGGTCTTCTGGTCTTAACCAACGACGGCGCGTTGCAGGCGAAACTTACGCAACCCGGGAAACGCACCGGCAAAATTTACTACGTACAGGTGGAAGGCGAGCCGGATGACGAGACGCTGGCAATATTACGCAGCGGCGTCACGCTGAACGACGGGCCAACCCTGCCGGCAGGTATTGAACGCGTGAATGAACCAGAGTGGCTCTGGCCGCGTAACCCGCCCATCCGCGAACGTAAATCGATTCCGACAAGCTGGCTCAAAATCACCCTCTATGAAGGCCGCAACCGTCAGGTTCGGCGCATGACGGCCCACGTCGGCTTCCCTACCCTACGTCTGATTCGCTACGCCATGGGCAACTACACTCTGGAAACGCTGGCGAACGGCGAATGGCGAGACGTTGCCCCTTAAGGAGAAAACATGTTTAAACCTCATGTCACCGTTGCCTGTGTGGTGCACGCGCAGGGTAAATTCCTGGTCGTTGAAGAAACCATCAACGGAAAGGCGCTCTGGAACCAGCCTGCCGGCCATCTTGAAGCGGACGAAACACTGGTTGAGGCAGCACGCCGCGAGCTGTGGGAAGAAACAGGCATTTATGCAGATCCGCAGCATTTCATTCGTATGCATCAGTGGATTGCCCCCGACCGCACGCCGTTCCTGCGCTTCTTATTTGCCATTGAGCTTAACGAAACGTGCGCCACTGAACCGCATGATGACGATATCGATCGCTGCCTGTGGGTCACTGCCGACGAGATCCTGAACGCGCCAAACCTGCGTTCACCGCTTGTTGCTGAGAGCATTCGTTGTTATCAGAACGGAAACCGTCTGCCGCTAGAGATCGTTGCAGAATTTAACTGGCCGTTTACAGAGGGTGTCAATGGTGGGGGCGCGTGATAGAATATGCCGCCTTGAAGTTCAATGTCGTGAGTATTCCATGTCAGATAACAGCCAGAAAAAAGTGATCGTCGGCATGTCCGGCGGTGTCGACTCCTCCGTTTCCGCCTACCTGTTGCAACAACAGGGCTATAAGGTGGAGGGCCTGTTCATGAAGAACTGGGAGGAAGACGATGGCGAGGAATACTGCACGGCCGCAGCGGATCTTGCCGATGCGCAGGCCGTGTGCGATAAGCTCGGCATCGAACTGCATACCGTTAACTTTGCCGCAGAATACTGGGACAACGTGTTTGAACTCTTCCTTGAAGAGTACAAAGCCGGTCGTACCCCAAACCCGGACATTCTGTGCAACAAAGAGATCAAATTTAAAGCCTTCCTGGAGTTCGCCGCAGAAGATCTGGGCGCAGATTACATTGCGACCGGGCACTACGTGCGTCGCGCAGATGTGAATGGCAAAAGCCAGCTGCTGCGTGGCCTGGATGGCAACAAAGATCAGAGCTACTTCCTTTATACACTTAGCCACGAGCAGATTGCCCAGAGCCTGTTCCCGGTCGGCGAGCTGGAAAAACCAGAAGTGCGTAAAATTGCCGAAGAGCTTGATCTCATCACCGCGAAGAAAAAAGATTCCACCGGCATCTGTTTTATCGGCGAGCGCAAATTCCGTGAGTTCCTCGGTCGTTATCTGCCTGCCCAGCCGGGTAAAATTGTCACCGTTGACGGTGAAGAGATTGGCCAGCATCAGGGCCTGATGTATCACACTCTCGGCCAGCGTAAAGGTCTGGGTATCGGCGGTACAAAAGAAGGTAGCGAAGATCCGTGGTACGTCGTCGACAAAGATGTTGAAAACAATATTCTGATCGTGGCTCAGGGCCATGATCACCCGCGTCTGATGTCTGTTGGTCTTATCGCCCAGCAGCTGCACTGGGTGGATCGTGAGCCGGTAACAGGCACGCTGCGTTGCACCGTAAAAACACGCTACCGTCAGACCGATATTCCTTGCACTGTTACCGCACTGGATGACGATCGCATCGAAGTGCGTTTCGACGAACCTGTTGCTGCCGTCACCCCGGGTCAGTCTGCCGTTTTCTATAGCGGTGAAGTTTGCCTGGGTGGTGGGATCATCGAACAGCGCCTGCCGCTGCCCGCTGTTTAACAGCGATTGCACACATAAAGGAGAACGTGTGGCGAAGAATTATTACGACATCACCCTGGCACTGGCGGGAATTTGCCAGTCAGCCCGTCTGGTGCAACAGCTTGCGCATCAGGGTCATTGCGACGCTGACGCCCTGCACGTTTCACTGAACAGCGTTATCGACCTTAACCCTGGCTCTACGTTGGGTGTTTTCGGTGGCAGTGAAACCAATCTTCGCCTCGGTCTTGAGACGCTGCTCGGCGTACTTAACGCCAGCAACCGTCAGGGTTTAAACGCGGAACTGACTCGTTACACGCTAAGCCTGATGGTACTGGAACGAAAATTAAATGCCGCCAAAGGGGCTCTGGATACCCTCGGCGACCGCATTGGCGGGTTACAGCGTCAGCTCGATCACTTCGATCTGCAATCTGAAACCCTGCTGAGCGCCATGGCAGGCATCTATGTTGATGTGGTAAGCCCACTGGGGCCGCGCATCCAGGTCACCGGCTCCCCTGCCGTACTGCAAAGTCCACAAGTGCAGGCGAAGGTTCGCGCCTCGCTGCTGGCTGGCATTCGTGCTGCCGTTCTGTGGCATCAGGTCGGCGGAGGCCGCCTGCAATTAATGTTTTCTCGTAATCGCCTGACAACTCAGGCAAAACAAATTCTTGCTCATTGTTAACCTCCCGGAGTTGCGAATTATGGAATTATCCTCACTGACCGCCGTTTCCCCTGTCGACGGACGCTACGGCGATAAAGTCAGCGCGCTGCGCGGGATCTTCAGCGAATATGGCCTGCTGAAGTTCCGTGTACAGGTTGAAGTACGCTGGCTGCAAAAGCTGGCCGCCCAGGCAGCAATCAAGGAAGTTCCTGCTTTTGACGCCCAGGCAAACGATTACCTTGATAAAATCGTTGCTGACTTCAACGAAGAAGATGCCGCGCGCATTAAAACCATCGAACGCACCACCAACCATGACGTGAAAGCGGTTGAGTATTTCCTGAAAGAGAAAGTGGCCGCCGTGCCTGCTCTGCACGCGGTGTCTGAATTCATTCACTTCGCCTGCACATCAGAAGATATTAACAACCTGTCTCACGCGCTGATGCTCTCTACCGCGCGCAAAGACGTGGTTCTGCCTTACTGGCGCAAAATCATCGATGCGGTGAAAGCTCTGACCGTTGAATATCGTGATATTCCGCTGCTTTCCCGTACCCACGGCCAGCCAGCCACCCCATCCACCATGGGTAAAGAGATGGCAAACGTGGCGTACCGTATGGAGCGCCAGTACCGCCAACTGGAGCAGGTTGAAATTCTGGGTAAAATCAACGGTGCAGTCGGTAACTACAACGCCCACATCGCCGCCTACCCTGAAGTAGACTGGCACCAGTTCAGCGAAGAGTTCGTCACGTCTCTTGGGATCCAGTGGAACCCGTACACCACCCAGATCGAGCCGCACGACTACATCGCCGAGCTGTTTGATTGCATCGCTCGTTTCAACACCATTCTGATCGACTTCGACCGTGACGTATGGGGTTACATCGCGCTGAACCACTTCAAGCAGAAAACCATCGCCGGTGAAATCGGCTCTTCCACCATGCCGCATAAAGTGAACCCAATTGACTTCGAAAACTCCGAAGGCAACCTGGGACTGGCAAACGCCGTACTGCAACATATGGCGAGCAAACTGCCGGTTTCTCGCTGGCAGCGTGACCTGACCGACTCCACCGTTCTGCGTAACCTGGGCGTGGGTATCGGCTATGCGCTGATCGCTTACCAGTCCACCCTGAAAGGCGTGAGCAAACTGGAAGTGAACCGCGATCGTCTGCTGGACGAACTGGATCACAACTGGGAAGTACTGGCAGAGCCAATCCAGACCGTAATGCGTCGTTACGGCATTGAGAAGCCATACGAAAAACTGAAAGAGCTGACCCGTGGTAAACGCGTTGATGCTGAAGGTATGAAACAGTTTATCGACAGCCTGGAACTGCCGGAAGAAGAGAAAACACGTCTGAAAGAAATGACTCCGGCGAATTACATCGGTCGCGCCATCACCATGGTTGATGAACTGAAGTAATCCTCCTTCTACCCTCTTTCCGCCCGGAAAGAGGGTTGCTTTTCCCCGGTTTAATAAATGTTTATCCCCACGACAACATAATCGGCGTTAAACTATTCATACCATTAATTTAGGGAGAAGAGATGATGCGCGTATTGGTTGTTGAAGATAATGCATTGCTACGCCATCACCTGAAAGTACAACTTCAGGAGATGGGACATCAGGTGGATGATGCCGAAGATGCAAAAGAAGCCGATTATTATCTCAATGAACACCTGCCTGATATTGCCATCGTCGATTTAGGATTGCCGGATGAAGACGGTCTGTCGCTGATTCGTCGCTGGCGCAGTCATGACGTTTCATTGCCGGTTCTGGTGCTGACCGCCCGCGAAGGCTGGCAGGATAAAGTCGAAGTGCTCAGTGCTGGCGCAGATGACTACGTGACCAAGCCGTTCCATATTGAAGAAGTGGCCGCGCGGATGCAGGCACTGTTGCGTCGTAACAGTGGGCTGGCATCGCAGGTTATCTCTATTCCTCCCTTCCTGGTTGATCTCTCCCGCCGTGAATTCTCCATTGACGACGAAGTCATCAAACTCACTGCGTTCGAATACACCATCATGGAAACGCTTATCCGCAATAGCGGCAAAGTGGTGAGCAAAGATTCGCTGATGCTCCAGCTTTACCCAGATGCCGAACTGCGCGAGAGCCACACCATTGATGTGCTGATGGGACGTTTACGTAAAAAAATCCAGGCTCAGTATCCCCAGGATGTGATAACCACCGTTCGTGGCCAGGGTTATCTGTTCGAATTACGCTAAATGAAAAGGATACTCCGCCATATTTTACCTCTCTCGCTGCGGGTTCGTTTTCTGCTGGCGACCGCAGCCGTTGTGCTGGTGCTCTCCTTGTCTTATGGCATGGTCGCCCTGGTCGGGTATAGCGTTAGTTTTGATAAAACCACATTTCGCCTGCTGCGCGGTGAAAGTAACCTGTTTTACACCCTGGCAAAGTGGGAAGATGACCACATCAGCGTGGACATGCCGGAAAACCTGAATCAGCAAAGCCCTACCATGGCATTGATTTACAATGAAAAGGGGAAATTGCTGTGGGCGCAGCGTGATGTTCCCTGGCTTGTCCAGCGCATCCGCCCGGAGTGGCTCAAAACTAACGGTTTTCATGAAATAGAAGCCGATCTTAACGCCTCCAGCACCTTGATCCGTAACGATCTCTCCCTCCAACAGCGACTGGATGAGATCCGTGCAGATGATAACGAAACGGAGATGACGCACTCCGTCGCCATTAACCTTTATCCTGCGACAACGCACATGCCGCAGTTGACCATCGTGGTGATCGACACTATTCCGGTTGAACTAAAACGTTCCTATAAGGTGTGGAGCTGGTTCATTTACGTTCTGGCAGCCAACCTGTTGCTGGTCATCCCTCTGCTTTGGCTGGCCGCCTGGTGGAGCCTGCGCCCTATCGAGTCGCTGGCAAAAGAGGTGCGCGAACTGGAAGAGCATCACCGTGAGAAGCTCAACCCGGACACCACCCGCGAACTGACGAGCCTGGTACGTAACCTTAACCGCCTGCTCAAAAGCGAGCGCGAACGCTACGATAAATACCGCACCACCCTCACCGACCTGACACACAGTCTGAAAACACCGCTTGCGGTGATGCAAAGCACGTTACGCTCAATGCGCAGCGCGAAGCTCAGCGTCGATGATGCCGAGCCGGTGATGCTTGAGCAGATCAGTCGTATTTCGCAGCAAATCGGCTATTACCTGCATCGTGCCAGTATGCGTTCCGGTAGCGCATTGTTAAGCCGTGAATTGCATCCGGTTGCTCCTCTGCTGGATAACCTCACTTCCGCGCTGAATAAAGTTTATCAACGCAAAGGGGTAAATATCAGCCTCGATATCTCCCCGGAAATCAGCTTTGTGGGTGAGAAAAATGATTTTATGGAAGTGATGGGGAATCTGCTCGATAACGCGTGCAAATATTGCCTGGAGTTTGTGGAGGTGTCTGCCCGACAGACAGAAAACGAGCTGCATATTATTGTTGAGGATGACGGCCCGGGAATTCCGCGCAATAAACGCGATGTCGTTTTTGACCGCGGGCAACGAGCCGACACGCTGCGCCCGGGCCAGGGCGTTGGTTTATCTGTCGCGCTGGAGATTGTTGATCAATACGATGGCAAGATTGAAACTGGCGAAAGCTTGCTGGGTGGCGCACGAATGGAAGCTATTTTTGGTCGTCAACAACCCACATCGAACGATAGTTAATCCGTTATGTGAAAAATGCGAGGATCTCGCACCCAGTCTCTGCTGCTTCCGTTATAATCCGTTTCAGTAAGAGCCTGCGGAATAAAAAAATATGGAATATCACTTAACACTTAACTGGCCCGAATTTATTGAACGCTACTGGCAAAAACGCCCGGTCGTTCTGAAGCGCGGGTTCAGCAATTTCGTCGACCCCATCTCACCTGATGAGCTGGCCGGTCTGGCAATGGAAAACGAAGTGGACAGCCGCCTGGTAAGCCACCAGGACGGGAAATGGCAAGTCAGCCACGGTCCGTTCGAAAGCTACGATCACCTGGGTGAAAACAACTGGTCTTTACTGGTTCAGGCGGTCAACAACTGGCATGAACCTACCGCAGCGTTAATGCGTCCGTTCCGCGCCCTGCCCGACTGGCGAATGGACGATCTGATGATCTCCTTCTCCGTTCCCGGCGGTGGCGTTGGCCCGCATCTGGATCAGTACGACGTGTTTATCATTCAGGGTACCGGTCGCCGCCGCTGGCGCGTGGGTGAGAAAGTGCCGATGAAACAGCACTGCCCGCATCCGGACCTGCTTCAGGTAGATCCATTTGAAGGGATTATCGACGAGGAGCTGGAGCCTGGCGACATTCTCTATATTCCACCTGGATTCCCGCATGAAGGTTACTCGCTGGAAAACTCCCTGAACTACTCCGTTGGTTTCCGCGCGCCAAGCGGCCGGGAAATGATCAGCGGTTTTGCCGACTACGTGTTGCAGCGTGAGCTGGGCAGCTATCGTTACAGCGACCCGGATGTACCGGCACGTGAGCATCCGGCCGATATCCTGCCGCAGGAGCTGGATAAGTTGCGCGGGATGATGCTGGATTTGATTAACGAACCTGAACATTTCAGACAGTGGTTTGGTGAGTTTGTCAGCCAGTCCCGTCACGAGCTGGACGTTGCGCCGCCGGAACCGCCATACCAGGCCGACGAAATTTATGATGCGCTGCAACAGGGCGATAAGCTGGTTCGTCTGGGTGGATTACGCGTGCTGCGCATTGACGAAGATGTTTTCGTTAACGGCGAGAAGCTGGATTCTCCGCACCGCCCGGCACTGGGATCCATCGCCAACAATATGGTGCTGACTGCCGATACCTTTGGCGATGCACTGGAAGACCCGTCATTCCTCGCGATGCTGGCCGCGCTGGTGAACAGCGGGTATTGGTTCTTTGAGGACTGAGTCGTCTTAACGCCCGGTGGCGCTGCGCTTACCGGGCCTAAAATTTGAACGTAGGCCGGGTAAGGCGTAGCCGCCACCCGGCTTAACGTGGCTACCGTTTCGCCGTTAACTCCGCGATCCGCACGATCACTTTCACCGCTTTCTCCATGCCTTCCAGCGTCACGAATTCGTGTTTGCCGTGGTAGTTATACCCGCCGGTAAACAGGTTCGGGCACGGTAGTCCCATGAACGAAAGCTGCGAGCCGTCGGTGCCGCCGCGAATCGGTTTCAACAGGGGTTCAATATCGCAGTCCCGCATCGCCTGCTGGGCGATATCAAGGATATGCGGATGCTCCATCACCTTCTCGCGCATATTGTAATAGCTGTCTTCGATGATCAGCTCAATATAGCAATCAGGGTGCAGCCCCTTGCCCACCTTTTTGGCGATTTCCATCATCTTGCGCTTGCGGGCTTCAAAGGCTTTGCGGTCGAAATCGCGGACAATGTAGTGCATCTGCGCGCTGTCCACGGTGCCTTTGATATTGGTCAGGTGGTAGAACCCCTCATACCCTTCGGTCAGTTCCGGGCTCTCTTCTGCCGGGACTTCTGCATGAATGCGTGCCGCCAGCGACAACGCATTCACCATCACCCCTTTTGCCGAGCCTGGATGTACGTTGTTGCCCACAATTTTAATAGTGACCGACGCCGCATTGAAGTTTTCATACTCCAGTTCGCCAACGCCGCCGCCGTCAACGGTATAGGCCCATTGCGCGTTAAAGGCTTCAACATCAAAATGCTTCGCGCCCTTACCGACCTCTTCATCTGGCGTGAATGCCACGCGGATATCGCCGTGCGGGATATTTTTGCCTTTCAGTACCGCCAGCGCCGTCATTATCTCGGCAACACCGGCTTTGTCATCCGCACCCAGCAGGGTTTTACCGTCGGTGGTGATCAGCGTTTGCCCCAGCAGCTGATGCAATACCGGGAACATCACCGGAGAGAGCACTTCATCACCAATGCCCAGCGCAATATCACCGCCGCGGTAGTTTTCGACAATCTGCGGGTTAACATGCTTACCGCTAAAATCCGGTGAGGTATCGACATGGGAGATAAAGCCGATGGCCGGGATCTCTGCGTCGACATTCGCAGGCAGCGTCCCCATCACAGTGCCTTTATCGCTGAGTGTGACGTTGACCAGCCCCAACTCCTCGAGTTGCCCTTTCAGCAGGTTTAATAACTTCCACTGACCTTCGGTGCTCGGCACCTGTCGGACACCCGGTTTAGATTGGGTATCCAGCGAAACGTACTGTAAAAAACGCTCAAGTAATTTATCCATGCAGTCACCCTCACTTTTTGTGACAACATTATCAATAAGCATCAAAACGCAAATATTGCGTCAGGTCACTTTTATCCCGCAAACGAGAATTTTTTCCGTTTATGCTGAGGTGCGATAATAAATGTAGCTTATGAATCAGTGACAAGGATTGGCGATTACAGTGGTTTGCCGTAAAATGTCCGCCCTCATTAAGAGTCACCAAGGTGGTTACACACAAACCCCGCTTCGGAATGCCACCCGGAGCGTCTATATGGGACAGCGCAAAAATTGAATACACAACCCCGTTCCCTTTCGCCGCTGGTGCAACTGGAACGAATTCGTAAAAGCTTTGATGGTAAAGAAGTGATTTCCGATCTCAATCTGACCATCAATGACGGTGAGTTTCTTACGCTGCTTGGCCCTTCAGGCTGCGGCAAAACAACCGTATTGCGCCTTATCGCCGGGCTGGAAAATGTCGATAACGGCCACATCCACCTTGAGAACCTCAATATAACCCAGGTTCCTGCCGAAGAACGTCACGTCAATACCGTCTTTCAGAGCTATGCCCTGTTCCCGCACATGACCGTGTTTGAGAACGTGGCGTTTGGCCTGCGGATGCAAAAAACGCCGGCAAACGAGATCCCACCCCGTGTGACCGACGCGCTGAAAATGGTGCAGCTGGAAGAGTTTGCCCAGCGTAAACCGCATCAGCTTTCCGGTGGTCAACAGCAGCGTGTCGCCATTGCGCGCGCCGTGGTCAACAAGCCGCGCCTGCTGCTGCTGGATGAATCCCTCTCGGCGCTGGATTATAAACTGCGCAAACAGATGCAAAATGAGCTGAAAGCACTGCAACGTAAGCTTGGCATTACGTTTGTCTTCGTGACCCACGATCAGGAAGAAGCGCTCACCATGTCAGACCGCATTGTGGTGATGCGTGACGGCAAAATTGAGCAAGACGGTACGCCCCGCGAAATCTACGAAGAGCCCAAAAACCTGTTTGTGGCAAGCTTCATCGGCGAGATCAATATCTTCAACGCAATGGTGATTGAGCGCCTGGACGAACAGCGGGTGCGGGCAAATGTTGAAGGTCGCGAATGCAATATCTACGTGAACTTTGATGTTCAGCAGGGGCAAAAACTGAATGTGCTGCTGCGCCCGGAAGACTTGCGCGTCGATGAGATCCACCATCAGGCGGATGCCGAAGGGCTTATCGGCTATATCCGGGAACGGAACTACAAAGGGATGACCCTGGAGTCCGTGGTTGAGCTGGAAAATGGCAAAATGGTGATGGTCAGCGAATTCTTTAACGAGGACGACCCTGACTTTGACCACTCCCTCAATCAGAAAATGGTTATTAACTGGGTAGAAAGCTGGGAGGTTGTACTGGCTGATGAAGAACACAAGTAAATTCCAGAATGTGGTGATTGCCACTATCGTCGGTTGGCTTGTGTTGTTTGTCTTTTTACCCAACCTGATGATTATTGCGACCAGCGTCTTAACCCGTGATGATGCCAATTTCGTTACGCTGGTATTTACGCTGGACAACTACTCACGCCTGCTCGACCCGCTCTATTTTGAGGTGCTGCTGCATTCGCTCAATATGGCGCTGATAGCGACCGTCGCCTGTCTGGTATTGGGCTATCCCTTTGCGTGGTTTCTGGCGCGACTGCCGCAGAAAGTGCGTCCCCTGTTGCTTTTTTTACTGATAGTTCCCTTCTGGACCAACTCATTAATCCGTATTTACGGGCTGAAGTTATTCCTCAGTACCAAAGGGTACATGAATGAATTTCTGCTCTGGCTTGGAGTGATCGATACGCCTGTGCGTATCATGTTTACGCCAGGGGCGGTGATCATTGGTCTGGTGTACATATTGCTGCCGTTTATGGTAATGCCGCTCTACTCTAGCATTGAAAAGCTCGACAAGCCGCTGCTGGAAGCCGCGAAGGATCTGGGGGCGAACAGGCTGCAAACCTTTATCCGCATCATTCTTCCACTGACCATGCCGGGGATTATTGCCGGATGTCTGCTGGTGATGCTACCTGCCATGGGGCTGTTCTACGTTTCCGACCTGATGGGCGGGGCGAAAAACTTGCTCATTGGTAACGTCATTAAGAGTCAGTTCCTTAACATCCGTGACTGGCCGTTCGGCTCTGCCACCAGCATTACCCTGACACTGGTAATGGGCCTGATGCTGCTGGTGTACTGGCGCGCCGCACGTTTACTGAACAAGAAGGTGGAACTCGAATGATCGGTCGACTGCTTCGCGGCGGTTTTATGACCGCCATTTATGCCTATTTATACATCCCGATTATCATTTTGATCGTGAACTCGTTTAACAGCTCGCGTTTCGGGATCAACTGGCAAGGTTTCACGACCAACTGGTACAGCCTGTTGATGAACAACGACAGCCTGTTGCAGGCGGCTCAGCACTCGCTGACGATGGCTATCGTCTCTGCAACCTTTGCCACGCTGATAGGCTCCCTGACCGCGGTGGCGCTCTATCGCTACCGCTTTCGCGGCAAACCGTTCGTCAGTGGGATGCTGTTTGTGGTGATGATGTCGCCAGATATCGTGATGGCGATTTCACTGCTGGTGCTGTTTATGCTGCTGGGTATACAGCTTGGCTTCTGGTCGTTACTGTTTTCCCATATCACCTTCTGCCTGCCGTTTGTGGTGGTCACCGTCTACTCGCGTCTGAAAGGGTTTGATGTCAGGATGCTTGAAGCGGCGAAGGATCTGGGTGCCAGCGAGATGACTATCCTGCGCAAAATCATACTACCGCTGGCAATGCCTGCCGTTGCCGCCGGGTGGCTGCTGAGCTTTACCTTGTCGATGGATGACGTTGTGGTCTCCTCTTTCGTGACCGGGCCTGGCTATGAAATTCTGCCGTTGAAGATTTACTCGATGGTGAAAGTTGGCGTTTCGCCTGAGGTGAACGCGCTGGCGACTATTCTGTTGGTGTTATCGCTGGTTATGGTTATTGCCAGCCAACTTGTTGCGCGTGATAAAACAAAATCTCTGGGGACATCGAAATGAAAAAAATGTTTGCCGCTGCGGCGCTGGTGCTGGGTATGAGCACGGCGCACGCTGATGACAGCAAAACACTATATTTCTACAACTGGACCGAGTACGTGCCGCCTGGTCTACTGGAACAGTTCACCAAAGAGACCGGCATCAAGGTTATCTATTCCACCTATGAGTCGAATGAAACCATGTACGCCAAGCTCAAAACGTACAAAGATGGCGCGTACGACCTGGTGGTTCCATCGACCTATTTCGTCGACAAAATGCGCAAAGAGGGCATGATCCAGAAGATCGATAAAACGAAGTTGTCCCACTTCAATAACCTCGATCCGCAGATGCTCAACAAGCCGTTCGACCCGAATAATGACTACTCCATTCCGTATATCTGGGGTGCAACGGCCATTGGGATCAACAGTGACGCCATTGACCCGAAAACCGTCACCAGTTGGGCAGATCTGTGGAAGCCTGAGTATAAAAGCAGCCTGCTGTTGACCGACGATGCGCGCGAAGTGTTCCAGATAGCACTGCGTAAGCTGGGGTATTCCGGTAACACCATCGATCCGAAAGAGATTGAAGCCGCCTATAACGAGCTGAAAAAACTGATGCCAAATGTGGCGGCGTTCAACTCTGATAACCCGGCTAACCCGTATATGGAAGGTGAAGTGAACCTCGGGATGGTCTGGAATGGCTCCGCCTGGGTTGCGCGTCAGGCCGGTACGCCGCTGACAGTTGTCTGGCCAAAAGAGGGCGGGATCTTCTGGATGGACAGCCTCTCTATTCCGTCTAACGCCAAAAACGTTGAGGGTGCACTTAAGCTTATC
Source organism: Enterobacter sp. C4G1 (assembly GCF_052886895.1). Taxonomy (NCBI): domain Bacteria; kingdom Pseudomonadati; phylum Pseudomonadota; class Gammaproteobacteria; order Enterobacterales; family Enterobacteriaceae; genus Enterobacter; species Enterobacter sp. C4G1. The sequence continues at coordinate 105,607 of NZ_JBQVVV010000002.1, read as the reverse complement.
AACTTCCTGCTGCGCCCGGACGTGGCAAAACAGGTTGCCGAAACCATCGGTTATCCAACGCCAAACCTGGCCGCGCGTAAACTGCTAAGCCCGGAAGTCGCAAACGATAAGTCCCTGTATCCGGATGCCGACACAATCAGTAAAGGCGAATGGCAGAATGATGTTGGCGACGCGAGCCGCCTTTACGAAGACTATTACCAGAAGTTAAAAGCTGGCCGCTAATCGGCATCACGTTCTTCCTCACTCCGTCTGCACGGAGTGAGGAAGGATTAATTAACAGCATTCTCCCCGGCCCAGAGCGTTGCCATTCGCATAGCCTCGATAACCTCTTCCTCTGACAGCCCCAGCGCATTGCACATTTTGGCCGCATCACTCCACTTCTGCTGTTCGTACAAACGACAAAGCGATACCATTTCGGCCAACACGCCTTCCTGATGACACAGCGCATTGCTCACACTTTGCGGCACCGCAATTTGCTTCATCAACTCCGTCATCGGCAATTCAAGGATGGTATCGAGTAACGAGAACAAGCCGCAGATAAACGCATTTTCAGCCAGCATTGGCTCATCCATTTTCTCAGCCACCAGCTCGCAGAATTTGCCCCGCATCATGCTCAGAGGGTAAAGTTCGTTGACGGTATCAGTGCCTGCACTGGCCAGCACCACGACCGCCACAAACCGTCTGAGCTGGTTTTCACCCAGATACATGAGCACTTCGCTCAGGGTTAACTTACTGAAATTACAGGCTCCTGCATATTTAAATGCGGTGTGTTTCATATACCGCATGATCTTATAGGACAACGTGAGGTCAGTTTTAATCAACGACTCAATTATCCTGAAATCGGGTTTATTGCGTCCCACTTCCACCTGAAGCCGGAAAATTGCCAGCTGGTTTTGCGATAAGCGTTTATATTTAATGATCTCCGGACGGCAAAAAAAGTATCCCTGAAAAAGTGAAAATCCTGCATCGCGATATTTCTCGAATTCCTCTTTAGTCTCAACTTTTTCAGCAAGATACTTAATATGTCCGGTCAGGTTTTTACGGTGTTGCAAATAATTTTCAATTTGCGCTAAGGTATTATTCCTTACGTCAAATTTCAGTATCGAAATATAGGGTAAAAAAACATCCCATTCAGCCGCCAGAGTAAAATCATCCAGCGCAAAACGATAACCATTAGCATTCATTTCTTTGACGGCCTGAAGAAGCTCTTCTCCGGGTATGGCGTCTTCAAGGATTTCAATGACCACGTTATCTTTATCCAGCGCTTCCCCGCTGCGATTGATGACCATGTGTGAGGGGAAATTAATAAACGACGTCAGTGCGCCTGCGATCCGCTGGGACGGAACACATAAGAATTGGTCAGAAATCATCCGGGATGTGGCATATTCCGCCGACACATCCGGGAAGCGGTTATTCATCCCATCTCTGAACAACAATTCATACGCAATGGTATTCATGTCCGTATTAAAAATGGGTTGTCTTGCGATAAATGCGTACATATACCGCCCTCCTTATCGGCCTTATTGTTATAAGCATCCTCTTTCTACACGAGTATATCGATCATTATCGAGCGCTATTTTGATTTATGGCACAAATTAATATAAACCACATAAAATGAAAGGCTTTATGATTTGTAAAATTTAAATTAAATAAACTCTCCGCTATACAGAAAAATGACGATATATCCGATAAATGATCTGTGCCTGCCCGCCAGGCACAACTTTACGGGAGAAGAGAATGAAAAACGCCATGGTCCAGAAGCAAAGAATAAGAGTCAAGACGTTGATGCTGTTATCCATTTTCATCACCGTGACGGTGGGTTTTACGGCAACGATTGGTTTTATGATGTGGCAATGGATGGCTCAGCAGGAACAGCTGGCTAAAAAACACGTCCAGCAAATTGCCCAGGTTCAGTCGTTACAGGTCAGCAAGCAGATGGATTCCGCGCTAGCTGCCGCCCATGATATTGGCAACAGCGCGCTGGCGCTGCGTGACGCGGGGATCCCCGGGCGCCAGGGGCTAAACCAGTTGCTGGTTCATTATCTCGCGGCTCACCCCAATTTTCTGTCCATGTCGATGGCTTTTGAGCCCAATGCTTTTGACGACAAAGATGCCAGCTTTGCCGGTCAGAGCGGTGAGGATGCGGCAGGCCGCTACGCTCGTTACGTTGACCGCGATGCCACAGGTAAACCAGCTTTACACCTGCTGACCGACTTCGAAACGCCGGGCAGCGGCGACTACTATCTGCTGCCAAAGCAGCGCCAGAAAGATGTCATCATCGAGCCCTATATCTACCCCTATAACGGCGTGGATGTGATGCTCACCTCGATTGCGGCACCTGTCATGCACAATGGGCAGTTTCTGGGGTCTGTGACGTCTGATTTCTCGCTCGCCACGCTGCAAAAAATGATTGGGGCCATTAAACCCTGGAACGGCACAGGCTACGCTCTGCTCCTTTCGGCTGGCAATAACGTGGTCTCCAGCCCTGATAAAGGCGCAGTAGGTAAACCTTACTCCGGTAAAGTGACAGGCCGCGAGGTTTCACGCGCCGACGACCCGCTGCTGAAAGAAGAGGCGTTTATTACCTGGCAGACAATTAATATCGGCAACAGCCAGACGCCGTGGAAGCTGGCCATCGTGACGCCGGTGAGTGAAGTGATGTCCGAAGCGCGCCAGTTTTTGCTTAAAGCCATTATTCTGATGGTGTTAAGCATCGTGGTGGTGAGCCTGGTGATGGCGCAAATCTTTACCCGCAAAGTGGATCGGCCGGTTGGTGGAGAGCCTTTAGCGGCCGCAGGGATCGCCCTTGCGGTTGCCAGAGGAGATTTGAACAACGCTATTCCTGTGCGGGCGGGCGATACCAGCAGCATTTTTTACGCACTGCACACCATGCAGATGCAGCTTAAACGCATCGTCGATAACATCAACGAAGCCAGCCATTCTGTGCATGGCGGTACCAGCGAAATTGCGGCCGGTAATCTCGACCTGGCGTCCCGCACCGAAGAACAAGCAGCCGCCATTGTGGAAACCGCCGCCAGCATGGAGGAAATTTCTGTCACGGTGAAAAACAACGCCGACAATGCACATAAGGCGACGCGCCTCACCGACCAGGCGGCTACCATTGCCGGTCACGGCGAAATGCTGGTGAATGAAGTGGTGGAGGTTATCGGCGAAATCGACGAGAGCGCACGTAAGATTGGTGAGATCAACAGCATCGTGGACGGTATCGCCTTCCAGACCAATATCCTCGCGCTGAATGCCGCCGTGGAAGCAGCCCGGGCAGGCGAACAGGGACGCGGTTTTGCCGTGGTGGCAGGTGAAGTACGTAACCTTGCCCAGCGCAGCGCCAGTGCGGCCAAAGAGATCTCGCAACTGATTGCCGAGTCTTCGGGTCGCGTCAGTAAAGGGGTTGAGCTGGTTAACGAAACCGGTGGAATGATGAAACAGATCATTGAGGCCGTTTCACATGTTCATCTGGTGATTAACGAGATTGTACAGGCGCTGGACGAGCAAAACCGGGGCATTAGCCAGGTCAGCACAGCAGTCAATCAGATGGACAGCACGACCCAGCAGAATGCGTCGTTGGTTCAGCAGATCTCTGCGGCGGCCATGTCGCTGGACGAACAGGCCAAATCGCTGGAGAAGACGCTGGCGTTCTTTAATTCATAACCAAAAACAAGGCCGGGTAGCTTTTCGCACACCCGGCCTCGCCAATACACCATGCGCAGTTACAGCCCTTGCAGCAGCTTATCGACAAAATCCGGTACAACCTGACTTGCCAGCCCGTAGTGCTTCTCTTCAAACTCGCTACCGACCTGACTCGGTTCCAGGTTAAGCTCAACGGTATGCGCCCCCTGTAACCGGGCTTCATGAACAAACCCTGCCGCCGGATAAACATGGCCTGAGGTGCCGATGGCGATAAACACATCCGCCATGGCCAGCGCGCTATAGATTTCATCCATTCCCAGCGGCATTTCTCCGAACCAGACCACGTGCGGGCGCAGGCGCGACGGGAACTGGCAGCAATGGCAACGGTCATCAGGCTGCACATCGTCCGTCCAGTCGAGCACCTGTCCGCTCCAGGCGCAGCGCACCTTCAGCAGTTCGCCGTGCATATGGATGATATTGCGGTTACCAGCACGCTCGTGCAGGTTGTCGATGTTCTGGGTTATCAGCAGAAAACGGTCACCCAGCGTATCTTCCAGCCGGGCCAGCGCCAGATGAGCCGCGTTCGGGGCCACCTCAGGTTGCTGAAGCTGCCGACGGCGCGCATTATAGAACCCCTGGACTAAATCGGGATCCCTGGCGAAGCCTTCTGGGGTTGCCACATCCTCTACACGGTGCTCTTCCCACAGCCCGTCAGCCGCACGAAACGTGCGAATACCGGATTCGGCAGAGATCCCCGCGCCGGTCAGTACCACCACTCTGGGTTTATCCATCGCTTCTGGCATCATCCTGTCTCTGAAAAAGATCCGCTGGCGCAAGCGCTCACGCAAACGGCGTTTATTTTTACGAAAACGGCTGAGTCGACCTAACCGACGCGACAGCATAGTAACCTCGTAGACTAATCGGAGAGATGAAGGAAAGCGGCTCCGCGCATTCCTCCTGCATCCCCGTGGCGCGCACGTTCAATACGCGGCACACGGGCAACGGGCAATAAATGTCGGGGCAAACGCCCGGACAACTGTTCTGTTATCGCGGTAAAGTTTGATAACCCGCCGCCAATCACCAGCAGATCGGGGTCGACGATGGTCAGGATATTCCCCAGACACACCGCCAGCAAATCCAGGTAGCGTTCAACATGTTCACGCGCCTGTTCATTACCCTGTTCCCACAACGTAATGATGTGTGGGGCATCAATTTTCTGATGATAGAAGTGTTCGTATAGCCATGCAAACCCACCCCCGGAGAGATAGTTCTCGATGCAACCATGCTGGCCACACCCGCATCGGGTGAGCGGAAAATCACGCCCCACGACCTCCAGCGCATCCACTGGCAGGCGAATATGACCAAACTCACCGGTGATGTAACTGCGCCCGGTAATAGGCTTACCGTTGACAACGATTCCCCCGCCGACGCCCGTGCCGAGGATAAGCCCCATCACCAGCGGATACTGTCGAAACTCGTCATCCCAGGCTTCGGAAAGGGCAAAACAGTTGGCATCGTTGTCTAAACGCACGTCGCGTTCAAGGAGAGCGGAAAGGTCGGCACGCAGCGGTTTGCCGCTGGCCGCAGGCACGTTGGCGGCATACAGCGTGCCGTCGTCGGTTTCGGGCATCCCCGGAATACCAATGCCCACCGTGCCTTTCACGCCAAAACGCGCGTCGGCTTGTGCCACCAGCGTGGCAATAGCGGTTAAGAATTCATCGTAGCTTTCGCGCGGCGTGGGAACGCGGGTTTCCCACTGCAATTTGAGGTTTTCATCAAATACGCCCAGCGCAATTTTGGTGCCGCCAATATCAAATCCATAATACATAACGCATTCCTCTTTCTGATTTGGCGACCCAATAGCCGCTAAATCATGACGAAATTACTGGCCACTTAATACCCTCGCCGGATCAATTCGGCTTGCGCGACGCGCCGGATACCAGCTTGCCAGCAGACTCAGTAAAAGTGCTGTAACCAGCACATAAATAACGTCCAGCCAGTGCAATTCAGACGGCAGGAAGTCAATAAAATAGATATCACCTGACAGGAACTGGTGGCCGATAAGCTTTTCAATCAAGTTAATAATCGGCGTCAGCTGGAGAGAAACCACCACGCCAATCACCACACCGCAGAGGCTGCCAAACAGCCCCGCCAGTAAGCCATACCAGACGAAAATGGCGCGAATAAGACCGTCTTTCGCCCCCAGGGTGCGCAGCACGGCAATGTCACCGCTCTTGTCTTTAACGGCCATCACCAGGGTCGACACGATATTAAAGCAGGCTACGCCAATCACCAGCACCATGGCCAGGTACATAATGGCGCGGATCATCTGAATATCACGGTACATATAGCCGTACGTGCCAATCCAGCTCTTGATGTAGACGTAATTATTGGTGACCCCACCCGCATCACGGACCAGTTTATTGGCGTTAAAGACGTCGTTGACCTTAATGGCAATGCCCGTCACGCTGTCACCCATGTCCAGATACTGACGCGCATCTTCCATCGGCACCATTGCAAAGCTGTGATCGAGCTGGCCGCTCAGTTGGAGAATACCCGTTACGTGCAGACGCACGCGTTTTGGCTGCTGTAATTTATGGTCCGCACTGGCATTGGGGATCATGATGGAAACCCAGTCACCCTGCTTCACTTTCAGCGCGTCAGCCACGCCTTTACCCATAATGATTTGCTGCTCGCCGGGCTTAAAGTTCGCCCACGCGCCGTTCTGAACATATTTCGGTAATGCGCTTAAACGCTCTTCCTGCTGCGGGTTTACCCCTTTAACCTGAATGGCTCGCAGGTTTACCCCGCTTTCCACCAGCCCGGTAAAGTTGATATACGGCGCAGCAGCAGCAATGCCCGGCACTTTTTCCACTTTATTGAGCGCATCACTCCAGTTCGTCCAGGGTTGGTTAACCGGCTCGATTTCGCCGTGAGGCACCACCGCCAGAATGCGGTTGTTGAGCTCACGCTCAAAGCCGTTCATGGCGCTCAGCCCCACAATCAGCACGGCAACACCCAACGCAATCCCCACGGTGGAAATCACCGAGATAAGCGACACCATGCCGCCGCGACGGCGACCACGGCTAAAGCGTAAACCGATGAGTAACGATAACGGTGAAGCCATTACTCCGCTCCCATCAGGGTCAGCTCGGCGTTCAGATGACCATCGCGCATCTCAAGCTGACGGCCCATGCGTTTAGCCAGTTGCAGATCGTGGGTCACCACCAGAAATGCGGTTCCCTGGGACGCGTTAAGTTCGCCCAGTAGCTGGAAAATGCTGTCTGCATTACGCGCATCCAGGTTACCGGTTGGTTCATCTGCCAGCACCAGGCGCGGGTTGTTCACCAGCGCACGGGCAATCGCCACACGCTGACGCTCGCCGCCAGACAGCTCAGACGGACGGTGATTACCGCGATGCCCAAGCCCCACTGCTTTCAACATATCGCTGGCGCGGGCGTTAATTTCTGCCGGTTTCTTTTTGCCAATCAGCAGCGGCATCGCCACGTTTTCCAGCGCCGTGAAATCCGGCAGCAGGTGGTGGAACTGGTAGATAAAGCCCAGCTCTCGGTTACGCAATTCAGCTTTCGCCGCAGAAGACATTTTGCTCATCGGCTGGCCGGAGAAAATCACGTCGCCCTCCGTCGGCGTATCCAGCCCGCCCAACAGGTGCAGCAAAGTACTTTTACCGGAGCCGGAGCTGCCGACAATCGCCATCATCTCGCCTTCACCCACGCTAAAGCTCACATTGTGCAGGACATCAGTCTGTACAGTGCCTTCCTGATAGCGTTTGGACAGGTTGTCGCATTGCAACAGGATCTTATTCATAACGTAAAGCCTCAGCGGGTTGAGTGGCGGCAGCGCGCCATGAAGGATAAAGCGTGGAAAGCAACGCAATAGCCATCGCGGCCATTGCAATGCCAATCACCTGCAACGGCTCAATAGCGACTGGCAGCGCCGCGCCATCGAGAAGTGCACCGATAATTGGCATTAAATTATTGAGCTGACTGGCCAGCAATGCGCCCAGCACTGCACCTAACAGCGCGCCGATAATCCCGGCGCTGGCACCCTGAACCATAAACACAGCCATGATCTGACGCGGCGTTAGCCCTTGGGTTTGCAGAATGGCGACTTCGCCCTGTTTTTCCATCACCATCAGCCCAAGCGAGGTGATGATGTTAAACGCGGCAACCGCCACGATCAGGCTCAGAAGCAGCCCCATCATGTTTTTTTCCATGCGCACAGCCTGGAACAGCTCGCCTTTACGTTCACGCCAGTCCTGCCATTTTGTCCCTTCTGGCAGTTTTTGCTGGCTGAGAACATCCACTTTTAACGGCGCATCAAGCCACAGACGCCAGCCGGTGATATTACCCGCCGGATAGCGCATCAGGCGCGATGCATCCTGAATGTTCACCAGCATCTGATAGCCATCGACCTCGCTGTTGGCAGCAAAGGTGCCAATAATGTTGAACAGACGCTGGCTTGGCAGACGCCCCATCGGCGTGAACTGGCTGGCAGACGGCACCATCACACGCAGTTGATCACCACGGTTAGCACCAAGTTGCCCGGCAAGCTGCTCACCGAGGATCACGTTGTATTGCCCCGCCACGAGATCGGTTTGCTTCACGTTAACCAGATAAGGCGTGAGCGGATCGTCCTGTGCCGGGTCGATCCCCAGCATCACTCCAACCGCCACGCTGCGGGCGCTTTGCAGCACCACGTCACCGGTTGTGAGCGGCGCAACGCGCGTCACACCCTGCAATTTCGCGGCACTTTCCGGCAGCTGTTGCGGGTTAACGGAACCGTTTGAAGAAGAGAGTACGGCCTGTGGCATCAGCCCCAGGATGTTGTTTTGCAGCTCGCGCTCGAAGCCATTCATCACGGAGAGAACCGTCACCAGTGCCATCACGCCAAGCGTGATACCAATAGTGGAAAGCCAGGAGACAAAGCGACCGAATCGGTCCGCGGCGCGCCCACGCATGTAACGTAAGCCTATGAAGAGTGCGACAGGTTGGTACATGAAATCCGTCTGTTTGCTGATAGCAGACCCACGAGTATATAAGCGAATCCGTTAAGCGTAAATGACTGAAACCGTAAGCTTTGGTAATCATTTTTCCGAAAAAATCAGATAAATCATAGTGCTACTCGCTGAACATAGATACTGCGCCCTCCACCTTTTCCGAAAAACGTACTGATACAGACTGTTACTGATTACATCCCCTGCCCCTTCACCCAGGATAAACGGTTCGTTTATGGCAATACAGGTACCGTTTCCCGATGAAACAAAAAGCATTATGGATTAACCAGATAAAAGGGCTGTGCATCTGCCTGGTGGTGATTTATCACTCGGTTATCACCTTTTATCCGCATCTCAGCGGGCTACAACATCCTCTGTCCGGCCTCCTCGCCAAATGCTGGGTCTATTTTAACCTCTACCTCGCACCGTTTCGGATGCCGGTATTTTTCTTTATTTCAGGCTATTTGATACGCCGGTATATCGATGAAGTGGGCTGGCGAACCAGCCTCGATAAGCGCATCTGGAGCATTGTCTGGGTGCTGGCCCTGTGGGGTGTCCTGCAATGGCAGGCGCTGAGCCACCTGAATGCCTGGCTGGCCCCAGAGCGCGAATTAGCCACCTCATCCAACGCCGCCTACGCGGATTCGGTCCCAGCGTTTATTCTGGCGATGCTCACCGCCAGCACCAGCCTGTGGTATCTGTACGCCATGGTGGTCTACTTCACGCTGTGTAAGCTCTTAAGCCGCTGGAAACTGCCGGTGCTGGGGCTTCTGGCGTTGGCGAGCATCGCGATAAACTTCCTGCCGCTGCCGTGGTGGGGGATGAACAGTGTGGTGCGCAATATGGTCTACTACAGCATGGGCGCATGGTATGGTGCTCAGCTCATGGCATGGATGAAAGGGCTGTCACTGCGCCGCGCCTGGCTGCCCATTGCCGCGTTCGGTGCGGTATCTGTTGTGCTGTGGTTTGCCAATGCCCCGCTATTGCTCTCCCTGCTGTCCGTACTGCTTATCATGAAACTCTTCTATAGCGTTGAACAACGCTACGCTGTACATCCCAATAACCTGCTTAATGTGATTGGCTCAAACACGATTGCCATTTACACCACGCATCGCATTTTAATCGAGGCATTTAGCCTGTTCCTCATTGGCGAAATGAATGGCGCGTCCTGGCCTGTCTGGGCGGAGCTGGCGCTGCTGCTCATCTATCCGTTTGCCAGCCTGTTGATCTGTACACTTTTCGGTCTTGGTGCACGCAAGCTTTCTACCGCGCTGTTTGGTGACCTGTTCTTTTCCCCACCTGCTCGTCTTTCTCTGGTGTCAGCCGCCCGCTAACGTCCAACTCGCCCTGATTCAGGGCGAGTTTACCGCCTGTGCGGTTCCAGTTTGCTTATGCAAAACGATCGAGGATAATAAAGACATTGCGTATCAGTGATATGCCCCAATACTGGGTATACCCATAAGAGACTCTGACATAGCCATGCCTGAACACTACCGTTATTCCTTGCCCGGCAAAGCGGGCGACCAACGCCAGCTGGGTGAACTCACGGGCGCGGCGTGCGCCACACTGGTGGCAGAAATCGCAGAGCGGCATCCCGGTCCGGTCGTACTTGTCGCCCCGGATATGCAAAATGCATTACGCCTGCATGACGAAATCCGCCAGTTCACCGATAACCTGATCTTCAGCCTGGCTGACTGGGAAACGCTGCCGTATGACAGCTTCTCCCCGCACCAGGAGATCATCTCCTCACGCCTGTCCACGCTCTACCAGTTACCGTCCATGCAGCGCGGCGTGCTGATTGTGCCGGTAAACACCCTGATGCAGCGTGTCTGTCCGCACAGCTATTTGCATGGTCATGCGCTGGTGATGAAAAAAGGCCAGCGTCTGTCGCGCGATGCCCTACGCGCGCAGCTTGAAAGCGCCGGATACCGCCATGTTGATCAGGTAATGGAACACGGCGAATACGCCACGCGCGGCGCCCTGCTGGATCTGTACCCGATGGGCAGCGACCAGCCTTACCGTCTGGACTTTTTTGACGACGAAATCGACAGCCTGCGCGTCTTTGATGCCGACACTCAGCGTACGCTGGAAGAAGTTGAATCCATCAACCTGCTGCCTGCTCACGAATTCCCGACCGACAAAACCGCCATCGAACTGTTCCGCAGCCAGTGGCGCGACAAGTTCGACGTGAAGCGCGATGCGGAGCATATCTATCAGCAGGTCAGCAAAGGCACGCTGCCTACCGGGATCGAATACTGGCAGCCCCTGTTCTTTAACGAGCCATTGCCTGCGCTGTTTAGCTATTTCCCGGCAAATACGCTGATTGTTAACACCGGAGATGTCGACGCCAGCGCCAGCCGTTTTGAAGGTGAAACCCGCGCCCGTTATGAGAGCCGTGGGGTTGACCCGATGCGCCCACTGCTGCCACCCGAACAGCTGTGGCTGCGTGCCGATGAGTTAAATGCAGAACTTAAGCGCTGGCCGCGTGTGCAACTCAAAACGGACACCCTTGCCGGTAAAGCCGCGAACACCAACCTCGCCTTCCAGAAACTGCCTGATTTGGCCGTACAGGCGCAGCAAAAATCGCCACTGGATAGCCTGCGTAAATTCCTTGAGGCCTTTACCGGGCCAGTGATTTTCTCGGTAGAAAGTGAAGGCCGCCGCGAAGCATTAGGTGAGCTGCTCGGGCGCATTAAAGTCGCCCCTAAACGTATATTCCGTCTTGATGAAGCCACCGCTAACGGGCGTTACCTGATGATCGGCGCCGCCGAGCATGGTTTTATCGATACGCTCAATAATCTGGCACTGATCTGCGAAAGCGACCTGCTGGGCGAACGCGTGGCACGCCGCCGCCAGGATAGCCGCCGCACCATTAACCCGGATACGCTTATCCGCAACCTGGCGGAATTGCACCCGGGCCAGCCCATTGTTCACCTTGAGCACGGTGTTGGTCGTTATCAGGGGATGACCACCCTTGAAGCGGGCGGCATTAAGGGTGAATACCTGATGCTGACCTACGCCAACGACGCCAAACTTTACGTACCAGTTTCGTCACTGCATCTGATTAGCCGTTATGCCGGGGGTGCCGAAGATAACGCACCGCTGCATAAACTGGGCGGTGATGCCTGGGCCCGCGCGCGCCAGAAAGCCGCCGAGAAAGTGCGTGATGTGGCCGCTGAGCTGCTGGACATTTACGCCCAGCGCGCAGCCAAAGAAGGTTACGCCTTTAAGCATGATAAAGAGCAGTATCAGCTGTTCTGCGACAGCTTCCCGTTTGAAACCACGCCGGATCAGGCCCAGGCCATCAACGCGGTATTGAGTGATATGTGTCAGCCGCTGGCAATGGACAGGCTGGTCTGCGGAGACGTAGGCTTTGGGAAAACCGAAGTGGCGATGCGCGCAGCGTTTCTGGCCGTGGAGAACAACAAGCAGGTCGCCGTACTGGTGCCGACCACGCTTCTTGCCCAGCAGCATTATGACAACTTCCGCGATCGCTTCGCCAACTGGCCGGTACGTGTGGAAATGCTTTCCCGTTTCCGCAGCGCCAAAGAGCAGACGCAAATTCTGGAGCAGGCAAGCGAAGGCAAGATCGATATTCTGATCGGTACCCACAAACTGCTGCAAAGCGACGTGAAGTGGAAAGATTTAGGGCTGCTGATTGTCGATGAAGAGCACCGCTTCGGCGTGCGTCATAAAGAACGTATCAAAGCGATGCGCTCCGATGTCGACATCCTGACCTTAACCGCCACGCCAATTCCGCGAACCCTGAATATGGCCATGAGTGGAATGCGCGATCTGTCGATTATCGCCACACCACCGGCACGCCGCCTGGCGGTAAAAACCTTCGTACGCGAGTACGATAGCCTGGTGGTACGCGAAGCCATTCTGCGTGAGGTGCTGCGCGGCGGGCAGGTTTACTATCTCTTTAACGATGTCGAAAACATCCAGAAAGCGGCAGATAAACTGGCGGAGCTGGTTCCTGAAGCACGTATCGCCATCGGGCACGGGCAGATGCGTGAACGCGAGCTGGAACGGGTGATGAACGATTTCCACCACCAGCGTTTTAACGTGCTGGTCTGTACCACCATTATTGAAACCGGTATCGACATCCCAACGGCAAATACCATCATCATTGAACGCGCGGATCACTTTGGTCTGGCGCAGCTACACCAGCTGCGTGGCCGCGTTGGGCGTTCGCACCACCAGGCCTACGCCTGGCTGCTGACGCCGCATCCGAAATCGATGACCACTGATGCACAAAAGCGTCTGGAAGCCATCGCCTCGCTCGAAGATCTGGGGGCAGGGTTTGCCCTGGCAACGCACGACCTGGAGATCCGCGGTGCCGGTGAATTACTGGGTGAAGACCAGAGTGGTTCCATGGAAACCATAGGCTTCTCGCTGTATATGGAGCTGCTGGAAAACGCCGTTGATGCGCTAAAAGCCGGGCGTGAACCGTCACTGGAAGATTTGACCAGCCAGCAAACGGAAGTCGAGCTGCGGATGCCGTCCCTGCTGCCGGACGATTTTATCCCGGATGTGAACACTCGCCTTTCGTTCTACAAACGCATTGCCAGTGCGAAAAGTGAAAACGAACTGGAGGAGATCAAAGTTGAGCTTATTGACCGCTTTGGCCTGCTGCCAGATGCCGCGCGAAACCTGCTGGATATTGCCCGACTGCGTCAACAGGCACAGAAACTGGGCATTCGTAAGCTGGAAGGTAATGAGAAAGGTGGCGTGATTGAGTTTGCCGAGAAGAATCACGTCAATCCGGTGTGGCTGATTGGTTTACTGCAAAAACAGCCGCAGCATTTCCGTCTGGACGGGCCAACGCGCCTGAAATTCACCCAGGAGTTGGCTGAACGTAAAGCCCGTATGGACTGGGTGCGTAACTTTATGCGCCAGCTGGAAGAAAACGCGATCGCATAACTTGCCCTCACTCCCCGGCAGTATGAGCGCTGCCGGGGAGACAATTTACAAACTCTTTGCAAACCCCCTGGATTTCCCGACACATCCATTCGTCATAATTATCATTAACTTCTTGAATAACAATAACCTTATCATTTATATGGATTATGGTGATGATGACCTCTTCGCGTATGACTCGCTGGATAACGTTGTTTGCGCTGGCTGCGGCGGTGGCAATAGCGCTTCCTGCCCGGGCTAACACCTGGCCTCTTCCCCCTGCCGGCAGCCGTGTGGTGGGTGAAAACCGCTTTCATGTGGTTGAAAACAATGGCGGTTCACTTGAGGCGATTGCAAAAAAATATAACGTGGGCTTCCTGGCGCTGTTACAGGCTAACCCGGGCGTTGACCCGTATGTGCCGCGCGCCGGGAGCGTGTTAACCATTCCTCTGCAAACATTGCTGCCTGATGCGCCGCGCGAAGGGATTGTGATTAACCTCGCCGAATTGCGCCTCTATTACTACCCACCGGGTAAAAATGAAGTGACCGTCTACCCTATTGGCATTGGTCAGCTGGGCGGCGATACGCTCACCCCAACCATGGTGACCACAGTGTCGGATAAACGCGCCAATCCGACCTGGACGCCGACCGCCAATATTCGCGCACGCTATAAGGCTCAGGGGATAGATTTACCGGCGGTGGTTCCTGCTGGCCCAGATAACCCGATGGGCCACCATGCTATCCGCCTTGCCGCTTACGGTGGCGTCTATCTTCTGCATGGAACCAATGCTGATTTTGGTATCGGAATGCGGGTTAGCTCCGGCTGTATTCGCCTGCGTGATGACGATATCAAGACCCTGTACAGCGTGATAGCGCCAGGAACAAAAGTGAACATCATCAACACGCCGATCAAGGTGTCTGAAGAGCCTGGCGGCAAACGCCTGGTGGAGATCCATCAGCCTTTATCGAAGAACATCGGTGATGATCCACAAACGCTGCCGATCCCCCTCAATGCAGAGATGTATCGTTTCAAAACCAGCGTCGATACTGACGATATGGTAATAGAGCGAGCAATGGAGACGCGCGCGGGAATGCCGGTTGACGTTACACGTCATCAGGATATTCCTCAGCAGACGCTGTAAAAGCGCAAAAAAGCAAAACGCCCTGCATATGCAGGGCGTTTTTTTGCAGTGGCAAGTATGAGGGTTCTGCAAAACTTATTTGTAAATTACCGCAGTACCGTGAAGGGTGTTAGGACCGGTCACAGAGGTGATACGGAAGGATTTAGCACCCATCGCTTCTGCTTTTTGTGCCAGTTGATCTTCCAGAGAACCCAGGTTAGTACCTGCTGTCGCAGAAATCGTACCGGCTTTATGCTGGTCAGCCGGAGTAGATTGCACTTCAACAGCCGCAAAGCTTGCGAATGACAGAGAACTCAGTACAGCGGCAGCGATCAGGGTTTTTACGTTTTTCATGATGTTTACCTTTAGGCAGATGAATTTGGAGGTCGTTAGCTATTTACTTAACGATCGATAGGTAAATCATAAGTGTGATCTACATCACGCGTCAACATGTTTTTATAACGATCGTTACATTAATTTTAATTTCGTTATTTTTCATACCCATATGAATAATTTATTTTTGCTGAATCAGCACTGGTCGCGGGCGGCGAATATTTTTATAATGGTCATTCAACAAACCAACAGAGGATCCGCGGCAAATGACAACCGATGTAACGAGTTGCGCAAAGAAAAGCCGTGGCCGACCAAAAGTGTTCGACAGGGAAGCGGCGCTCGATAAGGCCATGACACTCTTCTGGCAGCACGGGTATGAAGCCACCTCGCTCTCCGATCTTGTGGAAGCCACAGGCGCCAAAGCACCTACGCTGTATGCAGAATTTACGAATAAAGAGGGTCTGTTCAGGGCGGTTCTGGACAGATACATTTCCCGCTTTGCGGCGAAACACGAAGCGCAGCTTTTCTGTGAAGAAAAAACAGTTGAGCAAGCACTGCGGGACTATTTCACCGCCGTCGCCACCTGCTTTACCAGCAAAGATACGCCGGCAGGTTGCTTTATGATCAACACCTCCGCCACCCTTGCGGCCGCTTCTAAAGAGATTGCCAACACGGTGAAATCGCGCCACGCGATGCAGGAGGAGACACTGTGTGCGTTTCTGACCGAGCGACAGCGCCGCGGTGAGCTTCCTGCCCATTGCCATCCGCAGGAGCTGTCGCAATACCTGAGCTGTATTTTGCAGGGTATGTCGATAAGCGCCCGTGAAGGCGCAAGCCTGGAAAAACTGCAAAGCATTACCCACACTACGCTACGTCTGTGGCCTGAACTGCTTAAAGTCTGATACCCCGGGCGGCTTCCCTGGCCGCCCTCTCTTCCCCCATTTTTATTCCTCGCTGCGCTTATCCTCTTATTTGATTGGTTGATAATGAGATTCTTTATCGGCAGTATTCGCATTTGCATTTTTTACATTTGTTACACAATGCAAAATTGTGGTGTTGACCTGCCTATAAAAAAGAGCGACCGCTCAACAAGGAATGATGATGAAGAAAAGCCTCTGGGTGCTAAATCCTGTATTGCTGGCCATCGCGATGCCGCTTTACGCCGAACAAACCAATGAAGAAAACCTGATTGTCAGTGCCAGCCGCAGCCATCGTACCGTGGCAGAAATGGCGCAAACCACGTGGATTATCGAAGGACATGAAATTGAACAACAAGTCCAGGGTGGCAAGGAATTCAAGGATATTCTCGGGCAATTGATCCCCGGTATGGATGTCAGCAGCCAGGGGCGAACCAACTACGGCATGAACATGCGCGGCCGCGCCATTGTGGTGTTAATTGATGGCGTGCGTCTGAACTCCTCGCGTACCGACAGCCGCCAGCTGGACTCGATTGATCCTTTCAACATCGAACATATTGAAGTTATTTCCGGCTCTACGGCCCTGTACGGTGGCGGCAGTACCGGTGGTCTGATTAACATCGTGACCAAAAAAGGTCAGCCAGAAACGCAGGTTGATCTGGAGCTTGGCAGCAAGACAGGCTTTAACAACAGCAACGACCATGACGAGCGCGTGGCAACAGCCGTCAGCGGAGGGAATGACCATGCATCGGGCCGCCTCTCGGTGGCCTATCAACGTTTTGGCGGCTGGTATGACGGCAACGGGGATGCCCTCACCTTCGATAACACCCAGACAGGATTACAACATTCCGATCGTCTGGATGTGATGGGTACAGGCACAATCGACATCAGCGATACCCGCCAGTTGCAGGTGGTGACGCAGTATTACAAAAGCCAGGGCGACGATGATTACGGGCTTTATCTCGATAAAAATATGAGTGCCGTGACCGGAAATGGTACCGCCCGGACCCGAAGCGGGTTCAGTTCTGATCGTATTCCGGGTACAGAGCGCCATCTCATCAGCCTGCAATATTCCGATTCCGACTTCTGGGGGCAAGAGCTGGTAGGGCAAATTTACTACCGTGATGAATCCTTGCGTTTCTATCCCTTCCCGACTATGGATCAAAAAACCAAAACCATCACTAGCTTCGCGGCGTCTGAGCAAAACACCGATCAATACGGCGCAAAACTGACCCTGAACAGCAGGCTGCTCGACAGCTGGCAGGTGACCTGGGGTATCGATGCCGACCATGAAACATTCGATTCCAACCAGATGTTCTTTGACCTGGCGAAGTCAGTGCCATCAGGCGGGATGAATAACCACTCTGCCTACACCACTGGTCGTTATCCGGGTTACAGCATTACCAACTTCGCGCCCTTCCTGCAAAACAGCTATGACATCAATGACATCTTCACCTTAAGTGGCGGGGTTCGCTATCAATGGACTGAGAACCGCGTTGATGACTTTATTGGCTATTCGCAGCAGCAGGCGATTGCGAATGGCAAAGCTACCTCAGCAGATGCAATCCCGGGCGGTAAAACGGATTACGATAACCTGCTGTTTAACGCCGGCATTCTTGCACACATTACGGAACGCCAGCAGCTCTGGTTTAACTTCTCTCAGGGTGTTGAACTGCCGGATCCGGGCAAATATTACGGGAACGGCGCGTACGCAAAAGCCGATGCACAAGGCCACCTGGCGCTGCTAAAAAGCGTTAACCCGAATGACGCGAAGCTTGAAGGGATCAAAGTCGATTCCTATGAGCTGGGCTGGCGCTATACCGGAGATAACCTGCGCACGCAAATTGCGGCCTATTACTCTCTCTCTGATAAATCCATCGACATCAACCGTAGCGACATGACCATTGACGTTAACCCGCAGGAACGCCGGATCTATGGCGTGGAAGGTGCGGTGGATTACGTTATCCCTGATAGCGTCTGGAGCGTGGGTGGTAATGTCAACATCCTGAAATCAGAGATAAAAACTAACGGTTCATGGGAAAAATGGGATGTGACTCAGGCCTCGCCGTCGAAAGCTACGGCCTATGTAGGCTGGGCGCCTGAACCCTGGTCACTGCGTGTTCAGACTCAGCAAACCTTTGACCTGAGGGACGCCGCAGGCAATGAAATTGAGGGTTATAACACCGTCGATTTCCTCAGCAGCTATCAGTTGCCGCTGGGTAAACTGTCGTTCAGCATCGAAAACCTGCTGGATAAACAGTATACCACCGTCTGGGGCCAGCGTGCACCGTTGCTCTACAGCCCAACTTACGGCAATGCCGCATTGTACGAGTACAAAGGGCGCGGTCGTACCTTTGGGCTTAACTATGCTCTGACCTTCTGATTGCCAAAAAAAAAGCTCCTCAGCCTGAGCGCTTGAGGAGCTAAATTCAGAGAACGTCTTTTTTACACTTTGTTATTCAGGACCAGCTGACCATTTCCGTCCAGCGGAATTTGGCTGCCAGGGTCTTTATCCATACGGATTTTGCCCTGCTGGTCACCAATTTTGTACGTCACGTCATAACCCAGCATTTTTTCTGACTTGTCATAGACGGTTTTGCAGCGCTGCTGAGTCGTGGTGTAGGTATCGTTATCCTGCATTGCGCCCTGAACCTGGTTACCGGCATAGCCGCCACCCAGCGCGCCAACCACGGTCGCCACAGATTTACCACGACCGTTACCAAACTGATGACCGAGCACACCACCTGCAACCGCACCCAGGACTGAACCGGCGATACGGTTTTCATCCTGAACCGGACGGCGATGCGTAACGGCCACGTTGCGGCATTCCTGACGCGGTGTTTTTACTGATTCTTTAATAGGGGTAGCAGAAACGACCTGCGCATACTGCGGGCCGCGATCAAGCACGTTGAGACTGGCAACCGCTGCCACACCTAACGCAGCAGCAACACCAATCCCGATACCCGCCAACATTGATTTATTCACGGGACTTCCTCCTTTGTTGCTATTGGTAACAATTCTGCAATTAACGACAGACTTAGCCAATCAGAAAAAGGATTAAAAATGTGGGGATGTAGGCAGAATCACCCTGTTTAGGAGAACTCCTAAGAGGTGCAGATGGAATGACCAGCATGATATGCTAAAAATCCCTCCGGGGAGCCCGGAGGGAGGGCGGGATTAGTGCAGTTTAAGGCGAGGACGGATCACGCGGTTGATTCTACCCACCAGCATCATCAGGCCGGTTTTGAAGTAACCGTGCAGCGCAATCTGATGCATACGGTACAGCGAGATGTACACGAAGCGTGCAATGCGCCCTTCTACCATCATTGAGCCGCGCATCAGGTTACCCATCAGGCTGCCTACGGTAGAGAAGTTAGAGAGCGACACCAGGGAACCGTGGTCTTTATAAACGTACGATTTCATTGGTTTGCCTTTGGTCTGCGCCAGAATATTGTGCAGCACAAGGCTTGCCATCTGGTGCGCTGCCTGAGCTCGTGGCGGCACGAAACCACCTTCAGGACGCGCACAGGATGCACAGTCGCCAATCGCGTAGATTTCCGGGTCGCGGGTGGTTTGCAGCGTAGGCTCAGTCACCAGCTGGTTAATACGGTTCGTTTCCAGGCCACCGATATCTTTCATGAAATCTGGCGCTTTAATCCCTGCCGCCCAGACCATCAGATCCGCTTCGATGTATTCGCCATCTTTGGTATGCAGACCGCCTTCATCAGCGCTGGTTACCATTGTCTGGGTCATTACGCGAACGCCCAGTTTGGTTAACTCGCTGTGTGCCGCACCGGAAATACGCGGAGGCAGAGCTGGCAGAATGCGTTCGCCCGCTTCGACCAGCGTCACGTTCAGCGCTTCGTTGGTCAGCCCTTTGTAGCCGTAGCTGTGCAGTTGTTTGACCGCATTGTGCAGCTCAGCAGACAGCTCCACGCCCGTAGCGCCACCGCCGACAATCGCGATGTTAACCTTGCCGTTGGCACCCATGTTATTGGTGTACTTCAGGAACAGGTTAAGCATTTCCTGATGGAAACGACGCGCCTGATGCGGGTTATCCAGGAAGATGCAGTGTTCTTTCACGCCAGGCGTGTTGAAATCGTTGGAGGTACTGCCCAGAGCCATCACCAGCGTGTCATAAGGCAGCTTGCGTTCAGGAACCAGCAACTCGCCTTTTTCATCACGCAACTCGGCAAGCGTGATGGTTTTGCTTTCACGGTTGATGTCCACCACGGAACCCAGCTGGAACTGGAAGTGGTGATTACGCGCATGTGCCAGATAGCTCAGCGCATCAACCCCTTCATCCAACGATCCGGTTGCAACTTCGTGCAACAGTGGTTTCCACAGGTGACTGTGGTTACGATCGACCAGCGTAATTTTAGCTTTTTTACCGCGACCCAGCTTTTTGCCCAGCTGTGTAGCCAGCTCCAGCCCGCCAGCACCACCGCCTACAATCACTATCTTTTTCAATGGCGTAGTCAACGTGACCCCCTCAAATTATTAACCAATTGTTAATTAAAAGTTATAAAAATAACCCTTAATTAACAACAGGTTACAGCACTGAAACCATTCAGGTGCATTGAGAATAACACGCCAGGCGCATTGGTCATACCAAAATTGATATGCATCAAGTTTTGATGGCTGATATTTGTACAGTTTTAGCAAAAAGAAAGCCCGGCAAGCTTACGCCGCCAGGCTTTAGAGAACGTCAGATGCCTTTAACCCAGGGTTTTAAAGGCCTTGATGCGTTGCAGATGCGGGGAGATACTTTTGAACTTGTGGGTCTGTTCTTCGTCCCAGACAATTTCATAGTAATGGTGAAGCAGCTCGGCGGCACGGGTGCTGCTCAGGGCTTCATCGTTACGCGACAGGATCACCAGACAACGATCGCGATTCTTTTCTCGGAAGTTGCTGACACACTTGGTCCCGATATCAGCATACTCTTCCGGACGGTCGATCTTCCCTTCCATATTTTCATGCGGGAACAGGTTCGGGTTGAACACCACCTGACGGATATCGCACAAGAATCCAATCCTCTCAGCCCAATATCCGCCCAGACCCACCCCACAAATCAGCGGGCGATCGTCGACATTAAGCTGCAACATTTTGTCCACTTCTTTGAGCAAATGCTGCATATCATGTTTCGGATGGCGCGTGCTGTAGCTAATCAGCCGTACATCCGGATCGATAAACTGCAATTGCAGCACTTTCTCATGATTACCAGGACTGTTTGAGTCAAAACCGTGTAAATAGATGATCATCGTCTTCTCACCACGCTACGCCTACCAGGAGGGATTAAAGGCCTGCCTTATGTGCCTGCCAGCGCTCATTCAGCGCCTCAAGCTGTGCATTGACCGTCTTCCAGCGCGCCGAGCCCATCAGCTCCTGACGGCTAAATGAACCTTTATGATACAATTGTGTAACACGCTCAGCATTGATCGGCGACAGGTTATCCAACACACTGACTGCGCCTTTACGATTATTGCAGACCAGGATCATATCGCAACCTGCATCCAGCGATGCCTGTCCGCGTTCAGCATAGCTGCCCATAATGGCAGCCCCTTCCATCGACAAATCGTCAGAGAAGATCACGCCGTTAAAACCTAATTCCTGACGCAGCACGGTTTTCAGCCAGTGTGCCGAGCCGCTCGCCGGGCGCGGATCGACATCGCTGTAGATAACATGTGCCGGCATAATGGCATCAAGTTTGTTATCGGTGATAAGCGAACGGAACACCGACATGTCTTTGATACGGATCTCCGCTTCAGGGCGTGGGTCGCGTGGGGTTTCTTTGTGAGAATCCGCCGTGACCGCCCCGTGGCCCGGGAAGTGTTTGCCGGTAGTTTTCATCCCGGCATCGTGCATCCCGTCGATAAAACGTGTGGCCATCGCCAGTGCGATGCGCGGGTCTTCATGATATGAACGCTCGCCGATAGCGGCACTGATATGCCCGACATCCAGCACGGGTGCAAAGCTGATATCAATATCCATCGCAATCATTTCGCTTGCCATCAGCCAGCCTGCGTCCTGCGCCAGCTTGCCGCCCTCTTCGGAGCCCAGCAGCGCTGCGAAAGACTGCGCCGCTGGCAGGCGGGTAAAGCCCTCGCGAAAACGCTGCACGCGCCCGCCTTCCTGGTCTACCGCCACCACCAGCTGATTGCGTGACGCCGCGCGAATTTGTCGAACCAGCTCCCGCAGCTGCTCCGGGTCGTGATAGTTGCGGGTAAACAGAATCAGGCCACCGACCAGCGGGTGCGCCAGAATTTCGCGCTCCTCCGCATCCAGCTCAAAGCCTTCTACATCCAACATGACTGGACCCACACGAACCTCTCTTATCCTTTAGTTTGTAACTGGCGCCAGACGTCATCTGCCAGCGCGATAAATTGTTTGTCGGCCGATTGCTGTAAGCGTACTTCAAACCAGCCAGCCATCAGCATCAGGACCCACGGCCGCCAGCGCCAGACCTGGTGTGCAAGCGTATGGGGATCTATATGCGCAGCTCTGGCGTAGGCCTGAATTAACAGCCTGCGCGCAGCATCATCCGCCGTCCAGACTGCCGCAAGCTCCAGCGCAACGTCCCCGTCACCGGCATATTCCCAGTCAATCAGTCTGTTACCCACTGGCGTGTGGACGATATTTCCGGCGTGAACATCCATATGCAAAGGCGTAAGCCGCAGCGGCTGCGGCTCACCCGCTTTACGCAGCCGTTTGAGCTGCGCCAGCCAAAAAGGCGTGCGTCTGGCGGGCGACGCCTGCTGCCAGTACTGTTCAAGCAAGGGTAAAAGCGTGATGCGCCAGCCCAGACGCCGTTGGCGGTGCAGATGATACAACATGGCGGCAAGCGTGGGAGTATCCGGTAATCCGGTTTTGATCTCGCCCGCAAGATATTCCACCGCCATCCAGCCCTGCATAAAAAACCGGGGTTTCGGCACAAGCTCTGCGGGAAGCCGCGTTAATGCGCGGTACTGTCGACGAAAATGGGAAGCCGGAGCGGAGTCATCATGATGCTGGCGTAACACCAGCCGATGTTCGCCCCGGGCGATAATGCAACTCGCGCCACCAAGCCCGGAATGGGCCAGCGGCGCGATAAGGCGATACTGCGAAAAATAACGTGTCAGAACGTCATCACGCGTGATGTTATTGTTGCGTAACGGCACCTTTACCCGACCAGATAATTTCGCCTGTCTGAACCAGCATCAGCTGCATCTGCAACGCTGGCGTATTCACGTTACCGCTGGCGTTAGAATAAAGCACATACTGCGCGCCGACGTTACGGGCGATACCAATCGCCTTGCTACGCGAGCCGAGACTATCCTGTGCAGACAACCCCAGTTGCTGTTTTGCAACAGCGAGCTGCTGCGCAGAAACCAGCGTAAACTTACCGTTATTCGCCAGAGCATTACGCAGCGTTTCGGTCGCTTCCCCCGCATTCAGGGAACCGTTAGTGCGGTTATTCACGCTATCCACCAGCAGCACACTGCCAGGGGTAACGCCCTGCGCCTGCAACATTTTACCGACCATTGGCTGCATTGCGCCGTTCCAGTCGTAGTGACGCACGCGCGGTGCAGGCTGCGCCGTTGCATCAGGATGTTCGATTGGGCCAGGCTGCGCCGGGATGGTCGGAACAGAAGGCACGGTTGGCACCGGCTGCGTTGGCGGTACAGGTTGTGCCGTGCCCGGTTTCGCCTCTTCCACAGGAGCAGGTTGTTCCATGCGCGTCATACACCCTGAAAGGAAGAGTGCAAATGCGGTAACGAGCGCAAAACGGCTCATATTTTTAATCAAGGTTCACCCCTTACAAATAAAGATAAAGTCTGACCTTATGTGCACCCAGGTAGTTCGCGCTGCCATACAGCGTGACCGATGACCTCGCCGGAATGATTACCGTGCGCGTCGCTTCAAGGGGGTGCATTTCAAGACCTCGTACGTCGTACCAGTAGAAACGGTAATGCACCGTTACTGGTTCGTGTCTTTCGTTATAAAGCGCAGAGGACGCAGAGGCCTGAATTTCGCTGATGGTCAGCGAAGGTTGTTCTGCCGTGATACCCGCCGCCAGAACAGAGGACTCCATCACCAGCGTCTGTTCATCATTCACCGGGATTGCGGGACGCGCGCTGCACCCGACCATCACCAGCGTCATTACCAGCGCTGCAAAACGCCCTCTTAGCATGTCAAAGACCTTTATGTGCCAGCATCGGCCCCAGCGGGCGGCCACCCAGCAGATGCATGTGAATGTGATAGACTTCCTGCCCGCCATGGCGATTGCAGTTCATGATCAGGCGATAGCCGTCCTGCGCAATGCCTTCCTGCTCAGCAATTTTTGCCGCCACCGTCAGCATACGGCCTAATGCCACTTCGTGCTCGGTTTTCACATCGTTCACGGTAGGAATCAGAATATTGGGAATAATAAGGATGTGTGTCGGCGCCTGAGGTGAAATGTCCCGGAAGGCTGTGACCAGCTCATCCTGATACACGATATCCGACGGAATCTCGCGGCGGATAATTTTACTGAAAATCGTTTCTTCAGCCATGACCTTTTCCTTTTTTGTTTAATCTGGCGTGGTGGGTCTGCCAATAACACACATTGTCTGCATTACTGTGTGACACAACTCAAGAGTATGAGCGAGTTTCTCCTGTCCTTTCAACCTTCTCCCTCGATTTCTTTCCTTATTGCACGACAGCTGCATGAAGAGTGAGCGCTCTTGTGCGTTGATATCCTGAAACAATATTTCACTTCCGTTCGAAACATCTGTTTACAGCGTTAATCACAATGCGTATATTTCGCATTTGCATTTTCATGCGCATTTCAAACATAGAAAACGACTTCAGCCCGGTTTCACGGGACTGACGCACACAACTTTCACCATTCATTAAGGGTTTGATGATGTCTTTCATTAATCACACCAGGGATGGGCAACGTCAGCCTGCCACAACACCTTCGTTGCTGGCTGCCTGCATTGCTATGGCATTGATGCCAACCGTAAGTTTCGCTGCCACCACTTCCACTGAAGACACCGTTGTTGTTGATGGCGGTTTTGATAACGCGCAGGATCCATCTGCCGGCCAGGAGCAGGATTACAGCGTTAAAACCACCACCACCGGCACAAAACTGCTGCTCGTGCCGCGCGATATTCCGCAATCCGTCAGTGTTATCAGTCAGCAACGCATGGCTGACCAGAATCTGCAATCGATCGGGCAGGTATTGACCAATACCACCGGGGTGACGTCGCAGGTTCAGGACAGCGACCGTTCTGTATTTTACTCCCGTGGTTTCTTCGTGAGTAACTATGCATACGATGACCTGCCAACCTCCATCAGTGAAGTGTGGAACTTTGGCGATACGGCGGCCGATACCGCCATTTACGATCGTATTGAAGTGGTTCGTGGCGCAACAGGCCTGATGTCCGGCACGGGTAACCCGGCCGCCTACGTCAACATGGTGCGTAAACATGCTGACAGCAATGAATTCAAGGGCAACGTATCGGCCAGCTATGGCAGCTGGGATAAACAGCGCTATGTGCTAGATTTACAGGCTCCGCTGGTTGAGTCCGGTAAAGTCCGTGGGCGGTTGATCACCGGTTATCAGGACAACGACAGCTTTGTCGATAACTATCACTACCGTAAGAAATTCCTGTACGGTGTGGTGGACGCCGATGTCACCGACAGCACTACCCTCTCTCTGGGATACGAATACCAGGAGAGCAAGACCGAAGATCCTACCTGGGGCGGCCTGCCAACCTGGTACAGTGACGGTAGCAAAACGCATTACAACCATAGCCAGACCGTTGCACCAGACTGGGCGTATTCGGACAAAGACAACACCCGGATTTTTGCCAACCTGACCCAGCGTTTCGACAACGGCTGGGAAGCGCACATCAACGGGATGCACGCGGAAACCAACTTTGATACCAAGCTGATGTACATGTCCGGCTACCCGGATAAAGACACGGGAGCAGGGATGGTGGGTTACGGCGGCTGGAATCGTGGTGAGCGTAAACAGGATGCGGTCGATGCCTTCCTGCGCGGTGATTTCGATCTCTTCGGTCGCCAGCACGAAATGATGTTTGGCGGCAGCTTCAGCCGTCAGCGCAACCACTACGACAACTCAATGCCGGATGCCCAGTACGGTATGGTTGATGTGGGTAATTTCAAAAACTGGAACGGTAATATTGCCGACCCACAGTGGACGCCGTGGAAGCTCTACAGCCAGGACGATATTCGTCAGTCGTCAGCATACACCTCTGCCCGCTTCTCGCTGGCCGATCCGCTGCACCTGATCCTGGGCGCGCGCTACACCAATTACAACATTCGCTATAACCCGGCCGGGTCCCCGGACACCCGACTGGAGAGCACCAAAGACAACGTGACGCCGTACGCGGGCCTGATCTATGACATCAACGAAGACTGGTCAACATACGTCAGCTATACCTCTATCTTCCAGCCGCAGGACAAGCGTGACGCCAATGGTCGCTACCTTGATCCTACAACGGGCAAAAGTTACGAGGCGGGCGTGAAGGCTGACTGGTTTAACACCCGCCTGACCACCTCTCTGGCCATCTTCCGTATTGAGCAGGATAACGTTGCCAACAATACCTATACCTATATGCCAAGCGGTGAGTCGATTTATGAATCACTGGATGGCGTGGTGAGTAAAGGGATTGAGTTTGAGCTGAACGGTGCCCTGACCGATAACTGGCAGCTGACCTTCGGTGCGACCCGCTTTATCGCCGAAGATAAGAACGGTAATGCAGTGAGCTCTGACCAGCCTCGCACCACCATGAAGCTCTTTACCCGTTATCAACTGCCGATGCTGCCAGAGCTGGCTGTGGGCGGCGGTGTTAACTGGCAAAACAAAGTCTGGACGGATGTTGATGGCGGTCCTGCCGGTCGTTCCCATGCAGAACAAGGCAGCTACGCGCTGGTGAATCTGTTCAGCCGCTACCAGGTGACCAAAGACTTTGCCGTACAGGCGAACGTGAACAACCTGTTCGATAAAGATTACTACGACTATGTCGGGTCTTATCTCGTGTACGGCGCACCGCTTAACTTCTCGGTGAGCGCGAGCTACGATTTCTAAGACAGTATCAACAACAAAGGGAGCCAGATGGCTCCCTTTGTTGTGCCCGTTTTTCGCACCCCGGCGCACAAGCAATAAAAAAGGCAGCCAGTCGGCTGCCTTAGTCTCCCCAGTCACAACTTAGTTGCCGCGGATGTATTCATCCATTTCGGTTTTCAGGTTATCGGATTTAGTACCGAAGATTGCCTGAACACCGGAACCTGCAACAACAACGCCCGCTGCGCCAAGTTTTTTCAGACCAGGCTGGTCAACTTTGGCTACGTCGGCAACACTCACACGCAGACGAGTGATACACGCGTCCAGGTTAGTGATGTTTTCTTTGCCGCCGAACGCTGCAACCAGAGCCGGAGCCATTTCGCTGGTAGCTGTTGCTTTGTTGTCTTCAGACACATCTTCACGACCTGGAGTTTTCAGGTCCAGTGCTTTGATAAGCACACGGAAGATGGTGTAGTAAACAACGGCGTAGCACGCACCAACGATTGGGAACAGCCACAGTTTGCTGCTGTTACCGGACAGAACGATAAAGTCGATCAGGCCGTGAGAGAAGGACGTACCATCACGCATACCCAGCAGGATACAGATTGGGAATGCCAGACCAGCCAGTACCGCGTGAATGATGTACAGGATCGGCGCAACGAACATGAAGGAGAACTCGATCGGCTCGGTGATACCGGTCAGGAACGAGGTCAACGCTGCGGAGATCATGATACCGCCCACTTTTGCACGGTTCTCTGGTTTAGCAGAGTGCCAGATTGCAATCGCAGCAGCCGGCAGGCCGTACATTTTGAACAGGAAGCCACCAGACAGTTTGCCTGCGGTTGGGTCACCTGCCATGTAACGTGGGATATCACCGTGGAACACCTGACCTGCTGCGTTGGTGAATTCACCAATCTGCATCTGGAATGGAACGTTCCAGATGTGGTGCAGACCAAATGGTACCAGGCAGCGTTCAACGAAGCCGTAGATACCGAATGCCACAACCGGGTTCTGGTAAGCAGCCCACTGAGAGAAGGTCTGGATTGCAGAGCCGATCGGTGGCCAAATGAAGGACAAGATCACGCCAGTGAAAATCGCTGCCAGACCAGAAATGATCGGAACGAAACGCTTGCCCGCGAAGAAGCCCAGATACTCAGGCAGCTTGATGCGATAGAAGCGGTTAAACATGTACGCTGCAATCGCACCGGAGATGATCCCACCGAGAACACCGGTATCAGCCAGGTGTTTCGCTGCGATCTCTTCAGCAGGTAAATGCAGGACCAGTGGTGCAACCACAGCCATGGTTTTCACCATGATGCCGTAGGCTACAACTGCGGCCAGCGCAGATACGCCATCGTTATTGGTGAAGCCCAGAGCAACACCGATAGCGAAGATCAGCGGCATGTTAGCAAAAACAGAGCCGCCTGCTTCGGCCATCACGTGGGAAACTACGGCTGGCAGCCAGCTGAAGTTAGCAGAACCGACACCCAGCAGGATACCTGCGATAGGCAGTACGGATACTGGCAGCATCAGCGATTTACCGACCTTTTGCAGGTTAGCAAATGCATTCTTAAACATAATTGAGAGTGCTCCTGAGTATTTGTGCTTTTTTTACGTTTTCACGCATTGGCCCGGGGGGAGTACCGCGCCGTGGACAGGACATCTAAGCGCCCTTTATTTATTACACAGAGTAAAATAAATCCCTCTGGGTTTGTTTGACGGCTATCACGTTTCAGCTCAAGGCAGACCAAAAACTTTCAGTTTTTTACAAAAAGCATTTCTGGATGTGTCTAAAAACACCGTCACTGCCCCAAATGAGGCGGTGAACTTTACTCGCTTTATTTATTAATTACGAGCCTAAAAAAAACAGGTGTATCAAACAGATTGCAGGCGGGCGGGGTCGATGTGGAACAGATTTGCGAAGTTATCCGTCGTGACGCGAGCCAGCTCATCAATGCTGACACCCTTCAGAACGGCCATATACTCAGCCACATCTCTCGTCATGGCAGGTTGATTCTCTTTGCCGCGATGCGGCACCGGTGCCAGATAAGGAGAGTCTGTTTCCACCAGAATGCGATCGAGAGGGACATAGCGCGCAGCATCACGAAGCTGCTCTGCGTTACGAAACGTCACGATCCCAGAAAACGAGATATAAAAACCTAAATCAAGCAGCTTACCCGCCGTTTCTCTGTCTTCTGTGAAACAGTGTAGTACGCCACCACAATCCGTCACGTTTTCTTCCTGGAGGATCGCCAGCGTATCGGCTCGTGCATCACGCGTATGCACGATAACCGGCTTGTTCAGCTCGCGGCCAATGCGGATGTGGTTACGGAAAGATTCCTGCTGGCGGGGTTTAGTTTCAGGTGTGTAGAAATAGTCCAGCCCCGTCTCGCCCATCGCGACAACACCCTCTTCCGCCGCAAGACGACGTAAGTCCTCAACGTCGTACTCTTCATCCTGATTCAGTGGGTGCACGCCGCAGGAAAATACAACGTTATCGCGGACACCCACCAGCTCGCGCATGGTGCGATAGCCCGGCAACGTGGTTGCCACCGCCAGGCAGAATTTCACATCGCGGGCGGCGGCTTTCGCCAGCACATCGTCCACGTTTTTATGCAGGGATTGGTAATCCAGGCCATCAAGATGGCAGTGTGAGTCGACTAAAAACATAATGTCTCTCTCAGAGATGGGAAACAGGCAGCGGTGTGCCTGGTTGCAGGTAATGTTCGATACGCAGTAACTGGTCCGTTAGTAAAAGCTCGCGATTAAGACCGGTTACGGTTAAGAGTTGTTCACGGCTCTGGCAGACATCATGAAGGATAGCACGCAGCATATTGCCCGAAAGACGGTTGGCCAGCGTATTGATAAGCCCCCAGGCATCCACGTTGGACAGCAATGTTGCGCCCTGCTGACATTTCAGCGCATCCAGCAGCATTGACGCCAGCCAGTGCAAGCGCTCAGCCGCCTGGTCATGGTTCAGAACAGCCAGTAAACTCAGCCAGTCGCGGCTATCCAGTGCTGACGCCATGGCACGGCAAAGAGCCTCACGCTGTGACCAGCTATCAGGTTGCAGCAGTGCCAGTGCTGCCGCCGGCGCACCGCTGCATAAGCGCAATGCGGTGAGGGCTGCTTCTTGTGACGTTGTCACTTCACGTTCAAGCCAGCTTAACGCCCAGGATTCTTGCGGTACAGAGAGATGATGAAGACGACAGCGGCTACGCAATGTTGCCAGCAATCGCCCCGGTTCACGGCATGACATAAAGAACCAGGTCTTCTCCGGGGGTTCTTCAAGCGTTTTCAGCAGTGCGTTTGCCGCTGCCTCGGTGAGTAACGCCGCATCTTTCAGCCAGACTACTTTTGCCCCGCCCAGTCGCGCATGTTCGTACAGTTTTTCACTGACCTCACGCACAGCATCAATACCGAGGGTCGTTTTGCCTTTTTCTGGCTCCAGGGTGTAGTAATCAGGATGGGTACCCGCCTGCATCAGCTGGCAGCCCCGGCATTTACCGCAGCTTTTGTGCCCTTCTGGCTGCTGGCACATCAAAAAACGGGTGATCGCGTAAATCAGCGCGTCATCACCCATGCCCGGCAACGCCTGAATCAGTAACGCATGATGCCCCCGACCAGCCTGATAGCTGTTAATCAGCTGCTCAAAGTGTGGGCGCAACCATGGATACCATTTCATGCCTGCTGCTCCTGTACCCACTGGGTCACCGTTTCACGAATAGAGCGCGCCACGTCATCGAGTGACTGGGTAGCATCAATTGTGCGAATGGAACTGTCCTGCCCGGCAAGCTCCAGATAGCGCGCGCGAGTACGGTTGAAGAAATCCAGCGACTCCTGTTCAATGCGGTCCAGCTCGCCACGCGCACGGGCGCGTTTCAGGCCTACTTCAGGGGTGACATCCAGATAGAGCGTCAGATCCGGGCGGAAGTTACCCAGCACCGCATCGCGCAGCGTGGCTAACATCGTCTGGTCGATACCCCGACCACCGCCCTGATAAGCCTGAGTCGACAGATCGTGACGATCGCCAATCACCCATTTGCCTTCGGCCAGTGCAGGTTTGATAACGGTTTCAACCAACTGAACGCGCGCGGCATAAAACATCAGAACTTCGGCTTTATCTGTGATGATTTCGTCACCAACCGATTTGATATCCAGCACCAGGCTTCGCAGTTTTTCCGCCAGCTGCGTGCCGCCCGGCTCGCGGGTGAACACCATATCCCCGATACCCAGCGTTTTGAGTGTATCCACCACCAGATTACGCGCGGTCGTTTTACCTGCGCCTTCCAGTCCCTCAATAACAATGTATTTACTGCGCATTTTTTTCCTTAAGTGCCTTCAGATAGTCCTGAACAGAGCGATTGTGGCTGGCAAGGTTAGTATTAAAAGTATGCCCGCCTTTTCCATCAGCCACAAAATAGAGATAAGGTGTTTTTGCCGGATGAGCCGCCGCGTTAAGTGAGGCTTCGCTCGGTGTGGCAATTGGGCCTGGCGGTAATCCGCTAATCACGTAGGTATTATACGCGGTCGGCGTTTCCAGGTCTTTTCTCGATATCTTACCGGTGTAATTCTCACCCATGCCGTAAATCACCGTAGGATCGGTTTGCAGCCGCATCCCGATGCGCAGTCGGTTGATAAACACCGATGCCACCTGGTCACGCTCTGCAGCAACCGCCGTCTCTTTTTCGATGATAGAGGCCATGGTCACGAACTGGTTCTGATCTTTATAAGGCAGCCCATCTACGCGCCCTTCCCAGGCAGCATCAACGGCAGTAACCATTTTTTTGTGCGCACGCTTCAGGATGGAAACATCAGTAGTCCCGGCGGTATACATCCAGGTATCCGGCCAAAACCAGCCTTCAACCCATTCAGGGTGTTCGAGTTTCAGCACCTCAGCCACCGTCTGGTAGCTATCATCTTTCAGGGTATGTTTGATGTAAGGCGCATCGCGCAGCTGTTTGAGATAGTCGCTCAGACGCATCCCCTCGACAAAGCGCAGCGGGAATTGTGCCTCTTTGCCGCTTTCGAGTAATTGCAGCATTTCTCTGACCGTCATGCCTGGCGTCAGGCGATACGTGCCTGCTTTAAAATGCGACAGGTCAGGCTCAACGCGCAGCAGCCACTGGAACACCCGAGGGCGATTAATCACTTTATCGCCGTAAAGCTGTTCGCCGAGCGCCAGACGTCCGGTTCCTGCTTTAAGGGTAAATATTGTCTCTTCTTTAATCAGGATTTTACTGTCCGCCAGTTGACGAACCTTCCACACTCCGGCTCCGCCAGCAACAGCCAGCACAACAACCAGGAGCAGGATAAAGCGCAACATTTTCTTCATGACGTTCTGGTTTGCTCACATAACGGGGCTAAATAATGATACAGCTCGCGCGATGACCAGCGTTGCTGGCCGCAGGCGCGAACAGGTACAACTGGCATCAGTGCGTTACAGACAACGACTTCATCTGCCGCTAACAGCGCATCCTCAGCTGCGTTAACTTCGACAACGCGAAAACCAGAGTGTGCCAGCTGCTGCATACAAAACTGGCGCATGATGCCATTTACGCCAGCCTGATCAAGCTTCGGCGTGAAGACATCACTGCCCCGCCGCCAGAATAAATTAGCCGCACAGCATTCAGTAATGAGCCCTTCGCTGTCAAGGACCAGCGCCTCATCGGCTTCTGACTGCTCAAGATGAGCACGGATCAAGACCTGCTCAAGACGATTCAGGTGTTTTATTCCGGCAAGCGCAGGGTTTCGCCCAAGACGTATCGGACTTAATTGAAGCGTGATGCCATCCTGACGCCAGCGCGCATAATGTGAAGGATAAGCAGAAACGCTGAGGATCCGTGTCGGATGCTGGCAGCTCGTGCCGCTGTAGCCCCGTCCACCGCTGCCACGGCTGATGATCACTTTCAGTACGCCACTGGCGTGTCCTGCCGCCAACTGAACCATCTCATCAGCCAGGGTGTCCCATGCGGCAAACGGGATCAGCAGTTTTTCACAGGCACCCTGTAACCGACGGATATGCTCTGCAAGAAAACAGACCTCGCCCTGAAGAATACGTGCCGTGGTGAAGCAACCATCACCAAACTGAGTCGCCCTGTCGCTTGCAGGAAGCGTGTCCTGCTCAAGGCCATTAATTAGAAACATGCTGGCTCCTTATGCGTGGTCGTTCAGTCTGGCAAGGTGAATAAAATAGGACAAGGGGATAAAACCGAATAAAAAAGGTCCGACAAGCGGACCTTTTTATCGCCATCAGGCAGTCAGGCTCAGACCTTTTTAAAGATCAGGGAACCGTTAGTACCACCAAAACCGAAGGAGTTACACAGGGTGTACTCCATGCCGCTAACCTGGCGCGCTTCGTGCGGAACGAAGTCCAGATCGCAACCTTCATCCGGGTTATCCAGGTTGATGGTTGGCGGAACAGCCTGATCGCGCAGCGCAAGGATAGAGTAGATAGACTCTACTGCACCCGCCGCACCTAACAGGTGACCGGTCATGGATTTCGTCGAGCTCACCATTACGCGGCTGGCAGATTCACCGAAGATAGACTTAACAGCCTGAGTTTCTGCTTTATCGCCTGCCGGAGTGGACGTACCGTGCGCATTGACGTAGCCAATCTGTGCAGGAGTAATACCTGCATCACGAATCGCATTTTCCATCGCCAGCGCAGCACCTGCACCGTTCTCTGGAGGTGACGTCATGTGGTAAGCATCGCTACTCATACCAAAGCCAACGACTTCAGCATAGATTTTAGCGCCACGTTTTTTCGCGTGTTCGTACTCTTCCAGTACGATCATACCGGCACCGTCACCCAGCACGAAACCATCACGGTCTTTATCCCACGGACGGCTCGCCGCCTGAGGATTTTCGTTACGGGTAGACAACGCACGCGCTGCACCAAAACCACCAACACCCAGTGGGGTACTGGCTTTTTCAGCACCGCCCGCTACCATCGCATCGGCATCGCCATAAGCGATAATGCGCGCAGCCTGACCGATGTTATGCACACCAGACGTACAGGCAGTAGCAATGGAAATGCTTGGGCCACGCAGCCCGAACATAATGGTCAGGTGACCTGCCACCATGTTAACAATCGTTGACGGAACGAAGAATGGGCTAATCTTACGCGGGCCACCGTTCATCAGAGAAGTGTGGTTTTCCTCGATTAGGCCAAGACCGCCAATCCCGGAGCCAATAGCGGCACCAATGCGGGTTGCGTTCTCTTCCGTAATGACAAGGCCAGAATCCTGCATGGCCTGAACGCCAGCGACAATTCCATATTGAATGAAGGCATCCATCTTGCGCTGTTCTTTGCGCGAGATGATCTCTTCACAGTTAAAATCCTTTACTAAGCCAGCAAATTTCGTTGCATAGGCGCTAGTATCGAAATGGTCGATTAGGCTGATGCCGCTCTGACCGGCAAGGAGAGCTTTCCAGGTGGACTCTACGGTATTGCCGACAGGAGACAACATGCCAAGTCCGGTCACAACTACACGACGCTTAGACACGTTTGTCCTCCAGGGAGGGATAAAAAGGGATTCGTGGGACTAAAAAAGATAAAACTCAGGCGGTCGAATGACCGCCTGGAGATGTTCACTTACGCCTGGTGACCGTTGATGTAATCAATGGCAGCCTGAACGGTGGTGATTTTCTCAGCTTCTTCGTCCGGAATCTCAGTATCAAACTCTTCTTCCAGAGCCATTACCAGCTCAACGGTGTCAAGAGAATCTGCGCCCAGGTCTTCAACGAAGGAAGCGGAGTTCACAACTTCTTCCTGCTTAACGCCCAGCTGTTCGCCGATAATTTTCTTAACGCGTTCTTCGATAGTGCTCATACTCTTAAATTTCCTATCAAAACTCGCTTTCGCGATGGTTTTCGTAGTGTATAAAATGTTGAAAAATTTGCAACTAAATCCCGGCAGGTCTTACCACGATTTTACGTTATTTTGAGGCCATTCGCCCTAATAACGCAAATATTTTCGATCGTGATTAAACCATATACATCCCGCCGTTGACGTGGAGGGTCTCACCAGTGATGTAACCCGCTTCGTCAGAGGCTAAAAATGCAACCGCACTGGCAATTTCTTTAGGGTCGCCAAGACGGCCCGCAGGAACTGCTGCCAGTGTACCCGCACGCTGATCATCTGTCAGCGCACGCGTCATGTCCGTTTCAATAAAGCCCGGAGCAACAACGTTTACAGTAATACCGCGGGACGCAACTTCACGTGCCAACGACTTACTGAAACCGATCAGGCCTGCTTTCGCCGCAGCGTAGTTAGCCTGACCAGCATTTCCCATGGTACCAACCACAGAACCAACAGTGATAATACGACCATGACGCTTTTTCATCATAGCGCGCATTACCGCTTTTGACAGACGGAATACAGATGACAGGTTGGTTTCGATAATATCGTTCCACTCATCATCTTTCATTCGCATCAGCAGGTTGTCGCGAGTGATCCCGGCATTATTTACCAGAATATCCACTTCGCCAAACTCTGCGCGAATATTTTCCAGAACAGATTCGATAGATGCCGGTTCGGTCACATTCAGTACCAGACCTTTACCGTTTTCACCCAGATATTCGCTGATGGCTTTAGCGCCATTCTCGCTGGTTGCTGTACCAATCACTTTCGCGCCACGCGCAACCAGTGTTTCAGCAATTGCGCGCCCGATACCGCGGCTTGCGCCGGTGACCAGTGCGATTTTTCCTTCAAAACTCATGGTATTCCTCTTTTATTGCGAGAGTGCCGCTGACATCGCTTCCGGCTCGTTAATCGCCGAGGCAGTCAGGGTGTCAACAATACGTTTTGTCAGACCGGTGAGGACCTTACCAGGACCGACTTCATACAGATGCTCAACGCCCTGTGAGGCCATAAACTCAACGGTTTTGGTCCACTGTACCGGGCTATAAAGCTGACGAACCAGCGCATTACGGATAGCTTCCGGCGTAGTTTCGCATTTCACATCGACGTTGTTCACAACGGAAATCGTCGGTGCGTTAAAGGTGATTTTTTCCAGCTCAACCGCCAGTTTGTCGGCAGCTGGCTTCATCAGCGCACAGTGTGACGGCACGCTGACTGGCAGTGGCAGAGCACGCTTCGCGCCCGCAGCTTTACAGGCAGCACCCGCACGTTCAACCGCTTCTTTATGACCGGCGATAACCACCTGGCCTGGCGAGTTGAAGTTGACCGGAGAAACAACCTGACCTTCTGCTGATTCTTCACATGCTTTGGCGATAGACGCATCATCAAGACCGATAATCGCAGACATGCCACCCGTGCCTTCTGGTACCGCTTCCTGCATGAACTTACCACGCAGTTCAACCAGACGTACTGCATCGGAAAATGCAATCACACCTGCACAGACCAGTGCAGAGTATTCGCCAAGGCTATGACCCGCGAGCAGCGCTGGCGCTTTACCGCCCTGCTGCTGCCATACACGCCACAGCGCAACGGATGCGCTCAGCAGTGCTGGCTGCGTCTGCCAGGTTTTGTTCAGCTCTTCAGCAGGACCCTGCTGAGTCAATGCCCACAGATCATAACCCAGTGCATCAGAAGCTTCACGGAAAGTCTCTTCGATTACCGGATAGTTTGCTGCCATTTCAGACAACATCCCAACGGTTTGAGAACCCTGTCCCGGGAACACAAAAGCAAATTGCGTCATCTTTTTAATCCTTATACTAGAAACGAACCAGCGCGGAACCCCAGGTGAACCCGCCACCAAAGGCTTCAAGCAAGACCAACTGGCCCCGTTTGATTCGTCCATCGCGTACCGCTTCATCAAATGCGCAGGGTACCGACGCCGCAGAGGTGTTGCCGTGACGATCCAGGGTCACCACAACGTTATCCATCGACATGCCCAGCTTTTTCGCTGTTGCGCTGATAATGCGCAGGTTCGCCTGATGCGGAACCAGCCAGTCGAGCGCGGAGCGTTCAAGATTGTTCGCTTCCAGCGTTTCATCGACAATGTGAGCCAGTTCGGTCACTGCCACTTTGAACACTTCATTACCCGCCATGGTCAGGTAGATGGAGTTGTCAGGATTAACGCGATCCGCGTTAGGCAGAGTTAACAGCTCGCCGTAGCTACCGTCAGCATGTAAATGCGTGGAGATGATACCCGGCTCTTCGGACTGCCCAAGCAGTACCGCACCCGCGCCATCGCCGAAAATGATAATGGTCCCGCGATCTTCAGGGTTGCAGGTGCGTGCCAGCACGTCAGCGCCGATAACCAGCGCGTGCTTCACTGCACCGGATTTAACATATTGATCGGCAACGCTCAGTGCATAGGTGAAACCTGCACAGGCCGCGGCGACATCAAATGCCGGGCAACCTTTAATGCCCAGCATGTTTTGAATCTGACATGCGGCACTTGGGAAGGCGTGCGTCGCGGACGTTGTTGCGACCACGATCAAACCAATCTGTTCTTTATCAATACCAGCCATTTCAAGCGCACGTTGTGCAGCTTCATAGCCCATAGTGGCAACGGTTTCGTCTGGCGCGGCAATACGACGTTCACGGATACCTGTGCGCGTGACAATCCACTCGTCAGACGTATCTACCATTTTTTCCAGATCGGCGTTGGTTCGCACTTGTTTTGGCAGGTAGCTGCCGGTACCTATAATCTTCGTATACATGTACGCTCAGTCACTTTTAGCTAATACAGATTCCAGGCGAGCGGCAATCCGCTGTGGGACTTGTCGCTGCACCGCCTGCACTGCCTGTTCAATCGCGACGGAAAAAGCTCGCTGATTGGCCGCACCGTGACTCTTAATCACGATACCGCGCAATCCTAACAGACAGGCGCCATTATACTGGTCGGGGTTGAGGTGACTGAATCGCCGCGTCAGGCTTTTTTGTAACCAACGCTTTAATAAAATCAGCCACCAGGACCTTTTTTTCCCTTCGCCCTGTGATTTGAGCAGCGAAAGGAACATTCGAACAACCCCTTCCATGGTTTTTAACGTTACGTTACCGGTGAACCCGTCGCACACCAGCACATCAGTTTTGCCGGTGAGCAACTCATTGGCTTCGAGATAACCAATATAGTTGATAGAAGGCACCTGTTTTAACAATTCAGCTGCTTCGCGAATGTTATCCAGACCTTTTGTCTCTTCTTCACCAATATTCAGTAACGCAACACGGGGATTGTTGATCCCGACAACCTCTTCTGCCAGCACCGATCCCATGACGGCAAACTGAGCCAGCATTGTACTATCACAATCAACGTTAGCGCCCAGATCCAGCACTACCGTTTTGCCCTTTTGCTGATGCGGTAACACCGTCACCAGCGCCGGACGCTCAATGCCCTCTATCGGCTTGAGCAATAATTTCGACAGCCCCATCAGCGCACCGGTATTCCCGGCACTGACGCAAGCCTGTGCTCGCCCTTCTTTCACCAGCTCCAGCGCTATTCGCATAGAGCTGCCACGGCTATTGCGAATAGCCTGCGATGGCCGGGCATCACTGGCAATAACTGACTGCGCAGGAATAATCTGCAGACGCGAACGTTGTTCGAAGTCAGCTTTTGCAAGTAATGGCGTGATTGTGTCGGGATTACCGACTAAAAGAAGTGTGAGTTGCGAATTAGAATTCAGTGCCTGCAATGCTGCAGGCACTGTCACAGAAGGGCCAAAATCGCCCCCCATGACATCTAACGCCAGGGTTAGACGTGTCAAGGTGTCGTCACTGCCTGGTTTGGTGTTTCCCCAGTTGCCTGGGGAAATCCTCACTAAGCTTCATCACGCTTGCGCGTAATTACTTAGTGATTACCTTGCGGCCACGGTAGAAACCGTCAGCAGTGATGTGGTGACGCAGGTGTTTCTCACCAGAAGTCTTGTCTACAGACAGGCTGGTAACTGCGGTCAGCGCGTCATGGGAACGACGCATGCCACGTTTGGAACGGGTTGGTTTATTCTGTTGTACGGCCATGGACCTTACTCCTCAATTACTTACGCTTTAAGCTGGCTAATACGGCAAATGGGTTTGGTTTTTGCGCTTCATCAGGCAATTCCCCAAAGACCATGTCCGCCTCGGACACTTCACAGTGTTCAGAATCATGCACCGGAACGACTGGCAAGGAGAGGATGACTTCATCTTCAACCAGAGCCAGAAGATCGATTTCACCGAATTCGTTAACCTCAATCGGCTCATACGCTTCCGGGAGTGCTTCAGCCTGTTCGTCAGAACGAACCGGACTAAAACAATACGTTGTGTGAACATGCTGTACAAACGGTTTCCCGCAACGCTGACACGCGAGCGTTACCGTAACCTTTGCATCACCGGTTAAAACGGCAAGGCGCTGGTTATCGATAGCGAACGACATGGAGCATTCTACATCACTGTCCACACTGACTACGGATTCGGCGATACGCTCTGCCTGATCGGAAGAATAGATTCCTTCGTAATCGAGGCGTTTCTGAGCCGTACGAACCGGATCAAGAGTCAGGGGTAATTTTACCTTTTGCATAGGGCGCGCATATTAACTTTGTAACGTCATATAGTCAAAGAAAAAGGCAACCAGGGCTGCCTTTTGCCAATTATTCGCACACATTGCGGCCTGTAGTTTAAAATGGCTGGCATCGATACGCTATATCTGGTGATAAAAATATGCCAAATCTCGTTCTCGCCTCCACTTCACCCTACCGTCGAATGTTGCTGGAAAAACTCGGTATCCCGTTTGAATGTGCCGCACCAGCCGTTAACGAAACACCACAATCCGGTGAGTCGCCACGGCATCTGGTTACCCGTCTGGCGCAGGAAAAAGCTCAGTCTCTGGCTGCACGTTACCCTGCCCATTTGATTATAGGCTCCGATCAGGTTTGCGTACTTGAAGGTGTGATCACCGGAAAACCGCATACCGAAGAGAATGCCATCCAGCAACTGATGAGCGCACGCGGCAATATCGTAACCTTTTATACGGGCCTGGCGCTGTATAACTCGGCCTCTGGTCATCTGCAAACCGAATGCGAGCCTTTCGATGTGCACTTCCGCCATCTCAGCGAGCAAGAGATTGTGGATTACGTACGTAAAGAACGGCCGCTGAACTGCGCAGGCAGTTTCAAAAGTGAAGGGTTGGGAATTGCGTTGTTCGAAAGACTGGAAGGCCGCGACCCTAACACGCTGGTCGGTTTACCGTTGATTGCGCTTTGCCAGATGCTAAGACGTGAGGCGTTAAATCCGCTCAGTGCTTGATTTAACCGTTGCGGCCCGATGCCCTCACCCACAGGGAGAGGGTGCAAACATTAAAAACGACAACTTCGTTGCCGTTTTACTTTTACCTTAGCCGCGCAGAACTTTGAGGCAGCGTTTCAGCTGGTCGTCCAGCGGCGCTTCAACACGCATCACCTCACCCGTCCCCGGATGGGTGAACTTCAGCGCGGCGGCATGGAGGAACAGGCGCGTTAACCCGGTGCCAGCCAGCTGTTTGTCGAACTCCCTGTCACCGTAACGGTCGTCAAATGCGATAGGATGCCCGGCATATTGCGTATGCACGCGGATCTGGTGCGTACGGCCCGTCACCGGGCTACAGCGTACCAGGGTGGCAAACTCAAAGCGCTCTTCGACTTTAAAACGCGTCTCAGACGGCTTGCCTTCCTGGTTAACGCGAACAATACGCTCACCGCTTTGCAAGATATTTTTCAACAATGGTGCCTGAACCACTTTCACATGGGATTGCCACTGACCACGCACCAGCGCCAGGTAATCCTTCTGCATTCCTTTATCACGCAACTGCTCGTGCAGGGAACGCAACGCGGAGCGCTTTTTCGCTACCAGTAACACGCCAGAGGTGTCGCGGTCGAGGCGATGCACCAGCTCAAGGAAACGAGCTTCCGGACGCAAGGCGCGCAGACCTTCAATCACGCCAAAACTCAGACCACTGCCGCCGTGTACCGCCGTGCCCGATGGCTTGTTCAGCACCAGAATGTGATCGTCTTCATATAAAATTACATCGCTAAGGGCCGCGACTTTCTGCAATTTTGGTGAAACCGCCTCTTCTTCACGCTCAGCAACACGTACCGGCGGAATACGGACTTCATCGCCCGCTTCGAGTTTATATTCAGGTTTCACGCGTTTTTTGTTCACCCGCACCTCGCCCTTACGCAAGATGCGATAAATCATACTCTTTGGTACGCCTTTCAGTTGGGTACGCAAAAAGTTATCGATACGTTGCCCCGCTTCATCATCGGCGATGGCAACCATTTTTACGGCTGGAGTCTCTGTTTTCATGGTTGGCGATTCTAAATATCGTCACGCATTAGCGCCACTCATTTTTCTATGCTTATATTTACTTTTATCCGGCACGCTTTCTTCGTGCGCAATCGATTTGGTGGATATTAGACCAATCGCTTCGCTGAAGTGGAGAAACTGTGAGTAACCGGGTGATAATTGGTAAAAGTCATCTTGCTATAACCCGGCGAGCAGTGGAATAATGAGGCCGTTTTCCGTGTTAAATCCTGGTTAAGTAAGGATACTGACGGAATGACCAATTTTGTCTGACCGATCATCCACGCAGCAATGGCGTAAGACGTATTGATCTTTCAGGCAGTTAGCGGGCTGCGGGTTGCAGTACTTCCCGGTATAAGGATTGTTCTCTGGAGAGTTTTACCCAGGCAATTCCCCTGATAATTGCGCTGTGTTTCCGTATGAATCACAGGCAACCGACACTCTGCGCCTCTTAAGCGGGCGACAACCGTGAGGTTGGCGACGTGAATAGACACGAGGCCATCGGTTCATACCCCGGAAAGCGTCACCTTGCCCGCAGCTTTGTCGTCAATGTAAGAATAATGAGTAAGTTACGATGAAAAGAATGTTAATCAACGCAACTCAGCAAGAAGAGTTGCGTGTCGCCCTTGTGGATGGGCAGCGCCTGTACGATCTGGATATCGAAAGTCCTGGACACGAACAGAAAAAAGCGAACATTTACAAAGGCAAAATCACCCGCATTGAACCAAGCCTTGAAGCTGCATTCGTCGATTACGGCGCTGAGCGTCACGGTTTCCTTCCTCTTAAAGAAATTGCTCGCGAATACTTCCCTGCCAACTATAACTCCCACGGTCGCCCGAACATCAAAGATGTTCTGCGCGAAGGTCAGGAAGTTATTGTTCAGATTGATAAAGAAGAACGTGGCAATAAAGGCGCTGCGCTGACCACCTTTATCAGCCTGGCAGGCAGCTATCTGGTACTGATGCCAAACAACCCGCGTGCGGGTGGTATCTCTCGCCGTATCGAAGGCGACGACCGTACCGAGCTGAAAGAAGCGCTGGCAAGCCTTGAGCTGCCGGATGGCATGGGGCTTATCGTTCGTACCGCAGGCGTGGGCAAATCTGCCGAAGCCTTGCAGTGGGACTTAAGCTTCCGCCTGAAGCACTGGGAAGCTATCCAGAAAGCAGCTGAAAGCCGCCCAGCTCCATTCCTGATCCACCAGGAAAGTAACGTCATCGTGCGTGCTTTCCGTGACTATCTGCGTCAGGACATCGGCGAAATTCTGATTGATAACCCGAAAGTGCTTGAGCTGGCTCGCCAGCACATCGCGGCACTGGGTCGCCCGGATTTCACCAGCAAAATCAAACTGTACACCGGTGAAATCCCGCTGTTCAGCCATTATCAGATTGAATCCCAGATTGAGTCCGCCTTCCAGCGTGAAGTGCGCCTGCCATCCGGTGGTTCTATCGTTATCGATACCACTGAAGCGCTGACCGCAATCGACATCAACTCCGCACGCGCAACACGCGGTGGCGATATTGAAGAAACCGCCTTCAACACCAACCTTGAAGCAGCCGATGAAATCGCCCGCCAGTTGCGCCTGCGCGACCTGGGTGGCCTGATTGTTATCGACTTCATCGACATGACCCCTGTACGCCACCAGCGTGCGGTTGAAAACCGTCTGCGTGAAGCGGTACGTCAGGATCGTGCGCGTAT
The DNA here is from genome assembly GCF_052886895.1 of Enterobacter sp. C4G1. Taxonomy (NCBI): domain Bacteria; kingdom Pseudomonadati; phylum Pseudomonadota; class Gammaproteobacteria; order Enterobacterales; family Enterobacteriaceae; genus Enterobacter; species Enterobacter sp. C4G1. Next base: position 62,697 of record NZ_JBQVVV010000002.1, on the reverse strand, counting down.
CCAGATTAGCCATATCTCTCGTTTTGGCCTGCTGGAGATGTCCCGTCAGCGTCTTAGCCCATCACTGGGTGAGTCCAGCCATCACGTCTGCCCACGCTGTTCTGGTACAGGTACCGTTCGTGACAACGAATCACTGTCCCTGTCTATTCTGCGTCTGATCGAAGAAGAAGCGCTGAAAGAGAACACCAAAGAAGTCCACGCCATTGTTCCGGTGCCGATTGCCTCTTACCTGCTGAACGAAAAACGCGCGGCAGTCAGTGCAATCGAAGCGCGTCAGGGCGGCGTGCGCTGCATCATCGTGCCAAACGACCAGATGCAGACCCCGCACTACCATGTGCTTCGCGTCCGTAAAGGCGAAGAAACCTCTACGCTGAGCTACCTTCTGCCTAAGCTGCACGAAGAAGAGATGGCGTTGCCTGCTGATGAAGAGCCTGCCGAACGCAAACTGCCTGAGCAGCCTGCATTAGCGACCTTCATCATGCCGGAAGCACCACCAGAAACCGCACTGGAAAAACCGACTGAGAAACCTGCTGCACAAAAACCTGCTCCAGAAGCGGTTAAAGCACAGCCTGCTCAGCCTGGTCTTCTGGGTCGTTTCTTCGGCGCACTGAAAAAGATGTTCGCAGGCGAAGAAACACAGCCGGAACAAGTGCAGGAAACGCCGAAAGAGGTGAAACCAGAGCGTCAGCAGGACCGTCGTAAACGTCAGAACAACCGTCGCGATCGCAATGACCGTAACGATCGTAACGATCGTAACGAGCGCCGTGATAACCGTTCCGATAACAACGAAGGCCGTGAGCAACGCGAAGACAACCGTCGCAACCGTCGTGAGAAACAACAGCCAAACGTTGAAGATCGCGAAATTCGCCAGCAGGCGGGCGATGAGTCTGAGAAGAGCAAACAGCGCGACGAGCAGCAGCCTCGCCGTGAGCGTAATCGTCGCCGTAACGACGATAAGCGTCAGGCTCAGCAGGAAGTTAAAGACCTGAACCGCGAAGCGCCTGTTGAACAGCCGGAAACTGAGCAGGAAGAACGTACTCAGGTTATGCCGCGCCGTAAACCGCGTCAGCTGTCCCAGAAAGTTCGTTTTGCGTCAGAGCAAACGGAAGAGACGGCAATCGTCACTGCTGAAACCGTCGCTGAAATCGCGCCGAACACCCAGCTGGCTAAAGTAGACTTGCCAGCCGTGGTCGACAACAGCGCAGAGCAGGATGAAAACGCTGAAGGCCGAGATAACGCCGGGATGCCACGTCGCTCCCGTCGTTCTCCTCGTCACCTGCGCGTAAGCGGTCAGCGTCGCCGTCGTTACCGTGACGAACGTTATCCAGCTCAGTCGCCAATGCCGTTAGCCGTAGCCTGTGCTTCCCCGGAAATGGCCTCGGGTAAAGTCTGGATCCGCTATCCGGTTGCACGCCCAGAGCAGCTGGTTGAAGAAGCGGTTGTGGCTGAAGAGATCGTCGCTCCAGTTGAAGCTGCGCAGGAAGTGGTAACAGAAGCAGCAACGGTTGTTGAGCCTCAGGCTGTTGAGAGTGCTCCTCATGCGGTTGTCGTTGAAACGACCCATCCGGAAGTAATTGCTGCGCCGGTTGATGACGCTGTACACATCATCGCGGAAGAAGACACTGTGGTTGCTGAGCAGGTGGCTGAAGAAGTTGAACCTGCCGCACCGGTTGAAGAGATCGTTGAAGCTGTCACTGAAAACGTGGTTGCCGAAGCACCAGTTGAAGTTAAAGCTGAACCTGCACCTGTCGTTGCCGAAGCCATTGTTACAGAAGTGAAGCCTGAACCGGTTGTCGAAGTGGCTGCCCATGCTCACGTTGCCACTGCGCCAATGACGCGTGCGCCAGCGCCAGAGTACGTTCCGGAAGCGCCTCGTCAGAGCGACTGGGTTCGTCCGAGCTTTAACTTCGACGGCAAAGGCTCTGCCGGTGGTCACAGTGCAACGCAACAGGCGACTGCACCGGCTACCCGCCCACAGTCTGTTGAGTAAGCCTGCGTAAAATAAGAAAAGCCGACCTTCGGGTCGGCTTTTTTATTGCTACTGCCCGGGTTTTCTCATGCCGGCGATGTCCGGCATCACCTGGCGCATCATCTCCAGAAAACGCCGCAGGCGCGCCGGGTAATAGCGTGACCACGGATAAACCAGATGCACAGGCAACGCCGCAGGTTGCCAGCCGGGAAGCAAATGCACTAGCCGCCCTTCCTGAATATCCTCTTTGACCGTCCAGCTTGAAACAACCGCCACGCCCAGCCCGCTCAGCACGGTATTGCGTGCCACATGCAGGCTATCGGTACTCAGTCTTGGGGTAATGGCAACACGCGCGGGCAACTCAGAAACGCCATCGAATAACTCGACATGGCGCTGATAGAAGGTGTTGATCGCAATCCACGGCAGCGCAGAGAGATCTTCCGGTGTTTTCACAGGCGCAAACTGAGCCAGCAGCTCCGGCGATGCCACCACACAGCGCGGGACTTCAGCCAGCAACACGGAAACGGTCGCCGGATCGATTTCCGCCCCCACGCGGATGGCACAGTCGAGATTATCGCTCAGGAAGTCGACCGACTTATCGTTGAGCATCCACTCCACGGACAACTGCGGGTAACGCTGCAAAAATTGCGTGAGCGGTTTCAGAAGCTGATCCTGCCCGAAAGCATGGGGCGCACGCACCCGCAGCACGCCAACCGGTTCATCTTCGGTCTGCCCGACTTCATCCTCCAGCGCCAGCCAGCTATCAATCACCCGCCGGGCATGTTGATAACAGCGTTCGCCATCATCCGTTAATTTAGTTGCATGGGTGGTACGGAGCAACAACCGGACACCCAGCACGGTTTCCAGCGATTGCAGACGTCGGCTGACTGTCGCCTGCGTTGTGTCAAGCTGCCTTGCTGCCGCCGACAACGAGCCCGACTCCACGATGCGCACAAACGTCCGCATCAACTCAACCCTGTCTATACGTTCAGTTCGTTTCATTATTTTACTGGTAATACGTTTAACGTATAAGCGTTTTACCACCAGGCCGTCTACCACCACAAGGCTGACTGCGAAAAAATGTCCTCACACTATGACTGAGGAACGTCTTATGAACACAACAACTGCCACCCATGCCGTAAGCCGCTGGGTTATTTTTATGCTGGCGATGGGTGCCGGATTCAGCGTGGCATCGATTTACTATGCCCAGCCTCTGCTGCCCCTGATGGGTTCAGACCTGCATTTAAGCATCGAAGGCATGGGTCTGGTACCCACGCTGACCCAGACAGGCTATGCGCTTGGTATTCTTTTCCTGCTGCCGCTTGGCGATCGCCATGACCGCAGAACGCTAATCCTGATAAAGAGTGCCGCACTGGCCCTCTTCTTACTGGGCTGTAGCCTGACCGGGCAATTGCATTCCCTGCTGCTGGCAAGCCTGTTAATCGGGATGGCCGCAACCATGGCACAGGATATCGTCCCTGCGGCAGCCATTCTCGCGCCGGAAGGTAAACAAGGGAAAACCGTGGGCACGGTCATGACCGGTTTGTTACTGGGTATTTTGCTGTCGCGTACCGTCAGCGGCGTGGTGGGTGAAGCCTTTGGCTGGCGCGTCATGTATCAGCTGGCCGCCGTCAGTATTGCCATTATCGGCGCGGTGATGTGGGCGGTACTGCCGCGTTTTGCGACCCACTCAACACTCAGCTATCCGGCACTGATGCGCTCCATGGAGCACCTGTGGCGTCGTTATCCGGCCCTGCGCCGTGCGGCTCTGGCTCAGGGTTTCCTTTCCGTGGCGTTCAGTGCGTTCTGGTCAACGCTTGCCGTAATGCTGTTTGAGCGCTATCACCTGGGCAGCGCCGTTGCCGGCGGGTTTGGTATTGCCGGTGCGGCGGGTGCACTGGCCGCACCGCTGGCGGGAGGGCTGGCGGACAAACTGGGTGCAGGTAAAGTCACCCAGCTTGGTGCGGTACTGGTGACCGTCTCTTTTGCCCTGATGTTCCTGATGCCTGCTCTTGGCACACACGGGCAATTGTTCCTGATTGCACTGTCCGCCGTCGGTTTCGACCTGGGTCTGCAATCGAGCCTGGTGGCACACCAGAACCTGGTTTACAGCCTGGAACCTCAGGCACGCGGTCGTCTTAACGCCCTGCTGTTTACGGTGGTCTTTATCGGGATGGCGCTGGGTTCAGTGGCGGGCACGAACATCTACTCTCTGGCAGGCTGGTCTGGCGTGGTAGCGCTGGCAACCCTGTGTGGCGCCATTGCACTGGTGATCCGCTTGATTGAAAGCGCCCGTGTGATGTCTGCTCAGGCTGAAGCATTATAAAAAAATGCCCAATCCAGATACGGATTGGGCAGTCAAAACATGTCCAGTTTCGAGACATGTTCTAAGAGGTCAAGATGTTACTTGTTCATCTGGAACAGAGACATGCCCTGCATATCGCTGAAGGCTTTATAAGACGCCTGCAACGCTGCCTGCTGCATGGTGTAAGACGAAATCACTGAGTTCCAGTCAACGTCAACCAGGTCGCTCATCTGCTGAGTTTGCCCCAGCGCACGGTCATCACCCAGTGCATCCAGTTTATCCAGCTCATTCAGCTTCGTACCCAAATCAGCACGCACCGTCAGGACGTTATCCAGGGAGTTGCTCAAGCCACGGTTGGCTTTACCAACCGAAGCGGTCAGAGCGTCAGCCGCGGTCTGGTCGTCGGCAATCGGGGTATTCAGCGCGGCAATCGCCGAGTCCAGGATCTTGAACAGGTTCGTTTCCGGGGCACTGCCATCTGGCTCTGGTTTCGCGCTGCTGGTGAAATTATCAAAAACTTCAGTGCCGGTATGGCTGATTTGCATGGTACGCGCCGAATCAACCTGCTGGCTGATAGGCGTCGTGCCGCCAGCGTAATTACCGGTCGTTGAATCAAAGGCTGCTGCTTCGGTTTTGTAACCGGCAAAGATATAGCGGCCATTACCGTCGGTGCTGTTTGCCAGGTTCATCAGCTGATCGCGGATACCCTGAAGGTCAGTCGCCAGTGAAGCGCGGTCGGTATCACTCAGCGTGCCGTCGCCCGCATACACGATCTTTTCCTGCGCGCTCTGGATAGCCGATGTCACCTGCGTCAACACGTTCTCTTCCAGAGAGACTTTGGTCGTTGCAAAGCTACGTGCCAGCGTATACTGGCTGTTCTGGGTTTGCGCCTGAGACAGGACAACAGCCTGAGACGCGGCAATCGGGTCATCGGATGGGCGGTTCACACGCTTACCGGTAGACATCTGTTCGCCATAACCGAGCCAGAGACTCTGGGAGTTTGTCACCCCACGCATACTCTGCTCATACATCATTTGAGTGCTAATACGCATTTTTCACTCCGGTCCTTAGCGAATATTGATTAACGCATCAAAGAGCGTGCTGGCAGTCTGAAGTACCTGCGCATTCGCCAGGTAATACTGCTGATAGCGTTGCAGGTTGCCGTACTCTTCGTCCAGGTTAACCCCGGAGATAGACTGCTGCTGCTTGGTCAGCTGCGTCACGACGTTAGTCTGCGTTTCGCTACTGGTTTTCAGCGATGCAGTGGTGCTACCCACCGTACTGACCAGTGCAGCGTAGGCATCGTTGAAGGTCTTATTGCCACCAACCACTTTGGCGCTTTGCAGATCCAGCAGTTTTTGACCGTTAGTGTTATCGCTATCGCCACTGCCGCTGGCAGATGCCATTGCCAGTTTGGATTCGTCGCTAATCGCCAGATCCATATTGATGATGACGTCGTTCACCGGCTTCACCACGAAACTGTCTTTGGTGTTAGCAGAGCCGCTGATGTTGACGTTCAGGCCGTCAAACGACAGGTTGCCGCTGGCATCAGCCGTTGCGGTAAAGCTGGTTTTATCCGCCAGACGCGTTACCGTCCAGTTCGTGCCGTTGTATTCGACTTTGTAGTTAGTCGCCTGCACCGCAGAGCTGTCGGTTACGCTCGCCGTCACAGCTGCACTGCCGGTATTTTTGCTGTTGCTCAGTACTGACGGAGATCCATAATCAAACAGTTTGCCGCCCGCATCGCCATTCGCATCAAACCCGGCTTCATGCTGGATATTCATGGCATCGGCAAACGCCAGCGCCATCTGGTTCAGGGAGTTACGTGCTTTATCCAGATCCTGAGAACGGAAGGTTAACAACCCGCCCAGAGAACCGGAGGTTATCTGTTTTTCCGGGATCTCAACGTTGCCAGAAGCCGCATCTACATACGCAACAGTGATACGCGAAGGATCAGCGCTGGACTGAACGGCCGCCAGCTGATTGGAGGTGCTTCCCTGAACCAGGGTATAACCGTTCGCGAAGGAGATGTTGTAAGTACCGCTGTCCTGCACGGCCACTTCAACACCCACAATCTGGTTCAGGTTATTGACCAGCTGGTCACGCTGATCGAGCAGTTCGTTCGGGGATGAACCAGCACCCACACCAGTCAGACGTGAAATCTGATCGTTGAGGTTCGCAATTTGCTTCGCGTAGGCGTTGATCTGGTCGACGCTACTGGTGATAGAGGTATTAACCTGCTTATCCTGATCGCGCAGATACTGGTCGTTAACTTTGAACTGGTTAACCAGGCCATCGGCTTTGCCGAGTACCGTCTGACGCGCAGCGGGGTCTTCTGCGTTACTGACCAGCGTTTGCAGGCTGGTAAAGAAGTCCTGCAACGTCGTGGACAGCGAGTTTGTGGTATCAGAGAGCACGTCGTCAATTTTCGACATCTGCTGATAACGCGTTGTCAGCCCGCTGTTCTGGGTATCTGCCGCACGCAGCTGGTTAGTGATAAATGCATCATACTCACGCTGAACACCGGAGACATAAACCCCGTTGCCAACCCAGCCACCGCCTGTCAGCGTGCTGTTAGAGGCTCCCAGAATGGTGTTCTGGCGAGTGTAACCTGCCACGTTGTAGCTTGAAATATTATTACTGACGGTATTGAGTGCCGCCTGTGCAGCACTGAGGCCACTCATGGCGCTGTTAATCAAACTGGACATGGGGGTTCCTTTTATACTTTCAGACACGAGTCCTGATGAAGGTTATCGGCAGCCTCCACCGGGACTTGAGAACTTTCAGAACAGATTTTCGAGATCTGTGCTATAGGCTTTGCTGACTTTCTCGCCCATTGATTTCAGCTGCTGGATCATACTGGTGAGCTTACGCGCATAGTTTGGATCGGTGGCGTAGCCCGCATTCTGCAACGCTTGCGCGCCCTGCTCCGGCGTTGCCGCCTGGGTCACGGCGGTATAGCGCGGGTTGCGGCTCAGAACGTTCACGTAATCCGACAAGGCTTCCAGATAAGAGCTATACACACGGAATTTCGCTTTCACTTTCACGGCAGCGCCGTTTTCGTATTCCGTGGTGGTTATCTCGGTGGTTGGCCCTTTCCAGTTGGCGTTGGCCTTAACGCCAAAGATGTTAAAGCTTGGCTCACCGTTTTCTTTACGGATCTGACGTTGCCCCCAGCCCGACTCCAGCGCAGCCTGCGCCAGAATCAGGTGATGCGGTACGCCGCTCTGCTCACTGGCAAGCCGCGCAGGCAGGGAAAGCTGAGCCAGGAAGTCCTTGCTGTCACCGGAAAGCGGCTCGTCACTGTTATCCGTCGCCTTCGGCATCGCTTTACGCACCATCTGCGTCAGCGCCTGGTTCTGATAACTGGTCACCGTTTCCAGGTCAAACTTCATCGGCACCTGCTGCGGCTGCTCTTCCTGTGCCTGCACACCCTGTGCGGCTTCGGTCTGTTTCACAATCATGTCAGCCAGACCTAAGCCCTTCCCGGCCGTCATCTGCTGCGCAATCTGCTGGTCATACATGCTGGTATAGAGTCGCGTTGAGTCGCTGCTGAAAATCCCGTCTTTCGGCAGGGTTTCACGCATACTTTTCAGCATCATCTGTACAAACATCCCTTCCACCTGGCGGGCGACCGGGCGAATATTCGCCGATGGATCTTTACCCGCTTTGGTTTTCAGTTCGTTGAGCGACTGGGCATCCCAGGCGGCACTGGTCAGCAGTTTGCTATCGGTCAGCATTAGATGATTTCCACTTTGGCACGCAGGCAACCTGCAGTTTGCATCGATTGCAGAATGGACATCAGATCTATTGGCGTTGCGCCCAATGCGTTCAGCGCACGTACCACGCTGTTCAGGTTGGCACTGGAGCGCACGCTTTGCAGCGAACCGCCGCTCTGGCGCATATCAATCTGCGTTTGCGGCGTCACAACCGTCTGGCCGCCACCAAATGGCGTATTCGGCTGGCTGACGTTCGCGGAACGGTTCACCGTCACCGAGAGGTTACCCTGCGCCACGGCACAGCTGTCCAGCATCACTTCACGGTTCATCACCACAGAACCTGTACGCGAGTTAATAATGACTTTGGCATCCTGAAGCGGAACGTTCACTTCCATATTCTGGATATCCGCCAGCATCCGCACCTGGTTACTGCTGCCTGTAGAGGTACGGATCTGCACGGTACGTGCGTCCAGCGCAGTTGCGCTGCCATAGCCACGGCTGCGGTTGATGGTGTCGGCAATTTGCTGCGCCATCGTGAAGTCTTCATTATTCAGTTGCAGGTTAATGGTGTTACCGGAACCGAACTGGGTTGGCAGTTCACGTTCGATAATTGCCCCGCCGGTAATACGTCCGCCGTTGAGCTGGTTAACCTGCACGCTGCTGCCGCCCGCAGATGCACCCGCCCCACCGACCAGGATGTTCCCCTGCGCCAGCGCATACACCTGGCTATCGACACCTTTTAATGGCGTCATCAGCAGCGTACCGCCGCGCAGGCTTTTGGCGTTACCCATAGAGGAAACGACCACATCAATGGTTTGCCCCTGGCGCGCAAACGCCGGGAAAGAGGCGGTGACCATTACCGCGGCCACGTTTTTCAGCTGCATGTTCGTGCCCGCCGGTACGGTAATACCAAGCTGGGAGAGCATGTTGTTTAAGCTCTGGGTGGTGAACGGTGTCTGGGTGGTCTGGTCACCCGTACCGTCCAGCCCCACGACCAGGCCATAACCAATCAGTGAGTTTTCACGTACGCCCTGTACGCTGGTCAGATCGCGAATACGGTCTGCCTGAGCAAAGGTAGCCACCAGCGCCAGCGCCGCTGCGAAGAGGAATTTAAACATGAGTCACCTCGCTTACATCGGCGATAAGTTAAGGAAGAAGCGTTGCAGCCAGCCCATATTTTGCGCTTCGTTGATGTAGCCGTTGCCGACGTACTCGATGCGCGCATCCGCCACCTGGGTGGACGGTACGGTATTGGTGCCGCTGATGGTGCGAGGGTTAACCACACCGGAGAAACGAATGAACTCAGTGCCCTGGTTGATGGCAATCTGTTTTTCACCCACTACGTGTAAGTTGCCGTTAACCAGAACCTGGTCAACCGTCACCGTCAGCGTACCGCTGAAGGTGTTGCTGGCATTTGCGCCACCTTTACCATTAAAGGTGTTACCGCCAGATGCATCAACATCGGCACGCGCATTGCCAAACAGGCCCTGCAGATAGCGTGGTACGGTGTCGAAGCCAAAATTAGTTTTGCCATCACGGCTGGCGTTCGCCGACGAACTCTTGCTCGCACTGACGTTTTCCTGCAACACAATGGTCAGGGTATCGCCGACGTTACGTGGGCGACGGTCTTCAAACAGCGGCTGATAGCCATAGTTAATCGGCTGGGCGGTCTGGAAAATGGAGCCGTTCACAACTGGCGAAGGGCCAGGAGCGGGTTGGGCGGTCGTCGCACCCTCAACCAGTGGTTTAGACGGGACCCAGGCACACCCACTGAGGGTAACAGCCAGCACAGTCAGTATTGGATAACGAAACGCCGCGTTTTTTTGCATTGCCTTCATCTTCGAAAACAGGGAGCCGGTGTGGCAGTTACCACACCGGGCTACACCTTAGAGTTGCGTCAGTTTTTGCAGCATCTGGTCGGTCGTCGACACTGCTTTACTGTTAATTTCATACGCGCGCTGAACCTGGATCATATTCACCAGTTCTTCCGCAACGTTAACGTTCGAGGTTTCGACATAACCCTGATACAACAAACCTGCGCCGTTCAGGCCTGGCGTACTTTCATTTGGCGTACCGGAGGATTGCGTTTCGGTGTAAAGGTTCTCACCAATGCTTTCCAGACCAGTATCGTTCATGAAGGTGGTCAGGTTGAGCTGCCCTACCTGCACCGGGTTGGTCTGCCCCTGCTGCGTTACGCTGACCACACCATCACGTCCGATGGTGATACTCAGGGCGTTCGCCGGGATAGTGATCGCAGGCTGAACCTGGAAACCACCCGCTGTTACCAGCTGGCCGTTCTGATCAACCTGGAAAGATCCATCGCGAGTGTAGGCAGAGGTTCCGTCAGGCAGCTGCACCTGGAAGAAACCCTGGCCTTTGATCGCCACGTCTTTACTGTTGTTGGTCTGAGACAGGTTGCCCTGGCTGTGCAGACGCTCGGTCGCCACCGGACGAACACCGGTACCGATCTGCAAACCGGACGGCAGCGTGGTTTGTTCAGAAGACTGAGCACCTGGCTGACGAATAGTTTGGTAAAGCAAATCTTCGAACACGGCGCGCTGACGCTTGAAACCATTGGTACTGACGTTTGCCAGGTTGTTGGCAATAACGTCCATATTGGTTTGTTGTGCGTCCAGGCCCGTTTTCGCGATCCATAAAGAACTGATCATAAGAAGTCCTGTTAACTCATAGCCAGAAGTTGGTTAGCTTTGCTCGCGTTTTCATCAACGCTGCTGATAATTTTCATCTGCATTTCAAAACGACGGGCACTGGCGATCATATCGGTCATGGCTTCAACCGGTTTGACGTTACTGCCTTCCAGCACACCAGACATCACACGAATACTCGGATCAGCCTGTAATGTGGCACCGCGCGTGGCTTGCGCCGCCTGGGTCAGACGGAACATCCCGTCATCACCACGCTGCACTTCTTTACCTTCCGCTTTAACCAGCTTCAGACGACCGACAGGCGCAACGGTGTTTGCCGGGTCACCTGGGTTTAATGCCGAGATGGTCCCGTCAGCAGCGATGGTCAGCTCTGAGCCTTCCGGTACGGTAAGCGGGCCAGCTTCACCCATAACCGGGTGTCCCTGGATCGTCAGTTGCCCGGTGGCGCTCACCTGGATATTACCGTTGCGGGTATATCCCTCGCTGCCATCGGCAGTTTGCACGGCCAGCCAGCCGTCCTGCTGAAGCGCAACGTCCAGTGGACGCGAGGTGTAATCCATCTGACCCGGCGTCATATCCGCACCTGGTGTTGAGGCCGTTACCAGCGTACGCGTAGGTAACGACAGCCCTTCTACCGGCACGGCGCGCAGCGCATTAAGCTGCGCACGAAAACCCGGTGTAGAGGCGTTCGCCAGGTTGCTGGCGGTGACGGCCTGCTGATTGAGCGTCTGGCTTGCGGCGCCCATCGCTGTATATATTGCGTGATCCATTGCGCTTTCCTGTTAGCCGCTTAACGCAGGTTAACCAGCGTGTTGAGGATCTGATCCTGAGTTTTGATCGTCTGTGCGTTCGACTGATAGTTACGTTGAGCAACAATCATGTTCACCAGCTCTTTACTCAGGTCAACGTTAGAAGCTTCCAGGGCACCGTTGGTCAGCGTACCGAAGTTACCGGTTCCTGCTGTACCCAGCAGCGCAACGCCGGAAGACTGGGTTGCAGACCAGACGTTATCGCCTTCAGACTGCAAACCTTCGTTGTTAGCGAAGTTTGCCATCACGATCTGACCCAGAACCTGATTCTGTTCGTTGGAGTAGTTACCTACAACGGTGCCGTCATCGTTAATCTGGTAGCTCACCAGGTCACCCGGCTTGTAGCCGTTCTGGGTGGTTGCCACAACGTTGTTGGAACCGGTGTTCTGCTGCATGGAGTTCAGGAAGCTCAGGTTGAACGATGCAGGCGTTGCGCCACTGACTGAATCGGTAACGATATTGATAGACGGGGTGGTGTTGGCAGTAGTGGCCAATGACCAGGTTTCTGGCGTGGTGCCAAGCGCGGTGTAGTTATACACACCTGCCAGGTTACCGTTGTTGTCAAAATTCATCTGCGCCGCTTTGCTCACGGCAGCGTTAGCAACGCTTGAGTCCTGGGTATACAGATCCCAGGTGTTGTCCGCGGTTTTGACATAGTAAACGCTCATATTATGTTCGTTACCCTGGCTGTCATAAACCGTGACCGAACCCTTCTTGTTGTAGCTGTCCGCGTTGGTCGGATCAAATGCAACTGTCGGAACATCGTCCGTGGAGTTCAGGTTGATCTGCTGGGTCGCCGTGGTGGTCGATTTCGCGGCCATCAGGGTATTCGGAATCGAAATAGGCTGTGGGTTCGCACCGGTCTGTACCGATGGCGGTGTGCCCGCAACAGGGTAACCAGTCAGTTGCAGACCCTGCATGTTCACCAGGTTACGGTTTTCATCCAGTTTGAACTGGCCGTTACGGCTGTAGAACACGGAACCGTTCGCATCGACCATACGGAAGAAACCGTTCTGGCTGATTGCCACATCCAGGCCACGACCAGTGTTGGTGGTGGTACCGTCGGTAAAGTCCTGAGTGATGCCTGCAACTTTAACGCCCAGGCCTACTTTGGAACCGGCAAACATGTCTGCAAAAGAGGCAGAGCCGGATTTAAAACCGTAGGTCGCGGAGTTGGCGATGTTGTTGCCAATGACATCCAGGTTGGTGGCCGCAGCATTCAGGCCGCTGACCGCTTGAGAAAAGGCCATGACTTACTCCTGATAAGTGTTAAGGCTTAAATAATCTGCCGAACTTCGTCGAGTGTGGTGGTACCGGTGGTACCCAAATCCAGTTTGTTGCCGTCGCTGCCTTTAATCACGCCCTGCACCAGGCCAAACTGAAGTGGCTGTGCAACCAGCTGAGTGGTCCCGCTGCTGGCCGCGATAGAAACGGTGTAAGAACCGTTCGGCGCAGTGGAGCCATCGGTCGCGCTGCCGTCCCAGGTAAAGGTGTGAACACCGGCCGACAGTGCACCAATATCAATGGTACGAACCACGGCTCCGGTGGAGTCTTTAATCGTGGCGGTAACTTTGTCAGCAGCCTGTTGCAGCTCGACGCCAAACGGTGTAGTAGAGGTGGTTGTCGAGCCATCGGTGGTGGTGCTGCCGGCAAGCACCATCATGCCAGGGATCATAACGCCGTGACCAATCAGGTTCGCCGCCTGAAGCGACTGGCTGCTGTCGATTTGGCCAGATACTGAGCCAAGCGTGGTGTTGAGCTTTTCAATGCCGCTAACGGTACTGATCTGCGCAAGCTGCGTGGTCAGTTCGTTGTTCTGCATCGGGTTGGTTGGATCCTGGTTCTTCAGCTGCGCCACCAGCAGCGTCAGGAAGCTGCTTTGCAGATCGGAGGCACTGCTCCCCGTCAGGGAGCTGGAGCTGGTAGAGCTGGTACTGGTTACGCCCGAGTTAGTGGTGTCATTCACATTGACGGCGATGGACATGCGTGTCTCCTTTACTGGCCGAGAGTGAGTGTTTTGAGCATCATGCTCTTCACGGTATTAAGCACTTCGACGTTGGCCTGATAGCTACGCGAAGCCGACATGGAGTTGACCATTTCACCGACCACATCCACGTTTGGCATTTTCACGTAACCACTGGCGTCGGCGAGCGGATTACCCGGCTCGTATACCAGTTTGTCCGGTGCCTGGCTCTCTACCACGTCAGAGACTTTCACGCCGCCCGTCGCCGCGCCTGGCGCAGCATCGACCTGAAAGACAACCTGTTTTGCACGATAAGGCTGCCCGTCCGGGCCGGTCACGCTGTCGGCGTTTGCCAGGTTACTGGCTGCCACGTTCAAGCGTTTGGACTGCGCTGTCAGCGCCGAACCGGCGATATCAAAAATATTCAGCAAGGCCATGAATTAGTTGCCCCCCTGGAGGACGCTCATCATGCTTTTGATTTGTCCACCGAGTACGCTCAGGCCTGTCTGGTACTGAAGGCTGTTATCGGCAAACTGTGTACGTTCCCGGTCCATGTCTACGGTGTTACCGTCGAGTGAAGGTTGATCGGGGACACGATAAAGTAAGTCAGTGGTTGGCGCAGTCATCGCCTGAGCGGGAATATGGCGTGAGGATGTCAGTGCAAGCGCAACCCCTGTCCCTTCAGTACGTCCCCGCTCCATCACTTTTTTAAGCTCACTGGAAAAATCAATATCGCGCGCCTGAAACCCGGGGGTATCCGCGTTAGCGATATTGGCGGCTAAAATTTCCTGCCGCTGGGCGCGTAAATTGAGCGCTTCCTGCTGAAAACGTAAGGCAGCGTCGAGTTTATCGAGCATGTCTCCTCCGCTGATGGCAAAATTTCAGTTCACAGCTTAAATCTCAACCCGTCTGCCTTATCGACGGAATAAGCGCAAAATGCGTCGCTATTTATTGCGTTGATGCAAAACCACTGAAGGTAGAATCCTCTCAATTCTGAAAACGGTGGAACGTGCGATGCGGACGTTGAAACATGGCCTTGCGGCAACCTTATTGTTTTTAAGCCCCTTTGTTCAGGCAGATAATGTTCAGGCCGACAATAGTCAGGCCAATGGCCTTAGCGACCAGTTGACGAGCTTCTTTGCCCAGCAGCTGGCGGGCTTTAGCGATGACGTCACGGTTATCGTGCGCACACCGCCCAATATGTATCCTTCCTGCGACCAGCCCTCTTTCAGCGTGACCGGCAGTGCAAAACTGTGGGGCAATGTGAACGTGCTGGCGCGCTGCGCCAATGAAAAACGTTATTTACAGGTTGCAGTTCAGGCGACGGGCAATTATGTTGTCGCCGCCCAGCCTATCGCCCGGGGAAGCGTGTTACAGACAGGAAGCGTGACGCTAAAGCGTGGCCGCCTGGACCAGTTGCCGCCTCGCACCATGCTCGACATTAATCAGGCGCAGGACGCGGTAAGCCTTCGTGATGTCGCCCCAGGCCAGGCCATTCAGCTGTCTATGCTGCGCCAGGCATGGCGAGTAAAAGCAGGCCAGCGGGTGATGGTCGTAGCCAACGGAGATGGGTTTAGCGTCAACAGTGAAGGCCAGGCGTTAAATAACGCCGCCGTTGCACAAAATGCCCGTGTGAGGATGTCCTCAGGCCAGGTGGTTAGCGGAACTGTCGATACTGATGGGAATATTCTGATTAACCTATAATCTTTTTAAAGATTTCGCTGCGACTGCCGATAAATAATCAACTAATGATGATGTCAGGCGCAAACGCCGCGAACCCTCGATGAGGACAACATAATGAGCATTGATCGTACATCAGCCCTAAAACCGGTTAGCAGTGTACAACCTCGCGAAACGAATGACGCTACGCCGCAGAAAACGCGTCTGGAAAAACCGTCGACTGCAAACAGCACCAGCGTCACCCTGAGCGATGCGCAGGCGAAACTGATGCAGCCAGGCAGCAGCGATATCAACATGGACCGTGTTGAATCACTGAAAACCGCTATTCGTAACGGCGAGCTGAAAATGGACACCAGCAAAATCGCTGATGCACTGATTCAGGAAGCGCAGAGTTTCTTACAGAGTAACTAACCGTATGAGTCGACTGCCAGAAATACTGGATCAAATGACGGTTGTCCTGAACGACCTGAAAACGGTAATGGATGCAGAACAACAACACCTGTCTTCCGGTCAGATCAACGGCAGCGCGTTGCAACGTATTACCGAAGACAAAAGTTCGCTCCTGGCGACTCTGGATTACCTGGAGCAGCAGCGACGCGCGGAACAAGATCCGCGACGCAGTGCAAACGATGAGATTGTCGAACGCTGGCAGACTATTACAGAAAAGACCCAGCACCTTCGCGACCTCAATCAGCATAACGGCTGGCTGTTAGAAGGACAGATCGTTCGTAATCAGCAGGCGCTTGAAGTGTTAAAACCCCATAAAGAAACGGGGCTTTACGGCGCAGATGGTCAAACATCCAGTGCGAGAATTACGGGCGGGAAAAAGATTTCGATTTGACGTTTTAACGGCGAATCAGGGAACGGGGAGCACCATCTGGTGAACTCCCCTTTTGGCGTTTATGCCGTACGGCGGGCAAACTCTTTCACTTTAAACCCAAGTACTGCAAGCGTTGCGAAGTAAGCCACAATACCTACCACCACTACAGCCATCAGACGCAGCAGGCGATAAGGCATCGTACCCTGGGCCCAGTCTGGCATCACGTACATCATGCCGAGTAACGCCGCTGACATCACCAGCACCGCAATCAGTAAACGCACCAGGAAACTCGCCCATCCCGGCTGGGGGGTAAAGATATCCTGTTTACGCAGCTGCCAGTACAACAGCCCGGCGTTCAGGCAAGCCGCAAGGCCAATCGACAGTGACAGGCCGGCATGTTTCAGCGGGCCAATAAACGCAAGGTTCATCAACTGCGTCATGATCAGGGTCACGATGGCAATCTTAACCGGGGTTTTAATGTTCTGACGGGAATAGAAACCGGGAGCGAGCACTTTAACGACAATCAGCCCCATCAGCCCCACAGAATAGGCCACCAGCGCGCGTTGAGTCATGGCGGCATCAAAAGCAGTAAATTTACCGTACTGGAAAAGAGAAACGGTCAGGGGTTTAGCGAGGATCCCTATCGCCACCGAAGCAGGCAGCGCCAGCAGGAAGCAAAGACGCAAACCCCAGTCCATCAAACGGCAGTATTCATCATGATTGCCGCTGGCGAAGCTTTTCGACAGCGATGGCAACAGGATAGTCCCCAGCGCAACGCCCAGCACGCCTGACGGGAACTCCATCAGACGGTCAGCGTAATACATCCAGGAAACGGAGCCGGACACCAGGAAAGAGGCAAAGATGGTGTTGATGATAAGCGAGATCTGGCTGACGGATACGCCCAGGATCGCCGGGCCCATCTGCTTAATCACCCGCATCGCCCCGGCATCGCGGAAGTTAACGCGCGGCAGCACCAGCATCCCAATTTTTTTCAGATGCGGCAACTGATAGGCCAGCTGTAATACACCGCCCACGGTAACGGCCCAGGCCAGCGCCAGAACCGGCGGATTAAAATGCGGGGCCGCGAACAGCGCAAAGCCAATCATGCTGACATTAAGGAACGTGGGCGCAAACGCCGGAACGGAGAAGCGGTTCCAGGTGTTCAGAATGGCACCAACCAGTGAGGCCAGCGAGATAAGCAGAATATAAGGAAAGGTAATGCGCAGAAGCTGGCTGGTGAGGGCAAATTTATCGGCCGTATCAGCAAAACCTGGCGCCGTCACCATAATTACCCAGGGGGCCGCCAGCATCCCGATTACGGTCACTACCGCCAGTGCAAGCGTCAACAGGCCAGAAACATAGGAGACAAAAACGCGGGTGGCATCTTCGCCTTGCTTGCTTTTATATTCCGCAAGGATGGGAACAAACGCCTGTGAAAATGCCCCTTCGGCAAAAATACGGCGCAGCAAATTCGGCAGCTTGAACGCGACGAAAAAGGCGTCAGTGGCCATCCCTGCGCCAAAAACCCTTGCCACAATGGCATCGCGCGCAAAGCCAAGCACGCGGGAAAACATGGTCATCGAGCTGACTGCCGCCAGCGATTTTAATAAGTTCATTAACGTGAATTTCCAGAACCATACGGATTTGTAGGCCGGGTAAACGAAAGCGCCACCCGGCAAAGCCAACGAGCGGCGCTTAGTCTAACCCGATTTCAACGAATTACTATCCGCAGATGTTACAGCGAGTTATTCACTCATGGCATCTCGCCAGAGCCTTTCAACAATACGCTGCGCCAGGATTGCCTGCTCGCCAGAGGTTTCAGGAACCGTCTGATTTTGCACGCAGGTGATAAAGTGACGCGCACACCCGACAAAGCCACGTTGCTCAAGCGTGCTCTGCCACCCTGGAACGGACTGCATCACCACGCCGTTGCCCTTCTCTTCCCGCCACTCGCGCATATCGGTAATGTCATACAGTGCGCCATCGGTAACGGCCTGCACCGATTCCCGCTGGCTTCCTGCCCGGCGGTGCATACTGGTTGTTACCTGGAGATGATCCACCGAAAAATGATGTTCGGCATACACCATTTCGCCCTGCTCGCTGGTTAACAGCGTTCCGCTTTTCAGCTGCGCGTTGCCGTTGGTGAGCCACAGTGCGGTGTCCACAACATGCAGATAATCATCGAACAACGTAAAGCGCAGATCGTTCGGCCCAATGCTGTCAGTACGGTGCTTGTCCATGCGCAGCGAGGCAAGGTTCCCGGACTGGGCTTTGAGCTGCTGATAGAGTGGCGCAAAGCGACGGTTGAAACCCACCATCAGTTGCAGATTTTTGCTGGCCGCAAGGTCAATAAGGCGCTCAGCATCCTGAACGTTTTCCGCCAGCGGCTTATCCACGCAGACATGCACACCGGCGTTCAGCAATTCGCTGACTACCTGATAATGCGTTGAGGTTGAGGTATGCACAAACACCGCATCACAGTCGCGGGCTAAATCCAGCAGCGAGTTGGCATACGGGATGCGCCAGGTATCACAGATGCGCTGCGCTTTTTCGCGAGTAGGCGACCACGCCCCTTGCAGCGTCCAGTCCGTCGCTGCACCTAATACCGGCAACCAGGCTTTTTGAGCAATACCGCCAAGCCCGACGACTCCCACGCGTAATTTTGTCACCGTTAATCTCCCAAATGAGCAAGCAAGGCATCCAGACGCTGTTTAAGCCCGGCGACTTCTTCTTCAAGCGCTTCGACTCGCGCCGTCAGGCTGTCATTGCCCTCTTGTGCATCGGTTTCGGTATAACTGTCCAGCGGTTCCACATCACCGCTGAACAGGTGCATAAAGCGGCTTTCGCGCTTGCCCGGCTCCCGCGCAAGGCGTTGCACGTAAGGGCCATCTTCGCGTGTCGCCAGCCCTTCCAGCGTTTGCTCGACTTCCTGCATATCGCTGAATTCATGCATTCGGGAAGCACGTGAACGCAGTTCGCCAGGGGTTTGCGCGCCACGCAACAGCAGCGTGGTGATGACCGCCACTTCTGCGCTACTTAATTTGAGATCGCCAAACTCGGAATTACAAAAACGTTGTTCGTACTTGGTCACCCGGTTGCCAAACCCGCTCACCGTGCGCAGATAATGCCGTTTGACCAGCGCGTCCAGTACATCCTGCACGTCGTGTTCACCGAGATTCATCACCGGCTCGCGGTTGGTCTTTTGATTACAGGCCATGGTCACCGCATTCACAGATAACGGATATTGCTCTGGGGTGGTCACCTGCTTTTCAAGCAGGCAGCCAATGACCCGCGCTTCGGTGGCGGTTAACTGATATTTCATCTTTTCTCCTTAACGACCTGCTGTCCAGTCTGGGGTGGTTAACGCCGTCAGCACATGGTCACGCCATTCACCATCGATAAGCAGATAATCTTTGGCGTAACCTTCTTTCTCAAAACCTAAACGCGCCAGCAAATTTCCGCTGCGTTGGTTATGCGGCATATAGTTCGCCATGATGCGATGAATGTGTTGAGTGCGTTGCATATAGCGAATTGCCGTGGTCAGCGCTTCAAACATCAACCCCTGACCTTGCCACTTCTGTCCGATGGAATACCCAAGATAACAGGCGTGAAATGACCCACGCACTACGTTGGAAAAGTTAGCTATGCCAACGATCTCTTTTTCTTCCGGGTCCAGCAGCGCAAAATAGAACGCACTACCTTGCTTGTGAAACTCCGTAATCATACTGAGCCTCGCCTGCCAGCCTGACGGGTAACAATGGCTCTCATCCCGAACGGGTTCCCAGGGTTTTAAAAACTGGCGATTCTCGGCGTAATAATCCGCCAGACGCCAGGCATCACGCTCATGCACCAGACGGACGACAAGCCTGTCCGTTGTCAGGCGCACTTTTGGCACATTACTGCGATAGCCAAACATCGATACCACTCCTTCCCGTCGCTTCTGCTCTACCCATTAGCTTTACTATACCTGCGCCTTTGCCGTCTGTGAAAACAGTGACATACCATTTTGACCTCTTTTCACATTTTTCGATGAGAAGTCTCTATCAAAGCACCCTTTTGATAAAAAAATATTGTCGCTGGCGGGGTGGGAAAAAGCCTGACGACCCCGCAGAATATTAGCGTACTCACCATCTTCTTTTCCCTGGAGGGGAAATGTCCCGCGTATCACAGGCCAGGAACCTGGGTAAATATTTCCTGTTAGTCGATAACATGCTGGTCGTGCTCGGCTTTTTTGTCGTTTTTCCGCTTATTTCGATTCGCTTTGTCGATCAAATGGGCTGGGCGGCATTAATGGTCGGCATCGCGCTGGGTTTACGCCAGTTTGTCCAGCAGGGGCTGGGCGTATTTGGTGGTGCAATCGCTGACCGTTTTGGTGCCAAACCAATGATTGTCACCGGGATGTTGTTACGCGCGGCAGGTTTCGCCACCATGGGAATTGCGCATGAACCCTGGCTGCTGTGGTTCTCCTGCTTCCTTTCCGGTATAGGCGGCACCCTTTTCGATCCCCCACGAACGGCACTGGTGGTCAAGCTGATCCGCCCGCGCCAGCGTGGTCGCTTCTTCTCTATTCTGATGATGCAGGATAGCGCCGGTGCGGTGATTGGTGCGCTGTTGGGAAGCTGGTTGCTGCAATATGATTTTCGTCTGGTGTGTGCCACCGGCGCAGTGCTCTTTATTCTGTGTGCAGCCTTTAACGCCTGGCTGCTGCCTGCGTGGAAATTATCGACGGTAAAAGCCCCGGTGCGTGAAGGTCTGGGCCGCGTGCTAAGTGATAAACGTTTTGTCACTTATGTCCTGACCCTGACGGGCTATTACATGCTCGCGGTTCAGGTCATGCTAATGCTGCCCATCATGGTCAACGATATTGCCGGCTCGCCCGCGGCCGTCAAATGGATGTATGCCATTGAAGCCAGCCTCTCATTGACGCTGCTTTATCCGATTGCTCGCTGGAGCGAACGCCGGTTTCGTCTTGAGCATCGGCTGATGGCCGGGCTGCTGCTGATGACCCTGAGCATGATGCCGATTGGGCTAGTGAATACCTTGCAGCAGCTCTTTATGCTGATATGCACGTTCTACATCGGTTCGATTATCGCCGAACCGGCGCGTGAAACGCTGAGTGCCTCTCTGGCAGACGCCCGCGCCCGTGGCAGCTATATGGGGTTCAGCCGTCTTGGGCTGGCCTTTGGCGGTGCGCTGGGCTATGCCGGCGGTGGCTGGCTGTTTGATGCGGGCAAAGCGCTGAATCAACCAGAACTTCCGTGGATGATGCTGGGCGTGGTGGGCTTTATTACACTTCTTGCATTGTGGTGGCAGTTCAGCCAGAAACGCAGTGCGCGCGGGATGCTCGAGCCAGGCGCATAACCTCTCTGTTCGACGGGAGCGCTCTCCCGCCCTTCTTTATCAGTTTTTTCTGCTGGTTTCTGCCAGATCTCACTGACATACTGACGCATCAGGACAGAAGCGCCGATATTTTTTTGAGGAACGCCATGAAGAAGATCGTCTTTGCCGCAGCATTCGTCGTTAGCGGCCTGCTGGTGGGTTGTAACCAGCTTACGCAATATACCGTCAGTGAGCAGGAGATTAATCAGGCGCTGGAAAAGCATAACAACTTTTCAAAAGACATTGGCGTGCCGGGCCTTGCCGACGCGCATATCGTGCTGAGCAAGCTCACCAGCCAGATAGGGCGTGAAGAGCCGAACAAAGTCACCCTTACCGGTGATGCAGACCTGGACATGAATTCCCTCTTCGGTAGCCAGAAAGCGAATATCAAACTCAAGCTCAAAGCACTGCCGGTCTTCAATAAAGAGAAAGGGGCCATCTATCTGCAAGAGATGGAAGTGGTGGATGCAGTGGTTTCACCCGATAAGATGAAACCGGTGATCCAGACCCTGATCCCCTACCTCAACCAGTCGCTGAGCAGCTATTTCAACCAGCAGCCAGCCTATGTTCTGAGTGAAGATAAGAGCAAAGGCGAATCACTTGCCAAAAAATATGCAAAAGGGATAGAAGTGAAACCGGGAGAAATCATCATTCCATTCACCGATTAACCCCAGGGGCGCTCAGGCGCCCTTTTTTTTACGGAAATGTGTGCAAACGAAAACGTTTCCGCTTATGATTTGTGTCCGGCAAAAACGGCCATCCCAATGACTGATTCCTGACAAGCCGGAGCTCATCCATGACTGCACAACCCCAGGTTCTTAAAATCCGCCGCCCTGACGACTGGCATATCCATCTGCGTGATGGCGATATGCTGAAAACCGTCGTGCCTTATACCAGCGAAATTTATGGCCGCGCGATTGTTATGCCTAACCTGGTTCCGCCAGTCACCACCGTCGATGCCGCTATCGCGTATCGCCAGCGTATTCTTGATGCCGTCCCTGCGGGTCATGATTTTACCCCGCTGATGACCTGCTATCTGACGGACTCACTCGACCCGAACGAAGTGGAGCGTGGGTTTAACGAAGGGGTGTTCACCGCCGCTAAGCTCTACCCGGCCAATGCGACCACCAACTCCAGCCACGGTGTAACCAGTATCGACGCCATTATGCCGGTACTGGAAAGAATGCAGAAACTGGGGATGCCGCTGCTGATCCACGGCGAAGTTACCCATGCTGATATTGATATCTTCGACCGTGAGGCCCGTTTTATTGAAACGGTGATGGAGCCGCTGCGTCAGCGTCTGCCTGCACTGAAAGTGGTGTTTGAGCACATCACCACCAAAGATGCCGCCGAATATGTTCGCGACGGCAATGAGCTTATCGCTGCTACCATCACCCCACAGCATCTGATGTTTAACCGTAACCACATGCTGGTAGGCGGTGTTCGTCCGCATCTCTACTGCCTGCCGATCCTCAAGCGTAATATTCACCAGCAGGCACTGCGCGAGCTGGTGGCAAGTGGCTTCGACCGCGCATTCCTGGGCACCGATTCCGCGCCACACGCGCGTCATCGTAAAGAAGCGAGCTGCGGCTGTGCGGGCTGCTTTAACGCGCCAACGGCACTTGCCAGCTACGCAACCGTGTTTGAAGAGATGAACGCGCTGGCGCATTTTGAGGCCTTCTGCTCCCTGAACGGCCCTCGTTTCTATGGCCTGCCGGTCAATGAAACCTTTATCGAACTGGAGCGCACCGCGTACCAGGTTGAAGACGCCATTCCACTGACAGACGACACGCTGATCCCATTCCTGGCGGGTGAAACCGTGCACTGGACAGTTAAACGCTAAAAATATCAATGCCCCTTGTTGTCAAATCCACAATATACCTGTATAAATAAACAGTATATTACACAGGGGGCATTTATGCGTATTGAAGTTACCATCGCCAAAACAACCGTTCTGCCTGCTGGCGCGCTTGATGCGCTTGCCGGTGAATTATCCCGCCGTATTCACAACAGTTTCCCGGAAAACGACGGTGCCGTAACGGTACGTTATGCTACCGCGAACAATCTGTCCGTCATTGGCGCTGCGAAAGAAGATAAAGATCGCATCAGCGAAATCCTGCAAGAAACGTGGGAAAGTGCCGACGACTGGTTCATCACCGATTAAATCTTGCTCCCTCATTGTGTTTTTTTGCCGGGTCGCCCCGGCTTTTTTTTATCTGCTATCTGGTATTCGGGATAGTTCAAAATAATTGGGTGTCTTCTTTAAAAAACGTGAACAAGATGGTGTTTTATTGTTCGAACAATCCTAAAACACAGAAAAATGTGTTGCCAGCTATTTATTTTTCCCGTCATAACCCTTATTTATTGATATACTGAAATTGCTTCAGAAAAACATGCATTGAACCTCAAAGTCGTTGTCTTCTAGCACGTATTAAGGGGGTTATCATGGAAAAGAATAGTGAAGTCATCCAGACCCATCCTCTCGTTGGCTGGGATATCAGTACCGTAGATAGCTACGATGCTTTGATGCTGCGTTTGCACTACCAGACCCCGAATCAGCCAAACCGTGAAGAAGCGGAAATTGGGCAGACGCTGTGGCTTACCACTGCCGTCGCACGTCAGTTTATTTCTATTTTGGAAGCAGGTATTGCAAAAATAGAATCTGGCGACTACCAGGAAAATGAGTATAAACGGCATTAACCTTATGCCCACATTTCACTCAACAGGCACCCTCGGGGTGCCTTATTTATTTCTCCCTTGTATAACCCTCCGATGTTAATTACTCTGCTACAAAGTGTTGGTTTATGAGATACCTATGAAATACGACTTAATCATTATAGGCAGCGGCTCCGTGGGTTCTGCAGCAGGTTATTATGCAACGCAGGCCGGTCTTAACGTTCTGATGATAGACGCCCATCTTCCTCCGCATTCTGAAGGCAGCCATCACGGTGATACCCGTCTGATTCGTCATGCCTATGGCGAAGGTGAACGCTATGTGCCCCTCGTGCTGCGTGCCCAGACGCTTTGGGATGAACTGGCCACGCTCACCGAAGAGCGCGTCTTTGACCGAACAGGCATTATTAACCTCGGACCTGCCCATTCCGCTTTTCTGGCCACCGTCGAACACAGCGCGCGTGAGTTTAATCTTGATGTTGAGCGTCTTGACGCCGAAGCCATCATGAAACGCTGGCCGGAGATCCGTGTTCCTGATGATTACTTTGGGCTGTTTGAAGCCAATTCCGGCGTGTTGCATTGCGAGACGGCTATCAAAACCTGGATTTCTCTTGCTGAAAAAGCAGGATGCGCTCAACTATTCAACTGCCCGGTAACTGCCATTACCCATCACGAAGATGGCGTCACCGTCAGCACCCAGGAAGGCGACTACTCTGCCTCTCGTTTGCTTATCAGCGCTGGCACCTGGGTTACAAAACTGCTGCCTGACCTGCCCGTACAGCCAGTGCGTAAAGTCTTCTCCTGGTTTCAGGCGGATGGTCGTTACAGCAGCCAGAATAAGTTCCCGGCCTTCACTGGCGAATTGCCCAATGGCGATCAGTTCTACGGCTTCCCGTCAGAAAAAGACGCGCTCAAGATTGGTAAACACAACGGCGGGCAAGTTATCTCTTCACCAGAAGAGCGTAAACCTTTTGGCTCTTACCCGACCGACGGTTCTGAAGCCTTTACGTTCCTGCGAAATATCCTGCCAGGTATTGGCGGCCTGCTCTACGGTGCAGCCTGCACCTATGACAACACGCCGGATGAAGATTTCATCATCGACACCCTGCCTGGCCATGACAACACGCTGCTCATCACCGGGCTTAGCGGCCACGGGTTTAAATTTGCCTCTGTGCTGGGCGAAATCGCTGCACAATTTGCACAGGGGATCGCGCCACAGTTTGATCTGAAGCCCTTCTCCCTCTCCCGTTTTAACGGATAATACGCCAACAGGCTCCGAAGGTACGGAGCCTATGTTTTATCACTACATCTCTCGGGGTATTATGCGCAAAATCGTTAGCTACCTTATCAATAATATTCGCGAGCATTTAATGTTTTATATTTTATTGTGGTCGCTGCTGGCAATCATCGATTTTATTTATATTGTATTTTACTAAAAACAAACACTGACAATAACTGACATAACTTTATATTAATTTAATTGCACGAACTTACTGAATTACACCACCTCATCACTTTCAAAATCACTGAAATAAATTAAATAAATATCGTCATTCTATTTTTTAAGTTGCAATATCTTTTTACTCAGTCCATTTTTACCGTTCTGTTTATTACGAATGGTAATATTTATGCAACTGCGAAATTCGTCTTCGCGCTACGGTATTATATCCATGTGCTTACACTGGGTATTTGCTCTGGCTATTTATGCCATGTTCGGTCTTGGACTCTGGATGGTGACGCTCAGCTATTATGATGGCTGGTATCATCAGGCACCTGAGTTGCATAAAAGCATTGGCATTCTGCTGATGATGGGGCTCGTTTTCCGCGTGGTGTGGCGACATATTTCTCCACCGCCGCCGGCTCCGCAAAGCCACGGTAAATTCACGCGTCTTAGCGCAAAAGGGGCACATATTGCCCTCTATGCCCTGCTCATCGCCATTTTGGTTAGTGGGTATCTTATCTCCACCGCAGATGGCAAGCCGGTCAGCGTCTTTGGCATTTTTGATGTTCCCGCCACATTGACGGATGCCGGTTCACAGGCCGATATCGCGGGCATTGTTCATCTGTGGCTTGCCTGGAGCATCGTTATCTTTTCAGTCCTTCATGGGCTTGCTGCGCTCAAACACCACTTTATTGATAAAGACGATACGCTGAAGCGAATGCTCGGCCGTTCGTCAGTTGACTCTGGAGCATAAAATGAAAAAACACCTGTTGGGTATCGCGTTAGGTTCGCTGTTATTTACCACCGGTTCTGCGGTGGCCGCTGATTATAAAATTGATAAAGAAGGCCAACATGCTTTCGTCAATTTCCGGATTCAGCATCTTGGTTATAGCTGGTTATATGGCAGTTTTAACGATTTCGATGGCACATTTCGTTTTGATGACCAAAACCCCGCCGCGGATAACGTCAACGTCACCATAAATACCAGCAGCGTGGACACAAACCATGCTGAGCGCGATAAGCATTTGCGCAGTGCCGATTTTCTTAACGTAACCAAATTCCCGCAGGCCACATTCACTTCAACAGAGGTGAAGAAAGCCGGAGATAAACTTGATATTACCGGTAATCTCACACTCAACGGGGTAACAAAACCGGTCACACTTCAGGCAACGTTAATCGGCCAGGGTGATGATCCGTGGGGCGGAAAGCGTGCAGGTTTTGAAGCCACCGGGAAAATTCACCTGAAAGACTTTAATATCACCACGGATTTAGGACCGGCGTCCCAGGATGTCGAATTGATTATTTCTGTGGAAGGTGTTCAGCAGAAGTCGTAATAATGCAGCCCGGTGAGCCAACACACCACCGGGCTTATTTCTTTACTCCGGGTCAGGAATACCCAGTTTGGTATTCAGGCGACCACGAGATTTATTAAAGATCTTGTTGCCGTTTTCACGGCCAGCGCGACGGCGGCGTTGCTCTTCTTCAGGCAACATGCTCTCTTCACTGCACAGCTCGCTACAACAGTTGTGGTACTTCTCGGCACACGTCGGACACTGGATAAACAACAGATGGCAGCCATCATTTTTGCAGTTCGTGTGTGTATCGCACGGTGTACCGCACTGGTGGCAGTGTGAAATCACATCATCTGAAATCCGCTCGCCCATACGCTCATCGAACACGAAGTTCTTGCCGATAAAGCGCACCGGCAGCCCTTGCTCGCGGGCACGACGGGCATACTCAATGATGCCACCTTCAATGTGCCAGACTTTATTAAACCCGTTGTGTTTCATCCAGGCGCTAGCTTTTTCGCAGCGAATACCGCCGGTGCAGTACATAACGATTTTTTTATCTTTATGTTCCTGCATCATTTCAACGGCTTTCGGCAGTTGTTCACGGAAAGTATCCGCCGGGATTTCCAGTGCGTTTTCGAAATGACCCACTTCGTATTCGTAGTGGTTACGCATATCGATGAACACCGCATCCGGGTCGTCCAGCATCGCATTCACTTCGGCCGCTTTGAGGTATTCCCCCACATCGCCCGCATTAAAACTCGGGTCGTCGATACCGTCGGCAACAATACGTTCGCGGACTTTCATACGCAGCACCCAGAACGATTTACCGTCATCGTCCAGCGCAACATTCAGACGCAGGTCGTTCAGCGCAGGGTCAAACGCGTAGAGGAAATCACGGAACGCATTTACTTTGCTTTCAGGGATGCTGATCTGCGCATTAATACCTTCACGTGCCAAATAGACGCGTCCGAACACATTCAGTGCAGTGAATGCCTGGTAAAGTGTATCGCGGGTCGCTTGTGGATCGTTGATGGTGAAATATTTGTAGAATGAGATTGTCGTGCGCGGTTCGGTTTCAGCCAACATACGCTCTTTTAACATCTCATTCGATACGCGGTTGTGTAACACTGGCATGGTGTACAAGTCCTGCAATCGTTAAGAGTAAGAAAAATCGGTCGGCATCATATAGCAAACAATGACAATTTACATCCACACAATTTACGCTACATTTCACTCAGCCCGAATTATTGCATGTAACATTTGCTGTATTAACGCTCGATTCGATGACGGACATTTTGGTTAAGCCTTAAAAAATGAGACAATAAGACCTTCAGGACGTAAGAAAACAGGACAGACATGACCCAGTTACCGAAATTTACTGCCGACCTTTTGCATCCCCGTTATTGGTTAACCTGGCTTGGTATTGGCTTTTTGTGGCTGCTTGTACAACTCCCTTATCCGGTTATTTTCCGTCTGGGTAAAGGATTGGGTCGTATCGCACTAATGTTCATGAAGCGTCGCGCCAGAATTGCTTACCGCAATCTGGAACTCTGCTTTCCGCAAATGAGCGAATCAGAACGTCATGATATGGTCGCCAAAAATTTCGAGTCTGTGGGCATGGGGCTAATGGAAACCGGTATGGCATGGTTCTGGCCTGACAAACGCATGGCACGCTGGACTGAGATAACCGGAACAGGCATGGAGCCGGTGCATTCTCTTCAGGAGAATCAGACCGGGGTTCTGTTAATTGGTGTGCACTTTCTGACGCTGGAAATCGGCGCGCGTATGTTCGGAATGCAGGCACCGGGTATTGGCGTTTACCGCCCGAATGACAACCCGGTAATCGATTTAGTGCAGACCCATGGCCGGATGCGCTCAAACAAAAGCATGATCGACCGTAAGGATCTGAAAGGGATGATCCGTGCGCTCAAGTCAGGTGAAGTTGTCTGGTATGCCCCGGACCATGATTACGGCCCGCAGGCCAGCGTGTTTGTCCCCTTTTTTGCCGTTGATGAAGCCGCCACAACAACCGGCACCTGGATGCTGGCGCGGATGTCAAAAGCCGCTATCGTTCCCTTTGTTCCGCGCCGTAAACCCGACGGTTCAGGCTATCAGTTAATCATGCTGAAACCGGAAATGACACCGCCGCTGGACGATGCCGAAACCACGGCCAAATGGATGAACGGCGTTGTTGAACAATGCATTATGCTGGCGCCGGAGCAATACATGTGGTTGCATCGTCGCTTCAAGACCCGCCCGGAAGGTGTTCCCTCCCGTTATTAATCCTGTGCGGCCGCAGTGGCCGCATTTTGTTTTAGCTTTAAAAGCTCCCCGACATTGCAGCAATCATAACCCAGGCGCATAATTAGCAGGCTTATTACCTCTACTTTATCGTGCGCTGCACCTCGTTATGCGGATTGTTATGTCACCCTCAGATGCCCCCATAAACTGGAAACGTAACCTCACGGTTGCCTGGCTTGGCTGTTTTCTCACCGGTGCAGCATTCAGCCTGGTGATGCCTTTCCTTCCCCTCTATGTCGAACAGCTTGGCGTGACAGGTCACAGTGCGCTGAATATGTGGTCAGGACTGGTGTTCAGTATCACCTTCCTGTTCTCGGCGATTGCCTCACCGTTCTGGGGCGGGCTTGCCGACCGTAAAGGGCGAAAAATCATGCTACTGCGTTCCGCGCTTGGCATGTCCATTATTATGGTGCTGATGGGAATGGCGCAGAACGTCTGGCAGTTCCTGATTTTACGCGCACTGCTGGGTCTGCTGGGCGGGTTTGTGCCCAACGCTAACGCTCTTATCGCCACGCAAATTCCCCGACATAAAAGCGGCTGGGCACTGGGGACGCTTTCAACAGGTGCGGTGAGCGGTGCGCTACTGGGGCCACTTGCTGGCGGGTTACTGGCAGATAATTACGGGTTGCGACCGGTCTTTTTCATCACCGCCAGCGTGTTGTTCCTCTGTTTTATCGTCACCTTGCTCTGTATCCGGGAAAAATTTACCCCGGTTGCCAAAAAAGAGATGCTCCACGCCAGGGACGTTCTGGCTTCGCTGAAAAACCCGAAACTGGTATTAAGCCTGTTTGTCACCACCATGATAATCCAGGTCGCCACGGGCTCTATTGCTCCGATTCTGACGCTCTACGTGCGTGATCTCGCGGGTAATGTGAATAATATTGCCTTTATCAGCGGGCTTATTGCTTCTGTGCCCGGGGTTGCCGCGCTGCTGAGTGCGCCGCGTCTGGGAAGACTGGGCGATAAGATTGGCCCGGAGAAGATCCTGATTTGTGCGCTGGTCATCTCGGTATTGTTGCTCATCCCGATGTCGATGGTGCAATCCCCGTGGCAGCTGGGCCTGCTCCGTTTCCTGCTGGGCGCCGCAGATGGCGCACTTCTTCCCGCGGTTCAGACCTTGCTGGTTTATAACTCCACCAACCAGATCGCCGGGCGTATTTTTAGCTATAACCAGTCGTTCCGTGACATCGGCAATGTCACCGGACCGCTCGTCGGCGCAGGGGTTTCTGCAAGCTTTGGTTTTCGCGCCGTATTTATCGTGACTGCAGGTGTGGTCCTGTTTAACGCCATCTATTCCTGGTTCAGTTTATCGAGAGCATTACGCCCTGCTCCCGGCGAGCCGGCTGAACAAAATAGCCCTGCCCGCGAATAAGACGAAGGCGTGACGGCATATTTTCGTATTCATACTTGCAGGATCTGATAATCAGCTATTCTTTCCCTGAATACCTTCTCGAAAACAGGGAGAAACTGATGACCATGTACGCCACGCTGGAAGCAGGGTAAAGTAAAATACATCATAAATTTGTGCCGTTTTAGCCCACACAGATTCTCCCACAAATCACTTTCGTATCGTTCCTTTCAGCCTTGTAGCAGGATAATTTGAGTTGTTACGTATATTGGCAATTTCTTGTTTTATCCGGTCGATTTCTCCCAGTAATTTGAACGCCTCCCTTAAACCCTTGCGTAGCTTCCGCTTCTGTTCTTCTGTAATCTCTTGTATTTTCATGTTTAATCTCTATCTATAGATGTACATACTATGCGGTCATAAGTTTGTGCCGTCATAGTCCACACAAACGCTTTCACAAATCACCTTCGTACCGTTCCATTCATCTTTGTAGATACTGGTGTCGATACCGCAACCAGGCTGGAACGTGTACCCCGTCTCATTCACGAACTTCTGGTACTTAGTTGTCTGTACTGAAGAGTCATAGTACCTATTACCTGAATACTTAAATCCTGCTGAACCTTGCGGTATGTAGTGGTCAACAAAAACTGGCCACGGCTTTGGAGTTTTTCCAGAACAATCGTTCTGATTCATTCGGCGTCAAGCCACCATTATATTGATGGGGTCTGAGCTGGCTGTAATATCCCGTGATGTAGTTCGTTATCGCTGCGCTGGCTTCGCTAACATTAGCGTATCCATTATCCGGCACCCATTCTGTTTTCAGACTTCTAAAAAAACGTTCCATCGGACTGTTATCCCAGCAATTTCCCCGGCGACTCAGGCTTTGCTTTATCTGATATCTCCACAGTAACTGCCTGAAATTCCTGCTGGTATAGTGGCTACCTTG
This sequence comes from Enterobacter sp. C4G1, assembly GCF_052886895.1. Lineage (NCBI taxonomy): Bacteria > Pseudomonadati > Pseudomonadota > Gammaproteobacteria > Enterobacterales > Enterobacteriaceae > Enterobacter > Enterobacter sp. C4G1. The sequence continues at coordinate 31,389 of NZ_JBQVVV010000002.1, read as the reverse complement.
ATCCGAGTGATACAGCAAATTAGCTGGCTTTCCTCGCGCTTCCCAGGCCATGGACAGCGCTTTCGCTGTCAGTGCTGAGTCCGGGAAAAATGACATCGCCCAGCCAACCGGTTTACGTGAAAACAGATCAAGCACTACGGCCAAATAAGCCCAGCGTTTACCCGTCCAGATATAAGTCACATCACCACACCAGACCTGATTAGGCTCTGTTACAGCAAACTGGCGTTCCAGATAATTAGGGATCTCAACGTGTTCTTTAGACACCTTTTTATATCGATGACCTGGCTGCTGACAGCTGATGAGACGAAGCTCTTTCATCAGTTTTGTTGCCCGCCAGCGGCTAAGTTTTACACCTTTGTTCGTGACCATCGCGGCAATATTACGAGCACCTGCGGAACCATTACTTTCGCGATAGCTTTCACGGACAAGACTGAGTAATACCACGCGTGTGGCATCAGGCTTCTTTGGCTGCCGCCAGTATTTATAGCTGCTGCGGTGAACCCCAAACACGTTGCACACGACGGCAACGGGAAACCGCGCCCTGAGTTTCTCAACTAATGAGAACTGTTCAGGGAGCCTGACATCAAGAGCGCGGTAGCCTTTTTTAATATATCTCTTTCCATTTCAACGCGTTGAAGTCTTTTCTTTAGCTCGCGTATTTCAATCTGCTCAGGTGTCATGGGTGAAGCTATGGGTGATTTTCCCGATCGTTCTTCTTTCAACTGGCGGACCCACTTATCCATCGTGGATTTGCCGACATTCATTGCCGTGGCAGCGGCGGCAACGGTGTAATGCTGATCGAGTACAAGCTGGGCAGCTTCAAGGCGAAACTCGGGGCTAAAATTGCGTCTGTTACGTCCGGTCATAATGTCACCTGTTTTTGACTATGAGGCGATGATATCACCTCTATTCAGGTGGCCAAATTTAGTGTGCCACTACAGGATTAAATCCATTACTTGAATGTGTAATGCTGATTCCTTTTTTGTAATTCTTGCCATAAAATACCCTTGTACAATTTGTGTACGGGTATTTAGGAGGATTTGCAATGACTGAAGAACAGTTTGAACGCGAGTACCCAAAAGATAAGTACCGTTATGTAAAACAAAGAATGCGTACAAAAGGAACGATGCAACAAACAGAAATCGAAGATTTCGACATAATTCTTATAGAATCTGGTGAAGTAGTACTAAAGGCAACACGAACAGAACACACAAATCTTAAGGGATTTAAAACCACTGTCGATTGGGATTGGTAAGATGAACTATTATATGGATGAAAGCGGAAACACTGGCGATATTATTAACAGAAAAAAGGATGTGAATTTTTCAAATCAGCCTATTTTTGCTCATTCATGTATTGGCTTTAGTACTGAGAGCCTCAGAAAGATCGAGGCTTTCATTAAAGTATTAAAAAGAAATTTTGACATACCTGATGAGCAAGAATTAAAATCAGAAGATTTTTATTTCAAAAACCCAAAATTAATTATGTTGATATCTTTATTTTTGGTTGATCACAACATCCCCATAATCTGTGAGGTCACAGATAAAAAACATAATATCGCAATAGCTATAGTGCAAAACTTGATTTTTCCTCAAAGTGAGGAAAATGAGCGACAAGAAGCAAATGTCATACGAAGCATGATAGCTGAGAGAATCACAGAACATGCACCAGAAGAATGTTTCAAAAGATATATGGCAATGTGTCAACTTCGAACAGATAAGAGTTTCTATGATCTAATCGATGTTTTGAAAGTGTTTTTTTCTGGATCTGACCCACAGGATATTTTTGCATTAAAAATGATTGAAATGACAATCGATGACTATGAAGAATTTAAAAAAGAAAACAATATTGAAAGTGCTGCGAAATATTTTATGATGTTGCCTGATTTTGATAGCAGTGGTAATGAAGTGAAAATGTTACCATTAGTTTACAGCTTTTATAACATTGCAGCTCGTTTGAATAAACACCATAAAAAGAATCTCAAGAATATTAAAGTTATCCATGATACAACATATGAATATTCTAAAACACTAAAATATTGCTTGACCAACATTCTCAAATCAGAATTGAAAAATAAAGATAGCGTCCCAAATAGTGATTATGAATTGAAAGAGACTTTTGAACTTTATTTCGAAGATTCAAAGAATAGTATTGGTATTCAAGTAGCAGACTTAGTAGCAGGATTTCTACAAAGATACATTAATGGCACACTGTATAAACAAATTAAAGTTGAAAATATCTACCACGGTATTTTCGAACTATTGATAAAACAAAACCAATTAAACAATCCGCTTGGAGTTAATTTTGTATTACCCGAGACTAAGCGTTATTGGCTTTTTCATAAATTTGACTTATAAAAAAAGCCCCAAGCGGGGCTTTTTTAGTTTCCACCAACCATAATCAATAGTACTTGCATAAGTTGTCCAAGCGGTACTTGGATTAACACAATACCGAAGTAATCAAATACTGGTATAATAATCCAGTTATAGAGAATGATTAAAGTGATCACAAAGCCAAGAGCATTACGCCAATGGAATGATACCTTTTCGATCTCTTCTTTGTTGGTTTCTATCTGCCCTTCGGCATTTGTTTTTTCTACATCTGCTTGAATAGTTTTTCTCTTAAGGAAAAAGTCCATACCCTTTGATAGTAGTTCTACTATTACACTTATCATTCTATGATCCCCACGTTGTAAGCCCAAAAATGTTTACCTTTTACGAATAGCTTTTTACATTCAATAACGTACACCGATAATACTAAACCTTGTAATTCCCATTCATATACTTCACCATTTTCAAAAGATTGTGGTTTCTCATAGATAACATTCATTACTGAATCTATCGTGCGAGTACTATTCTTAATGATCTTTTGAAATTTCTTACCAAGAAACATTTTGTTCATCGGCATACTATTAGCATCTGGTGTAATGCCATTCATAGTAATTTCACTGGTTAATTCACCATAATGTTGTTCTATGCTATTCATCTTTTTGTTACCCTAAATGTACCTTTAATATCACTAATCATTACACGTACACCTTTATCTACTTCGGTGTAGAAGTCATAGATAATCTTGCGTCGTTTCTCTTCACGTAGACCAATTACACGTTTTGTTTTTCGTTTAGTATCTTTTTTACTGGTATCAATTAAACGTTCTTTACCATTCTTACCTTTTACTACTTTGTATTGACCTGATGAAATGCGTTTTTTCATCATTGAAATGTTACCAAATCGATCAAGTCTAGCAGTACTAGTAGGAATGAATTTATCCACGGTCTTTTGCTCTACTAAAACTTCATAAAGATACTTTGCCTGAATGTTTTTAATCATAATGGTACAAGAAACGCCATTCCCGCGTTTCTTATACATGTAAAGTACTGCCCTTTGTGTAAATGAAACAGCACCCTTATCTATAGAATTATTTAAATCTGTTTGTATTCTTTGGGATAGTACTCTTGAACGGTTTATAAGTTCTAATTGGAATTGTTTACCTAACTTGATTCCCTGTTTGTTTATGTAGTTCTTAGTACTATTAATCCCATTTATTCTACTTGCCATGTATTTACCTCAATATCTCTAATAACTCTTGTACTATTCCCAAGAGATGCTTTTTATCTTTTACGTTTGGTGCTCTAATCTTCGTCATCATTGCGAGATTCAAACAATTAGGTTTCAACATCTCATGAAGAATCAAAATAGACTCCACTAGTAAGGTTTCACGCATTGTAGGAAAGGCATAAAGAATGATTTTTCGGTATTGTTCACCATCTTCAATTTTTTGATTTACGATCTTTGAACTGCTTGTATAGTTCTCCCAACCATTTCCAACTGAATCAACCTTCAACCTCTTCACTTCCTTTACCCTCTTGTACATCTGTTTAGAACCGATGTAAGTACAACCATCTTCAAATTGAAATAGATAAACAAACCCTACGTAATCGCCATTAGTTAAAGTACGTTCATCCCAATCTTCTGTAAATTCCCATTCCGTAGGACAATGAATATCCATAAGTAAATACACCTATATTAATTAACTATATAGGTATTTATTAATGGCAACGTTAAAAGAGAGATTAAAAGTACTGGAAGGTACAAAACAATATCAAACAAAAATGAAGTACTACCGAAAGGGCAAATTCTGGATTTATAAAGATTCTGAAGGTTTTGATACCATTGGGTACGGTCATTTCGTACACCGTGGCGAGGATTTCAGTACTGGACTCACAGAAGACGAAGCAGACAAACTACTAGATCATGATATACAAATCGCGATTAATAACATGGAAACTTTAAACATTTGGCTACCAGATGATTGGCGTGATTTCATGGTTATTATGATTTTCCAATTGGGTTTAGGTGGCGTTCAGAAGTTCAAAAAGATGTTACAAGCACTTCGAGATAAAAACTATCCTGAAGCAGTTGAACAAGCTAAAGATTCACTATGGTATAAACAAACCCCAAATCGTTTAAACGCTATGATAGCTGAGCTAACAAACAAATAAAAAAAGAGGCAAGTACTTTATAGTAGCTTGCCTTTTCTATTATTTATCACTTCGTTCAAGAATGGTAATAATCTTTTCAATTTTCACATCCAAATCATGAATCTGATTTTCAAGTTTACGTAATGAATCACGCATTTGATCTTGATCAGATTCAATACGTTCAATACTTGATTCTTGTACAGCCTGTTTAGTTTCAATGTTACTAACACGAGAAAGTAGATCATTTGTATCTTTTGTATTATCCCTAAAGATAGAATATAAAAAAACACATCCAGAAATAACAAGTGCCAAAATACTACCAATTTCCATAATCATTATCCCGCTTATTATTATTGTACATATATTTAGTATCCAGTGAATGAAGCAAGGGCAATACTAAGCCCATTACTCCCCATTGCCTGGCGATATGTTTTCTGATTCTTAGATACATATTGTAAGCTGAATGAAGTACTGGAATTGCGGCGTATGACTAGACCTGAATAACCAATAGTTACTCCATCATCCGATAAATTGCCAGGACATTGTGACCAGCAGAACCACGGATCAGCAAATGAAGTTGTTACCGTAATAGCAGTACTGAGATCAGTAGCAGCAGGTACAGTAAAGAAATCACGTATACGTGGCATTGTTCCGGCTGACGCCGCAGACCATATCAAACTACCAGATGCGTTATAGACGTCCAGATACCCCGATACGGGTGTAGCAGTATGTGTACTTGTCATGAATCGACCAATACCAGGCTGGAACATGCTCGCCCCAGGAAAGCACCAACCGCCATTAGTCTGTATCTGAAACCAGTACTGTGAAGTGTTCCTATTCGTGATGGTATTGGCATTTAAGCTACCAAGAGCACCACCATTACCAAAGGCACATGTAAAACCTGTATAGTAGCCCTGATCAGTTAACGTACCCATCCCTTTAACGCTACCAGTGAGAATTGACTTGTTTGTACTGTCAATCGTTAGAGCACCTGCCGAGTTATAGACCTCAAAACCTGACATCGTTATACCTCCCACTTATAGACGTTGAAACTATAAGTACCTGCTGTTGGTGATGCCGTTGGAAAGTAGATAATTGACATTGAACCGTTGTTACAGATAACCGACCATTCATTAAACACATCTGACGCTGGAGCATAGCTAGCAAACCAGCCAGTAGTACGCATACCAGGAACCGTGACAGTGTATGATTGAGCTGATGTAGCTGTAATTGTGTACGTTCCCATGAAACGCATATTGTAGTCACCTAGATTTACAATCAAAGTACCGGAAGCATTCCAGCACTGTAAACCTTGAGCCATATTTAAATCCTTTTAAAAGCGTAGGGGTATAATCGCCCCTACAATATTTATTACCACAATCCCATTCTTACTCGTAGAACATCATTGTTATCAAAAATCTGAATTATATTATTACTGATAACCATTCTGCCCGTGCCACCACTACCATTAATGTAGAAAGTCCCAGCCTTATTAATCTGCCAACCTGAACTATTAGCTACGTAGTTTGTACTTTGAATAGTTCCAGCGATCTTAGCGGTAGTAATTGCCGCATCTACAATCTCTGCCGTATTCACTGAAGCACTAGCTATTTTCGCATTTGTAATTGCTGAATCAGCTATATAGGCCGTACCAATACTTGCCGCTTGGATCATACTTGTCTTGATATATGTAGTACCGTTCACTATGGCAAATGGAGCCGTACCGCCTACCGTAGCAGTATCAGTACCGGAAACAATAAACTTGTTAGCAGCAACATATAGTGCTGAGTTTGTACTTGCACCCTGTGACGCGACTAGACGAATGCCCGCTACTGTACCATTAGCATTTACTGATAGTGAGTATTGAGAATCTACAGTACTCGCAGTAGCTTTAGTACTCATTTGTTGGTTAACAGTAGCAATCTGTCCATTAACATCACTTCGCAATTGAGTAACTGCCTGTGTTTGAGCAGAGTTATTATCAACGACTGTTTTTGATAGTGTACCAATCTGTGCTGTGTTGTTATTGACACTATTCTTGACTATATTGACTTGAGTATTAGTATAATCATTCGACTCGTTAACCGCATTATTTAATGTATCGGTTAAACGATCATCTAAGTCTAATATCGCATTAATGTTATCAGCATCTTCCTGTGTGAAAACATACTTAGAGTTAATTGTGATTACTTGAGCAGGTGAATAGTTGATATTATCCGTACCAAACACATCAAAGAATCCCATTTTAACCGTATAAGTACCATCAACTATATTAGGTACTGAATCAAACTCTGGAGCATAACTTGTATATAATTTAGTTGTAGTACCGGAAACAATACTGATAATAGCACCAGCATAATCACGTTCAGTTGATTTAGTCCAGCTACAGAACAAGTTACCAAAACCACCAGTGAAACTAACACCTGTTACTAAAGCCGCCTGTTTATTCTCAACTGTAATTTTCACTTCAGCAGAATAAGTTCCAGTATTAAAACCTTGTGCGATAATCCCAATAGTAGGTTTACGAATCTTTAGACGGTTAATAGCAAGAGTTAAATTAAAACTATTATCTTGTGTATAGAATGTGTCTACTAAGGTTGTACCATTATAGATGTTAATCGTATAGTACTTGAAATAGCTCGTAAATGAACGACCATTTACCATCAAGTTCTTTTGTGAATCCCAACGAATATTGAAATCTGGAGCATCAGTTACATATGCCGATTCTGTTTTATTTGCCAATACCGCACCAGTTACAGCAGGTAACGAGAAATTGTATGTAGGCACAATACCAGTTAGTGATAAACGTGGTGATTGTAGACCCAAATTATTATAGGCAATCACTGAGAAGTCATAACTAGCTGTATCTGACAAACCAAATAACTCATATTCAAGCAACTGTACTGAGGATGCTCCCGCATACGTCCAGTTTGTAGCACTATTCAATTTATAGTAAACATAATAACCACGTAGGTATGGATCTGGTGAAGCATCCCAGGTTAGGTTTACAATAGAGCCACTATTCGTATTACCACGGCGTACAGCCTGTAAGTTAGTTGGTGGAAGTATTTGTAGTTGTGGGAACCCAATAGTACCACCTGGCGACCACACACCCGGATCTACGCCATCATACATAGCATCAGGAGCTTCTACAGCAGTGATAGTAACGTAGCCTACGTTCTCTTGATCGGTGCTGATATCCTTGCTTAGTACTTTCCACTTACCTGAAATGCTAAGTTCATCATTTGAAACGGTGATAGCATCCCATACTTTCAAATCCCAACCTTCAGAAGTAGTAAAGCTAATGGTACGTAACGCATATTTTGCTTTAAGAACGTCCACGTTTGCCATTTTAGCAATTACTTCCTGATCATACGCCCATGTATAATCACGGCTTAATGCTATTACTTGCCCATCTTTCTGTACTGCTTCATCAATAGTAATATCGGATGGAATGCGTACTACATCAGTTGTATACATCGATTCGGGGTTAGTAAATTTACAGTCTACGACGTTAAAGTAATCCGTAAATCCTGAAGTACTGACCTGTACCGAGCCAACCATATTACGCTCATTGAATGAAGCAACCGATAGGGTTTTACGGTCGGTAGTTAAGCAGATTTGACCAGCATGGACATACATGATCCCGCCGAAAGATTGACAAATATTCTCAATATTATCTTTGTAAGTACTTTGATAACTAATTGCCCCATTAGCGTAGTACTCGAAAGCATCACAGTACTGTGCTGTTTCAGTAAATGTATCAAGATTAATTAACCCTGGTTCAATACCCATACCATACGTAGTATTAGTTAGGTAATCATAGATAATTGAAGGTGGATTACTTGAAGCAAATGAAGTATCAGAAACCAAATCGAAAATAACCTGCCCTTTCATTTCTACAGTTAGTGCGAATTGGTCATTTACAAGTAGATTATTTTCAAGTGACTTTTGAGTTTTCTTGATAACGGTACTGATACTAACAACACCTTTACCAAGAAATTTGTTAGTCCATTTACTGCCCGCATATTGAGCGGCTAGCATTTTAGTAGTTGTATAGTTACCTCCAAAACGTACTTCTAATTGAAGTATGTCCTGATATTTTGCCGCAATACTTGCTTTGGGTACTACACCATCTTGTGTAATTGGTACTGCTAGTACTGGCTCATTATCAATATAGATTTGAAGTATATTCTTTTCAGTACCAGAATATGCCACGGCTTGTTCACTAAAGAGATACTGAGAATCTGAATTTGGTACGTTATACCAACTAACGATACTCCCAGTAAGAATATATGAACCACCTGATACACCGTTTTTATGTGGTAGTTGACCACCGTATAGTACTGGTAATCCCGTAACTGGCGATACTGATCGAGATGCGTTATCAGCAACGTCGTTATATCCCGATACCCCAACTTGACCTAGCATAGAGGTAGCTACTAGTGATACAGCACCCGCTGAAGCCCCCCAACCAACAGCAGCTAGAGCAGTACCGCCACTGAAATATACAGCAGCAGCGACTACAACCGCAGTCACGATAGCCCCGAAGAAGCCGCCTAAACTTTTACCCATGCTTATGTTTCCTTACTCTATAGTACTGTCCTTTTGTTGGTTTTGGGTGAAGTACAAAGCCATCATGTGAATCATTCACCCCAAGTACACGGCCTGAAGCAACTACCGCCATAACTAATGGATTGTCTGGATCTAACCAGATATCCCCATCTATAACGCTCTCTACGGGGTTACAGTACTGTTCAACAATTTCCCCTGTATGATTCCACCCATCAGCATTTAAACCCTCTATACCCTCTTTAATGCTCGTATATTGGCGATCTGCTAGTGTAGTTGTCCCATTAATCAAATCGATGATACGTAGTACAATCAAGTTACAATCGTTATCACCATACTTATATGGGTTATCCAGTGAGTACTGAATAATACTCATAATCTCATTATGTAAATTTCTCATTATTTGTACTTCCAATTCTGATTTTGGTTAACCTGGCCTAATAGACTAAAGTACTCATCACCTTTATAGATGGATTGATATACTGAATTAGCAGCAATTAATGCAGGTTGACGATCTAGTTTTTTATATACTGAGTTCACATAGATAGTCATTTCATTTTGTTCCTGATTTGGATCTGCTATGGCCTGTACATAATCAATAAAACCAGTAAACATAAGCATTGAATCAATCACTGTACTGTTATATGGATTTAAAATTACCAGTTTGATATTCATCTGAGCATCTTTAAGGAAACCACCAAAAGCAAGAGCACGTACTGAATCATTCACGTTACTTACTTTGAAGTTGATAGCATCATTGGTAATGCCTTTTTGCTCTGAATATGACGGTAGAGAACCACTGATAATGTCGGGAAAACTGATATATTGATAACCATCTAAATCAATATCGATTAGTGAATCAGTCCAGTGAAAACCATTTGTACCCTTGGGTAGAACATCAAAGCATGTAACATTAACGCCCATACTCATAACGTCCATTAGTGTTAATCGAGTTTTTGTAGTACCTTTAGTTAGTTTCCAGTATTTCAATAGATCCGCATTTGTATATGTACTCGCATTCATTAGAATATATTCTCCGTCGCTTTCAATGTAACGGACATTAGATTTCCAATTGTGGTTGAATAATCATTATCTGGATCTAATACCGCTTCAATCATCAAGTTGTTATATTTAATAATTTCGCTGGCTTGTACTTGATTTTGTAATACCGGAAAAATAGTAATACTAGTACTGGTACGTTCAACAATACGGTAAATTTTATTATGATTACTGAATTGTACCCACTCACCAATAGCCATAGCATTAGTATTGGTAGGGATAACCATATTGCCCTTTGCGATAGCAGCAGTACTAGTTAATGAGCCTGTTTGAGTACCACGATAAGTACCAGCAACACCAAGTGACATAGTGAACGGTTTACCCTGTGCGTACTGTGCTACAAAGGCGTTATATTCATTGCTATGTGAAGCATTGAAATTTAGTGTGAATTGAATTTGATAATATTGGATTCCAGTACTTCGCATAATACGCTGACCAGTCCATGTTTGATTAGAGTAGATTGGTTCTACACTTTTTAATTGAAAGTTAGTTACTTTCACGTTATTAGAAAATTGCATATTAACCCCTTTAAATATTGCTTTACTTTTTATTCTTTATATATTTATAATCACTAAAAAAAGAGGTGTTTAATGGAATTTTTCAAGCACAATTATCAATCACTTTTCGGTTTTGATCGTAAGTGTGAGATAGAAATCATCATTAAAAATGAAGACCATGATGGGATTCCAGTTGTAATTGCCCCTGGTTTTCTGACAGAAGAACAAGAAGATTGGTTAACCTATATACAAGAAAGAATAGATGCTCCTTTAATTTATGTTAAGTGGAGATCATCTTCTGTTTTAAAAATAACAAAAAACGTACTTATCCCTATAGTACCTACTTCTCTGATTCCAGGCATCGGATTATATAGATTCACTGGTTTAATAGGTACTGTCTATAAAAACTGGAGTAATGCTGCTAAAGAAGCATCTTTGGCAGGTAGAGATCTAGCTAAAGTACTTAATGACATTTGGGATGATGATGATAAAGCAATATTTATTGGGCATTCTCTTGGTGTTAGGGTAATAACTCAAGCCATGAAAAACTTAAACCATGATAATGTTCTAACATCAATATCTATTGCTGGGGCAATTGACCTAGAAGACTATGAAGAGAGAATATCAGCCATAAAATCCAAAAGAAGAATTAAGCATAGTAATTTGTATAGCGATAATGACTCTATTCTTAAATGGCTTTATAGAATTGGTGAACTTAATTTCAAAAATCAACCTGTTGGTCTTATGCGTTGTGATTTAGATAATGTAATAAATTATAGAACGAGCATTGGTCATACTGAATACCATGAAAAGTATATATTCAGTAAGACTATTGTTGATCTTTACGATAAAGCTGTAAAATCCATTAAAGTTTAATGAATGAAAGTACTGGCAACCGTGCCAGTACTTTTTATGAATTACGCTTACGTGCGTTTGTATATGCCTGAGCTACGCTATTAGAGTGCTTTTTCAACATGTCATTAAACTTAGCATCATCACCAGCTACATCACCTTGAATGATTAGCGGGGCATTGATAATAGTGTCACCGGAAGTACCGCTACCAGAATCAACATTATCAAGAAACTTAGTTAACTTCTTATTCGCTTCTGGTTGTACTACACGTTCACCAGCTTTAAGTACGAATGATTTATTATCATAGCTAGATGGAAGTTCATCTACACCACCGTGGAACTGACCACTGCCCGCCCCTTTAGCAGTACTGATAATGTTCATACCTAATGATAAGATCTGTGCGTAGTTGGCTAGTGAAGCCGGGAACGGTGTAGCTAGTGCCTGTGCTAATGCTGATTGAATTGATAGTACTGTCTGAGCAATAGTAATACCACGTGATACAGCGTAGGCCGCCTGAGCAGCACCAGAAGACTCACCAAAAGCATCTACCATACCTTGAGCTAATGAATCTGCCGCATTACCGAAGATACTTAATTGTGCTTGTGCGTTTTGATTACTAATCGTAATGGCTTGAGCGTTATATTTTGCGGTAATTTGGGCTTTTCGTTCTTCATAGTCTTCATGACCTTTTAGTAATAGTTCATTTTGTTGTAGTTCGAAATTCATAGCCTCAGTATTTTCTTTCTGTAACTGATCAGTATTATCAAAGGCAAATGGATTATCACCATTAATACGCTCATTTTGCTGATCTGCTAGGAAACTAGTTTGAGTACTGTTTAATCCACCACTGGCAATTAACGCATTAGAATCTTTCAAACTCTTATTAGGATCTGAATAGCCAATCATTTGATTAACCATATCTAGACGCTTTGCCGCACCTGATGCCAATTGATCACTTAGAAGTTTCTGTAGTTGAGTTTTACTAAGTCCAAGAGTTGTTGCTGATTTATTAATTACATCTACTAGTGCTTTTTGTTGTCTGTCAAACTCTGCTAACTGCCTTTCATTACTGTCAATCGTCATATCGGCAATAGCTTTATCAAGTGCTGATTGAGCTGATAGGCGATCTCGTGCCGCTTTCTCTTGTAGGGTTTTGGCCTTTGCAGCCGCTTGCTCTTGCTTACGTTGTTCTTCTTTTAACTTCTTGTCACGATCTGCTTGTTCCTTAGCTGGATCTACATACCCGCCCTTTTCGTCTAATTGAACGGTAGCAGCCCCCAAAGGTAACGTATTGTTTAGTACTGGAGCCTTATTATTCTTTCGTCGTTCTTCTTCACCATCAATCATCGATTGAGTTAAGGGATCTACTAGATTGAGAATACCTAAGCTATTAAGCACCTTATGTAATGCGTTTGCTTTTGTTATGTAGGTATCAAAGAAATCAGTACTATCCGGTTTCTTACTCATTACATCTACAAAGTTATTAGTAGCTAAAACAATTGGGTTTAGTGCTTCAAATAGATACGTTTTACCAGTTTGAGTAAGTGTATTAAGATTTTTATCAAATTCCGCATACTGTTTAGCTTGCTCATCAGTAATATCTACTGATTCCTTCGAGATCTTCAACCACGCTTCATTAGCATTCGCGGATTCATTCAGTACACCAGTTAATTTACTGGCATCACTGGCTACTGATTCAAGTAGGAACTTCTGGTCCGCAACACTTGCCCCCGCATCACGTAAATCATAAAACATCTGAATTACTGCTTTTACGCCGCCTTGAGTATCATTTAAAAACTTAGTGTACTTCTTAGGATCTAAACCTACTGATTTGATATCATCAGAGATACCTCCACCATTACGGTAAGCATCAGCTAATTTATCAAGTGTGTCCTGGTTAATATCACCAAATTTTTCCGCATCAAATCCCGTTTCACGGAATGCCTTTTGAAGTTTCTGTAGCTGTTCTACTGATAATCCAGATTGTTTACTAAGTTGATTTAGTTCACGTACCATATCATTGGCTTTCAGTACTAGAGCACCAACAGAAGTAGCACCAAGGCCAGCAACTGAAATTACCCCACCTATGCCAGTACTCATTCGTCCAAAAGCACCCGCAATACTATCAGCACTTGAAGAAAGTGTACCGGATGTATTACGAGAGAATGTATCTAGTGATTTTAGTGATTGTGCTAATGCCCTTTGTAAACCAGTAGCATCACCATCAATATCTACACGAATATCATTATTTCTTGCCATTATTTTTTCTCATAGCCTCATTTTTAATAGCCTCACCAATGGAAGATATAGAAGTAGCTTGGTTATCTTCTTTATTGGCTTTTCGTTTTTCTGCTTTTTCACGAGTACTAAGAGTTGGATTAAGTACATCTAGAAAATCATAGTCGGATACCTTTAAGTTTTTCTTAGCTTCAGGTGTTAAAGTACTTGAATTAAGAGACGAGTAATAACATTGATATGCGTGTTTCAACATATCAATATGAATACCGGACGGTTCTATATAAGCATCATAAACCATTAGCATATCTAGTACTTCAGCATCCAAGTTAAAGTACTCATCAGGTGACAACCCTCTTTTGTTAACCATCTTACAAAAGTGTAATAACTGGCTATCACCTCTTACTTTTTTTCAAGTTCGTCTGTTACGTCTGCTTCCTTGAATAGTTTTATAATTTCATCGTGAATGCGGTTTAAGGGAATACTATCCATCATATTGACGTTAATACGCCCATCAATATCTTCATTAGAGAAGATAGGATCACCATTTTCATCTTTCACGCATAGGATTAGAGTACTAGCTAGATCAGTACATTTTTGAATATCAAGTGCTGTAGGACGATGGATATAAATTGTTTCGCCTTCGATATCCATTGGATGTGGTTTAGGCTGTAGTTTTGATTTTAGATTTTGTAAGTTCATTTGAATCTCCAATAAAAGAAAAAGGGAAGATATTCGCCTTCCATTTATTTATTTTTATTATGGAGTTACAGTAATCAAACCAGAATCAATTGCCGCACCATCTACCGCTAGGGTAAAGGTTTTAGTTACTACTTCATCTTTGTCACCGCCGATAGTAGTACTTGAAACGAAACAGGTATAAACCACATAAAAACCAGTTTCTTTAGACGCATCTTCAAAATAACTTAGTTTAATCTGACAACGTTTTTGTTCGTCTGCTAGTTGTTCTAATTTTTGGTGAGTTACGTTATCTGGTAGGTAGTTAACCGCAAGTGAAATATCAGGAATTGATTTTGTACCCAATAGTTTTCGATCATAAGCGTTATTAAATGTTTTAACACTAATTACGGTACTTTCGAAACCAGAAGTAGTAAACGTGTTAACTTCAGGTACTTCAGCAAAGTCAGTAGCAACTGTAGAACCAGCAGAACCCACTTCAACGGTAATATTAGCACCAGAAAAAATATCCATAGCCATAGTTATATCCTTATATAAGAAAAGTTTCATTGGGTAAAATCCATTTACCCTGAATGTATTTATTTATTTTGTAGTTATTGATTGCACTAATGCTTTTAGTTCATCAAGTTGTGATTGTTGTTCTTTTATGTAACTACTTAAGCATTGAATAGCAGCAAGTGAATCCATAATTAATGGATTTAAATCAAGAGTCATTTTTCCGGTACTTTCAGCACCATGTACATACTCTGGATCTATTTGTTGAATTTGTTGAGCAATTACACCACGGCGTTCAGCTTCACTTTCATCATCAAGATAATAGAATCGTTTAAATTCCATTTGCTCAATATTTGATAGTGATTCATGTACATCAAGATCGCCATTTACATGTTTGAAATTAATATCTGAAGTACCAGCATTTTGTAATAACGTATAGGCAGTAGTTGTGATTGGTGTTTCAGAACTAGCCAGTACCCATCGGAAAGCTACGTTACCATTTGGTTGGATGATCATTTGACCTGTACGACTATCACCATAACTAGATTGCCATCCTGCCCCGGCTGGACACCAGGCTAAACCACTGCCGCCGCCACTAATGAATGCGTTCTCTGCTCCGTGGTTTACTGGAGTTGCGTAACTACTTGCTCCTGCCCCTAAGCCAAAATCGCCATTAGCTACGATAGTACGATCAACACTAGACGTACCATTATGTGCTTGATCTGCGAAGAAATAACGTTTACGTGTGTTTGATGCATCATATGTATGTAACTGGCATGTCCCATCAGAGATACCATAAATTGATACTTTCGGATATTCAGCAGTTACCCCATATGGTTTAAGGTTAATTACTGGTAGGTCAGCACTAGCTACTGGCTTAATAGTTAAACCATTAAATGATGGTGAACTACTATCACCCACACCCAAGTTATTACGGGCTGTTGTGGCATTGTTAGAACCTGTACCACCGCTACCAATACCAAGTGGGGCAGAAAGAGATACACCACCATCAGCACGGATATTTAACGTACCGCCACCTGCCGTAGAACTACCGCCATCAGCACGGATACGCACGTCATAGTCACTGCCTGTACCGGAACTATGGAAATCTACATATGCAGCTCTAGCAACAGCCATTGCCCCGATCTCAATACCACCTGCACCATTAGGTGAAAAGATAGTTTGACCAGAAGTGAAGGTATTAGAACCAGACCATGTGTTATCGCCATTCAATAGTGCAATTGCCGCACCTGATGTACCCGT
Source organism: Enterobacter sp. C4G1 (assembly GCF_052886895.1). NCBI lineage: Bacteria > Pseudomonadati > Pseudomonadota > Gammaproteobacteria > Enterobacterales > Enterobacteriaceae > Enterobacter > Enterobacter sp. C4G1. Next base: position 15,236 of record NZ_JBQVVV010000002.1, on the reverse strand, counting down.
ATCTACAGTTGCTGCTGTGCCAAGTCCTAAGTTAGTTCTTGCTCCCGCCGCTGATGTACTGCCTGTACCGCCGTTAGGTACAGATAAAGCGGTTGTTAGGTTTAAAGTACTTAGCTGTACTGAATTAGCCGTAATAGTTAGATTTCCCTGGCCTACGGTAGAGCTACCACCGGATGAAATGATCCTAACGTCATAGTCATTATTAGTACCGGAACTATGAAGATCGACATATGCCGAACCAGCAGTTGTGGTACTGCCAATCTCTACGCCACCACTAACGCCGACCGTAGAGAATATTGCAGATGAGAAAGTATTGCCCCCTGACCAGGTATTAGTACCACTCAGTAAAGGGACTGTACCGCCACTTGTACCAGTGTTGACAGTTGCTGCTGTACCAAGTCCTAAGTTATTTCTTGCTCCCGCAGCCGTGTTAGCTCCAGTACCGCCATTAGTAATGGCTAGTGGTTTCCATGACCCATCATTTTTGTTACGTGAACCCCAATCACCATTAGATGTAATTGTAATTGCCCAGTCACCACGGCCTAATGAACCATCAGTTAATGGAGCATACATTTGTGTCCATGTGCTGTTTTGAATGAGGTACGCAATACCGAGATTGATTTTTGCTGCATCGACGTTCGTTAGGTCACTTAGGTTATTAGATTTAATCAGGTACTTTGCATCAGATTCAGTACTTGAAAGTACGCCAAGGTTAGTACATGCAGCAGCTACGTTACCCAAATCAGATAGGTTACTCGCAATCTTCATTTGAGCATCATTAGTGACGTTAGAAAGCCCTACATCAGCTTTCACAAGTGAAATATCACTGGTTAGGGTTTTACCATTCACTTTAGTACTTGTAGGTACTGAGCCAGTATCGGTACTGGTTAATGTAATATCACTGGTTAGGGGTTTACCGTTTACTGTACGTGATAGTGGCGTGTATCGGTCATCCATCTGTGTTGCGGTATAAATGCGTGTCCATGCCGTTGTGCCGTTCTTCGCGAATAAACTCAAAGTACCGGTTTTGGTCATCGCAAATTCTGCAACGCTAGTACCGTCTACTAGGCCAATACCCATCATATCCGCCCCGGCAGGATTACCCGCTTGTGTAGATGGTACTTTGATAAAGCTGTTACCCGTTGGTACTAGTGGTGCGTACTGCGGTACATCGGTAGTGTTTGAACCAACACCATAATCACCCTGATAGATTGGCAATAGTGCCGCCACTGTCATCATACGAGCCGCTACAGTTTCAGCCTGGAATGTATATGACTTAGTTACTACTTCATCCTTATCACCGAATAGAGCAGTATTAGTAATATATCCATTCACCATTGCGTATGTGATAGTGCTTTCATCCATGTTTAGATCGTACTGAATAATCATCTGGAATAAGATTTGATCTTCAGCAGAAGTATCTAAAAACTGGTGTGTAGGATCATCAGGTAGATAATTTACGACAATTTGGAATGGTTCTACAGAACCATCAGATAGTAATACTGTTTTGTATTCAGAATCATATGTATCAAAATTAGTGGATTCAACATTAATTTTTAGTACAGGAAAAGTGTTAACCTCATTGATTGTAATATTACCAATACCTTGTGGTGATCGGTTTCCTGTATCGGTATTGTATTGTAGGTTCAATCCCTGACCTGTAATAATGTCACTCATAGTTTTTCCTTGTGGTTATCTAATCTTTTCCGTAACTTGAATATTTATAGTAAATGACAAGGAAACTGAGCCAGTTATAGGATCTGTGACAATATCTGATTGTTCATACGAATAACTTAGTAGTACTAGACCTGCCAATTTAAATACTTCAATTTTCTGTGCATCAAAAGCACTAATAATCTGATCATATGTAATTGACGGTGCAGTATTACCTGATTCTGGTTTGGGGGAAATCAAGTACTGAATACTGAATGTACCTACTTGACGTTGAAGGCCAAAAGTAATGCTACTCATAGAATAATCAAATGCTAATTGCTCAAATACATCAACATCACGTGATACAGTTAAGTTTTTAGTAGTGTCAATTAGCTGTTTAAGCGTACTGCGTACTTTTTGAATTAGCATCATAATTAGTAATCCTCTGCGTAAGATTGACCAGCAGAAGTACGGAAATAGCAATTAACCATGCCTGATAGATCATCTTCAATATTATATATTGTTTGGTTTACACCATCGATTATTAGTACTGTACCGATAACTACATTTGCTGTACTAAGATCGCTTTTCTTCATTGATACGTATGTTTCTACGCTTTCGATAAATCCACCCGCCGATTCAATAGAAACGGGAAGCACCTCTACAATTCCAGTAAAAGTACTTCCCGTAGAAGTTTGGATAGATTGACCGAAAGCATTTAAAAACAAATCCTGCTGATTGTCAGTAAATGCTCTCATAGTAATTACCCAATAACGATATTTACGAATGCTTCTGTATGAGCTAGAGCGATATCTGAGTAATCCCAAACACGGTAAACGATAGTGTTACTTGACCGATAAGTAGTGTCATCATAATCAATTTCTTGACCTTCCCAATTCGCAATAATTACGTTAGAGAAATCACCAAGAAGGATTTCACCATCTGCCACGAATTCAGAAACAACTACGCGTACTTCATCGGCTAGCCACATTTCAACCGCACGATAACCTTCTACCATTGCTTTAGCAGCGGTGTTATCAAGTACTACGATCTGACGTAGTGCGGATAGGGTTTTACCGTTCATTACAGCTTTAACACCACGCATATCAACGTTAGCACTTGCTAGTTGAGCGATTGCCGCTTGAACATCAGCTAGGGTAATAGTGCCAGCGTTAGCAACGTTGTGTACTGGAGCAGCAGCAGCGACCTTATCCATAACGTTTTGTTCTAGACCCTGAGCAGCGTAACGTAATAGTTCAGCCTGTACGAAAGATTCGATATTAGGAGCAGTTAGAATTGCTGTTTTAGACAGTGGAATGGAACCACCAAATGCTTTTGGGGTTAGGGTTACTTTGGTGAAAGAAGCAATAGAATCTACTTGTTCTTCAGACTCACCATAGAATTTAAATACTGGAGCAATACCAGCAGCTTTAGGAATACTTAAATTACCACGTCCAGAAAGCCCGGAATATGTAGTAGTATTAAGATCACCAAGTGCGGATAGCTTAAGTAGTTCTGGAATATATTGATCTTGTAGATCATCGGCTACAATACCAGAAGCGGTAGTAGTGTTAGTAGCAGGAACGGTAGCACGTACAAAACCGTGTAGGCCGCGTTCATATGATTCTAGTACTGCCATGTCACCAGACTTAATAGCACGTACCATATCTTTTAATAGATTTTTATTATCCATTTTGTTGATTTCCTTATCATGATTAGGATTGTTTTTGTTCTCTGTTAGTGAACGTTTGAAATCGCTAATTGAAATTCCATTTTCAATTGCGTCATTCACGTCAATTTTTAGCACCTGACCAAGTGCGTTTAATTCACGTACACGTTCATCATCTTCAGTACTTTTATTTATATTTTGGGTTACAAGTAATGAACGTAACTCTGCCAATTCAGCTTTTAATTCTTCTACTTGTTCTACAATTACTTCATCTACAGTTTCTTCTGTATCTTCAATTACTTCTTCAGCAACGTTTTCTACAGCTTCTTCAATTGCATTTTTTTCTTCTTCAGTAGTTTCTACAATCTCTTCTACTACTTCTTCAGCAGCTTCAACTACAAATTCAATAAGGGATTTATCATCTTCCATTGAATGATCCTTAATACTAGTTTCGTTATTACTATTTAGTATTTCTGGATCAATACTTGATTCCATTGAACGTCCTACGCCAACGGTAGGATCAGCAGCTACAGTAACTAATGAAATTTCATAGATTTCAAAATCTGTAATATAAAGATTTTGACCCTCAAAGCGATAACCATTGATGTTATAGCCAATGCTGATTTGATTTAGTATGCCTTCTTGAATCATTTCCCATTCATCGTCAGCAATACTACTAATTTTCAAAGTGGCACGGCCTACGCGATCAGAATCCATACGTGCTGATACTACAGCACCAATTAATTCATCCCTGTCATGATTAAAGAGTACTGCCCCGTTGTTATTAAGGCGGCGTAAATCAACGTTTTCGGAACCACATAGAAGAACTTCATTATAGATAACACCATCAATATCACGCTCTACGGGGTTTTCTGAGCAAAACGCAACATCAATAGTACGCGATTCAATATCAATCGCTTTGAGAGGTATCGTTAGTTCCCTCTTCTGGTGTTTGATTTCCATTCTGGATTACTTCCTTGTTTTCGGTTTCCTTTTCTATTTCTGCTAGTACTTTCACTGGATCACCTCCTAATTCCGCAATAACTTGTGTTTTGGATTTTAATCCTGCATCCAATTGAAGAATTTCAGCCTGAATATCTTTAACTGGATCTAAACTAATTGGTTTTTGTGATATGTAACGAGCACAAACTAGATCATCAAAGTCTGAAAAACTGAGATCTAATTTATTATTATTTAGCATTTCATTCTTTAACCATGCTAGATATATTGGTTTCAGTACTTTACTAATAAGAACATTAGAACGAGTGCGGAATGTGGTTTGCTGTAGCTTCTCTGTTAGACGTGCCGCACTAAATGAAGCATTGGATGTATCAGATAGCAATGCTTGCTTAGTTACGTTTAAGCCCATGCTAATTTGATTCATTAGCTCATTAGTGAAAACATCAATTCCATCTACACCATTAGTAGGGTTTACAGTTTTGATATCTTGACCTTCACCAAGTTCACCAATAAAACCAGCTTCAAAGTATTCTGTGTATGTTGGTGTGATACCTTCAATATCATCAGCACCTAAGAGTTCAGTACTTGTGTTATCGTTATTGTTAGTAATGAATGCCATACTTGAAGCACTTACACGTTTAGCGGTTAGTGCCGCCTCTGTGAAGTTCTTTAGGTCTTCAATCAGTTTACTACTGGCAACTAGATCCGGTATTCCACGTTCCTGACCCATTTGATCAGCGATGAAGTAATGACAAATTTCATTTGCTGGAATTACATCATATGCTCCCGTAATATAACTATAAGTAACTGGATCAAACTTACAGAAAAAGTAGTTTATCGGGCGATGATTTGAATCGAATTCAATTCCATTTGATATATAGTTACCACTTCCTAAATGTTGGTTATTTAGCTGTAGCAAACGGCTGGTATCTAGAATTTCTAGTTTGATAGTACCGTTAATCTTGTGAATACGAATGAAACATTCACCATCCTGTACCCGGATTTTCTCTACATTTTGTTGGAATAAGTCAAAACTTAGTGAACCATCTAAAGAAAACTTATCAGGATCATAAGCCCAACGATCAAATAGTTTCTCTAATTGCTCGTTAATTTGGTTAATCTCATCATCAGTACTATCAATTTCTACTGAAGGTTTTACGTAAACACCATCAGAACCTACTACACCATCTACTGAAAGGTTCATGTACTTACGCCCAATTGGGTTTTTAAGTACGGCATCACGCGAAAACGCACGCATTGTTGGTAATGCTTTCATTAGTAGAAAGTTAATATTACTTCCTGAGTTGGCATTGAAACCAAAATTCATAACAGCGGTATTACGCACTGCCTGTAGCTCTTTCTTCAAATTACTATTAGGTTGTGCTCTCTTCTGTGTTTGCTTAACCTGTTTTTGTACTGATTTAACTTCTACGGCTTGTTTTTTCGTCCAGAACATCAGCGAGTACTCCCAGGTCTAGGCTTGAATACTGTGATACTCTTGATTGGTTTTCCGCCACTGGAAGTACTGACATTATTCATTTTTGAATATAATTGATTTGCTCGTTTTACATAACGTTCACGCATTGCTTCTAAAGAACTTAGTGATTCACTAACGAGTGTTTTATTGTTGATTGTTATTGAGTAATTAGCCCCGCCAGCAACTTTATTAGCAATCACTGTATCAATCTCACTAATCATCTGTTTTAGTTGTGCGTATTCGCTCGTGAATAACATAGGGTTAATTACTTCACTGGTGAAAGTACTAGATTGACCTTGTGAAATTTGGGTACAGAATAGTGTTTCCTGTGCCGCACTCAAATTCAAGGTAACTGTAAATTCACGCGAAGTACTACCACTTAGATTATCAAGAGAAGTACTAATACCAGACGTTGTAAAACTAATAACAAGTATTGTTTGAGGCGGTACTGTTACTTCAAGATCCATAGGATTACTAATCAAATAGATCTTTTCTGGTAATAGTGCCATGCGATATCCTTATCATTTACCGAACCAATTTGAACCCATACCAGTACGCCTATTATTTCGTTTAGTAGCCTTCTGTATAGGTTGTGATTCTTCTGGTTTATTTATCTTTTGCGGTAATGATTTGGCTTTATGTTCTCGTAGTTTTTTAAATGGTTGAGTGCCTAATTTACTTTGAGCATATACAATTGCGATCATTCCATACACGAGACAATCTAAAGCCTCGTTTCGCTTCTGCCCTTTCTTCAGTCTCCAAACTAGTTTACCCCCAGCAGGTTTTAATTCTTCTGCCGATAATTGTTCAAAGTAATCTGAAGGTAGAGTACTGGAAAAGCGTAATTGTATTGGTGCGTTCTTTGCTTCAGTACTGAGCATCAAGTTTAGAAGTTTACGAATCGTATTCTTCTGATCATGTACGTTCAGGATCTGTAGCTCATAGCCCGCTTGAGTACTACGCTTGAAGAGATCGCCTGTAGTACTGCTAGAACCCTTGATAGGATGATACTTAGCCCAACGTGCGGTAAACTTCTTAACCGTATCTGTAGCGTTACCGTTCGAACTATCCACGAATACGGCAAGTGTAGGTACTATTCGACCATCAACACTACGGAAATCTTGACGGCAAAACTGATCTAAGTCCTTCCATGCCTGTGATTCGATTTTAGTACAATCATGTCCATAGAAGAATTCATGACCAAGTACATAAATGTTCTTCTCGTCAAAACATAAAACAGTTGCTTCCAGGCGGTCTAATTGCTGGTCTACGGCAATTGTTATACCTAAAGTACTTTCAGGAACTTTATGTAGATTAAATTCATCTTCTCGTAGTGATTCCAGTTGTAGAATATCTAATTCTTTCTGATATTCATCCTCATATGGTAATCCAAGTTCATTGTTATAGAATGTTTGGAGGTTGAAATTATAAAGAGCATCGGAAAACTTACTTACCATTTCTGAAATAGTATTCAATGGTGAATACATACGTGATATCTGATAGCCGACTACTCCCGGATCACCGTCAGTACTAGTAGCAATCCATCGACCCTTATCGATCATCTGATGGCGTGTATGCTCGTCTATCTCTTCCTGACAATGGGGGCAAATCAAACGAGTAGTAGTACTGTCTGGTATTGCTCGACCGTTTTCTAAAGTCTTAAACTCAAAGGCAACTTGCTCCCATTCAAGAGTATATTCATGACCGCATGTGTGGGAGACAAACCAACGGCGTTTATCTGAGAGATTGTACTCCGAGTTAATTAAATCATCTTTATATAATGGAGTACTCGAAATAACTACTAGAGAATCGTCACCAAAAGTACTAGTACGTGCTTCCGCTAATTTGATTGGGTTTCCTTCATCAGTTATGCCAACGTTAGAAACTTCGTCAAGTAGTACTACACGACAAGTAATACCACGCAAGTTACCCGGAGTATTAAGGTTTAACCAGTAAACGAATGTACCGTTTACCATTTGTGTTTGTTTGGCGTTGTTGGCTGCGTTCTTATCGTTCTTGTCTGTTACTAATAGCTTGAGTACTTCACTAGTTTCAATAGCTGGTAGAAATTTACCATCTTTGAATTTCTTTACTTCAGATTCAGAACTACTACCAAAAGCAAAATTACATGGAACATTTGCCATTAGGTTAAATGCTATTGATTGTAGCACTGTCGTCTTGAGCAATTGAGAGCACGACTGTAAAACTATTTTTTTAGTACTTCTCTCTTGTGCTATATCCATTGGTTCACGTTGAAAACTAAACGGAACCCAATCAAGTCCCATATTTGGACCATCTACAAACTTAACTACACCATTACTGATCCACTGGCTTGTTCTCTGTAGCTTCGGCGGTTGAATCGTCGGTAGTATTTTCTGTAGTACTTTCGTTAATTTCTTCTTGTTTGTTTCCATCTTCTAATATTTCTTCATCCGTGGGTAATTCAAATTCCATGCTTCCTAGCTGGAATAAAGTACTATCAATATGTTGTTTCAATATGTCGCGTAAATCCTTAGCATCTGTCTGAGCAAATAGCTCTAAGTATGTTTTAGAAGGGATTGCCCTCATTGCGGTTTTAACTTGAAATAGGTATTCAGTTAATACTTGTTCTAGATATTCGGTACTGACTACTTCCCCGGATTTTTCCTGTAGTTCTAATTCAGATAGTGCCGCCTCTGCCTTTAGCTTCTTCAGGCGTTCTAATTCAATTTGTTCTTTAGTATCGGTATTACGTAATGGGTTTATGATATTATCAAGAATCCACTCGTAAATTTCAGATTCTGTTTGAGTACAGTCTAACCCCTTACCGACCCACTCACGGCTAATAACGGAAACGTCATAACCATAACGGCGTGATAATTCACTATACGAAATAGACAGGTTGGTTTTATTTGTTCTTGTTTTAGACATAAAAAAGTCCTCCTGACTTATTTATCAGGAGGACTATGTTTTGTGTACTTCTAAAACATCACATATAATTTAAAGCACCCGCTGCCGAAACTACGCGGTCTTTAAATAATTCAAGGGGAACCTATTTTGTTTATTTACCATTTTTGGTGATTGAAATAATTAAGTGCTTTATGATAACCTTTTCGAACTACACACATACGAGGTTAGTTTTATGCTGGCTGCGATCTTAAAGTTCTTTGAGTTGTTCACAAAGTTACCAAAGTCTGTTCAAGAGCAAATCATAAATGCTCTCATTCTAACTCTTACACTTGGCTTCAAACGTTTCTTTAAAAAGAAAAAAGAAGAAGATTTAAGGAAAGCTACTGAAGAGGCAGTTAGTCCCTATAAATGGCATACAACATCAGTTGCTGTAAGTAATCTCATGCCATCCCTTTACTCTCAAAAGAAAAAAGAAGAGTTTGCTAACTCAGTTGTTGAGTTAATTAGAAGTAATTCATTCATCAAAGAACTAAGTACTCGCATCGAAAAGATTAATACTAATGATGAAGAAACTTATGTTGCTTTGTGCTCTATCGAAACTAAAAAGCTAATCATCGAAATGCTTGAAAAGAACACCAAGTAAATGATTGCCATTGATTTCTGAATGACAATTTCATAGTTCTTTATTTGGCAAGGAATGAATATGAATCTACAAGCAAGTCTGTTTATAGCCGCAGCAATAGCTATTGCTGCCTATCAATGGGTTAAGCATAAGGGTACGAAAAAAAATTGGGAGAAAGGTAGTATCATTTTTGTAGGCTTATTACTTGCAATACCAGTGTTCTTTGTTTCCTCTGTTGCAATTTTTGGTATTTGGGGGCAGGAAGGTCAAGCAAAGGAAGATGCTCAACTGGCAGCACGTAAAGCAGAAGAAGATAAGAATCCGATTGGCTATGCAAAAAATCACCATAATCCCGTTTATGAATGCCAGCGAGCTATTGAGAAACTAGCTAAGTATGATTTTAAATGGAAGGATTCAATTACCAATCCTGCATTTGTCACTTACTCATGGATTAGTAAAGATTCAAAAGTGATTGAAATGTATGGCGACCAAGCTCAAGCACAGAATGGATTTGGTGCATATAAAAATGTCCGGTATTCATGCAAATTTAATGGTGAAACTGGCGAAATTTTATCTTTTGACTTCAATTAAATTTTAATTGCAGCCCTACCAATTTTAACTTGGTAGGGCTTCATTTAATGAAGTCCATACAAGCTATTAACTTTATGGAAAGGAACTGATCTGTATAGATAGCCCTGCACCGCTGGTAGCTCCAGCTGCTCGTAGCATCTGGTGATGGTTCTTATACTGTATGGATACAATCACATTATCGCAGTACTTAAAGTTTGTCATGGTACTGCTCATGTGTAAGTGAGAATAGCCTTTCATTGAATACCTAATAAGATTCTAATTCGTTCAGTAAGTTCCTATGTATTAGCATTACTTGAAGTACTGTTTAGTTCTGTAAGCTTGCAGACATGAAAAGCTTTATTTATTGCATTATAACATCTTTCATTAGCAATCAACTTAATTTAACTTAAGTTGTCACCATAAATGCTTAGTAGGAACTAATTGACATTTTGTTAATAAATCCTTATAAAATAATAAACATCAATTACTTTATAAGGGTTTAAAATGGGATCATGGTCAAGTGTAATTGCTAAGCAACTTGAAGCAATTCAAAATTGCTAACAAAAGTATTTCAGAAATGTCAAGTGCTATTGAAAATGAAACTAATAATAGCAATAAACATGATGCTGATAATACTGCCAATAAAAAGTCTAAAATTTTAGATGATATTTTATTATCTCTGCCTCCTGATATTTCTCGTTATACTAAGAAAAAACTGACAGAAGTTATAGACTATGAACCTCGCATTGGCGTTATGGGTAAAACCGGCGTAGGTAAATCGTCATTGTGTAATGCAATATTCCAGCAAGATGTATGTAAAGTTAGCCATGTTGAGGCTTGCACAAGAAAACTTGAAGAGTTACAAATTGATGTTGGGGGCAGAAAACTTACCCTTATTGATTTGCCAGGAGTGGGTGAAAGTGAAGCAAGAGACATCGAGTATAAGAGTCTTTATCAAGAACTAATACCAACACTTGACCTGGTTTTATGGGTGATCAAAGCTGACGACAGAGTACTCGGTCCTGATGAAAATTTCTATAAAAACGTTATTAAGCCGCTTAGTGCTGAAGATAAAATCTTGTTTGTAATAAACCAAGCTGACAAGATTGAACCCTCATACGAATGGGATGGTTCTAAGAAACGCCCTTCTGCTACACAAATAGAAAACCTTGAGCGTAAAGAAATTGATATTTACAATCGCTTGTTTGAGAATAATAATGGATGTATCGCTGTATCGGCTCCGTTAAAATACAACATCAGCAATCTTGTCAAGAAAATGGTTTTAAGATTACCAAAGCGTTCTAAAGCTGCGGTGTATAGTACTCTTCGTGAAGAAAATAAAACTGAAGAGGTTAAGCAAGAATCAAAAAAGGGGTTTACCGAAGCGGTAAAAGACGTTCTTGACTCCATTATAGATAATGCTCCAATTCCAAAGATTGTGAAAGAGCCTCTTAAAAAAGCCAAAGATTATGTTTGCGACAAGATCTCAAGCTTCTTTGACTCGTGGTTTTAATTCTCTTTAAGATAATTATTTAATTCATCGATAATTAGTTAATTATTCCCCCTGAACAGTACCTGATAACCTACCCCTAATGGATGGTACTGAACAGGGGATCATCAGTATACTTTTCATTCTTCATCAATTTTGTAGTGCTATTATAAAAAATATTGATATAGAAAAGGGATTGTTTCGTACTTATATGCGAGAAACCACAAGGTACTTTAATTGAGGGGTTATCGTTTTTGAATGCTGAGTACCGGATGTACCAGGCACATGAAGAGGATGATTGGTTTAGCCAGGGTGAATTACCATTTTGAGTACACGCCACACCCACACCTTAACAAACCTACCCATTGTGGGGGGCGTGTTCTTAATACTATACTTGATTATGTTCCAAATGTTAAGATATTCAAGTAAATGTCTATCAGGATATACCAATGTACATATCTCGAAATGTCGATTACTTCGAAAAACTACTTGATAAGCGGCGAACGTATTTTAATTGTTTAAAGTTAGATAGTGATGATTTGAAAAAAATAAGTGTTGCTTTTGAAAAAGCACATGACATTAGGAAATTTGAGATTAGTCTCTACTGGCAGCGTTCGACCTTTCTTCTGGGTTTTATGTCTGTATTAGCAGTTACTTTAGCATATTGTTTTTCTACCTATTTAGATAAAGATTCATCTGACAATACTAAATTCATTTTGTTACTGACTGCTACAAGCGTTTCTTTATTAGGTTTAATCATGAGTCTGATATGGAAAAGAATAGTTAAAGCTGGAAAGTACTGGCAAAACAACTGGGAATTCCATATTAACATTTTGGAGCCATATGTCTCTGGTAATTTACATAAAATTCATTTTTATAAGAAAAGTAGCCATACGCGTTTTTCTATACATGACACTATTCTATCAATAGTGAATAGAATGGCTTTCTTATGGTTTATCATTTTGCTCGCTGGTTCATTTTTAATTTATAACAATCTATTTCCATTGTATATTACTACTGATCTTAGGAAAGAAATAATCTATCTATTTGTCTGCCCAATAATTGTGACTTATAGTATATTTGAGTTATTCTGTAATTTAAAACAATTTTTTGTGGACATTTTTAAAAAGGAAGAGTCACATATTTCATCTAATGAATTTAAAATTACTCTTGATAAGTTTGATTTCTCATCTGGGACGGAGAGATAAAATGTCAAAAATAAATTGGAATACTTGTCTATTAACGACTGTTGTTGCATTGCTTATTGTAGCAATCCTTGTGCTTATTAAGATTCTTTTTGCAGGTGTCAATGGGTTTGAATGGGGATCTGTTAGTGATTGGTTTAGTTCCATTTCCAATATTATAATGGCTTGTGCTGCTGTATACGCTGCTCTACAGGCGAAGAAATGGTTTAAGCAAAAAAAATACGAACTTGCACATTCTTTATCCAGAGATTTGACGTTTACTCTTTATGAAATAAAAAATATATTACTCGAACTTCATGGAACCGTTAAAATCTTTACTACTTCCTCAACAACTAAAAATGATTTGGCAGAGATTAAATTATACATAGATAAGATCTGCACATTAATATCTAAAAAAGAAAAAATGCTTTTCGATTTAAAAAGACTCAACTGGAACTTAAAAGATGAGTTCACTAATATATATCAATTATCTCCAAGTATAGAATTTGAAGCTCGCTATTGCAAGGCGGAGTTATCACATGTTATGTATGAATATGCGAATATTTCAGGTGATGAGTTAGAATATGACATTAATCAATTGCCCCCCCTAATCGAAGAATATGATGATGCAATAACTAAATTTCTTAATGTCGAAACTCCCTATGAAGATTATTTTGATATAGCTAAATGAATCTTTACCAAAATTTCAAAAGTACTCCCACTGATTTTGGTGAGAGTACTTCAAAGAATAGAGCCTTTAACGATTGACCTGAAACTTTCTAAGTACTAAGCGTGTGAGCAGGAATAGTATGGCAGCGTAGATAAGTACCATCAGGATTAAGGCAACGAACCTTACCGGATCTGCATCAGCTGCATCAGCTGCATCAGCTGCATCAGCCTCATATAACCCACTAAGGCCGGAACCGAAAGTACTATAGGCGGTAACCATGACCCATTGAGTGGCTTACCGAAACTTGATAGCCACTATGCGACTGGATGAATTGTTTTCTGTTCATGTCTATCCCTCTCTTAAGTACTTCTTTGTACACAAAAAATGTACTCTTGATCCAGTACTTTATGTAATCATCCAATTGCACCATAGTTAGGGGAAAATGACCAGTTAGAGTCTGTTATGAAACCGGGGTGGGGCTGGCAGGTGCTGCGTGAGTACTGCTGGATTACTTTGATTTGGTACTGTCAGTTGTCTGAGCGATAGCGAGTAGCAGACCTTGCGTTGTTTCGAGTACTGGCGAGAAAAACGCAAAGTTACGATCTAATATTTGGTTTTTATAGAGACTGACGAGCAAAGCGAAGTTAGGCTCTCTAGAGACTGAAAAGTAGTAAGACAAATATGCTTTAATGTAATGGGTATGGGTTAATATTAATATAGGTCGCAAGATGTGTTTAGACACCATATATTGATATATATCAACAAGTTACACACTACATATAGGTCATATAGCACTCCATCTTGCGAAGTAAACGCTAATCTTGCGAAGCGGTTATTTCGCAGAATCATCAATCATTTTCTGTAGTTCTATGATCATTTCCTGTGCTGAAAGGCCACTATCGTACATCTTATCGATTTCATACTTCTGTACGGGTGTTATGTAGTACAGCCCATCTTGTGCGGTTTTGAATAACCTCACGCCATTGTTGTGTGCCTCTACCATCGCTACGGACAATTGCTTGGTGATAGTGAGAAACTTACGGACTGTGTTATCAGATGGTGGCGTATCACTCGTATGTAACCCATAGTAGTGCTGTAGCCAGTACTTGACACTATCCCTGTTCACGATCAAACAATTGAATAGTACATAATACACTTTTTCCTTCGGATAACCTTTCTTACCAGAACACTTAGTAATAATGTCGATAACTATTCTTTTCCCTTCAATCGTTAGATCACTAAACCTGCTGAAGTTTCCAGCTAATGAAATAAATTCACTATTATCGAAGTTTTGCTGCTTTCCTGCCATGATAATTACTCCTATACAAGATTTTAATTAATACTGGCCTGATGTGTTCCTAGCATTCAGGCCTTTTTATTTCAGAATAAAATTGGGTGTTTACACTCCGCGTACCTTTTTGAACCATTCACGATACTCTGGAACTTTATTTTTGCGTAAATTACTAATGAAATGTTTATCACAATTCACTTTTAGTACGTTACAAATCCTAGCACTTGTCATATCGCTTACTAGGATATTTTCGTACTGTGAGAATGTTAGTTGAATGAAATCTACCTTTTCTTTATTTTGTACTGATTTGTTCAATGACTTTCTGTTAGTCCTGATTTTTCTTTTCAATTTACTATAACTTGCTAGTCTTCCCATGATTGTTTCCTTACGTTTTCGCGTTACTACCTGTAACCACGTTTACTCTTCTTTTTCGATGAGTAGCCAACCGTGCTCCATTATTCGCCTTTAATTATCGATAGATTGATTAAGTACTGAATAGCACTACTGACACTTTTAGCCTTTCCTTCGCTGATTAGCTTTTGTAGAAATGCTTCTTGTGTTCCATTTAGGCGTACACCTACGCCATGTGTTTTGTTTTCTTTCATATTAATCCTTGTTGTTAATTGTTCACTTTTCCATGAAAAAACCATGTAAAAAAGTGCCCCATAGAAATGGAGCAACTATTATTTACAGGAATTTCGAAGGAGGAAATAGTTAATGTCATAGCTATTTAGTACCAGAGCCTTATAACTCTAATATAGA